>CAVTJN010000023.1:0-8471 GCA_963735055.1 uncultured Chloroflexia bacterium | reverse complement strand
CGAACGTATGCCGAAAACGGGGCGGCAGCAATTTCCGTGTTGACCGAGTCGAAGTACTTCCATGGGAGTCTGGGCGCCCTCGACAGCATCGGACCGGCTCTGGGTGCCGGAAAAGCCTCCCTTGCTGAGGAAGGACTTCATATTCGACCCATATCAGATCTACGAATCTCGAGCCCACGGCGTGGACGCACTGCTGCTCATAGTGGCGGTGCTCGACCGGATCCAACTCCGGGAATTGATCGGCGTGACCCATGGTCTGGGAATGACATGCCTGGTGGAGGTTCACAACGAAGCCGAGCTGGACGCGGCGCTCGGTACCGGCGCCGGGATCATCGGAATAAACAACCGTGACCTGAAGACATTTCACGTCGATCTGGGAGTCACGGAACGCCTGACGCCCGCCATACCCCATGCACCGGGTAATCGTGAGTGAGAGTGGAATCAAGACACGAACCGACGTTGACCGGATCCGAAGATGTGGAGTCAACGCTATTCTCGTCGGCGAAGCCCTCGTGTCGGCCCCAGATATTGCCGCCAGGATGAGGGAACTGATGTGACGCTCGTGAAGATCTGCGGACTGTCGGAGGTTGAAGACGCGCTGGCAGCGGCAGAAGCCGGGGCCGACTTCATCGGGTTGGTCTTCGCTGAAAGCCGGCGCAGAGTGACTCCTCAGAGAGCGCTGGAAATCGTCGAGCGCATCAAAGATGTCGAAACGGCGCCCTATCACTGTAGGGGTGTTCGCGGGGTTCTCACCGGCAGAAGTGAACCGGATCACCGCGTATTGCGGACTGGACCGCGCCCAGCTCAGCGGCGGCGAGCCATGGGAGTACTGTCTTGGTGTCAACGGACCGATGACTAAGAGCCTTCACGTTTCTGCGGAGACAACAGTAGCCGAACTGCTGGCAGCCATCGAAGAAGGGACCCGCATTCTGAAGAAGAAGGATACCATCTTCCTTCTGGATACCAGGGTGGGAAGCGCCTCTGGAGGAACCGGCAAGACCTTCGACTGGAACTTGGCAAAGGCTGTCGCCGCCCGTTTTCCGGTGATGGTTGCCGGAGGGCTTGACCCAAACAACGTGACCGGTCTGATCAAAGAAGCCCATCCCTGGGCCGTTGATGTCTCGAGTGGCGTGGAGACCGGAGGAAAGAAAGACCCAGCGAGAATCGGGACGTTCATCGCTGCAGTGAGAAGGATTGATGCCGAACAAGGTGATGGCAGTTGAAAAAGGGGTGACCTAGTTGCTACCAGACAATCGAGGCTATTTCGGTGAATACGGGGGAAGATTCGTCCCCGAGACTCTGATGCCGGCTCTCGAGCAGATGACCCAGGCATACCAGGAGGCCAACGCTGACCCAGCTTTCTGGGCCGAATACGAGTCTCTATCCAGAGACTACTCCGGCCGCCCCACGGCGCTCTACTTCGCGGCGCGGTTGACCCAACGCTGCGGTGGGGCGCGCATCTTCCTTAAACGCGAGGACCTCGCCCACACCGGGGCCCACAAGATAAACAACGCCCTGGGCCAGGGACTGCTGGCCCGGCGTCTTGGAAAGCGGAGGATCATCGCCGAAACCGGAGCCGGGCAACACGGCGTGGCCACCGCGGCAGTCTGTGCCATGCTCGGATTGACATGCATAGTCTACATGGGGGAAGAGGACGTGCGGCGACAATCCCTGAACGTGTTCCGCATGAAACTCATGAACGCCGAAGTCAGGCCGGTGTCGAACGGCAGCCGCACCCTCAAAGACGCAATCAACGAAGCAATTCGAGACTGGGTGACCAACGCCGCCGACACGTATTATCTGCTCGGATCCGTGGTAGGACCGCACCCATACCCGATGATGGTCCGGGACTTCCAGTCGGTGATCGGCAAAGAGACCAGGCGTCAGATCCTCGAGCAGGCGGGACGGCTACCCGACCATATCGTCGCCTGTGTGGGGGGGGGCAGCAACGCTATCGGCATCTTCCATCCCTTTATCGATGACCGGGGAGTCCAACTGGTGGGAGTTGAGGCGGGGGGAATGGGACTAGGAACCGGCAAACACGCCGCCACCATCGGATCAGGGAGAGTGGGAGTACTCCACGGCACGAAGTCCTACCTCTTACAAGATGGCGATGGACAGATTCTGGAGACCCACAGCATATCGGCGGGACTGGATTACCCGGGGGTCGGGCCGGAGCACAGCTACTTGAAAGACAACGGCCGCGCCACGTACGTATCGGTTGATGACCGAGAAGCGCTGGATGGGTTCCAGGTGCTCTGCCAAGTTGAAGGCATTACGCCGGCACTGGAATCCGCCCACGCGGTCGCCTACGCCCTCAAGTTGGCGCCATCACTGGCCAGTGACCAGCTAGTCGTTGTTAACCTTTCCGGCAGGGGTGACAAGGATATGGGCATAGTTGCCGGAGCGCTTGGGGTACAGCTGTGAGTATCGTTTCAGATATCTTCAGGAATGGCCACAAAGCGCTAATACCATACGTGACCGTCGGCTATCCATCAGTTGAGGCAACCGTGGAGGTCGTTTCACTCCTGGCCGAGTCAGGCTGTGACATCGTGGAGCTGGGAATTCCTTTTTCTGACCCGCTTGCCGACGGCGCAACGATTCAGAAAGCGAGCTTCCACGCTTTACATAACGGTGTCACGCCGCGGACTTGTATCGACGCCGCCGGAAGAATCCGACAGAAGACCGATGTCCCGCTGGTGTTCATGAGCTACTTCAACCCGGTCCTGGCCCTTGGACTCGACGCGTTTGTCGATGAGTGTTCGACCGCGGGCGTCAGTGGGCTAATCGTTCCTGACCTGCCTCCAGAGGAGGGAGCTAGACTCGAGTCGCTGACGCGGGAGAGGAACATCGACCTCATCTACATGGTCGCCCCGACGAGCACCAGCGAGCGCATCGGGTTGGTCGCCGAGCACTCCAGGGGATTCATCTACCTCGTATCGGTCGCCGGCGTGACCGGTGCCAGAAGCGCGCTGCCCCCGTATCTTGAGGCGTTTACCCGCCGGGTGCAGAAAGTAACCAGATTGCCGGTGTGCGTCGGTTTCGGCATATCGACCGCTGCTCAGGCCCGGGATGTCTCCCGGTACGCCGACGGCATCATAGTCGGCAGCAGACTGGTGCAACTCATGGATGGCGGTGACTGGAAGAACGATGTGCGGGCTCTTGTTGGGGCATTGAGGAGCTCTTTGGACAGCCGATAGGACCGCGGTCCGGCACGACCTGCCTCATGCCTCTTCAGCCAGGACTCTCTTCAGCGTCTCCTGGTAGGTGGCAAGCGCCGGTCCCCCGTAGAGCACGAAGACCACCTCTTTGACAGAAGTAGCCTGCCGCCTAAGATACGAGACAACCGCCCGCAGGGCAACACTGGCCGCCTCGGCGACGGGGTAGCCATAGGCGCCGGTGCTTATCGACGGGAAGCCTATGCTCTTCAGCCCTTTACTGGCGGCCAGCTTCAGACTCTCCGTATAGGCACTCGCCAGGAGGCCAGCTTCGCCATGGTCGCCGCCGCGCCAGATCGGACCGACTGTATGAATAACGTATTTAGCTCTTAGTCTGCCCCCCGAGGTGATGACGGCGTTGCCGACCGGCAGGCGGCCCTGCCTGGCGACAATCTTCATGCATTCTTCAACGATGGCCGGACCCCCCGTCCGGTGAATCGCCCCATCGACCCCGCCCCCGCCCATCAGGCCCGGGTTCGCCGCGTTCACGATAGCGTCCGTGGACTCCGTGGTGATGTCGCCAAGACGGAGCGTAAGACTGGTGCCGTTGACCACCGACAAAATCTCCATCGCCACTATCGGTGTCTAAGCCGCCGCACTTCCTCGACAATGGCCGGCAATATCACCCCGGTCTTACCTCGAATGATATAGCTGGATATGCCTTCATTCGTCAGTGAGGTGGGTTCGGCGTTGATCTCAACGATGGTCACGCCAACCCGCTGGTGAGCTATTGCGGGAAGGCTGGCGAACGGGTACACGACCGCTGAGGTTCCGCAGACCAGCATGAAATCACACCGCTCCGCCTCATCTGCGCTCGCGCGGGCGACGTCAGAGGGAATCGGTTCGCCGAAGGACACGGTGTCCGATTTCATTACCCCTTTGCACCGGGGGCACCTTGGTGGAAGGAGGCCCTCCCGGCTCAGCTTCTCCAGGTCATATTCCTCGCGAAAGTACCGCGCGCCGCACGACGTGCATCTGAGTTTCATGAAATTGCCATGGTACTCGAGGACGCGGCTTGAGCCCGCCTTCACGTGAAGGGCATCGATGTTCTGGGTGATGACGCACTTGAGCACCCCGTCCTTTTCCAGATCCGCGAGTGCCATATGCCCCAGGTTGGGTTTCATGTCCCAAAGATTGCCCAAGCCCGGGCCGCGGCTGCCGAGTCTGTCCTTCCACCAGGTTTCGGGGTTCTCGAGGAACCGTTCGTAGCTCTGGTAAGCGCGTCTCTCGGCCCCCGGATCGCGGGTCCAGATCCCGGACGGACCACGAAAGTCAGGGATCCCGGACTCCGTGGACATGCCCGCCCCCGTAAGCGCGATGGCGTACTCCGCGGCCACCAACGCCCGGGCGGTACTGGCGACAAGATCCGCAACCGTCTCGTTCATTGCACTGTATGATAGCCGAACGATTCGTCCTTCTCAATGCCGCTGCTGTCCAAACAGTGCTCCGGATGGTCATCGACGCGAGCGATATTTGTGAGGTGAGGGCGTTTGACATATAATGCTAGCCGACTTAAGTATGAAGGGACCGGGAAGTCATCCCCGGTATTCGTTAATGATATGACCATGCCCGGACCAGCGGGCGGCCAGCCGGATACGCCCAGGAAAAGGCGTTTGTTCTACGGTTGGTGGATCGCATTCTCCGCCGCCCTCATGCACTTCTTCGGAGGCGGGACTTTCTACTACGGCTTTACCGTCTTCTTCAACCCCATCAGAGAGACTTTCGGGTGGAACGCAACCGTCACGTCGGTCGCCTTTACTCTGCAGCGCCTCGAGGGCGGAATCATGGGACCGATCGCGGGCTACATGGTGGACCGATTCGGCCCGCGCAGGTTGATGATGGCAGGGTGGGTTGTGGTGGGGGTCGGGTTCATATTGATGAGCCGAATCACTTCGCTCTGGGGCTTCTACGGGACGTTCGTGATAATCGCCACTGGTTCCAGCTTTGCCTCCGGCATGATGAGCAACGTTGCCATTGCCAATTGGTTCAACAAGAAGAGGAGCCGGGCTCTGACAATAGCTTTCATCGGGCCAGGGTTGTGCGGCCTTCTGGTACCATTGCTGGCAATGCTGAACAGCCGTTTCGGTTGGCAACAGACGCTGTTCTTCACCGGCATTGGGCTGTGGCTCACGGTGCTGCCGTTGAGTCTGGTGATGCGGCACCGGCCGGAACCATACGGCTATCTTCCGGATGGCGCCGGCACCCCGGCAGAAACAGCGCAGGTCAAGGAGATCGACGAGGGGACGACCAACGGGATGACTGCAAGGTCGGCCCTACGGACGTCCAGCTTCTGGTTCCTGGCATCCGGGGCCTTCTTCCAACAGATTGGGACCAGCGCGGTGATGGTCCACATCGTACCTTACCTCGAAAGCGTTAACGTGCAGACGACGATTGCGGCTCTCGCCGTGACCGGCATGACCCTTTGCAGTCTCATCGGACGGATCGGCTTCGGCTTGCTCGGTGACTTTTCAAACAAGCGGTTATTGATCGCGGCATCGCTGGGGCTCCAGGCTGTGGGGCTCTTCGTCTTTTCCACGATATCCGCCGACCGATTATGGCTGCTGGTTCTCTTCCTCCTCACCTTCGGGCCAGGCTACGGCGGGCCGATTCCGTTGCGGCCGGCTTTGATGGCTGACTACTTCGGCACCAGGAATTTCGGCACCATCATGGGACTCAGCGGCGTGGTCAGCATGGCCGGGGGGTTGATCAGCCCGGTGCTGGCCGGCTGGATATTTGACAGCACCGGCAGCTACCAACTCGCGTGGACCATCTTCGCCCTGATCACGCTGCCTGCAATCCCTCTCATGCTGCTTGCCCGACCCCCCGCACACCTTGAGAATGCTTAACATGATGTTGGCGCAGGCGCGCGGCCAACTTCTTCCTGGCGGGTTACACCCGCACTGCAACCGTCGACGACCTTGCCAACGAACCTTGACACCACCTTGCTAGCACTGCTATACTTGCGGCAAGTAACAAGCAAGCAAGGAGCAACCTACGTGTCAAGCATGTCAAGAATCGACAAGGACATCGCACTGGCAATGTTCAGAGCTGCCGAAACCGACAGCAACATCGCCTCCAGATTTGGGACTTCGCGCCAGGCGGTCAACCTGCTCAGGAAGGCCATGATCAAAGATGGCCGCTTGCAGGCACTATCACACGGCGGCGCGGCTCAAAGCGCAGCCACACCACCCGACAACCCCACCTTGCCCCAAAAAGGCACGGACGCACCCGCCGCTAACACGCCCCAGTGTATCCCACCTCCTGGGGGCTACCCGACGTTCGATCGCATGAGCGACTGGGTGATTCACGTCATCCAGGAAGCTGGCGAAGCCGCACGCTTACGTCAAGAAAACGCAGTCCTTCAGCAAAGGGCCGACGGTCTCCTGGCCGAAGTTCTAACACTCAGAAATTTTGCCCGCCAGGCAAGGGAACAACTTGGGTCAGTGGCCGCCAAATCCTCTCAATACCAGACCGCTATTCAACAGTCCAACCTGCCGCCACCGGAGATTGGTTGACCCGCGAACCCCAATGTCTGGGGATATCCAACTGCCGAGATTAGCCGCCGCCGAAGAGACGTCAGTCGGTTACCCCATGGCCATCGCTTTCTCGCTATCGTGTGACATAACATATATTGTGCGAAGTATGGGCCCCATTCAACAAGATACGCTTGACATAATAACACTCCCGTATCGCAGCATGATACCAACCAAGCTACGGCCAAAACGCTTCTCCCCGCTCCTGCGACATCACCATGATTCGCACAACGCAGTGTCTCATTCGGTCTCGACAATGACCGATTTCGATCGACATCAGTCGAACGCGGTGTTGTCCGAAAAGGTCCAATCGACCGCGACAGGCATAGTGTAACCGCACTTCGCCCGTTATCTCGCGCTCACCGGCAAGGCAGTGCTGTTTTATGTCAAGTTGCTGTCTTCTTTTGAGTATGCCCCCTCTGGAACGCGTTCTGGGAGGGCATCAATTATGCTGGAGGCAGAATTACGGGGGTGGACCGATAATCGGGGCTGGGAGGAGCCTTGCCGGCGGCTGCCGGATGACTAGTGCCGGCCTTGGGTCACAGATCCTTTGATCGCCGCCATCAACGACCCAAGACCCCACTTCTTGACCGCCGAGACAAGCACCGTATGCTCTGCGGGCGGACCGGCCACTTCCGCGTCCGACAGGTAGCCCAAAGCCTCGTCCTCGGTCATCGTTGCTTCAGAGGGAAGCAGCAGATCGATCTTGTTCAGAACCACGATCCGGGGTTTGTCGTCCAACTCGAGTTGGACGAGAGTCTCCTCGACCACCTTGCTTTGCTGAAGAGAATGCGGTGACGATATGTCAACCACGTGAAGCAGAACGTCGGCCTCCGTTAACTCTTCGAGGGTAGCCCTGAACGCGGTTACGATGGTCGGGGGAAGCTTGCGTATGAAACCTACAGTGTCCGTCAGCAATATGGCTCCGTTTCCGGGGAGATGAACCCGACGCGTCGTCGGGTCGAGCGTGGCGAAGAGTTTGTTCTCGACCAGGACACCGGCCTCGCTCAAAGCGTTGAACAGCGTACTCTTACCGGCGTTGGTATAGCCGACGATCGCTGCGACCGGGATTGCGCTCTCCTTTCTCCGCTGCCGGTAGAGCCCGCGTTGCTTGCGGACGTCCTCGATCTGCGTCTCAAGCCGATGTATTTTCGCCCGGACCAACCGCCGGTCCGTCTCAAGTTGCGATTCGCCGGGACCCCTGGTGCCAATCCCCGCGCCGAGCCTCTCCAGGTGTTTCCACTGGCCCGCAAGGCGCGGGTAACGGTACACTTGCTGCGCAAGCTCCACCTGTAGACGGCCCTCCCGAGTACTCGCTCGAGCGGCAAAAATGTCAAGGATGAGAGCAACGCGATCTATGACCCTTGTGTCCAGCTTATCTTCAAGGTATCGCTGTTGTGAAGGAGTCAGTTCATCGTCTGCGATGACGACGTCATACTCTGAACCAACTCTGAGGGCCACAAGTTCTTCCAGCTTGCCGGCCCCAATATAGGAGGTCTTCGAAGGCGACGACAGCCGCTGTGACATCCGGCCGACAACAACCGCCCCAGCGGTGATGGCCAGTTGCTCCAGTTCGTCCAGTGATGCCCCGGGGGTCCAATCATCCGCCCCTGCGTGGCCCGAGGAGACACCAATAAGGAAAACACGTTCCTGCGGGATCCCGGTACTGAGAGTCTTCTTCGGAATTGGCTTATCCTATTGTTATGTCAACCGATCTTCA
>CAVTJN010000022.1:0-91744 GCA_963735055.1 uncultured Chloroflexia bacterium | reverse complement strand
CTGATGTAGAGGTAAGCGGTACCTTCAAACACCGTCACCGTGGTCGTCACTTCATAAATCCCCATTACGGCGCCGGCAATAGAGGCTCCGATCATGCCCATGGCGATGCCGTAACGCGGGTCATGGCGCGACGATGCGAGCATCCTCGCCGCGAGGCGCACGAAGATGACGGCCGCCGCGACCATGGCCAGGATGCCAAGCAAGCCGGTGTCGGTGTAGAGTTGCAGATAGGTATTGTGAACATGTGTCTGAATCTCCCCGATAAACTGCCGGTATGAATCCGTCCAGCTTCCCAGTCCGATGCCGGTGATCAAGTGCCGGCCGCGCATGAAGTCAAGAGTATTGGCCCAAAGTGTTGCCCGGCCGGCGAGCGAACTGGTCGCAAAGGTCTGCTGCAGCCATGTGGTCTGGTGGTATAACGTCACTGCCGCCCCGCCGGCAATACCGGCCGCCGGGACGACGACCCAGGCCATCCACCTTCGCCACAACACCAGTACCACCCCCAGCCCGACGGCCGCCGCAGCCCAACCGCCGCCGCTGGCGCACAGAACGAGCATCCCGAAAAAGACCAGCCCCAGCGCCAGCGCCGCCACGCGCAGCCGCCCGTGGTTATTGAAAAGCGCCACCCCGAACAGCGCCGGTACGACCACCGCCAGTAGAGAACCGAGACTGTTGAACTGGAGCACGTTGCCGCCCGTCCTGGGTAGCCCTTCAAACAGCTTGAAGAACCAGGCGTTGTAAGCCATGATCCGCTGGGTGCCTTCGGAGAAGAACCATAGCCCCAGCACCAACGTAATGAAACAGATGACGCCCCCCACCCAGAGCCAGTAGCGTTTCCCCCGGTTACCGTTGCCGGCGAGCCCATAGTAGATGAGCATCGAGGCGCAGGTGGAACCCAGCGCCCCCACCGCCACCCCCTTGTCCGCGGCCACCAGTAGCCCCATCAGTAAGCCCAGGATGAAGATCAGGATGGGCACGTCGAATGGCGTCCGAGGAATAAGGCGGCGGGTCAGCCAGAAGCGAAACCCCAGGGGAATGATGGCGATCGTCAGGCCGAGCCAGAGTGGCGGAGCACCGGAGAGCACCGAGAAGTAGACCGGCACCGCAAACACCGGCTGGACCGCCATGATCCCTTCAGCTATCTGACGTCCCCACGCAAGCGCCTTCAATGCTTGTCTGAAACCACTTTCTTATTCCTTTCTGCTTCGAAACGCAGTGCACACCCCCCGAAGGTGATCGTCCCCTTTGTAGCGCAGCGGAGAATGGTTGTCCCCCTTACTCCGGAGACCACCTCTTTCGGAGACCACCCATCCTCGTCACCGTCATGGCCGGGCCTGACCCCCTGTGGTTGTCCTCTTCGGAGCGCAGTGGAGAATGGTCGTCCCCCTGCACTGCGGAGACCACCTATCCCGGAGACCAGGCCATCCGCGCCTCACCCACCTGGATTACTGCTTGCGCGGATCAAAGCGTTGACCATCTTCGACAGGAATGACCATGAGTCGACCTCGTCTGCAAAAGCCGAACGGGTCAAATGTCCAATGCCCGCCGTCTCACGGTCAGGGTGACAAGGGTCGCCGCAAGTACGATGACGGCGATGATTCCTCCAACCAGCCACCAGTTTATCGGCGAGGACGTCCGAGGCCGGGCGAGGGGCCGAACGGTGAACGCCCCATCCAGTCCGTTGACGTTCACCTTCCTTACGCCGGCGGGTTGACCGGAGTAGGTGAAGCCGACCTTCTGGCTGGCCCCGGGAGCCAGGACGACCTCGCGGGTCTCGACCAGCGCGCCGTCAACCTTGAGGACAATCGGACCAGTGCCGGCGGTGCCTCCGGTATTATCAACTACTACGCTGATGATGACATCCTGACCTAGATTGACGATGCCCGGCTCAACAGTCAGTGACTTCAACTTGAAAACGGCGGCCGATGCCGGGGGAGCAGCCACTTTGAAGACGCCCGACAGGCCACCCACGCTGACCTCGTAACTGCCCGGGGTATCCCTGACCACGGTGAAGGATACGGGTTGAGCGGCGTTGCCCCCGACGGTGACGGTCTGCTTGGACTCCGCCTGGCCGTTGACCTTGAGCTCCACGGTGTACGTGCCCCCGAGATCGCCGGTGTTCCGGACCGACGCCCCGATGCTCACCTGCCCCCCACCCGGCACTTCGGCCGGCGAGATGCTGAGATCGGCGATGCTGAAAGACGCGGCCCGGGTGTGCGCCACCACCGCGAACGTGCTGAGGTGTCCGATCGTTACCGACAGCGTGTGCGCTACGGGGTCGACCGTTGTCGGCAGTTCAATCCACTTGCCGGCCGCGGCATCCCAGGTGGCCATGACCAGGTTCTTCTCGTCCAGTCCGGCCGGTAACTTGGCCGGGTCGTAGGTTAATGTCAGGGTGACCGCCGGGTTGAAGGTAGCCCCTGCCGGGCCCAGTTCGTACGCCAGTCCGATAATCTGGCTGTCCGCCGGCGGTGCCGGCGGACTTGCCACGGGCTGGATGCTGACCGACCTGAGGGCGCTGCCGTCTGTGGCCTTGGCCAGCACCCCCCTGCCGATACTCAGCTTTGCCTTTCCATCATCCGAAGCGGCGGTGGCCGCCAGGCTGAACAGGCCGTCGCTGGTGATGTAAGGGGCGAGGCTGGTAATGCCCGGACCGGTCGGCACCGCCCCGCCGCCCCCACCCCCGCCCCCAACCCCGGAGCCGCCGCCAACGGATGGCGCAACGTAAGTGAAGCCGCCTGTCAGAGTCGCAGAGCCGGCGGGGGTGGTAACCGCCACGTCCCGCGGCCCCGCCGCGCCGGCTGGAGTGGTCGCAGCGATATGAGTACCATCGGTAACCGTGAAAGCGGCCGTATTACCACCGATGGTCACCGACAAGGCACCGGTAAAGCTGACGCCGGTGATCGTGATCGGGGTACCACCGGTCGTCGGACCCGTTGAAGGTGATACGGCGCCTATCGTCACCCCGGGTCCCGACCTGGTGACGGTAACGGTGTAGGTCCGGGTGGTGGCATCCTGGGCGGTCACCACGATGGTGATGGTGTTGGCGCCGACATTCAGACTCAGGGACTGGGAGGGCGAGCCGCTGATGACGGTCTGGCCATTGACGGTCACGGCAGCATGGCTCTCACTCACCGTCGGGGTCACCGTCATCGAAGCTACGCCGTTGGCCACGGTGGCCGTGTAGTTGGCGGTCGCGGACGCAAAAACCGGGGTCAGCGTACCCTGACTGATCGTCAGAGTACTCAGGGTAGCGTCGTTGGATAGCGGCGCCGCCCCCGGGTGACGGTCATGGTGTAGGTCCGGTGGTGGTGGTATCCTGGGCAGTCACCACGATGGTGATGGTGTTGGCGCCGACATTCAGACTCAGGGACTGGGAGGGCGAGGCGCTGATGACGGTCTGGCCATTGACGGTCACGGTAGCATGGCTCTCACTGACCGTCGGGGTCACCGTCATCGAAGCTACGCCGTTGGCCACAGTTGCCGTGTAGTTGGCGGTCGCGGACGCAAAAACCGGGGTCAGCGTACCTTGACTGATCGTCAGATTACTCAGCGTAGCGTCGTTGGATAGCGGCGCCGCCCCCCGGGTGACGGTTATGGTGTAGGTCCTGGTGGTGGCATCCTGGGCAGTCACCACGATAGTGATGGTGTTGGCGCCGACGTTCAGACTGAGGGACTGGGAGGGCGAGGCGCTGATGACGGTCTGGCCATTGACGGTCACGGTAGCATGGCTCTCACTGACGGTCGGGGTCACCGTCATCGAAGTTACGCCGTTGGCCACAGTGGCCGTGTAGTTGGCGGTCGCGGACGCGAAAACCGGGGTCAGCGTACCTTGACTGATCGTCAGATTACTCAGCGTAGAGTCGTTGGATAGCGGCGCCGCCCCCCGGGTGACGGTTATGGTGTAGGTCCTGGTGGTGGCATCCTGGGCAGTCACCACGATAGTGATGGTGTTGGCGCCGACGTTCAGACTGAGGGACTGGGAGGGCGAGGCGCTGATGACGGTCTGGCCATTGACGGTCACGGTAGCATGGCCCTCACTGACCGTCGGGGTCACCGTCATCGAAGTTACGCCGTTGGCAACAGTGGCCGTGTAGTTGGCGGTCGCGGAGGCGAAAACCGGGGTCAGCGTTCCTTGACTGATCGTCAGATTACCCAGGGTAGCGTCGTTGGATAGCGGCGCCGCCCCCCGGGTGACGGTTATGGTGTAGGTCCTGGTGGTGGCATCCTGGGCAGTCACCACGATAGTGATGGTGTTGGCGCCGACGTTCAGACTGAGGGACTGGGAGGGCGAGGCGCTGATGACGGTCTGGCCATTGACGGTCACGGTAGCATGGCCCTCACTGACGGTCGGGGTCACCGTCATCGAAGCTACGCCGTTGGCCACGGTGGCCGTGTAGTTGGCGGTCGCGGACGCGAAAACCGGGGTCAGCGTTCCTTGACTGATCGTCAGATTACCCAAAGTCGCCACATTCGAAGGCGCGGCTACCGTCACCGTCACCACCCAACTCTTCACAGTAGTGCCGTCTTCGGCGGTTACCTGGTAGGTGACGGGGTTGGTGAAGTCATTGGGCGTCACGGCACTCGTCTGATTGGCCCCTGACACAGCGACCGAAGTAGTATTGGCCGAGGTGGTGAAGGTGGCGACAAGAGCGGTCACGACGCTGCCGAACGGCAGAGTGACGGCAATTGTCGCCGGCCCGCTGGTGATAATGGCCGGCCCGGTCTGACCCGGTAGACTGTAAGTAAGGATCTCAGCGTCACTGGAGGCGGCGCGGGCAGGGGTGGAGATTAACAGGCAGAGGTTAACTGCCAGCACCAGGGCAGACAAAGCGGCAAGGATTCGCCTTTTCAATTTCATGCTGTCAATCTACCATGCTCTCTTGACTCTCAGATGCCGTTCGGGCGCAGGCAATAATGGTGATCCGAAATATCCTGAAGTATCAAAGGACGCAGTCCTCCGACTCCATTAGTCTAGTATCTGGGGGGGCAGCGCTGCAACACTGGACTGTCGGCAGCGGGATGCGGTCCCGGGTATTACCAGCCTATAACCGCCGCGGGGAGGGCCCCGGGGAAATTGCCAAACGGCCCAAGCTGCGGGTCAGCACCCGGGTTGAAGGCGCCATTCGGTTGAGATCGATACACCATGTGCCGGTGGACCGGCGGAAGACCGCCGCGGCAAGAAGAAGATGCACTCAATAGTCGCCGTTGCTCGCAAGCTCTTGCCCATCATCTATGCGGTTCTCAAGACTGGCAGACCCTATGACCCAAAACAGGAGGTCCCCCGCAATTTGGCCCCGGCAAGGCCTTGACTTCACTATAGTAATCAGGCTCACCACCTTTGGGCGGCGTGATGTTGAGCCCCCTCACGGTTCTTGCCTCACCAGTGATCGGGAAAAGAAGCTGTCCAACCGCTCCACGTATTCCACTGGATACTTCTGGTAGCCCTGGCTGTGTTCGACGGAATTGACCTCCCAGATCTCGTTCCCGGGGTTGGTCGAGGCGCCGAAGAGCCGGGTAGTGTCCTGCCACGACACCGTATTGTCGTCTTGTTCGTGAATGAAGAAGATCGGACGCTCAATCCGGGGAATCACGTCCACCGGGTCTGTCGGGACAAAACCATACATGATCCTGGTGGTCACCGTCAACCCTGGAATGAACATTTCCACCACGAATTTCGGGACATGCGCGGCGACCGCCTCGGATACGACCATGCCGGCCACCGTCGGGAAGGCGCCATCGAGCACCAGGGCGCCGATGCCGGATTCGGCCGGCGTAGATCGCTGCCGCGGCCGCCCCGGAACAGAAGCCGATGATCCCGACGCTGCCCTCCGGGTAGCCTCGGCGATTCAGATAGTCGACGGCGCCGCCGATGTCGGCGTTCGATATTCGACATCGCCCGCCCCCTCCCCCCCGATTCGCCTCGCCCCCGCAGGTCGAACAGCAGACAGGTCATATCCCTTCCGCACCAGGTCCCGGGCCAGCCCCAGCGTACCGACGATCGCATCCACCCGGGTCTGAGTGCCCCCGTGCACCACGATGATGGCAGACTCTCCCTTGCCCGGTAGGTACCAGCCTTTCAGGACGGTGCCATCAGTGCGGGCGGGGAAGGACACGTCTTCGTAGTAGAGGCCAACCGAAGCCGGCGAACCGCCCAGGGGAAGGCGGGGGATCCGCATCGCCAGTGCCCCGCCCACAAACGACAGACTAACGTACAGAAATGCGGCAGCCGCCAGCACTAAGGCGACCTTCTTCTTCATGCCGAGGGACCCTCCACAAGCCGGACTCGACCAGCATAGCCGTTTTCGATAAATATTGCACGTTCAGGACCCGTGCCATCGATCAGGATGGCACCGTTCCCGGAGCGGCGCAGCGATGCCGGGCGCACTTGCGTTGTCGGGACATCCCATTCGAGGTAGAATTGGCGGTATGCTCAGGACCCGTCACGGGCCGGTGAGTGCGATGCATCGAGCATTTCATTGACCAGCCGGGCAGCGCGAGGCCGGGATTGGACAAAAGGCAGCATCACCGGGAACCTTCTGTCCCTCTCCTGGCCGATGATAGTGGGCGGCAGCCTCAATATGCTGGGGCCGACCATCGACATGATATGGGTCGGCAAGCTCGGCGCGGCCGCTATTGCCGCGGTTGGCGTCTCCGGCATGGTCGTTCAGTTGGCCAATTCGCTTACCATGGGGCTGTATCAGGGCTTGCGAGCTATGGTTGCCCGGTTCATCGGCGCCGGCGATATCGAGGGGGCGAACCACATTGCCCGGCAAGCCGTCGTCATCAGTCTCGCCTATTCCCTGATGATGGCCGCCATCGGTCATTTCTACGCCCGGTCGATCATGAGGTTGATCGGGGTGGGGGGCGATGTCGTCGCCCTGGGCGCCCCCTACCTGAGCATCAACTTCATCGGAATGGTGACCATGTCTTTCCGCAACATGACCGAGAGCATCATGCAGGCATCGGGTGATTCGCGTACGCCGATGTGGATCGCCGTCTTCTTCAGATTCGTCCACATCGCCGTTTGCCCCCTGCTTATTTTCGGCCTGTGGATATTCCCCAAGATGGGCGTTACCGGCGCGGCCACCACGGCTGTCTTTTCCCAGGGGATTGGGGCCGGACTCGGCCTGTGGTTTCTTTCCAGCGGCCGCACCCGGCTGCATCTGAACTTCAGGCATTTCCGAATCGATTTCAGCACGATCTGGCGCTTGTTAAAGGTGGGGATTCCGGCTTCGGTCGCTGCCATGCAAAGGACGCTCGGTAACCTGGTGCTGGTCGTGATAATCGGACCTTTCGGCACTCTGGCCGTGGCCGCCCATTCCCTTAACCAGCGGGTGGAGATGTTTCTTCAGATGCCTGCCATGGGGGTGGGGCAAGCCGCCGGCGTCCTGGCCGGGCAGAACCTGGGAGCCCGTCAGCCGGGGAGGGCGGAGCGGACCGGCTGGCTGGCTGCGGGGTTCTTGTCCGGAGCTTTCATGCTTGTTTCCGTGGCCGTACTGATCTGGGCGGAAAACATTGTCCGGATCTTCGATTCCGACCCGGGCCTGGTCGCCGTGGCCAGTCTCTTCCTCAGGATCGCCTGCGCCAACTGGGTAGTGATGGGTCTGACCAACGTTTTCCAGCAGTGTGTCAACGGCGCCGGCGATACCGTGGTCCCGATGGTCATCATGCTGGTGAACATGTGGCTGATGCAGATACCCCTAGCCTATTTCCTGCCGCGGATTACCGGTCTCGGGGTGTACGGAGTGCGTTGGGGGATCGTGGCCGGTACCGTTGGGGCAGCCATTATCTACACCATATATTTCAGCACCGGAAGGTGGAAAAGCAAGATGGTTTAGCCCCTGGCCGGGGCCTCTTCGCCTAGCAATGCCTCAACGTCCGCAGTTGGCCCGCCTTGGTAGACGATCCTGCCCTGCCTCAAGGCAACCACCTTATCGGCCCATTCGGTGACCATGGACAGGTCGTGGGTTGCCAGAATGACCCCTTTTCCTTCCCGCGCGATCTCCCTCAGGAGACGGAAGAAAGCCCGCTTGGCAAAAACGTCCATGCCATCCAGCGTTTCGTCGAGTACCAGGAAGCTCTTGTCGGAAGCCAATCCAAATGACAGCCAGACGCGCTGCTGTTCGCCACCCGACAGCTCGGCCACCTTCCGGTCGGCGAACCCGGCGATCTGGCACCGGTCGATGGCAACGCTCATCTTCTTCCGGTCATCACCGTTCAATCTCCACCATAGCGCCCGCCGCGGCTGAAACCGCCCCAGAGCCACCATCTCCGACACCGTCAGGTAAGGCGGTGCCGGCGATTTCTGCGGAATGATGGCGAAGTGCCGTGAGATGTCTTTCGGTGCCAGGGCGCCGGCATCGACGTCACCGATGAAGAAAGTGCCCGATACCGGTCTCAGTTCGCCGCAGAGTATACGGAGCAGGGTCGTCTTGCCGGCCCCATTTGTGCCGAGGAGACAGGTAAGGCCGGCGGCTGGAATGGTGGCCGAGATGTTGTCCAGCACCCGTTGCCCGTGCCGGTTGAACGATAGACCCTTTATGTTCAGTTCCACAGGGTACGCCTCGCCACGTACATCATCAAGGGGGCGCCCATCAAAGCGGTGAACAGTCCGGCCGGGACTTCTGACGGCATGAAAACCAGCCGGGCCGCCTGGTCGGCAAAGAGAGTCACGACGGCGCCAAGTAGTATTGAAACCAAGAAAGTTCCCCGTACATCGTGACCGACCAGTAATCGCGCCATATGCGGGACCAGCAGGCCCACGAAGCCGACCATACCGGCGATGGCCACCGCCGCCCCGCCCAATATGCCGGAGGCCGCGATCGCCATGGTCCGGGTACGGGCCGGCCGGGCCCCCAGGTTGGCGGCGACCTGGTCCCCAAGGGCCAGGGCGTTCAGGTTGCCCACTGTGGGCAATGCCAGAAGCACCCCGAGCCCGGCGAAGGGCAGCGCCGGCACGACATCCTGCCAACCCCGGTTGGCGAAGCTGCCCCCAACGAAGGTTAGCGACTGCGAACTGAAGACGCGTGCCCCCGCCAGTATGCCGGTGGTCACCGCTGCCGCCAGGGCGGAGAGTGAAACTCCGATCAGGGCCAGACGCGCCGGCGACAGGCCCTGGCGGGAAGCGAAGAATGAGATAACGCCGGCGCCGGTCAACGAAGCGGCCACCGATAGCGCCGGGAGTCCCCAGGCGCTGGACGTCACTATGCCCGCCATGGCCAGGGCCTGCACCACCGCCGCGCCGCCACCCAGTCCGAAGAGTTGCGGGTCCCCCAGCGGGTTGCGGGTGGCGCTCTGCAACAGGCAGCCCGCCACTCCCAGACAGGACCCCGCCAGCAGCGCGGCCACCACCCGGGGCAACCGCAAGTCCCAGACCAGGGTACGGGCGACCGCGTCTCCCGAACCCGCCAGGGCGGAGAGGAGGCGGTGGGAGTCAATCTTCACCGGACCCAAAGCGAGCCCCATGAACACTCCCGCCGCCAGCAGTACCATGAGTCCGCCCAGGACCAGGGGCAGCCGTTTCACGGGGCGACCTGGTTAAGAATTCCTGCCATCTGCTCCGCCGCATCGGCGATTCGCGGACCCTGCGCCTGTAAGAACAGGACGGGGTCGAGCTCTTTGACTTTACCGCCTTTTACCGCTGCCATCTGGTTGAAACCGGGGACCTGCGCCAGCGAATCGGACAGCTTGGGGGCGGGTGCGGGTGCGGGGGAGATGGTGAGGATGACATCGGCATTCATGGCCAGTGCCTGTTCGCCGGTGAGGAGACCAAACCCGGGGTATGGTCCGGAATCGGCGATGGTCGACGCCGGATTGGTCTGCCCCAACATGGCCAGCAGGGCCCCGGGATAAGAGGCCGGTTTGGCGGCGTAGATGTTTCGGTTGGCATCAGAGATGAGCACGAGGACGCTCCGCCCGGAGCGGGTGGCCTTCTTGACGGCGTCGATCCGGGCCGTGATACCGGCGATCGCTTTTGCCGCCGTCTCGCTCTTGTCGATTACCTTTCCCACCAGGGTCAGGCTGACATACACATCATCCGGCGAGGCCGCTCGGACGGCGAGCACGCTGGCCCCCAGCTTCTCCAGGGCCGGGATCAACCTTTCCTGGGACAGCGCTTCAATAATGATCAGGTCTGGCGTCAGCGCTGCTATCGACTCCATAGTGGGATTGTAGGCGCCTCCCACTGCCGGCAGTGTCTCAACTCCGGCGGGATATTTGGAAGAGCTATCCCGCCCGATGGCGGTTCCGCCCGCCTGGTAAAGTGTCTCGGTGGCCGTGGGGAGCAGGGTGACGATGCGCGCCGGTTTCTGCGCAATCTTCACCGAACGGCCGAGCAGGTCGGTGACCGTCACCGGATAGGTGGTGGCGGCCACGGTGGCCGGCGGGGTGCTGGTGGTGGTTGTCGTTGTTGCCGGGGTTGCGCATGCCGCAACGGCCAGGACGATGAACAGTCCCGCGATCAGGGCTGCGCCAACACGTAACATTCGTCCTGTCTGTTTGTTATCTTGTGATGTCCATGGTGCCACTGGGGATTCCTCCTTCATGTAATCAAAGATCCGGATCTAGCGATTGGATTGCCGCGTATTTCGTCCCTGGACTGCCTGGTGCTG
This sequence comes from uncultured Chloroflexia bacterium, assembly GCA_963735055.1. GTDB lineage: Bacteria > Chloroflexota > Dehalococcoidia > Dehalococcoidales > UBA2162 > JBBITI01. The sequence goes on along the minus strand of CAVTJN010000022.1, from coordinate 81,131 downwards.
CTGGTGCGCCGCCACCAGCGAGACCAGGGCCTCGTCCATGACCTGCGCCATCAGCGGGATCGCTTCGACAAAACGGCCGGTCAGCGTCCCCTTCTTTTTCATGAGGTGAGTCGCCGCGTTCATGATCGGGTCACGGTGCAGCAGAAAAGCTTCAACCGAATCGGTCAGCGGAAGTCCTAGGTGGGCTAGAGTCCGTCCGAAGTCCTGGCCGACGTCCCTGGCCATGGCCATGGTCTCGTCCCGTCCCGCCGGTTCGTTGGCGTACCTTATGATGACCTGTAGCATGCCCCGCCCGAGGCCGGCCAAACGCTGGCGCGATTCCGTATCCAGACGGTCGTACCATGCCTTGCCGCTTAACGACGTCATCGCCGTGTCCCGCAGCGAATGGGCGGTCTCCTCCAGTTCCACCACTAGGTCTCTGATGCCCACTACTTTCTGGGGGGAGTTCATGAACTTCTTTAAGTCCGCCACCAGGTATCGCCGGTGTCCCCCCGGCGTCACAAATGCCTTGATCTTGCCTTCGTCGGTCCACTGGCGCAACGCCGTTTCGCTGACATTCAGAATCTGGCAGGCGTCGCTGATTCCGACCAGACCCTCCTCACTCATCTGCAAGACTCCTTTTCATGCTCCCTCCCGTTTGCCAGCGCGTTCTCTTGAAATGCGATCGATTTTCAGATTATCATATCTCCAAATAACTGTCAAATTGTACTAAATACTACATCATGCCTGTCCCGTCGATCATTTTGTCAAAAGGGGGGATAAAAGAGTATTGAGAGAATGTAAGGCTGCCTGTGGTTCGCCAGCTTGTGCCTTGCCCGAACACAAACTCACCCACGATCGATCAGGCAGTTAAATCCACGACGAAACTGCGCGGATGCTGACGCCGGGTCCAAAGAGAGTAACTAAGCGTGCGTGCGCCAAACCGTCGTCTCTGGATTCTGCTGGAGACTGGAAAGATTGCGGACCGCTAAACGGGCTGCAGCACCTCGTCGTCCGCTTGACCCGGCGGCAAAGCCCTGATGCGCGTACCCAGGGCACGTCGCTTGGCGAGCTTCCTGACCAGTTCTTCGTCGTATGGAATGTCGACCTTCGGCTTTCTGCCGGGGCGTAGTCCTTCAACCGGGACGGGCAATTTCCGGGCCGATTCGTTGTAGACCGCCTCGGCCAGTGACTGCAGGACGACAGCGTCCTCCAGATTGTAGCGGAGGAGGGTGTCGAGGGCCTTCTTGCTGCCCTTTACGTATTCTTCCCAGAGCCAGATGGCGCACCTGCCGTCCAGGTTGCTCAGCAGGCCGTCCCGGCGCAGGCCAAACTGCTCCTGTATCGTCTTCAGGCCGCCTAGATAACCCAACCGTTGCAGGGCATACTGCAGGTCAATGTGGGCCACATTCGTGAAAATATCGCCGAAGGTATCGCACATGAACGGGATGTCGAACTGATTGCCGTTGTAGGTCACCAGCAGGGCGTAGTCGCGTATTTCGTTCTTGAAATCGCCCAGGTTCTTGCCCTTCACGAAGACCTTGGTCCGAATACCGTCGAACAGACCGATCACCGTTATCTCCCCCTCCCCCCGGTGCCCGGTGGTCTCGATGTCGACGAACGCCGCCCTGTCCCGGAAGTCACCGTACATTCTCCACGTTTCCGACTTCGGTAAGAGGCGGTCGAAGTAAACGGCGTTGCCATTGTGCAGGTTGATCTCGGACTCCCGGGCGTGCATTCTCAGGGTTGACGTCATCGGGTAGCCGCAGACTCGTGAAGCCCGCCGGGTTAGGCAATCGCCCCAGTTGCGCAGACCTTGCGACCACAGCGACCGTTCCGTACTCGGCCCTACTCCCGGGATATGGATGAAACTATGCCGGAGCAAGTCCGCCCCCCGTTACTGTCCTCACGAAATGCTCTTGCCTCTGGTCCGAAGACGGTTCAATTATAGCATTGTGGAAGTCCGGTCCACACACCGGTCGAACTCAATACCGATTTTCCGGAGACGAGCTGCGGTGCCAACAACGAGCCGGGCCGCCCGTAGTATAATAGGCGGGCGGAACTGACGCCCGTCGTCCTGATGATGCCCGCCCAGCGCTCGATGTATTCGCGCTGTGACCTCCGTGGTCCGTGGAGGGAATATTTAAAGTTCGAGGGCGGCGTGCCGAGGAGACGGGCTAAGCCAATCAACGCAGACCGTTTCGCGACTCACGCAGGGAGACCCACTCGATGGACTGCGGGCGGAAATTAGCATAATATACTCTACGAGGAGACTACAGCGTATGGCAGAAGATACCTTACAGGCGATGGACAACGCGGCGAACGAGGCGGAGAAGGATCTGGAGAGCATTCCCAACGAAACGCTCCTGGTCACGGCCAGATGGTTCAATAAGTGGTACCGCAAAGCAGGGCATAAGAGGCTGGGGAAGATACTCGTCAAGGTTGCCGCACAACTGGAAAAGTAGCCCCAAGGCAGCCTCAATCCTGGTCGGCGCCCGGCGCTTCGGCCTCTTCGTATCCGCACTTGGTGCATTTGGCCTTACCGTTTCGGCGAAACGTCATTAGACCGGCGCACTGCGGGCATGGTTCGGCGGCCGGCTTATCCCGCAGCCTGAACTTGCACCGGGGGTAATTATTGCAGCCCCAGAAGCTGGTCCCGCTCTTGTTCACCCGCTCGACGATTTCACCGCCGCAGTCGGGCTCAGGGCATTTCACACCAGTTCTAATCTCGTAGGGGTGGGTGTAGGAGCAAGGCTGTTCCGGATCCTTGAATCCGGGGCAACCGAGGAACAGGCCCGAGGAAGATTTCTTCACCACCAGGTGCCTCACCCGCCCGTACTTGGCGACGCACTCGGGGCACACTTCGGTGGTCACTCTGTCAGGCAACTGCTTCTTCGGCATGTTGGTCCTGGCATTGTCCAGCCTGGCCTTGAACGCCGGATAGAAGTCCTGCAAGACGCTTAACCGGGTACGTTTGCCATTGGCGATGTCATCCAGTGCCTCTTCCATCCGGCTGGTGAACTGGATATCGACTTCCTCGGGGAAGAACTCGCAGAGAAGGTCAGTGACCACAAACGCGGCTTCGGTTGGCTCAAACCCGCCGCTCACCTTGGTGACGTACATCTTCTGAATTCCTTTGATGATGGATGCATAGGTACTCGGCCGTCCCACGCCGTTCTGTTCCAGAGTCTTCACCAGCATTGACTCGGTGAAACGGGCCGGTGGTTTGGTGTGATGCTGCTCGGGTATTACGGCAACAAGATCGAGGACATCACCCTGGCTTACAACCGGACCGGCGCCGTCGGGCGTCTTTTGTTCGGCGGTTTCCTCATCTTCCGTCTCCGCATACAGTGACGTGAAACCGGGCACCTTGATTCTTGATGCGGTGGTTCTCAACACGTATTCGTTCCCGGAGGCGGCCGCCGCGGCCCCAATGTCAACGGCAGTTTGCTCCGAAACAGATGCCGCCATCTGGAAGGCGACCGTCCGGTTCCAAATCAACTGATAAAGGTTGAATTGCTGCTGGCTCAGCCAGGGTCTGACCGCCGCTGGCTCGCGGTAGATGCTGGTGGGCCGGATGGCCTCGTGACCTTCCTGGGCCCCCTTGACTTTGCCCTGGGCGGTCCTGATTTCGGGCGAAAGCTGGTTTTCACCCATGCGCTCTCCGATGTACTGCCTGATTTCCGTCACCGCGGACTCGGCCAGGCGGGTCGAATCGGTCCTCATGTAAGTGATCAGGCCGACCGGCCCGTCGCCGGGGATGTCGATACCCTCAAAGAGCTCCTGGGCGACGGACATCGTCCGCCCCACCGCGAAGTGCAGCTTGCTGGCCGCTTCCCGCTGAAGGGTGCTGGTAATGAAAGGCGGCGCGGGCTGGCGGGTGACTTCCCTGGTGGTCACTTTGGCCACGCGGAAACGGGCATTCTCCAGTTCCTTCTTGAGGGCCGTGGCTTCCGCTTCGCCCTGAATCTCGACCTTCGCGCCGTCGGTCCGACCGACGAACGCGGCGCGGAAGGTCCCGTTATGGCTGTTGGTGTTGTTCTTGCTCAGTTCGACTTCTATCGACCAGTATTCGTGGGGAACGAACCTGGCCCGTTCCCGCTCACGGTCGACGATCATACCCACCGTCGGAGATTGTACCCTGCCCGCGGTTACGCCTCTGCCCACCTTGGTTCTAAGTAGATCGCTGAGCGGATAGCCGATCAGTCTGTCCATGATGCGGCGGGCGCGTCTGCGCTTCCACCAGGTTCATATCTATCGACTGCACCGAGCGCACCCCTTTTTCGATCGCTCCCCTGGTTATCTCGGAGAAATGGATGCGGTTATATTTCGCCTTATCGGGCCCAATTACTTCCTGCAAATGCCAGGCGATGGCCTCGCCTTCCCGGTCGGGATCAGTTGCCAGCAACACCGCCTTCGAGGATTCGGCCAGCGCTCGCAACTCATCGCGGAAAGGGAGCTTCTTCCGGTCGATCAGGTAGAAGTCGGCAAATCCATTTCCAACGTCTACTCCCAGCCTGGTTTCGGGAAGGTCCCGGATGTGCCCCCGCGACGACCTCGTAACATAGTCCTTCCCGAGGATCCTGCCAATAGTCTTCTCCTTGGTGGGAGATTCCACGATTACCAAACTCTTTTCGCTTGCCACAACGACCCCTTTTCACCGAAATGAGCGCCAATTCCAAACGGGTTCCGGTCCGGCGAATTGCCTCGGAACGGCTGGAGGAGGCGCCATAGTACTGCTCATGAACAGTTCCGGATTCGACCGCTAACGATAATCGTACCACGTTGAGAAAGTCAATAGCCCCGGCGCGACTCAAGGGTCAGCAGGCGCGGCAGGCCCGGAGATGGGCGAACCCCGGCGAGCGCCTTCAGGCGGACAGGCACAATATTATGCTTGGCGATCGTGTCTTCCGGCCCGGAGCATGAGATGTTATAATGGGAAAACTCGAAGTGAGGATATATGGATAAGGCAAGCGTCGAACTCCTGTCTGGCGCCGGTAAGCGCGTTCTCGAAAGCGTCGAGCGCGTGATCGTAGGGAAATCGTCGGCGGTCGAGCTCGTTCTGGTGGCCATCTTCTGTGAAGGGCATGTCCTGCTCGAGGACGTGCCGGGAATCGGCAAGACGATGCTGGCAAAGGCGGTCGCCCGCTCGCTGGGCTGCACCTTCCATCGCATCCAGTCAACGCCCGACCTGCTCCCGTCCGATATCACCGGGACTTATCTTTACAACCAAAAGGCCGGTGAATTCGAGTTCAGACCCGGGCCGGTCTTTGCCCAGGTGCTGCTGGCCGACGAAATTAACCGGGCGACGCCGCGGACGCAGTCGGCCCTTCTTGAGGCCATGGAAGAGCGCCAGGTGACGGTCGAGGGCGACACCCGGCCTTTGCCGCGGCCGTTTGTGGTGCTGGCGACCCAGAACCCGATCGAACTTGAAGGCACTTTTCCCCTGCCGGAAGCTCAGATCGATCGGTTTCTTCTTCGAATCAAGCTGGGCTACCCCACTCGGGACGACGACCATGTGATATTGCAGCGTTTTCGCGTGGCCAACGTGATCGATGAGCTGGTACCAGTGGTCACCACGGAAGAACTACTCGATCTGCAGCGGCGCAGGCAGGAGGTGGCGGTCGACCCGGACATCGAAGGTTACATTGTCGACCTCGTGCACGCCACCCGCGAGCATCCCCAGGTTGAACTCGGGGGCAGCCCGCGGTCGATGCTCGCTCTCTACAAGTCCAGCCAGGCATTGGCGGCACTTCGGGGTCGTCCCTACGTGATTCCCGACGACGTCAAGTACCTGGCTCCGTTTGTCCTGGAGCACCGCCTCATCACCAAACAACAGAGCCATCTGCGCGGCCGAACGGCCGCCGAGATAATGAAGGAAGTTACGGAGTCGGTCAAGGTCCCGGTGGAAGAAACCCCCGCTCTAGACATGGGGCGCTAGGTGGGTCAGGGTTGGCTGTTACTTGGAGCGGCCACTTTCGTCCTGGCAGTCCTCCTCCGCCACGGCGGTCTGCTGCTGGTGGCCGTTCTCCTGCTCATGCTGTACGGTGTTTCGCAGATCTGGGCCAAGTACGCCCTCCGGCGCGTCGAGTATGCCCGGCACCTGAGCGCCACTCATGCTTTCTGCGGCGACGAGGTCACTTTCGAGATTAGCCTGGCCAATCGGAAAGTACTGCCGCTGCCATGGGTGCAAATTGACGAAGAACTCGATGAACAACTGGTCTTATCCGCCTCCGTCCCCACCGCCCCTTCTCACCGGCCGGGACGGGTTGTGCTGCGCAACATCATGCCCTTGGGTTGGTACCACCGGGTAAAGCGCGTCTATTCCATCCGTTGCATGAAGCGAGGTTACTTTTCCTTCGGCCCCACCCGGGTGCAGTCTGGTGACTACTTTCGTTTCCGGGTGCGGGAGATGGACGTCAATAGTACGGTCAGTCTGATCGTCTACCCACGGATAGTACCGCTGAGTCAACTCGGCATCCCGTCGCGTGACCCCTTCGGCGACCTGCGCCTGCGCCGTCACCTCTTTCAGGACCCGGTACGCGTCGCCAGTATCCGGGAATACGCCCCCGGCGACCCCCTGAAACGTATTCACTGGAAAGCGACGGCCCGCGTGGGCCGCCTTCAGACCAAGATCTTCGAGCACACCACTTCCACCGACCTCGCCATCTTCTACGACGTCCGGACGGTGAAACATCCTTTCTGGGGCGAGGTCGCCCAGTTGCTGGAGACGGGCACCATCGCTGCGGCTTCCATCGCCAACCACGCCATCGACAAGGGCTACCGCGTCGGCCTTTACGTCAACCATCCGTATCCCGACAGCGCCAGTCTCATCAGGATCAAACCGTCGAGTCATCCTGACCAATTGCAGCACGTCCTGGAAGGCCTGGCCATGGTTGCCCCCACGGAGTCGATGGCGATCGATCGGCTGGTCCGTCAGGAAGGAGGGAACCTGCCATTTGTCAGCACCCTGGTGGCGGTCACCGCTGTCCCCACCCCGGACCTGGTGGCCGCTCTCGGAACGTTGCAGCGGGCGGGGAGACCGGTCGCCATGGTCATTGTCGGCGGAGAGCGACCGGAGTTCAGCCTGGACGGACTCACCATCTATTACGTCCCGGCAGAGATACCCTGGGACAAGGTCGACACCGTTGACATAAGTCCTGCGGCATAGGAGTCCACCTTGAAATTCGAGCCTATCAGAAAAGCGGCCAGCGTTGAGAGACTGCTTACCGCGACGGCGATACTCGCCGAGGTCTTGCGGTCGTATCCCTGGCTCATCCTACTGAGCGGCCTCTCCATAAGCGGCTGGACCGGGATACCGCTGAGCTTCCTGTCGGCTCTGATCATTATTGCCGTAGTCACGATTGTTCTCAGTGTGTCTCTGGATCGGGGCCTGCACCTGGCTGAAGTCCGTATCGCCACCCTATCGCTGGGTGTCCTTGCCATCCTGCTGCTGACCCGGCTTGAGAATAGTGGCGGCGTCGCCCTCTGGGACCTCGCCTGGTTCGACTACGCTTCGGGGAAGATGGTGCAACTGGTGGCGTCCTTCGGCTTCGGCGTGTTCCTCGTCTGGCGCGGCATCGCCATCAGCCGGGAGGAACTGCGAACGGACAATCTGTACCGGAGCTTTGCCATCGGGGTCGCGAGCTTCGTGGTGCTCATGGTGGTCTGGGTGACGGCCCTCGGTCTGGATGCCGGCCGGCGCATGTTCGGAGCCCTCGTTCCCTATATCCTTGGGTATTTCTTTGTTGCCCTCATGGGCATCGGGATTAGCAACTTCCTCAGCCTGCGCAAAGGGCTGGCGGGCAAGCCCAAGGCCACCGACCTCTTCGCCCGGCGCTGGCTGCTGCTCCTCCTCGGCATTGTCCTGGGCATCGTTGTCGTCGGCGGGATAATCGCAAGCGGCCTTTCGCTGAACCTGGTGACGGTGATACTCGAGCCCTTGAACACCCTCGCCGGCTGGCTGGGCATCGCTTTCTTGTATGTCGTGGGCTATCCCCTGGGGTATCTGGTGGAAGGCCTGAGCTGGATCGTCCAGCTGATCGTCAACTGGCTGACAAGCCTGATTAACGCGAAACCGTTTGAAGCCCCGGAGTTCGGCGAATTCGCTGACAATGCCAACAAGCTGCAGTCTGGACAGATTCCCGACGGTCTTTTCACCATCATCAAGTGGGCCGTATTGCTGGCCGTTCTGGCCACCGTCGTGTATTTCCTGTCCCGCGCCATCTACCGCTACTGGCGAGCGAATGAGGACAAAGGCTATGAGGAGATCAATGAATCGCTTTGGAGCTGGGCGGCCTTCAGTGGCGACCTGAAGGCCTTTCTTAGGAGTTTCGGAGACCGCTTCCGCCGGGCCGGAGGACACGCCCCGCCGCCGCTGGCATCGACCATTACAGAAGCTCAATTCCTCGATGTCGCGCGAGCTATACCGCGGGCTTCTCTGGGAAGGTAACCGGGCGGGACATCCTAAACCGTATTCGCATACCCCTTTCGAGTACGCGTCGGACCTGCGGGGGACGGTGCGGGAACAAGGGGCATCGCTTGAAGCGATCACCGACGCCTACGTTCGGGACCGGTACGGGCACCTGGAGGCCACCGGCGAAGAAGGCATGGCGCTCGTCCGCCTCTGGCTCAACCTGCGTTCGGCCATGCGTGGCGCCCAGGACGGACCGGGCCCGAAATAGCGCCGGACGCCCGTTCCGCCTTCATTCACTTTCGCGATGCGTCCTCTTCATGTATAATGGGCGCGGAAAGCAGCTTCGAACGGTGGGGTGGACACAACGGCAGACTAAGAAGGAATGTGGGTGAGTAGATGGACAAGTATGGTCTAACCAATATCCGTAACCTGGTGTTGCTCGGCCATAGCGGTTCCGGCAAGACCACGTTATCCGAGGCGGTACTTTTCTCAACCGGGGCGGTCAGCCGCTTTGGGAAAGTCGACGAGGGGACCACGGCATCGGACTTTGACCCTTCCGAGGCCCGGCGCAGGATCAGTATCAGCCTTTCGGTCCTACCATGCAAATGGAAATCAACCAAGATTAACATCCTCGACGCCCCCGGCTACACTGATTTCATTGCCGAGGTCAAAGCCGGGATAAGGGTGGCCGAGAGCGCCCTGATCGTAGTCAGCGCCAACTCCGGGGTTGAGGTGGGCACCGAACAGGCGTGGGACTATTCGGCGAAAGAAGGTCTATCGCGGGCCTTCATGGTGAACAAAATGGACCGCGAAAACGCCGACTTCACCAAGACCGTGAACCAGCTGCAGGCCAAGTTCGGATCCAGAGTCATTCCGATTCACGTTCCGATCGGCGCCCACACGTCTTTTCAGGGTATTGCTGATGTGCTGACGATGAAAGGCTACGTTGGATCTCCGGCGAAAGAAGGACCGATACCGGAAGCAGTCAGAGCCCAGGTCGATGGCTACCGGGAGAAGTTGGTGGAAGCGGTGGCCGAGCTGGACGATAGATTGCTCGAGAAGTATCTGGGAGGCGAGCCGGTCACGCCCGAAGAACTGAACGTCGGGTTGAAGAAGGCTATCGTTTCCGGCAAGATCGTGCCGGTGATGGCCATGTCGGCGCTGCTCAATGCGGGCACGAGCCTGCTGTTGGATACCATCGTCAACTATCTGCCAACTCCCGGCGGACCGGCCGATCGTCGCGGTCGCTGACGGCGGCAACCAGGAAATTGCTCCGACCGAGGAAGGACCGCTATCCGCTCTCGTCTTCAAGACCAGCGCCGACCCTTATGTGGGCAAGCTTACCTACCTCCGCGTCTACAGCGGCGTGCTGAGCAGCAACTCCCAGGTCTGGAACCTTAACCGGAACGAGATCGAGCGTATCGGCCAGCTCTATTTTCTGACGCGGCAAGAATCAGGAAGCGGTGACCGAGATCCGGGCCGGCGACATTGGCGCGGTGGCCAAGCTGGGTTTGGCCGCCACCGGGGATACCTTAGGCAGCCGGGAGAAGCCGGTCAAGATCGTCCCGGTTTCCTCTCCCGCCCCCATCCTCAGCAAAGCCGTCTACCCCAAGACCAAGCTTGACCTCGACAAGCTTGGAAACGCCCTGTCCCGCCTGGTGGAAGAAGACTCGACCCTCAAAGTGCATCGCGACCCTGATACGGTCGAGACGGTGATCTCCGGGATGGGTGAGACGCAACTGGACGTTGCCGCGGAGAAGATGCAGCGCAAGTTCGGCGTCGGCGTCAACCTGGAGACCCCCCGTGTCCCCTACAAGGAGACGATCACGACGCCTGCCAAGGCCGAATACAAGCACAAGAAACAGACCGGCGGACACGGCCAGTACGGACATGTTGTCATCGAAGTGGAACCTCTTCCGCGCGGCAGCGGGGTCGAGTTTGTCGATCACGTAGTCGGTGGCTCCGTGCCCAAGAACTATATTCCGGCCGTGGAAAAAGGCGTCCATGAGGCGTCAGCCGAAGGCGTGCTGGCCCGATATCCGATCGCGGATGTCCGGGTGACACTGGTTGACGGTAGCTTCCATCCCGTCGACTCATCCGAAATCTGCTTTAAGATCGCCGGGGCCGGCGCATTGAAGAAGGGCATGACTGATGGGAAGCCGGTGATTCTGGAACCGATCGTGAACCTGACGATCACGGTCCCCGAAGAATTCACCGGCGATATCATCAGTGATCTCAACACCAAGCGCGGCCAGATGCAAGGGATGATGCCCGAGGATGGGATCCAGGTCATCCAGGCCCAAGCGCCCCTGGCTGAGGTCCAACGGTATGCAATCGACCTCAAATCGATCACCCAGGGCCGGGGCACCTTCACCATGGAGTTCAGTCACTACCAGGAAACCCCGCCCCTGGTCGTCCAGAAGATCGTGGCCGAGCGGCAGCAGGAAAAAGTGCCGGTTTAGTCCGGATCAGGTGGCAACGGAAGGGGGCGTCATTGGCCCCCTTTCTCTTTTGCCGTTGAGTATTATTTGTCAAAAAGGGGGCTCCCAATGACACAACAGGATCCCACCGATGATATGGGCGGCGGGCCCGGCCCCAGTACGCGCCGGGGATCCTTCGGAATCACCGGCGCCCTTGTTCTGATCGTGCTGGGCTTGTTTCTGTTTCTGGCAAACCAGGGTATTCTCGGCTGGGACCAGTGGTGGCAGTACTTCCTCATCGCGGCCGGTCTCGCCCTGGTGGTCAGTGCGACCACCCGTATGGGCGGGAGGAGTCCGCGTTTCCCTGCCCGCCGGCTGATTTTCGGGCTCATCCTGATTGGTCTGGGCATCATGTTCCTCATGGGAGCGACCGCGCTATGGCCGCTTCTGATCATTGCTGTGGGGCTGGCCATGCTGGTAGCGGCGCTGCTCAGGAGGCGTTCACCGAGTTGAGCGTTGTTCACACACGGGATCCCTTCCTGAGACCGGCACGTCGGTGGGGCCAAGAATTGAAAAGGGGGGCCCTGCAGCCCCCCTCTATTGGACTACTGTGCCAGCAGTTCTCTGAGCTTCTGAGTGAAGGCCGGGAGGACCTTCTTCCAGTCACCAACCACGCCATAGCGGGCTTCCTTGAAGATGTTGGCCTCCGGGTCTTTGTTGATGGCGACGATGACCTTCGCCCCGGAGCATCCGGCCATGTGCTGGCTGGAGCCTGATATGGCCACCGCAATGTAGAGGTCGGGGCTGACGATCTTGCCGGTAAGACCGACCTGAGACGAATCCGGTATCCACGCGCTGTCGCAGGCCGGACGGCTGGCGCCGACGGCGCCCCTGAGCAATTTCGCAAGGGTTTCGAGTTCCTTGAACCCTTCGACACCCCCGATGCCCCGCCCCCCGCTCACCACGGTGGGGGCGTCTTCGAGCTTGACGCCCTTGACGTCTTCCTTCACTTTTTGGACGACTTTCGCCCGAATTATGGCGGGATCGAGGCCGGCGGCCACCGCGACCACTTCGCCTTTACGCGCAGGGTCTGGTTCCAGGGCGGTCACTGCCTTCGCCCGCACAGTGGCGATTTGCGGGTCGGTCTCGTAGCTGAAAACGGCCCGGGCGTTGCCCCCGTAGACCGGCTTGGTGGGGACCAGCCTCTTGGTCTGGGGATCGATGCTGACGGCGACGCAGTCCATGGTAGCCGCTGTTCCCAAACGGAACGCCAGCCGGGGCGCGAGATCGCGGCCGATAGATGTCTGACTGAGGAGCACCACCTGGGGATTTACCTGTTTGATGATCTTTTCCATGACTGCCACGAAGGGCTCGGTTTGGTAGTCAGCGAGCAGTGGATCATCGATGACGTAAACCTTGTCCGCCCCTGCCGCGATCGCCTGCGCGGCAAAAGCCGCAACGCCGGATCCGGCGAGGACGGCCGATAGCTCCTGTCCGAGGTCAGCCGCCAGCTTCCGGCCGGCGCCGAGCAACTCGGCCGAAACCGATGCCAGTTTTCCTTCCAGGATTTCTCCGAAAATCATAACTCCGCTTGACATTCTTTCACTCCTGTTGAGCTGTCAGCTGTCAGCCGAAAGCTATATTCACAACGCCTTCGCTTCGCGGAGGATGAGGGCCAGCTTGACGGCGGCCTCTTCGGGGGTGTCTCCGCCGACGATCTCGCACTTGGTTTCCTTGACCGGCTGGAACAGCTTTGACAGCCGTGTCCGCCGCCCCGCGGCGCCGATCTTGGCCGGGTCGACGCCGATATCGGCCGGCTTCCAAACGATGGGTTCCTTACGCTTGGCGCCCATGATGCCCTTAATGGTGGGATAGCGGGCGGCCCCCAATTCGTTGCTCACGGTAATCACGGCCGGCAGCGAGACCTCCACCACTTCGTAGCCGTCGGCTGTGATGCGTTCCACGCGCGCCTTGCCGTTGGCAACCTCGACCTTCTTGGCGACGGTAACGCTGGGTAGTCCCAGAATCTCGGCAATACCCGAACCGACCTGCCCGGAATCCCAGTCGGCAGCCTGGCGGCCGCAGAAGATGATATCGAATTTCCCGATCTTCTTGATCGCCATGGCCAAGGCGTAGGCCGTGGACCAGGCATCGCCATCGACGTAGGCCGGGTCCTCTAGTAAAATGAGCTCATCGGCGCCCATGGACAATGGTTTCTTAACCACGTCACGGGCCAGGTTAATCCCCAGGCTCAAGACCGATATCTTCCCGCCCACGGCATCCTTGACTTTCAGGGCAGCCTCGACCGCCTGTTCATCGAACGGGCTAATCACGGGGGGGACACCCTGAGGCGGTATTACCTTGTTGCTCGCCGGGTCAATCTTGAAACTAGCCGGGGGTGCCTCGGGGTCAACCACTTGCTTGCAGCAAACTATCATGTCCACCGCGCCTGTTCCTCCTCAAGTCAGATTGACACAAACACCCTAATGTAGCATCAGCTTCCGCGTGGCGTCAAGTTCGGAAAGTGAGCCAATTGCACGCCCGGAGGCGGGTTGTTATAATAGACGCAAATCAAACACCGTGGGGATCGTGTGCCCCGGCCAAAGCCTCCCGGTCCCGCCCGGTCGGGAAGGGGAGGTTTCATCGTTAGTTGAGGGTTCGTCCATGAGCGTTGAAGACACGAAGAACGGTACCGAAGAGAGACTGGAGCGGATACGCCACTCCACGTCTCACGTGCTGGCCGGCGCCGTGTTGACCTTGTTTCCGGGGACGCGGCTGGGCATCGGACCGGCCATCGAGAATGGTTTCTATTATGACTTTGAGCCACCACGCCCCTTCACTCCGGAAGACCTGGTCACCATTGAAGATAGGATGCGCGAGCTGGTAAGACAGGGGCTAGTCTTCAAGCGGGACAGTATCTCTAAAGAGGGCGCCCGGCAGCTGTTCCAGGGCCAGCCGTACAAACTGGAGCTCATCGACAACCTGCCCGACAGTGACATCACTATCTACCGGTCCGGCGACTTCGTGGATCTGTGTGCCGGCCCCCATGTGACGACCACGAAAGAAATACGGGCTGATGCCTTCAAACTGGACAAGATCGCCGGAGCCTACTGGCGCGGCTCGGAAAAGAATCCCATGCTGCAGCGAATCTATGGATTGGCTTTCGGTTCCCGGCAGGACCTGGAGGCCTACCTGTCATTTCAAGAAGAGATCAAGAAGCGGGACCACCGGAAGATCGGCCGGGACCTGGACTTGTTCGTCTTCTCCGACCTGGTAGGTAAGGGGCTTCCCCTTTTCACCGAAAAAGGCTCGGTCATCCGGCGCGAACTGGAGCGATTTGTGGTGGACGAGGAGATCAAACGGGGCTACCGGCACGTCTACACCCCGGACCTGGCCAACATTGAGCTTTACAGGACCTCCGGTCACTATCCGTACTACAAAGACACTATGTACCCGGTCATGAAGGTCGACGATGATGAGTTGATGCTGCGTCCGATGACGTGCCCCCACCACTACCAGCTCTATGCCAGCCGACCACGCTCTTACCGGGAGTTGCCGTTCCGCATTGCCGAGCTGGCAAAGCAGTTCCGCTACGAGAAGTCAGGCGAACTGACCGGTCTCATCCGCCTTCGCAGTTTTTGCCTCGCCGACTCTCACATCATCTGCCAGGCGGAACAGGCGACGAACGAGATAATGCAGGTGCTGGACCTGATCGAATACGTGGCGACCGTCCTTGGTCTGAACACCGGCAGCAATTACCGGTACCGCCTGTCCCTGGGCGACCGCGCGGACGACAAGAAGTACTACAAGGATGACGCCGCCTGGGACTACGCCGAAGGAGTACTCCGTGGGGTGCTGACACAGCGCAAGAGTGAGTTCTTTGAGGGGGCCAACGAAGCCGCCTTCTACGGCCCGAAGATCGACATCCAGATGAAGAACTTCGCCGGTAAGGAAGATACCGCCTTTACTGTCCAGTATGACTTCGTCGGGCCGAAGCGTTTCAACCTCCGCTACCGGGATAGTGACGGACAGGAAAAGGAACCGATTGTTATCCACCGCTCGTCCATCGGGTGTATCGAGCGGACGATGGCATTCCTGATCGAACACTACGTTGGGGCCTTTCCGGTGTGGCTGTCGCCGGTGCAGGCGGTGATTATTCCAATCTCCGACCGCCACGCCGAATACGCCCGGAAGATCGAAACCGAATTGAAAGCGGCGGGAATTCGGGTGCAGCTGGACGATTCGGCGGAGCGCATGAACCAGCGTATCCGTGAGGCACAGCTCAACAAGATTCCCTACATGCTGGTAGTGGGCGACAAGGAAGCGGAGTCCGGGACCGTCTCGGTCCGGCTTCGGACCGGAGAACAGTTGGCTGCCCAATCCGTCACCGAACTCAAGGGCCGGATTCAAGAGATAGTCAGTCGAAAAGCGATCGAACTGTAGGTGGAACCGAGCGCCGATACTGCAATGGAGCGCCCGCAGTCCTCGTGCGGTAACCGGTGGGGGCGGTACGAGCGTACCATTTGATTCGGCGACCGCGAATATGCTATATTGGGGTGCATTCAATTTCTCAAAAGGGGGAAGGTTAGCACATAATTAAGAAGCTTCGCGTCAACGAGGAGATTCGCGCCAGAGAGGTGCGGCTGGTGGGAGACGCCGGGGAACAACTCGGCACCATGCCCCTCTACCAGGCTCGTGAGGTTGCCAAGAGTCACGGTCTTGATCTCGTCGAAGTAGCACCTACCGCGGTCCCTCCGGTATGCCGTATGCTTGATTACGGCAAGTTCAAGTACGAACAGGCCAAGAAAGAGCGGGGCTCGCGCCGTAGCCAGAAGATAGTTTTGCTGCGCGAAATTCGGTTACGGCCCAAGATTGCGGATCACGATTTCGATTCGCAGTCGCGGAAGGCCAGGAAGTTGCTCGTCGGCGGTGACAAGGTCAAAGTCTCGGTCCTCTTCCGGGGCCGTGAAATCACCCACCCTGACCTCGGCTTCAAGCTCTTGCAAAGGATGGCGGATTCTTTGAAGGACGCGAGTACCCTCGACGGCAGACCGGCCATGGAAGAGCGGAGGATGCATGTCATTCTCTCCCCGCTGGCGGCTCTAAAGCCGGTCGCCCCCAAGGCCAAACCCAAGGCGAAACAAGAGGTGGAAATTTCAGATGCCAAAAATGAGAACCCACAAGGGAGCGCAGAGCCGGTTGCACGTAACCGGTAGCGGCAAGATAGTACATGCCAAGATCGGCAAGAGCCATCTTCGGTTACATAAGGCAGCCAGGACAAAGCGCATGTACCACGTTAAGGTCACTCTGGACCCCGCCAACAAGAATAGGCTCAAGAGCCTTCTGCCGTACGGGGCCTAGGCAGGACCAGTCCTGAAGAATCAGAAGGAGAAATACGGTGCCACGTTCCAAGAGTAGCGTAACTAACCGTCACCGGCATCAGAAGGTGCTGGAGATAACTAAGGGGCATCGGGCGACTAAGCATGCCCTGTACAAGCGTGCCCACGAATCGATGATGAAGTCGCTGAGCTATGCGACTGCCCACCGCCGGGAGCGTAAGGGGGACATGCGCCGGCTGTGGATCGTCCGCATCAATGCCCTCACCCGGGCCAACGGCATGACCTATGGTCAGTTCATCGGCGGGCTCAACCGGGTGGGCGTCGGGCTTAACCGGAAGGTGCTCGCTGATATGGCGGTACGGGATCCTGAAGCTTTCGCAAGTCTGGTGGCGGCCGCCAGGGAATAGCCCGATATGGATCGTACTCTGGGATACGAGGCGGAATTCGCATTTACCGTGCGCCAACGGCGCTTGGGGGGCTGAAGTTCGGCCAGTTCGTCTCTGAGAGTCTGAGCAACGTGAACCGAGAACCCCCCAAATGGGGGGTTCTTTTTGGTAGTACGACATGAGGCCAGGAAATGACCACTATTGATGAGATACTAGCGGCCGCGCTTGAGGAACTGGAACGGGTCAACGATCTCAAAACGCTCGAGACGTGGCGGGTCCAATATCTCGGCCGGAAGGGGGCCGTCACCGAGGTGCTGCGCGGGTTGGGGGGTCTGTCCCTGGAGGAGCGTAAGGTGATGGGCGCCCGGGCAAACCAGATCAAGGCCGCGCTGGAGGGTCGGCACAACGAAAAGCAGAGTTCACTGCTGTCCGCCGCCGAGAACGCGAAGGCGAGGGCGTCGGCCATCGACATCACGCTTCCCGGGTATCCGCTTGCCGCTGGTCACAAGCACCCGGTAACCCGGGCACTCGAAGACCTCCAAGAGATATTCCTGTCGATGGGGTTCCAGACCGCGGACGGCCCCGAAGTGGAATGGGACTATTACAACTTCGAAGCACTCAACATTCCGGCCGAGCATCCTGCCCGGGATAACATGTCAACGTTCTGGGTGGATACCAGGACGGAGCGTCCGACCCTGCTCCGCACCCATACGACATCGGTGAGCGCCCGGGTTATCGAATCAAGGCCGCCACCGGTAAGGGTGATTACGCCGGGAAAGGTCTACCGTTACGAAGCCAGTGACGCCACGCACTACTCGCAATTCACCCAGGTCGATGGGGTGGCGGTCGACAAGGGCATAACCATGGCCGACCTGAAGGGGACTCTCTACGAGTTTTCGAGGCGCTATTTTGGCCCGAACCGGAGAGTGCGCTTCCGGCCCGACTATTTCCCCTTCGTGGAGCCGGGCGTGGAAATGGCCATCGAATGTGCTGTCTGCCACGGGGATGGGTGCCGGCTCTGCGGGGACAGCGGCTGGATCGAAATCCTGGGCGCCGGGATGACTCACCCGGATGTGCTGCGTCGGGGCGGCATCGACCCGGAGATCTATTCGAGCTTCGCCTTCGGCATGGGCATCGAGCGTCTGCCCATGCTGCGGTACGGCATCGATGACGTCAGGCTTTTCTTTGGCGGCGACGTCAGATTCCTGCGGCAGTTCTGACAAAGCAGCCTGATTTTCGTTTGATATTCTGTGGGTTAGACATGACCAGGTCAACAGACAGAGGAGGTAGCTAAATGAAATTGTGGACGATCATACTCGGCGTGCTGTCAGTCGCATTGGTAGTTGCCGTCATCATCCTTGCCACTCAGCTCTCAGGGACCAAGTCCAAGCTCGAGGACAGCGAGCAGCAGGTAACGTCAGTGCAAGGGCAGGTGACTAGCCTGCAGGGCAACGTTTCGTCTCTGCAGAATCAGCTGAACCAGGAGAAGGCCACCACCAAGAGCGTGCAGGACAGCCTTGCCACCGCCAATACCCAAGTCGCCTCCCTCCAGAAGGACGTGGACTCCAAGCTGGGCACCATAGCGGCCCAGGCCGCCGAACTGAAGACGATGAAATACCCCCGGCATTTCACTTCGCTGATCGAACTGACCAACTGGCTCCAGAAGGACGACACGAACACCCGATACGCCGGTCTTGGCGGCCCTCAGATGGCCTTCATTCTTGAGATCCGGGCAGCCCGGGATGGCTTCCTGCTCCCGGTACGCCTGCCGCTGGCCGGCGGTCTGGAATACATCACCAATCTGGCGGTGATCAGTGACGTGGTGTATTCGGTACGCGGTACCGATGATTTCGTTGAGCGTTGGGGTATCATATCGCCGGCGCCGGCATCCTATCCTATTCTCCCGGACAGCGGGCAATGAAAATATCCCAGAAGTGGCTCAGGGACTATGTAGACGTCACCCTGCCGCCCTTGATGATTGCTGAACGGCTGACTATGGCCGGTCTGGAGGTGAAGAGCACCCAGATCATCGGGGAAGCCTGGGAAAATGTGGTTGTCGGCCAGGTGAAAGAGGTCAACGCCCATCCGAACGCGGACCGCCTCAAGCTGGCGACCATCGACCTGGGCGCCGAACAGGTAACCGTGGTGTGCGGCGCGCCAAATCTCCGGGTCGGCGATAGAGTCCCGTTCGCGCGGGTCGGCGCCGAGTTGATTGACGGCCATACCGGCGTAAAGTCAGTCCTCAAACCCGCCCGGATACGCGGCGTGGTCTCCAGCGGTATGGCCTGTTCCGAGAAGGAGTTGGGGATTTCCGGCGACCATACCGGACTGCTGGTGCTGCCTCCGGACGCCCCGCTGGGGATGCCCCTCGCTGACTACCTTGGTGACGCTATTTTCAACCTCGAAATAACGCCCAATCGTCCGGATTGCCTGTCGGTGATTGGGGTAGCCCGGGAGATCGCGGCGCTGACCGGTCAAACGGCACGTTTGCCCGACGATGGCTACGCTGAGGCTGAGCCACCGGTGGCACAGCAGGCCGCGGTGGAGATTCAGGCCCCTGACCTTTGTCCCCGGTATTGCGCAACCCTGATCAAGGGGATCCGCATTGCCGAATCGCCGGCCTGGCTGAAGACGCGGCTCATCGCCGGCGGTATGCGTCCGATAAGCAACATCGTGGACATAACCAACTTCGTCATGTTGGAGTACGGCCAACCGCTTCACTCCTTCGACTTCGACCGTATCCGGGGCGGCAAGATTATCGTGCGCCGGGCAGAGGCGGGGGAGAAGATACAGACGCTCGACGGTACGGAACGGGAACTGGCGGCCGATACTCTGGTGATTGCCGATACCGAACGGGCCGTGGCGGTGGCCGGGGTGATGGGGGGTGCCAATACCGAGGTTACGGAGAGTACGACGACGATACTGCTGGAAGCCGCCAGCTTCAATCCGGCGAGCATACACTACACCGGCAGGACGCTCGGGATGCCCAGCGAAGCCTGCACCCGCTTCGAGAGGGGTATCCGCGCCGATCTGACCATCCCCGCTTTGAAACGCGCCACCCAACTGATGCAGCAACTGGCCGGAGGCGAGGTCGCCAAAGGGATGATCGATATCTATCCGGGGCAAAAGCCAGTGCAACCGGTAGCAGTGTCGACGGCGCAGGTGAAGCGCCTGCTCGGTGTAGAAGTCAGCCGGGAACAGATCGTGGCGGCGCTGACTTCCCTTGGGTTTCAGTGCCGGGTGAGCAGCGGAACGACTGATCTGACAGCCATCCCGCCGTACTGGCGTAGCGACATACGGTTTTCGGAGGACCTCATCGAGGAGGTCGCCCGTATTCAAGGCTACGACAAGATACCGAACACCATGCTTTCCCAACCCATCCCCACCCAGGACCCGGTGCCCATGCTGAGGCTGAAACGCACGGTTCTGGACGCCCTGGTCAGCTATGGCTTCGACGAGGTCGTTACGTCATCGCTGGTGGGCATGGAGGCACTCAAGAAACTCACACCGGACGGCGCCGAACCGCCGGCCCTGCGGCTCGTGAACCCCATGACGGCGGAGCAGGAATACCTGCGGCCCACCCTGCGGGCGCACCTGCTGTCGGTTCTGGCGGCCAACCAGCGCTTTGCCGAAGGCCGCTTCCGGCTCGTCGAGTTGAGCAGAGTGTACTTGGGTCGTCTCAAAGACCTGCCGGATGAGCGCGAGACGGTCTGCGGGGTGATTTGCGGACCCAGCGTCGAGCGATGGTGGCAGCGTGAGGACGAAGGGTCTGACTTCTTCTTCGCCCGCGGTGTCGTCGAGGGCGTCCTCAGGACACTTAACATCGAGGCCGGCTTTGGAGAAGGCCATGACCCTACTCTCCAGTCGACCGCTCGGGCGAGCGTAATGGCCGGTGACCGGCAAATCGGCGTGGTCGGCGAGATCTCATCGAAAGTGCGCGAGAACTTTGGGATCACGGGGCCGGCCTATCTTTTCGAGCTTGATCTTCCCGAAATGCTGCCCCTGGCGGGTACTGACCGCGTCTTTAGAGCGATCCCGCGCTTCCCGGAAGTGGTCAGAGATATGGCCATCGTGGTGGGCGCCGCAGTCAGCCACCAGCAGGTGCTGGACGTCATCGGCGGCTTTCCGCTGGTCGATCGAATCGCCTTGTTCGATGTCTATTCAGGAGAACAAGTGCCGGCGGGGAAAAAATCGCTGGCCTACCGGCTGACTTTTCAGTCGCCGGACAAGACCCTGACCGACGAAGAAGTCAACCGGGTTTTCGGGCAGATCGTCGGCAAGCTGGCGGCCGATTTTGGAGTGACGCTGAGGGGGTAACGGCACCGGCGGCTACCGGCGGCCGTCCAACATGGCCCGTAGCCGCGCCCACGATGCCTTCCAGGGGCAGCAATTGGGCCTTCTTCTCATCGCGCCATTTCACCTCGACACTGCTCTTTTCAAGGTTGCGCGGGCTGACGGTGAGGCGTAAAGGCAGGCCGAGAAGGTCGGCGTCGTTGAATTTGACACCCGGAGATTCGGCCCGGTCGTCGAATAGCACTTCGATTCCTTGGGCCGTCAGGTCGGCGTAGAGTCTTTCGGCTACTTCCGATATCTGCGGATTCTCAATGTACAGGGCGCACAGGTGGACCTGATATGGGGCGATCGTTATCGGCCAGATGATGCCCTTGTCGTCGTGGCTCTGCTCAATGGCGGCCGCCAGCAGTCTGCCGACGCCGATGCCGTAGCAACCCATGGTGATGACCTTGGAGTTGCCGCTTTCCTCCGCGAAATAGGCGCCTAGTTTCTCGCTGTAGAGGGTCCCGAGTTTGAAGATATGCCCCACTTCGATGCCGCGGACCGTGGTAAGGGCGGTCCCGCATTTGGCACAGGCATCGCCCGCCGCCGCCAGGGCGATATCAGTGATAGTCCCGGCCTCGAAGTCGCGAGCGTAGTTCACGTTCCGCAGGTGGGTATCCGGTTTGTTGCCCCCGGCGACGAAGTTGGTTCCCGAGCTCACCGAATCATCAGCGATGGTCGTGATTCCCTTGATTCCGACCGGTGACGCCGATCCGGGGACGAGTCCCTGCTCGATGACCTCAGCCTCGGTTGCCATTCGCAACTCCCGGGCCTTGAGGGTGTTGGTCAGTTTGGTCTCGTTGACCGGCAGATCGCCCCGTATCACCACAAAAACGAAGCGCCCGTCGGCCACGTAGAATACCGCCTTCAGCGTCTGCCGGGGGTCGACTTTCAGGAAACCGGCCACCTCTTCTATCGACTTCATGCCGGGGGTAGCGACCTCTTCCATGGGCATGGCTCCGGATTGCTGTTGGCCTGCCTGCTTGTCGAAGGCGGCCTTTTCCGCGTTCGCCGCGTAGCCGCATTTCGGGCAGGTGATAATCGTGTCTTCGCCCGTCGCGGCCGGCAGCATGAATTCGTGCGAGTCCTTCCCGCCGATGGCGCCGCTGTCCGCCTCGACCATGATCGCCGTCAGACCACATCGGGCGTAGATGTTCTTGTAGGCAGTGACCATGCGCTGATAGCTTACGTCCTGCCCGGTCGGATCCCGGTCAAAGCTATACGCGTCCATCATGATGAACTCCCGGACGCGAATCAGGCCGGCGCGCGGCCGCGGCTCGTCCCGGAACTTGTTTTGCATCTGGTATAGATTAACCGGCAGATCGCGGTAGCTGCGGACGCTGTGGGCAATGATCTCGGTCACCACCTCTTCGTGGGTGGGGGCGAGGACGAGGGTGCGCTCGCGGCGGTCAACCGTCGTGAACACGGGCAGCGTACTGCTGAAAGCCTTGTCCCGTCCCGACTTCTGCCACAGTTCAACTGGTTGGAGCGTGGGCATGAACACTTCCTGGCCCCCGGCCATGTCCATCTCGTCACGGATGATATTCTCGATCTTACGAAGCGTGCGCCAGGCCAGGGGAAGGTAGTTGTAGACACCGGCGGCAACCTGGCTTATCATCCCCGCCCGAACAAGCAGTTGATGGGACGGCGTGTCCGCATCCGCGGGGAGCTCGCGCTGGGTCTTGCTGACCAATTTGGAAATTCGCATTATTCTCTCTTTCTACTTGAATTATTGGGCTCTACAGCCGGGGTTTCACCTTCCCCCACCCCGCCGCCTGTTCGTAGGCAAAGGCAATACGGAGGATCGTCTCTTCACTGAATGGCTTGCCGATGATCTGCAGCCCGACGGGGAGACCATCGACGAAGCCGGCCGGAATGGAGATAGCGGGCAGCCCGGCAATGTTGACCGGCAGCGTGCAGACGTCGCTGAGGTACATCTGCACCGGGTCGTCGGCCTTCTCACCGATACGGAAGGGGACAGTGGGGGAGGTGGGCGTAATCAGGGCGTCGTATTTCTCAAAAGCAAGGTCAAACTCCCGCCTTATGATAGTTCGCACTTTTTGTGCCTTGAGGTAATACGCGTCGTAGTAGCCGGAGGACAGCGCATAGGTCCCCAACATGATGCGGCGTTTGACTTCAGGGCCGAAGCCGAACTGGCGCGTCTTCTCCATTGCCTCCCACATGTTGTCGGTCTCCTTGAAGGAAAACCCGTACTTCACGCCATCGTAGCGTGCCAGGTTGGCCGAAGCCTCGGACGGGGCGATGATGTAATAGACGGCCAGGGCGTGGCGGGTGTGGGGTAGCGAAACGCCGCTTTCGACTAACGCTCCCAGGTCCTTCATCCGGGCGATGGCGGCGCGGATGGCGGCGCCGACTTCAGGCTGCATTCCTTCGACGAAGTACTCCCCGGGCACACCCAGGCGTAGCCCCTTCAGGTCCCCGACCAGACTGCGGGTGTAATCGGGCACGGGCTGAGGCGAACAGGTCGAATCCCGCGGGTCGTGTCCGGCGATGGCATTCATCACCAGGGCGCAATCGGTAACGTCCCGGGTCAGCGGACCGATCTGATCGAGCGAACTGGCAAAGGCCACCAGCCCGTACCGGCTGACGCGCCCGTAGGTCGGCTTCATGCCGACCACGCCGCAGAAACTGGCCGGCTGGCGGATGCTGCCACCGGTGTCGGAACCGAGGGCGTAGATAGTCTCGCCTGCGGCCACCGCCGCCGCCGAACCGCCGCTGCTGCCGCCCGGGACCCGGCCCAGGTCCCACGGATTATGAGTCACGAACAGGGCCGAGTTCTCGGTCGAAGATCCCATGGCAAATTCGTCCATGTTGGCCTTACCGAGGACTACGGCGCCGGCGCCGTCCAGCTTCTCGACGACAGTAGCATTGTACGGCGGCACGAATGTCTCCAGCATCCGGGATGAGCAGGTGGTCGGGACG
Source organism: uncultured Chloroflexia bacterium (assembly GCA_963735055.1). Taxonomy (GTDB): domain Bacteria; phylum Chloroflexota; class Dehalococcoidia; order Dehalococcoidales; family UBA2162; genus JBBITI01. The sequence continues at coordinate 57,313 of CAVTJN010000022.1, read as the reverse complement.
CCCCGCGTGCACATGTTGTCCTTGATAAGCGTGGGAATGCCGGTGAGCGGACCGGTGTCGCCTTGGGCCAGAAGCTGGTCCGCCTTGCGGGCTCGGGCAAGGGCGAGGTCCCCGGTGACCGTGACAAAGGCATGCACCACCGGCTCGACGGCTTCTATTCGATCAAGGCAGGCTCGGGTCAACTCGAACGAAGAGACCTGCCGTTTCTGCAGCATCTCGTGGGCTTCATGGATAGTCAGATTTGTGTCCAAGACAGTTCTCCCGGGGGCGAAACTCGAAATCTGGGCTCCCAAATTCCGGGCCGGAGCCAGGTGCGAATGAGTCAAATGAACCGGTGGGGTGGGGATCTGGCCCCTGAAGCTTGAACCTACTCTTCCAGCACGGCATTCACTCTGAAGAACTCCCCTTCCGGCCGGGGCGCGTTGGCCAGCACGCTTTCCTGCGGTAATGAGGGCACGATCTCGTCGGCTCTCATGACGTTTTCGAGAGCAATCGACTGGGCGGTGGGGGGAACCCCGTCGGTGTCCACGGCCCTCAGGATCTCGAAGTTCTCGATGATATTGGACAGTTGCTGCATCATCCGGTCTACTTCGGCGTCAGTGATCCCCACCCTTGCCAAACGGGCGATGTGCAATACCTCTTCCCGGCTGAGTTTCAAGGCCGCCCTCACTCAAGAACGTTGAATTCTAGTGGATTATAGCATCCGCTTCGGCGAACACCAAGCCGGCGGCGCCCTCGGCGACCGACGCCGGCGTGCCTGAGGACCTGTTATAATCGGTCCCACGGAGTCACAACCATGAGCGGACGGCTGATCTTAAACATCATCAGCACCATCGTCGAAGAGGCGGCAGCGTTGTATGCGGGCCTCTGGCTTTTGCCCCACCTGGGCGTCAATATTCCGGTCCCGCTGTTGCTGTTCGCCATGCTCGCGTGGCTCGCCTGGACCATCTTCACATACAGGAAGGGGACTGCTGCCCTCCGGCGGAAGCCGGTTAATGGCCTGGGCGATATGAAGGGACTGAAAGGTATTGTCGTCAGGCCGCTTGATCCCGAGGGCATGGTGAAGATTCGGGGCGAGTTATGGGCCGGCCGCGCCGTCAGCGGACGAATCGATTCCGGTGCCAGAGTAGTCGTGGTGGATCGGCGGGGGCTGCAGTTGCTGGTGCGCGCCCGGGACTCAGACAGCGGGACGGCGGCGGTAGAGCACCGAGATGATCACCATGGCTAAACCGGCGATCGCCAGCGTCACGCTGAACACCTTCAGCGGCCGGAAGAAGTCGGCGTAAAAGCCCGGGAGCCACGATTGAAGCGCGGCCGGCAGGCCGGACACACTAACGGCACCCAGGAAGTAGCCGGCGACGAGGACGCCCACGAATTCAAGGGCGCCGTAGGACAGGAAGATGATGCCGAGATCACGAGTGGCCGCCCTCACCGCCCGGTGAATGAGGATGATGCCGAGAACCAGCAGGGCGGCCAGTACCCACAAGAGGACATAGTAGACGCGGAATTGGGCGATGCCGGTGCGGGCCTTGGTAAGACCTGACTCCGCGTCCGAAAGCGCTTGAGCCAGGGACGCTGAGGGACCAATGCCGAGGCTGGAGGGACCGATCGTTGCCGTCGCCGGGACTGCAGCCGCGGCCTGTTCGTAGTACTGGGCAAAGACGGTGTCCGTCTGTGCCTGGGTAGCCCCGGCCAGTTCAGGCGGGGGCGAACTCAGGAATGCCGCCCGCAGGTTGGGTCGGAGGATGGACTTCATCTGATCCAACTGGACCACCAGGTGCAACGTGGGGCTCTCCCCCAGGAGGTAGTCGACGACCGGCCCGGCGGCCGCGTTGATTTCCTGTTTCAGCCAGGGATCAATGCTGGGCATCGCCGTGTCCAGATAACGGACCAGTTGCTGCTGGCCCGGCGGTATGAGATCAGCGAGTTGATCCCTCAGGTCCTGCCTGGCCAGTGCCACGGTGTTCGACTCATCAACGATCGAAGCGACGAAGTCCTTGTTGAGAATGGTGCCCTTCAGGACTTCGGACAGGTCGATGCTCTGCGCGTCACCCAGCAGGTACGCGTAGACCCGGTCACTGGCGTTCCTGACCTGTGTCTTGATCTGCGGTTCCAGGACCGTGACAGTACGTAACACAGCCTCCCGCGTCGCCGGAGAGAGGTCGCCGTCGCCGGTGCCGATGGTTTCGGCCGCCAGCGACCCTATGTTCAGATGGTCAAGTTCGTTGGGCAGAAAACGCGGTTGGAGCAGAGTGCTATTGACGGTCAGGGCCAGTCCAAGAACAGATAGCGACACGAAAAGCAGGAAACCGAGAATAGTCAGGCCGACAGCTTTCAGGACTTTCAACCACGCCCCCTCAAGATGGTCCCTGAAGGCCATGATACCGGGACACTATCAACCCGTCAATATTACTTCCGTCTTGCATCCTTCAGGCTCTGTCGCTATCATGAATAAAATCAGTCTGTGTTTCCTGGAGTGAGAATGAGATATCGAGGCTACGGGACTCCCGGTTTGGGGGTCGTCGGATACATCATCATCACCTGCGTGGTGGTATTCATCGCCACCTACATTAGTCCCCGCCTCGTTTCCGTTCTGGAGTTCGTGCCGGCGACTCTTGCCGAGCGTCCGTGGACAATACTGACCAGTCTCTTCGTGCACGGCAGCATCACCCACATACTGTTCAACATGCTGGTCCTCTATTTCTTCGGAGGGTTCCTGGTCAGCCTGATTGGTGAAAGGAAGTTCCTTATCGTCTACCTGGTTGGGGGGTTGATCGGTAACGTCTTCTTCTGGCTGCTTGCCTCCCCGATGTCTCTGGCATATGGCGTTGTGGGTGCTTCCGGCGCCATTTTCGCCGTTGAAGGCGCCCTGGTACTGATGCGCCCCCGGCTGCCCGTGTTCGTCTTTCCGATACCGGCGCCGATTCCACTGTGGGCCGCCGTCGTGGGCGGTTTTCTGTTGACTTTCTTTGCCGCGGGCAACATTGCCTGGGAAGCCCATCTGGGCGGCCTTGCCTTCGGCCTGCTGGCCGGCCTGTTCTTCAAGTCTCGAGAAGCCGGCCGCATCTTCTGAAGCGATCGAATTCTTCTTAGGCGTCCAGGCAAATGATAATGTCCCGGCCAGTCAGGATAAGCACTGGTGCGTGACAGAAGCGAGAAAGTGATTGTATCCTCCCAGAATGAGCCCGATGTTTGAAAGCCGGCATGACGCCGGCAGACAACTGGCGGCGGTGCTCACAGACTATAAGGGACAATCCGTGCTCGTCCTCGCCATACCTAACGGCGGCATACTCCTGGCCTCGGAAATTGCCACCGCGCTCGAGGCGGACCTTGACGTCGTCGTCGTCCGGAAGCTTCCCCTGCCGCTGTCCCCGGAGTCGGGCTTTGGAGCACTGGCCGATGATGGTTCCATCATTTTGAACGAGGAACTGGTCAGGAGTAAGGGTGTCACGCAAGAACAGGTCAACGAGCAGGTGGGACTGGTGACACAACAGGTCCGCCAGCGCAGCCTGCTGTATCGCAGGGACCGGCCGCTCTCCATGGTGCGGGGAAAGATCGCCATTATCGTCGATGACGGCCTGGCATCGGGCTACACGATGCTGGCGGCCGTGGAATCGGTCAAGCGGCGGCGGCCCCGCGAGATAGTGGTGGCAGTGCCGGCCGCCTCGTCCGTTGCCTTGGGAAGAGTCAGACCAGCGGCCCGAGTCGTCACCCTGGCGGAAGGCACCGGAGCCAGATTTACGGTGGCCGATTACTACCGGCACTGGCACGACGTGGGCGACGCCGAAGTGGCCCGGGTCCTGGAGGCTCACCGGGGCTACCCCCGATTGGGTCGGCAATCCCGATAGCTTCACCCTGACTGTTCCACGCTCGGGGAGAATCATGACTTCCGGACGGGCCGGGATCGGAGCGCGAACCGCCGTCGAGGTCAACCGTTGGATGACTTGATTTGATGGGAAAGACGAATCGTTCAAGCGGGCGGGGGCGGGAGAGCGCCCTCAACAAGTGGCACGCCCTTAGTCTGGTCACTCTGGTCCACATGCTGGTCGTCGGCCTGCCCTGGACGGTGATGCCCGTGCTGTTCAGCGCCGCCGCCGGCGAGCTGAACCTGTCCCTGGGCCAAATAGGACTGTTGTGGAGTATGCTGCCCGTCGGGGCGGCGGTGGTGGCCTTGCCCGGCGGCATGCTGGGAGACCGGGTTGGATTCACCCGGGCCATCGGCATCGGCTGCATCGCGGTGGCCATCACGAGCGGACTGAGGGGCATGTCGACCAACCTTGCCACGCTGACTGCATCCATGTTCCTTTGCGGCGCCAGCGTGGCGCTGGTCTTCCCCAACCTGCAGCGGATCGCGGCCGTGTTCTTTCCCAAGAGCCAGCTCGGACTGGCCACCGGAATCTCGATCTCCGGTTTTGCCGTCGGCGGGGTGTTGACCACTGCGCTGAGCGCCACCGTTGTCATGCCGCTGGTCGGTTCCTGGCGGAACGTGCTCTTTGCCTACAGCGGACTGTGCGGCGCCATGGCCGTGGTCTGGTTTGCGGTGATGGGACGCGCCCTCATGCCGAAGCGGCCGGACGAGGGGAACGTCCCCCGGTTACGTCCTTCGTTTCGGGAATCGATGGCAGCTGTGTTCCGGGTCCGCGACGTGTGGCTGTTGTCGCTGGGGAACCTGGGCGTCGTGGGTAGTTTCATCTCCCTGAACGGCTACTTGCCGGTCTACCTGGAGAAGATCGGACTCGACAAAGGGGTTGGCGATACGATGGCGTCCACCCTGTTTGTGGCCAGTATCGCGGGCGCCATCGTTATTCCGGCGCTGGCCGACCGGATTGGGGCCGGTAAGGCGGTCATGATTGCCAGTGCGGTGACCACGTCGGCCACCATTCTGCTGCTGGCGGTGGCTGACCCGGCGCTCTTTTGGGTATTGATACCGCTGGCAGGATGCCTGACACAGGGCATCGGCGCCCTGGTGATCTCCCATGCAGTACAGATCAAGGAAATAGGCTACGCCTATGCCGGCACCGCTCTCGGCCTGATCGGGGGCCTGGCCAACTTCGGCGGGTTCGTGTTGCCGGCCGTGGGAGGCAGACTGGCGGAGACCAACCAGACGTGGCCGTTTATCCTGTGGGCGCTGGCCGCCTTGTCGGGCACGGCCTGTTTTATCTTTATCAAAGAGCACAAGCGACCCCAAAGCGATCTTGATCGGTGACTATCACACACCCTTGATTCGGATTGCTTCGCCTCCCGACTGCGTCGGGATGGTCTCCGTGATAGGGAGGACAACCACAAGTGGTCCCGCAAAGCCGGATGGAACGGACGTTTCTTTGGCTCTGCTCGATGCGGACATTTGTGGTCGTCTTACCTGCCCTGGACCAGTCCCACCCAGTCCCCAGCCGTGGTGCAGTTCAGGTGGGATGTAGTAGAATATTCCGGGGGGGCGGGAAGGAGGCATCTTGAAAGCGTGGCGATTGGTAGGATTCCTGTTCCTCTGTTTCACGGTGGTGGGGACGCTGTCCTGTGACGCCCTCGGTGGGAAGACCGCCGGCACCACCCAGCAACTCGTGAAGGTCACCCGCGGTAATCTTACGGTTACGGTCAGCGGCAGCGGCAACCTGGAGGCCATCAATAGCCGGAGACTGAGTTTCGGCATGCCCGGGCGGGTCGGCAATATCCACGTTGCCGAAGGCCAGAGGGTGATCAAGGGAGACAGGATTGCGACGCTGGCCACCGATTCTCTGGAGCTGGCGGTGGCCCAGGCCGAGGTAGCGCTGGCCCAGGCCGTGGCCACGGTGAGTCAGGCTGATATCGGACTGAAGACAGCCGAACGGGCCCTGAATGAAGCGCTGGGCCGGCACACCTTTTCTGAGGTGGAGATCGCCCAGACCGATCTTGATGAGGCGAAGTCGTACGTCCAGTACCTCGTCTCCAACATGGCCGCAGCATCTCCCGCCCAGCAGCAGACATGGGCGACGGCGCTGATTTATGCCCAGGCCCGGCTGGCGGCGGCGGAGGCCAAACTCGACGCGTTGATCACCAACTACGATACCGAAGAGATGGCCATCCGTCGTCTTCAGGTCGAAGCCGCCCGGCAGTCAAAAGACCTTGCTGAGCAGTCATCGAAGTTGGCGAAGAGTACCCTTGACCAGGCCAGAAAGCAGTTGGAGGAGGCGACGATGGTTGCTCCATTCGACGGGATTGTCGCCCGCTTGAATGTCAACGCAAAGGATTCCGTCTCCCCCGGGGTTGCGGTCGCTGAGATCATTGACCCGTCCCGAATGCGTCTCGAAATCCAGGTGGATGAGATTGACGTTACCCAGGTTCGAGCCGGTCAAAAAGCGAGCATCGAGGTGGATGCGGCACCGGGTCAGAGAATCGAGGGCACGGTTGATTCCATAGATGTGCTGCCGTCTCTGCAGAGTGGGGTCGTGACTTATGACACGCTAGTTGTATTCGAAGTGCCGGAGAACGCCGGTCTGCGGGCGGGCATGAGTGCCTCGGCCGACATCTCCGTCGCGGAACGAAAGAGCGTCCTGCTCGTTCCCGACCGTGCCATCCGAAAGAACGCGGGGGGCGAGGATGTGGTCACCGTCATCTCGAACGGCCAGACCAGGGAAAAAGCTGTGACGACCGGCATCAGCGACGGCATTCTCACCGAGATTACGGGCGGGCTTGAAGAGGGGGAAACGGTGGTGGTAGAGAGGTCAAACCAGTCGGCGCCGGGGCTGTTCTAACCGAAGCGCCATGATTCAGCTTGAAAACGTGGCCAAGACTTATCGCATGGGCCGGGTGGAGGTCAAAGCACTCCGCGGCGTCAGCCTCAGCATCGAGCGCGGCGAACTGGTATCCATCATCGGCGCCTCCGGTTCGGGCAAGTCAACCCTGATGAATATCATTGGCTGCCTCGACAACCCCACTTCCGGCAGGTACACGTTCGAGGATGAGGACGTCAGCCGGCTGAACGACAACCGTCTGGCCGAATTGCGGAACCGCAAGCTCGGGTTCGTGTTCCAGGACTTCAATCTATTGAGACGGGCCAATGCCGCGTCAAATGTCGAACTGCCGCTTGTGTATCGCGGCAGTATGCAGAAGCGGCGGCGAGCGCTGGAAGCCCTTCAGAGAGTGGGGCTTGGTGAACGGGCGGACCACAAACCCACCGAACTTTCAGGAGGCGAGCAACAGCGCGTGGCCATCGCCCGCGCTCTTATCAACAATCCTTCGCTCATCCTGGCCGACGAGCCCACCGGTAATCTCGATACGGCCTCGGCCGAGGGTATCGTGAATCTGTTTCGCGAACTGAACGCCGACGGTATTACGATAGTCGTGGTGACACACGAGATGGACATCGCGGCGCATACGCCGCGAATCATCCGACTTAAGGATGGCCTCATCGTCAGCGACGAACGGACCAACAATCAATGAAACTGATCGAGGCCCTCATCATCGCCGTACGGTCCCTGCTCTCAAACAAGATGCGCTCGGCGTTGACCATGCTCGGCATTATCATCGGCGTCGGGGCGGTGATATCCCTGATGTCGCTGGGGAGGGGCGCCCAGGCTACAGTAGCGTCCACTTTTGAACAACTTGGAACCAACGTCCTGTACGTCATGCCGAGTTCGTCTGAGACCTCTGGGATGGCGGCGCTTGCTCCGGGGTATGCCACCGCCTCGCTAACCCTGGATGACGCAACCGCGCTCGAGCGTATCCCCTCGGTGGTTGCCGTGGCCCCGGTCAACGAGAATTTTGTTGAGGTCAGCTACGGGGGTGATACTAAGAGAGCGGTGATCCACGGGGCCACCCCTGAATACCTGCTCGCCTACAACTACAGTATCCAGTCGGGCCAATTCCTGTCCGACCGGCATGTGGCGTCCCGCGACTCGGTTATCGTCCTTGGTAGTGAGGTCGCCCGGGACCTTTTTGGACCCAGAGATCCCCTGGGTCAGAACGTGAAGCTCAAGGGCATCAGGTTCACCGTCATCGGAGTGCTGCAGGCCAAGGGCGGGGCGATGATGGGCATGAGTCTCGACGACGTGGTGGTCACGCCCATCACCACCTTTCAGACGCGGCTGTTCACCAATCGCACGCCGGCGGGGCAAGACGCGGTACAGTCAATCTCGGTGAAGGCGGCGAGTTCGGAAACGATCAGCGATGTTACCGACGAAATCGATGCCGTTCTGCGCCGCCGGCACCGGATTGGCGACGACCAGAAGGCGGATTTCGCCGTGGTGAGTCAGGAGCAGGTATTGGACATTTTCAGCCAGGTGACCGGCGTGTTCACCATCTTTCTGAGCGCGATTGCCGGAATCTCGCTGCTCGTCGGGGGGATTGGCATCATGAACATCATGCTCGTGTCCGTGACCGAGCGAACGCGGGAGATCGGCATCCGTAAGGCGGTAGGGGCAAAGCGGCGGGATATCCTGAGTCAATTTCTGATCGAAGCCGCCGTGTTGAGCCTCGCCGGCGGCGGCATCGGCATCCTGGGGGGTTGGGCGATTGCCTTCGCCGTGTCCCATCTGCAGTTCTCGGGCATTAAGATACAAGCCGTGGTCTCACCGGACATCGTAGTCTTGGCGGTATCCGTGTCCCTGTTCATCGGTCTTGCTTCGGGGATCTACCCGGCCATGCGGGCGGCCAGACTGAATCCGATCGACGCATTGCACTACGGATGATCGCGTTCGGGACGCGGCTCCAAACGGCAACGGGCTAAGCTTGGACTCCAAGCTCAGCCCGTGACATGGTCCCTCCCGGTTACTTCGGCGTTTGTCCGGGGTGGAGGGCCTTCCATTTTGCCAAGAGCTGGTCACGGCTCTCCTTATGGGCGGGGTCAAGCTTTGGGGCGTCCACCGGGCAGACCTCGACGCAACGGGACGCCGGATGAGAACCGATGCACTCAGTACAACGGGCGGGGTCAATCACGTATATGGTGTCCCCTTCCTTGATTGCCTGATTGGGGCATTCGGGCTCACAAGCGCCACAGCTAATGCAATCCTCGGTGATCTTGAATGCCATGTAACTTCCTCCTAGTTGTTTATTGCTGGCCAGAGACTTAGAGCCTGGTGGGAATTCTCCGTTTCAAGGCGGCCGCGACCGGTTTGGGCACCAGGTCTTCAATGTCACCGCCCAAATTGGCTACCTCTTTGAGCAGACTGGCACTGAGGAACTGGTACTTGAGATTGCTCATCAAGCACACCACTTCACAGTCGGGCGCCAGTTTCTTGTTCATGATCGCCATCTGGAATTCATTCTCGAAATCGGTGAGTGCCCTGAGGCCGCGCACCATCGCCCGCGCCCCCATCTGGCGTGCGAAGTCGACCGTCAGCCCCGTAAAAGGCCTCACCTGCACATTCGGCAGATGGGCGATCGACAGCCGGACCAGCTCTTCCCGCTCCTGGGTGTTGAACATAAGGTTCTTGGCGGGTGTGTCATAGACGCCAATGATCAACTGTTCGAAAAGCCTGGAAGCCCTGGCGGCGATGTCCAGATGCCCGTTGGTGATGGGGTCAAAGCTGCCCGGGTAGACTGCTATGGTCATGCCCTGCTCTCCTTTCGGTATATTGCGATGGAACTGTCGCCATGACGATGCTCCTTGACCATGCGAAGCCCGCCGTAAGTGGATGCCAGGGGCAGGCGGGAAGAGTGAGTGACGACAACGGTGGTATCCGGCCCAACCAGGGAAGACCCGGCCAGCTGCTCCACAACCTCGCCGATCGCAGGATCGGAATAGGGTGGATCCACCAGAATAATTCCGTACTCCTTGTCAAAAAAAGAGAGGGCCTTGCCGACGGTGGTGCAGTAGACGTGAGCGCCGGAGGCGAGCCCTGTCTTTTCCAGATTTTCCTTGATTATATCACAGCACTGCGGCGCACGCTCGACGAAATCCACTGACCCCGCCCCCCGGCTCAAGGCCTCGATGCCGAGCGCCCCACTGCCCGAAAAGAGGTCAAGGACGCGGTCCCAGTCATCGGTCATGTTCTCGAGAATCGAGAAGATCGCCCCCCGCACGAGGTCGGTGGCTGGTCGGGTGGGGCGTCCCGGGGCCTTGAGGTGCCGCCCCTTGGCCGTACCTGAAATGACTCGCATCGGACACATCTCGTTATTCCCGGTTGCTCTTGACTCTGCCAAGACTGGCGATCAGATCGCGCAGCCTGTCTTTGGCATTTTCGGCAATTGGCAGATGGTGGCCGAAGCAAACCGTGTTGAAGTCTTCGTCCGCCAGGATCTTCACCGATTGACTCGCCTGAGCAGCGTCGACGCTCACCGGCTTCCTTGCCGCGACGATGGTATTCCCGTGTCTCACCAGGGTATCGCCGGCGATCAGCAGCCGGTGCTTCGGGGAGAGCAAGCAGATGCTACCCGGGGTGTGCCCCGGGGTGTGAATCACTTTCAAACCCCCGAGTGGTTCGAGTGTCTCCCCGCCGCCGAGCTGCATATCGATCTCCGATGCCGTAATTCCCAGCCGGGAGCGCAGCCCTGCCAGGGGACGAAGCTCCAGCGTCTTCTGCACTGCCCGCGGATAGGGGAGCGGCCCGCCGGCGCCACTGATGTCGGCCCGGTGGCAGGCGACGCGCGCGCCCGTCAGCCTCTTAAGCTCCCGCAGCCCGCCGGCGTGGTCCGGGTGACAGTGCGTGAGCACAATGAGTTTGATATCCCCCGGCTTGCGGTGCAGGCTTGTGACGAACTCGACGATCCGGGGCACTGTGGCCGGGAACCCGGTGTCGATGAGCGTCATACTTTCCTCATCAATCACGAATACGTTGGACGCGTGAAAGGTCATCTGGTAGAAGCCCGGAACGACCTGAACAATGTTTTCCTTGATTATGCCTTCGTTGCGAAGAAACAACTGCATCGCGCCACTTCCGGAAAACCGGGCTGCCTGCGTCTCTATCTATCCAAACCGAGACGCCGGAAAATCTCGTCGACGTGTCTCAGATAGTAGCCATAGTCAAACAGCTTTGCGAGTTCTGCGGCAGGCAAGACCGACGTGACTTCACCGTCAGCTTTGAGAAGGCCCAGGAAATCCTCACCGTTGGCCCAGGACTTCATCGCATGACGCTGGACCGTTTCGTACGCTGCCTGACGGCTCAGGCCCTTATCGATTAGCGCCAGCATCACGCGCTGGGAAAACACCAGCCCGTGGGTGATTTCGATATTCTCCTTCATCTTCCCGGGGTAGACGATCAGGCCCTTCATGACCGAGGTGAACACCGATAGCGAGTAGTCGAGCACCAGGCAGCCGTCGGGCAGAATAATCCGCTCGGTCGAAGAATGGCTGATGTCACGCTCGTGCCAGAGGGTGATGTTCTCCATCGCGGTCACCGCGTAGCCGCGCACCAGGCGGGCAAGGCCGCACACTCTTTCGCACAGTTCCGGATTGCGCTTATGGGGCATGGCCGACGAGCCGGTCTGCCCTGCAGAAAAAGGTTCTTCCATCTCGCGGGTCTCGGTGCGCTGCAGCCCGCGGACTTCGGTGGCGAACTTCTCCAGCGAACTGGCGGCGATGGCCAGTGTCATCATGAACTGGGCGTGCCGGTCCCGCTGGAGGACCTGACTGGACACCGGTGCCGGGGTAAGACCGAGGCGGGCACAGGCTTTCACTTCGAGCTCGGGAGACAGCGTGGCATATGTTCCCACGGCCCCCGAGATCTTGCCGACGGCGATCACGCCGCGGGCATCCTCCAGGCGTTTCACGTTGCGCTTCATCTCTTCGACCCAGATGGCCAGCTTCAGGCCGAAGGAAATGGGCTCGGCATGCACGCCGTGCGTTCGTCCGATCATCGGCGTCAGTTTGTGTTTGACAGCCATATCAGACAACACCTTGATGAGGTCATGCATATCTTCGGTAAGCAGGTCCGCGGCCTCGACCATCTGCAGGCTGAGCGCGGTGTCCATAACGTCTGAAGAAGTCATTCCAAAGTGCATGAACCGTGATTCCTCGCCCAACCCCTCCGCCACCGCCCTCAGGAAGGCGGTCATGTCGTGGTGAGTCTCTTTGAGGATCTCGTTCATCCGCTTCAGGTCGACGCGGGCTTTGCGAATGGCCGGCATGGCAGATTGGGGCACGACACCAAGGTCCGCCCATGCCTCACAGGCCGCGATCTCGACCTGCAGCCACTTATCGAATTTGTTCTCGTCGGACCACACCCGCTTCATGCGCGGGCGGGAGTAACGCTCGATCATTTGCTCTCTCCTCGAAGGCTTGCCCGGTACTTGTCGTAGGCTTGACGTATGGGCTCATGGCGCAGCCCGAGGATCTCGGCCGACAAATAGGCGGCGTTCCTCACGCCGGCCGCGCCGATCGCTACCGTGGCCACCGGAATTCCCGCCGGCATTTGTACCATGGCGTAGAGGGCGTCAACTCCATTGAGATCGGTGCCGGGCAATGGCACGCCGATGACCGGCAGGGTTGTCCAGCTCGCCAGCACGCCGGGCAGATGCGCGGCCCCGCCGGCGGCGGCAATGATGACCTCAAGACCCCGGGTGCGGGCCGACATCCCGTAGTCCCTCGCCTTGTCCGGGGTGCGGTGGGCCGATATAACGTTGACTTCGTACTCAATGCCAAGCTCTTTGAGCACAGCCAAACCAGGCTGGACCGCTTCGGCATCGGACTTGGAGCCCATGACTACACCGACTAGTGCCATCTTCCTACCTCTTCACCGCGAGTCCGGCCGCTGCTGTCGCCGGGGCGAGGTGACCTTCCTTGAACGTGGCTACCGATGCTCACGCGCACACTGCCATTTTACCAGCAATGGGTCGTTAGTGACAGCTTCTTGCACGATTCGGCCAATCCGGGGCGACTGGCTATTCGTCTTTGACCAGTGCGATGTCCGTCCGGTAATGGCACCCGTTGAAATGAATCCTGGGGACATTGTCATAAACCCTTTCCCGGGCCTCTTTGAGCGTCTTCGCTCGCGCCACCACAGTGAGGACGCGGCCCCCATTGGTCAGGATCTCCCCCGCCCCGGCGCCTGCCCTGGTCCCGGCGTGAAAGACGAGGATGTCTTTGTCAACGTCCCCCAAGCCGCTGATCGGGAATCCCGTGTCGTACTTCTCGGGATACCCTCCCGAGGCCAGCGCCACCCCGACGCAGGCTTCATCGGACCACGTCGGCACCGTCGACTTCAGAGTGCCGTGCACCGTTCCGAGGACAAGGTCGATGAGGTCGGAATGGAGCCGCGGCAAGATGACCTGGCATTCCGGGTCACCGAATCTCGAGTTGAACTCGATGACACTCGGTTCGCCGTTATCGATCATCAGCCCGCCGTAGATCACTCCCTGGTACCGCCGCCCTTCCTGTTCCATGGCTCTTACCACCGGCTCCATGACCACCGACATAACCCGCTTCTCCAGGGCCGGCGTGACAAAGGAGGGTGGTGAATAGCTGCCCATGCCCCCGGTGTTCGGCCCCCGGTTTCCGTCGAATACCCGTTTGTAGTCGCAGGCCGGCACTACCGGGGCGATTGCCCGGCCGTCCGTGATGATGAAGGCGCTCATTTCCCGGCCCACCAGTACATCTTCGACCACCACTTTCTCTCCGGAAGCCCCGAATATCCTGGCCTCCATCATCGAAGATAGTATCTCAACTGCCCGGGGGACGGTGTCGGCAAAGACCGCCCCTTTTCCCGCGGCCAGCCCGTCGGTCTTGATCCACACCGGCGTCCGCTTTGTCGTTACGTATTCCCGGGCCGCCGCGAAATCGCTGAAACTGACGCTCCGGGCGCAGGGAATACCGTACTTGTGCATCAGGTCCTTGGCGAATACCTTGCTGGATTCCAGTTGGGCTGCCTTCCGGTTGGGGCCGAAGGCGGGGATGCCCGCTTTCTGGAAGTGGTCGACGATTCCGGCGCCGAGGGGGTCGTCGGGGCCGACGACGACGAGGTCAATGCGTTTTTCAGTGACTGCCTTCCCCATCGCCTCGAAATCCATCACCGGTATGCTCAGGTTGATGCCGATTGCCGCCGTACCGGCGTTGCCCGGGGCGACGTAGATCTCCTGGACCCGCTTGCTCTGGGCCAGCTTCCAGACCAGTGTGTGTTCTCGAGCGCCGCTGCCAACGACCAGTACTTTCAAAGGCTGTCCTCCAATTCAGGGCTGGCCGGCATGTTCTATCGAGACTGCGAACTCCCGGACATCCGGGGTTGGGCCAGCGGTACGCCCGATATGGCCGCTACTCCCACTCGATTGTTGACGGTGGTTTGGACGTAATATCGTAAACCACCCGGTTGACGCCCGGGACCTCGTTGACGATCCGGTTCGAAATTCGGGCCAGGACTTCGAACGGTATACGGGCCCAATCGGCCGTCATGGCATCTTCGCTGGTGACGGCGCGCACCGCGACCATATAGCCGTAGGTGCGATAGTCGCCCATCACGCCCACGCTGTGGACGTCGGTGAGCACGGCGAAGCTCTGCCAGAGTTGCCGGTAAAGCCCGGCCTTCTCAATCTCATCCATCACCACCGCGTCGGCTGAGCGAAGGAGTTCGAGCTTCTCCCAGGTGACCTCGCCGATGATCCTGACCGCCAGCCCGGGACCCGGGAACGGCTGTCGCCAGACCATGTCCTCGGGCAGACCAAGCTCTATCCCCACCCGCCGCACCTCGTCCTTGAACAGGTATCTGACGGGTTCGACTAGTTTGAGTGCCATCTCTGAAGGCAACCCGCCCACGTTGTGGTGTGATTTTATCTTGGCCGCTGCCTTGATGCCCGAGGAGGCACTTTCGATCACGTCCGGATAGAGCGTGCCTTGAGCCAGGAAGTCTACCCGGCCGATACTATTGGCTTGCTCTTCAAAAACCCTTATGAACTCCTCGCCGATGACTTTCCGTTTGGTCTCCGGATCGACCACCCCCTTCAGTCTCCTCAAGAACCTCGACGCGGCGTCGGCATGCCGTATCGGCATGCCCATATTGCGGCTCAAGAAGCCGAACACCCGATCGACCTCTTCCCGGCGCAAAAGGCCGTTGTCCACGAAAATACAGGTGAGCTGGTCGCCGATCGCCTTGTGGATGAGGGCTGAAACGACCGCCGAATCCACCCCGCCTGAAATGGCGCTGATGACCTTGCCAGTGCCCACCTGAGTGCGTATTCGGTCGATACTGTCGTTGATGAAGTTGCCTGGCGTCCAGTTCCCCTGGCACTTGCATACCCGGTAGGCGAAATTCCGGAGGATGGCCTTCCCGTCGGGGGTATGTATCACCTCGGGATGGAACTGGAGTCCGAATATGCCGTTCCCGTCACCGATGACGGCCACCGGGGAATTCTCGGTGTGGGCCAGGGAAATGAATCCGGCCGGCATCGCCTCGATACGGTCGCCGTGACTCATCCAGACCGTCAGCTCATTTCCCACACCGGCGAAAAGAGGGGAGTCGGTCTGGTCGAGATGGAGCCGGGCGTGCCCGTACTCCTGCTTCGTCCCCGGGGCGACCCGCCCGCCCAGTTGTTGTGTGAGGAGCTGCATGCCGTAACAGATGCCCAGTATGGGAAGGCCGCTTTCGTAGACCCAGGACGGGGCCATGGGCGCCCCCGGACTGTAGACGCTGGCGGGGCCCCCGGACAGAATGATGCCTCGGGGGTTCAGCGGGGCAACTTTCTCCCAGGGAGTTTCGTGGCCCACGATCTCACAGTAGACGCTGCACTCGCGGACGCGGCGGGCAATGAGCAGACTGTACTGGGAGCCAAAGTCGATAAGGATGATGGATTCGCGCTCGCCGCCGGCCGCTGTTTCCTGAAGCGGGACTGGTACCGCCCCGTGCTTCAGCTCTGCCTCCTTGAGGTAGCCGGCGACTTCGACATCGCCACTGGCGGACACGTGTCGCGCTTGGCGGGGAGGTCCTGTCAGCCGGCCCTCGTCCTTGCCCGGCTCCAGTTCAGTCATTGCCTGAGCGGACCTCCTGCGCTTTTATCCGTTCATTATACCATCAGCCTGAGACGAAACCAATGACGTGCGCCGTTGCCATGCCCAGTCTGTTGGTATAGAATACAGGAGCAAAAATGAGTGTCGCGCGGCAGTTGTTCGAGCTTCAAGAGGTGGACCTCCAGACCGAAGCCAGGGAGAAGGCCGTCAGGCAGATGACCGCCGAGCTTGGCGAAAGTGAAGGCCTGCGCCGCGTCCGGAGCGGTTTGGCCGAAGAGCAGCAGCGGCTGGACGTCGTTACGGCCGAACAGCGCTCGCTGGAATGGGAAATCGAGGACATTAGCGGGAAACAGGGCAATTTCGAGAAGGACCTGTACAGCGGACGGATACGGGTCCCCAAGGAACTATCGAGCCTGCAGCAGGAAGTGTCTGCCCTGAAAGCGCGGCGCACTCAGTTGGAGGACCGATCCCTGGCCATGATGGAACAGATCGAGTCCGGCCGCGCCAGCGTCTCGCGACTGAAGGCGGAGCTGCAAAGTGTCGAAGCGGAATGGGCCTCGCGCCAGGTCGATCTGAACCGGAACATCGAGAGCGAAAGGAAAGCTTTGGCCGGCCTGGCCGACAAGCAACAGGAACTGGCGCGCGGCATCGACACCCAAGCATTGCAAACGTATCGGTCGCTGCGGCGGCAAAAAGGGTCCGCCGTGGCCCGGGTAGAGCAGGGTATATGCCGCGGGTGCCGGATCTCTTTACCCTCCTCGGAATTGCAGCGCGCCCGGGGCGGGTCTCTGGTCCAGTGCAGCAGTTGCGGGCGGATTCTGTACCTTCCTTGAGCCTGGAACCGCCACCCTGAAAAGCGGCCCGGACTGTAGACCTCAGCCACAAGGAGCTTTTCACTATCGGAAGGATTTCATGCTGAAAGCGATAATCTACACAGATGGCGGCGCGGCTCCGAACCCCGGTCCGGCCTCGATCGGCGCCGTTATCAAGGACGAGGCCGGTCATGTTATCAGCAGTATTTCGCGGTCCATCGGTCGGGCAACCAACAATGAGGCGGAGTATCGGGCTGTAGTCGCCGCCCTGTCATCCGCTCTTGAACTGGGAGCCCGGCGTGCCGAAGTGCGGTCGGACTCTGAGTTGCTCGTCCGGCAGGTCAACGGCCAGTACAAAGTGAAGGCCACGGGCATCCGTCCCCTCTACGTGGCGGTGAAGCAACTACAAACGAGATTCGACGGGTGTGTCTTTAAGCATATTCCGCGGGAGCTTAACGAAGCCCACCAGTTCGCCGAACGGAGAAGGTAGCCGGTTGGCGCGCGTCCCTTAAACCAGGCGATTTGAGCCGCTGACCAGCCCGAGCTAGAATGGCCTTGGAGCACACTGAGGGAGGGAACGCAGTGTTCAAGCGGATTGACCATGTTGAGATCATCCCGAAGGATATCGAGCAGACGATATCTTTCTACACCGAAATCCTTGGCTTCAAGGTCAAGGAGCGGAACAAGATGAACATGCCGGCGCTGAGCGAGATATCCTATCTGACACTGAATGACACCATGATCGAGTTGCTGGCCTTCACCAGTCCGGCAGCGCTACCGGAGCCGCCTCACGTCGGGTACCGCATGCTTGCCATCGAGGTCGAGGACATGGACAAGGCGGTTGAATACCTCAAGAGTAAGGGGGTCGCCATCACTCGTGGCCCGACCACCATGGGCAAGTCAAAGCGGGCCGAGATCAAAGACCCCAGCGGAATAACCATCGAGCTAAGGCAGTGGTAGCGGCCGGCCGAACTCGTCCTTTGACGTCGCCAGGAATACGATAGCAAGGATGCCGAGGACGCTGGCGGTCATGGTCGCCGCGATCGAACCCGCGAGCGCCAGCCCCCAGGCCTTCCGCTGCAGGGCAAAAACACCGCCGACGATGGCCAGTATACCGGCGATTCCCAGGTAGATGGTGATGGTGCCCAGTATGGCGTTCACGGATGACACCGCCAACGGATAGAAATCCTGCTCGGGAATCAGGCCCGGCGTGCCAACAACGGAGATCGCGATGATCAGCGCCATTGCGCCGAGCAAGTCGATGGTGCCCACCGTGATGTCCAGGATCCCGGCCACCATCGGTTTCCAGGTTTGCGGCTTTGGCTGCTGCATACGTCACCTCTGCGGTTTTCTGGGGATAGCTTACTACAACTCCGTCGGCCAGTCCACCGCCTGCCCTGCTGTTGGTGGGGATGTGGCCAAAGGCCGCCGAGGTTTGACAACCACGCTCGCCTTGGATAGAATAACCCTTACGCCGAGGTAGCTCAGTAGGTAGAGCAGCGGACTGAAAATCCGCGTGTCAACAGTTCGATTCTGTTCCTCGGCACCACGCTCGGTTCAGAAAGTCCGCCAGTCATTTTCGCGAGTCCGCGTGTCGTGTCCGCGAGTCCGCGTGTCACCTCGGGAGATCCGGGCGTCGACGCCACCAGCCCGTCGCTCGGCGCTACGTAACGCTTCTGGCTGTCCTCAAAGCCCACGCTTTCGGAGTACCGCTGCACCATGCTGATCGATTTCCAGTGGCCCAGCTTCATTATGTCCAGCGTATCCACGCCCTTGCGGCGCAGCTCGGAGGCAAAGCCCCGGCGGAAGGTGTGGGCGTTGCACTGCACCCCGCTCGCCTGCCCCAGCCGGCGGAGCATCGATACGATGCCATTCTTGGTGGTCCCCCAGATCGGGCCCCCCTTGGGGTCGAATTCGGCCAGCCAGTCTTTTATCAGGATCCGACTCGCCGTGCTCAGGGGCAGTTGCGACTTCCTGCCCGCCCTTGGCTTTGGCTTTGACGAAGTGACTGTCCCAAATTATGTCCGGCTTCGTGGATATTGCTCACTTCCGACAGCCGGCCACTGGAATCGTACAGCATGGAAATGATGGCCCGGTCTCGGGTGTTGTCGACGTGGGACAGCAGGATGGCAAACGACTTCTCATCCTGGGCCGGCATGAGCTTCTTCTCGACCTTGGGCGCCTTCACCCAGGTGATCGGGTTGTCGGCAGGAGTGAGTCCCAGGTTGCTGGCCGGCGAGAAAGCCCAGTTGAAGAAGGTCCGTATCGCCCGGTAGTAGGCGTGCCGCCCGCCGGGCTGATCCCCTTCTTGCCGCAACCGTGGTCGATGAAATGCCTGGATCTCGGCGGTCGTGGACGCCAGCCCCAGCGGCGGAACGCTTTTATTCAGGTAGCCGCTGTAGTACGAGAGGGTCGCTCCCTGATACAGGAGAGAGGAAGGCGTTGACCGCCGCCGCCGTAGTGTCGGTGTCGACGACCCGTTGCCACGAGAGCGATACCTCGCAGTTCCCCAGGAACTTCCTTCGGTGAGTCACCATGTTCAACACTCTCACTATTTCCGGCGTGATGTCGCCTTTGGTCAACTCCCGCCAGTCGCCGATAGCGCTGAATACGGGGAACTCGGCCGCCAGGTTGACCAGGAGGTTCGCTGCCAGATAGGGGTCAACCGGCTCCAGCCGGGACGGGTCATCTCTTACTGGCGCCGCCTCATTCACGGTGACCGGAATTCGCCGCTCCAGAACTGCCCGCCGTCAACTGCATTACCGGACAGCTGCCCGGGGTGCCGCAGTATCTTGCCCAGATTCGCCGCCAGCGCTCCGGCCACGTCGGCCAGTTCTGTCCAGTACCTTTGCTTTACCTCGGTTGTCGTTGACACTCTTGCCTCCTAGTTGGACTGTTTCCCTGTGCCGCAACCCGGCTTCTACCAGGATCTCACCACCCGCATCAGGTAGTCCACCGGAAAACCGGTGACGTCACTGATGCGTTGAAGCGATATCGCGGTCGCGCCGCCCGGACCGTGTGACGCCAGCGACCGCGTCCTCCACCAGCTGACATTATACCATCATGGCCAATTTTTTCATATCTTTTATCTTGTTAAACGGACACTTATGGTGTACTATAACTATGTAGAAAACTGCTTGCGGCGGGATGATCCTTGGACCCGCCGGGGGAGGAATACCATGAAGCTGCCCAGAGAGACCCGGGACACCCTGCGGCGATTTTTCCTCAATGCCGACCCCTTTATGTGGAGTGTCCTCAAACAAAGGACCAAGAAGAAGCGGATTCAGGAGCTCAAGGCGATTGGCCTGCTCCCGGGCTACTCCGAGGGTGGTAACCCGAACTACAGCCGGATCAACCAGGACCTCATGGTGGACCCGGGCATCGAGGCTATTCTCGTACGGGTGGTCGTGCCCCGGGTGAGGGCGCTGTTCCCGCCCGACGTGCTGGACTACTTCCGGCGGTGCTGGGAGCAGGGGCAGACGCCCACCCTCGACTATTTGAAGCAGCACGGGATGTACACCAAGCACCGGCTTATGGGTAGCGAGACGTGGGAGGGGGGCTGGAACTTCAACCGCGTGGAAGGGTACCGGGACGCGGCATTCGTCTTCTTTCAGATCGACACGGCGCACAACGCCATCGAAAGATGGTCCGTTTTCGGGGGGCTTTGGTTTGAGCTGATCGAACCACTGCTTGGTCCTGCGCCGAATGTCAGCTCGGCCAGCGCCGAAGCCTAGGGGGGCGATCACCCCAGTCTTTCGACGAGTGAGCCGGGGCGGAACGATGCCGGGTAACGGTGACCCGGTGGGCAAGTCTCAGCAATGCCGTCTCAGCAACCCTTTTGGTCGTTCACATTGGCGTAAGGAGGTGGGAGACTATGAATGACCGGGACTGGATCGGCATGTTTGAATTTGCGACCCGTGGCTTGGATGCGGACGGGGAAGATGGGGACCGACACGCACGTTTGAGCCGGAAGAACGAGGATCAGGTCAGCTCACTTGTCTGCCCGGGGCCGCGGGCCGTTGCCGGCCTGAGGCTGGATTGGTTTTACAGCGATCTGGCTGCCTGGGCGGCCAAACACTGCCTCGCCGAACAGGGCTGGAATGTCCTGGCGGTATTTGGCTATTCCCACCGCCAGCCGCTGTACCGAGACATCGTAACCGACATTGATGAACACGAAAGCTGCCTCGCCAGCGGCCAGACGGTCGTGGAGCGGGAGGCGGCGAGACTCATCGTCACCGTTGATATCGGCCGGCGCGCGCCGAGTGATGACGTACAGGTCGAAGCGCCGGCGGCCATGGAAGGGGTCGTCAAACAGCTGGTCCAGGCGATTGAAGAGTACGGCACGCAGCACAACTTCTATCGCGGCAAGATCATCGCCCTGACCCCTGCTGGAATCGAGTTTGTGCCCCCGGTGCGGCGCACCTGGGATTCAATCATTCTCGATCCAGCCCTCAAAGGGACGATTCGCCGGAACACGGTCGGCTTTCTCAACAACCTCGAAGAGTGGCCTAGGTACGGTATTCCGACCAAGCGGGGCATCATCCTGGCCGGGGACCCGGGCACCGGGAAGACGGTCATCTGTAAGGCGCTGATGACGGAGGCGGCGGGCGTGACCCGCCTGCTTAGCAGCGCCGCCGGTATCGTCGATGCCGGATACTTCAGCGAACTGTACCAGGTGGCCCAGGACCTGGCCCCAAGCATCGTATTCATTGAGGATATCGACTCGATCGGACAGGAGCGGTGGGGGATGTACCACGGCACGCCGCAACTGGTGTCGCTGCTGGATGAGATGGACGGTATCTACGAAAAGAGCCAGATTGTGACCGTGGCCACCACCAATCTCGTGGAAACGCTGGATGCGGCGCTACGGAAGAGACCGGCCCGTTTTGACCGGGTGATCACCATCCCGCCGCCCTCGGCGGACCTGCGGGCGGACCAGATCGAACTGCTGTCCGGGAAGATCCACCTGGACCCGGAGGTGAAGGAGTACCTGGTGAGCCGAACCGAGGGCCTGTCCCCGGCCCAGGTCCAGGAAGCGGTGTTCGGCCTGGTCATCAACGGGAATGACGGCGATGACGCCACGCGGAGCGCGGCGTTTACCAGGGCGGACGTGGACGCCGTCATCTCGGAGTTGAAGTGCAGGGCAGACCGGAGCGTCGGCTTCAGCACCGCGAATCATCGAAGCCGCTCCGATACCCTGCAGTGAGCCTCGATCGAACGGCGCCCCGTTTGACAGTTCAGACGGAAACGTTTTGACCGCCGGCGTTGGCCCTCTTTCGCTTCCCGTTTCGCTTCGGTCCGATATCGCGACCGGCGACCGGACCGTGAAGCGACCAGGAATTCCACGCGGCGTCGGCGTCCTACCAGGACTGTCGCCGGAACTGCCGCCAGAACCACCGTAGTAGACTCAGCGCTGGGAGGGGAAGACAGTATGAGACTACCGAGAGTGTTTCGAATCAGGAAAGCCGGCCGTAGGTATCCGGTGAAGCGGGATGAACAGGGGCGGTCGGCGCGCCGCCGGTGCTTCAAGATGTTCTTCGATCAGGTCCCCCTCGATGAGATCGTGGGAGTGGTGGAGGTTACGCCGGAAACCGTCCGCCGCTACTACCTGCAGTGGCGGCAGGAACCGGTTCACCGGGAGGGATATTCCTTCGCCAGACATCTGTTTGCCCAGGCGAACCCCAATCGCGACGCGAACCTGGAGTTGTTTGCCAAAGCCTGGGGTATTACTAAGGAACAGCTTGAGATCATCCATTCCCAACCTCACGGGCTGAACCGGCTGATCACCGGTAAGATATATGCCCCGGCACATCAGGCGGCCGATCACAAGCGGCACGTGGCGCTGGAGGTGGCCGTGCTGATTGCAGATCATCTCACGAAGAAGGGGGGCGCAGTTGAGGATGTCTGCTTCGCCTTTCAGCGCTGGATGCAGGAGAACCAGAAGAACCGCGAACAGGAGGACGCCGATATCCGGGACGACAATCTCGACCTGGAGATTATGCACAAGGTGCTTGAGGCAGATGCCGAAAACGAACGAGCCGGGCGGGTCAAACCAGACACCCTTTCGGAAGAAGAACGCAACGCCATCCTGCGGTATGGAGTTTCGTCAGCCAAGAGGAATGCGGAAATATTCTATTGGCTTCGGATCGCCAGTCTTATGGGCGAAGGGCTGACTCCGGAGCAATCCCGCGAGAAGATCTATCAGGACTTGCTGGCGAAAGGCGACCTGAAGGGCGCCGAGATGGTACGCCGGTTCCAGGACAGAGTCCACCCCCTGAAAGACGTCGGGAAGGTTCCGCCGCCTGGGCCGCCAATGCCGCCAACGCTGGCGTAAATGCATCTTGGGCAAGTCGCACAAGCCATTAACCTGGGATTGCGCGCGAGTTATCCTCTGTCCGTGCCGGAACCGGCATTCTACCGTCGCCGGCCAACCGCAATACTGCCCGTCAAGCCTGTTAACGGTCGCCCGTAGTAGTCGTTCCATTGTCGTGTTAGCGCACAGATAAGTGCCAAAATCCGAAGCTGGGGTATCCAGTTATATCCGATCAGGACCCCAGATGGCGCTACCAGGCTCGATTGTGGCGCGCAATATACACGTATTTTGTCTTGTTTGAGGTCACCGTGCGGCAACAATGCCTTAGGTTTCTCTCCAAAGTAACCGGATTGCCCGGGTCAGGAGCTATCAGCAGTCACCGCGGCTGACAATTTCGAAGATTGCAGGAGAAGACCGCCGATTCCGGTGGTGATATCCTGCAAAGCGGCGTTTGTCACAGGACGCGAAACCAGGTATGATCGTCTGCATTCTGTCGGCAAGGGGAAGATGAAGAAGAAAGCCGTTGCCGCGACGGCGGGTTCTGTGGCAACGGATCCGGTGACAGTCGTTCCCGACATTGAGAGTGATACTCTGTTGATTCACGAAGAGAACGATAACGTCGTCTCGTGGGAGGAGGCATTGGAGCTTTTCAAGGTGTTACGCGACCCAGCGAACGAGACGTGGAACGTCGATTCGGCCGCACACAGCCAGCCCCTCCGGGAGTATCCCGTTGAGCACGTGGGGTGTCTGAACGGTTTCTTTTGCCGGACGCTGACCAAGGAGAGTGGCGTGAAGCGAGTCCCTTATTGTTGACAACGTCGGCGTCCGGCCGGCCCGAAACGGATGGCAAGGCGATGGCGCCGCATAGCGTGCTGAGGAACGCGGCAGACGGCGTGCTGGCAATCCAGCCCGTATTCGCCGTGCCCGTTTATTTTTCGGTGCTGTTCAATTCTCCACTCCTCTGGCTCAGCTTGGTTATCGCTATCGCGCCGTTGGGGATTCGCTTCTGGCTGACCCGCCGCCTCATTCCCCGGACGCCGTTCGATATCCCCATCCTGATCTTCATCCTGGGGATGCTGGTTGGGCTGCTGGTGGCTTCGAATAAGGCGGTGGCCATCGGGGCCCTCGGTTCCACGCTGGCCTCGATACTAATCTATTACGGACTTGTCAGCAACAGCAACAGGGGAAACCGGTACTGGCTTTGGGTGGGCGGCGTCATCTGCCTCATAACGCTGGTGCTGGGGATATGGTTCTTCTCCGAAGGCAGCCAGAGGATCGTGTCTTTCAACTCCTGGTTCTTCAAGCTCTTTCGAAGGGCTCCCCAAGACCGGCGGTCAGGTGCTTCAGTTCAACAGCCTCGGCGCGCTGCTGGCTGTGGTTATACCGGCATTGTTTGGTGTGGCAGTCTTCAATGACCGCGGGCGGCTGCGCGTGTTGGCACTGTCGTTGGGTCTGGCCTTCCTCTGGATGCTCATTATGAGCGCCAGCGGCGGCGGCTGGATTGCGGCGGCATGCGGGGTGGCGGTGGCGCTGGTCCTATGGCGAAGGTGGATGGCCTGGGTCGTCGTCCCTGCGGCGGGTATTGCGGGAGCCGCGGCAGTGCTGTGGTATGACCGGATTCCGTGGCTGGGACAGGTCTTTTCGACGAGTTCCCTGGCCGCCAGAGTGGTGTATTGGACCAATACAGTGCACCTGCTAAGCGGTCAACGCGTGATTACCGGCTTAGGCCTGGGGAGCTGGGCTGAATTGTACAACCGGCAGTTCAGCAGGAGGTCATATCCACGTCCACAATACCTACCTGCAGCTTCACGCTGATACCGGCCTGCTCGGAGTCCTGGCACTGGTGGCGGCGGTCGTCGTCTTCGTTCGACTCTCGAGCAGGATGCTGGCGTCGTCGCGGCAAGACCCGTGGCACGGGATCGGAATAGGCATGATCGGAGCCTTTGTCGCCGGGGCCGCAATGGCTATGTATGACGTGACGACCACGGTGACGGTGATTGAGGCTGTCGGTTACATCTACATGAGCGTGCCCTTGCTCTGGGTCTGGGCGGCGCTGCTGGTGGTGTCACACCAGCGACTCTCGGGTGAGAGGCGCCGGGCCCTGTCTACCGGCCACATTAACCCAGAGATGCAGCGACTGGGGGGTGGCCTCCACCTGCGGGGTCTCTTGCAGAACAAACTCGACCTTCTGGTCCACCCCGACAGTTTGAGGCGTGAAGCCTACTTCACCCTCCCACTTCTCTCCGGGTTCCAGTGCAACCGGACCGACCTCGCCATTCCTGGTCCCGGCCACCAGCACTTCAATGACGTAGGTCGCGGAATTCCTTCGGTGGTTGACTATGCCGCCGGTCACGATAGCCTTGGCGCCAACCGGCACCTCGGAGGGATAGTCCTCGGCCTTTCCGCCCGGCCCCAGGATGTAGAATTCGGTGAATTCCTCGCCCGGCTTGGGTTTGGCGATGGTGTAGGCAATCGCCCCCACGCTCGCCAGTATGGCCAGCACCAGGATCAGGGACAGCGCTTTGTCGATCGGCCGTCCGCTCCACATCCCCCGCGGGGACGGGCTGAACGAAATAGAGAAACGCTCGTCTTCAGACACCTTCCGTACCCTGTACCAGGCCACGACGGTCAGGGCGAGCAAGACTGACTGCCATGGAAGACAGAATCGGGACGAGCCTTATCCCGAACGGCGTGTAATTGAGGGCGAGACCGATCAGTATCACCAGGGCGATGCTCAGCCCGAAGCTAAGCGCCACCCGCTCGATGCCGCTCATTCCCGTCTTCCGCGGGACAAGGGCGGTGATCAGCGCATATCCGGGAAAGAAGAGAACGAACGGGACCCCCAGAACGATACGGACGGGATTCTCCGGGAAGAGGACGATGACGATTATCAGCAGCCAGCCAAGGACGTTGGCCAGCCACAGCCCGTTGCCCAGTCTGATCTTCAACTGCCGACCCGATTCATTCTATTTTCAGCGCGTCCTTCGTTTCAAGATGCCGGCAGCGCCTCGCTTGTGGCGTCCGGGATGCATCCCTTTGAGCCGCACGGGAGAAGCTGTGCTAGTATGCAGCGTATTATAGCAGTTGCCATTCGGATGACAAAACTTTGCGAACACCACTGGTAGCCAGGGTCCGTTATCTGCTGCTCGTTCCGATACTGGCGCTGGCCTTCTTCATCGCCTACATCCCCCACCGCAACTATGCCTATCCCGTCCACCTCGATGAGTGGCAGGTGATGGTATTCACCAACGCACTCATGGAAAAAGCCAGCACTGCCCAGCTCACCAACCCCATCTACGGCGGAGACGACCTGACTTGGAATCAGATGGGCGAACTGGGAACTCACATCTTCTGGGGCGCTTTCAAGGAGGTTACCGGCCTCGACTGGCTGGTGATCTTCCGCTATTTCCCGGGCATCGTCTACATGATCACGGTCCTATCGGTCTTCATACTGGCCGGTCGGCAGGGCTTTGGCTGGCAGGCGGCTTTTTTCGCCTCCCTCCTCCCCACCACTGTGGGCATCCTGGGGCCGGCCTTCCTGGTGCCGATCTCCCTGGCGATGCTGTTCATTCCGCTGGCGCTTTTTGTCGCCTTCAACTTCCGCAGCCGGTGGTCTTATCCGGTCCTGTCAGCCCTTGTGGTCGCTCCCGCCGCTATCCACCCGCCAACCGCCGCCGTGTTGATCGTCATACTGGCGCCCTACATTCTGCTGAACCTGAAAGGCAGCCCGCGACACAGCCTGGGCATGGCACTGGCCGTCCTACTGCCCTTCGTCGCCCTCTTCCCGGTGATATACCGCATCGCCGTGCCGATGGTGAAGAGACTGTTCGTACCGCAGTCAACCAGCCCCTTTGTCGACCTCCCCTCGGTCATCCCCACCCTTGGCTACGTCACCATTCTGCTCTGCCTTGGTCGGAGTCGTCGGTCTGGCGTGGAAAGGGAAGCGGACGGACTACGGTCTGGTCCTGGGCGCTGTGGCCTCGCTGGGCCTCCTGGCCGTCTTCTTTTCGCTGCACTTTGGAGCGGAAATCGTCTACCAGCGTGGGCCTGCAGGTTGGCGATGCTGATGGTGAGCATCCTGGCCGGGGCGGGGCTGGGAGTGGTCGGGGCTTGGGGCTGGAGATCGGGGATTGGCGACTCTCCCGGACGACTTCGATTGTCCACTTCCCTGAGGCCCCTCGTCACTCTCGCGCTGGTGGCCGTGACGCTGTTCGTGACGATCCCCGCCCGCCTCCACCAGCCGTATTACCAAATGTTGGACAGCGGAGACTACCGCGCCTTTACCTGGATCAGAGCGAACCTGGGCGACGGGTACGGAAAGGCGCTCCTCGACCCTGTGGCAGGGCATGGCGTTCGTGGGCCTTACCGGGAAGGCGGTATTCTCACTGACCGGCGAGACGCCGGACGGGAATGCGCCCGCGGCCTACGAGTTCCTGGAAAACGGCGGCGCCGATACTGCCTTGCTGAGAAGAAACGGGATATCCATAGTGTACAGCCGGACCGACTGCGCCAACCCCGACCTGTTGCAGGCGCGTAGTCATGTATACATCGTCAGGCAGTGATTTCGGCTAATCTCTGAAGACCGCTTGGCATCTGATCGTCTGCCCGATTACGGGGTATAGGTGGTTGAATACACTGCCTGGTTACCGTCTGAATCTACGACGATAATTATCCAATCATATGCTGTCCCTCTCTGAAGAGACGTCAGGCTGGCACTCCCATCCACGTTATACAGGACCGAGGTCTGCGAAGACGGCATTCCGTTTCCGCTCAGCGGGTACGACCACTCCCGGCCAACAGTTCTTTGCCCCAACTGGATAAGGTAAGTGTAATCAGGCGGTGGTGTGGCCGGCGCGGACCAATTGAATGTTGGTATGGTTCGATCCTCCCCACTGGTGGTCAGATTCTGTGCAAAACTGTCAAGCACCGCGGTCACCGACACTCTCACTCTCTCTGACGTCCCATCTGAGTACTTGATCGCAAACACATATGAATCTCCCACAGTCGGCTTGCCTCTAATTCTATAGAATAGATGATAATAGTTATAACTGCCGCCCATATCCGTGGTACCTGGAATATTCGGCCCCCCACCGAGTTCCACGTTTATTGGCAGTTTCAAGTTGCCGCCAACTTCAAACTGCATGCTGTAGGCATCTTCGCCGGGCGAATCCGCGGAGCCCACGTGCATGGTCGTCACCCGGGTCAATACATTGGTGGCTGAGAGAGTCTCTTCCATTCCTGCTATGTCGCCGCCAACAGAGATGACCGTGTTGCCGCCGCTGGGCGTATAATTAGTTTTGTTGAGGTCGCCGGTGTCTATTACGCCGTTGTTGTTCATATCAATAATGGCAAAACTGACATAGGCGCCGGTAGGCACGCCGGCAACGACGTATGATTGAGGGCTTACCGGTTTGGTAACACGCTGAAAGAAGATACCGTTCTGGCCGGATGCTCCTACATACATTGGCCCGGTGGCCGTTACCGGGAATGAGATAGCTCCCGAAATGGTGTTTGAACCGGTAGTTGCGCCTATAGTTGCCGAAGCCGCAGGCGCAGATGCTGAGCTTTCAACCCCTCCCAGAACTGACGTCACCACGAAATAATAAGTGGTTCCGTCGGTTAGCCCGCTGATGAAGATAGTATTAGCTGCCTGGACCGTCTTCTTGGCGCCGGTTTGCGGGCTGACCGAGCTTGAGTCGCTAAAATAGACGTTGTAAGACTGGGCAAGTACGTTGCCGCTGCTATCTTGTGGGGCACTCCATTGGACTAGCGCTGACCCATTACCCGGAGCAACTCCTACGGTTGCCGGAGGGGCCGGGGCGGGATTCTGAGACGGGTCGGCAACAACGATATTTTGTCCGGTAACATTCCCTTTGTTGACTCCTACCGTTATGGTTCCCTTGGGAGACAACGCGTTTGGAACACCACTTTCCGGGTGGCTATTATCCATCCATGCATTGAGAACGTAAGTTCCATCGGGGACATTACGGATTGTGTACGGGCGCGGCGATGCGACACTTGTTCCCAGGCCGTTGTATCCTCCGCTACTGTCCACTACCTGTATGTAGATTCTTCCGGATGGCTGAGGTCCGTCATAGCTGACCGTCCCTGAGATGGTGAAACCGGACGACGCCTCGGCGGGTTTGCCCCGGGTGTTCATGTAAACAATCGTTCCGGCAACAGCGGCGATGACCAAAACGATTGAAAGGACAACAAAGAGAGTGCGCCTCCGACCTCCCTGGCCCCGCGATCGCTCCCGATCTCGTCTGCCGAATCTATCCCCGGGCATTGCTTTTTGCTTGTTGCTCATTCTCTCACCTAAACGACGTCACTATGGATAGGGCTGATTCTGAGAAATAAGGCGGGAACGAAGATGGGTTACATACCGCCGGATGATGCCGAGCCGGCATCTTCGCTGGCGATGGTCTCGAACACCAGTTTAAGGATTGGCTCCTGGCCGGTCCCCACACCCTCCCAGTCAAGAGAGGTGAAGGTAGTCGTTGTGGCCTTCTGAGTGCCAGACAACGTCCCTGATTGAAAATACTTGATCTCTTCGACGTGTTTTCTGACGTCCGAGCCCTTCTTCTCGAAAGTCCCCATCACGGCCGATCCTGACACCGCCGTAATAGGAACATAGCGCAGGCTCACCTCGTAAGACAGCACGTTGCTTGTGGACCTGGTCACAATGATTTTGGAGTAAGACAGAGCGTTGACCCACTCCCCGTCGTCTGAGATGCTGCCGTGTACCTGTATAGTCGTATCCTGGCCGGGTCCGGTCTTTTCGAGTTTCCCGGAGAATATGGGGCCCATCCATACGACGGGCACCGAGGGAACACCCAGGGATGTAGGATAGGTTACCGGGGTGCCGTCGAAGTCGAGTTGCATCATCCCATAAAGGCTCGCCTTCAGAAACCTGGCCTGCTGCAGCGACCCGAGACCCGGACCGGTGGTCCCCGATGTCGATGCCGGAGCCGCCGGCTGACAGGCCAGAAGAGCAACCGCGGCCGCTACCGCAGTGGCGAAAGACAGGAACCGGCGATAGAGACTCATCGTTTTCAACATCACGATGTCTCCCGCAGGTGACCGTTCTGTATTTGACGCAGGGCTCCGTCTTCCATCTCGAAAGCGCTTGTGGCGAAAGGAACGAGTTGCCTGCTGTGAGTGACGATCAAGAAGGTGACCCCGGTTGAATTGATCTCCCGAAGCAGAGCCATGACCTCTTTTTCGGTACGGTCATCAAGGTCGCTGGTGGGCTCATCTGCCAGCACCAGGTGCGGTCGATTTATGAGCGAACGAGCCAGGACCACACGTTTTGTCTCTCCGGCGGAGAGTTGCCTCGGATAGACCCCGGCTCTGGCCGACAGTCCGAGTTGGCCCAGGAGCTTCTTTGGCCCTTTCTGTTGAACCGGCCAACGACTGCTTGCCGGCAAAAATGGAGGGCAAACACACGTTGTCCATGATGGTCAAAGCCGGAATGAGGCTGGGGAACTGGAAGATGAAACCCAACTTCTGACTCCTGAGCGTAGAGAGTTGTCTCTGCGTCATGCCCTCGAGGTCGGCGTCCTCAATCAACACGCGTCCGGAAGTGGGCTTGACCAGCCCCGCGGCCAGATTGAGAAAAGTCGTCTTACCGGTGCCCGAGCGACCGACAATCATGACCAGTTCTCCAGGCTTGACTCTCAAGCTAACCTCGCGTACGGGCGAGATCGAGTTCTTCTCATCCAGTTTGTAGCTCTTGGTCACATTGTCGAACGACAGCATTGGCTACTCCCTCATCGATATCGCCAGTTCCTGCCTGCTGAGTCGAACAGCCGGGACGAGCGCCGACAACCCGACCGTGACAATCGCCAACCCCACCCCCCCGGCGAACAGGCCCGCCAAGGAGGAAACGCCGGGAAACAGGAACGGCATCTTCAGTGAGCCGGCGATCATATCCTTGAACATGAAGAGTCCCAGCGCCGCTATGGCAATGCCCACTACTGCGCCGGCTGCGGCCAGTAGACCTGCCTCGGTCAGGACAAGCCTGAAAATGAAGCCCGGTGTGGCCCCCACCGCCCGCAATACTGCCATTTCCCGCCGGCGTTCGTTGGCCGCCATCGAGAAGTTGACGCCCATCATGATCGCCGCCAGAGCCCAGATAACGATGGTCAACACGAAGAATCCCCACAGCAATCCGTTCATCTGATTTCTGAACTCACCGAACAGCTTCGGGCTTTCGATCGGGTACATCCTTACGGTATCACGCACAATCTCCAGGGCAACCCGATGCACGTCGGCGCCCGGGACCGTCTTGACCATGATGGCAGAGATACTACCTTCCGGTATCACCAGCGGCGCCTGGGCCGTCGTCAGCGAAGACTTGGCCATCTCCCGCGGCAGTGTCTATTGTCATAAACAGGGTCTGGTCGATGCCGGTCCCGGTGGCTTCCAGATTACCTTCGAGAGTGGTGAAGTAGCCGTACAGCTTGATGCCCTTTTCCTCCGGTGGGACAAAGATGTATGTGCCCCCGATTACTTCCCCTGTTGCCAGTCCCCTGCCCAACTTCTTCTCGAGCCACGGCGTAAGCGTGAAGTCGGTAGCCGGGTCGTACACCACCATGAACATCTCAGATACGGCGCAGCAAGCGGCCCCATAGAGAGAAGCAAGATAGATCTGCGGAGACACCCTTTCCACTCCGGAAACGGCAGCGATCGTCTTCAGATTCTCTTGCGGCATCCAGACCGTGGTTGGCTTGCCCATGAGGAGAGCGGACTCTACCTCATCCTCGGCTCCTTGAGGCACCACGATGATGTCAGCGCCCAGCCTCTTGATCCCTGAGTCCAGGCTATTCTGTGAACCTTTGATGACGAGGGTGGTGGCGAGCAGAAACCCCGCTATGCCCATGACACACAGGAAGATGGCCGTACTTCGGAATCCGCTCCCGCGAATATTCTTGAGGGCGAGTCGCAGCAAACGCATATCGTCTCGCTACGGTTTTAGGGACTAGCCTTACGCGCCAGCACAATACCGACGATCCCTGTTGCGATTGCCAGAGAGCCGCCGACTGTCAGACCCGGACTCATCACCGAATGACACAGCATGGTAGGTGTGGCACAAACGCCGATCAGCTTGCTGGGCAGCGCAACAGCGACGCCGCCGAGCACGACACCCAGAACGCTGAGGTGCGTCAAACTTACTCTTCGTTTAGTGGTCACCATCATGACGCCCACCACTGCAAGCGGCGCGGCGGTCGCCAATTCAGCCACTCCCGTCCAGTGGCACTTCATGGGCACGGTCTTTCCATTGGCCAGGGCAATGGCCTTACCCTGGGACTGACAGTCGGTAAACCTGGGCAGGACTGCCAGACCCACTGCAAGGACCACGAGAAAGATCCCGAAGAACTTGAACATGCCCGCCTCCTCGCGTTTGTTTGTTTTAGAACAATCACATTATAATCAATGATACGGTTTCGCTCAATAGTATCCGCCGCGCCAGGTGATTGCGAAACCCGATGGTCATAATGGACGAAAAATGTAACGAATTTGTAATGGTTGCGGACTGATCCGTAATGACATCGCGAACGCGGAATGGACTATCCTCTAAACTGCAAAGCCAATAGTCCCCCGCCAACCGAGGGCCGAACCTGCTAACTAACACATCTGTCGGCCCGGATGCGAGGGCAAGAATAGGTGCACCAATTGCATAAACAACAACAACGGGATAATATGCAGAGTCACCCAGAAGGGGGCGAATGTAATGGCCTTTGACAGCAGCTGAAAATCGCTGCGCTAAACTGGGCTGTTCGCTTCCGACCATCGCCAGGACGATGGGGAGGCCCGTGACTGTACAAGGAGTAGAACTTGAAGAAACTAGTTTATCCACTGCTATGTCTGATTATGGTCGTCTCCACGGTTCTTTCAGTAGCCGGATTGCCGGTCGCCCAGGTACAGGCGAAGAACCAGGAATCTGACGCGGGATCGTGGGACGCATCGGTTGGATTTGCTTCCAGCGCCAATATGACGCCAATGAGGCAATATAACAAGGAGCGTGCGGAGGCCGCGAAAGTACTCAAAATCGCGCGCGCCCAGTTAGCCGCGAATCGTGGGACGGGACTGGCTGCGGCATTGGTGCCTACACCCGGCGGCGTTCCGGACTACTTCGGCGTCTGGGGCAACTTCGCCAATAGCCCGCTGCCGGTTATTGATGCCAACGGCAACGTAGTTCCCGGCACCGGCATGAGGAAGTTTGTCGATGGTCTGCCCGGCCTTGGGCCGACTGGCGCCAACAACCTCGGGCAGTATATCCCGGTGGCTCACCCGGATACCATTACCTATCCCGGCTCCGACTACTACGAAATAGGCGTCGTGCAGTACACCGAGAAGATGCACTCGGACCTGCCGCCGACCACGTTGCGCGGCTACGTGCAGCTCAACAACGGCACCGCAGCCGGTGTCAACACAGTGGCGCCAGACCCGGTACAATACCTTGGGCCAATCATCGTCGCCACCGGGGACCGGCCGGTCAGGATAAAGTTCACCAACCTGCTGCCGACAACCGACCTCCGGCGGCACCTGTTCCTGCCGGTGGATACCACTATCATGGGCGCCGGCACCGGTCCGAACCGCGGTACCGAGGTCTATCCGACCAACCGGGCCACGATCCATCTTCATGGCGGCGTTACTCCCTGGATCAGTGACGGCACACCGCACCAGTGGGTCGCCCCGAACCTGCAGTCCACGGTCCCGCCACATATCCCAAGGGCGCCAGCGCGGCGGACGTGCCCGATATGCCGGTCTCGCCCGGCGGTTCGGTCACCTTCTACTATACCAACGGCAGAGCGCCCGCCTCATGTTCTATCATGACCATGCGCTGGGCATCACCCGCCTGAACGTCTATGACGGCCTGGCTGCCGGTTACCTGGTTACCGACCCTACCGAGCAGACCCTGATCAACGGCGGCACAATTCCCGGCACCAGCACCGTTGTTCCTGCCGGGACCATACCCGCAACCCAGATACCCCTGGTCATCCAGGACAAGACCTTTGTACCCGACACCACTACTCCATACACCAATGCCAACGGAACATTCGCTTCCCAGTTGGCCGCCCAGGACCCCACCTGGGATACCACAAAATGGGGCGGCATGGGCAACCTCTGGTACCCGCATGTCTACATGCCCAACCAGAACCCGTTTGCCCGAGCCGGTGTAACGGCCATGGGCAGATGGGACTACGGTCCCTGGTTCGGCGCCATCGGCATCTTAAACGGCCCGGTAGCCAACCCGTACTATGTCGCCGGCGGCACTCGAGCCGCCGCAAATGCCCGGCGACGCCGAATGTATCTGTGACCGGCGAGACCTTCTTCGACACACCGGTGGTGAACGGCACGGCCTACCCCACGGTGACGGTCCAGCCCGCAGGCCTACCGCTTCCGCATCCTTAGCGCCGGCGATGACCGGGTCTGGAACCTTTCCTGGTTCGAGGCGGCCCCGCTGACCATCGGCGTTACCGCCTCCGGCAGCGGCTATACGTCAGTGCCAACCGTCGGCATCAGCGGCGGCAGCGTCACCGGCGCCGCTGCTACCGCATCGCTCGGCGTCGTCAGCTTCAACGTTGTCGGCGGTACCGGCTACACCTCCGCCCCCTCCGTCACCATAACTGGTGGCGGCGGCATCGGTGCTTCCGGCGCGGCGATACTGACCGGGACCAGCGTTTCCAGCATACTGGTAATGACGCAAGGTACCGGCTTTACCTCGGTTCCAACCGTAACCCTTAGCGGCGGCGGCGGAACGGGGGCATCGGCAACGGCACTGCTGGGCGTGGTCGGCATCTCGGTCACCACCCCCGGCACGGCCTCATCCGGCCCGATCGTCAACCCGACCATCACCATTTCGGGCGGCGGCGGCACCGGCGCGGCGGCTATCGGCAGCGTCCTGAGTGATGTCGCCATGGTGCCGGCGGTGGTCAATCCGGCATATCCTTTCCCTGTGGACTGGGTGCTGGCCACCGACGGGCAGAATCAGGTATCTGATATCCTGGACGGACGAGCTCGGCGGCGTTCCCGACCCGAGCTTACATGGGCCCGAGCTGGATCCTCATCGGCAATGAAGGCGGCTTTCTACCTCAACCCGCCGTAATACCGCCGAGCCCGATAGGATATCAGCATAACAACAAGAATGCCACCTGGAACAACGTCACCAAGAAATCCCTGTTCCTCGCGCCGGCGGAACGGGCGGATGTCATCGTGGACTTCTCCGCCTATGCCGGCAAGACCCTCATCCTGTACAGTGACGCACCGGCCCCGGTACCCCTGTTTGATGTGCGCAACGATTACTACACCGGGGACCCGGACCAGAGCATAGTGGGCGGAGCGCCAACCACGCTGGCGGGCTACGGACCGAACACTCGCACCATCATGCAGATACGTGTTGCTGTGGCCACCCCGGTCCCCTTCAACAGCGCCCCGCTGAACACCGGACTACCGGCAGCGTACAGGGCTACCCAACCTCCACCGATCGTGCCCCAGTCTGCCTACAACGCGGCCTTCGGCACCAGCTATCCGGACGACTACGTGAGATTAGTGGACACCGACTTCTCTCCGGCGGCTTCTCCCCAGGGTGTCGCCTCCGTCGTCGTCACTGCCAAGGGCAACGGCTACTATACCTCGGTACCCTCGGTCCTTCTTTCCGGCGGCGGTGGATCGGGGGCTACAGCTTCGGTCAACATGGCCCCGCAGGGATCGGTCACCGGGATTCTTGTTGCCAACGCCGGCACCGGCTATACCTCTACCCCCACCGTCACCATCAGCGGCGGCGGCGGCTCCGGTGCTACCGCCCGGGCAGTAGCCCAGGTCGGTGCCGTCGTCCGAATCGACGTAATCACTGGCGGTTCCGGCTATACTTATCCCCCTGACGTGACCATTTCAGCTCCGAATCAAGCGGCGGCACACTGGCACAGGCAGTGCCCTGATAGGCACGGCCTTCACCGTTACCGCCCCCGGCTGACCTACAACGCGCCCCCGACCGTAACCCTTTCCGCCCCGCCCGCCGGGGGCAGTACAGCTACGGCTACGTCGTACCTGGGCATCGGCGCGGTTACCCTGGTAACCCCCGGAAGCTACACTAATCTCACGCAACCGCCCACCATTACCGTGACCGGCGGCGGCGGCTCGGGAGCTGTCCTCGCGCCAGTCATGGCACTCAACCCGATTCCCGACCAACCGGCGAGGCAATTCCGTCGCCGGCGTTACGATCGTTAACCCCGGCGGCGGCTACACGACGCCTCCCACCATCACCTTCTCCGGCGGCGGCGCCGGCGCGGTACAGGCTACCGCTACCGCCATGCTGGGTGTCGGCGGTATCAACGTCACCAATGCCGGTTCTGGCTACATCACCCCGCCTACGGTAACATTCACCGACGCTGTTGGAGATACTACCGGTACCGGCGCCACAGCCGTGGCTATCAATAATACCTTGACCACCGGCCTGCTCGGCGACATCACCGTTACCTCGCCCGGCACCGGTTACACCACCGCCCCGCAGGTCACCTTTGTGGGCGGCGGCGCGACGAATACGGCTGCCGCTTATGCCACCTTGACCAACACTCTCAACTACACCCTCAACGTAAAGGTAATCACGGGGCCTTTGAGCGGTACTACGGCAGGCTGTCGGTCAAGCAGGGAACGAACCTGACCCCTTTCTTCTATGTCGACCCGGTCACCGAGATCTGGCAGGACTCACTCACGGTCGGACTCCCGGTGGCCGGTGACGGCACCCAAATCTGGAGCATAGGCGCCCTCATGAATGTCGATTCGCATCCGCTCCACTGGCACCTGTTTGACCTCCAGGTAATCAACCGCATCGGCATCGACGGCGTCATCAGACCGCCCGATCCCAATGAACTGGGCTGGAGAGAAACGGTCAGGATTAACCCGTTCGAAGTCCTGGTTGTGGCGGCGCGGCCCGTCGCTCCCAAGCTACCCTTCGGCCTGCCCGACAGCATCCGTCCGCTCTCGCCGGCAGAGCCGATCGGCTCCACCATGAGTCTTCACCAACCTTACTCCCTGGCGGCGCGCTTACCTCGATCACCAACCAGCTGACCAACTTCGGCTAGGAGTACGTCTGGCACTGCCATATCCTGAGCCATGAAGAGAACGACATGATGCGCCCGATGGTATTCATGACCCCGAGCACAGCGCCCGCGGCGCCAACCGGCGTAGCCGTGACGACTGCTGGAGGCAACCAGGTCTACCTGGACGGATCCGACCCCGGCAACCTCGGCTAACCTGGGCAACCCGAGCAACGAGGTCGGCTTCCGGATCCAGCGCGCCGATGGTCTTACAGGCGGGACTTTTTCCGTCATCGCCACGGTGCCGGCAAACGCAACGAGCTTCATCGATGGCACCGTCACAGGCGGAGCAAGCTACCACTATGCAGTGACGGCCTTCAACAATACGGGCAGTTCCACCTCCAACAATGTCTCAGTTGCGGGTTCACTGGTTCCTGGCCTTCCCGCTGTGCCGGCTGCTGCCTCACCCACCGCCGGCGCCACCGTGAGCA
The DNA here is from genome assembly GCA_963735055.1 of uncultured Chloroflexia bacterium. Lineage (GTDB taxonomy): Bacteria > Chloroflexota > Dehalococcoidia > Dehalococcoidales > UBA2162 > JBBITI01. The sequence goes on along the minus strand of CAVTJN010000022.1, from coordinate 19,808 downwards.
ACACCTTGCCCACTCCGTTCACCTGGGGCGCCGTGGCGGGCGCCACTTCCTACACACTGCAGGTACTCTCCGGCGCCACCGTGACAGTCAATATGCCGGGCCTGATCGCATCCAATATCAATCTACCGAGTCAGCTACTAGCTGCAGGCGCCTACACCTGGCAGGTAAGCGCCACCAATGAGCGCGGCACATCAGCTTTCTCGGCGGCCCGTGCCTTGACAGTTACCGCGCCGGTTGCACCAAGCGCTCCGATACTGGTGTCCCCGGCCAGCGGCAGTTCTGCAAATGCTTCGGCCAACATCGTCCTCACCTGGGGCGCCGTAAGCGGGGCGACCTCCTACGGGCTGCAGGTAACGGCCAGCGGCGCTGCGTTACCCATCATCAACCTCACCGGCATCGCTGTCGCAACGTACACCATCCCGGCCAGCACACTGGCACGCGGCACCACCTATAGCTGGCAGGTCAACGCCGTCAACGGCGTCGGACCTTCCGCCTGGTCAACGCCGTTCACGTTCAGAACCCTCGGAGGCACGGTAGCGGACTTCGATGGGGACGGGAAGACGGACTTCGCCGTATACGATCCTTCCACTGGCTTCTGGGTCGTCAAACAGTCCAGCGATGGCCTCTACGTCCAGCAACAGCTTGGCTGGGCAACCGCCAATGTCACAGGTGGAGATTTCGACGGAGATGGCAAGGCCGACTTCGTCGTGTACGACTCCACCACTGGTTTCTGGGTCGTCAAACAATCCAGTGACGGCCTCTACGTCCAGCAACAGCTTGGCTGGGCCGGTGTTGCCACTGTACCTGGAGACTACGATGGTGACGGCAAGGCCGACTTCGCCGTGTACGACCCCACCAGTGGCTTCTGGGTCGTCAAACAATCCAGTGACGGCCTCTACGTCCAGCAACAGCTTGGCTGGGCCGGTGTTGTCGCTTTACCCGGAGACTACGACGGTGACGGTAAGACCGACTTCGTCGTCTACGCTCCTTCCACCGGTTTCTGGGTCGTCAAGCAATCCAGTGACGGCCTCTACGTCCAGCAACAGCTTGGCTGGGCCGGTGTTGCCACTGTACCTGGAGACTACGATGGTGACGGCAAGGCCGACTTCGCCGTGTACGACCCCACCAGTGGCTTCTGGGTCGTCAAACAATCCAGTGACGGCCTCTACGTCCAGCAACAGCTTGGCTGGGCCGGTGTTGTCGCTTTACCCGGAGACTACGACGGTGACGGTAAGACCGACTTCGTCGTCTACGCTTCTTCCACCGGTTTCTGGGTCGTCAAGCAATCCAGTGACGGCCTCTACGTCCAGCAACAGCTTGGCTGGGCCGGTGTTGTCCCGATCAAGTAGCCACAACCTGAATGGTTGTACTAGCATACGATGAGCTAGGGACGGGCCGACCGCCCGCCCCTAGCTCATTTCACAAGGAAGAGGTCGCGCTGTGATGTCTCAGAGGCACAACGCCGAAGGCCCGAGAGCGACTAGTTCGTGCGTCCGCAGTTCGAGTTTACTGGCAATCGTGAGCGATGAAATCAACACATAAGCTAGTACGACGAGACCATCACGATTCAAGAACCATATCCGGACTTGTAATGTCCATGGCATGCCCGGTAAGGCGCTGACGGGCGGGGCCCATTCGGTTGACGAGCCTCATGACATAATAAGGAGAGATGTAGCTAGCCGACTCCGATTTCAAGCTTGTCACGTCGCATGATAGAATATAGTGGAAACTGGGCTATGTCAGGCCAGCAAAGATAGCTAGAGATAGTTGTGGAGTTGTCTGCGTTTGCATTGGACTGTCTGCAATATTGTTTACCGCCAGAGCTGCTGCCAGTCGCCCAGTTGGACGATTTCGAGTAGCCCATCCGAAAACGGGGATAAGCGCCGCGGAGAAGCCCGGGTTCAATGATCTCTAGACCCTTTCGCAATGAATTCTCCATGGTAGTGCAATGCATCGGGGTGCTTGCTGTTCTTGCAGCCTTGTTTGTGCCCTCCATGTCACTTGGCGCACCGCTCGCTCCGCCGGGCCCTCCTCCCGAGTGGACGGCTCACAACCCCATAGTTGTCCTAACCCCTCCCGCCGGTTTGGCGCCGTTTGTGATCTCAGGGCTCCATCCGGCCCAAATACGGAAAGCCTACGGCATCGACTTGCTGGGCAGCAACGGGGAGGGCAAGACCATCGCCATCGTCGTCGCGTTCGGAAACCCGAACATGGCGGAGGACTTGGCGATCTTCAATGCCCAATTCGGCTTGGCGTCAGCGAATTTGACGGTTGTCTACCCCGGCGGCGTTCCGCCAATTAGTAACGGGTGGGCCCTCGAGACCGCCCTGGACGTCGAGTGGGCACATGCCATTGCCCCAGCGGCGAATATCCTATTGGTCGCCGCTCTGAGCAACTCCGGCACCGACATGCTTGCGGCCGTTGACTACGCGACCGCAAATGGAGCCGATGTGGTTTCCATGAGTGGGGGGGCGCCGAGTGGCCTACCGAGGCCATTGACACCGATTCGTACTTCAACCACCCTGGTGTCACCTACGTGGCCGCGTCGGGTGACTACGGCGCCGGCGTCATGTGGCCTGCGGTATCGGCCTATGTGACCGGGGTTGGCGGTACGACTTTGAACGTAACTTCCGACGGTACCTATGTTAGTGAGTCGGCCTGGTCAGGCTCGGGCGGCGGTACGAGCGCCTACGTGACCAGACCCGACTATCAGGCCGGATTTCAGACGGCGGGCAACCGGGGCGTGCCGGACGTAGCATTCGACGCCAATCCGAGTACCGGAGTCGCGGTCTACTGTAGCGAGTGGTCGCCAAACTGGGTAGCAGACTGGAGGCACCAGCCTTTCCGCGCCTTGCTGGGCGGGGCTTTTTGCCCTCGACGGCCAGAGCGGCGTGTCGTCGGTCTATTCAAAAGCCTCGTCTAGCCAAGCGTATGCACGGAACTATCATGACATCACGACGGGCAGCAACGGTTTGCCTGCTGGCGCCGGCTACGATCTGTGACGGGGTTAGGCAGCCCAAAGGCAAACAACCTTGTACCGGGTACCGCCGCGAAGCTTGTTTTCACCGCGCAACCGAGCGCCAACAACACGGCCGGCGTTGCTTTTGCAGCTCAGCCAGTGTGCGCGGTCCAGGACGCCAGCGGTAATACTGTCACCACGTCGAACGCCACCGTCACCGTAGCGATTACTACGGCTACAGGTACGGCCGGGGCTGCGTTGTCAGGCAATACGACGGTGAGCGGGGTGAACGGCGTGGCGACTTTCAGCGAGCTAAGTATTGACAAGGCTGGCAACGGATATACACTGACCGCCGCCAGTCCGGGACTGGTCTCAAGTTCTAGCATCGCGTTCGACGTTCCCGCTGGACCGCCCGCACAGCTCGCGTTTACAGCCCAGCCAAGTAGGAGCAACACCCCTGGTGCTGCATTTTCGGCCCAGCCGGTGGTGACCGTGCAGGATAGTCTTGGCAATACCGCGACCCCTTCGAGCGCTAACATAACGCTAAGCATAGCCCCGGGTACCGGCACGATTGGTGCGGTGCTTTCCGGCAACGCCACTGTCCAGGCGCTTAGTGGAATGGCGGCCTTTCGGGGACTCAGCATCGACAAGCCCGGTGCAGGCTATATGCTGATAGCGACCGGGGCTGGCCTTGCCTCGGCCACCAGCTCCATTCTCAACCTGGCGACAACAACCGACTTCGAAGGAGATGGCAAGGCGGACTTCGCCGTATACGCTCCTTCCACTGGCTTCTGGGTCGTCAAACAGTCCAGCGATGGCGTCTACGTCCAGCAACAGCTTGGCTGGGCCGGTGTTGTCACTGAACCTGGAGACTACGACGGTGACGGCAAGGCCGACTTCGCCGTGTACGACCCCACCAGTGGCTTCTGGGTCGTCAAACAATCCAGTGACGGCCTCTACGTCCAGCAACAGCTTGGCTGGGCCGGTGTTGCCACTGTACCTGGAGACTACGATGGTGACGGCAAGGCCGACTTCGCCGTGTACGACCCCACCAGTGGCTTCTGGGTCGTCAAACAATCCAGTGACGGCCTCTACGTCCAGCAACAGCTTGGCTGGGCCGGTGTTGTCGCTGAACCTGGAGACTACGACGGTGACGGTAAGACCGACTTCGTCGTCTACGCTCCTTCCACCGGTTTCTGGGTCGTCAAGCAATCCAGTGACGGCCTCTACGTCCAGCAACAGCTTGGCTGGGCCGGTGTTGCCACTGTACCTGGAGACTACGATGGTGACGGCAAGGCCGACTTCGCCGTGTACGACCCCACCAGTGGCTTCTGGGTCGTCAAACAATCCAGTGACGGCCTCTACGTCCAGCAACAGCTTGGCTGGGCCGGTGTTGTCGCTTTACCCGGAGACTACGACGGTGACGGTAAGACCGACTTCGTCGTCTACGCTCCTTCCACCGGTTTCTGGGTCGTCAAGCAATCCAGTGACGGCCTCTACGTCCAGCAACAGCTTGGCTGGGCCGGTGTTGTCCCGATCAAGTAGCCACAACCTGAATGGTTGTACTAGCATACGATGAGCTAGGGATTCTCTCGTCCTGCCGAGCCGAAACATCCTAGTAAACGAAACGCACGACAGCGCCGAGGCACCAGCGTGGCTGCAACCAGGAAGATGGTAGCCTGTGCGCGGATCGCTACCTGCCACCACATTTGTCGCTCGACGGCATTTGTCAGAGTCAAGACCCGTCAGATACACTGAGGCAATGCGTGGAGTGAAGGACACACGGAAAGGCATTTCCCCGGACTCACCGCGGAGAGCGGGGTTGAGCATAGTCCTCCGCTCGCTGCTCTACCGCAATGCGGTCTACATCATGCTCGCTAACCTTGCCATGGCAGGCACTGGGTTTCTGTTCTGGATTGTGGCCGCCAGGTTATATCCTGCCCAGAGTCTCGGAGAGGCGGCAGCGGCCGTTTCCGCGATGACGCTGTTGGCTCTTCTCACAACCTTGGGACTGGATGTGGCCATTGTGCGGTTTTTGCCCGAAGCTGGAGAAGCAGCCAGAGACACCATCAATTCCTGCTTGACGATAGAGGGTTTGTTGTCTGCAGCCTGTTCTCTCATTTTCCTATTGGGCATCAAGCTGTGGTCGCCTGCGCTGGTCTCACTTCAGAAGGACTATTTCCTATTCGCCGTCTTTGTCATTTCCGTCCCGGCCCTCAACATGAGCACATTGACCCAGCAGGTTTTCGTCGCCAGCCGCCGGGCCAATTTTGCCCTCCATTCGGGGTTGATCTTTGGGTTCTCCAGATTCCTGCCGCTGGCAGCATTGACCGCGTTCTTGTCGTCGTCAGGTGTGTTCACCTCGTGGGTATTGGCTCTCATTCTTACGTTTTGTATTGGCATTTTCGTGTTCATGCCGCGCGTCCATCCCGGGTACAGACCGACATTCACTATTCGACTTGATACACTGCGCAAAATGGTCGGTTTTTCCCTTGCCAACTACGTAGTCAATGTCTTCTGGTACCTGCCCAGCTTAGTTCTGCCAATCCTCGTAATCAATCTCCTAGGCGCGGAGGCTAATGCCTATTTCTATATAGCCTGGTCTATCGAGATAGTCCTGCTCTTGATACCAACCGCGGTATCAACTTCGCTGCTAGCCGAAGGATCCTACGACCAAGAGAGGTTGGCGCACGGAATCAGGATTAGTTTCAAGCTCCTTGCCTTCATCATCTCTGGAGCAGTGCTCGCAGTTTTGCTATTGGCTGACAAGCTGTTGTTTCTGTTCGGCAAAGAGTACTCCACCAACGCGGCACAACTTCTCCGGCTGCTGGCATTATCATCGATACCCGCTGCCATCAACAGCATATATATCGCGTCGAAGAGGGTGCAAATGAAGACAACAGGTGCTATCGCGATGACCGCGTTCGTGGCAACATGCACCATTATGCTCAGCTACTTCCTTCTGCAGTCAGTTGGCATACTAGGCGCTGGAATAGCCTTTCTTGTTGCCCAAACGCTTGGTGTAGTTGTACTGGGGTCGAGAATCGTGACCAAGAATACGAGCAAGACTCCCAAATCCCGCGACCAAGGAGGCGAACCAGTAGAATAGGACAAACGGGTTGCGGCGAATCCTGAAAGAACGCGGGAACTGAATCCTCTGCTTCAAACCCGAGACCGAACCAAGTTCGGGAGGGGCTCACAAATCTCGGTAGTAATCTTGTTCGAAACTATGCGAAAAGAAGCCGTGCAGAAAATGGACTCAGTATGTCGCCACCATTAAGCCATTATTGCATCGAGGGTGATTGAACAACTCACTTCATTTCGGCTGAGCCATTGTCAATCGACCGTGCCTGGTGACCTAGGCACAAAGGAAATGCCATCTTATCATCCTCTAAGGATTCGCACATTGCGTTCACAAGCTCGTTCCGGGGCCCTTGGTAATCCGGAGGAACCAACCTCCGGCAAGACGATGTGGAAGAATATCAGCCACTTTACACTCCGTGGATTTCAGCCATCTTGTTCTGCCTGCCCCAGGTATGAACAATCCCAGATTGGAATTGCGAATTTCTTCGATCACAAACCCGTGCTTAGCGAGTAACCTGTTAATCTTCCAAGTAGAGAAGAACTGTACATGCGGGGTAGGCGAAGAAAAGGGACATGAATCTGAAGCCCCAGTGACGAATCTATAGAATGGTCTGCTTAGCGCCTCAAATGTCCGCAGAGACTTGCCTCCCTTGCTGAGGAGTCTGCTGACCAACAACTCCAACAGGCTGTATCCGTTCGGGATCGTCAAGATCAGCACGCCACCTTCATCAAGATGCTCATCAATGACTGCAACCAATGATTCTGGTTTGCTTACGTGCTCAAGTACTTCTGAACATATTATCGCGTCAAACTTTGCAGACAGATCGAGCGACTCCGCATCACACAATACGAAATTGATATTTGAGAACTTGTTCCTCTTTCGGCACGAGGCTATTAACGAAGAATTCACATCCAACGCTGTGACGTCGAACCCGCAACTGCCTGCGGGGAATGATACGCTTCCGGAGCCGCACCCCAAGTCAAGGACTCTGAGTACGCTTTTCCGCTCCTCAGCGCATTTCCATAAGCATTTCATGATGAAATCTAGCTTTTTGAGGCTGGTAACATCTGTATAGTCCGTGTACCGCGTGTAGTCGCCGCTCCGCTCCCAGAGACGCTTATACATCTTGTTTTTCGCTTTTCCTTCAAAGTCCGTGGTAGAGGTCAATCAACTTCGGAAATGTGATTGATCACTACATTGGGCCGCGTGCTTCATTCGTCTACTCACCCTCAATGAGGAACGTAGTCAGTCTCTCTCCCTTGTATAACTGAGGGATCCTCAACTCCGTGTCAAGCAACACTTGTTTCACAGGTATGCTGAATGGGGGCCGATCAAGATAGACGCCAGACCTATCGCAGAGTCTCGTGTCCGCACCATGCGGCTTGTCCCGATTATAGACCACGGCCATCCGAGTGGGTAGATAGTGTTCCGTAACAATGACGTACCTGAATGCTCTCACATTCTGCAATATCTGCTTAATCTCCTCATTGGACAAATGTTGCAGCACTTGCCTAATGAGACATAGTTCGCCTCGAGGCAACTCATCTTTGCAAATATCGATGCACCTGAACGTCCTGTTGTCGGTTCCGTACAGCGCTTGATTGCGTTCCACCAAGTCCCGGACAATGTCAACGCCTATATATCTCACCCCCGGAGTCTGTATCTGATTTCCAACCCTGAAATCTCCACAGCCTAGATCCACCACGGTCGTTATGTTATGGCTCGCTATGAACCCTCTAATAGTTCTGGCGTATTCGAGTACCGACGGATCAGCCGAGCCGGATCCGGAAAAGTACTGCCCCGGAGTGCCACCCCATTCATTCAACCGGTAGGCTGTGCCAAAAACCTGTGCCAGCGATTTCGCGGCATTTCCTCTGCGCAGCCTTCTCGCCTGCGATCTGCTGGACAGCCTCACAATGCACCAGGGCAGGAAGGGCTTGATTGCCGACTTCAGTCGAACGGTCACTTGAGCGATGCTTCGATTTCTCATGTATCACTGCGCCGGGTTTCGGTGTGACGTCTCCCCACAAGCGCTCACAGTTAAGCTCATAAATCTGATCTGGTTGACCATCCAACCAATGCTCGACGCTCGCAAACGCGATCCCGCCGAATCTCGCGATGATCTACCGGTAAATCTCGCTTGCTCCATTCGAGTAGATTCTACTCATGGTTCCGGTCAATGAGCGTAGATCCAATTCAGGCATGGTTTCGATAACCTGCGAATCAGGTGGAATCACTTTTAGCCGGTGCTCGACTGTCGGCATGTAGCCGTAATAGATGTAGTCGTGGCTTGTCATCGTGACATCTTTAGGAGGCAAACCAAATATTCTAGTGCTCGGAACACCAGCGTATGCCACGAGCGGAATATTGCCTACTATGTACATTTGGTCAGTGAATATCTTGGAGTCCCCGCCAGTACTCATATGGGCCGCTATCCATTGAGCGCTGGCCACCTCCTCCCTATGTACATATAGTCCATAGCCCGCTCGTGATGGGTCAGCCCGTTTGTCCGCTAACATCCGGTCTATTCCCAGCGAAATCGAACTGGGTACCTCGCGGGTAATTTCATGCATAAACCCAGTATTGACCACAAAGTACGGCAGAACTACAACTGAAGCAACGATCCCCAGCACTGAGACCTGACTTAGACGCAACCTCCCACGGGGATCAGGAGGCCTCAGCCCATTTCAAGACCTGGTCGCCGCCGATCACGGCAAGTGGTGAAAGGGAAAAAAGGGCGACGTGGTAAATCCGAGTCATGTTCCACGACGCTGACACTGCCGGAACAATAATTGCCGCGAGAATCATGCCCATAGCCGGAACTGTGAGGGCGAAATAGGGGGCGCTCAGCCGTGTGGCCCTTTTCCGCATCCGTGGATATCCCTTCGTGGGCAAAGCCAACCGCTATGAGAACTTGGGTCAGCAAGAACAGATACCTTTGCACCTCATCGAATGCGGCAGGCATCCGGCCCAGGCCGAAAAGCCGAAGAATCAGTGGATCACTACCCTCCATCGAGGCCCCGCCAAGGAGGGAGAAATAGACATGTTGCCCAGTACTCACCAGCGTGTTAAATGGCGATGCTCCAGCGCGATCATATACCATGCCAGACTCATCAGAACAAACAGCGGCAGAAACATGACCGATGTGCCGGGAATGCTCAGGTCTCTCTTCCGAAGAATCTTTAGAGCCTGCTGGACCAGAAAAGCGACGAGAAGAATGAACATGAATATGTAGGATATGGCGTAATGCGACACGACCATTGAGAAACCAAAGCCCATCATCATAATCAACTTCGGCGTCGGCCCAAGGTTCTTGCTGAGCATCGCCAACATAGTAAGAGCCATGAATATCTCGGCTATCGGTTGTTTCATCAGACTGGTCATCACTGTGTAAAAGACAGGTATCGCCATGAAGAAGAACGTGGAGAGCCAAGCAAACCTTTCGCCGAGCTCATTCCTGTAGATGTCATAAAGCGCTAGGGCGGTTACAGAAAACAGGACGGGGTAAAATATCTTGAAGACCCAATTGATGTCGATATCCAGAAAGTTCGAATATAGGGTTGGTAGGATGGTGACAGAAAGCATCGCATTATAGTTGTCCGGAGTCACCCCGGGGTTCCAATATGATCCCGCTTGGGTAATTCTTGCTAGATATAGCTCGTGAGCAACGTCGCTGCCCAGCACATAAGAAGACAGAAGCGACATAGAAAAAAGCAGGGATAGCGCTGACGGCAAGTACGGCCAAGGGAATCAGCGCCGATGGGATGAGCTTATTGAAAGCGATCGCTAGCGCGACCAGACCGATCAGTAGGATATTTACGAGGAGAAGAGAGTCGTTATGGAGATAATTAACGCTCTCGATGCCAAGGACACTGAAGATAGGAAGCAATACCAACCCTAGGACCACATACAACGGAACTGCCGATTGCCTAGTCTGGGCGGAAGGGACAAACCCGCGATCCCTCCAATAGGCGAACCATGCCAGTAGCAATGTGCAGCCGACCACGCTGAGTGTCGCTGGCCACAAGGATAGGGGCGCCTTAATGCCAATATTATGGCCCAGTATGTTGGTCATGAGCCCGATAAGCATCACCCACATCGTGCTCAAACCAACCGCATACGGCAACGACTCTCGCCACGGCAAAGAGTGTACCCTCAGTACTCGCAAAAGTGTAAACCCAGGGACGAAACCCAGGTACGCAAAGGCAATCGCTTGGTGGATAACTGCCAGATGGAAGCCCATAGCCCCGGCTCCAACCACCAGCAATACGGCCAACTGGATCGAAATCACCAGCGTCAGGAACCTACCCATTGGCCAATCGTTAATCGCCATACGGTGTCAGCTTCGCGACCTCTCGCCGCTCGTCCGTCGAGACAACCTCTGGAGCACTTCCTGTTGACGCATCGCCACTAGCTCCCAGGTAAAGTTGTCCTCAACATATCTGCGACCGTCTTTCGCGAGCCCTGATGCCCTTGGGACATCTCTAAGCAACGAGACAATCTGGCGTGCCAGTGCATTCCAATCCCGATGAGACACCAAGACCCCGCCCCTGGTAAGATTGGAGACTTCCCGCACCGCGGGGATGTCGTACGCCACAAAGGGCGTGCCACAACTCAGCGACTCGATTAACACAAGTCCGAAGCCTTCAGCCGAACTCGGTAGGACAAGCAAAGAGGATTCCTTCAACAAGCGTAACTTTTCAGAATCAGAAACCCTGCCAACATACTTAATGAACGGCTTCTCTTTACATACGGCTTTCACCAGAGGCTCCTCAGGACCTCCGGTACTGACGATGATCGAGTTCGATCCCCTTGATCTGCTCGTGGGCCACTTCGATAGCCCTGATGGCATCCATAATGTTCTTGTGGGGCTGTAGGTTCCCTACAAACACAACCTGGCTGGCTTTCTTGGGCTCTGCTGTCACGGAGTCCACATCATCCAAATTGATCCCATTGTAGACTACACTCACCCGTTCGGAAGGGAAGTGTTTTGATAGTCTTTGTTTGACGCTGTCCGAAACAGTCAGGATGTGATCATACCGCAGCCGTAGCGTGAAGGTCTGCAAGGCCCAGCCTGCCCAGCCAACAAACCGCCTTGTGTACAGGTCGTGGATGAGCGCAACACATGGGACCTTCCCGTGGGCTGCCAGGAAAAACGGTAGGTATGTTCGCGGCTTAACCGCCAAAATCACGTCTGCCTCGCCTCGCATAATACGATGTTTTACCAGCGAATACATCTCTCTCATCGAAGCAACTGAGCTTAGAACAGAGCCGAACGATTGTAGGGAGTTTGAGTCCTGATAATTGTCACACCGTCCACAGTCTCTTGGTCTTTCAGACCGGCAATATCTTCAGCGTTGAAGGCAGTCTTAGCCGCAATGACCGTGACCTCGTGGCCGAATTTAACGAGCCAGCGGGCGACATTGAAGGTATGTACTTCGCCACCCGTGTAAAGAATTGGGTAGAACAGGTCACTGCCAATCAGAATCTTCATAGATCGACTAAACCGAATCTATGTCTCAGGCGACTCGCCCTCTTCCGGCAAAGGCAGAGCAAACCCGTCGCCAAACCAGGACACACCGAAGACAACACTGAGTCCAAACCTCTAAGGAGTGGGTGTTCCAACGCAGCACACCCCTTGGTTCTCGTCAGGACAAGCCGTTGTCAGTCAAGAATTCGTCGAGAGCCCCAAGTGTAAAAGCCGTACGTGCCCCACTGGATGGCCACGGCTGTATCCAAACGGCGATCCGAAGTACTTTAAGTAGCTGACCTCTGTGTATATCGGTTGCCATCCCATAAGTAATACTGCCCGGTTGACCCAAGATGCCAAATTGGGCGTGCATGATGACGAGAAAACCTCTTGGCTTCAATACCCTCCGTATCTCGCCTATGAGCATATCGGTGTTAGAGACGTGCTCAATGACCTCAGAACAGTAAATGAAATCGATTTGGTCATCTCCAAAAGGTAATATGGTCCCGTCAACATCCAGTCGAATGGTCCGAATGCCACGAGAACGCGCTCTCTCTAGGGCATCCTCGCTTAGATCGATCCCGTAAATATCGGTCGCGCCGATAGCTTGGCCGATCCTTACCGTATATGTGCCGTCCGAACAGCCTATGTCAAGTCAGCGATTTGGCCCTCACTCCGTAGGTCCTAAGCAATGATAGCGTAAGAGCCACTCGCCTCTGCCCATGGGGGGCTTCGGGGTCCATTTCGACTTCGCACCTGGAAATGTAATTCATCGGGTCCTCAAGTCACCGCCCGAAGATCACCATTCAAGGTTCCGAAAGTCGCTCGGTTCTTTGTTCAGAAAGTAAGGAAGAGCGTGGACCGCGGACCTCGCAATGCGGTCCCATTCTCTGGGCTTCGTCAGCATCCGGAAGAAGTAATCGGGGCTCATGTAGACCTGACGGTAAGACCACTTGTTCCATTCATAAATATCCTCAGCCGATAGGCCGGGGTAATTGGGGTGCCCGTCTTTGATAGAATTGTGTTCCTGGAGCCATAGATAGAGGGGAGTTTCGGGATACGGCTTGGGCAAGCTGAATGTGTAGCGTTGGACAGGGAGTTTACGCGCCCATGCCGCAGTTGCCTTGATCGTTTCCACCGTCTCACCAGGGAGACCCGTCAGGAAATCAGCTACTATATATAAGCCTGCCTTATTGGCGTTGCGGGCAAATTCCTCCATTCCGGCGGCGCTGACCCCCTTCTTCATCAACTTGAGCAGCTCGGGATTCGAGCTTTCAAATCCGACGTGCATGGTCCGGCACCCTGCCTTCTTCATCAGCTTCAATGTGGCCAGGTCCAGGTTGGCCCTGGAATAGCAACTCCAGCATACCATTAGCCCGGCGGCAATTATGGCCTCCGAAAGCTCGATGGCCCGCTCCTTCGGCAGAGTGTCGTCCTGGAGAAATATTTCCTTGATGTAGGGCATCTCTGAGCGAATGAATCTGAATTCTTCGATGACGCCTTCAATCTTCCTCGTGCGATAAGTGCCACCCTTGTTGATGGTAGCCGGCCAGAGGCAGAAAGTGCATCGCCCCCAAGAACACCCCCTGCCAGTAAACATGTCGACAAAAGGATGCTGGTGACCCGTCTGATGATAGTTGTTGATATTAAGGTGACGCCTGTAGACATCACTTATGAAAGGGAGCTTATCGAGTTCATCAGAAGTCACCGGGGGTCTTTCCGGGTTCGAGCATGTTCTGCCCGCAGGGTCTCTCCAGACCAGTCCTCTGACCATATTGGGGGAGACTTTGTTGGCCAGTTCCAAGACAGCAAAATCGAACTCGCCCCTAGCCAGGCAATCCACGGCAGGCGATCTTTCCAGTACCGCTTCTGAGACTGATCGAAGCTGAAGGGCCGACAAACATGATCCTGCTACCGGTAAGATCCTTTATCTTCTGGGCAGCCATCCGTCATTGTCCATGCTCTTCCACGAAAAGTAGACGACAGTGAGATCGGGCCCGAAGCTTCGGACCGCCGAATAGGTCTCCTCATGAGTTAGATTGTCTACCTGCGCATCGAGAAGCTTCGTTTGATGCCCCTCTCTCTCCAGCAAACCCGTGCAATAGCCCAGGTAGATGGGGTACCAGTCACTACCACCAATGCCAATGACGTCCCAGCGCGCATTGCGCATGAATCTGGGGACAAACGGAGGAGCCAGCAACAAGACTCTCATTCTCGACCTTCTCCTGCCCTCACCGCTTCCCCCTCAGTAGCTCTCCCAGGAATCCCCATGACCAGGCTGTCGGCATCATCGCGACTGCCACGGGCATCCTAACAGCCACACCCAAGGCACTTCGACTTGGCCAAACCCAGGAGAAATGACCCAATTGTACCTACCACAAGAGTCCCAGCAACCCCCACGCGGCAAGACCTACATCAAATATTGCCAGAGCCGCCCCCCCGACCACCACGATTGGAATACTCATACCCAGCAAAGCCTGAACGGGGGTTACAGTCCCCTTCATCTTCCGGTGCATTATGACTTTTGCCAATCCGTATGTACGCATCTGGCGCCACCACCTACCGCGGAGTGGTGCGGCGATAGTGGTAGACCACAACATCGGGAACATATAACAGCTTGTACCCGAGCCGCTCAAGAGCTGCGTTCATGACAACGTCCTCGCCTTCCCGAATCGCTTCATCGACCGGCATAACTTCGCGCAGCGCGCTGGTTCGATAGATTGCATTGGAGCCATGCGCCCGAGATTCAATAACCCACGAATACTGTCTCGTCGGGGCGCCGCCTCCCCAGGCAAATGCCATATCGAAGATGACACCCGTGGCCCTGGCGAAAGAACTATCATCTGCGGGAACAAGATTCGGTCCCCCGACTGCGGCAACCCTTTCGTCCCCGAAATACTTGACGCAATTTGTAAGCCATCCCTTTCCCATCACGCAATCGGCATCGGAGAATGCGACCAATTGACCACGAGCTGCCTCTAACCCGCGGTTACACGCAGACACCACTCTGATACCTGGATTGGGCACCACTTTGGCCCCCCAGCTTACGCGCGATTTCCGCCGTGAGGTCTGTGGACATGCCGTCTATAATCAGGATTTCGAACTTATCTCGCGGGTACTCCAGGCTATTGAGGCTTGCCAGGCAACGACCAACCAAGTCCTCCCGCGTTCAGCGTCGGGATCACTACCGAAACATACGGATCATGCATTTTCTAACGTCTAGTCCTCTTCCTGAGAAGGTAGACCATATTGGCAAGACCGTCTCGAAACGTCCGTAATTTCAATTTGCGGAGGGGCCCTCGATAGTGAATCGGGACCGAGCCCTCTTCCTGATCAACTGGAAGAGGTTGCCGAACCCATCTCGCCAAACCTTCAACTTGACCTTCCCCAGACGAGGCCGGTAGTTAATGGGCACTTCCTTCCAGCGGCAGCCTGAGCTGCAGCAGGCCTCTATTTTGAGCTCCTGCGAGAAGGCCATGGAATCCGATTCCACCGACAGCCGATTCAACAGGACCTTCCTGAAAACCCACATCCCGGACTGCGAATCCAAGAGATCAATGCGAAACAACACCCTTGTTGCCAGACTCAGGACAGCATTACCCAGTCTGTTGCGGCCGGACATGGCCCCCTCGTCCATCAGGGCGAAACGATTTGTAGTCAAGAAATCGAGATTTTCAGTTACCAGCACTCCGACCAGCCGGGGGATGTCGTGAAGCGGGTACGTGCCGTCGGCGTCGCCGGTGACAATGATGTCGCCCCTGGCCTCAGCAAACCCCGCCTTCAGCGCCGACCCGTATCCCCGTTTCGGCTGGCACACCACGTCCGCCCCCGCCCTCATGGCCAAGTCAGCCGTGCCATCAGTCGAGCCGTTGTCCACCACCAGGACTTGAACGCCGTACCCCATCTCCTCGAGTTCGCCCATGGGTACGCTGGAGATTGTCTGGGCAATACCTTCTTTCTCGTTCAAAGCGGGGATCACAACGCTGATAGTAGTCCCGACCGCAGGCTTTGGCAATCCACCTGGTTGGTCAACCTCGATGCGTGCCAGAATGCGATCACCCCTGGAAACGGATGGGGCTTTGCGCATCTTCCCTAACCCTCCCCCTTACTGATGTCGTCCTTGATCCTAACACGACCCGTCTTACCAACCTCTTACCGGGCGCGGCGCCGCGAAAGACGACCGCGTCCCATGCTCACATGATTTGCGTCTGTCCCAATTTCCGGCGCCCCGCCGGCGCCCCTTGTCCCGCGCACCTCAAGTTGCAGTTGCCCCATAGTACGTCATGCTGCGAACACGGTCAAGGGCAGGGGAACGGTACACGACGTTGAGTACTATTATACTCAATTGACTCGAACTAAGGCCGGCAGTAGAATTGTCCCTGTCGTCGCCCGGACTTGCCCTTGCCTCGATTGCGCTGTCTGGTCGACCAATGGTGAGGTTGGAGGGTCACGTTGAGCGGCCGGCCGTATCGGTTACTGGGGATTTCACTTTGTGTGGCCGGCGCCATATTCGCGCCGGTCTCCTATTTCGTTGTCTCTTCGGTACCGCTCACCGCCATGGGCCTGTCCGCCATCATGATCGGCTTCGCCTGCATTGCGCTGGCCAACACCCGCCCCTATCTCTCGCCGGAGGCCTGCCAGCTGATCCTGAGAACGGGGATGGAGAATACATCGGCGCTGATTGAAGAACTGGGCTTGAAAAACAAGGCGGTCTATCTCCCCGCAGCCAGCCGGGGCGGCCGGCCGCAGGCGCTGATCCCGATCGGCGACGACCGGCCGGTCCAATGGCTCAAAGAGAACATCCCGGGACGGCTGATCGTCCGGTACGGCGCCAACCCGGGCGACATGGCGATCGCGGTGGCCACGCCCGGCAGCATCAACGTGGGCATGATCGAAACCAAACCCGGACCCACCGGCGACGAGATCCAGCAGGCGGCCAGCTACCTGCTGATCGGGGTGCTCGATATCGCCAGCGCGGTCAACGTCAGTCTGGCCGCCGACCGGGTGGAGATCGAGGTGGACGGCGCCCGGCTCGACTTCGAGGACGCCTGGTACTACCGCTGCCTGGGCAGTCCGATTGCCTCAATCGTGGCCGCGGTGTCGAGCGAGGCGCTGGGCAAGGCGATCCGAATCAAAGAGGAGACCTTCAAGAAGGGGAAGGGCCGCATCGTGCTCGAGGTGCTGTCTTGAGCACGTACCGGCGCTACATAATATGGCTGATGGTGGCGGCCTCGGCCATCAACGCCATCCTGGCCTTCGCCGGCCAGAAAGACATCACGCTCTATTTCACTTTGAACGTGATCGCCTTCCTGGCCATTAACCCTGCTGCAGGTGTACCTCAACCCGCGCGCCCGGGCGGCGCTCAATGCCATCGGCGTCGTCCTTTTCGCCGCTTTCATGGTTGTGGTAGCGATCAAGGTTGCGGAGATCCTGACCGGAACATGAAGCGGTGGCAGGCGTTGGCTAATGATCAGAGTGATGGCGATAGCCGGCAGCGCCGCCCTGCTGCTGACCGGCGCCACGGCGGCGCTGGCAGCCACGCCCCACGAAAACCCGGAGACGGTAACGCCGGTGTTCAGCGGCCTGGCCCTCTTCCAGTACTTTGCCGGCGCCCTGGATGCCATTGTACTCAAGGACGCCAACGCCGCGGCGGAGATACTGAGCAAGGCGCCGTGGGCCAATGTCCCGCTCAACCTGGAAGCGGCGGCGGGCGACTTCGCCGGGTCCGCTACCAGTCTCAACCGACTGATGACGCAAATGGACCCGGATATGGACCGGGTAAGAACGATGCTGGAGCAGCGGCGCCTCGATGAAGCCGCCGACATTACGGCCGGGATATCAAACAACCTCGCCGCGGCGCAGCGGCGAACTGACCCGGATCGAACGCGCCGTCACCGCCGGCGGCCGTGCGTTCGACGTGGACGCGCTGCCGGACGGCAGCGACCTGAAAGGGTCATACCGGGAGGTCCTGGACCGGATCGACCGGGTCCGGCAGAATGTTGCCCTCTACGGACAGATGCTGGCGGCCGCGATCGAAGCCATCGACCTTTCCCGTTTGCCGGTGGCGGAGCGACCCGACCGGACGGAAATCGTGCTGTCTTTGGAGCCGATGACGGGTTTCGTGGGCGACACGATCAGCTTCCAGGGGACGCTCACCTCCCCCCACGGACCGCTGGCCCAAAGAGACGTCGACATCCTGCTGAACTCGTCGACAAACGTCACGGTAGTGACGGATGCCGCCGGTGAATTCCAGGGTGAACTGGAAATCCCATACTGGTACCAGCCGGAAATAGCGGTTGAGGCCCTGTACCGCCCCGAGGCGGCCGACGAAGGCAGGCTCCTGGCGTCGCTCAGCCCGGCGGTCAGGCTCCGCGTCCAGTTCTACCCGGCCAAGATTGAGCTCGAACCGGAGGCCCGGGCCTATCCCGGCCGCCCCACCGGTCTGGACATACGCTTTGACTATGCCGGAGCCCCGGCGCCCGCCAAGCGGGAAGTTGAGGTGTACCTGGACGGCCA
Organism: uncultured Chloroflexia bacterium; assembly: GCA_963735055.1. Classification (GTDB taxonomy): domain Bacteria; phylum Chloroflexota; class Dehalococcoidia; order Dehalococcoidales; family UBA2162; genus JBBITI01. Next base: position 1,778 of record CAVTJN010000022.1, on the reverse strand, counting down.
GCCGGTGGCGGACGCCACGACGGTAGCGGCCGCCGGGTCGACCTTCCGCCTCGATATCCCGCCGGAGGCCACCGAAGGTATACATACCGTAACGGTGTCCGCCGCCGCCACGGGACGGTACGCTCCGTCCCTGGCCAGCGTCCCGCTGGCGGTAAGCAGGGCCGTCCCCCGACTGGACCTGCGCCTGCCCCGGTTCATCATCGTCCCGGGGACGCTGAAGATCGAAGGCCGGTTATACTCGGAGTTGGGTTTGCTGGAGGGGACTCCGGTCGAATTGACCTTCGGCCGGTCTCATATCAACGTCAGGAGCCAGGCGGACGGCGCCCTATCGGCCAGAATCGTGAACCGGGGCATCGACCTCGGAATCGTCGGCTATGAAGACGTCACGGTCCTGGTGGCGCCGGCCGAGCCGTGGCATGCCCCCCTCACCGCCTCCCGCGCCATCCTGGTGGTGAACGCGGTAAACGGGAGCGCCCTGGTCATCATCATCGCGGTGTTGGGCTATCTATCTGCCCCGGCGGTTGAGAAAGCGATTCGGAAGTCCCGCGCCCGGGAAGCGCCGGCAACGCCAGCCGTTCGAAACCCCGTTCGACACCCACAGCGGGCGTTCAGGCGATAGCGGTCGCGCCATCCCAAGGACAGGGCGGGAGCGACGGCGGACCGGAGAGCCAGGTCACCTACTGGTACCGTCAGGCCGCCGACCTGGTGGCGAAGATCTCCGGGACGGCGCTGAAACCGCAGCAGACGTTGCGGGAGTATGCCATGGACACGCGGCGGGTCCTGGGTCCGGCCGTCATCCTGTTCATGACACTCACCCGGATGCTCGAACGGGTACTGTACGCCCGTTACCGGCCCACCGCCGGCAGACGTCGAGCGAAGCCGCCAGCTGGCAGTCACCGTCAAGGACCTGGTCAAGCGATGAAGACGTCGACGCTCTTGCCGATAGTCGGGGATCCTGGTGCTGATTATCTCGCTGGTGTGTGTCTGGTTCTTCCCGTCGGTACAGGACTTCATGGCGGCCAACGAGATGTGGAACGGGATCAGCCGATACACCCAGGAGTCGCAGGCGAGCAGCATCGACTCGCTGGGGACGGCAATGCCGGCCCGCGGGACGCTGATCGCCATCGCCTACCTGGACTATACGGATCCTGAGCTGGCCGAGATACAGCGATTTGTGACCGGCGGCGGGACACTGCTGCTGATGGACGACTTCGGCTACGGGAATAAGGTCCTGGCCAGTCTGGGGATCGAAGCCCGTTTTTCTCATGACCCGCTGCTCGACCCGCTCTTCTGCTACAAGAATCCGGCGCTGCCCGATAATCACCGATTTCAGCCCCAGAATAGACGGGGTCGAGGAAGTGCTGATGAACCACGCCACGGTGATAGATTGGCGCTGCCGACGCGGCGGTCGTGGCCCGCTCCTCCGCCTCCAGTTTTCTCGATTCCAACGAAAACTCCGCCTACGATGAGGGAGAGCCAAAAGGTCCGTTCGCCGTGGCCGCCGTGTACAAGCTCGGGCAGGGCACGGCTGTCCTGGTGTCTGACCCCAGCACGTTGATCAACTCGGTCGCCGACCGGTTCGACAACTATGCCTTCGTCACCAGTCTGTCCGGGAGTCAAAGCGGCCAGCCCCCGGTCATTGACCGCTCGCATCTCGCCAAGGCGCCGCTTGACGTCTCCAAGACGCAGCTGACCGATATTCGACAGTCGCTCGCCAACCCTTCGCACTGGTGATCCTGGCCGCGGTGGTCTTTGTCCTGTCGGGAACTGCCATCAGG
>CAVTJN010000021.1:0-127009 GCA_963735055.1 uncultured Chloroflexia bacterium | reverse complement strand
TGCCCAGATGAGGCCGATGCAGCTACGAACCAGAATTACCGTTGACTGAATAACAAACCGATATCGGTTCTTGTCTTCCAATTATCGAGTAGTCTCGTATCCAACGCGACTCGTATCTAGTACTATACAACAACAGCAGGCTTGCCGCCATCCGCCGCCATTCGTATAATACAGTTCCATCGGCCATCCGCTTTTCGTCGATTACTCGACATGGAGAAGTGAATGCAGATTACGGTCAACGGAGAGACCGAGCAGTCATCTGAAGGTTCGACTGTTCTTGAGATTCTGGCATCCCACACACTGCGGGAAGACGCCGTGATCGTCTTGTTGAACGGCGAGATAGCCGAAAGGGACCTGTGGGGAAGCACTCCTCTTCAGGCAGGCGACAGGGTCGAGATCATCCGCGTATTGGGTGGCGGCTAGTGGGGTGGGGGAAAGCCGCGGCGCCGTCCCGGCCACACGGTTATTCGCCCCTGTTGGGATGGGTTGACTTGAGCAATGCGGCGCTCTATGATTTTGCTAAAGACCATCGGAAGGAGGGGACATGATAAAGGTCAAGACCTTCACGTCGGAGATCAAGGTTTTCCAGACGGTCAGGGAGATTGGGCAACTGGATGACCGTGTGAACAGCTTTCTCGCGGAATCCGGGATCAAGAGAGTCATCTCCATCAGCGACGCCTGCACCACTGACGACACCGGGGCGACCATCGGCATCATCAGGGCTGTGACTTTTGACGACGCTCGCTGATCCGAAAACATCATCCTCCGTTGTTGCCTTTGCCGCCCGCGGCGAAACATGATTATTTAGACTGGATGCTAAGGTCGGATGCTACTGTTCCCGCCGGGACTCATGTCGACCGGTGTGGTCCCTCCGGCATCGGGATAGCGATGGTACCGGAGGCGACAATAGAATGCGGGAGAGACAGTACGGAAAGGGGGTCGATGAGCCTTACTTCGTCGACCTTCCCGATGAGCTGCCAGTCCAGTGTTGTGGGGGGGACGGTGTCTGAAATCCACGCGGCTGAAATGTGAACATGAGAAGGAATCGCCGCGCTTCCCGCTCCTGAGTCGGCGATGGTAGCGACTGTCTCACCACCGTTCACTTCTCGCGATCCGGGTTTGCCTCGGACGGGCTGAGTGTGCCCGTATATGGTGAAGAGGTGCCGGTCTTCATCGGCGATGCCCGGGTGTTTCACAAATATGGTCTTGCCGAGGTAGTCATCGCACATGTGAACAATAGCTCCTTCGAAGGCCGCCGGTATCGTCGCGCCGGCAAGGAGCCGGCGGGTCGCCGATCGTCCGACCCGGAAGAAGCATAGGTCCAGGCCTTCGTGCGGCGTGGTCCTTGGGCCGCCACCACCCCACCACTTGCGGTCCGAGCCGAACATCATCCCCGGATCGAACAACCATTCTTCGAATCCGCACTCCGCCAGTCCATTTGCGGACAGCAGCCAAGCGTGGAAAGAATTCGGTTCAATTGGGTTCCCATGCACTGGAGTAATCACTACGCGTTGTTGTCGTCCTTCTTATTTTGCGAGCTTTGCTTACCGGATGGGAGGAGGGAGCGCTTTGTCTGATTGACTGCTCCGGTGATGTTTGGAAACGGGGCGCTGGTCCCGCCGCATGACTGCGGCATATCAGGTGGCCGAGGAGATGACCTCGGTAAAAATCGGGTTCGACGTCAGGACACGTGTTGGGCTGAGCCGGAATCTGGTGCCCTCGCGCTCCACCATCCCCCCGCGGGCCAGGTTGGCGAGGCGGCCCGCCAGGCCCGCCACGTTGCCACAGCCGAACTTGGCCTCGAGAGCGGTGACGTCCAGGCCCTCATCGAGCAGCCGGAGCCGCAGCATAGCTTCTTCCGATGCCTTTTCAACCGGGTTGAGACACTCGACTTGCTCCATCTGACTGCCGGGAGCGAGGATGTATCCGTCCAGGTCGGCCCGGTTCTTGAACCGTCTGCCGTCAAGATGGGAGGCTGCCGCCGCCCCCAGCCCAAGGTATTCGCCCCCGCGCCAGTACACCAGGTTGTGGAGACATTCGTGCCCGCGGCGGGCAAAGTTGGATATCTCGTAATGGGTGAATCCGCTGGACGTGAGCAGCGATCTCGCCAGTTCGAATAGATCAGCCTGAGCGTCGTCTGAGGGAAGGTTGGCCGGTGCGCTTTCTGACAGAGGCGTGCCCTCCTCGACGGAGAGGCAATACAGAGAAACATGGTCAATGCCAACCTCGAAGAGCGTCTGCAGCGAGTGCCGCAGCGTAGGCCATGTCTGTCCGGGCAGTCCTACGATCAGGTCTGCCGAGATGGACGCAAAACCAAGGCTTCTGCCCAGGCGCACGGTCTCGATGGCCTGGGCAGCGGCATGGACTCTGCCGATGCTCTGAAGTTCACCGTCGGCGAGCGACTGGATGCCCACCGACAGCCGATTAATGCCGGTTCTCATGGCGGCGATAAGTAGATCGCGGCTTGCCGAATCGGGGTTCACTTCCACGCTGGCTTCAACAAGGCCGGACAAGTCGAGCGAACTCCGAAGCCCCGTTACCAGTCTCTCGAGAAGTGCCGGCCCGAGCAGACTAGGGGTGCCGCCGCCCAGATAGAGTGTCTGAAATTCCTGTCCCGCATAGGCGGAGGCCTCGCGCAGGACTGCATCCGTGTAGGCCGCCTTGGAATCTTCCCTGCCGGCCAGTGAATAGAAGTCGCAGTAGTCGCATTTCCTGACGCAAAACGGTAGGTGGACATATAGGCCCCGGCGGCTACTCATCGGACTTCAGCAGTAAGAGGAATGCTTCCTGCGGGACTTCCACCGATCCCACCATCTTCATCTTCTTCTTGCCTTCTTTCTGCTTCTCCAGTAGTTTCCGCTTACGGCTGATGTCTCCACCGTAGCACTTGGCTAGAACATCCTTGCGGATAGGAGCGATGTCCTCCCGGGCGATGACCTTCCCGCCGATGGCCGCCTGCAAGGGAACCTCGAAAAGGTGACGGGGAATCACCTTCCGCAGCTTGTGTATCAGTACCCTGGCCCGCGGCACCGCGCTGTCCCGCGTGGAGATGAAAGACAGGGCATCGACCTGGTTGCCTTTGACCAGCACGTCTACCTTAACCAGATCACCCCGGCGGTAGCCGGCCAGTTCGTAGTCCATGTCGGCGTAGCCTCGGCTCACGCTCTTGAGCTTGTCGAAGTAGCCAGTGATCATCTCGGCAAGGGGGAAGTCGTAGGTCAGCAGCACCCGCTTGCGGTCCGGGTGTTCCATATTTACCATGGTGCCCCGTTTGGTTTCGGACAGGTCCATGCACACGCCGACGAATTCGTTGGGCACTATGATACGGGCCCTGATGATGGGCTCTTCGATCCGGTCGATCGTGTGGGGCTCGGGGAACTTGGAGGGGTTCTCGATGGTAAGCTCCTCGCCGGACGTCGTGTATATCTTGTAGGCAACTGAGGGTACGGTGGCAATAAGCTCCTGACCATACTCGCGTTTCAGTCGCTCGTTGGCAATCTCCATGTGCAGCATACCCATGAATCCCAGCCGGTAGCCATGTCCAAGGGCGGCGGAACTCTCTTTGGTGTAGACCAGAGAGGAATCGTTAAGCTGGAATTTCTCGAGTGCCTTGGTGAGCTTTCCGTAATCGCTGCTGTTGACCGGGTAGATTCCGCAAAAAACCATCGGCTGAGATCTTCGGAAGCCTGGTATCACCGGCGTTTCCGGGTGCTCCGGAGAAACCATGGTATCGCCGACGTGCACGTCTCCGACGTCCTTCACCGACGCTGCGACGTATCCAACCTCGCCGGCGGTCAGCGTTTCTGACCGCGTCGCCTGAGGCATGAAATAGCCGACTTCAACGACTTCGAACACTTTGGTGGTGGACTTCATCATGATCTTGTCACCGGCGTGCAGACTGCCGGAAAAGAGCCTGACGTGGGAAATCACGCCGCGATAGGCATCGTAGTACGAGTCAAAGATAAGGGCCTGCGGGGGGTCAGCGGCGGACCCCACCGGCGGGGCAATTCTGGAGACAACCGCCTCCAGGAGTTCGATAACGCCGGTGCCGTCCTTGGCCGAGATGAGTAGAGCGTCGCGGCCGGGCGGGCCAAGCAGGTCCTCGAGTTGGACCCGGCACTCGTCGATCATGGCTCCCGGGAGGTCGATCTTGTTGATGACTGGAATGATCTCAAGGCCGGCATCGATTGCCAGATACGCATTGGCGATCGTCTGCGCTTCGACCCCCTGTGAGGCATCAACCAGCAACACCGCACCCTCGCACGCCTTGAAGCTTCGGGAAACCTCGTAGTTGAAGTCAACGTGCCCCGGCGTGTCGATCAGATTCAGCACGTACTCCTGACCGTTGCCGCTGCGATAGAGCATGCGTACCGACTTGGCCTTAATGGTGATGCCGCGCTCTCGCTCCAGGTCCATGCTGTCAAGCACCTGCGCATTATCGGTCGTGTGAATAGCGCCCGTCAGCTCGAGGATCCGGTCAGCGAGGGTGGATTTACCGTGGTCGATGTGGGCGGTGATGCAGAAGTTGCGTATGTTCTCCATTTCTACAATCCAAAGCTTATCAGATTGGGCTCGTCCGGACAAACGGCGACTTGATGCCTGGCGCTCCAACTGCTAGAGTTAACAAGCGAATTCCGGCCCCTTGGCCGTGGCGATTTTTGGATGTAAATCCGGAGACGTACCGATAGAGATTCAGCACGAAGAAAGCTGGTTCCGGGGCAAGGATAACGTGCGCCTGTACCAGCAGAGCTGGTTGCCGGCCAAAGACGTCAAGGCGGTTCTGCTGGTCGTCCACGGGCTGTTCGAGCACAGCGGTCGCTACAATAGTCTCGCCAGAAGTCTTGTGCCTCGTGGCGTTGCCGTCTGTTCCTTCGACTTGCGGGGGCACGGCAAGTCGGAAGGCCTTCGTGGCTACGTGGACCGGTTCCGGGATTTCACCGATGACTTGGACGCGTTTCGAATCTTGGTGAGTCAGCGATACCCCGGCAAACCCCTGTTCCTCTTCGGGCATAGCGTGGGCGGGACCATCGCCGTGGCCTATGCCGCCGATCATCAGAGGGATGTCGCCGGATGCGTGCTCAGCGCCGCAGTCGCGAAGCCGGGCTCGAGTGTCACGAGCGTCAGCATCGCGGTGGCCCGGATCCTGTCGGCCATTCTTCCCAAGATGGGGGTTGCCCTCATCGACGCCTCAGCGATCAGCCGCGACGAGCGGGTGGTCGCCGCTTATGTGAGTGACCCGCTAGTGTACCGGGGCCGGGTTCGGGCCCGGTTGGGGGCGGAGCTTCTTAATATGATCGAGCGGTCGTTGCCCTCCAAAATGGCCGCGAATGAGTTGCCCGTCCTGGTACTGCAGGGAACCGAAGACCGTTTGTCCAATACGGCCAGCTGCGCGCTGATCTACGAATCGGTGAAGTCCAAGGACAAGACCATCAAGAACTACGAAGGCTTCTATCACGAAATATTGAATGAGCCGGGTCGCGAACAGGTGCTGGCAGATATTGGGGTTTGGCTCGATCATCACATCTGAACGGGAAAGCAGACTGGGGGCGACTCGAGGAGCGGCTGGCCTGAATCATGTTAGTTGATGTCCTCTCGAATCATGTCCTGATCGCTTCGGCCTGCGCCTGGGCGTTAGCCCAGGTGGCCAAGACCATCGTGGCGATGTTCCAGGGAAAGGCGATACAGGCGAAGTTCCTGTTCGCCAGCGGCGGCATGCCCAGCGCTCACTCGGCGCTCGTCAGCGCCCTGGCCACCGCCGTTGGCTTGGTAGAAGGAACCGACTCGGTCAGTTTTGCCATAAGCACCGCCCTGGCGTTGATCGTGATGTATGACGCCACCGGCGTCCGGCACGCAGTAAGCCGCCAGTCCACCGTCATAAACCGGATCGTTGAGGAAATAAGACTGGGGCGGCCGATGACCCAGCTCAAGAGCGACCTCCGGGAGCTGGTCGGCCACACTCCCTATCAGGTGTTCGCCGGAGCCGCTCTGGGCATTGTCACCGCCTGGGTGTGGATTACGGTGGCCGGTGCGTAGGCGCTGGGCATTTCGCCGCCGAATCCATCGGTACCGGTGCAAGAGCGGCCGCAAGCGCGTGACAGCATTTACGGAGGAGAACGTTATGAGGATCGCGTTCTGGACGACTACCAGCAGGTGGCTCTCGGCCTGGCCGACTGGAGCAAGATGCCCGACGGGACCGGGATTCTGGCCTTTCGCGATCACCTAAGCTCGGTCGATGGGTTGGCGCAGGCCGTTCCAGGGATATGACGTCCTGGTGGCCATGAGAGAGCGAACGCCGTTTGGACCCGAGACGCTGCAGCGTCTACCCGGATCTGCGACTACTGGTCTCCACCGGGATGCGCAACGCCGCGATCGATCTCGCCGCGGCTACCCGGCTGGGGTGCTGGTGTGCGGGACGCGGGGTGGTGGGCCGTCAACGGCAGAGCTGGCCTGGGGCCTTATCCTGTGCCTGGCCCGGCATATCCCCGAGGAGCGTGAATCCGTCCGCCACGGGAACTGGCAAACCACGATCGGCACCGACTTGAAAGGAAAAGTCCTTGGTTTGCTCGGTCTGGGCAATCTTGGCTCACACATGGCGACCATCGGAAATGCTTTCGGCATGTCGGTGATCGCCTGGAGCCAGAACCTGACGGACGAGCGGGCAAGACGGGTTTCAGCCAGGCTGGTCTCTAAAGAGGAGTTGTTTTCGAAGTCGGACGTTGTCTCGATTCACCTTCAGCTTAGTGACCGCACGCGGGGGCTTGTCGGCCGGCGCGAGCTTGGACTGATGAAACCGACCGCCTATCTCATCAATACCTCCCGCGGGCCGATCGTGGATGAGCCCGCCCTGATCGAAGCGCTGCGATCGGAGGCGATCGCTGGCGCAGGGGTCGATGTTTTTGATCCTGAACCGCTGCCTCCGGACCATCCTTTGCGGACTATGGAAAATGTGGTGATGACCCCGCACCTGGGATACGTGACCCGGGAAACGTACGAAACCTTTTTCGGCGATGCGATCGATGATATCCTGGCCTTCGTTCGTGGGGAACCGGTCAGAGTGCTGAACCCCGACGTGATCGGCCATCTGCGCCGCAGCCCGTAACCGATTGCCGGAAAGGCAGCGTATCACTTGCCGCCCGGTTCATCCCCCCTGGGACCTCGACCGCCCCGGCGGCGATCAACCCGGCGGATAGATTCGCTGGTACAGGGCGCAAATCTTGCGCGTGTACCAACTGCGAACCCACTGGCTCCACGGGGAGGCGGCAGACTTCCGGAACGCCTCGGTGTCAAACGCTGCTTTGTCGGCGACGTCCCAGATGGTCAGGTAAGTTGAGAGGATCCCGCCGCGGTCTACTATCGGTGGGTACTCCCGTTCGGCCATCAAGAACCGCCGGATGGCCAGAACGCCGGGGACTCCCAGCAAGGTCGGGATGTGTTCGGTGTTGTACCAGGCATTGAATTCCGCTTTCCTGCCGCGTGGGATCTCGTGACCTACCAGCAGTACGAACTTGCTGTCCGGTGCTTTGTAGTCCTCATTCCGGGGGAATATCTCCTCGTAAATACCGCGGCCGAATTTGGGCAACTTGAAGATCTGAGATTCAAAACTGTCTGCAGGCTGGGCATGGTCCTTGTCCCAGACCCGGCGGTACCCTTCGGCCTTCAGGACGCGCAAGCTGTCCAGATCGTAGATCGCCAGATACTTGGCGTCCCCGGGGATGGCGTACTGCTTCGGGATACCCTCCACTTTCGTGAAGCGGCGGGCGGAAAGGAAGCCCGGTATGGCGAGGCGGTCGGCCACGTGCACACTGTTGTAGTAGGTATTCCACTGCTTTTCGTGTTCCACCGGCGGGTCCATCTTCGCCAGCAGCAGTCCTCGTGTCTTTGCCATATCATAACTCCCCATTCCGGCTGAAATACAGGGATTCCGAGCGTGTGCCAAGTATACATCATGTTGACACGTTGTGTCGTCAACCAGTATAAGAGTGGCGTAGGCGAAAGGAGGACTGCCATGTTGGAACGCAAGCCGCGGCTGCAGGGGAAAGTTGCCATCGTCACCGGCGCTGGTTCACGGGGCCCGGGAGTGGGCAATGGCAAGGCGGCGGCGGTTCTCTTTGCCCGTGAAGGGGCGCGCGTGCTTGTGGTTGACCAGATGCTCGAGCGGGCGAACGAGACGCTGAAAATGATCACCTCTGAAGGCGGCGAGGCTTCGACGATCTCCGGCGATGTGACCAGGCTGGAGGAATGCCGCGCTATCGTCGCCGCCGCGGTGCAGCGGTACGGACGGCTGGACATACTGCACAATAATGTCGGTATCGACCATACCGGGACGGTCGTCAGCTCCAAGCTGGACGAATGGGACCAGGTCATGAATGTGAATCTAAGAAGCATGGTGCTGATGGGCCGCAGCGCCATCCCCGAGATGGTAAAGGGGGGCGGAGGATCGATAACCAACATCTCATCCGTGGCCGCTCTGCGCCCGCGGGGAATGGATGCCTATTCCACGTCCAAAGCCGCCGTCATCGGCCTCACCCAGGCCATGGCGTCATCTCACGCCGCGGAGCACATCCGTGTGAACTGCATCGTCCCCGGTATGGTCTACACGCCGATGGTGGCCGGCGGACTCACTCCCGAGGGCCGGGAGGCCCGGTGGAAGTCAACTCCGTTGCAGACGGAGGGTACCGGTTGGGACATCGGCTGGGCAGCGGTCTTCCTCAACAGCGACGAGGCCCGGTGGATCACCGGCGTTGTGCTCCCGGTGGACGGGGGCGCCCTGTTAACACGGCGGAGTTGGTAACTGACCCTGTTGGAAAGGAGATAGTGTCGATGACCATGGTAAACACGGTGCTCGGACCGATTGATACCTCCAAACTGGGTGTCACGCTTGCCCACGAACACGTCTTGAGTTCCAATGCCGGCATCCCCCAGAATTTTCCTGAGTTCCTGGAGGATGGCTACATGGGCCATGTGATCGAGGGACTGAACAAGGCGAAAGCCGGCGGGCGTGATGACCGTCGTTGATGCTACCACTCTGGACTTGGGCCGTGACGTAAGAGTGCTGGTGGATGCCTCGCAACGCACCGGCGTTAATATTGTTGCCTGCACCGGGTGGTGGACCGAGAAACCGCGCTTCATAAGCGGCGCTTCGGTGGAACGACTGGCCAAGGGCTTCGTCCGGGACGTCGAGGAGGGTATCGAAGGAACCAAGGTCAAGGCCGGTGTGTTGAAGGGGGCCAGCGACATGTCGGGCGTCTTGCCCGGAGAGGAGACCGTCCTCAGGGCCGTTGCCCGCGCCCACCATCAGACCGGGTTGCCCATCATGTTGCATTCCTACTCGCCGGGACAGGTGGGGCGTCAGCAGATTGCCATTCTCAAAGAAGAGGGGGTGCCTCTGAACCGGGTCAAGCTGGACCATTCGAACGACACCACCGACCTGGAGTACCTGTTCTGGATTCTTGACCAGGGGTGTTTCCTGGGGCTTGACCGGTATCCGGGTCAGGTCCCGAGTCCCCTCGCTCGCACGCGGACGCTCAAATCGCTTATCGACGCCGGGTTCGCCGGACGCGTCTGTGTCTCCCACGACTGGTCGCTGGCCCGGCACGTGGCAAACGACTCGCCGATAGGGACGCCGGCAAGAAGACAACAGATGAACCCTCACGGCTACCTGTATATTAAGAATGTCGTCTTCCCCCAGCTTCTGGAAATGGGGGTCGCTCAGAAGGTAATAGACACCTTGCTGGTCGACGGCCCAAGGAATTTCTTCGAGGCGAAATAGCGGGTCTGGTCGGTCGGGACTTGTGGAACTGAAACAGAAGAAGGAGCAGAACATGCCGGAAGAGTCATTGTTCACCAATTTCGGTCAAATCGGTATCATCGTTAAAGACATCGAGAAGGCGAAAAGGGGCTTTGCCAAGATCGGCATCGGCCCATTCGGTCCGCTGAATGCCGAGCCAACCGTGCGGTGGGAAGCTTGGGACAAACCTGCGCAGGTCAAACTCAAGATGAGCTTCGCCAACGTCGGCAAGCTCGAAATCGAGCTCATTGAACCCATCTCCGACTGCATGCAGAAGGAATTCCTGGAGAAGAACGGGGAAGGCATCCAGCATTTTTCCTTCTTTGTCAAAGACATCGACGAAGTTGTCGAGAAGATGGCCAAGAAAGGCTACCGGGTCGTCCAGCGTGGCTGGCGGCCAAGCGGTGGCGGCTATGCCTTCTTCGATACTGAGGCCGACTGCGGCTTCATGCTGGAGGTAATCCAGCGCTAGTCGGATTGGCCACGCCGTAGTCCGCCCGGACCCGCTGCAGGATTTCTTCGGGGGGGCGGGCGAAGCTGAGCCGGCGGCTGACGAAGCTGCCGGTGACTCTGTTCAAGGTCACCATCATCTCAGCCATGGCGATGGCCACGCTTATGGTATCAACGACGGGCACGCGGTCGATGCTCTTCAGTCCTGACCTGGCGAGGAACAGGCCGGCGATGCCCCCGATCGGCACGATCACCTCGGCCCCTGCCTCGATCACCTTGCCGGCGCCTAATCTGAATTCGGCGAGCTGTTTTTGCTGCAACGCCGAGTCCTCGAATACCTTGCCCAGTTCCGGTATTTTGAACTCGGTGTATTGGATGCCGGCAAGTCTGTCCTTCAGCCCGTACCTGGCCACCAGTTCCTCGAAATGCGGTATCATCTTCTCATTCGGCGTTATGAGCCCAAAACTCCGTCCCATGAGACACGCCACGTGCATCGACGCTTCGGTTATGCCGATGACCGGAATGTTGAGGACTTCTCTCGACTGAAACAGGCCGGCGTCGTTGGTGGTTCCGATCACGTAGGCGTCAAAGCCTTGCGCCTCAGCCCTCAGCCCATTCTCGATCATCTCCCGGGCAAAGAAATACTCGGTGAACCGGTACTCAACCCCGGTGCCCCCCCGGGTCGTCCCGTTGATGTGTACCTTGGTCGCACCGCCCGCGGTGGTTGCCGCAACGTGCTCCCGCAGGTACTTCTCGTACGCCCGGAATCTTTCAAATGAAAGCCCGCTCTGGTACCAGATCTTCATCGTGGACTCACCCGGTACTTTGCTTTTCCTTCCTCGTACAGGTCACCACCGTGGGCGTCATTGATCACCGTGGCCGGAAAATCATCAACCTCAATTCTGAGAATAGCCTCGGCTCCGAGTTCCTTGTAAGCCACCACTTCAGATTTTCTGATCGCCCTGGAGATCAATGCCCCGGTACCCCCAATGGCCGCCAGGTATACGGCGCCGTGTTCCTTGATGGCCGTCTTGACTCTGTCTGACCGCATTCCCTTACCGATCATTCCTTTCAGCCCGGCGGCCAGGAGGCGTGGTGAAAAGGCATCCATGCGGCCACTTGTCGTGGGTCCCGCTGACCCAATCGCCTGCCCGGGTTTGGCGGGGGTCGGCCCCATGTAGTAGATAGTCTCACCCCTGATATCAAACGGGAGGGTTTCTCCCCGATCGAGGCTGTCGGCCATACGTTTGTGCGCCGAATCACGGGCGACATACATGACCCCGGTCATCAAGACATCGTCCCCGGCGTTCAGGCTCTGAATCGTTTCATCGGTAAGGGGAAGGGTGATCTTCTTTGCCATCGGAGGTCTCCTAGAATTTCAGTCCTTTCAGAACGTCCCTAGCAATAATGTGCTGCTGCAGCTCCGTGGTCGGCCCGTTGGCGCTGCCCGCCCAATCATACTGGCACAGCCTCGCCATTAGTACATCGACGTGGGGCGGCCCCCCGTAGATATGGGCGACCCGGTCGGCTACATTCCGTACCATCCGGGTGGCAAAGACCTTCACCATCGACGCCTCGCGCCGCACGTTCTCACCCCGGTCCGCCTTCCAGGCGGCTTGGTACACCAGCAGCCGGCAGGCATGGACATCAGTTGCGGCTTCGGCCAGTGCCGCCTGAACATCGGGCCGTTCGCCTACGGGCCGGCCGAAGGACAGCCATGTTTGTGCGCGCAGCGTAGCTTCCTCAAGCAGTCTTTGAGCGACTCCCACGGACCTGGCGCCGCGGACGACACGGCGGGCGGGCAGCCATTTCTTGCCCAGTGCGAAGGCGGCTCCCTCTTGTCCCAGACGGTTCGCCTCCGGTATAAGGCAGTCATCGAAAGTGAGCAGCAGCGGCACTCTGACGGAAGAGCGGTCCTGTTTGTCCGGCCGTTGAACGGTGAAGCCCGCAGTGTGCGCGTCGACCAGAAAGCATGTGGGCAGCCGGGCGGGAACGACCATGGCAAAGACGATCGCGAAATAATCCTCGCTCGGCCTGCCGAAGGTGGTCTTGACACCGTTCAGGCCATAGCTGCCGTCGGCGGCACGGGCTGTCATTCGCATGTCCGGCAACTCAGGTTGCGGGCTCGGTTCGGCGAGAGCGAGATAAGGCGTCCTTTCGCGGTTGAGGGCTGGAAGGAGGTACCTCTGCTTCTGCGGTCCAGTGCAATCATACAGTATTGGGGTAACGTCGCCGAAGGAAAAAGGGACGATCGTCTGAGCCAGTTCCTCTTCGATCAGGCAGGTGGCCAAAGTCCCGAGTCCCGCTCCGCCCATCTCCACGGGGACCGATGCCCCCCAGAGTCCCGTCTCGGTTGCCTTCCGAATCAGGGTCTCCTCGGTCGCCCGAGGCAGAGCCGCGTTGGCGTCGTTGGAGTCTCCTGACCGGCCGAGCAAGTCCCGCTCCAATGGCCTTAGCTGGTCCACCACGAAATCATGGGCCAGTCTCTGTATCATTCTCTGGTCTTCGGCCAGTTCAAAATCCATGGTAGGATACCCCGCTGATGCCGGCGCTAGCCCCCGGGTGCAGGTCCCCGCTGCCTCGGGTGCGCCTCCTCCGGACCGGAGTCTGGTATGATCGTTGCCGCCTGGGTAGACCCCGTGACGGCTACCGGCGTCTATCGAAGACTGACCGCCTCCTCGAGAAAAAGGTCCAGGTCCAGTTCATCATCATCGCCAATTCGCTGTTGCAGTCGGGACATCACCTCGACCACCCGGCTGTTCACGACGTAGCTCTTTAAGGTCGTATCGACCTGCGGACACGCCATGACGCAGGCGTAACACAAGTCGCAGTCCCCGCCGACCGTGCTTTCAAGTGCCATCGACGTCCGCTGTTCGGTCTTCTCGCGCCGGGATGGCTCGCGCATCAACACCGGGCAAATGTCAATGCAATTGCCGCAACCGAGGCATTCCTTGTGTCCGGAAATATCTTCAATTATGTCAAGTGCATGGGTTGGACTGAATCCCGAGGAAAGTAAACGGCACCGACCCACAGGTGGACTCTTGGTGTTCAGGACCTCATTCAAGACGTCCTCGACGAGCTTCACTTCCTGCTGTTTCCGCAGTGGCATTGCGATATCCTGCCTATGCCAGCTTGACCCTGCCGGCAGGAAGCGTCCCTGCACTCCCTTCGTCGGCGTAGTCGGGCATTGACCGGGCGTAATCGGGGAGCAGCAGCGGCGAGATAGGCCGGCTTCCGGCCAAGCCGACCTGCCGGAGATCATCTTGCCAGCGCCTAACGTGCTCCAATGAGGGTGCGGTGGGGTGAGCGCCTTTGGCGAACTGGGCCGCTGCCCTGCCTGCCCGCCGCCCAAAAACGAACAGCTCGAGGGTGGAGTTGCCGATTAGCCTGTTGCGTCCGTGAACGCCGCCAGATACTTCTCCGGCCGCGAACAGGCCGCGGATGGTGGTCTCCCCGTTGATTCCGATCTTGATCCCCCCGTTCTGGTAGTGAAGCGTCGGATAGACAAGCATCGGTTCCTTAACGATATCAATTCCGTAACGGGCAAATTGTCGCACCATGGCGGGCAACTCACGGGCAACCGTCCCTTCGCCGCGTATCAGGTCGATCATTGGGGAGTCGAGCCAGACCCCGACTTGCCCCGTCGGCGTTCCGATGCCAAGGTTGTCTCGACAGGCTCGGATGATGGCCGCCGACACGACGTCGCGGGGTTCGAGAGGCATGATGAACTGCTCGCCGTTGACATCAGTCAGTTGAGCGCCCAGGGTTCGTACCTTTTCAGTCACCAGTTGGCCTTCAATCTGAATCGGGTAGGCCACGCCGGTGGGATGGTATTGCATCGTGTCGATATAGATGAGTTGCGCTCCGGCACGGTATGCCAGCACCAGCCCGTCAGCGGTGGCGCCGTAGTGATTCGTCGTCGGATAGCCCTGGATGTGCAGCCGCCCGATGCCGCCGGTGGTCAAAATGACCGCTTTCGCCCGCACGACTATCGTCTCGTTAGTTTCGATGTTCACCAACACGGCCCCGGCGGCTGAGCCATTGTCATCCAGTATCAGCTCTATGGCCGGCGCGAACTCGAGACACTCGATGCTGCGGTTTCTCAGTTCATCCCGGAGGACGCGCATCTCTTCGAGACCGGTGTAGTCGCGGGCGGAGTGCAGGCGCCGCCGCGACGTGCCGCCGCCGGAGAGCTCATGCATCGTCCCGTCAGGTTCCTTATCCCAATTGACGCCAAGGCGCTCCAACCACCTTATGGCGTCAGGAGCGTCCTTTACCAGGGTCTCCACCAGTTCCGGTATGCCGGCGTAGTGGCCGCCGCCCATGGTGTCCAGATAGTGAATCGACGGGGAGTCGT
The DNA here is from genome assembly GCA_963735055.1 of uncultured Chloroflexia bacterium. Lineage (GTDB taxonomy): Bacteria > Chloroflexota > Dehalococcoidia > Dehalococcoidales > UBA2162 > JBBITI01. The sequence goes on along the minus strand of CAVTJN010000021.1, from coordinate 112,415 downwards.
TGGGCCGGTCTGCCGCCTGCGTCCCCGCCTGTGCCCCCACCGTGTTGGCGTCGCCCAGCCGCAGTTTGGTGGCCACCATGACTCTCGCCCCGCTCTCCTGGGCCGTGATCGCCGCCGACGCCCCGGCCCCGCCTCCACCAATCACCAGCACGTCGACGCTGTGGGCGGGTCTATCGAGGTCGACCTTACGCGGGTCAAGGCGGCTGTTCCCCTCCAGTAGATTCGCAAGCTCGACCGGGGTCCGTTCGCCCTGGTTCGGACCTACCCCGAGCTCGCGCATGCTCTCCGTCTTGAAGTCAGGGTGGAACGCGGCCAACAGGTCAGCCTTCGCCTGGGCGCTGAGGCGCGCCAGGTTCTCACCCAACCGCCTCTCACGGGTGGCCGCCACCCTGCGGGCGCTTTCTTCCAGGTTACCTGCGTACACCGTGCCAGTACCCCCTAGTAAGCCGGTTCAATGTCGCGGGCGTCGTAAAGCCGCCGAAGATCATCCGGGTTCGCTTTCTTGAGCCGGTCCAGTTCAGCGTCGAACTCGCCGCTGCTAATCTGAGCAATTCGATCTTTGAGGTGCTGCGATTCCTTCGCCAGGTACCGGCCGTACAGGCGGCGGCACAGGAGGGCCACGTCGTAGGGGACCAGTCCCTGCGGGCACCTGGCTGCGCACAGTCCGCACATCACGCAGTCAAACGACTTGCGGGCCACTTCGGCGATGTCTCCTCGAAGCGCGTCGGCCATGTACCACATTACTTCGAGGTCCTGAGGGCAAGCCTTGGTGCAGGTGTTGCAGCCAAAACACTTCACCACATCGGGATACAGCTTCAGGAGTTGGCCCCCGCTCGCTTCCAGTCCGTCTAATTCGTAGAGAGCCCTCGGCGCTGGAAAGAAGGGTATCTGTACCAGATACATGTCCGGCTCGATCATTTTCTGGCAGGCGAGATCGAACCTCAGCTGCGGGTCGCTCTTCGTCCGGTATATGGTCGCGCACGCCCCGCAAAATCCGGCGCGGCATCCGCATCCGCGGACCATCCGGTATCCGCAGTATTCCATCGCCGTCAGGATGGTGAGTCCTTCCGGTACCTGGTATTGCCGTCCCATTACATAGATGTCAACCAAACTGTCCTGACCGTCCCGAGTTCCGAACGGAACCATGGTCGATTCTCTGCAATGGAGTGCTACGGGCTGTACTTCTTGACCGATTCCACCATCGCCCGAATATTCTCCGGCTTGGCTTCGTCTATAGAACTGCCGTTGGTGAGGATGAATCCGCCGCCCTTTCCACAGACTTTGATCAGTTTCTTGCAGTACTCATCCACATCCTGGGGCGACCCGACCTGAAGTATCGAGGAAGGTACGTTCCCCATGATGCACGTGTGGTCCTTAAGGACTTCTTTTGCCTTGAACATATCCGTCAGGTCGAAATGGGCCACCACCTTTCCCTTGGGCAGTTCCAGGAAGTATTCCAGCCGGTCTCCGTACCCGCCTTCGCAGAACGGCATCGGGACGTACCCTAACTCGATCGAGGTCATCATTGCCTTCTTGAGGCCCGGCCAGTAGAACTTCTCGAATTGTTTCTTTGACATGAAACCCTCGGCGCCCCGGTGGAGGGCCAGGAACAGCCGCTTCGGATTCCCTCGCTTCTTCGGATCGGCGGGCACGGCCCGGCTGATTCGCCACTGCAGCAGCCGGTCACACATCGCAATTAGTTCGTCGGGATGGCGGTACATATCCAGCATGGCGCCGCGCATGCCTCGATAGAAATCCGAGACCGCATCAAACGGAGCCCCACCCGCGCCGCCCATGTGCCCGTGGGGTGGAAAACCGAGGGCCGCCATCTCTTCCTCCAGATTGCCCGAGGCCAGCTGCCATTTCTCAGTCTCCTGTCCTGCCTTGAGTAGCGCCCGGGCTAACTTCCGGAATTCCTGTCTGGTGAACATCGGGGTCATAGCCGTAAATCCGACCAGGCGGTCAGAAAGGGTGGGAAGTGAGGCCAGTGGCGTCAACGCCTCATACGCCCGGGGCAGCAGATATCGGACGGTGTAGTCTCCGGGGTCCGAAAGAAACAGGTCGTATTCGTCCTCTCTCATGACCTCGACATCGATGGCCTGATGGGAGACATCGGGTGGTAGCGGTCCGCCCGGCCACTTCGTCTGAGTTGGTCCGAGGACCTCCATCGCCGCCCCCGGGCTGTTCCCCGACGCGCACATCCAGAGGTCGGGCTCAAAGTCCACGATTGTCTTGACGACCGCTTGTTTCCAGGCGGCGGCGTCGTAATAGGCGGTTGAAATCGGAATGCCGGTGTACCTGGCCGGGAAGTAGGTCATGCGCACATCGACCGGCACTCGGTCAGGCTGTTTGAGAGAGATAGCGTCGCGGACTCTCTTTTCGCGCTCGTCGTAAAGCTGCTTCGGCGTTTTGCCTTGCTTGTTCTCTCTCTTCTTACCCTCGCTCGTTGGTCCTCCGCTCTTTGCTGCTGGCATGACGCACCTCCCGCTTTTCAGGCCATTTTGCCATAAAAGGATCGCCACATGCAATCTCCATGGGGCTCTCCGGCGATACACTTGACACCTGCCACTCGACGCCTTACTATCCTCGTACCAGTGGACACTCCGGATTTCTACTGAACCCAGAGTCAGCAGCCCTGTGTTTTTGTTTCCGGCTCAGAACCGTCTCGACGATAATCTTCGCATGGCTGCAATGCCCCTAATTCGTTGGATAGATGCTAAACAGGGAGGAAGGTATGGTATCGAAGGACATCAAGGCGGAGGTCAACTGGAGTTCACTGACCCCCGATCAGAAACTGGAGAGACGCATGACGGCGTGGACGTCGGCTGCCGGGATTCAGTTCGCGTCGCCCGAGGCCGAAGCTGCTTACAGGGAGCGCGTCGCAAGTATCGCCGATGCCCTGCTATTGAAAAGGTCTCCCAAGCGGGTACCCGTCGTGCCCGGTCTGGGCGCCTTTGCCGAAGAGTATTGCGGGTACACGCACAAAGACACTATGTACGACGTCAACAAGGCCATCGATGTGATGAACAAGTGCACGCTCGATTTCCGGCCAGACGTTGTGGCCGCCGGAAACGCCTATCCCGGCAGGGTCTGGGAAGCATTGGATTTCAAGCTTTACGTCTGGCCCGGGAACGGGTTGGCCGACGATGCCGAAGGCGTCCAGTACGTCGAAGACGAATACATGCCGGTCGATGACTATGACGCTTTTATAGAGGATCCGAACGACTACTGGAATCGAGTTTATTTGCCGCGTGTCCTGACCGCGATGGAACCGCTGAAGAAGCTTGTTCCGGTACTCGCCGGGTCGGGTGCCACAGCAGCGATCCCTTCGACGCTGGGCGCCTACGGGCTTCCCGAGGTCCAGGCGGCGCTCCAGAAGATGATGGTCGCCGGCAAGGAAATGACCGAGTGGCAGCAACAGATCGGGGGCGCCAGCCGGCGCCTCGCCACTCTCGGATTTCCCACGATGGGGGGTGGGACTTCGAAGGCGCCTTTTGACCTTATCGGTGATTCCTTGAGGGGGACGCGTGCTGTCGTCATGGATTCATTTCGAAGGCCGGGGAAGCTTCTCGAGGCGATGGAAGCTCTCGTCCCGATATTGATCCAGATGGGGGTGCAGACCACCCGCATGGGGGCGTGCCCTTTGGTTGGCTTCGCCTTGCACAAGGGGGCCGATGGTTTCATGTCGGATGAGCAGTACCGGACGTTCTACTGGGGACCATTGAAGAAGATAGTTCTGGGTCTCATCGAGGAGGGCTTGATTCCCCGCATGGGCGCCCAGGGCGGGTATAACTCCCGGCTCGAAATAATCGGGGACCTGCCAAAGGGGAGGACCCTATGGGCCTTCGGCGCCGAGACGGATATGAAAAGAGCCAAAGAGGTAATGGGTGAGGTCGCCTGTATCTCCGGGAATGTCCCGGCCAGCCTCATCTATGCTGGCACTCCGGGCGAGATCAGGGACCACTGCCGGCAACTCATCAAGACGGCCGGCAAAGGCGGGGGATATATGTTTGCCACCGCGTCGGGCATTCCCCGCACCACCAGCGTGGCGAATGTGCGTGCCCTGATGGACAGCGCCAGGGAGTTTGGCGTCTACAGCTAGATTGGCAAGGGCCGGCCCCGGGCCGGGAACATATTGGGGCGAGGTCGGTAGATGGATTTCGTCAAGGTTCTGAGTGATTTCATCAAGATCAATACTTCCGTACCCCCGGGGGACAACTACCGGGTGGCCATGGAATACCTGGTGCCGTTTTTCCAGGAAGTCGGTTTTGAAACCAGGCTGGTCGATATTCCCCCGGAACACGCCGAAGGCCGCACCGGGCGAGTGAATCTTATTTGCCGGCGACGGGCGGATGGCAAACCACGCTTGATCTTCTACGGGCACGCCGATGTTGTCCCTGCGGCGGGTTGGGATGCCTTTACCCCCCGACTTGTTGACGGCAAACTCTACGGGCGTGGTGCTGCCGACATGAAGGGTGGACTAGTGAGTCTGCTCGGGGCACTCGAGGTGGTCCGAGACAGGCCCCTCAGGTACGACGTCTCGGTCGCCGTGACCACTGACGAAGAAATCAGCCAGGCGAGCCAGTTGCGGTATCTTGGCCATCTTATGTCGCCCGTTGAAGGGGCCTATGTCTTTTCGCTGGACTCCAGTTTTGGATTCGTTTGCGTCGCTGACCTGGGAGTCATCCAGATGGACATCATCGTGAAAGGCCGGTCAGTGCACTCCGGCCTGTCCCATCTCGGGACGAACGCCATCGAACACGCAGTGCCCGTGCTCCAGTCTCTGATGGGGTTGAAGGGGGTGGTGGAGCGGCGGAAGTCAGCCATCAAGGTTCATCCCGACACCGGGCTTTCCGCCATGCAGGCTAGACTGAATATCAATAAGATAGAAGGTGGACTCAAGGCGAATATCGTTCCCGACAAGTGTGTCATCACCATCGACCGCCGGCTGATCCCGGAGGAGTCCCTGGCCGAGGCCGAAAGCGAGATCATGGACCGAATCTCCTCAGTCCCGGGAGTTGATTGGGAGATCGGGAATCGTTTCAGTATCCCGACCGTGCCGCCGTGTGAAGACCCTATTGTCGATGAGTTGTCATCGGCGATTCTTGAGATTAACGGCAGCACCGGTAAGTTCGGGGAGATGGGCTCCGGCGATCTGACGAATATTGTGGTTAACGATTGGAAAGGCCAGAGTTTCGGCGTGGGCGTAATCCGGCCCGAATGCAGCATTCACGGTAACGACGAGTTTGTCTACATGAAGGACGTTCAGGCCCTGGCCGCGACTGTCGCAAGATTTCTGGTGTGATGCGCCCCGCCACAGTAAGTCCGCTTGCGGTGGGTCTATCGTTGCGAATTGGGGCGGCGAACTGGTGTTACGGGCGGGACTGGTTGTCCGCTGTCCGGCCCGGCGCCCTGAGGTCCGGCCAACCCGGCAACCTCGTCCCCGGTCAACTCGACGTAGTTGAGGTAGTGTTCTTCGATCATGCGCTCCCGAGATATCTTGCCCGTGAAGATCGTGGCGTCAGCCGGGAAAACATCGGGGCGGATCATGACTTCGTAGAAATGCCATACCACAATTGTTAACACGGCAAGGGTGGCCTCCCAGCCGTGGATTTCCACCGAAGCGGCTACAAATTGGCCGGGCAGTATCTTCGTGATCACTACCGGGAACATCAGGATCAGGCCGGTAATCGTGATTATGGCACTTCCGAACATCAGGCCCCAGTACTCAAATTTCTGACGGTAATTGAAGCGGCCGAATTGGGGATGGCGTTGGCTGAAGCCCAGGCCGAAGCGGAGGGAGTCGACAATGTCCGTGAAGTCCTTGCGCGTTGGCAGCATGCTCTGCCGCTCGTGACGCACCAGCAGGCCGAGTGTCAGCATGACCAGGTGGTAGACCAGCGCCAGCGTGAATACTCCCCCGAAGACGCGATGAATGGTTCGTACCGTCTCGATTCCGCCCAGACGAAGGATGGTCCACTCGGCAGCTCCACCGGTATAGAAGCGCTGAAGAAGTCCGGTTACCGCGAGGATCGTGAATACCACCATCAACCCGATGTGCTCGATCCGCTGCCGGACATTGAACCGGACGAAGTAGCTGGGTTTTCCCGCGTCGTTGGCCAGTGTGGTGCTCATCTATTACCTCTTTTCGCTCGTTGCGAGCCTGGCGTGATGGCGTAGGTCGATAATGATGTGGATCAGTACGCCGCCGATGGTGAACGGTATCATTATCCAGTAGAACAACCGCGCGAAGAACACTAACGGCGTCTTGGTCAGAGTGGGCGCGTAGTGGGCCATCCAGCTGTCGGGAAAGTTGGGAGTGGCCGCCTGGTGGCATTTCTGACAGGTCGCGGTCAGATTTGCCCTGATGACCTGGGACTGCGGAGACTGAACGCTGACGATATTGTGGGTCCCGTGGCAGTCGACGCACACAGCTTCGTCTATGAAGGTGTCTTGCCCATTCTTGGCACGCAACAGGCTTGTTCGGCCGTGAAAGTCTTTCAGATAGGTGCTGACGACGGTCGTCGACAATCCGTAGCGCTTCATCAGCTGTTGGTCTTGGTGGCAGGTTGTGCATAGGGCGAGCGTGGTTGCCCTGAGCGAAACGGCCTGGGCCGGCTGTATTCCGTGACTGCCGTGGCAGTCGGTGCACGTGAACCCAATGAGATCGAGATTCGAGTGAACGCTGGACTGCAACTCGGCGAAGACGGCGGGGTGGCATCCCTGGCAGGCACTCGTTCGCATCTTCCGGTACTCAAGCAGAGTCTTGGCCGTCACCGCTTGATGGGGAAAGGTGTACCCTGTGTGGCAGGTCTGGCACTCGAGGCTGACATGCACCGAATTCTGAGCGGAGGATTCGTCGACGTAGAGCGATATCTTGTCGCCGCTGGACAGCGTCATGCTCAACTCCGGGTTGGCGTGGCACGCTGAGCATTCCGATGACGCGGCCGCCTTGGGACCGGGAACACTCGAATCGGCTACGGCGATGGGGCCGGCCAGGGCGAAGGCCGCCCCGGCCGCGATTACCGCGATGAGAATGGTGGCTGAAATTCGATGCTGCATAGTCGTCTTCTCCAGGTATTATGCTCCATCGCTGCCGGTGCCGCTACTTGACTGGTTTCGGTACCAGGGTTGCCGACCATGCCCGGATCTTGTAGCCCGTGAGTATCACCAGGCTGCCGATTCCGGCCAGGGGCAGGAAAATGATATAGGCCAGGCCGGCCAGCGGGCCGAGTATGAAAACAAAGCCGACAGGTACACGCGCGTAGGCGCTTGATGCCGTCCCGGGCAGGACAGTTTCGTCCGTCCTTCCGAAAGACAGGAGTTGCCCGGTCTTGAGATCCACGTAGGTGCCCCCCGTGACTTTCTCCCCTCCAGCATACTTCTTCATCGTCACTCCTCCTTGCTTCCCTTGGTTCTTCGCCAGGCTACAGAATCATCATACCAGCCGCCCCGTCTTCCGGCTTCGGCATTCAGGCGTAATTGACTATGCGTCAAATGCTTATTCCCGGGGGTAGTCGAGTACGTTTAATTAGTTCTACTAAGGTATTTATTGCCAATATCATAGGGTATTATACCCAATAATACCAGGGCAAACTGGATGACCGTGCTATGCGCTTGCATCTGTCGATCGACTGAGAGTTGCAGCCGGGGAAGTCATTTTCGGTGACGCTTTGGCTTTCTTTAGCGAGTCGGCTATAATCGCCGTGTCATTACAGTCTGTTCGGAGTGTTTGACATGTCAACGGCAGACCGCTACGGCAGGGTTAGTGCCGATGTCCTCGACTCGCTGATCGCGCTCGTGGGTCCGGAGAACGTCATGGTCGGGGATGACCGGAAGAACTACGCGAAAGACGAGGCGCCCAACACTGCCCCGTTTATGCCCGACGTGGTCGTCCGACCGGACAGTGCGGCGTCGGTGTCGGGGGTGCTGAGACTGGCCAATGACCGGAAGATCCCGGTAACACCGCGCGGTGCGGGGACGGGCCTATCGGGGGGGGCGGTGCCGATTCACGGCGGTATTGTCCTGTCCATGGAAATGATGAATAGAATTCTAGAGATAGACGCGGACAATTTCACGGCCACGGTGGAACCGGGGGTCGTTCTTAGCAGGCTTCACGAAGCGGTCGAGAAGCAGGGACTGTATTATCCGCCCTACCCCGGCGAAGTCACGGCCACGATTGGTGGTAACGTCGCTACTAATGCCGGTGGAATGCGGGCCGTCAAGTACGGCGTAACTCGCAACTTCCTGCTCGGGCTTGAGGCGGTTCTTCCCAACGGAGAGGCGATCGAAACAGGCGGCCGCTTTATCAAGTCCTCCACGGCCTATGATCTGACGCAGTTGATCGCCGGGTCGGAAGGCACTCTGGCGGTTATAACGCGGGTGGTACTGAAACTGATACCGCCGCCCGGTAAGCGTTACGTAGTCCTGGCGCCTTTTGGATGTCTTGAGGATGCCACAAACACCGTTCCGCACATATTGCGGCAGAGCATCCTCCCCATGGGTATCGAATTCATTGAAAAGGATGTGGTGCAACTTGTTGAGCGATTTCGTGGTAAGGAAACCCCAATTCATGATTTTGAAGCTTCGCTGATGATCATCATCGAGGCTGATAGCGAGGATGGCGCCAACACGGTCTCAAATGACATCGGAAACATCTGCCTCGCCCACGGGGCGATCGATGTATTTGTGGCTGGCGGCGAACGCGCCGCCGACCTGTTGGCTTTCCGGGAGAAGGCTTGGCCGGCCATCGTGCATGGCGGCCGTGCGGATATGGCCGACGTGGTGGTACCAAGGGCCCGCGTCGCGGAGTTCGTCCAAAGGGCTCGACAGGCGAGCCGTGAGTTGGGCATCACGACCTTCATGGTTGGACACGCCGGCGACGGTAACGTCCATTTGTGCCCGATTGTTCCTGAGGAGCCCGATGCCGAGAACAGGATGTCGGCCTTCTTCACGCGGGTTTTTGAGATGGGGGTCTCGATGGGGGGAACGATATCGGGCGAGCATGGCATCGGATACACCAAGAAACCGTATATTGGCATCGCCGTGCCGGGGCCGAAACTCGAGTTGTTGAGGAGGATCAAACGGGCGTTCGACCCAAACAACATCATGAATCCGGGGAAGATCTTTGATCTCTGATGATGGCGCGCGGCGCCTCCGCCCGCATCCGGATCGGTGGTGTGGGTACTCGGCCGAGCCGGCTACCGATCGCGTTTTCACCGAAGATGGAGGATTACTTGAAGGAGGACGGCAGTGTCAGAGTCGAAATACGGCAATTGTCTGGTAACACTCCCAATCTCAAAGCGGGGAAACACGGAGTTGATGCACGTGGGCGGTGAACAGTTGCAGGGGTTTGACTGCTCGATCATCTATGCCTATGCTTTTCAAACCGGGATTACCGGTATGTCCACCAAGCCACACGTCCACGACTATGATGAGGCCATATTCTTCATCGGCTCGGACCCGCGTAATTTCAGCGATCTGGGCGCTGAGGTTGAGTTTGCCATTGGGGAAGAGCAGGAGAAGCACGTGTTCGACAAGCCAACGGCCGTCGTGATTCCGAGAGGGCTTCCGCATTGCCCGATAGTGACCCGTCGGATCGACCGGCCTTACCTGTGCATGGCCGTCTCGCTGACGGGCAAAAGGTAGCCGGCTGCCCGGTGACCGCGGCGGCAATGAGAGGCGGGAGAAAGAAGTTGGATATCATCGACTTGCGCAGCGACACAGTCACGCAGCCTACCAACGAAATGCGCCGTGCCATGTTTGAGGCCGTTGTCGGCGACGATGTATACGGCGAAGACCCGACGGTGAATGAGCTCGAGCAGATGGCGGCTCGAGTGATGAACAAAGAAGCGGCGCTGTTTACTGCCAGCGGCACGATGAGCAACGTGCTTTCGGTGCTGGCCCAAACGCGACGCGGCGACGAAATCATAGTCGGCAGCGAAGCTCACATGTTCTGGTACGAAGTGGGAGGGGCGTCCGCTCTGGGTGGTGTGACGCTGCACACGGTCCGAAATGACCCCGACGGCACCATGGACCTGTCAGCGGTCGAGGAAGCGATCCGTACCCGCAATATCCACTACCCTCCCACCACCCTGCTGTGCCTCGAGAATACGCACAACCGGTGCGGGGGAGCGGTGCTGCAGGCCGAGTACACGGCGGAGGCGGTCCGGCTTGCTCATGGGCACGGGGTCCGCGTGCACGTGGATGGGGCACGGATATTCAACGCGTCGGTGGCTCTCGGTGTCAGACCCGACGAGATGGCAGAGGGAGTCGATTCCATCTCTTTCTGCTTGTCCAAGGGATTGAGCGCTCCAGTCGGCTCGATGCTATGCGGCGACCGGACCTTCGTCGACAGCGCTCGAAAATGGCGGAAGATGCTGGGTGGAGGCATGCGGCAGGCCGGCGTCCTGGCTGCCGCGGGGATCGTGGCGCTGAACACGCAGATCGACCGCCTGGCTGAGGATCATCTCAACGCCGGTCGCCTCGCCCGCGGGCTTGCCGAAATCCCCGGCATTTCCGGACTGGGACCGGCGCCGACGAACATCGTGATGTTCGAGGTCGATCCCCGGATTCCGGGCACGGCATTTCTTAGTCAAATGGAAGCTGCAGGTGTTCGCCTGAGTCACCGGGGTGGACAACGCTTCAGGGCAGTCACCCACCGTATGATCGGCTCCGCTGATGTCGACGCGGCCTTGTCCCGGGTTCGGCTTGTCCTTGGTCGTCGAAGCTAATGCCGCTCCCTCATTGGTTTGCCTTGAAACGAGCGTGAGGTGACATGTATACTTGACTTATGTCATGCGATTTGCCATGAATACTCTGGCATCGACGGCATAAGGGGACGCAAGCATTGGCTTTCCTGAATGACCTCACCCTCGGGAAAAAGATCACACTGCTCACTGCCCTGGGTCTTCTCATCTGCGTTGGACTTTTCAGTGCCCTCGGCATGAAGGCGGTGAACCAGGCAACCGACACCATGCTCGAGGAGAGGTTGACCACGGCCCGTCTGGTGGCCGGCTATGTCGATGAAGCCCTGTCCAGGGCGCTGGTGGATCTTCAAGATACGGTTCGGGTGGTGAGCAGCGCTGGGACGCCAGACAATTTCGGATCGCCGGTCCGGAGTCTTCAGGCGACCTATGCGCGATCGTTGGTCGATACCTATGGCCTGTACGTTTACGATGGAGAAGGCAGGCTCATATGGACGGACCCCGAAGCTACTTCGGCCGAAGGGGAAGATCTGTCCCACTATCCCAGCGTGAGAGCGGCTATGGACGGCGGAGACTCGACCGTGTCAGGCCTGGTCTCGGCCCCGGTCACCAACGTGCCTATTATCCTGCTGTCAGCATCCGCGACTGATCGCTCCGAAAAGAGAGTCCTGGTAGTGGCCATTGACGTTACGAAGTCGGGCATAAGCGGCTTCGTCCGGCCCGTCCGCATCGGGAAGACGGGATACGTGGAGATCGTAGACCAGAACGGGTTGGTGGTTACCCGTACCGAGCCGGGGCCGGAGTTATCTTTCTTTGAGAAGAGCGATCACAGCGGGCGCTTCGCCGCCTTGATCGCGGCCGGAGAGCCGGCCCGAGGGGTATGTCATACGTGCCACCAGAGCGAGCAGCGAATAGCGCGAGAAGACGTGCTGGCTTTTGTCCCGCTCACAAGCGCCAGTTGGGGCGTCGTGATCCGGCAATCCGAAACGGAGGCGCTGGCGCCGGCATCGGGGCTGCGTCAAAGCCTGATTCTTTCGGGTCTGTTGCTGGTAACGGTGGCCCTGGTTTTTGTGGTGGTTACCACTCGCGATGTGGGGAGTCGTATTACCACTCTGACTGCGGCTTCGCGGGGAATTGCCGAGGGCGATCTCAAGAGTCCGGTGGCCCGCCTTGGACATGACGAGGTCGGCGTGCTTGCCGCCACTCTCGATGATATGAGACTCAAGCTGGATTCGTCGTACGGCGAGTTGGAGCAGAAGACAAGGGAGCTCTCGTCGCTCCTCTCCGTCTCCGAGATACTCACCTCGACCTCGGACCTGCCGTCGCTGTTGAAAGCCGTTTTGGAAAGAGCGGTGGAGGTAGTACCCGGGGCTGACGGGGGGGTACTGCTCCTCCAAAAGGGAAACGACCCCGAGATGACGGTGTACTCCGCGGGTAAACCGGATAGGACCGTACCGCTAGCGGAGATTATGGCCACGACCTCCGGCCTTCAGGTGCGAATTGGCGAGATCGTGGGTGGCGGCAACGGACGCCGGCCGCAGCCGCCGGAATCTCTCATCCTGGACAGTCCGGGCTCAACGGTGAAGAGTCACATATTGGCCGAGGTGTCTCATCAAGGGCGGAATATCGGTTATATCATCATGGTGAATTTGTCAGATCGTGGGGCGTTTACCGAGTCCGACCGGAAACTCCTGCAGGGAATCGCCGACTATACGGCCATCGCGATCGAGAGGGCGCAGCTGACGAAAGAAGCAGAGGATGCGAGGGCGATCTACGAAGCCGACCGTCTCAGGTCTCAGTTCATCTCCTCGGTCTCGCATGAGTTGAGGAGTCCGCTCACGCTGATCAAAGGCTACTCGACTTCGCTTCTGCGGCAGGAAGTCACCTGGACCGAAGCTGAAAAACGCGAGTTCCTCCAGGTCATCGATGAGAAGACCGACGTTCTCAGGGATCTGATCGACAAGCTGCTTCAATCGGCCAAGCTTGAGGCCGGCGCTTTGAGATTGGAGAAGGAACCGGTGCTCATTCCTCAGCTTGCCCGCAGGCTCATGCAGGACATGGAAATGAAGACCAAGCGGCATCACTTTAGACTCGAATTCGCGTCTTCTTTTCCGGTGGTGGAGGCAGACGTCCGGTGCATCGAACAGGTGCTGCGCAACCTCCTCCAGAATGCGGTGAAGTACTCTCCCGAAGGCAGCGACATCACGGTCGGTGGCGAGGCGGTTGGCGACCGGATCACGGTCTGCGTAAGTGACCAGGGGATGGGGATCCCGGCGGCCGACCTGGGAAGAGTGTTCGAACGTTTCTACCGGGGCGAGAGCCCCGCGGTGCACAGCACGCCGGGCAGTGGTCTCGGTCTCTCCATAACCAAGGGACATGTCGAAGCTCACGGCGGCCGGGTATGGGCGGAAAGCGCCCCCGGGCAGGGAAGCCGATTCTTCTTCAGCCTGCCCGTCGAGATTGACGACAACAGGTTGTACTAGGAAGGCAAACGTGGCAAGGAAACTCACCGTTCTGCTCGTTGATGACGATCCCCAGCTGGTACGGCTGGTGAGGGCCAATCTGGAGTCATCGGACTACAGGGTGCTCTCCGCAGCCGATGCTCCGTTGGCGCTCAGCATTCTTGATCAGGAGATACCGGACTTGTTGGTCCTTGATGTCATGCTTCCCGGCATCGATGGTTATGAGCTCTGCCGGAGGGTCAGGGAGGTCTCTACGGTACCGATCATAATGCTGACGGCGAAGGTGGAAGATGCTGACAAGGTAAGAGGCCTGAAACTGGGGGCCGACGACTATGTGACCAAGCCCTTCAACGTTCAGGAGTTGCTGGCGCGCATTGAGGCCGTGCTGCGGCGGGCAGGATCGCCGGCCGAGGCCAACGCCCCCCGGATTTTCACCCAGGGTGATGTATCAGTGGATCTGCTGCGCCGCCGGGTGACCGTGGCCGGCCGCGAGGTTCCGCTGACCCTGACCGAATACAAGCTCCTGTCCGAATTGGTGACCAACGCCGGACGCATCATGCTGCATCGTGAACTATTGACGCGTGTCTGGGGTGTCGAGTATCAAGATGAATCCGAGTACCTCCGGGCCTATATCCGGCACCTTCGGCAAAAGATCGAACCGGACCCGCATCAGCCCAGGTACATCATTTCCAAACCCGGCATCGGCTACCTGTTCGTAGCGGCTTCGAATTCTGACTAAGACGAGTCCGTTTTCACAGCTTTTTCACGTTTCTATCATTCGTTTTCACACCATTTTCACGCCTCCTCCTGTAATATCACTCTGAATGGATCGAGACCCCGCAAAAGGAGGAAGCGCGTATGAGTCCATGGGTTATCTTTCTGATCGTAGTCGTGGTCCTGGTGGTACTTGGTACCTCGGTCCGGATTGTCAAGCAATATGAGCGTGGTGTGGTGCTGCGCTTTGGAAAACTGTCCGGCCTGCGACAACCGGGTCTGAACTTCATCGTGCCGTTCGTTGACCGGATGACCAAGGTCAGCCTTCGAATCACCACAATGGTCCTTGAACCACAGGAGGTTATCACCCGCGACAACGTGACTGTCCGCGTTGATGCCGTGGTCTACTTCATGGTCATTGATCCGGTAAAGGCGGTCATCAATGTCGAGGAATACAAGCAGGCGATCATTCAGCTGGCGCTAACCACGTTGCGGAGCGTGCTTGGCCAGTCCGAAATGGACGAACTGCTGGCCCATCGAGACCAGATAAACCTGCGTTTGCGGGAAATCATTGACGAGCAGAGTGAAACGCCGTGGGGTGTCAGGGCAACTCTCGTTGAAATCAAGGACGTGTTGCTGCCGGAACCGATGCAACGGGCGATGGCGCGGCAGGCCGAGGCCGAACGTGAGAAGCGAGCTAAGGTTATCCATGCCGAAGGTGAGCGCCTGGCTGCCGATACCCTCGCTGAGGCTGCAAGGATAATTCAGACCCAACCGGCCGCCCTGCAGTTGAGATACCTGCAGAGTCTGGTCGAAATGGCCGGCGAACGGAACAGCACCATTATTCCTTTGACCGTTGATCTCCTCAGTGCTCTTCCCAAGGTGCTTGGCGGCGGAGCCAAGTAGAGACTGTTTCTGGCCGATGTTTTTCGCCAGCCGGTAGAAGGCGGATCAAAGTTGGCATTGTCGAATAACGAGACTAAGGCGGAGCCTGACCCCGAGGCGTTCCACTGATGGCGTGGGCGCTTCTCCGGTCGTTGCCGGACGTGGTTGGAACCCGGTCGTCTGGTTGGGGGTTGTGGCGGTCCTGGCGGCTATCACCGCGGGGGTCATGATGACTGGAGCGGCCACGGCTGCTCCGGCCGACGGTCCGACCGAACTAGACTGCGTCGCCTGCCACAGTGTCCGTCTGGAAGCGCATTCGAAATTGGGAGACGGCAACCAGGCCTGTCGGACCTGTCACTCAAGCACGGATATGACACTGCTGCGGCTTGCAGGCGGTGTTTCTCTGCCGCTGTCCGCTTCGCCGCTTCTCTGCGCGCAGTGTCATCAGTCCCGCTACGATGCCTGGGCTTCGGGGACCCACGGATTCCCCGCATCTGTCGGCGGCAGACCAAGTGGCGTCGCCGATGGCGGGACGACCTGCGCCGCCTGCCACAATCCCCACGAGCCGCGAATTGCGTTTGACTTCACCAAACCTCACCCTGAGGCTGTGCCCCCGCCCCCCACCCCTCCCCGGGACCTGCTTCTCATGGTGGGCATATCGATCGTCGCGGTTGGTGGTGGGCTCGTCTATACATTGTCGGAAAGAGGACGGTCGTGAAACGGATTGGGCGGCGAGACTTCCTTGTCTATTCGGCCGGGATTGCCGGCATTGCGGCGCTGAGTCAAGTCCTCAGGACTCCGTCGGTCCTGGCAGGGCGTGCCGGGGGTGGTACCCAGGACACGGCGCCCCGGCCGCGTGTCATTGATGGCGCAGGTACGACAGCAGATCCTGCCCATAAGTTCGGTTTCGCGATAGACGTCGGGGCGTGTATTGGCTGCCGGCGCTGTATGTACGGATGCAAGGAAGAGAACAACATCCCTGACTCCATCTCCCCTCTCTGGATCGAAGTGTTCGAAATGAAGTCGGAGGTGGACTTGACCGGCCATCCCTCGATGGAGGATCTCAAGAAGGGAACGACGACTTCATACACCCAATCCCCCCGGGAAGACCATTGGTACATGCCAGTCCAGTGTAACCACTGTGATAACGCGCCGTGTGTGAAAGTATGTCCGACGGGGGCTACGTACAAAGCTGACGATGGCCTGGTTCTTATGGACTACGTGAAGTGTATCGGCTGCCGGCTCTGCGTGGTGGCGTGTCCCTACAGCGCTCGCCGCTTCAACTGGTACAAGCCGTCGCCGGCGTCCGAGAAGACCAATGATCTGGTCCCGCTGAGGCCGCTCGGGGTGGTCGAGAAATGCACGCTGTGTGTGCATCGTACCCGGCGGGGCAAACTGCCCCGGTGCGTCGAGGTGTGCCCGGTGCAGGCCCGGCACTTTGGCGACCTAAACGATCCCGAGAGTGAAATCTCAAAGTTGTTGAAACAGAACATGAGTTACCGTTTGCTCGAAGAGATGAACACCAGACCCAGCTTGAGGTATATCAACAGGGGCAAGAAATGGCTACCTTAGCCAGACATTTCGGCCTGCCCAGAGAGAATGAAGACCTGCTGCGGCCAATGCTGCGCAGCGGACGTGCGTTCTACCTGCTCGCCTGTCTGCTTCTGCTGATGGTGGGCTGGTTCCTGTATGCCTGGTTCATGCAGTTGACCCAGGGTCTCGGCGTCACGTCGATGCGAACCCCCGTGGGCGCTGCATGGGGTGTCTACATCGCGCAGTTCGTGTTCTTTGTCGGCATTGCGCACGGCGGGATCGCCGTGGCCGCCGCGATCCGGCTATTCAAGTTGAAGACGTTCGCCCCGGTCGCCCGCATTGGCGAGGTGCTCACAGTCATCAGTATCATGATGGCCGGTCTCAGCATCATGATCGACATGGGCCGGCCCGACCGCATATTCAACATTATCCTCTTCTGGCCGAGCCGCATCGGGACCTCGCCGCTGAGCTGGGACGTGACCGTTATCATCATCTATTTCACGCTCTCACTCTCGTACCTGTGGCTTACAATGCGCAAGGACCTGGCCGGACTGGCCGTCCGTTTTCCACGGATGGCTGTGGTGTACCGGATCCTGTCGGTCGGGTACCGGGGAGATGAGGACGCCAAGGTAGAACGGATGGCCTGGTGGCTATCCATCGCCATTTGCTTCCTCATTGTCATGTTGAGCGGCGGCGTGGTTCCGTGGATCTTCGGTCTGCTTTCCTCCCGGCCGGGATGGTTCAGTGCCATGGCCGGTCCGTATTTCTTGACGGCCGCCATCTCTTCGGCCATCGCCGCGGTGATTGTGGCCGCCGGCCTGCTACGCACGTCATACCGGTGGCAGAGCTACCTGGAGCCGAAGATATTCAAAGGTCTGGGTACTTTCCTCGGGATTGTGACCCTCTTCTACGTCTACATGATATTCGCCGAACAATTGACGATGCGTTTTGCTCCGCCTGTCGGTGAACTGCTGGTTTCGGATCTGCTGTTTCACGGAGAATTCGCCCCGGTCTTCTGGCCGATGTTGATTCTCGGGTTTGTGGGACCGGGTGTTACCCTGGTCGTCCAGGCGCTGCGTCCCCAATGGTTCAGCCTGACCCGGACGATCGTCGCCGCCGGCACCATCGTGGCCGCGTTCTGGGTGAAGCGGTTCCTCATCGTAGTGCCGTCCTTGTTGCGGCCGTTGTTGCCCTTCCCTAACGGGACGTACTCTCCGAGCTGGGTTGAGTGGTCCATAATCGCTGGGATATTGGCCCTGGCAGTCCTGTTCTTCATGGCGTTCCTGAGGTGGTTTCCGATAATGGAACTGGGCAAGCACGAAGAAGGGCGCGAATCGAGAATGACGCGATGATAGGTCTGTTGTTTCAGCTGGCGAAGGCCGGTCCGTACGCTGGTTTCGCCGACGCCGAATCATCGGGGGCCGGCCTGCCCCCAGGCGCCATTGGCTACGTCGTCCTCGGCCTCATCGTGGTCCCGGTGGTCGTCCTGGTGGCCTCGGCCATATTCGGCTCCCCCCGGAACACGAGGGTGCCGGGGCTGTTTCTCGCTTGCGTGGTCTTGTTGATTAGCGCCACCATAGTGGGCTTCGCAGCATTTGGCAGTCTGCTCGGATTGGTGTTCCCGAAATGATCATAGGACTGGCTGGGAGAGTGGGATGACGCGGCACCTGACCAGAGCCGTGCTGTTACTGATCGTCCTGTTTGCGATCGTGTTTGTGGTGCCCCGGATCATCCCGGTTTCGGCCGCGATGGTTGACTTTGGGTTTCACAAGAGGAACGAGGTTCAGAATGCCGACTTGTGGGCGAGCCGCCCCGTTGAGTACTTGCAGTCTTCGACTTGTGTTGCCTGTCACCGCGGTGAGTACTCGGTGTGGGAGAAGAGCAACCACCAGACAGTCGCCTGCGAGAACTGCCACGGCTCGGCGCGCGAGCATCTGGAGAAGATGACGCCGTTGACTACCAACCGGTCCCGGGAATTGTGTGGGACCTGCCACGAACGGGTGGTGGGCCGTCCGGAGAGCTTCCCCCAGGTGGACATGGACGAGATGGGAGGGACCGCCGAGTGCGTTATCTGCCACAGTCCGCACGACCCACGGGCCGGCATGCCGCCTCAGGTACCCCACGCCCTCGGGGATCGGGCCAATTGTGAGTCGTGTCACAGCCCTCACGAGCCGTTGGACGTACTGCCGCCGCCGATTCCCCACACGATGGAAGGCAGGACTGACTGCTTATCGTGCCATGGTTCGGCAGAACTGCGCGGTGCCACGCTGCCGAAACCGCTACATTCGCTGGAAGGGCGTGGTGACTGCCTGGCGTGTCACAACATCGGAGGCATCAAGCCTTTCCCTGCTGACCACTACGGGCGTACGAACGCAACCTGTTTGATCTGCCACCGGAGTAGTTGATTGCTATGAATTGCGGTAGACGGACATTCATCAGAGTTGGCGCCGCCGGCATCGCCGGGGGCATTGCCCTCTATGCCATGGGGATCTTGCAGAGGACGGCCATTAGCAGCGACAGAATCATGGGGGCCGTCGGCCCTCTGACGGATCCCACGGGGGAAGAGTGGGTCAGGCGCTACTGGGGATTCATAGTTGACAACGAAAAATGCATTGGCTGCGGCCGTTGTGTGGTTGCCTGCAAAATGGAGAACAAGGTCCCCTGGAAGGGCGAATACAACCGCACCTGGGTGGAGAGGTACACCGTCAAAGAGGACGGTGAGACAATTGTCGATTCGCCTGAAGCGGGACGCGACGGTTTCGGTGGCGAATTCCGGGGCGTGGGGGTCGACGCCGCCGAAATCAGGACGAGCTTCTTCGTCCCGAAATTGTGCAATCAGTGCGACAAGCCGCCGTGCGTGACTGTGTGCCCCGTGGGAGCCACCTACATCACCGGCGACGGCGTGATCCTGGTAGACCAGCAGCACTGTATCGGGTGTAAGTACTGTATCCAGGCCTGCCCGTATGGCGCGAGGTATGTGCTGCCGCCGGAGGCGGCGGTCTCTTTCGGACAGACCAGTGTGGTGGACAAGTGCACATGGTGCTACCACCGCATCACCAAGGGTCTGCCGCCGGCCTGTGTCGAAGTCTGTCCGGTGGGCGCCCGGCAATTCGGGGATATGAGAGATCCGGAGAGTTCGGTGCGGAAGACATTGCGTGAGAAGCGAGTGTACGTGTTGAAGCCGGACCTCGGCACGGAGCCCAAGGTCTACTATGTTGGGTTTGAAAAAGGGGTGCACTAGGTCGTGACCGGTTTCGTTTTCCCTAACGAAGTGGTGGTCGAGTGGGACCTGTTGATCGTGCTGTATCCCTATATCACGGGTCTGGTGGCCGGGGCCTTCATCGTCTCCTCCCTGTATCACGTTTTTGGGATGAAGAAACTGAAACCGGTGGCCCGGCTTTCGCTGATATCGGCATTGGCCTTTCTCCTGGTGACGCCACTACCACTGGTGGTGCACCTGGGCCGGCCTGAAAGGGCGCTCGAGATGTTCTTGACCCCCAATCTCTCCTCGGCGATGTCGGGATTCGGTTACATCTGGTTCTTCTACCTGGTCCTCGTCCTGATGGAGATATGGCTCGTGTTTCGGGCGGACATCGTCCGCTACGCTACCACCAGCGATGGTGTCAGGAAGACCGTATACTCGGTGCTTGCCCTGGGCGTGTATGACGCGTCAGAGGCATCACTTGCCGCAGACCACAAACTGATCAAGTTCCTTGCCGCGCTGGGCATGCCGGTGGCTTTCCTTCTCCACGGGTACGTCGGATTCATATTCGGCGCGGTTAAGGCGAACCCGTGGTGGTCAACGCCGTTGATGCCCATCATCTTTCTGATGTCGGCCACGGTATCCGGTATGGCCTTGCTGATGATGCTGTACGTTCTGGTGACCAAGCTCCGCAAGGCACCGCTCGATTACGAGTGCCTGCGAACACTGGCGTTGTGGCTGGGCGCTTTCCTGAGTGTCAACCTGGTGCTGGAGGGTCTCGAGGTCTTCTCCATGCTTTACGAGGCCGAGGAAAGCTGGACAGTGATACGATTGTTGATCACGCAGCAGATCGGATTGACTTACTTCGGGATTCAATTCGTGGCGGGATCGATTGTTCCTCTTCTGGTCCTGGCGGTAGCCGAGGTGACGCGGCTGGGCGAATCCATGAAGATGCGTCTGCGGGTATTTTCCGGGTTGTGTGTGGTGGTCGGGGTTTTCGCTATGCGGTGGAATGTGGTCATCGGTGGACAATTGCTGTCCAAGAGCCTGAGGGGCTTTACGAGCTACACCCCACCCTTGCTCGGCCTGACCGGAGTGGTGACGGCGGCCGCTCTATTCCTGCTGCCGTTTGTCATCCTCGCGGTGATCGTTCATTGGCTGCCGCCCTGGTCGCAGGAGACGCTTCCGGCCCGCCGGGCCGCCATCGGGATGAGAACCAGTCCATTGTATCGTAGTGGGAGGTAGTAACGTGGAAAAAGGGAAACCAAGTGTGTCCTGGTCGCTCAAAATCGTGGGAGTGTTCATGGTCGTGGCCAGCGTGCTTGGAGGTCTACTGGTGACCTTCGTCCTGCCGGGCAACAACTATCTGAGCAGTCTGATGCTGCTGATGCTGGGGATGCTTTTCATGGCTGGAGTGACCACTCTGGTGGTCGGCTTTTTCATCGCCTACCGGCATGTGATCGGTCGGTCGATCGCTCTGCCCGCGGTCATCGTGAGCCGTCTCCTTGGGAGAGGTTAGCCCGGAGACGGTCTTCTTCTGCTGATGTCGTGGTCGTCCGGGGTACGAGCGTTTTGAACTGTCGCCGTTCAGAGACGCGGGTTGTCGATGATATCCCTTGCCGCGAGATGGCGGGATTCAGCGATTGATAGTCCTTCTTCAATCAAATCCAGTACCACCTGTTTTCGAGACGGAAACTGGTACCCCTCGTAATCGGGGGCGAACAACGGGAGCCCGGAATCGGCGTACCACGAGTTGCCGAAATGATCGAAACACAGCCTTGAAGTAACCGTCAGGTTCTGAACAAGGAGCTGTATCTCCCGCAGTCGTTCGTGGGGGGAGGACAGCGTAAAGTTGCCCGCAACATAGTCCTCGTACATCGGAGTCCCGGGTCGGGGTATGAACGGGCGGAATCGGACGTAGTCCGGGTCGATCGCGTTCAACACCCGGGCCGTGTTCACGGCATGTTGCTCGGACAGGTCTCGCCCGCCGAGGTCGGGCATCACGTAGAGTGACAACTGCAACCCCGCATCCTTCGCTTTCCTGCCGGCCGCAATGTGTTCTTCAGCGGTAATCCCCTTGTCAGTGAGTCTGAGTAATTGGTCGTCTCCAGTTTCCAACCCCATGTGCAGTCTCGTCAGGCCCGCCTCCCTGAGACTCTTTAGTTCGCCGGCGCTCCTGCGGTACACCGTCTTGGCCCGGGCGTAGGAAGTGATTCTCTGCAATGAGGGGAACGAACGCTTGAGGTGGCCCACCACTTCCGTGAGATCATTGGGTTTCATGACCAGCGAATCGGCGTCCTGCAGGAAGGCCGTGCTGCCTCCCGATGCAAGCCAGTTGAAGACGGTAATAAAACAATGGTTGTTGCGTAGCGAAGGATCTGCCCGGAGGAGCGCGGTGGCTACCGTCGGGTTCGCATCGCCCCCCTGCCCCACCCTCCAGGACTCTTGCTTGATAGCTTCAACAATTTGGGTAATCGCCTCTACGTCACTTTTTATGTCAACCAGCGGACGGAGCTCGAACTTCGCCCTGCCGTAGAGCGTGCCAAAACAAAACTTACAGCGGCCCCAGGGGCAGTTACGGGTAACCCGCACCAGAAGCGAGTTGCCGCCACCCTCACTCGGTGGACGTATCGGCCCGATTTCGAATTCCGGCAGCGGCGTCGCGGTCATGTTTACACCTTATGGTCTTTTTGGCAGGCATGTCAAGCCTTCGTGACGGGGAGAGCGAACTCGCGCCGCCGGGTTTACGCGCCGGTACCTCGCAACGCCGGCGTCCGGCTGATGCATGTCAGCTCATAAGAAGTCTGACGACCAGGAAGCCGACGAAGGAAGCGAAGGAGATGGGGGGGAGGGCAGGCACGGCTTTGCCTTTGAGCCACGACGCCTGTATCAAGAACGTACCTAAGAGGCCCAGTAGCGAAAATGCACCGATCACGATTGCACCGGGAAGGCTCGTCTGGAAGAAGACGGATACGGAGAGCATGACCGGAAAGGCGATGTCGCCGCCGCCCAATATCGTGTATTCCCGCTTGTCAGCTTCGGTTGCCGCCAGGTCTCCAACGCGAACAGTGTGCGTGCTGGTGTTCCAGTCGGACATGGTCTTGGGAATGACAAAGGCGGGCAGAGTGGTCGATTCAGATAATCTGTCGGCGAGCCACGTCATGAATCCGAATCTCACGGCCAGTAGGTCGTAGATGCTGATGGCGGACATCAGTAACACGAGCGTGAGCGGCGAGAAGAAAAAGCCGAACACCGAAGCCCCCGCGGCCAGGGCGATTACCAGCAACGCGTCCTGAAGCCAGATTCTTGCCCAGAGAAGCCACGCCAGGCCCGACCCAATGGCCGCGGCGCATACGACGTAGATATTGTTGGCCGGCCAGACGAGCCAGAGTGCGACGAAGACGCCCCAGGAGTACATTACAGCGAACAGCCCTCGAAACACCCATCGGAGCCGGCTCACGGGGACCAGGAAAAAGATGACGGCAACCAAGGCCACGACGCCCAGAAAATAGCCAATCGCCGGCGCCGCCGACACATCCGGGGAAGCTATTCCCTGCGTGTCGACAAACACTTTCTGGTGCACGGCGGCGTAGAGGCCGAGACTGCACGTCAGGACCAGGATGAGGCCGCTCCAGAGAAAAGGTCGGAATCTGAAATTCACAAGATGCCTACTCTTTCAGAAGTCATAGAATTATAGACCACAAGCTAGGGTCGCAGAAAGTCGTGGGTTCATGACGTGGTCCGCGACGCGGCAGAAGATATGGGATATAATTGAGATGGGACGCTCCATGGTGCGGTCCGGGATAGACCTACCCACTCCCGACGGTAGTGAGCATCGTGTTCAATCCGGCCGGGGAGAGGAGCGACCGACCAAATCGGAAGGTGGGAGGATCCAATGAGTCGCAAGATCCGAGTTGGCGTCAACGGGTACGGGGTGATTGGCAAGCGCGTCGCCGATGCCGTCGCCCTCCAGGATGACATGGAAGTCGTTGGGGTAACCTTTAATTCCTTTGACTACCGGATTCGGGTGGCAGAGGAGAAGGGGTACCCGGTATATTCGGTGTCCGCCGGCGGTCTCAAGACTGCCGCCGAAGGGGGTGCTCACGTCCTCGGGACCGTGGATGATCTGGTCAAGCGGGTGGACGTTGTCGTTGACTGCACCGCCCGGGGGCGAGGCCTCACCAACAAGAGCATATACGAGAAAGCCGGGGTCAAGGCGGTTTTTCAGGGTGGGGAGGCGCACGATCTCACCGGCCTCTCATTCACGGCCCAGGTCAACTATGCCGATGCCCTGAACAGGCAATTCGCCCGGGTAGTGTCCTGCAATACAACCGGGCTCTGTCGCGTGATCGGCGCTCTATACAAGCGCCAATGGGTGAAGCGGGCCCGGGTCGTGGTTATGCGGCGGGGAAGTGATCCATGGGAAAGCCACAAGGGAGGCGTTTCCAACACGGTCATCCCGGAGACTACCGTACCCAGCCACCAGGGACGCGACGCCCAAACGGTCATTAAGGGGCTAAACATCACGACCATGGTCGGAACGGGTTCGCAGAATCTAAGTCACCTGCACTTTGGCATGGTGGAGACAACCCGGGGTGTTAGCCTGAGTGAGGTGAAGCAGGCTCTCTGGAGAGAGCCGCGCGTCGCCTTCGTCCGCGCCGACAACGGACTGGTAGCCATGAATTCGGTGATCGAACTGATGCGGGATCTGGGACGCCCGCGCAATGACCTCTGGGAGGTCGCCGTGTGGGAAGACGCCCTGGCCGTAGACGAGACCGACATCCATCTTGTCTATCAGGTCCATAATGAGGCTATCACCGTGCCCGAGAATATCGACGCCATTCGTGCCTTGACCGGCGTTGAGACCGATCCGGCGAGGTCAATTGAGAAAACAAACCGGTCGATGGGGATAGTGAAGTCTTTTCTCCCGCACTCGATGTCGGCAGGGGCCGAATACCAGGCAATGTGAAGAGTCATTGACCCGCCCGGCGCCAGTCCATCAGCCGATTTGTGACCGGTGCCTTGTTCTGGTATCCTATTATCTGTTTTCAATCATCGGCTTCTCCGGTTGCTCTGAAAGGATGTCTCTATGAATTTCTTCGACGAAATGGAATGGCGGGGACTTGTATACTCATCCACCGACGGTCTGCGGGATCTCTTTGCCCGAGACAAGATTGCCGCCTATATCGGCTTCGATCCTTCTGCCCCGAGTTTGCACGTCGGTAATCTGCTGACCATAATGAATCTGGTGAGGCTCCAGCATCTCGGCCACACCCCGATTGCGGTCGCCGGCGGTGGTACGGGTTTGATCGGCGATCCGAGCGGGAAGACATCGGAACGGCCGCTCTTGTCCAAAGAGGTAATTGCCCGCAATC
This sequence comes from uncultured Chloroflexia bacterium, assembly GCA_963735055.1. Classification (GTDB taxonomy): domain Bacteria; phylum Chloroflexota; class Dehalococcoidia; order Dehalococcoidales; family UBA2162; genus JBBITI01. The sequence goes on along the minus strand of CAVTJN010000021.1, from coordinate 87,538 downwards.
TCGAAGGAATCAAGGAGCAACTCCGCCGTTTTCTTGATTTCGATTCAAAAACTAATCCAGCCTTGATGGTGAACAATGCCGATTGGCTGACGACCACTCCCTTGACCGATTTCCTGAGAGATATCGGCAAGCACTTTTCCCTGAACACACTTATTGCCAAGGAGTCGGTCAAACGACGCCTGGAGCAGGAAGGCATAACCTACGCCGAGTTGAGTTACGTGCTGTTGCAGTCGTTCGACTATCTGACGCTTTTCGAGCGGTATAATTGTTTGTTGCAGATGGGGGGGAGTGACCAGTGGGGCAACATCACGGCCGGGGTTGACTTGATCAAGCGCGTTCACGGCCGGACAGCCCATGCCCTGGTCTGGCCGCTTCTGACGACCGCCAGTGGCGCGAAAATGGGCAAGACTGAAAGCGGCGCGGTTTGGCTGGATCCAACATTGACGTCACCCTACCGGCTATACCAGTACCTCTTTAATACCGATGACCGTGACGTGGTGAGCTATCTCAAGTCCATGACGCTCCTGACCCGAGAGGAGATCGAGGTTCTGGCCGACGCGGTCAAGACCCAACCGGAACGGCGCCTGGCGCAAAGAGAACTGGCACACGAAGTGACCAAAGCGGTCCATGGAGATTCGGCTCTTGCCCGAGCCGAGGAAGCGTCGAGGGTGTTGTTCGGTGGAGCCATAGGTGGTCTGGGCCTCCGCGACGTGCTCGACATCTTCAGTGAGGCTCCGTCCATAGAAATGACCATGGCGGATTTTGCTGGCGACGGGATAGCTGTCGTTGATCTGTTGACACGGGCCGGACTCGCGCCGTCAAAAGGCGAGGCCAAGCGTCTGGTCGAGGGTGGGGGGATCTACCTTCAGAACGTCAGGGTGACCGACGCCAGGCGATTGGTGTCACTCAGCGATGCCATCGAGGGGCGGGCGTTCGTTTTGCGTAAGGGGCAGAAAGAGTACCGTCTGGTGAAGGTATCCGGGGCCGATTAACCTGTCCCTGAGCACGTTTCGAACTCATGCTCCGCGCCGGCCAGGGGTTCCCAGTGCGCCAGGTTCCGACCCGGCGAGGGTCCACGGGAGACTAATTGAGGTTCTCGATGTTCACCGGTTCGATGTAGTCCGCCGGCGCGAATCCGAAAACCCTGGCAAAGAAATAGAACTCGGCTTCCAGGGCGCGCTTTATGTGAGCGCTCTGGCGGAACCCATGTTGTTCGCCTTCGAATAGAATGTAGGCGACGGGCAGCCCTTTATGTCGCAGGGAATCGATCATCGTCTCGGCCTGCGACGGAGGCACGACTTTGTCTTCGCTCCCCTGTAGAAAGATGATCGGACAGGATAGCCGGTCGACGTGGTTGATTGGCGAACGCTCGATAAAAAGGTCGCGTCGCGCCGGGTATGGGCCGATCAACCTGTCCAGGTAGCGGGCTTCGAACTTGTGCGTATCCTTTTCCAGAGCTTCGAGGTCACTGACGCCGAAGTAGCTGGCGCCGGCCCGGAACAGACTGCGAAAAGTCAACGCGGCCAGGGTGGTGTACCCGCCGGCGCTCGCTCCTCGGATGGCCACCCGGCTGGCGTCAGCCTGGCCGCGCTCGATAATGTATCGTGCGCAATTCACGCAATCGTCCACGTCGACGATTCCCCACTGTCCGTCGAGGCGTTGCCTGTAGGCCCTGCCGTAACCGGTGCTGCCGCCGTAGTTAACGTCGGCCACCGCAAAACCGCGGCTGGTCCAGTATTGGGTGGTCAGATTGAGGGTGCCTGACGCCGCCCCGGTCGGGCCGCCGTGGCTGACGACTAGAAGCGGCGGTCGTTCTTCTGCCGGGGCGACGAAATCGCGGTTTCTCGGGCGGTAGTAGAAAGCGTGAGCCTTCAAGCCATTCTCGGTGGCGAATTCAATATCCTCCGGCACTGACAGATAGCCGGCATCGATATCGGCCGCGTTCGATCGCCGCACAACCTCGACTTCGCCGGAAATCAAGCTTAGACGGACAACCGATGTCGGCTGAGCGGACGACCCGGCCAGTAGGACGGTGTGACCCGGTGTCGCCTGAACGGCGCCGATCGAAGTGTATGGTAAGTTCAGGTCGGTTGCGCGGCCGGTCGCCGTGTCTAGGCTCGCCAGCCACGATCTCCCCGACCGCACGCGACTGCATATTATCTGCCCGGGCGACGCGAAGGAGTAGGTCGACGCGCCGAAGGCCCAATCAGCACCTCCGAATTCCGCTTCGGTCTCCCACAACGGATGGGCCGAACCTGACTGCCAGCGGTAGAGGTTCCACCAGCCTGTCCGTTCCGAAATGAAGTAGAGGGTTCCGTCCGGACCGAACTTCGGTTGGCAAACTGAGTCTCCCCGACCACCGGCAATTCGTTTCCCGTCAATGACGAGTCCCTCGGCCGAAACGTGCCCCAGCCATAGCTCAGCATTATCCCAAGGCATGTCCGGATGGTTCCAGGTAAGCCAGGCCAAGAATGAGCCATCCGGGCTGAGGCGTGGTGACGAATAGAAATCGTTACCTGAGATGAGATGTCTGACATCCCCGCGGCCGTTGAGATCCACGGCCGCGATGGTGTTGACCGGATACGCCGTTCCAGCACTGTGGTCTTCGCACACGCAGACCACTCGGTGCCGGGAGTGGTCGACTACGCCATCGGCGAACCGCAGATTGGCAACTGGCGTGATCGGTCTGGGCGAATCCCCGGGATCCTGCCGGTACAGACGCTGATCGGCGAAGTTGGAAAAATAGACGGTATTGCCGTCAATCAGGAAGGCCCCTCCCCCGTATTCGTGCACCCGAGTACGTGCGCTGAAGGGGCGTGGGGTGACGTCGTCAGGGGCGCCGCCCGGACGCCAGCGGACGACAACCGACCGCCCCATCTCTGCGGGGCGGCTTTCGACCCAGTATATGTCGTCACCGCTAACGGTAATCTGGGAATCGAAGCGGACGGCGCCCGAGGCAATAATGTCCGACGTGACCGGCGAAAGCCATGTGCCATAGCCTGATGATCTCGGCTGTGCCATATGCCCTCCTTTAACCGCGGTCGCCGAACGAAGTCCCGACCGAACGGGCCGCCGCTATCAGCGGGTGACTGGCGGGAATGGTCTTCTGCCGGTAGGAGACCGAGGCCAGGGGGACCTTGACGAGAGCGTCTGCCTCTATGCCCACCATGCATCCGAAATCATGGTCTAACACAAGGTCCACCGCTTTGGTGCCTAATCTCGTCGCAAGTACCCGGTCGGCTGGCGTCGGCGTGCCGCCTCTGAGGAGATGCCCCAACACAAGCGCCCGGGTCTCAATCCCGGTCAGTTCCTCGAGTTGGTCGGCGAGGGCGAAGCTGATCCCTCCAAGTCTTACCGGCTCGGCACTTCCTCTGACAATGCGCTTTATTACGACCTGTCCGCCGACCGCCCGGGCTCCTTCCGAGATGACCACGATCGTGAACCGTTTTCCCCGCTGACTACGTTCAATCACCCGGTCAACCACGGCGTCCACTTGGTACGGGATCTCCGGGATTATGATGATGTCCCCTCCCCCGGCCACCCCGGCGTGCAAGGCCAGCCAGCCTGCGTTGCGTCCCATGACTTCCACGATCATCACGCGGTGATGGGACTGGGCGCTGGTGTGCACCCTGTCAAGACCCTCGGCGGCAATTGACACCGCGGTATCGAATCCGACGGTGATATCGGTACCCGCCACGTCATTGTCGATCGTTTTTGGCACTCCGACGATGTGCGCCCCCGCCTCTGATAGCCGGCTGGCCACGGTGAGAGAGCCGTCCCCGCCCACGCAGACGAGACCTTCAATACCCAGTTGCCTGATGTTATCGAGGACCAATGCGGACTCGTCGCGGCGGGTGACCGCATCGCCGCGGACGGTAGCATAGGCGAAAGGATCGACGGTATTTGACGTGCCCAGTATGGTACCGCCCAGCGTGATTATGCCCGACACGTCTTCGTAGGCCAGGGGATGCCATCGGTTGCGCACCAGCCCTTCGAAGCCGTCTTCAATGCCGATGACGTCAAAACCGTGCTCGCGGATCGCTTTCTTGGCGACCGCCCTGACAACGGCATTCATGCCTGGGCAGTCGCCGCCGGCTGTCACAATGCCGATCCTGCGTCCGTTCTTCATCTGGACCTCCTTTCGGCGCGGGCCGGGATGGAGACATTCTCCCTAACATACTGCATTATAATGCGCGAACTGGCTGCCGTGTCTTCGAACTCACCGGCCGCAGGGTGCAAGCGAGCACCAGGCCGACCGCAGACGCGGCAAGCATGATAATGAATGCTGCATGGTAACTCCGGCTCACATCGTAGATGCGGCCGGTGATTATCGGCCCCAGGGCGCCTCCCGTCATCCCCAGGAAGAAGAGCAATCCCAGGTTGCTGGCGTGGGATCTGATGCCAAAGAGTTCGGCCAGCAGTGGCGATACGATGGAGAAGCAGCCACCGTGGGCAAAGCCGTAGACCGGAGCAAACGCGTAGAGCATCCAGGAGACACTGGCGAACTGTAGCCAGGTCAGTGCCGCAGTCAATACCAGGAAGCAGATTACCAGCGACTTTCTGGTGCCGATCCGGTCGCCGGCCCCGCCCATGATTAGCCTACCCCCGATGCTGGCAGCTCCGATGACCGACACGATGCCGGCGGCTTGTTTCACGGACAGACCCGTATCAACGGCCCTCGGGGCGATATGGATCATCGCTGACTGGGTGGCGTACCAGATCAGAAAGTAGGCTGCGCTGAGAATCCAGAATTGCGACGTGCGAACTACTTGTGGCAAGGTCAGATTAACGCTGGCTGCGCCGCTATGGGACGCCTGGACGTCGGTCGCACCGAAGGGTTGGAGCTTCATTTCACCAGGGTCTCGTTTCAGTAGCCGGGAGAAGGTGAATATGACAACCAGGGCGACGACGGCCAGCACTTGATAGGCTACGCGCCAGTCGAAGCTGGTGATGAGCCAGGCCGAGACCAGCGGCATCACAAACATGCCGATGCCAGTGCCCACTTTGACCACACTGCTCATCAGACTCCGGCGTTTCACGAACCACCTCGCCACCGTGGGGAGAAGGGCCATGTCTCCGCCGCTGTTGCCCATGGCGACGAACAGGCCGTAGAAGAGATACAGTTGCCAGACAGACTGTATTCGGGACATGAGTACGTAGCCGATGCACAGGATGGCGGCTGCTAACCCGATGGTGAGTTTCGGCCCGTACCGGTCAGTAATGCGCCCCGCGAGGGTTGAGAAGAAGCCCATGAGGAAGAAGGCGACCGAGGTTGCCCCGGAGATCGTGGCGCGATTCCAACCGAATTCAGATTGCAGCGGACTGAAGAAGACGCCGAAGCTGGAGCTGATGCCGTGCATTACCACGAGGATGAGGGCCGAGGCGACGACGATCACATACCCGTAGAACACTAGCGACCCTCTCCCTTGGCTTCAGTCAGTTTTCCTCCCGCGGACGAGCATTCGGGCTCGCCACCTGACTGCCGTTTCATCGCAGGTCGTCGATGGCATAGACGTCCGGACGGTCGTAGCCCGGCTCATCCGGGCGATGCATCGCGACGCCTTGCTGGATGATGCGGAAGTCCCGGCCAACGAGCCGCGCAAAGGCGTCGTGCCTGGCGGTATTGACCCCGCCCACGAGCCTTCGCGCCCCCCGGGCCGCGGCGAATCGCTCCAATTCGGTCAACAGCCGCTCGAAGGTGTCGGCCGCATGCGGTCCAGGTCGGACGGCAGCGAATTTGACGTAGGTGGTCCCGCTCCCCGCTTCGGTTCCCGGGCCGCAGTGGCAGATAGCGAAAGCCGACAATTGGCCGGGTTCCATCAGAAGCACCGTGTCGCCCAGCGCCTGATGGTGAACGGCCGATATCTCTCTTGAGAGGTCCAGCCCGCCATAGATGAGCGATGTCAGTTCGCGGCAAGCATCAAGGTAAACCGTTCTCTGCCGGTCCGTAGCCGCGCTGAAGGCGACGTAGGCCTGCTGGCCTTCAGGCGCCATGACGGTTCTTTGCATCAATACGGTGAGGAACCGCGGCCAGAAGCCGTATTTGAGATAGAGGGCTACGTGTTTTGGGCTTTCGGCAATGGTATACAGGGCGAGGTGGCGGCAGCCCCGTCGTTCCAGGGCCGGTATCATTTCCTCCAGTAGATTCTGACCGATTCCCTGGTTCCAGAGACCGGGTTGGACGGACAAGGGCCCGATCCATGCGAACTCGCCCCACACCGTCGCCAGGACGGAGGCCACAATGGCGCCGTCGACTCTGGCTCCGATCGTGACGACGTGGTCGGCAAGCCAGCGAGTCTTGATTCGAGCGGCGTCCCCGTCGAAAGTGAGTGGTTGGGCCATACCGTTGCGGGTACCGAAGGCCAATCTGAAAACACGATCGGCGGAGGATAGATCGTGCTCGGTTAGAGGGCTGAGATTCACATTCACGGCATTGAAGGCACTCCCGTCGATGGTCATCGCCGACGAGATCGCGCCGGCGCTCTCAGGGCAGGCTCAGCGATATCTCTGGTGATGTCTCAACGCCGCGAGTATTCAAGTGGGCGAGGGTGGACGTCCGGTAATCGAGCGTCATCTGTTCCAGCTTACCCAGGTCTCTCTCCTTGAGGTGGTGGCCGGGGTTGAGATACTGGCAGGCAAGCTGCAAAAACTCGAGCCGTCCCGCGGAGAGGTTCGCTCCGAGCTCTTGTTTGTTGTCAGTCAAATAACGCTCGAGTCTGTCGTAGTGAAACCGTATGCTCCTTTCTCCGAAGTCGACTCTCTTCCATATTCGGTTCAGGCTGCGGAGGCTTGTTGTCTGCGAAAGACACAACTGGTGGATCAGGTTCTTCGAAATTCTGCCGTCGTTCGGATCGGAGCAGTCAACGGCAAGATCGATTCCGGCGCCGTTGAACGCGCCGACGAATCGGTCCCATTCTTCGAGTTCCAGGTAGATTCTCGTCCCATCCGCCTCAACGTACTCCCAGGGAAAGCCATCGGCGCCGAACGCCCATTCGTAGATATATGATTCGTCTGTCGATCCGAGCGGCCTGGTGACATGAGGATACCGGTAAACGCCCTTCATAAAGAAATAGTCTTCGAGTTTCTTAATCAGGGCGTGCCGGTAGAACATCCGGTGGCCGCACTGTGGTGAGTAATCGAAGTCCGTTCGAAACGCGACGGGCAGGGCCTGGTAAGTGAAGATGGCGCCCCCGATGCCGGGGAACTTCGTCCTGAGTTGGACGGTAATATTGGCCTCATCGCCCGAGCCGCCCTCACAAACGTAAAGGACTTCCTCGGCGCGTTCCATGTTGACCTCGGGGTAGCTTCGGATCTTACGCTGCGGCAGCCCTGAACCCCCCACCGGTTGCGGCTCCGCCATATTATGAATCTGCTCCCCAGACGTGAGAGTACTGTGTTCTGTGTCCTTCCCTGGAGTTCATATCGATGCCGTCAAGCTCCGATTTCGAAAACGCGGATAATGCGGTAACAAACCCCATTATAGTCGGGTACTGACCGTACTTCAAGCGTAAAAGGGGTGGTGTTGGGGCGGGTTGTTCATCTTCGATTCAGACCTGGCCGGTTCATTGCGGCTGATGTCTCGACTATAATAGACATCATGGGCGGCGGTATCAAGAACGTATTCAGGCGGCTGGCCGTGGTCGTCGGTGTGTCGCTGATTATCTTGATCGTGGGTACGTTCGGTTTTGCTGCGGTTGAGCAGCTTTCCTTGGTCGACGCTGCCTATTTCACCATCGTTACAGTCGCCACCGTTGGGTACGGGGATATCCATCCCTTGACGGTTGCCGGCAAATTGCTGGCCATCCTTCTGATACTGGTTGGCGTAGGTACCTTCTCCGCGGTCATGGTTAACGCCGTTGGTCTTCTGGTCGAACGCCGCGAGAAGGAGAGCCGGCAGAATCGCGTCAGCGCCCTGGTCGGGCTCTTTTACAGTGAAGTAGGCAACTCGCTCATCCGTGAGTTGGTTTCGGCGGATCCTGGCCGTGAGCGTTTCGCCAAGGAGGCAAGCGTCCGGGCGGAGTGGACCGAACGTGATTTCGCCGATCTACGTTTTCGAGTGCAGCAGCACCAGTATTCCATAAGTTACAGCCCGGGCTCTTTCGAGAATCTTAGGGAGACGTTACGGGCGAATACCGATTTGTTGTTGAGACTGTATGAAAACCCAACCCTCACCGATGAAGGGTCTTTCACCGAGTTGCTGCGGGCCACTCTCCACCTTCGGGAGGAGCTCGCCTTGCGGCAATCATTGTCGGACTTGCCGGGCACGGACACTGCGCATCTGGCTTTTGACGCGCAGCGGGTGTACGGTTCCCTGGCAAAGCAGTGGATGGAGTATATCTACCTGCTGAGAAAGGTGCGTCCTTACCTGTTCTCGTTGGCAGTGCGGACGAATCCTTTCGACGAGGCACGCTCGCCGGTGGTGAGATAGCCGGTGATCATCAAGAATTGGCATGATCTTGCCACCACACCGGCGAGAAGGCGGGCGTTGTCCATCGTGGAGGCCGGTATCAGGCGGGTCCTCCCCGACGCTTTCATGACGTCTTCCATCCGGTACGAATCTTCCCGTGATAGTCTTATCATAGGCGGCCAGGCAGCGGACCTATTGAGGGGCAGGGTCTTCGTAGTGGGAGGTGGAAAAGCGGCCGCTGCGATGTCACGGTCGCTGGAAGACATCATCGGTCACGGAAGGGTTGCGGCCGGGCTGGTGGCGGCGAAATACGGTGAAGCGGCCAGCCGGCCGCGGATGATAGAGGTTGTCTCCGCGGGGCATCCCGTGCCCGACGCCCAGGGCGTGGCCGCTGTCCGGCGAATGCTCGACCTCAAGTCGAGGTTTTCGATCGGCGAGCAAGACACCGTGATTTGCCTGCTTTCGGGGGGAGCATCCGCTCTCATGCCGTGCCCAGTCGACGACATCACCCTCGGCGAGAAGCAACTCGTGACTGGGCTTCTGCTGGCCAGCGGCGCCGATATTTCCGAGATCAACTGCGTGCGGAAGCATCTGTCGAAGACCAAGGGAGGGCAACTTGGCCGGTTCTTCAATCCGGCAACCGTGATCTCACTGATACTTTCAGACGTAGTGGGGAACGATCTGAGCGTTATCGCATCCGGACCTACCTATCCGGATGCGTCGACTTTTTCGGATGCGCTGATGGTACTGCGGAAGTACGGCATAAGGGAATCTTGCCCGGTGTCCGTGTTGCGCTATCTTGAGAGGGGTAAGTCAGGGGCCGGTCCGGAAACACCGAAAGGTCTGGACAACTGCCGGAATTTCATCGTCGGCGACATCCGTCTCGCCCTGGTGGGGATGAAAGAGGAGGCTTTGGCACAGGGCCTGAGACCGGTGGTAGTGACCGACGGGCAGGTCGGTGAGACAGGTCACGCGGCCCGGTTGCGGGCCGAGCAGATCGTAAACAGGGTATTCCAGGGGTTTGACGCGATACTTCTTGGCGGGGAAACGACACCTCGTCTGCCGGACGGCCATGGTAGAGGCGGTAGAAACCAGCACTACGCGGCCGTATCCCTCCTGGCCTTGAGAGGCTACGCTGGTCCCTGGGCGTTAGCCAGCGTCGGTACCGACGGCTCGGATTTCCTTCCGGACGTCGCCGGGGCTGTCGTTGATCAATCCACGGAGCCGGGTCTGACGGCGCGTCAGGTGGATGTCCAAACGCAGGTGGAACGGTATGACAGCAACGGCCTGCTTGGTCAGGCTGGCGACTCGCTAGTCAAGACAGGCAACACCGGGACCAACGTTGGCGATGTCATGGTGTACATCCTGGGATGACTATTCGGGGGCCACTCCTTCATCGGACAGGTTGGTTTCCGACAATGCTGCGTCCATCTCTCGTCGCCGCGGATCCCCGGTGACTCCCGAGTCGATCATGTGCCATGGTAACGTTCGGTCGGGCGTCCATCGGTCATGAGCCAATGAGTCGGTGTCGATACGGGCTGCCTCCACCGCCTGGCTCCACGCCGCGAGCGTTGCCTCCCTCACATTGGCCAGAACCGGGGCGAGATTCGTGTCGCCTCTTGCCAGTATTGCCTGGACCTCGCTCCAGGCGGGGCTATCGCCGGTGATCTTGATGCCGTTTGGTCGTAGGCGTTTCTTCAGAAGCGAGAGGCGTTGGTTCAGCGTCGGGAGCCTCTCCATCGGCAGTCGTTCAAAAGGAGTGCCTGCCTTTGGTACGAACGGTGCAACGCTTAGTGTGATCCGGGTGGTCCTCTGACGCTTCTCGAGCAGTCTCTTGCACTTCAGCGCCAAGCTGGCTATTGCCTCAATATCCTCATCAGTCTCAGTGGGCAGACCGACCATGAAGTAGAGCCGGAGTTGCCTTATCTTGTGGTTGGAGGTGAATTCGATTGCTTTGAGAATGTCGTCTTCCGTTATTCCCTTGCGGATCACCCGGCGCAGCCGCTCCGAACCTGCCTCCGGGGCGAAGGACACCGTGCCAGTCCCGCCACGGGCCAGCTCGCTTAGAGCCAGATCAAAGAGCGGTTTTATCCGGAGAGAGCTAACCGATATCTCGGCGCCCATCTCCTTGAGGCGATGGAGCAGTCTCTCGAAGTCGGGATGATCGGGTACGTCAGGGCCCACCAGCCCGAGGCGTTTCCGGTAGGTCAAACCGACCTTCGCCTGGGCGACGAGACTCTCCACGGAGCGGAGCCGCATCGGGCGAAAGACTCCGCAAACCAGGCAGAATCGGCACGCCCAGCGGCAACCCCGTTCCACTTCTATCAAGTACATATCGGCCAACTCGGTGTTGTCCGTCATGACGACGGAGTGTACCGGAAAGTCATCCAGATTCTTTGCCCATTGCCGGACCGCGGTGGTCCCATTCGTTCCGGGGACGTAGACTCCAGGCACAGTGGCGAGCGCCGATAGTTGTGTTGCCCGGTCTCCATCGGGGGCGTTCTTCAGCGCCGATAGCAGGTTCGGCAAAATGGCCTCGGCTTCGCCAATGCACAGGGCATCGAAGAAATGGGCCACGGGCATGGGATTGCCGGTAATGCATGCCCCGCCGGCAATCACCAGTGGATGGGTAGCGTCTCTTTCTCGGGCGTAGAGAGGCATACCGGCGGCCTCCAGAATTCGGGGGATATTGAAGTAGTCGAGTTCGTAAGTTATCGAAAAGGCGAGCATGGCAAATTCCGGCAGGTGCCGCTGGGACTCGATGGAAAGGGGGGGGCGGGGGTTGCCCCCGTCCGGCTGTTCCCAGAATACCCGCTCGCAAACGACGTCGGACGAGTTGTTGAGCAGCGAGTAGATGGTGTGGATGCCAAGGTTGGACATCCCCAGGTAGTACGAATTGGGGTAGATGAGGGCAACCGGGAACTTACCTCCCCAGTCCTTGGTGATTGTCCCTTGCTCACCGGCGAGGTGCCTTCGCGAGTCTCTTCCGCTATCCCAGGTCACGCTGTCTCAGCTTCCATCGGGCTTGTCTCGACTCTTCACGGCGGAGTCGCGGCCGAATGTGGTCACGCTCGGGACGTCACTGGTCTCTTCAAACTTAACCGCCGGGCGCCCGATAGTTCACGAATGATCAGCGTCAGGCTGGTGCCTCCAATGATGGCGTAGCCGGTATAGGTTATAGCGATGTTTTGCGATGCGCTGACCAGGTTCCACAGGGCGTGCAGCAGCACCGCCATCGCGAAGGCTGGTACAACAATCGGGTTGAATGTCCTCCCGGTGCGCTGGCGGGCTCCCCAGAGAACCGAGCACACCATTCCCGTCCAGGCCGCGTGGCCCAGCGGTGACAGCAGCCCGCGAATCAGGAGGATTTCCTCGAGCCCGCCAATGTCTCCCCGCGACCGGATGAGGGCAACCATCCCGTAGCCCATGGTCTCCAGGGCGGCAAAGCCCATGCCCGTAGCGACGCCGAACAACAGGCCGTCGGCCCGGGATCGGTAGCGGGAGTAGGCGAAAATGAGTATCGGGATGATGAGTTTGGCGGATTCTTCGATGACGGCGACGCCGAAGATGGTGGGGACGTTCAGCCGGGTCAAGGTTGAATACTCGATTACGCCGGCCGCAGTAACCCCGATCGCTCCTCCGAGGAAGACGGACGCTGCTACCAGCGGCAGCGAAATCTCCCCGTGGGTGCCGCGGTCGAGAGTCCTTTCCTGTGAGAAAAAGTATGATACGAAGGCGATCGGAATGACGGAAGCTCCGACGAGGACTACGGTCGGAATCAGGTTCAGATTGCCGGTGACTTTCAACCCCTGTTCAGCAACGATGAACAGAGCTACACCACCGCCCAGCATCTGGAACCATCTTGCGGTGAGGAAGCGGAACTCTCTCCGCATCGCGATACCTCCGGGGACTGCTAGACACAGATTCTAGTCTTTCGATCAAGCGGGAGTCAATCCAGTTCGCTGCGTGCGCTTGGCCACATCCGCTGCCGCGCTCATCCGCGATCGAAGCGGCCCCAAAGCCCGGTGGCCTGTCCCACATGCCAACGGGCGGTCGTTTGAACCGCCCGCTCAGGTTCGGCCACGGTGTCAGGTTGTGGGCCGTGTCTCTTTGAAGATCCGGACTCGTCTCTCGGGCTCGTACCCGGCGCTCTGTGACGACAAGCCGTTTCGCTGCGCAACAAGGTGCTGCAGACGGCGAATGTAGGCGCTTTGAGGCGTCAACTCGATGGATTCGAGTCCACCTCTCACCTGCTGGGCGGCCGCTTGCGCTTCGCTCAAGGCTCCCGTGAGTCCGTTTTCGCCCCTGACCTCTCGTTCCGCTCCATGGTGAATCGTGTTCAGGAATTGCATCAGTTGCATCGGCGTGTTGCTGCGCAGGACGAATATGGGAACGTTCCGAGCCTCGGCTTCCTTTACTGCCTGCGGCTTGCGGCGGTAATGCTGCTTCGAAGTCACAAAAATGTCGGCTTCGCCAAGCCTTTCCACAAGTTCGATGTCAAGACCGGATTCCTTCACCATCTGCTCCAGCCGGCCGCGGTTCACCCCGTACAAGAACAGGCGTCGCCTGTTGCCCGGGACTGCCGCCGGCAGCGGCGTTTCTTTGGCCTCGGTGGCCAACCCGTGAGAATCTACCGCCTCGCGGTGGACAATCCCGGTCTCGTCAAGCCATCGTTGCTCCGTCGAGGTGATCTGCTCGCGCAGTAACGCGTCGACCGACTGGGCCACGTCGGGATGAACGGCCACCTTGTTCCGCTCTTGAATCTCGACCACGATGTCAAATGTGGGCGGGGCGCGTCGTTCGAGGACTGTCTTCTGAGTGCCCCGCCGCCTCGCCTCGACGTCACCGAGCGTCACGCTCTGTATGCCCCCGACCAGGTCGGACAGGGTCGGGTTCAGAAGGAGGTTTTCAAGCGTGTTGCCGTGGGCCGTCCCCACCAGTTGAACCCCGCGTTCGGCGATGGTCCACGCGGCATGGGCTTCGAGTTCGGTGCCTATTTCGTCGATGACGATTACCTCGGGCATGTGGTTCTCCACCGCTTCGATCATGACGTCGTGCTGTCTGGCCGGGGTAGTCACCTGCATGCGCCGGGAATGGCCTATGCCTGGGTGTGGAATGTCGCCATCACCCGCGATCTCGTTGGACGTGTCAACTACTATGACCCGCTTGTGCAGGTCGTCGGCCAGAACGCGGGCGACCTCGCGCAGCATAGTCGTTTTCCCGATCCCGGGGCGGCCCAGGAGGAGCACACTCTTGCCCGATTCGACAATGTCCTGAATCACACGGATCGTGCCGAAGACGGCTCGTCCCACCCGGCATGTTAGTCCCACCACCCGTCCCTGACGGTTTCTGATGGCTGAGATGCGGTGCAGGGTGCGCTCGATCCCGGCCCGATTGTCATCGCCGAAGGGACTGATGCGCGAAGTCACGTATTGAAGGTCTTCGGCGTTCACTTCTCTAGAGGTAAATATCATGTCCCGCCCGGGGAAACGGGCCTCCGGCGGGCGTCCAAGATCAAGGACTACCTCGGTCAACTGGACGACGTCTTCCTGCTCGAGCAGTAGTTGCCGGATGTGGGGCGGCAAGACGTCAAGGAGGGCATTGAGATCGCCGGTGGCCGGGCTGTTCAACAATACGTGCCTCTTCTCTAGCCGGATGCTGCCAGATCTACGAAATAGCGATGAAACCTGAGGTCGTCCGTGAGTTCAGGGTGAAAAGACGACACCAGCATTCTACCCTGCCTGGCGGCGACGACCGTGCCGACATCAAGGCGCGAAAGCACAGTTACGCCCTGCTCGACCCGCTCAATGCGGGGGGCCCTGATGAATATTCCGTGAAAGGGTTGGGTTCCGAGCGCCTCGATGGCCAGGTCGGTCTCAAAGCTCTCTCTCTGCCGCCCGAACGCATTTCTCCTCACGGTTATATCCATGAGCTCCAGCGGCTCGACCCCGTCCCCATCGGTGACGTTCTTGGCGAGCATTATCATGCCGGCGCACGTGCCGAACACGGCCAGCCCGTCTTCAACCATCCGCTTGATCGTACCGGACAGATCGTAGGCAAGCATAAGCTGACTGATGGTGGTGCTCTCCCCGCCCGGTATTATGAGGCCTTTGAGGCCTTTGAGGTCTTGAGGGAGACGTACCGCAATCTTATCTACCCCGAGTTGACCCAGGGCGTCAAGATGCTCTGCGAACGCCCCTTGGGCGGCAAGAACCCCGATTTTCAAACTACCAGCCCCTGATGGCGAGCCGGTCCTCGGGCTTTATCTGTTTTATGTCAAGTCCAGGCATCGCCTCGCCAAGGCCTCTGGATACCTGGGCGATAATCGCCGCGTCCTGGCAGTGTGTCGTGGCTTTGACGATCGCTCTTGCCCGGGCCGACATCTGTTTCACCTTCTTTGCCGGTGGATCCGCCGGATTTCCCGATTTGAATATCCCGGACCCGACAAAAACACCATCGGCTCCGAGTTGCATCATGAGAGCGGCGTCAGCAGGCGTGGCGATTCCTCCGGCAGCGAAGTTGACTACCGGCAGCTTCCCGGTCTCATGAATCTCGCTCAACAGTTCGAACGGTGCACCGATTTCCTTGGCGTAGGCCATGAGTTCTTCCTTGGGCATTCCCGCCACCCGGCGCATCGCGTCGACTACGGCGCGCATGTGCCGCACCGCTTCCACTACGTTACCTGTCCCCGCCTCCCCCTTTGTCCGGATCATGGCCGCGCCTTCGCCAATTCGGCGCAGCGCTTCCCCCAGGTCACGACAGCCACATACGAAGGGTACTTTGAAGTCGTGCTTCCAGATGTGATGCGCTTCATCGGCCGGGGTGAGTACCTCGGATTCGTCGATGTAATCTACTCCGAGCGCCTCCAGAACCTGAGCCTCCACGAAATGGCCGATACGGCACTTCGCCATGACAGGGATGGTAACGGCCTTTATTATCGCTTTGATCACGGTCGGGTCGGACATCCTGGCCACGCCACCGGCCGCCCTGATGTCGGACGGGACCCTCTCCAAGGCCATGACGGCACACGCGCCCGCATCCTGAGCAATCTTAGCGTGCTCGGGAGTCACCACGTCCATGATCACGCCCCCCTTGAGCATCTGGGCGAGCCCCGTCTTGACCTTCCAGGTACCTGTTTCCATGCATGCCTCCGTTGGCAACATTGGGCTTACCTTTTAAGGATATTCTACTACTCAGCCCTGTGACTGGCAAACGTTGTCGTTGCGGCATCCGTGCGTGCGGACAGCGTGTCGAGGGTGTTGGGCCATTCTTGTCACAACGGCTTCTTTGCCGGTGTCCCGGGACGTCGCGGATACCCGGCGGGTGTCGGCGCCATCTTGCCGTAGACCATCAGGCACCGCTCCTGGAATCCCGGAAGACCGATGTCGCGCACCTCCATGAATTTGCCTCCAAGCAAAGCGGCGGCGCGTCGGGCCATCTCCACTTCGGACCTGGCATCGATTTGTTTCTGGGCGACGAACGTGCCGCCGGTCCGGCAAAACGGTAGCGTGAGCTCGAGAAGGACAGGTAGCGGAGCGACTGCCCTTGAGAGCACCACGTCGTACGCCTCGCGATGCTGTTCCGTGTGAGCAACGTCTTCCGCCCGTCCCGCTACTATCTCGACTCCCGTCAACCCGAGCTTCGGCGACAAGTAGTCGAGGAATTGTGTCTTCTTGCGCGTCGCCTCGAGCAGCGTCAGCCTGATTTGCGGCCATATTATCTTAAGGGGGATACCCGGCATCCCCGCCCCGGTACCCACGTCGATGACTTTCATACGGTGAGCGGTTTCCGGCTGCTTGATTGCCAGAGTCACCGTCAGCGAGTCGAGGAAGTGCTTCCTCTGCACATCCTGGTAATCGGTGATGGCTGTCAGGTTGACGCGTCTGTTCCAGTCCACCATCTCGCGATAATAGAGCTCGAACTGTTCTGCCTGAAGGTCGGTCAGACGCAAGCCCAGCCGCTTTGCTCCTTCGATCAATAGCTGCATCGCGCACACCCCATCTGGGCATCAATTATACCAGCCGGACAGTGAGATATCGCTGGTATCTGCCTTTCCTTGATGATGGCGGCGCGTCCGCGGCTTGTGAGCAAGTTGCATTTGCGTAGTTCTTGTGCTACGATCTAGCTTGAACTCGAGTGTAGCCGCTAGGGGTGCTCAGAGGCTGAGAGGCGGGTTGAGGCCAACCCTTGGAACCTGGGCTCGATAATCCGAGCGTAGGGAAGCGGTAAGGAACGTAAGAGGACCAAGGGCCGCATCCCATGTTTGTGCCCTTGGTTTTTTGTTTCTTGGAGGCGTGCCGTGACTCAACTGGATCTGGCGAAACAGGGTGTGATTTCACCGCAGATGAAGGCTGTTGCCGAACAGGAAGGGCTCGATCCCGAGTCAATCCGGCTGTCTGTTGAGAAGGGGACAGTGGTTATCCCGGCCAACGTTAATCACCTTAACCTGGTCCCTCGTGGGATCGGTGATGGTTTGCGGACCAAGGTTAACGCCAACATCGGTACCTCATCGGATTTCGGCAGTCTTGCCGGTGAACTGGCGAAATTAGCCGTCGCAATTGAGGCCGGGGCCGACAGTGTCATGGACCTCAGTACCGGAGGCGATATTCCGGGCATCCGCCGCCAGATACTCAGGGCAAGTACTGTGGCCGTCGGGACGGTTCCGATCTATCAGGCGGCGGTCGAGGCTATTGAGGAGAGTCAGGCGATCGTGAGCATGACGGCCGACGGCATGTTCGCCGCGATCGAGGACCAGTGTCGTGACGGGGCTGATTTCATCACCGTTCACTGCGGTGTTACCCAGGGGGCTATTGCCCGTCTGAAGAACCAGGGGCGGGTAGCCGATATCGTGTCCCGCGGTGGGGCCTTCTTGACCGGTTGGATGTTGCACAACGAGCGGGAAAATCCGTTGTACGAGCAGTACGACCGCCTTCTCCGGCTCGCTAAGGAATGGGACGTGACTCTTAGCTTGGGCGATGGCATGCGCCCCGGAAGCACGGCCGACGCCACGGACCGGGCGCAGGTGGCGGAGTTGCTGACGCTGGGTGAGCTTGTGGACCGGGCGCGGGAGGCTGGTGTCCAGGTGATGGTGGAGGGGCCCGGGCATGTGCCGCTCAATCAGATCGTGGCCAATGTCCAGCTCGAAAAATCGATATGCAAGGGCGCACCATTCTATGTCCTGGGTCCGTTGGTCACCGATATTGGCGCGGGGTATGATCACATCACCTCGGCGATCGGGGGTGCCATCGCGGCTGCCGCGGGCGCTGATTTCCTGTGCTACGTGACTCCTGCCGAGCATCTGTCACTACCTGATCTCGATGACGTGAGGCAGGGCGTGATTGCCTGCCGCCTGGCTGCCCATGCCGCCGATCTTGCCAAGGGAGTGAAGGGGGCCGCCGATTGGGACCGGAAGATGTCTGCGGCCAGGAAGAGACTCGATTGGGAAGAGCAGGCCCGGCTTTCGCTGGATCCCGAGAGAAGTCGCCGGGTGCATGCATCTCATGCTACCAGCGGTTCCGCCTGCAGCATGTGTGGGAATTATTGCGCCATGGACCTGGTTGGCAAGTACTTGGGCGTGACCACCCAAAGGTGCTAGAGGACTGCACGAAGGGCCCCGGGCCGTCGTTTACAGCCTGGAATCAGGGAGTTTGACGACAGGACAAGGATCAGGCGTCTCGGAGAGGACGGCATGGACAGATATTCGCGACAGAAGCTGGTGGCCCAGATCGGACCCTCAGGACAGGAGATGCTCGGCAGGGGACGAGTTGCTGTCGTCGGATGCGGCGCTCTCGGTACGGTCATCGCCAACAACCTTGCTCGGGCTGGCGTCGGCTATATCAGAATCATCGACCGCGATTTTGTCGAGATCGACAACTTGCAGCGTCAGGTACTCTTCGATGAGGATGATGTGAAGCGGGGGATGCCGAAGGCGGTCGCTGCCGCCGACAGGCTGCGAAAAGTCAACTCTTCGATCCAGATTGAGGCCGTCGTCAGTGACGTACACCGGCGGAACATCGAGGGATTCATCAAGGATGTAAACGTCGTCCTGGATGCGACTGACAACTTCGAGACCCGTTTCCTCTTGAACGACGCCTGCTTCAAACACAGCGTACCCTGGGTGTACGGGGCGGCAATCGCCAGCTATGGCATGACCATGAACATCTTTCCCCGGGCTACGCCGTGTTTCCGCAGTATCGTGGCTTCGCTGCCCGCTTCGGGCTCGGTCGATACCTGTGACACGGTGGGGGTTCTCAATTCGATTACCAGTATTGTCGCCTCCCTGCAGTCGAATGAAGCTATTAAGATCCTGGTGGGGGGGAAGGCGGAGGGGGGCGAGCTCATCGCTGTCGACCTCGGAAGTAACAAATTCGAGAAGATTCATGTGAAAGAGAGGATCGACTGCCCGCTTTGCGTCAAAGGGGAGTACGAGTTTCTGGACAAGCCGGGACTCGCCGAACCCGTCAAACTGTGCGGGCGGGATATGATCCAGGTTACTCCCCAGAAGGAGTTGGGCGTTTCTCTCGAATTCCTGAAGACGAAGTTGGAGAGACTGGGAGAGGTCTCATTCCTCGGCGCCCTGCTTAAGTTTAACGTCGACCGGTATGAGCTGATCATCTTTCCCGATGGCCGGGCCTTCATCCGAGGTACGGATGACAAGAAAGTGGCCAAGAGCCTCTATGCAAAGTACGTCGGCGCCTAGCTACAGGACGCCTCAGGATCGGCAATGAAAGCAGAAATAGTCTCGATCGGCAGAGAGCTTCTCATGGGTGAGACCGCGGATACCAACTCTACTTTTTTGGCGAAACAAATGCCGCTGCTCGGTATTGAGTTAGTCTGGGTTTCCCAGGTTGGGGATGTCCAGTCCAATATCGTCGAGGTGCTGCGGCGCGCCTGGGGTCGGTCCGATCTTGTCCTGACCACGGGAGGGCTCGGCCCTACCGGCGATGACTTGACTCGTGAGGCCATCGCCGAGACCATGGGAGAGGAGATGACGGTAGATCCGAATCTGGAGCAGGCGTTGAGAGAACGGTTCGGCCGCTTTGGCATGCCCGAAATGCCGCCCAGCAATCTCAAACAATGCGCCTTGATTCCCAGCGCTCAGGCCATCCCCAACCCTCAAGGCACGGCTCCCGGATGGTGGATCGAACGAGATGGCCGCATCCTGGTATGTATGCCAGGCCCACCGCGTGAGATGTACGACATGTGGGAGAAGTCGGTACGGGGGCGTCTGCAGCGGAAGTCCAAGGTTGTCATTCTGACGAAGACCTGGAAGACGTTCGGCCATAACGAGGCGACCGTCGGTGAATTGAGTTTTCCGCTATTCCCGACCGACAACCCTTCCCTCGGGGTCTATGCTAAGCCCGACGGGATTCATCTCCAACTGAAGGTGACCGCCGAGACTGAAATAGAAGCTCTTATCCTGCTCCGCGATGGCGAAATCAAGATTCGGAATGTCCTGGGGAGTTACATCTGGGGCACCGACGACGAGACGCTGGAGACTGCTATTGGCGGGCTGTTGAAGACTAGAGGATTGAGTCTGGCAGTGATGGAGGACTATAGCGGCGGGTTGCTCACCGCGAATCTCGCTGATGCGCCGGAGAGTGAGTTGTTCTTCAGGGGTGGAATGGTTGCGCAGTCCGATCGTTCCAAGACAGCCCTGGGCGTTCCCGCGGACACGATCGCGAAATATCAATCGGTGAGCGCCGAAGTGGCAAATGAGATGGCTGAAGTGGTGAGGCAACGCTTGGGAGCCGATATTGGGGTCGGCATTACGGGGATGGAGACTTCACAGCCCAACGGCACCGTCCATTTCGCCATCGCTTATGGCCGCAGCTGGCCTGTTATGACCCGTCCCCGGGGTAAGCAGCGGCTGGTTACAGCGGTATTGTTCGAACTGAGGAAGAGTCTCATGGATGGCCTCTCTGCTGGCGGTTCTTAGACGTTCCGTGGCAGGCAGCTGTGTTTGAATGCCCCACCGGTCGTGGGCGGTCGTCTTAGCTGAGATGCAACCCTCCATTCGGGGCGCAGGTCAGGTCACTTCGCTCGATTTCCGGCATAGCGCCCGCATCCAAAGCCCTCGCCCAGTTTGCACCACACGCAGCCGCCTGGTGAGTCGGCATTGGTCAACAACTGGGACTCGCACTTACCGCAGAGGTGTTCCTTGCCCGGATTCATGGGGCCTTCGCAGGGTGTAATGGTCATGGGGCAGACCTGACGGCAGTTCTCACACTGTTTGCAGAAATCGGGCCGGACCCCGAATGGAAAACCTACGTGCCGGTCCTTGCCCCGGCCAACGAAGCCGATCGCCCGGGACTGCCAGACCTCAGTGCATACCCGTACGCAACGTCCGCACAAGATGCAGCTTTCGTTCCGGAATGGGTAGCGGACCTCGGTGACGCCGCAGCGTACAGCAATGTCCTGAACGGCCCGCGAGTTCGGAGCCTGGGCTACCAGCAGTTCTGCAAGGTTGCGTCGCAGTCTCCGTACCCTATCCGAATTCGCCAGGATCACCATGCCTTCAACGACATTGAGGGTGCAGGAGGCGGTGATCTTAGACCGTCCGTCAACCACGTGCTCCACGATGCACAACCGGCACGCCCCGCTGTCGGACAAGTTGGGGACATGGCACAGGTGCGGGATGCAGATTCCGTATTCCACCGCGGCATCGAGCACGCTGGTCCCTTTGACGGCGCGTACGATGGCTCCGTCTATGCTCACATTCACATGCTGTTGCATCTTGATACCTCGCTTTCTCAGGTGACGTGAATAGCATCGAATCTGCATTCGGTGCGGCAGACGCCGCACTTCTGGCACAACGCGGCATCGATGACGTGCGCCTGCTTCTTTCTGCCGCTGATGGCCTTGTGCGGGCATCCTCTCAGACACACTCCGCACCCGTTACACCCTTCCCGATCGATGTAATAGGTGATTAGTGATTTGCAGACACCGGCAGGGCATCGTCTATCCTCGATGTGAGCCTGATACTCTGGCAGAAAGTACCGTAGGGTGGTAAGCACCGGGTTTGGAGCCGTCTTCCCCAGACCGCATAGCGCAGTCTGGGAGACTGTGTCGGCCAATTCCTCCAGGAGGGCTATCTGACCGGGTCTGCCGCGTCCGTCCGTGATGTCGGTGACGATCTCCAGCATCCGGTCGATTCCAACCCTGCACGGCAGGCACTTGCCACACGACTCGTCCTGGAGGAACGTGAGAAAGTACTTGGCCACATCCACCATGCAGGAACTCTCGTCCATGACGACCATCCCGCCCGATCCGACCATTGAGCCGGCGCCGGACAGAGCATCGTAATCGACCGGAAGGTCGAACTTCTCCACCGGGAGACAACCGCCCGACGGTCCGCCAATCTGGACTGCTTTGATCTGCTTCCCGTTGCCCGCGCCGCCCCCGACTTCGAATACCACCCTGCGGATCGACGTGCCCATGGGCACTTCAACCAGCCCGGTGTTCTTGATACGGCCGGTCAGCGCGAGGATCTTCGTTCCCTTGCTGTTCGCGGTGCCTTTCTCGGCAAATCGCGATGAACCTTCCGTGATGATTGTCGGTACGTTAGCCCACGTCTCCACGTTGTTGAGAACGGTAGGCTGATGATACAAGCCGTCCATTACGGCGTGTACGTCCTTCGGTTTTGGCTCACCGACCTTGCCTTCGATTGATGCCATCAGCGCCGTTGACTCTCCACATACGAACGCTCCACCTCCCCGGGCGACATCCATCTCGAAAGAAAAAGGCGATCCCATGATATTGTCGCCCAGCAGACCGAGTTCACGGGCTTGGGCTACGGCGATTCTGGAGTGCTCGACGGCCAGCGGATATTCGTTGCGGACGTAGATATATCCCTTCCTAGCTCCGACTGCCCAGGCGCCGATCATCAACCCTTCCAGGATCAGGTGCGGGTTGCCCTCGAGCACGCACCGGTCCATATACGCCCCGGGGTCACCTTCGTCGGCGTTGCAGATAACATATTTTTCCTCCCCGGGCGCCTCACTGCATTCCTCCCATTTACGTCCGGTGGGGAACCCGCCACCGCCCCGGCCACGCAGGCCGGATGCTTTGATCTCGTCAACGACGTCTTTGGGCGTCATGCCCTTGAGTACTCTGGCCAGGGCAGAGTAGCCGCCGGCCGCGATATAGTCGTCGATCGAGCAGGGATCGACGTCGAGGTTCTTCCCCATAATATGCCTGTCCTGGGCTCGGTAGAATGGTATTTCCGAACGAGTTCGGAATCGCTCTCCCGAGTCCGGGTCGGCATAGAGCAGCCGTTCAATCACCTCGCCTTTCATGACCGTTTGGGAGACAATCTCGTAGGCATCATCCGGAGTAACGCCGCAGTAGAACACGTCGCCGGGCTCAACCATCAGCACCGGGCCCTGCTCGCAAAAACCGTGACACCCGGTGACGCACAGACGCACCCGGGATTCGAGTCTCTGCTTTGACAGTTCTGCCCGCACCGCATCAATCACCGACCCGGAGCCGGAAGCGTGGCATCCGGTCCCCCCGCACATCATTATCGTGTTCGTGACACCCTGCCGTTGCTCCCCGAGCCGCTGGCGCAGGTGTTCCAGTTCGCTGACACTGTTCAATCTGCTCAATTTCTTCGTTCCTCCGTCGCCCGCAGACGAATTGTCGCTATCAACTTGCGGAGTCTGGCAGGAGTCATGTGATGATGATAGTCGTCGTTCTCTTTGACGATTGGTCCCATCGCGCACGCGCCAAGGCAGTTGACTCGTTCAATCGAGAAGAGTCCGTCCGGGGTGACCTCGCCCGGGCGAATTCCAAGCTGCTCGATGGCGTAGTCGAGAAGAAGACTCGAGTTACGGACATGACATGCCGTGCCCATGCAGAGGGTGAGAATGGTCTTGCCGGCCGGCTTTAGCCGGAAAGCGGTGTAGAATGAAGCCACCCGGTACACTTCAATTAGTGGTACTCCGAGGCATCTCGACACGGCCCGCATGTCGGGTTCCGAGATGTAACGGTAGTCTCTTTGAATGTCATGCAGGACCTCGATGAGTTGATGTGGTTGACTGCGTCGTCCTCTGAGTATCTGTTCCAGAGTCTGGGGTGACATTCTCCCCTCCTGTGACCGTGATGCGTTTGATTCTTCTTACCATACCTGATAGACTGGCGCAGTTAAATACGGAATAACTACCTAGTTATTGCCTATGTTATATAGGTATTAACTGGTGTGGTGAGGAGATCGCTCATGGACCATCGGGCGGGCCTTCCATCAGCGGGAAGCGGTACCGGTCCATCATTTCCATCCAAAGAACTTGCCCTTTTGTGGCGCATTCCCTTCTCCCTGGAGAATGATCCCGATAAAGTTGAGGACGCGTTAAGGGAGCGCATCAAAGAACTGAATTGCCTGTACGGGATTTCCCAGTTGGCCGAGCGTCACCTTCATTCCCTGGATAGTCTGTTGAGCGAGCTGGTGCACTTCCTCCCGTTTTCATGGCAGTATCCCGAACTCACCTGCACACGTATACTATTCAAGGGAAAAGCCTATGTCAGCAGCGGGTTCAGTGTGACCGATTGGCGGCAGTCAGCACAGATATACATGTTCCACGAGGCGGTGGGGGAGGTGGCCGTGTTCTACCGGCAGGAATGTCCTCCGGCTGATGAAGGGCCTTTCTTGAGGGAGGAGCGGGCATTGCTTGACGCTGTTGCCGAACAAATAGGCACGATCGCTACCAGGATTTCAGCAGAAGCGGAACTGCAGGAGACCAATCGCCTGTTGACATTGGAGCGCAGGGCGCTCCAGGAGGCAAATACTGCCTTGCAGGTGGTCCTTGCACGAATCGAGCAAGAGAGGCAGGAGACGAGGCAGGACATCAATACGAACGTCGAAAGGATCCTGAATCCGATACTTCAGGCGCTGGCATCGCAGGTTCCGCAGGCTCAGAAGAACTACGTGGCGTTACTTCAGACGAACCTCGACCAGATAACATTGCCCTTCATCAGTCGCTTGTCGCGCTCGTATCATTCGCTGACGCCGACCGAAATTTCGATCTGCAACATGGTTCGACATGGCATGCGGACCAAGGAAATCGCTGAGACCCGTGGCGTGTCGGAGGCTACCATCAACCGCCATCGAGAAAAGATCCGGCGCAAATTGAGGATAACTAACGAGGAAGTTAATCTCGCGACCTTCCTGCAATCAACCATGGCCGATGGAGTGTAGCGGATCCCATTTCCAGCCGGATCCTCCGTCGAAATCAGGCAGGCGCTTCGTAGATCTTCTACGAAGCGCCTGCTTCGATTTCCTGCTGTTTGGCCCAGTCTGGCCTTAGTCTCTCTGGCCGAAGATGCTGACCGTACCCATGCCACTACCCGGGTTCATGCCGAAGTTGTGGGTGAGACCGATACTCGGGTTCTTGCGTTGTCTCGGGCCCGCTTTGCCCTGCATCTGTTTGTAGATCTCGTAGGCCATTCTGAGACCGCTGGCACCGATGGGGTGGCCGAAGCTCTTGAGTCCCCCATCCGGGTTAACCGCTAGTTTGCCGTTAAGCTCGAACGTGCCGGCTTTGATCAGCTCGGGAGCCTTGCCACGCGGGGCGAAGCCGAGGTCTTCCATAATCACCAGTTCGGTGATGCTGAAGCAGTCATGGACCTCACACAGGTCGATTTCGTTGAAGGGGTCCTTGATGCCCGCCTGGGTGTAGGCCTGTTTGGCCGCCCTGACTGTCTCCTCCATGTGGGT
Organism: uncultured Chloroflexia bacterium; assembly: GCA_963735055.1. GTDB lineage: Bacteria > Chloroflexota > Dehalococcoidia > Dehalococcoidales > UBA2162 > JBBITI01. The sequence goes on along the minus strand of CAVTJN010000021.1, from coordinate 62,420 downwards.
CATGTCGTAGCTGGGCTGGAGGTAACCCTGTCGGGCGCCGACGGCGAGACCAAGCCCTTTCACCAGAATATAGTCGTCGCGGAACGTCTTCGCCATGTCAGCCCGGCAGACGATGGCGCAAGCACAGCCATCGCTGACGCCGCAGGCGTCATACAGCCCGAGCGGCCACGCCACCAGTGGCGCATTGACCGCTTGCTCCTCGGTAATATCACGCTGGAAGTGGGCCTTGGGGTTGAGCGAACCGTTATGGTGGTTCTTAACCGAGATCTTGGCCAAAATGTGCTTGAACTCATCGAACGTGTACCCGTACTGGTACATGTAGCGGCTGGCCATGCGGGCAAAGAACATCGCCGCCCCCGCCCCCATCTCCATCGTCCCGTTACCCCCACCCCCGCCGCCGCCGCCGCCGAGTCCACCCACTCCCTGGTCCTTTAACTTCTCAACGCCGATCGCCAGGGCGATATCGTACATCCCGGAAGCAACGCCGAAACAGGCATTGCGTAGCGCTTCCGTAGCCGTGGCACACAGGTTCTCCACTCTGGTGACGGGGATGTAGTCGAATTTGAGTGCTGTCGCACAGGGTTCGGCGGTGTTGAGCCGCGTCGTGCCAAACCAGCACGCCTGAATGTCTTTGGCCTCGATCCCAGCGTCCTCATAGGCTTCAAAGGCGGCATCTACCATCATGTCTTCGGGGCTCTTATCCCAGTTCTCCCCGAACTTGACGCATCCCATGCCGACGATGGCGACTTTGTCCTTTATGCTCTCCATTTACTTTGCCTCCTTTGCCTGAGCCGGGGCGGCCGCAGGCGTTAGCCACGTCTCTCTTAACGGCTTGCACCGCCAGAAATAGTTGTGGACCTGGCCCCCCACCCCGAGCTTCCTGAAACTCATCTCCACTTCGCTCCCGATCAGGTCTTTGGATTCGACTTTGGCGGGCAGCGAGATGTCGGTCATGCCGAAAAGCGCCCGGCCACCGCCCTCGAAGTCAACCATCGTGTCGATGCCGGGCCGCATGTAGGCCGGGACATCAGGCTTGAGCACGAACAGGAAGACCTTCGCTTTCTTGTCAGACATCCGGATGGAATCAAAGTTGTCCTTCTGATGGCAACTCGTGCACACCCGCTGCGGCGGAAATTGGATCGTGCCGCAGTTCTTGCACTTCACACCGTGCATCCGGTAGATGTAATCGCGCTCTCGGGCAATCTCCGAGGCCGAGGCGCTTCCGCCCCGCTCCGGGTCCGCCGCGGCTACGTTCTGGAAGGCAGCCTGCTGGTCCATCCCGGTTACCATCATCTTGGATGCCAGACCCCGCTTCATCCCCCACTTGGGCTTGACCTGGCCGATCTTGTCGGTGGCCTGGAACAACAGAATGTCTGCCCCGTCACCATAGCTCACGCACATGATCTTGTCGCCCGGTTTGGCGTCTTCAAGGGCCGCCACCAGTTGCATCAAACTGAAGGCCGCCCCCGTGTTCCCCATCTTGTCGAAGAAGGGATTCTGCAGTTGGGCCGGCGTCACCTTGAGCCGCGCCGCCATTTCCCGGTGCCGGCGGGCATCCGGGGCGTACAGGACTACCTTCGACAGGTCGGCCATGTTCACCCCTGCTTTCTTCATGAAACGGGCCACGGCGTCGGGAATGACCTTCTGATATCCCACTTCGAATACCCACCGGTCTTCCCAGGTGCGCGTGCGCCGCGCCCCTTCGGCGCGCCATACATCCAGTAGTTCGTTCGATATGGAGTAGCTGTCAACCAGCGTGGCGGCTACGTCGCTGTCACCGATAATGAAAGCGGCCGCACCATCACCAAAGTCCTGGTCCAGTCCAGCGCTTCCCAGCCGGCGGTCCGATGCCGTCACCAGCACGCGCTTGGCCGACCCCGCTTTCACCGTGTCTGCCGCCATCCTGAAGGCAGTGGTGCCGCACCGCAGCGTGTCCGTTATGTCCGCCGTCGTCATGTCGGTCCGCAGGTCGGCGGCCAGGCCCAGGGTCGTGGCCGTCAGTTTCTCGCGGTAGGGAGCCGTGGTCGATGCGAAGTAGAGTCCGTCAATCCGATTCCGGTCACCGTCGCCGATACAATCCAGCGCCGCGGCAACTGCCATGGTCAGGCTATCTTCATCCCAGGATGCCACCGCCTTTTCGGTCTGAGCCATCCATCCCCTCGTCCCCGGCCCCAGCCTGTGTAGTGGAACATAGGCGCCATAGGACACTATACCTACCATAATCTACCTCTCCTTCTTAAGGTATCCATGAAAACTCTGGCTAAAGCTGAGAAAAGAACGGACTGCGGCATGCCTCCTTTCTGTCCCGGCCATCGTATTGTTGATGAGGAATTGTTGATGAGGAACCGTCACCCATGCGTTCTGCGCTGACCCGTTCGCGGTCATCGTCCAACTACGCTGTAAACGACGGGTCAAGTACTCCATAACGTCAGCCCTATCTATATATAACATTAGGGATGAGGGTGTCAAACGCCCGCCGAACAGAAGGTCCGCTTGTCCGTTGAGGCCGGCGCCAAGGCCACTATGCGTCATCGCGGGCCCGGCGTACCTTGTCGGCCAATGCTGCCGGGCGATAGAATAGCCATTCAGAGGTGCCGCGTGATATTGAAGACTCACAACCTCCTGTTGCCCTATTCGGCCCGCTGGTTGCCGCGTGCGGGCTGGCAACGTGCCTCGCCGCCTCACGGCTATCGTGCTCTGGTGGGAGCGTCATGATAGAATGAGCGATGGTATGAACAACGAATTTCGCAGCCTTCCTAGTGTAGATCGCGTGGCCTCGGACGATCGGGTTCGTCGGCTCGAAGCGACCTACTCGCGCGAACTGGTGATTCAGGTCGTCAGGCAGAGAATCGAGCGGGAACGGGCTTCGATAGCGCTCGGGAAGTCGGCCGGGCATCTCGATGTCATCATCGAGTCGGTGGCGTCCGATCTGCTTGAGCTTGTGACGCCGGCGCCCCGCCCGCTGGTCAATGCGACCGGTGTCATACTCCACACCAATCTGGGTAGATCACCGCTAAGCCGAGAATCCATGGTGGCGATGGATCGCGTATCGCGCGGATATGCGAACGTTGAGTTTGAGATCGGGACCGGCGGCCGTGGCTCCCGGCAGTCTCACGTCGAGCCGCTTCTTTGCCAGTTGAGCGGAGCTGAAGCGGCGCTGGTGGTTAACAACAACGCCGCCGCCGTTCTCCTCGGTCTGGCCGCTCTAGCCAGGCGCAAGGAAGTCATCGTTTCCCGCGGGCAGGCGGTTGAAATCGGAGATAGCTTCCGCATCCCTGACGTCATGCGTCAGAGCGGTGCCAAGCTGGTAGAAGTCGGTACCACCAATTGCACCTACGGGTCAGATTACGAAAGGGCGATCACCGACCACACGGCAGCCTTGATGCGGGTGCACTCCAGCAACTTCGAAGTCGTTGGTTTTACCCATTCTGTCGGCATCGAGGAACTTGGAGCGCTCGGCAGAAAGCGAGAGATGGATGTTTTCGATGATCTTGGGAGCGGATGTCTCATCGATACTTCCGTCTTTGGTCTGAAGGCTGAACCGATGGTGCAGCAGAGCGTCTCCGCCGGTGCGGCCCTCGTCTTCTTCTCTGGTGACAAGTTGCTCGGTGGACCGCAGGCCGGGATCATCGTCGGCCGGAAGGCGCCGATCGACAAGTTGAGAAGGCACCCGCTTGCCCGGGCGGTGCGGATCGACAAGGTGAGGCTTGCCGGTCTCTGCGCCACACTCATTCACTACCTGAAGGGCGAGGCGTTGCACAAGATCCCGATTTGGACGATGATTTCCGCTCCCGTCGGGGGGCTCGAGCAGCGTGCCTTAAATTGGGCGCAGGCGGCCGGCGGTTTGGCATCGGTGGTCGACGGTGAGAGCGTCGTGGGTGGGGGCAGTCTTCCCGGCGGGACGTTACCGACCAGATTGCTGGCTATCCACAGTTCGGGAAACAAGGGAAAGCGGCACTCCCAGGTCATGGCTCAGATATTGCGGCAACACGACCCCCCGGTTGTCGCCCGCATTTCCGATGATGCCCTGCTTCTCGATCCGCGGTCGGTATTTCCGGAGGAAGATGCCGTGGTTATTGAGGCGCTCAAGCGATTGCGCCAAATCTCGGGCACCTAGCAGAGCGGCGTCCCTTGCCAGATGACATTTTGGGATACACCTCCCGGCACCCGTTCGCCGGGCACATTTCCTGGTAATTAATGTCTTGTCTTACCTCAACCAGGAGGTTGATCGAGTGTTTGTTATTGGCACCGCAGGTCATATCGATCATGGTAAGTCGGCCTTGGTGCTGGCTTTGACCGGAATGGACCCCGATCGTCTCCATGAGGAGAAGGAGAGAGGGATGACCATCGACCTCGGATTCGCCTGGCTGACGTTGCCAAGCGGGCAGGAGGTCGGAATCGTCGACGTCCCCGGCCACGAGCGTTTTGTCAAGAACATGCTCGCCGGCGTCGGCAGCATCGATCTGGCCCTACTGATAGTTGCTGCCAACGAGGGCGTCATGCCGCAGACCCGTGAACATCTGGCAATCCTTGATCTGCTCGGTATCGACCGCGGCGTCGTCGCCGTCACCAAAAAAGACCTCGTTGATCAAGAATGGTTGGAACTCGTCAGGATGGACATCGAGGAACTCCTGAAGCCCACGTCGCTTGCCAAAGCGCCCATCGTCGCCGTATCGTCGGTCACTCGCGATGGGCTAGATGAGCTCTTGTCGACGATCGACCGTCTTCTGACGGTGACGTCTCCACGGAAAGATACCGGCCGGCCCAGGCTTCCCATCGACCGAGTCTTTACCATCGCTGGATCGGGTACCATCGTTACCGGGACACTGATCGACGGTTCATTGTCGGTGGGCCAGGAGGTCGAGATTGTCCCCCCCGGATTGACTTCTCGCCTGAGGGGTCTTCAGACTCACCGGACTAAGCTCACCACGGTGACTCCGGGAAGTCGGGTCGCTGCCAACGTGGTTGGCGTGGCTACCACGGATATCAAGCGCGGCGATGTACTGACCAAGCGAGGATGGCTCTTGCCGACTAATTTGCTCAGTGTGGAGCTTCGCCTGCTGCCTTACATGAGGCGGCCTCTGCGGCACAATGTCGCGGTCAGCTTCCATACCGGCGCCGCTGAGTCGATGGCCAAAGTCCGCCTTCTTGACAAGGATCGCCTCGAGCCGGGCGGGACTGCCTGGGCCCAGATTCGGCTCGAAACGCCGCTGGCGCTGGTCAAGGGTGACCGGTTCATAGTTCGGTCGCCGATGGAAACTCTTGGCGGCGGTAAGGTGGTCGAGTCGCATGCCAAGCGCCTTCGCCGTTTTAAGGATAACGTGATCGAAGGACTGAGAACCAGGGAACGGGGCACCGTCGAGGACGGTATTTTTGCCCTGTTGGAGGCGAGGCAGCCGCTGGACCTCAAGGGTGTCGTCACCGCCAGCGAGTTGCCCGGCGACGAAGCCGGCCCCGCGCTTGAGACCCTGGTGAAAGAAGCTCGGGCCGTGAGCGTCGGGTCCGGTGACGCCCGGTTATTCTACGCGGCGTCTGGCTGGCAGAAGCTGGTTCAGCAAGCCATTTCGGTGCTTCAAGACCACCACAAGCGCTTTCCAGCACGCGCTGGTATGCCGAAAGTAGAACTGGCCAGCCGATTGAAACTGGGAAGGCAATCGCCGGCGATTCTGGGCATGATGGTCGAACAGGGCGAAATTGCCGAGGAAGGGTTGAGCACTCGTTTGCCGTCGCACACTGTCCGTCTTTCCGCTGCGCAACAGGCATCCGTGGATGCCTTTCTCAGGGGGCTCGCCGAGAATCCGTTTTCCCCACCCAGTGACCGTATCCCTGAGCCGGATCTGTTGAATCTTCTTGTTGAACGCCGCCAGGTTGTGAAGACTGGAGAGGGCGTGGTCTTCGGGAGTGGGCCTTTTGATGCTATGGTGTCGGGGGTAGTAGACTACATCACGAAACACGGGAAAGTCACGCTCGCTGAAGCCCGCGACCTGTTCAAGACCAGTCGCCGTTATGTCCAGTCACTCCTCGAATACATGGACGAGAAGAAGATTACCCGGCGCGTCGGCGATGATCGGGTACTGTATTGACATTGAGTCATTACGGGCCGTCGCGGGTGAAACGCCCGGGCCGGCAACCCGGACCGTCGGGCCATCGAAATCATGAAACGGCGGTACTTTAGCAGCAACTATCATTTGGTTAGTGGAATTGGTGAGTGGATGGCACCGTGTTGCCGACGGAGGCGCAGACAGGTGATCGGCCCGAGAGCAGCGGGCGCGTTTCAGCTTTTTGCGGTAGTGTTCGGTGGCGGGAGCGCATGGGAGTCGAACCCACCGAAGACACGATCAGTGCCCCCCGACGGATTTGAAGTCCGCGAAGCCCACCGGGACTCATCCGCTCCCCAGAAGTCACCAAGAGTATACAACATCGCCCCTCCCTCCTCAACCGCCTCACCCTGGCTCGGTCATGGCACAGTGACACATGCGGCTGCCCTATGGCTTGGCGATCGCCATCCGTCAAAAGTCTTCGGGCTTCTTCTTCTTGCCCAGAAGATAGGCCAGCCAGATGCTCATTTCGTAGAGAATTATGAGCGGGACGGCGACCAGAGTCTGGTTCACCGGATCGAAAGTCGGCGTTATTATGGCGGCGACCACAAAGGCCAAGATAATCGCCCATTTGCGTTTGCCGGCCAGCATTCGCCCGTTGACGATCCCGAGCCTGGCCAGAAAAGTGGACACCACCGGCATTTCAAAGACCAGACCGATGGCCAGCAAAAGCCGGGTGATCACGTTTATGTAGTTGCCTATTCTCGGTTGAATTATGGCGATATCGTTTCCGAAACTGAGCAGGAAACCCATGGCGGGAGGAACCAGCACGAAATAGCCGAATACCACGCCGCCTACGAACATGAGTCCGATCCACGGAACGGCCAGAAGTACGTACCGCTTCTCTTTCGGGGTGAGAGCGGGTGCGACGAACATGATGAACTCGTACGTCAGGTATGGTATTGCCAGCACTATTCCAGCCATCAGACATACCCTGAAAATGACCCCGATCATTTCGGTCATCTCGATGGCGATGAACTGCGTGTTTCCGGCGGGACGCATCAAGATATCAAATAGCTGGTGATAGAAGACAAACGACAGGATCGTTGTAACAAGGACCGCAATGACGCTCCGGGTCAGACGAGTTCGTAATTCCGCCAGGTGGCCCAGGATAGGCAGGCGTCTTTCCCCGTCCACGCCCGACACTCCGCTAGCCATGGTTTTCCGGTGTCGGAACAGGAGGATTACTGGCGGGCTTGATTGCCCGCAGATCTGCTGAAGTTGCCGGGGGAGCTTCTGTCGGTGTCTTGTCGGGGATAAGATGACTTCGCGTTACTTCTTCAAGATCAATTTGCTTCGTCATCGCCGCCGTGACATCCGATGATACCTTCTTTAGGTTCTGACGCTCCTCTTCAAGGCCCATCTCGGATGTCACCGCCGACGTCAAGTCCGACGACATCTTCTTGAGGTTCCGGCTGAGACGGCCGAGCGTTCGGGCCACCTCAGGGAGCCTTCCGGGTCCGAAAACGATAAGGGCGATGAGTAGTACGAGTACTAGCTCACCAAACCCGATTCCAAAGAAATCCATTCAAGCTCTCTGGCCGCGTCAAGCACGGCAACACACCATTATAGAGATATTGGCCCTCGTCAAGCAAAAACACTTGAGGACTACGAAGGGACCGAGCGCCGTGCCGCGGAGAGGTGGCGGTCGGCAGCCATTCCGTTGCCGCGATGACTCTCGACCGTTGGCTGTTTTTTTACAAACTCGGGCGGTTGGGCTATAATGTGCGGAAAAGAGGATGAGATGAAAGTTATCTTTGTTGAAGATGTGCCCAACGTGGCGCGGGCCGGGGAAATCAAAGATGTGGCTGACGGCTACGGGCGGAATTTCCTGATCCCGAGGGGCCTCGCGTCCATGGCCGGGCCGCGGTCCATCAACGAGGCGCGTGCCCAGGTGGAAAAGCGGGCGCGCCGGCGGGCCGAGACCGAGTCAGAAATGAAGCAACTGGCCGCTGAGATTGAGGGCAAGGAGTTGATCCTTACCGCCAAGACTGGGGGTAAGGAGAAGCTATACGGCTCGGTTACGGCCGAGGATATTGCGGCCGGCCTTGAGAAAACGTTCGGGGTCGTGGTGGACAAGCGGAAGATCGAAGTTCCCGAGTCCATCCGCCAGGTGGGCAGCTATGAAGTCACCGTTCGTCTCGCCGCAGAAATCATGCCGACCGTTAAGGTTACTGTAAAGGAACAGGAGACATAGCACTTGAACGGGGAGAAGCTGCCACCCCGCGATTTGGATGCTGAAGAGGCGGCGATCGGGTCCCTTCTCATCGACGGCAGCGCGATATTTCAGATTGCCTCCACCCTCCAAACCGGGGACTTCTACCACGAACAGTGCCAACTCCTTTACGGAGCGTGCCTCAGTCTGTATCAACGAAACGAGGCAATCGACCAGATAACGGTCGCCCAGGAGCTGGAGCGCCAGGGGAAACTGGCCGCCTGTGGCGGCGCTTCCTACCTGAGCCACTTGATATCGGTCGTCCCCACGTCACTAGATATCGAGCACTATGCGCGGATTGTGGCCCGTCTGGCGGTGAGCCGGCGTCTCATACAGGCTGCCGGGCAAATTGAAGCGATAGGGTATGAGGCCAGTCCGGATGTCGACGGCAGTCTCAATCGGGCTGAGGACGTTCTGTTTCGTCTTCGCCATGGCCAGTCACCCCGTGATTTCATCCCGATCCGTCAGATTCTGGATAAGTATTTTGAGCCGGGGCCGCCGGAGCCGCAGGATGGACAGCCCAAGCCCATACAGCGAATCACAACCGGTTTCGCCGGCCTGGATGAGTTCTTCGGTGGGCTGGGCCGGTCAGACCTGATCATTATTGCCGGCAGACCGAGCATGGGCAAGACTAGTTTCGCGCTGAGTATAGCTACCAATGCCGCCATCAAACAGGGGGCGTGTGCGGCCGTCTTCAGCCTCGAAATGGCCCGGGAGCCGATCGTGGTACGCATGTTGGCCAGCCAGTCCGACGTCGATTCCCGGCGGATCCAGATTGGCGCTCACACCAGCGACGACGAGGAAAGAAGGATCATGAACGCCATCGGGGTCCTGTCGGAGGCGCCGGTATACATTGACGATTCGCCCATGCTCCGCGTGGTGGAAATGAGAAGCAAAGCCCGACGGCTCCATTTTGAGCGGGGCATCGATCTGATTATCGTGGATTACCTCCAGCTGATCCAGGGCGATGTCAGGACCGAGAACCGAGTGCAGGAGATCGGGTACATCTCCCGCTCGCTGAAGGCGCTGGCCCGAGAACTGGACGTGCCGGTGATCTGCGTGTCCCAGTTGAGCCGGGCAGTGGAGTGGCGGGCGTCTCACCGCCCGCAGCTGTCCGATCTTCGCGAAAGCGGTAGCATTGAGCAGGATGCCGATGTGGTGGCGTTCATCTACCGCGACGAGTATTACTATAACCGGGAACAGTGGGACGCGTTGCATCCCGACGAGGAGTACCCGGCAGGGATCGCCGACATCATCGTGGCCAAGCAGCGCAACGGGCCGACGGGCGATATCAAGCTGCACTTTTCTCCTAAGTCGGCGCGGTTTTCTGATATGGCGCGGCAAGAACCGAGCATGCTATGACGACTTTCGGCGGTTTTCCGGCCAAAATGCTTTTCACGGCCGTACCCGAGCCCTTCTTCAGTCATCTTCTCCCCGCGATGTCTGATATCGCTGAATTGAAGGCCACGCTAACCGTTTTCCGCCTTATCTACCGAAAACGGGGCAGTGTGCGGTTTGTCAGCATGAACGAATTGAGCGGGGACGCGGCCCTGATGAAGGGCCTGGCCGAGGAAGGGCAGGATGCCCGCGTGAATCTCGCGGCCGCTCTGGACAAAGCCGTGGAGCGGGGTACCATCTTACGGACGAAAATGGCCGCGGACGGCATTTCGGATGACATCTATTTCCTGAATACTGAATCGGATCGGCAGACTGTGGCGAACCTTAGAAGCGGGAAGATGGTTCTTCCGGGGCTGAAGGCGGTGAATGAGGTGAACTATCCCAGCCCCGAACCGATGCCCAACGTCTTTACTGTCTATGAGGAGAATATCGGCCTTCTCACACCGATGGTTGCCGACGAGTTGAGGGACGCCCTGAAATCATATCCGGAAACTTGGATTCGGGACGCGATACGGGAGGCAACGAACAATAACAAGCGAAAATGGAGCTACGTTTCGGCCATCCTGGAACGATGGGGCTCCGAGGGAAAGTCCGATGGAACAGATAGGGGACATTCTAAGAAGGCGGATCCGGACAAATACATCAAGGGAAAGTACGGACACATGGTCCAGCGATGATAATCCGGCGGCCGCTTCTGAGCCCGTGTGCCCGCGATGCAACGGGGCCAGGTTCGTGTACCCGCTGCTTTCATCCGGCAAACCCGACTACAGTCGCGCTGTCCCGTGCGAGTGTACCCAAAAAGATGCCAAAGAAGGGCGGCAGGACCGTCTCCTGCGCTACAGCAATCTTGGTTCGCTGTCACGGTTCACGTTCGCCAATCTGAATCCGGACGGCCGAGACGCGGACGAGGCTGCCAGAGCCAGGTTCAGGAAAGCCTTCGAAGCGGCCGTTCGATTTGCGGAAGAACCGGCTGGGTGGGTCGCATTTGTCGGTCCGAGCGGCAGTGGCAAAAGCCACCTGGCGGCGTCGATAGCAAATTCGTGTCTTGAAAACGGAAGGCCAGTGTTCTATATTTCCGCTCCTGATCTTCTAGACCACCTGCGCTCGTCGTTTGGTCCGAACAGCGAAGTCCCTTACGACGATCTCTTTCAGCAGGTACGCAATGTTGCTTTGCTCATACTCGACGACTTGGGAACGCAGTCGGCCACGCCGTGGGCTAAGGAGAAGCTCGATCAGTTGCTGAGCCACCGGTACGGGAACCGGTTGCCAACGGTGATACTATCGAGCTCACCAGTCGACGAACTTGAGGACAGAATGCGGACCCGCCTGTTGAACTCCGAGTCCTGCCAGGTATACGACATCGGCCAGCGGACGCCAGCGCTTTCCTCGTCAAATTGGGCGCCGGGGTTTGAACTTCAGAAGACGATGACGTTCGAAGGTTTTGGCGAACGTCAGAATCTGCCCATCGAGCAAAGACATAACCTGTCGGAAGCGGTCCGGCTGGCGCGCGAGTTTGCCAAGTCACCCGATGGGTGGCTGGTGTTCCAGGGAGTGAACGGATGCGGTAAGACTCACCTCGCAGCGGCGATCGTGAACTACCGTTACCAGATAAAGAAACCCGCTCTGTTCGTGGTGGTACCTGATTTTCTTGACCACCTGCGGTCGACGTTCAGTCCGGACAGCAGGGTCTCATACGACCAGTTGTTCGAGGCAGTCAAGACGGCGCCCCTGCTGGCTTTTGACGATTTTGGGGAGCAGGCCAGCACGCCTTGGGCGCAGGAGAAGCTCTATCAGGTCATCAACCACCGTTACAACGCCCGCTTGCCATCGGTAATCACTACCTGCTGTTCACTGGACGAGATCGAAAGCCGTCTCAGTTCGCGGTTTGTAGATCCCAAGATCAGCATGCTCTTCAACATCACGGCCCCGGACTACCGGGGAGACGTAAGGGCTCAGAAGAAGTCGGCGCGGAACCCGAGGCGAGCGGCGTAGCGGTCCACGTCATAGACGGGTGAGGCGCCAGCCAGTTTGCAGAACTCGTTCCGTTGCTAGTAGAATGTGGCAAGAAGGCTGTGAATGGTAGATTCTCCGGTCCTGGTGCTTAACCTTGGATATGAACCCCTGAACGTTTGCCGGGCACGGCGTGCCATCGTCCTCATCGAACAGCAGAAGGCTGAGATGTTGGAAAACGGCTCGGGGTTTGTGCGTTCCGCCGACCGTGTGTTCGCAGTGCCCTCGGTCATCCGCATCTCGTCGATGGTGAGGCGGCCCAAACGGACGAACCGTAAGCTCACCCGAATGGAGATTTTCCGCCGCGATCAATACACCTGCCAGTATTGCGGAAAACAGGCCAAGCAGCTTACGCTGGATCATGTGATACCGCGCTACCGGGGCGGTCCCCACACGTGGGAGAACGTAGTTAGTGCCTGCATTCCGTGCAATCGCGGGAAGGCGGGAAGGACTCCCAAAGAAGCCGGAATGAGGTTGTTCCCCCAGCCCGCGCCGCCCCGGGACGGCGGTAGTTACTTCGTTTACGACCACCATAAAGACATCCGGCAGGAATGGAAGAAGTATCTCCCGATGCCTAAGGCGTTACCCCAGGGCGGGTCCGCCTAGCGTCCGGTACATGTGGTCATAAGCCTTGCCAAACCCGGCGTCGACCTTCCGGCGAGCTTTGCCCAGGGCTTCCATACGGGTGATGAAGCTCGGTCGGTTGTTCTGCAGGACCAGGTCTGTCCATTCGGACAAGTTCTTCTCGAACAGGTCGTAGACCGCGCCCATTCCCTGCAGGTTCGTCTGGATGGAGGCGTAGAGGGCGGGGTCTTCGGTAAGCACACTGTCGGCCAGCATCATCAGCAGGCGGCACGTGGTGCCTCCCAACCGTTCGAGCTGCTCGAAATCTCCCAACTTCAGAAGGGTGTCCGCGGCAACGAGCGCCACGATGTGCGGAAAACCCAGGACGACGGCCATGGTGCGGTCATGGTCCTCCGGTGACATCAGGCTTACTTTTCCGCCCCGGGTCTCGATATAGGCCGCTACTTTCCCGGCCAGGAGACGCTCGGCTTCGCCGGTCGGGGTGAGGATGAAGTTTTGGTTCGTCATATCGCGGGCGCCCGGGCCGAACATCGGGTGTACGCCCAGTACTTTCGCGGTCTTCAGGTGGCGGTGCATCGCGGCCACCGGCACGACTTTGACGGATGTAATCTCGATGACGGTTTGCCCCGGGGCAATGTAAAGGCCGTATTCGCGGGCAACCTCCTCGAAACTCTCCATGGGCACGGAAACAAGAACGACATCCGCTCCGGTCACCGCAGAAGGACTTGCCGAAATACTTACGCCGGCGGCCGGTGTCAGGGCCTCGAGCCGCTCTTGGCTCCTGCCGATCAGAGTCACGTCGTTTCCGTCAGCGGCAAAGAACCGGCCGAACCAGGCGCCCATTTTGCCGGACCCGCCAATTATAGCGATCTTCATGGTTTCTTATTCCTTCGGTGTGTGACGACCCCGCTTCCCGGCGGTCAGGCGCAGGCCAGGGATAGGCAGCCGGGAAAGTATGGGAGCAGCACTACTTCGCTTTCGGGTAAGAGCCGAGCACCTTCACAAACAGGGCAAACTCGCCGATGCTTTCCAGGGCTTCCCTGGCGGCCCGGTCCTCGCGGTGTCCCTCAAAATCGAGGTAGAAGTTGTATTCCCATGGCTTCTGTCGGGTCGGCCGGGATTCGATCTTGGTCAGGTTGACCTTCCGGGTGGCCAATTCCTTCACCAGTTCGTAGAGGGCTCCGGGCTTGTGTTTTACCGAGAAGACGATCGATGTCTTATCATTCCCGGTCGGTGCCGAGTCCTGTTTTCCGAGTATGAAGAAACGGGTGAAATTGTTGGCGTTGTCTTCAATCTCGCGGGCGATCACACTCATGCCGTAGATGTCAGCGGCCCGGGCGCTGGCGATGGCCGCTCCGTCAGTAATCCCTTTTTCCTTGATCATCTTGACACTGCCGGCCGTATCGTAGGTCGGAACCAGTTCCTTTCCCAGGTGTCTCAGGAATGACTGGCACTGTCCAAGTGCCTGGGGGTGCGAAAAGACGGTCTTTATCGATGCCAGGGTGGCGCCCGGATTGGCGATCAGACAATGGACAACCCGGAGTTCGGTCTCGCCGGACACCTTCAGGCTGGAATCGAGGAGCAAGTCGTAGGTCCGGCTGATGCTCCCCTCGAGGGAGTTCTCGATGGGGACAATGCCGGCGTTGACCTCACCGCGGTCAACCGCCCCGAACACGTCATCCAGCTTCTCGCACGGCCTGACGCCTACCGAATTCCCGAAGTAGCGGAAGGCAGCCTCTTCGCTGTATGCACCGATTTCTCCCTGAAAAGCCACCACCAGTCCCTGGACGCTGGTGGAAGCGGCAATGATCTGCCGGTAGATACCTTCGACGTCATGTTCACTGACGTCCGACTCACCGGCCAGCTTCTTGACCCGGGCCAGCACCCGTTTTTCGCGCTCCGGGTCGCGGACCGGGCGGCCCGCCGTCTTCTTTTCCTCGCCGATCTGTCTGGAAATGGCGATGCGTTCAGCGATCAGGCGGACGATCTCGGCATCCGTGCTGTCGATGCGTTTTCTCAGGTCTTCCAGGCTCATCGTATCACCCTCGGTATCACTCCTGCCCGCAAGGCGAAATCGGCCAGTGTCACAGCGATCATTGATTCTACCACCGGCACGGCCCGAGGCACAATGCAGGCGTCATGCCTCCCTCTGACGCTGAGTTCCGCGGCGGCCATCTCTTTAATATCCACCGTCTGCTGTTTCATCGAGATCGACGGGGTTGGTTTGAAAGCCACCCGGAGGACGATGGGCATCCCGTCAGTGATTCCCCCGAGGATACCACCGGCATGGTTGCTGCTTGTCACGACCTTACCGCCGACGATCTCGAAGGGATCGTTGTTTTCCGACCCTCGGGCCGCCGATACGGCGAAACCGGACCCGAACTCAATGCCCTTGACGGCCGGAATGGCAAATAGCGCCTTGGCCAGATCGCCTTCGATGGTGTCAAAGACGGGCTCGCCCAACCCCGCCGGCACGTTGAGTGCCAGTCCCTCCACGATGCCGCCCAGGCTGTCGCCGGCCTGCGCCGCCCTTTCGATGGCGCTCGCCATGGCCTCCGCCGCTTCGATGTCGGCGCACCTATGATGACTTTTGTAGACGTTCTGGCGAATGTCTTCGACAGCGACCGGGCGGGCTTTTATGCCGCCGATGTCGGTGGTATGGGCGAGGACCTCAATTCCAATGGTACTGAGCAGCTTCCTGGCCACGGCTCCGGCAATGACGAATCCGGCGGTGATCCGGCCCGAGAACCGACCCCCGCCCCGGAAGTCGTTGAAACCGCCATACTTCACAAATGACGTATAATCGGCGTGGCCGGGACGGGGCAAGAATCGCATCTTCTCATACTGGGAAGAGTCCGTGTCCCGGTTCCAGACCAACATGGCCAGCGGGGCACCGGTGGTACGGCCGTCAAAAATGCCCGACAGGACCTCAACCCGGTCCGCTTCAGCCCGGGCGGTGGAGCCGGCCCCCGGCGCCGGCCGCCGGCGGTCGACGTCGCGCTGGATGTCAGATACGTCGATGCCCAGGCCGGCGGGACAGCCCTGAACCACCACCCCGATACACCGGCCGTGGCTCTCTCCGAAGCTGGTGACAACAAACACCTTTCCCAGACTATCCGACATTTATGTCAACCTTCCCCCCGATCGATTTGAGCGTCTGCCAGTAGTCGGGGTACGTCTTAGTCACACATTCGGCGCCCTCAATCACCGTATCGCCGGTGACGGTCCCCAATACGCTGAACGCCATGGCAATCCGGTGGTCGCTGTGACTGCCGAAGACCGCCCCCGCCGGCTTCCCGCCGACGATGGTCAAGCTGTTTGTATCCTCCAAGACTTGGATGCCGGCCTTGCCCAACTCCTGTTTAACCGAAGCCACGCGGTCGGACTCTTTTATCCGGGCCCGGGCAATCCCGCTTAGCCGGCTCGTCCCCTCGGCCATCGCCGCGACCACCGCTACCGTCGGCAGCAAGTCGATACAGTCGGTAGAGATCAGCATCGATGGCTTTCAGCTTTCCGCGGCCTACGCTCACCAGGTTGTCGCTGACCCTAATGCGGGCGCCCATCTGCTGCAGCCACTGGAGAAGTACTTTGTCGCCCTGGAGACTGCCGGGATTCAGGTTGTCAACAGCGACCGTGCCGGCAGCAGCTCCCAAGGCCAGCAAGTACGAGACCGAAGACCAGTCCCCTTCGACGATATACCGGGCCGGCCGGTATTCCTGCCGGGCGACTTCGAATGTCCGGTAGTCCGCAGACGCGTTGACCGCGATGCCGAACTGGTTCAGGCATTCAATGGTCATGGCGACATATGGTCTTGACTCCAGCGGCGTGGTCAGCCGTACCGTGAGTCCGTTTTCGGTCAGCGGCGCAATCAGCAGCAGGGCCGATACGTACTGCGAACTGATGTTGCCGGGGAGAGTGGCCACCCCACCCTTCAGACCGCCTCCCCGGACGGTCATGGTGCCGCCGGCCGTGTCCTGCCGGCAGTCGACGCCGACCTGGCGGAGGGCGTCCACCAGAGGTCCAATCGGCCGGCGGGCAAGCGATGGTCTGGCGGTGAGCCGGGATACGCCCGGAACAGCAGCCGCGATGGCGGTCATGAACCGGAAGGTAGCCGCCGACTCGTGGCAGTTCAGGTCGGATCCCGGCGCCCGGAGATTGCCCCCGGAAACGCGCCATGAGGTCTCCTGCCGGGCGATGCTGACGCCGATGGCGGTCAAGACTTCGCCGGCCGCTTCGGTATCGTCGGCAAGGAGCGGATAGACCAATTCAGATGTGCCGCGGGCCAGGGCGGCGCACATCAGGCCCCGGATCGTGTAGCTCTTTGATGACGGCGCCATCACGCGGCCGGATATGTCACTTCGGCCAATCGAAACCCGCATCTTCCTCCAACCTGGCTATTATGGCATCGGCAACGGCAGTCACTCCCAGTCGCGACGTGTTTACGGTCACGTCCGCCGCCCGCCGGTAGAAAGGCTCACGGAACCGCATCATTTCCCGGATCCGGGCCAGCGGCTCACCGACCTCAAGAAGCGGCCGCCTACCCACTTCCCGGGACACCCGCTTCAGGGTGACGGCAGGAGCGGCCGTAAGCCGGACGACTACTGCAGTCTCGCGCAGGCGGTCGATGTTGATCCAGTTCAATACCACGCCCCCGCCACAGGCAATCACGGCCCGCCTCTCGCGGGCGGCCTCGTGGACGGCTTGAATCTCAGCTTCGCGAAAGGCGATTTCACCGCCCTCCTGGAATATCATCGGAATTGACTGCCCGGCGTGCGCCGATACGAGGGCGTCGGTCTCAATGAATTTCAGCCCCAGCTTGCCGGCGAGCGTCTGGCCGACGGCCGTCTTGCCTGTACCCATGAATCCGATGAGAGCGACGTTAGTTTTCATCGTTCAGATGCCTGATGATCTCTTCTCTCATGAGATCCACCGGGGCGGCCTGTCCGGTCCATTTCTCGAAAGCCAGCGCGCCCTGCCAGGCGAGCATGTCGGCCCCCGAGATCGTGGTGCAGCCGGCGGCTTCGGCATCCTTCAACAATCTCGTCCGCACCGGGTTGTATACGATATCGTAAACCAGAAGGCCCGGCCGGAGCAATGGCGCGGGCACCGGCGTCTCGGGGGCGGTGGCGCCCATGCCGACGCTGGTCGTATTCACCACCATGTCCGCCCCGCCCACCGCGGCCGCCAGATTAGGCACGTCCAGCAAGGCGCCCTCGGCCTTTCCGGAGAACTGAGAAGAGAGCTGTGCAGCCAGTTCCCGGGCGCGGTCCGGGGTCCGGTTCAATATGGTCAGGGATGCCCCGCCGTCCATCAAGGCGAATGCCACCGCCCGGGCAGCACCGCCACCGCCGACGATGAGGACTCGTTTTCCCGCCGGTTCGAACCCTCTTTGCAGGAGCGGCTTCAGGAATCCCGGGGCGTCCGTGTTGTAGCCCGTCAAAACGCCGGCTTCGTTCACGATCGTATTCACCGCGCCGATTTTAGCCGCCAGCCCGTCAAGCCGGTCCAGGAAGGGAATCACCGCCAGTTTGTGAGGGATGGTCACGTTCAGGCCCCTGATGTGCAGGGCGCGCACCGCGGAGACGGCGGCTCCAATTGCGCCACTCTCCACCCGGAATGGCACGTAGGCGTAGTCCAGCCCCAGCCTTCGAAAGGCGGCGTTCTGCATGGCCGGTGACATCGAGTGGGCCACCGGGTCGCCGATAAGGCCACAGACTATGGTTCTGCCGGAAATGTCCATCAGCCGCTCTCCCGCATGCAGCCCTGCCGCTGTCCGGCCACGGCGCCAGTACTTGCTGGCAGTATTCTGCTTAATATCGCGTCAGTCAACCCCACCTCGGACTCGGGACCATCCCCCTGTGTCCCCCTTCCTGCCAGGAAGGGGGAATCCAATTCTGTGGTCTCCTCAAGAAGTGGTCTCCGTAATAGGGTGGACGACCATTCTCCGCTACGCTACGAAGTGGACGACCATTCTCCACTGCGTTCCGAAGGGGACACCCCCAGACCCCCGGCAGGTAGTTCCTGCACCTCGCGTAGGGACATGTTCCGGCGTTACGCGCAACAACGCAACCAGATACTAGTCTTCAATGTGGAAACACGGGGACGTTCATAGACCGGTAAATCTTCACCAGGTCTCTTACCGCCAACTGTCCCAAGGCGGATTCCTTTCCCGTCTCAATAGAAGCATAGGTGAAATAGGCGCCGGCGAGAGGGCTCAAGACACGGCTCAATATGCCTAACGCCCCCATGGCGAAGGACACGATTTGCGTCGCCTGGAGGTCCGCCACCAACTGCAGAATACTCAGATTGTCGCTCACGTCCCGGGCGGTGGTCACTACTTTACAGATGTCGGCGCCGGCCCGCAGTTGCCGGGCGACGGTGGCTTTCAGATCCTCAACGGGAGGCGTCTTTTCAAGATCATGGCTGGATATGAGACACCCGGCCCGTTTCTTGATCAGGGGAACTATGTTATCCAGGTTCCTGGTCCGCAACTCGATGTCGACAATGCTGGCGCCAAGCTCGACGGCGTGCAACAGATGCTCGATGCGCCGGGCCTCGCTGTCCCGCCATTGTCCGCCATCTTCAGCCAAACGGTTGCAGGCGATCCACGGCCGGGACATCGCCCGGGCAACGTCCTGCCAGTCCTCGCCGATGAGATCGATGCGCAATTCAAACAGATCGACCATCGGTTCGACATCCTTCATCGCCGGGATGTCGCGGTCAACTATGGCTACGCAGATCTTAGGATTTCTCATCGGACACCGCCAGTACTCTTTCGATGGTCGTGATTTCGACCCGGTCAGTCACGGCCACCTTCCCGATGGCCGTGGGCAAGGCAAATAACATTTTCCCAGCGCTCACCTTCTTGTCATGCTGCATCGCCGACAACAGACCGGCCACGTCTAGCGATGGCACTGCGGTCGGCAGGCCGGCGCTTTGAAGCAAGGCCGTCAGCCGGGTGACATCACCGGCGGGGAGTATTCCCAGCCGGTGTGCAATCCTTGCCTCCGCCACCATGCCGATGGCCACGGCTTCGCCGTGCCATATCTTGAGGCCGGAAACGGACTCAACGGCATGCCCGACGGTGTGGCCGAAGTTCAAGACGTTTCTCAGCCCGAGGTCAAATTCGTCTTTTTCGACCACCCCTGCTTTAACCCGCGCCGAATTCTCAATTATCCGCTCCATGGCCGTTTCACCGAGGGCTCTTATGCTCCTCATATTCTTCTCAAGGTACTCGAACAGGCCGGCGTCCAGTATCATGCCATGCTTTATGATCTCGGCCAGGCCGTCGCTCGTCTCACGCGGTGACAGACTGCACAGGGTGCTCACGTCGGAGACGGTCAAGACCGGCTGATAGAAGGCGCCGATCTTATTCTTCAGATTGCCGTGGTTAACCGCCACCTTGCCGCCGATGCTGCTGTCCCCCTGGGCCAACACAGTGGTGGGGACCTGGACGAGGGGCACGCCGCGCATGTAGGTGGCGGCCACGAACCCGGCCAGGTCGCCGATAACCCCACCCCCCAGGGCCACGATCGGCGTTGTCCGCTCGGCGTACAGTGATGTCAGATCAGAATAAAGCCGGGCGGCGTTCTCGAGCGACTTCTGTTCTTCGCCCGGGGGCAATTCCAGAACCGTGGTCTGGAAACCGGCTGATGCCAGTGCCTGTTGCAGCATCGGGGCGTACAGAGCGCCCACCCGGGTGTCGGTAATGATCACGGCCCGGTGGCGGAGGCCGGCCCGCGCAAGCAACTGCCCGGCAGTGGCGATAAGGCCGGCGCCAACGTGAATGTCGTAGCTGCGGCCCCGGCCGCTCCGAGGCGATGAATCGAGGTTAACAGTGACGGTGTGCATAGGCGGCACCCCTAAACCGCGCTCTTGGCCATCACGTGCCGCAGCCGGTTGCAGGCCTCGATGGTGGCGGCTAACTCGTCAGGCGTGATCGCCTGCTGGCCGTCGACCAGGGCTTCGGCCGGATTGTAGTGTACCTCAATCATCAGGGCCGAGGCTCCGGCGGCGATGGCGGCGCAGCTCATGCTGAAGATAAGGTCCCGCCGGCCGGTGGCGTGGCTGGGGTCGACCATCACCGGCAAGAAGGTCTCCCGCTGGATCGCCGGCACTGCTCCCAGGTCGAGGGTGTACCTGGTGTAGCTCTTGCCCTTCCCCACCGGGACGATGCCCCTTTCGCACAGGATGATGTCCTTGTTGCCTTCGGCGGCAATGTACTCTGCGAATGAAAGGAACTCTTCGATGCTGGCCCCGAAGTGTCTCTTGAAGAGGACCGGTTTGCCCTTTCGGGCGACTTTGGTCAGCAGGTCCTGATCGTACATGTTCCGGGAGCCGATCTGCAGAATGTCGGCGTACTCGGCGACGAGGTCAACCTGCGACTCGCCCCGCACCTCGGTGACCGTGGGCAGGCCGAAGGCCTTTCCGGCGTCACGCAGCCACGATAGGGCTTCCCGGGCCTCATCCTGGCCGATGGCGCCGAGGCCCTGGAACGAGTGCACCGAGGTCCTCGGTTTGAAGACACCGCCGCGCAGGATATGGGCGCCCGCCCGCTTCACCTCTTCAGCGATCCGGAAGACCTGCTCCCGGCTTTCCACACTGCACGGTCCGGCCATGTACACCGGTTCATCGGCACCGATGGCCAGATCACCTACCCGCACCACAAAACGGCCATCACCGGTGTCCGCGAGACGGTCGTACTCCCGGCTAATGAGCTTGTAGGGCGTTTCAATTCTTAACACTTCTTTCACCCCCGGAATGCTTTCCAGCCGAGCGAAGTCAATTCCTCGCTCGTCGCCGATAATTCCGATAACAGTGCGGAACTCGCCCTTTGACACATCGGCCCGCAGGCCACGTCGCTTTATCTCCCGGACGACCTCGTCCACCTGTTCGGTTGTGGCGCCGGCTTTCATTACGATCATGTTTTCTCCACCTCTCCAGTTCAGCTCAGTTAAAACGAAAGGACCCTCCGCCTGGGAGGGTCCTCTTAAACTCTACGGTGCTACTCTCTCGGTACCTGTCTAATAGACCAAAGCCCCCCAAGCGCGCTCGCGCCCGGTAAACGTATAGTAATACTCGTACCAGTTGGGGCCAGAGAGTCTGCTCATCTTCTTTGTCTTACCTATGCGCCGAAGTTTAGCATAGTGGTGACGCACTGTCAAACTTGATTGACAAAGCGCGGAGTCACCCCTATATTTACTACACATCCAGACTTCGTGACGAGGAGGTCATCATGGCCCACTATTTGCAGTTGGTGGTGCTTACCGATCAGGGGCGCCTGAAATTCGAGGAAAACCCCGAATGGGTCAAAGAGGTGAACAAGGACATCGAACTCATGGGCGGTAAGATCGTCTGTCAATACGCCCTCCTCGGTCAATGGGACATGGTCAACATCGTCGAAGCGCCGAGTGATGAGGTGGCCGCCAAGATCGCCATCAAGTTGAGCGTGGCCGGTTCGGTGCAGCCGATGACGCTGGCCGCTATTCCCCTGGACAATCTTATCGAGACCCTGAAGAAAGATCACAAACCACCCTGGTAGCTGATCTGCTTTTCACTCCGATATGGAGATGATATAATCCGAAACACAGTCTCGGACTTTTTGGGGCGCGCCGGCGCGTATGAGGAGAACAGCCGCCAATGGATATCGAGGACGTACGCAAGAACGTCAAATTGATGATCGAAGGCAAACCATTCAACATCGATGATGTTGATTTCGTTAAGCCGGGCAAGGGCCGGGCGATATACCGGCTGAAACTCCGGAACCTGCGCGACGGGGCCACACTGGAACGTACCTACCACTCCTCCGAGAAGGTGGAAGAGGTCCATATCAATGCCCAGGAAGAGCAATACCTCTACAAGGAAGGCGAGTACTTCATCTTCATGAATTCCGAGACCTACGAGCAGCGGTCCATTCCGGAAGCCACCATCGGCGACCGGGCGGCCTTTCTCAAAGAAGGTATCACCGTCACTATGACCATGATGGGTGACGAAGCGATCGACATCGCACTGCCTACCTTCGTGGAACTCAAGGTAATCAGCAGCGACATGACTACCAAGACGGCGACCATTACGGCGCAAAACAAGGCGGCCAAAGTGGAAACCGGTTTCACCATCGGTGTTCCCTCTTTTATAAAGGAAGGCGATGTCATCAAGGTCGATACGCGCACCGGAGCCTATGTGGAAAGGGTCGCCGGCAAACGGTGAGCTTCGGCGACGAGTCCGCCAGGCTTTTCCGCATTAAGTCCAACCTGGAACGCCGCGCGGTCATTCTCCGATTGACGCGCTCGTTCTTTTCCGATCGTGGTTTCCTTGAAGTAGATACACCGGCGCGCGTGCCCGCGGTCGCCCCGGAACAATTCATCAGGCCCTTCGCCAGCGAGGACTGGTTTCTGTCGACCTCCCCGGAATTGCACATGAAACGTCTCCTTGCCGCCGGCTACGACCGGCTCTTCCAAATCAGCCGCTGCTTCCGGAAGGGCGAAATCGGGCGCCGCCACAACTCCGAGTTCTCGATGCTCGAATGGTACCGGAGGGACTCCGGTTACGCGGAGATGGTCCGGGATACCGCCGGGCTGGCATCCTTTCTGGCGCGGGAATTGGGGTGGGGAACTACCATCCCATATCTCGGGAGATCGATTGATCTCAGCCAGCCCTGGCCGCAGGTAAGCGTAAGCGACGCCTTTGTGCGGGCGGCCGGCTGGGACCCGGTGGCCAAGCCGGATGCCGAGCGATTTGATTTGGACCTGGTGGCGAAGGTCATCCCGGCCTTCGATCCGGGGCGGCCAGTCATTCTGGCCGGATATCCGGCCTCGATGGCCGCCCTGGCCAGTCTGAGCATCGGCGACCGGCGGGTCGCCGAACGGGCGGAAGTGTTCGTGGGCGGGCTGGAACTGGCGAATGCCTACACTGAACTGAACGAACCCGAGGAACAACGGCGGCGGTTTGAGGCCGAGGCAGAACTCATCAGGCAGGCCGGCGGCCGGGCGGTGCTACCCATGAGGTTCCTGGAAGCGGTCGCTCACCTACCTCAATGCGCCGGGATCGCTCTCGGTATCGACCGTCTGGTGATGTTGCTGTGCAATGCCGATGCTATCCAGGACGTGATGGCCTTCCCGCAGGACGAGGCGTAAGAGGGGGTAGCCCTTCGACCCCACTCCGCTTGGTTGAACGCCCTCCGCTTCCTTCGACATGCTCAGGATGAGCGGAGGGGGGCAAGCAGGCTTCCCGCGCTACGCTCTGGACAGGCAGGGTGAGCGGGTGGGCAGGTTCACCTGTATCCCCCGCCGCTATGGTTCGACCCCCTCCGCCTCCTTCGACCCCACTCCGCTGCGCTTCGGGGGCAAGCAGGCTTCCCACGCTGTGCTCTGGACAAGCAGGGCGAGCGGGTGGGGCAGGCAGGCTCATCTGCATTCCCCGCCGCTATGGTTCGACCCCCTCCGCTTGGTTGAACGCCCTCCGCTTCCTTCGACATGCTCAGGATGAGCGGAGGGGGGCAAGCAGGCTCACCACCTTCGGGCGGAGGGGGCACTGGATAGCTGGGCCTTGGGGAGAGGTGATGGTCAAGGGGACACTCGGTAGTGGTAGTGATCTGCTGACTGCGATGGTCTCCGAGTTGGGGAGTGCGACCACTTCTGGTCTTCGCTGCGAAGGCAGTCACCCCTTGACCATAACTCGCTAGGCTTGGAAAAGGAGACACCGCAGAAGGGCAAGCGGAATCCGACGACAACGCTTCTTGAGAGGCACCCCGCTCGTTACCAGCGGCGCCGGTTCGCCTGCACCCTGGCCAGCCACACGCCCACGATGATAATGATTATGACTCCGAGGGCAATAAGGGCGTAAGTGAGCCACTGCGGGAGCGCCGATTGGGCCGAGCCGACAAAGAAGAGGACGGGCAGCGACCAGATGCTGGTGTTTCCCGCCCCATCCACCGCCCGCACCCGCCAGTAGTAGGTACTCTGGCGTCCCCTGAGCTGCAGGCGCTCGGCATCGGGCAACGTATATTCGGACTGGGTTAAATCGGTCTTCTGCAGTGACAGGGCGGCAAAAGACGATTCGGTCGAAACCTCGAAGGTATATTTCACGCTGCTGTTATCGGTAACGTCGGACCAGTCGAACCGGGTCGTCGGTTTCACGCCGCTCACCAACTCAGGAAGCAGTGGCTGGGGGGGTGGCGGTGGGGTGCTCTCGAGGACAAAAGTGCCGGTGGTGGTGCTGGTCCCATCGGAAGCGGTCACCGGGTTGTCGCCGGCGGAGCCCCCGGGAACAGAGAAGGTAATTTCAAAAGCGCCGCCGGCGTCGGTCTTCGGCGAGGCGACTTTGATCTGGTCCTTGCCGTAGGTGACAGTTACCGTCACGCCCGGCTGAAATCTGACGCCACTGACGGTGACCTGCTGTCCGACGTTCCCGGGACTGCCCGGGCTTGTCGCCGGCCGCAGCACCATGGCGGCGGCGGCGACCGGGACCGTAGTCCGGTCCAGGGGGGCTTCGGTCTTGTTGCCGGACTTGTCGGTCACCTGGACCACCGCTTGGCCGGCGGGCGGCGGGACGCGGAACGAAGCGCCGGTGAAACTGCCCTTCCGGTTGGTCATTATAATCGCCGGCTCGGTGCTCATGGCCTGTCCGCCGACGATGATGGCGATTTCCTCGGCTTCGCCGAAGCCGGTGCCGGACACCTCAACCCGCTCGCCGGGCACCGCCGATTTGGCCATTGAAATAGCGGGCTTGACGGTGAACCAGGTCTCCGGCTTGTTTCCGGTGACGTCGGACACGGTGATGCGGTGGCTGCCGGCGGAGCTTTCGGGGATGACGATGGTCGAGCCGAAGGTGCCGGCGTCGGTAGTTGCCGTATTCCCCGACTTCACCGCCGAGATGTCGTCATCGTAAGTCACCGCGATGTTCTGGTTAGGGCGCAGACCCTGGCCGCTTATCTTCACCTCGGCGCCCACACTCCCGGTTTCGGGAGACACCGTCATCTCACCGTCAAGGACGGTGAAGCGGGTCATGGTCTCCACCAGCGTGCGCGTGGCGAAGTTGGACGTGTAGAAGTAGTAGTCGCCGCCGTGAACATCGGCGGCGGCCTTACCGTCAGTCAGACGCAGGGGAATCTGGAAAGCCACCCCACCCCCCAACGTCCCGGCGGCGGACACGTTGGCGAGTGTCACGTTCTGATACGACGTCACCTGCGTGTCGATTAAGGCCCCGGGCAGCACGAGGTTAGCCGAGAAGAAGATGTAGACGAGATCGTTGGCCTTGAAGCCAGTGCCGTTGATGTTGACGTAATCACCGATCCGGCCCTTACTGGGGGTGGTGTAAACCGGACCCAGCACGAAGAAAGCGGCGGCTGCCTGGATGCGCTTGGAGCCGGCGAAGGTCACATAGATATAGTAGTAGCCCGTAGATACGGTCTTCAGTACCTTGCCGTTATCCAGCCGGGCAGGCACCGCGAAAACGATCTGAGGGATGGACGCGGCGCTGTCGGCCATGGCATCGCCAAGAACCTGGTATGAGGTCACAGCAGTGTCGATCTCGCTGCCGATGCCGGCGGGGTCGCTCGAGAAGTACGCCCTGACGCCCACCCCGGCCACAAAGCCGGAGCCGGTCAGGATGACGGTGTCGCCGATCTTCCCTTCGGTCACCGACAGCGTCATGCGGCCGGCCGCTGCGGCCGGTCCGGCCTGAAGGACGGCGACCATGAGCGAAACAAAGATGACCGAAAGTGAGAAGAGTTTACGCGGCAGGCCGCGGAACGTTTGACGAAGCATCTCGGCGTCTCCTCCGGGGCGGCGTTGCCGGGAGTGTTAACGCCGCCGTTAAGAATCGATACGATGATAGATTGAATCATGACGCCTGTCAATCGGGGGGGCCGCTCCGGAATGGCCCGCCAGTACTATGAAACTCACCTCGAACGTACGATTGGCTATCCAGTTTGCGCCTGAGCGAGTCCCCGGGCATAGTCCGTTTGGGGCATTGTTCCCATTTTTCTGATGAGGTAGAATGGCCATTAGTAAGTTTATGGTAGCTTAAGAGAGGATACGCAGATGGCCCGAAGCAAGGAGTTGGCCGCAATGCTTACGTCAAGCGACGTAGCTCGCCTGCTGAATATTCACATCAATACGGTCAGGCGCTGGAGCAACGAAGGGAAGTTGCGGGCCTACCGGATCGGGTCCCGTGGCGACCGGAGGTTTCAGCAGGCAGATATCGGCGTGTTCCTTGCCCAGAAGACGCAGGCTGAAGAACGAGGACAGGAATGGGAGCCCCAGCTGGAACGGTAAGCCCGCCGTCCGGGGTCAAATTGTGTGTCGCGAGGTGTCTCAGTGGATAAGATAACAGTAATGGTCATCGACGAACAGGAGTTGTTCCGCACGGGGGTGCGCCAGGTATTGTCCCAGTATGAGGGTTTTGAGGTACTCGATTGTGCTCCGGGCGAGGACACGCTGCGCGTCATCGAAAACACCATGCCCAACATCGCGTTATTGGGCTGCCGGCTGTCGGCGGGCAACGGTCTCGAACTGGGGAAGCGGATCGCCCGCTATTTTCCAAACACCAAGGTGATCGTACTCAGCCCGGACCCCGACGACGAAGACCTGTTCGAAGTGATCAAGACTTCGGCCGTCGCCTGCATAAACAAGAACGCCACGGCCGAAGACCTGATGTCGACCATCCGGCAGGCGTCGCGGGGAGAGTACCCAATAAATGAGACGGTGATGACGCGGCCGACGGTGGCCCGGCGGGTACTGCGCCAGTTTGAAGAAATCGTCGGCATGGGCGGTAAAGCCATGGAGACCCTGGTAGCGCCGCTGACGGCGCGCGAGACCCAGATCCTGACCTTTGTGGCCAACGGTAATACCAACAAACAGATCGCATCGGCGCTTCAGATCAGCGAACAAACGATCAAGAATCACGTCAGCGCTATTCTGAGGAAGCTGAACGCCAACGACCGGGCCCACGCCGTCGTCCTGGCCATCCGGCATGGATGGATCTCAGTGGATGCCGGGGAACTCCGCTAGTAACGGACAAGCCGACAGTTGAATTAACACGCTTAACGAGAGGAGACTAAAGAGTGCCGCCGACCGACGTTATACCTGATCTCCGCGGTGAACTCAGGGAGTACCTGCAAAGACAAGGTTACAAAGTGTCGGACGATGCCAAAGTGCTGGGCAAGTCCGGCATCAAACATTCCTTCGACATGCTGGCGGAAAAGAATGATGGCTTTTCCACGCATACAGTATGCATTGGGATAGCCTCCGGAGGCGACAAAGAAGCCGAGGCAGGCGTGATTTTCGACCTGGCCAACCGGGCCTTCGACGCCGGCATCAATAACCGGCTGCTGATTGCGGTGCCGGGTTTCTCAGAAAAGTCGAAGCAACTGGCCAGCAAACAGCGCATCAAGGTGATCGACGGCGAATCGATCGGTTCGCTGCTAATCGCCAAGGAAAAGCATGCGCTGAAGGCAGAGCTGCCGCTGAAGTTCGAGACGGCGGCCGAACTGGCCGAATCGCTGGTGACCCGCGGCTACACCGTCGAAGTGAAAGGCAAGCTCACCGGAAAGTCCGGTGTCGACTACGCGTTCGACATTCTGGCCCGTATCGAGGGAGAACAAGTCGGGCAGACCCTCATCGTCGACTTCCTGCGCTCCAACTCGGAAATTGGCCTCAGTGAGGTGTCGCTCTTTGACACCAAGGCCTACGACTGCGGGGTTGACGACAAGGTAATCGTAGTCTCGCCCGGCCTCACTGCCGAGGCCAGGCAGTTCGCGCAGCACCAGCGTATCCGTGTCCTGGAGCATAATGAGAAGCTGTCGGCGCGGGCCGCGGCGGCGGTCATGGAGAAGTTGACGGCCAAGACAGCCGATAAGAAGGATGATGCCAAGCAAGGGGGACGGGCGCTCCGGCAGATGATCAAGCCGGAGGCACTGCAGCTTATTCCCGAGGTGATGGCCCGGCGCTACAATGCGATCCCGCTGTCGGTGACCGGGAATGCACTGCAGGTGGCGATGGCGGACGCCACCGATATCTTCGCGCTGGAGGCTTTCGCCGCCCAGAGCAAGATGCGGATCGTCCCCGTGTCAGCCGGCGCCCGCGATGTCCGGGAAGCGATCGATTTCAGCTATAAGGGATATGGTGAAATCGAGAAAACGATTTCCCGCATCTCGATCCCCGAAGAGACCACCGACGAGGGCCTGGCGATCAGCGCCACCCTCGACAGCCCGCTGACCCAGGCCCTCAACCTGATCGTCGAAGAAGCGGTAAAGGCGCGCGCCTCCGATATTCATATTGAACCGGAAGACGACCGTCTCCGCGTCCGGTACCGGATCGACGGAATTCTGCAGGACATGATGTCCTTGCCCCTCAGCGTGCGGAGGTCCCTGATTTCAAGGATCAAGATACTTTCAGACCTTAACATCGCCGATCACCAGCGGCCCCAGGACGGTCAGTTCACGGCCACGGCCAAAGGCCGGGAAATCGATATCCGCGTCGCCGTGGCACCCACGGTCTGGGGCGAAATGTCGGTACTCCGCCTCCTGGACAAGTCGATGGCGGTGATTGAGCTTACCGAACTGGGCATGATGGACACGGGTCTGGCCAAGTACAAAGAGATGCTTAAGGTGCCGCACGGGATGATCCTGATATCGGGGCCCACCGGCGCCGGCAAGACCACGACGCTCTATGGTTCGGTCAACTCGCTGGACAAGATGGGCCGCAATATCATCACCATCGAGGACCCGGCCGAGTACCGCTTCAAGGACATTAACCAGATCCAGGTCAACAACCAGGCGGGAATAACCTTTGCCTCCGGCCTGCGGTCGATACTGCGTCTCGACCCCGACGTGATACTGGTGGGCGAGATCCGTGACAGTGAGACGGCCAACATCGCCGTCCAGGCGGCGTTGACCGGACACCTGATGCTGTCATCCATCCATGCCAATGACACGGTCGGCGTCCTGTTCCGGATGCTTGACCTGAAGATCGAGAACTTCCTGATCGCGTCGTCCATGATCGGCATCGTCGCCCAGCGGATGGTGCGGCGCATCTGCCCGGACTGCGCGCAGCTGATCGAAGCGCCGTCCATGGAGCAGATGGCCTACGAACAGGAAATTGGCGAAAAGCAGGCCCGGTTCATGTACGGCACGGGCTGCAAGTCCTGCGCCTACACCGGTTACCTGGGCCGGACCGGCATATTCGAGATTCTGTCCATGACGGACGCGATCAGGATGCTGATCACCAACCGGGCGAGCAGTACCGAGATCAAGCAACTGGCCGTCAAAGAGGGCATGGTATCCCTCATGAAGGACGGCATGAGGAAAGTAAAAGCCGGAATCACCACGCCTTCCGAGGTGATCCGGAGCGCGTACACGATGGGGTAGAGGCGAAACACGAAATACTAAATACTAAACTCGAAACAAATTCGAATGAACGGAATCAGAAATGATGGCGATTTCCGACGGGGATGAACTGAGCAGTTAGAGGTGGGCTATGGATTACTCTTACGTTGCCTATACGGAAAACAAGAGGCTGGTGAAGGGGAAGATCACCGCCGCCACTGAAGAGCTGGCGATGAGCCTGCTCGGATACGGCGGCTTCGAGGTGGTCAAGCTGAAGCCGATCGGGCTGTTCTCCACCACCGGCAAGCTGGGGGCCCTTTTTGCCAAGACGAACCCGCGCGAGATCATTATGTTCTCGCGGCAGCTGGCGCTGCTGCTGGAATCGGGCACGGACATCGTGACGTCCATCGAACTGCTCAAGAACCAGACGGTCAACCGGCCGCTGAAGAGCGCATTAGAAGATGTGGTGACCGATATTCGCGGCGGCAGTTCCCTGTCCAACGCCCTGCTGAAGCACCCGCGCGTCTTCTCCAAGGTGTACTGCCAGACGGTAGCCGCCGGGGAACAGGGCGGTAGTCTCGAAGTGGTGTTGCGGCAGATGGCCGACTACATCGAACGGGCCGCCATCGCCGAGAAGAAGATCAAGAGTGCCCTGACCTACCCGATCATCGTGCTGGTGGTGGCCTTCGCCGTCATCGTGCTGCTGGTGGCCTTCGTGCTGCCGAGTTTTGTCGGGCTCTACGATGCTTTCGGCGCCAAAGTGCCGACGATGACCAAGATGATGATCGGCGGCATGAAGTGGGCCACCCGTTACGGGCTGTATGTGGCCGCGGCGATCGTGGTGATTGCCGGTATCATCGTGGCGTACGTGCGAACGCCGGCGGGCCGGGTCCAGTTTGACGCCACCATGCTGAAGTTGCCGGTCCTGGGGCGGATTGTCCTGCTCCAGGAGTTGGCGAGGGCGTGCCGCACGATATCGCTGCTGTTCAAAGTAGGCGTCCCCATACCCGAGATCATGAACATGGTGGTCCAGGGTACCAGCAACCGGATTGTCAAGGCCAACCTGGAGGAGGTCCGGGAGGACCTGATCCGGGGCGAAGGCATGTTCAAGCCGATGCAGCAGCGGCCGATCTTCCTGCCCTTGATGGTGCAGATGGTGGGGGTGGGTGAGGAGACCGGTAACCTGGACAACACGCTGGCCACAGTGGCCCGGAGCTACGAGGAGGATGCCGACGACAAGACCAGTTCGGCCATCGCCATGATCCAGCCCATTATCACGGTCGTTATCGGCGTGGTTATCGCGGCAGTCGCCCTGACACTGGTGTCGGCGATGTACGGGATCTACGGCCAGAACATCACGGGGTAAGCAGCATGAAGAATGAAAGAGGCGTCACGCTTATAGAAGTGGTCATCGCCCTGGGCGTCCTGGGCGTCCTGGCGGTGGGCTTCTTCAACGGACTGAGCGGATCGTCAAAAGCGGTGATTACGACCGACGAACGGGCGACGGCGGAGAGCCTGGCGAGGACAGAAATGGAGTACGTGGTTGACCAGAAGTATCTTACACATCCGTGGTCCTATGTCCTGCCGACGGTTGATCCACCCCCGTCGGTGACGTGGGAGCCGCTCAACACCCTTCCAAACGGGTATTCGGCCGAGGTGAGTGCCTCAGGGCTGGCGGACAACCGGACCGGGATTCAAAGGGTGGCGGTGGTCATCTCCCATTTGGGTAAACCGATTGTTACTTCCGGCGGGATTACATTAGAGGACTACAGGGTGAAGTGATGGGGTTTCATGCAGTATCACCGCGACCGGTCCCGAAGCGCCGTGGCCACGCGTTCATGCGACGGGCAGTGGCCACGCAAGGCGGAGCGACGCTGGTAGAGATCGTGATGGCGATGGGGGTCACCGCCCTCATAATGGCCGCGATCACCATGTCGGTGGGGCAAGTGTTCCGGGTGAACAGGCTGAGCTCCGATTCGATGGTGGCGATCCGGCAAGCCCAGAATGCCGGTTACTGGGTCAGTCGTGATTCCGAAATGGCCCAGATAGTGCGTACGAATACAGGCGGCAAGTTTCTGGTCCTGGAGTGGACCGATTTCAACAACCGGCGACACCTTGTCGATTACACGCTGGAAAATGCGTCAGGGGGCCTTAAGAACCTGTTGAGGAAGTACGACCCGGACTACGACGGGGTGAATAACGAGGGGAATGCGGTGGTGGTGGGGCGAAATCTGGACCCTGCGCAGACGGTCTGCAGCTACGCATCGGGGACCATGATTTTCACGGTGGTGGCGATGGCGGGAGGGGGGACTCCCGAAGTAAGGACATACGAAGTCCGGCCGAGACCCGGGTAATGCCAGGGACGATCGAGGGTTAGGGTATGAAGACAAACATGAAACACGGGTCGTGGCGAGAGGAGAATGGGCAGGCGCTGGTTGCCGTCCTGGGGTTCATGCTCCTGGGCAGCCTACTGATCACGCCGCTGCTGCAGTTTATGGGTACCGGACTGAAAGCGGGCCTCACGCACGAGAACAAGATGGCCGAATTCTACGCGGCGGACGCGGGGATCAACGACGGGTTCTGGCAGGTCAAGAATGAGGCCTTGCTGACCAAATTCGCCGGTTACACACCGAGCTATGATCCCTTTGATTTTGTAACCGACAACTGGACGTATACGCTGGGCGAGGCGGTGAATGACTTCGGCGTCGACGTCTCAGTGGGTAACGTGTGGATCCCTTTTGGTCTCCCGGCGCCGGAGGCGAATGAGGCGAGAGACATCATCGAAGGGACCGGAGGCGATCCGCCCAAGTTCGTGGTGGCCGGCGTCGGCGTTACCCCGCCGGTTGGCGTCAGCCCCGGGGCTTATAAGGTGAAGGTATATTATTACCCAACTGCCGGCGAGGACCCGACCATCAACACTTTGGGCATCTGGCTGCCGGCCGGATTCACCTATGTGAGCGGTTCCAGCAACCTTGAATCCGACGCCGGGAATCCGCCGTACCACTCGGTACCCACGGTCACACCTCACGCCAGCGGGCAGGCCGTGGTGTGGGATTTTGCCGATGTCGCTTTTGTGGACTTCCCCTTTGTGGACACGAGCGCGACGCCCATGGAGAGTACGATCACCTTCCAGTACAATGCCGACCCCGGGAAGATGCCTGCGGCGGTATCATGGCTGAATACCGACCTGGACCTGGGCGGCGGCATCACCCATACGTGGGACGCCGACAAGAAGGTCTACAAGATCACATCGACCGCCGATGACACTACAATCGACGCTTACACCATCAGGGTGGAGCTGCGTCAAATGGCGGCGGCGATTGAGGGCGACTACCGGGCGATAGGCAACAGTCTGATGCTGGACAACAATAACAACCACGAAAGAGAGACACTGCTCAGCAACAGCGGCGCGACCGTGGCCGGCATTCCCCAGGATGCCCAGGTCGCACTGGCATACCTGTACTGGGCGGGATGGTTTGAGTCACAGATCAGCCAGACGCGGGTCCCGACGGGGGACAGCGCCGACAGCGGTGGCACCTGGAACACAACGCCCTACTGGAACGACGTTGATGAAGATGAAGACGGGGCTACGGCGCCGCCCTCTCCCAACGACTCGGACTACTTCCAAGGCGTGTCGACCTCCGGTGGAAGCGCCTATCGGCTGTTCACTTTCAGTCCATTCGCGATGCCGAACGGGGTGGCCGTCAATGATCTCACGATACATATCAGGGCGAGGGATATAGACTCGGGTTCCAACAGAACCGGCAACATTCGCGGCTACATAAAGGTAGCGGGGGCGAAGTATGTGTCTGCGACCAGCCATACGACGCCGAATTCGTTCACCACTTATCATGACTTTACGTGGACGATGAACCCCAACACCGGCGCGCCGTGGACGCTGGAAGATATCAACGGGACGGGACCGAGTCCGCTCCAGGAGTTTGGCGTTCAGAGCATCGACCTAGACCCGGACGTCCGTATTTCGATGCTCTACGCCCAGGTGAATTACCTGGTAGCCGACACCAGCGCCGTTTTCAAAATCGACGGAGACCAGGTGTATTTCAACGCCGGCGTGCCGACCGAAGGCGCCGGGGAGTTGACCATCGATTTCTCCAATCCGCTGGACATGGTCCAGCTGGATGTGGACGATTCCGAAGGGGTCGCCGGCGGCTATTTCTACTCCTGCCGTAAGGACGTCACCGACCTGGTGAAGGCTTTCAGCGCGAAAGCCCCCGATCCGGCGACAAACCATCCGGGCAATGGTGTCTATAACGTAGGCGATGTGGACGCCGATGTACTGGACCAGAAGGCATTTGCCGGCTGGTCGCTGGTGGTCGTCTACACCAGTGACAATACGCAGGGGCACCAGCTGTATCTTTACGACACCATGATAACCAGCATCGATGATTCAAATGTTGACTTTGACCAGGACAACCAGCCGGGAGGTACTATCACCGGTTTCTTTGTGCCGGAGCCGGTGGCGGGGGAAGTGAACGCGGCGAAGATGACCGTCTTCATCGGTGAAGGCGATGACTGGCTCGCGCCTGACCGTCTGGTGTTCGAAGGCACCGCGCTCAACGACGGCTTTGGCACCAACAATGTGTGGAACGGCAAGTCAGTGGGCATGACCGCAGAAGGGGTTGATGTCGATACCTTCCTGATCACCTGGGCAAGCGGGCTGCTGGAGCCGGGGGATGTCTCGGTCCAGATAGACATGGAGACCGGCGAAGATACGTGGCAGCTCATCTACTTTATTCTATCCTTCCGAAGCGAGACCACCGGGGGAGGTACCCTCTCCTATTTGATCAGAGACTAGAAACGGAGCAAAGAAAATGAAGTTAAGCAAGACAATCTGGATCATCCTGGGGGTGGCGGTGATGGCGGTGGCCTTCGGCTACCTGTACATGACCTACTCGCGGCAACTTGACGAGCAGGCCCAGTTGAAGTCCAAGATCACGACCAACCAGGCGACGCTGTCCCGGCTCGTCACCGAGAGGGAGAGTGTGCAGTCGCAGATCACGAAGCTGAATGAGCAACTCGAACTGCGCAAACAGGCCCTGGCGGCGGCCAGGGTGGTGGCGGACAACGTCAGCCGGAGCTGGCCCAAGGACGCCGAGTCGATCGAGTACGGTGAGCAGTTTTTCACGGTCACCGGCGGCTGGAACCTCGATATCTCGGTGGTGACGGCGGCGGAAGCGGTGGCGAAGAACATCCAGGGCATCAATTTCGCCACCACGACCTTCACCGTTTCGGTTACCGGGCAGCCCCTGGCTTCGGGCTTCGCCGAGGCAGCCGACTACCAGAACTACGTGTACGGGGTGGTGGCGGATATCCTCGGCTTCGTCGACGCCGTGGCCCGGGACAAGAACTTCGCCACGGCGCAGATCGACAGCTTCAGTATGTCGGTCCCGCCCCTGCTGACGCAGGAAGAAGTGGTGGCGGGGGGTGTCGACCTGGCGCAGCCGACAGCGACCTTCTCGGTGACAGTCTACACTTATAAAGGCGGTTAAAGATGGCTAAGAAGATTACGACTCTCTTTGTGCGTGACGACAGTGTCAACGTGCTCGTGGCCGATGGGCCGCGGGTCGAGAAATGGGCGTCCGCCCCGCTCGAAGCGGGACTGGTGACGCAGGGCCTTATCGCCGACGAGGACAAGGTGGCGGCGGCCATCCGGGAACTGTTCAAGGCGAACGGGCTGCGCGGCGGCAAGGTGGTCACCGGCATCGCCGGGGCGGGTTCGCTGTACCGCATCATTACCCTGCCCGAGATGCCGGACGCCCTCCTCGGTGAAGCGGTGCGCCGGGAAGCACGGCGGGTACTGCCGATTTCCCTGGACGAGGTCAATCTTTCGTATCAGGCGGTGCCGGCGGCGGTCAAGGGAGAACGGAAGCTCTTCCTGGCCACCTATCCCAAGAATACCATTGAGGTCATGATCCGGACGGTGCGCAAGGCCGGACTCGACCCGTACCTGATGGACCTGGCGCCGCTGGCCCTGGCCCGCGTCCCCGACGAAGCGCGTGCCATAGTAGTGAGCGTGCGTTCGAATCAGGCCGACATCATAGTGGTCGAAGACCGGCTGCCCCAGCTTATCCGCGTGCTGTCTTTGCCCAGCGAAGCGGCCTCGATGGCCGAGAAGCTGTCGGGCGTGGCCGAGGAACTGACCCGTACCGTCATCTTCTACAATTCCAGCCACGCTGAGAAGCCAATTACCCAGGCGGTCCCGCTGTTTGTCTGCGGCGAACTGGCAGACGACCCGGCGATCTGGCCGCAGTTGGCCGGCCGGTTGAATTTCACGGTGGCGCTGCTGCCCACGCCGCTGGAGCACGGCGAGGATTTCCCGGCGAATGACTTCATGGTCAACATGGGACTGGCGCTCAAGGAATTCGCGGCCGACCGCGCCGGAGCCAACTTCTCGGTGGTCAACCTCAATATCCTGCCGGAAGTGTACCATCCGAAGCGGATTCCGCTGTCTTATGTCCTGATCCCGGTGCTGGCGGTAATCGGCATCGGCGTGATCGCCTACATGGCCAGCTTTGTGGTGCGGAGCCGGGCGGATACCAACCGGCTGCAGGATGAACTGGCGAAGAGCGAGCCGCCGATCGCCCAGCAGACACAGCGGATCGCCGAACTCAAAGCGGAAGTGACCCGGGTAACGCCGCTGGCGGCGCCCATCGACGCCCAGATCGCGCAGATCAACGCGACGACGGCGGTCCACAAGTCGACCATGGCCGGACTGCTGGCGAACCGGACGAAAGTGGACAGCGACCTGAAGGACCGGGCGGTGGGCCTGCTGCCGGCCAACCGGGCAAATCTGAGTCTGGCCGAGGTCAGCCATGACGGGGCGGTGATCAGTATTGCCGGCACGGCGGCGCAAGAGGACTACATTTTCCAGTACAGCCGCAAGATCCGGGAGACCGGTATCGGGGTGCTGGTGTCCAGCATCCAGTTTGACGGGAGCGCGTACACGTTCAACCTGGTGGTGAAATAGTAGTGGGAGCGAGTGATAAGGTCCGTTCGCGGGAGGGTGACGAGATGCTTCTCCTTCGGCGGAAGGCTCAGCATGACAGAACGGTTTGCCGCGACGCTCGCATCCGAGAGGCGTCAGCGTCTCGCTCAGCATGACAGTCGGCTGGGGTGAGATAGTATGGCGACCGAGTGATAAGGTCTCGTCTCACTCAGCAGGTGACAGAGCTTAGCTGCCTTCGGCGGGTGGCTCAGCTGAGTAGGGACGGAGCGAGTGATAAGGTTGGTTTGTCGCGTGAAGGTGACGAGATGCTTCTCCTTCGGCGGAAGGCTCAGCATGACAAACCGAACAGGGGTGACGAGATGCTTCGCTCCGCTCAGCATGACAGAACGGTTTGCCGAGTCAGGGGTTTGGCTCCCTGTCATCCTGAGGGAGCAGAGCGACCGAAGGACCTCGTCTGCAATGGATATTTGATTGGTTGCGAATGAATAACTACTTTGTTTACATGATGACCAATGTCACCGGGATGTTGTACGTGGGTGTGACCAGCAATCTTGAGGGCCGGGTGTTTCAGCATAAGATGAAACTGATTCCCGGATTCACATCTCGGTACAACCTCACGCAGTTGGTCTATTACGAGTGGACGGAAGATGTCGTCGCTGCGATCACCCGAGAGAAACAGATCAAGGGTTGGCTGAGAAAGAAGAAGGTTGCGCTCATAGAGTCAATGAATCCGAAGTGGAGAGATTTGAGTGGCGACTGGACACAGAGCGAGATGCTTCGCTTCGCTCAGCATGACAAATCGATTTGCCGCGTCGTCGTGCTGCCCCTGTCATCCTGAGGGAGACAGAGCACCGAAGGATCGTCACCAGCATGACAGATTGATTGGTTGCGAATAGCAATTGCTTCGGTGATAAGATGCCATTCACGGGAGATTGACGTGAGTGTCACATGACAAATCAGCTGCCGCTGGTCGGGTGGCCCCCTGTCATCCTGAGGGAACAGAGCGACCGAAGGATCTCGTCTCACTCAGCGTGACAGAGCCGTCAAAAAGGAGTAGATATGGATATTGCCGCGTTGCTGCATGAAGCTAAGGAAATCGGGGCCTCGGACGTCCATCTGGTCCTGTCATGCCCGCCTATGGTCCGGGTCAAGGGGGCGCTGCAGCCCATGGAGGGCCATGGCGAACTCGGCGCCGAGGAGATCAACCAGGGTTTCCTGCAGGTGGCCACGCCCGAGGAGCGGGAGCATTTCCACACCCACCTGGAGCTGGATTTCGCCTACACGCTGCCCGGGGTGGGGCGCATCCGCGCCAACGCGGCGCAGCAGCGGGGCGCCATCAGCCTGGCCCTGCGTTTGCTGCCCTTGAAGATCCCGACCATTGACGAGATGCAGTTGCCGGCGATGCTTAAAGAGCTGGCGCTGAAGCCGCGCGGCCTGTTCCTGGTCACCGGGCCGACCGGCAGCGGCAAGAGCACTACCCTGGCGGCCATGTTGAGCTACCTGAACGCCAACGCGACCTGCCATATCGTGACCATCGAGGACCCGATCGAGTACCTGCACACCTCGATCCGGTGCGCCATCACCCAGCGTGAGCTGGGCGCCGACACCCATTCTTTCGCCGAAGCCCTGAAGCACGTGCTGCGGCAGGACCCGGACGTGGTCCTGGTGGGCGAAATGCGCGACCCGGAGACGGCCGCCCTGGTGCTCACCCTGGCCGAGACCGGGCACTATATCCTCAGCACCGGTCATGCCCCCTCGGCTACCCAGGCCATCGAACGTATCATCGACATGTTCCCACCCCACGAACGCTACCTGGCGCAGACCCGCCTGGCGTCGCTGCTGATCGGCGTGATCTGCCAGGTGCTGGTACCGCGGGCCGACGGCTCGGGACGGATCGCCGGGATCGAGATCATGCTGGCCAACGCGCCGGTGAAGAACCTGATCCGCGAAGGCAAGATCTACCAGATCCCCAACGTCATCCGCACCCACCACGATATCGGGATGATCACCCTCGACGAGGCGCTGGTGAACCACTACCTGAAGGGCAACATCAGCGGCGAATCGCTGCTGTCCCTGTGCAACGACCGGACCGAGGTGGAGAAGCTCATCGGTAAGGTGACGGTGCACTGAACCCGCCTTGAGGCGGGAAACCCTAAACTCTAATCTCTAAATTCTAAACGTACTCGATTCACATTGCCGGTCACCGGGTCATCTGGTATGATGCTACTGAGGGTAGGAAGATGTCCAAGTTTTTGGTGTACATTCAACCGGCTGAAGAGGGTGGATACATCGTGAGTTGTCCTCAGTTGCCCGGGTGCGTCACCCAGGGTGAGACCGTTGAAGAAGGAATGGCCATGATAAGAGACGCCATACGAGGATACATCGCCTCCCTTCGAAAACACGGCGAGCCATTGCCGAGGGGTCTCGAGGAAGGGGTTGAAAGGGTAGAACTCGTCAGCGTATGACAAAGCTGCCGGCCCTGAAGCCAAGAGAGGTAATAGGCATCCTTCAAAGGGCTGGGTTCGAGATCGACCACACCACCGGAAGCCACTATATCATGCGCCATCAAGCACGGCCCGGACGAATTGTGGTGCCTTATCACCATGCTGACATCAAAGTCGGACTGTTGCGAGCCATAATCAAACAGTCCGACCTGACGCAAGAAGAATTCCTTGCGCTTCGGTAGGTGTCCGAACGTTTTGGAGTCGGATGGCCCGGATCGGCGTGATCTGCCAGGTGCTGGTGCCGCGGGCCGACGGCTCGGGGCGTATTGCCGGGATCGAGATCATGCTGGCGAACGCGCCGGTGAAGAACCTGATCCGCGAAGGCAAGATCTACCAGATCCCCAACGTGATCCGCACCCACCATGATATCGGGATGATCACCCTCGACGAGGCGCTGGTCAGCCATTACCTGAAGGGTAACATCAGCGGCGAATCGCTGCTGTCCCTGTGCAACGACCGGACCGAGGTGGAGAAGCTCATCGGTAAGGTGACGGTGCACTGATAGCTGAGAGCGGTCAGCCATCAGCTGTCAGCAGAGAACGGGCAGCCGAGAGCTATCACCAATCAGGGATCAGCGGTCAGGTCCCAGCTATCAGGCGGGAGGAGGCTTGCGTCTCTCGTTGCTGAAGCCGGACTCAAACCGCACCATGGTTCCTGACTTGCCCCCGCTACTCGGATAGGTGGCGAGCTGTCATCTCATCGTCGACTTTCGACAGTCGAGATTCAGACTCCTGCCCTAGCCGCTCCTGTTGCAGCAGGGGACGAAGCAATCCGAGTCCCGATCTCGAAAAGTCATTCATTCACAGTGCCTCGCCGTTGAGTTGTGGCAAAGACACCTCAGTCGGCTGAGTTGAGTGAACGGAAACCAACCACCTGGTTGACGGTCTTTCCATTCCCGCGGAAGCGGGAATCCAGAAGGCAGTCCTAATCATCCCAAGTCCCAGATCTGGCGCACTACTACTGTCCAGGGACCGAGAAGGAGTGTTCGCCCGACCGGATAAAGGGAGACCTGGACTCTGAATGGGCAGCAGGGCAAAGGTGCCAAAGATCTTCACCGCCACCCGCACCGCTATCTGCCGCGTCATCCTGGTCTTTCCCTCGGCGTGGGAAGCTGACCTGGCATCGTCTCGCCGTGAACTCCTGAACGTGCAGAGTCAAGGGCCATACGCTGGCCGATCTGTCTACGACAGGGAGAAGTAGTCCGGATCACCGCCGTCCGGGCGTCCATTCACAATGCATCGCCTTCTTCATTCGTGGTAGAGGTGTTGACCGCTGACGGAAGAAATCGGATGATGGTGAGTGTCTTCCATTGTTAAGAAAGGAAGCTCGCTGACCACGGTGGGCCGGTGAACTTATCGCCGTGCGAGGCGAGTTGCTCTAGACTCTGATGCCTGCCCCGTCCTGCAGCGCCCTTTCCCACGCCTGGCTGGAGGTATTGAACACCAGGCCGGTCCAGCCGGCGGCGCTGGTTACCCAACTTGTCCAGGGTCAAAGATACAGAAAGCCTTGGGGGAGCCGCTGAGGAAAGGCGTAAGGTCGTTGGAGTTTGCTGGCCAGCCGTCGAGCCCCGCCCTTACAGTAGGACCATCTGAAAACCTGACTATCCTCTTCTGAAGACCCACTGATACTCCTACAACGTGACGTAGGAATCCCCAAAACCAAGCTCACCGGTCGACGTGTCGACCGGTGAGCTTCTCACTTTTCCAACTTGATCCCTTGATCCGATGGGAATCTCAGCTACTGGTTACCAGAGTTACTCTAGCGTCTCCACTTACCATGTGAGCCACCCGGCACATCAGTCCCATCGACCCATGTAAGTCCGGTAGGAACCGTGCCAGCGAATGTAGTTATGAATCCAGTGTCCGTGCCGAACGTGTAGACTCGGTCTCCCAAGCTGCCGACAAAGAATGTGCCTGTTAAGTTGTCCGAATCGTCTGGCCACACAGTGTTCTCAGCATAAAAAGCAAGCGCTGCCGTCTTGACGATTCTCAACTTCAGTGTTTGCCGCGTTCAGTCTGCCGGTAGCCATGAATCCGGCCACGTTCGGGATGATGACGGCCGCCAGGATGCCCAGGATGGCCACTACGATAAGAGTTCGATGAGGGTGAAACCCTTTTGCTTCCCCCGCATCATCTTCGCGAGGGTCTTGGTAAACCTTCCCATATTCTTCTTTCCTTGCCTCCTACTGTAATAAATATTCGACCTAACGTAAGGTATTATGTGGTCGCACGCTCAGACGCTATCAATAGCCCAACAGTACTGGTGTATGAGAAGAAAGTACTATGACGA
Source organism: uncultured Chloroflexia bacterium (assembly GCA_963735055.1). Taxonomy (GTDB): domain Bacteria; phylum Chloroflexota; class Dehalococcoidia; order Dehalococcoidales; family UBA2162; genus JBBITI01. The sequence continues at coordinate 21,031 of CAVTJN010000021.1, read as the reverse complement.
AGCTGGGGGAAGGAAATGTTGGGAGGTTAAGGGGTAGGATTCGGATTGCTTCGTCGTCCTGACTGTGGTCGGACTCCTCGCAATGACGTGCCGGGACTACGGATTGCTTCGTCGTCACGAGATGGCCGGACTCCTCGCAATGACAAAATGGGCCGGGTGTTCAGCGATCTGCGGCTTGGGGGCAAGTGCCGTTACTGCGGGGTGCCTCTGCCCTGCCGGCTCTGTTGTGGGGTTGAGGTGGCTGTCAGTGACGGACCTCCGGGCTACGCTTTCTCCCATGTGTCTCGGCTGATTCCTGCCTGCCTCACGATGCGAAGGAGCAACTCCCTTCCGACATCCCCCTGGTGTGGGTTCGGCAATCGGAGCCGTAGGTCTCCCCTGGTCATGAACAGGGGATGCCGTCAACCAGCGGCAAGACCGAGTGACGCGAGATCCCCAAGAGAATCCAGTCCTCGAGGACCTCCTTCAACTCGCGGCGGCATTCCTCGAGAGTGGGGGCGTTCGCGTACACGCCCGGAAATCCCGGGATTTCACCATAGTACGACTTGTCATCGGGAAGGATCTCGTACCGGGCCGCTTTCATGGCGGCTTCAATGTAGTCGGTCAACATACCTGCTTCTCCAAGACAGATTCTATAACGGCGATTGCAGGGTGTCAAAGGGGCGGAGGCCATTGATGCGGATTGCTTCGACCGACTGGGCGGTCTCGCAATGACAAATGATGGCGGACTGTCTACAAGAAACGTTTGAATTCGTCGATGGTGAACCCCGCTTCCCGAATGATGCGGTTCTGAAGGGTCCGCTTCAGGGACTTGGGATGCCTGGGGACGGGAACCGGACGGAGGGCTCCTGCCCGGTACATAATGATGTGGCTGCCGGTCTGTCTGACGACGCGTAAGCCGGCTCTTTCCAGAGCCTTGACGATTTCCTCAGGAGTCAAGGATGGCAGCCGCCTGCTCAATTGCAAGACCTTGAGGACTAGTGCGCTACCGGTTGATTCAGTAGATGTTCCATCTGGGAAGGGATCGGTAGCTTAAGGTCACGGGCCGCCAGCAGGCAGCCCACTAAGGCGTCCTCGATGTTGGCGAGCGCCTCATCAAGGGTGTCCCCCTGGGAGTGACACGATGGGTAAAGGGGTACCGCGGCTATGTAGCCTCCCTCAGCGGCTATCTCGAAGGAGTATTCAACGCCGTCCTTCATGATCTTGAGACTCGTCTTGCTCCGGGTTCTCTTCACCTGCTCCCCTCGTTTCACGTCTGGTCCAAGACGAATAATACATTGCGCGATCCGAGCGTGTCAATGGAACAGAGCTTTCAGCTATCAGCCGTCAGCTATCAGGGGTCAGCCATCAGTTGTCAGCTGTTAGCTGTTTGCTGAATGCTTCGCCTCCTTTCTGCTATGATATGACACCATGTTGATATTAGGGATCGTGTTCGCCGTGCTTTTCGGGCTAATGTTGGCCAGCTTCCTGAACGTGTGTATCGACCGGCTGCCCGCCGGGCAGTCGCTGCTCACGCCCCCCTCCCACTGCGCCGCCTGCGGGCGGCGGCTGGGCGCGGCCGACCTGGTGCCGGTGTTCAGCTACCTGCGGCTCCAGGGCAAGTGCCGGTACTGCGGGGTGCGTCTGTCCAGCCGGCTGCTGTGGGTGGAGCTGGGGACGGGGATTCTTTTCGGCTACCTCTACTGGCACTACGGGCTGAGCGTGGAACTGGCCATGGCGCTGTTCTATGCGTCGATATTCATCGTGCTGTCGGTGATCGACCTGGACCACCAACTCATCCTGAACCGGATCGTCTATCCGGCGACGGTGATCGCCCTGGCGGTAAGCTTCTTCGTGGCGCCGTCACGGATGCTGAGCGGCCGCGGGCGGGGTGACGTTCACGCCGCCGGTGGCGCTGCCCCAGGCCGGTATCCTGCAGGCGCTCATCGGCGCGGCCATCGGCCTGGTGGTGTTCACCCTGATCATCATCCTGTCGCGGGGGGGAATGGGGTGGGGGGACGCCAAGATGGCGGGCCTGATCGGGGCGATGACCGGATACCTGGTGCCGCTGGCCATATTCGTGGCGGTGGTCGTCGGCGGACTGCTGGCGGTGGTGCTGCTGGTGTTCCGGCTGCGGAAGCGGAAGGAAGGGATTCCCTTCGGGCCGTTTCTGGCGATCGGGGCCATGGTGACACTGCTGTGGGGGAACGCGATGGCGGGGTGGTATCTGGGGGGGTTCTAGGGGGGGAGGAGGCAGGGAGGGGATTGGGGTCATTGCGAGGAGGGAAACGACGAAGCAATCCGGCTTCGGATCAGCTTCAGATGTCGTCAAATAAGTCACGCCACCCGGGATTCATCGACTCTACAAGCGCGTTCTTTTTCGAGCGGGAGCTTCCTTTTAGCTGTTTTTCCCTTGAGATGGCACCGTAGGGATCGTCAGCGACTTCGTAGTAGACGAGCTTGTCGATACCGTACTTCTCGGCGAATCCGCTTACTGACTTCTCTTTGTGTTCCAGGACTCGTTTCTTCAGGTTGCTGGTTACTCCGACGTAGATGGCGACATTTGAGGCGTTGGCCAGTATGTAAACGTAGGCCTGTCTTTTGGTCTTCATGGGCCTCCACCTTCCCGGAGACGGATTGCTTCGACCGATGCGACGGTCTCGCAATGACGAAATGGGCACGGATTGCTTCGACCGATGCGACGGTCTCGCAATGACGAAATGGGCACGGATTGCCTCGACCGATGCGACGGTCTCGCAATGACGTCTACTACTCTTCCTCCCCCGCATCCTCCTGCTGCTCGGGCTCGAGGCTGACGCGGGGCACGAGGTGGCCTGCCCTGCCCCCCCGCTTGGGGGTTGGAAAGTCGAGGGCGCTTATCTTATCCCGCAGGTCCTTCAGGGCGGCCGGCGCGTCGGCGGTAATCTCCACCACCACCCCGTCCACCCCGGCGTCCCACAACGCTTTGAGCTCTTCGCCGCTTACGCCGGCGGATACGGGGACCAGGACGGGCTTGTTGAGCGCCCCGGCTATGCGTTCTATGGCCATGAGGTCCTGCCACTTCAACCCTTCGGCCGCCTGGGAAGGGGCGATGAGGACGGCGTCCACGGCCAGGACATTAACCGTCCGGAGCAGGTTGTCGGCCAGGGCCGGGTCGATTTCGATTACCTTGCCCAGCTTGGAGTCGATCAGACCCTTGAGCGGGGCGCCGGCGGCGAAGACCACAAAATCGGCGCCGGTGTCGGCCAGGCCGGCGCCGGCCACGGTATCGGGGGCGGATACGCCCCATGGCATACCGGCGGGCAGCGAGAGCTTCTTGAGGGCCTCGACGGCCCCGGCCTTACGCTTCACCCGTACCATGACGGCATCGGCATCGGCCACCTGCGCGGCGTCACCACCGTCAAGGCCGATGGCGGCCACCAGTTGGATCTTCAGCCGTGTCCGGTCGGCGGCGGCGCTGGTGGGAAGCCGATGGACTGCGGGGTACCCTCCGAAAGCTGCTTAAGACGGTCGATAAATTTGCTCATATTTGCCTCCCAGTAGATTACTTAGTACCGGTATCCAGGTGTGGCACTCGCCGGGGCCTAGCGCATCTCAAGACGCGTTACCCTCCGCTGTCCTTCGACCTAAGTCCGCGCCCCCTTCGAGGACCATCCCCCTGTGTCCCCCTTCCTGGCAGGAAGGGGGAAGAATTCGTTGGGAGGCACCCCCAGACCCCCGGCACTGCGGTCCGGCCTGACCACTCGTCCCGGCACTAGTGTTCCTAGCGGGGCGGCGTTCGACCACCGCTGCCGCTTGGCTCGACACGCTCACCACCTTCGGGCGGCCGGGGGCAGGCAGGCTCAACCCCCCAGGGCTTAAGATGCACTAAACTACCGCCGCCGGGCGGGGAGCACTTTGGGTTCAAACTGCAGCCGGGCATTGAGGTCGGCGATGGTCTCCGCCCGCCGGACCAGTTCCACGCTGCCGTCGGCCCGCAACAGCAACTCCTGCGGCCGGAGCCAGCCGTTGTAGTTGCCGCCCATGGCCGGGCTGTGGGCGCCGGTGTCGTGCTGCACCATGATATCGCCTTCCTGAGCCCGCGGCAGGAGCCGCTGCCGGGCGAACTTGTCGGAGTTTTCACAAAGCGGGCCCACCACATCGACGGTCTCTTCGCCGCCCTGCTTCGGCGTTCCCCGGGGGTCGAGCAGGGTGATGTGATGGTAGGCGGTCTCGTAGATGGCGGGGCGGGGATTGGCCGACATGGTCGAGGCGTTGACGCCGACGTATTCCCGGTACTTGCTCATGCGGTTAATCACGGTGGCCACGAGCACGCCGTGGGGGCCGGTGATGAGGCGCCCGCACTCGGTGAACAGCCGTGGGGCATAGCCGTGCCGCTGTTTGAAACGGTCCAGTAAGGCTGCCGACTCACGGACGAGCGACGGCAGGTCGAAAGCGGCGTCGCCGGGCCGGTAGGGAATGCCGATGCCGCCGCCAATGTTGAAGAACTCGAACGGCACGCCGAGTTCGGCCGAAACCATCTCAATGACATCCAGGAGCATGCGGACGGTCTCGACCATGTAATGGTAGTCGAGCTGGTTGGAGATAATCATGGTGTGCAGGCCGAAGCGCCGCGCCCCACGGGCCTGCGACCGGCGGTAGGCATCGACGATCTGGTCGTGACGCAGGCCGTACTTGGCCTCGACCGGGTTGCCGATGACGGCAGTGCCGGTGCGCCGCTCGCCCGGGTTGTAGCGGAAGGCGATCAACTCCGGAAAGACCGGCACCTTGTCGATCATTGTTATGTCATCCAGGTTGAGTATGCAGCCGCCGTCGTCGGCCGCCAGGCGGAACAGATCAACCGAGGTATTGTTGGACGAAAGCATGATGTCGGCAGGGCCAAATCCGTTCTGACGTCCCAGCATCAACTCGTACGCGGAACTGCAGTCCAAGCCGAAATCGAGACGCCGCAGGACCTGCAATATGGCGGGGGTGGGCAGGGCCTTGACGGCAAAGAACTCCCGGAAGCCGGCGATCTCCCGGAACTCTTGTTTGAGGTCTTCCCCGCCGTCCAGGATGCCCTGTTCGTCGAACAGGTGGAATGGCGTGCCGAAGACGCTTACGATCTCCGGGAGTATCGGGAACAGCCGCCGTTCAAAGGCGCCGGACATGGGCATCGAAGTTCCTCCCTCGCTTCCCTCAGATGATCTCGGATGCTATGAACAATACCGGCAGGGCCTCACGGAATAAGCGTCACCCTCATCCTGACCTTCCCCCCTCAAGGGGGAAGGGACAGAGGGCGCGGCCGCGCCGCGTTTATCCTCACATTCTAGCACAGCCGGGTTTGCATTTCTCCGGACCGGACCCTAGAATGGCGGGGGAGGTGGCCCATGCACATTACGAGTCTGGACACGGCGCCCAAAACGGTCCCGGCCATGGAAGGGGCCCGCGGCATCACCAAGCAGATCCCGATATCAAAGGCCGACGGCACGCCTTCACATTCCTTCCGTGTTTTCACCATCGAGCCGGGCGGGCATACGCCGCTGCACCAGCACCCTTTTGAGCACCTGAACTACGTGGTCGAGGGGGTGGGGGCGGTGGTTACCGATGAGGGGCCGAAGGCGCTCAAGAAGGGTGACTTCATCCTGGTCAAGCCAGGCGAAACCCACCAGTACCGCAATACGTCGGACCAACCGTTCGTGGTGATCTGCGCGGTGCCCAAAGAATACGAATAAGGGCGCGGCAGGAACGTCCGGCCCGTACCTGGGAAGGGACATGTTCCGACGTTAGGCGCAATAACGCGGTCCTCAAGAATGGTTAGCCTCCGAGTTTCCTCCCGGACGTCACCCTCATCCTCGCCTTCTCCCCTCAAGGGAGAAGGGATTACGATGAGGTCACCCGGTACATCACCCTCATCCCTTCGTCAAGCTCAGGGCAGGCTCTGGCCTTGCCCCCTCAAGGGGGAAGGGATTACGAGGAGGTCACCTGGTACATGACCCTCATCCCTTCGTCAAGCTCAGGGCAGGCTCCAGCCTTCCCAGCTCAGGGGGGAAGGGATTACGAAAGGGTCGAGGGGCGCTGATGGTGGCGCCGGGTGGAGGCACAGGAGCGAAGCGTTAGATGCATCAATACCGGGGCTTACTGAAGCGGCACGAGACGCGGGGTATCGAGATGAGAAATCCGCGGCAACGCAGCCTGGTGTTCACCTACATCTATCTGGCCGCAGGGTGCGTCCTGCTGGGAACCGTTCTCACTTTTGTGCTGCTGTCGGTCTGCGCCTACCTGGGGGTCGACCTTTTCGAGCACCTGTGGCTGCTGGCTATCCCGTCGGTGGTGTCGGTCCTGGCCAACGTGCTGTTCGTGGAACTGCTCGACCGTTTCCGGGGGAGGTAGCGGCAGGGTCAACGACCAAACGAATGTGCTACGATAATACTGTCGCCGGCGGGCGTCCGGCAACGGATAGAGGTGGAGACGGAAGAGATGAGTGACCAGGCTAAAAAAGACATCATGAAGGATATCATTATCAAGTTGCACCAGGGCATGTCGGCCGAAGCGGCCAAGAACCGGTTCGAGACCGAAATCGGGACCGTCAGCTCGACCGAGATCGCCGAGATCGAGCAGTCGCTGATCGACGACGGCCTGGCCCCCGAGGAGATCAAGAAGTTCTGTAACGTCCATGCCCTTATATTCCAGTCGGCCCTGGAGCAGGCGGCGGCGGCCGAGACGGCGCCGTCGCATCCGGTCTACCTGTTCAAGCTGGAGAACCGGGAGATCGAGAAGCTCACCGGGAAGCTGAAGCAGGTGGCGGCGGAGGGGCGGGGGGGGCCGCCCGATGCCTTGAAGGCGTCACTGCTGCCGCTGTTGGAGCAGTTGAAGGGCATTGAGATCCATTTCGTCCGCAAGGAACAACTGCTGTTTCCCTACCTCGAGAAGGCGGGGTTCCTGGGCCCTTCCAAAGTCATGTGGGGAAAGCACAACGAGATCCGGGACTTGATGAAGGCCTCGCAGGCGGCGCTGCCGGCGGTGAAGACGGGTGACGATATGACCGCGTACCTGGACCAGCATCTGAGCCCGCTCCTCGCCGAAGTGGAAGGGATGGTGTTCAAAGAGGAGAATATCCTCTTCCCGGCCTCTCTGGACAAGCTGACGGCGACCGACTGGGTTGAGATACTCAAAGAGAGCGACGACATCGGGTACGTGTTTATCAAGCGGCCGCAGGAGACGGAACACATGGTGCGCGAACTGCGTTCCGCCCTGATCGAGGAACCCGTTCTCAAGGAAGGATCGCTGTCCCTGCCCACGGGGACCCTCGGGCCGAACGAAGTGATGGGTATGTTGAATACGCTGCCGCTGGATATCACTTTTGTCGACAAGGACGACAACGTGAAGTACTTTTCCGACGGGAAGGACCGCATCTTCCGGCGGACCAAGGCCATCATCGGCCGCAACGTCCAGAACTGCCACCCGCCGCAGAGCCTCGAGGCGGTCAACCGGATACTGGCCTCATTCAAGGACGGCACCAGAGACTCGTATGAGTTCTGGATCACGCTCCAGGGGCGTTTTGTTCACATCCGGTACTTTGCCATCCGGGATGCCGCCCGGGCGTACCTGGGGACGATGGAAGTGACGCAGGACGTGACACCCATCCGGAAGCTCGAGGGTCAGAAGAGACTGGTCGATGAAAGAGATTGACCCCGACAAGTCGGTGTACGAGTTGACCGAGACTTTTCCGGAACTGATCGGAATTCTCAAAGGGATGGGATTCGCCGGGGCCGGCAACCCCATCGCCCGCAACACCGTGGGCAGGGCGACCACCCTGCGCAAGGGCTGCGAGAGACAGGGCAAAGCCATGAGCGAGGTCATCAAGACCCTCAACGAGCATGGCTTCGCCGTAAAACAGTGAACCATGCCGCGCGCTTCACGGCAATTCGGAACGAGAGAGGTGATCACTTCGTTCGCTGCCCCCCGAGGGGGAGCACAGTGCCCTTCGGGCGGCCGGGCGGGCACTGACATGCCCGGCACCCAACTGCTGATGACGTTCCCGGTCACGGCGACCTCGCACTCGCTGGCCGACTATAGCGCGCGCGGCGGCTACGGCACGCTGCGCAAGGCGCTGGCGGAGATGGCGCCGCAGGACATCACCAAGGAAGTCGCCGCTTCGGGCATTCTCGGCCACGGCGGCGCGGCGTTCTCCGCCGGCCGGAAATGGGGTGTCGTGAAGCTCGACGACCGTCAGCCGCACTTCCTGTGTGCGAACGCCGACGAGGGCGAGCCCGGCACGTTCAAGGACCGCTGGATCCTCGAGCACGCGCCGCACCTGCTGCTCGAGTCGATGCTGATCGCGTCGTAGCGCTGCAGGTCCGCAACGCGTTCGTCTACATCCGCGGCGAGTTCGACCTGCCCTACCGGCGGCTCGCGGGCGCGGTCGAGGAAGCCTACGCAGCCGGCTATTTCGGCGAGCGCATCCTCGGCTCCGACTTTTCCTGCGACATCGTCGTCTACCGCGGCGCCGGATCGTATGTCTGCGGCGAGGCCTCCGGGCTCCTCTCGTCGCTCGAGGGCAAGCGCGGCTATCCGCGCAACCGTCCGCCGCGGCTGACCGTGAAGGGCCTCTACCAGATGCCCACCGTCGTCAACAACGTCGAGACGCTCGCCAACGTCACCGGCATCATCGCGCACGGCGCGGCCGCATTCAAGAAGGTCGGCACGCCGAAGAGCCCCGGAACGCAGCTCGTCTCGATCTCGGGCCACATCGACCGGCCCGGGCGTCTACGAGGTCGAGTACGGCTATCCGCTGAAGAAGTTCCTGTTCGACGACTGCGGCGGAATCCTGGGCGGGGCGAAGCTCAAGTGCATCGTCCCCGGCGGCGTCTCGACCAAGGTGCTGACCGCGGCCGAGATCGAGCCGGTGACCTACGACCACGCGTCGTTCGACGCCGCAGGATCGTCGCTGGGCTCCGGCGGCATGATCGTCATCGCCGAGGGCACCTGCATGGTGCGCCTGCTGCAGGTGCTGCTGCGCTTCTACCACCACGAGTCCTGCGGCCAGTGCACGCCGTGCCGCGAGGGCATGGGCTGGATGCACCGGATCATCGACCGCATCGTCGCGGGGCAGGGCGAGCCCGGAGGACATCGACCGGCTCTACAGATCTCGAAGTGGAACGACGGCACGACGATCTGCGGCATGGGCGACGCGGCCGGCTACGCGACGGTCGGCATCCTCAACAAGTACCGCGACGAGTTCGAGTACTACATCCGCGAGAAGCGCTCGCGTTTCGGCGGCAACCTCGAGGTCACCGGGCATGCCTGAGATCTTCATCAACGGGCACTCCGTGCAGGCGGACAGCAACCAGTCCGTCCTGGAGGCCGCGCGGGCGAACGGGCATTTCATTCCGTACTTCTGCTGGCATCCGAAGCTGTCGGTCGCCGGCAACTGCCGGATCTGCGTCGTGCAGGTCGAAGGCCGAAGCTGGGTCGAGATCGCCTGCAACATGCCGGTCACCGAGGGGCTGCGGGTCTTCACCGATTCCGATCTCGTGAAAGCGCACCGCAAGTCGGTGATGCAGTTCCTCACGCTCAATCATCCGGTGGACTGCGGCATCTGCGACAAGGCGGGCGAGTGCTCGCTGCAGGACTTCCACTACGCGTACAACGGCGAGCCGTCGATCTCGCGCGACCCCAAGGTGCGCTCGACGAAGTTCCACGACCTGTCGCAGCGCATCGTGCTCGACAACGAGCGCTGCATCCTCTGCTCGCGCTGCGTGCGCTTCACGCACGAGATCTCGAAGTCGAACGCGCTGGGCATCAAGCACCGCGGCGACGAATCGCTGGTGCGCGCGAGCGAGGACGGCGCGCTCGACCGCGACCCGTACTCGGACAACGTCGTCGACATCTGTCCGGTCGGCGCGCTCCTGTCGCGGCAGTTCCTGTACAAGTCCCGCGTCTGGTACCTGAAGCCGACGCCGTCGGTCTGCCCGGGCTGCGCGCGCGGGCTGCACGGTGAACCTCTGGCATCGCAAGCCGACGTGGCAGCTGAAGGCGCTCGACCCGCGGCAGAACGTCAGCATCGAGCGCGTGACGCCGCTCGAGAACCCCGCGGTGAACGGGCCGTGGATCTGCAACAAGGGGCGCGACCTCGCGCGGATCTTCGAGCGCCCGCGCGCCGAGGAGCCGATGCTGAAAGGCAAGCCCGTCGCGCTGTCCGCGGCGCATCGACGCGGCCCGGCGGCTGATCGACGCCGCCAAGCACCCGGTGGCGCTCGTATCGTCGCTGGGGCTCGAACGAGGAGCTCGCCGCGTTCAACGACGCGCTCGGCGGACGCTTCGCCACGTACGTCAAGGCCGACTGGACGCCGGCGCCGGGCGAGACGCTCGAGGACGACCTGCTGATCCGCGCGGACAAGAACCCGAACACCGCCGCGGCGCGCGCGCTGTTCGCGCCGTTGCCGGACGCCGTGCGCCGACGTTCCCCGCCGACACCGACCTCGTGCTGGTCTGGGGTGAAGGCTTCGACTTCGCGCGCCTTCCGCCGAAGGCGAAGATCATCTTCGTCAATTCGTACCTGCAGCCGGAGAACGGCCACGCCGACGTGTTCTTCGCGGCGAGCATCCAGACCGAGCGCCGCGGCCACTACACGAATTTCAAGGGCGTGGTCAGCGCGTTCGAGCCGTGCTTCCCGAAGACAGCCCGGCGTCGTCGATGCCGAGTCGCTGTTCGACGCGCTGGCCGGCAGCGGGTGGAGCAGCCGTGATCCAGGATCTCGTCATCTATCTCGTGTACATCGGCTACGGGCTCGGCGTGCTGATGACGTTCGGCACGGTGCTGACCTGGGTCGAGCGCAAGCAGGCGGCGGTCATGTCCGACCGGATCGGGGCCAACCGTGCCTACGTCCGCATCCCGTTCACGCAGTTCAAGATGATCTGGCTGGGGCTGTTCCACGGCCTCGCCGACGGCCTCAAGATGCTGGTGAAGGAGGACTGGCGGCCGCAGTCCTACGACTGGTACGCGTACGCCGTGGCGCCGTGGGTGGTGTTCACGCCGGTGCTGCTGGTCTTCGCCGTCATCCCCTTCGGCGGCATCGCTCGATCCGGCGAAGCTGCTGCAGGGAATCCCCGCCGCGGCCGCCTGGTTCGGCGACCGGACCTACCCGATGCAGATCGCCCGGCTCGACGCCGGCCTCCTGATCGTGTTCGCGTTCGGCGGCATGTCGATCATCGGCGCGATGCTCGCCGGCTGGTCGTCGTCGAACAAGTTCTCGATGCTGGGGGCGCTGCGCGCCGGCTCGCAGATGATCTCCTACGAGCTCATCATGGGGCTGACCGTCCTCGGGCTGATCCTCATCTACGGCACGCTCGACCTCACCGCGATCGTGCAGCAGCAATCGGGCACGCTGCTGGGGTTCCTGCCCGCGTGGGGCGTCTTCCACCAGCCGTTCGCCGCGACGCTGTTCCTCGCCGCCGCGATCGCCGAGAACAAGCGCATCCCCTTCGACCTGCCCGAAGCGGAGTCGGAGCTCATCGCCGGCTTCTACACCGAGTACAGCGCGATGAAGATGGGCCTCTTCATGTTCGCGGAGTTCATCGAGATCGCGATCGTCGCCGCGCTGTTCACGACGCTGTTCCTCGGCGGCTACAACCTGCCGTTCATGACCGACGCCGGGTTCGCGTTCCCGGGAGGCCACGTGGTCCCGATGAGCCACGGCGCGGTCGTCGTGACGCAGCTGGTCGTGTTCCTCGCCAAGGTGCTGCTGATCGCGAGCTTCCAGATCCTGATCCGCTGGTCGCTGCCGCGCTTCCGCTACGACCAGGTGCTGACGTTCGCGTGGAAGTTCATGCTGCCGCTGGCGCTCGTCAACCTGACGGTCACCGCCGTGCTGGCCTGGTCGCTGCAAGGGTACGCGCCTTGAACGACAAGCCGCATCCGCGCAAGGTGTACTGGAACGAGCCCACCATGGGCTGGTGGGAGCGGGCGTACCTGTTCGAGATCCTGCGCGGCCTCGGCATCACCAGCGGCGTGTTCCTGCGCAACATGTGGCAGTGGTGCACGGGCCGCAAGGGCGCGCTCACCACCTACTACCCCGAGGAGACGCGCGCCGACTACGCGGCGGGCAACCGCGGCAAGCACGTCCTGACGCAGCGGCCCGACGGCCCGCCGCAGTGCGTCGCCTGCAACATGTGCGCGACGGTGTGCCCGGCGCAGGTGATCGAGATCGACGCGGCCTTCGACCCCGACGATCCCGCGCATCCCAAGTCCCCGTCGCGCTTCGAGATCGACTACTCGCGCTGCATCTTCTGCGGCCTGTGCGTCGAGGCCTGCCCCGAGGACGCGATCCGCATGGTGAAGGAAGTGCCCGAACTGCCGTCCGGCGAACCGCGAGCGACATGTGGCTCCCGATGGACGAGCTCCTCACCTGGAATCCGCAGAGCGACGTCGCCAAGCCCTATCCGCCGAAGGGCGCGGCCCGTGGGTCCGGCTTCAGCCGGACGCGACAAGGCGCACGGCCACGAGCCGCCTGAAGGCGGCCCCACGACAACCAAGGCCAAGGGGGCCGCCGCATGATCGAGACCCTGCTGCAGAACCTCGACACGCTGCTGCTGGCGATCTTCGGCGTCGCGGCGCTCGTCGCCGGCGGCGATGATGCTCGTGCTGCGGCACCCGATGCAGGTCGCGATGGCGCTGATCTCGACGATGGTGTTCCTGGGCGGGATCTACGGCCTGCTCGGCGTGCACTTCATCGCCGCCTTCCAGGTGCTGATCTACGTCAGCGCGGTGATGGTGTTCATGGTCTACGTGATCATGCTGCTCGACGTGCGCGACCCGTCGTTCACGCGCCGCTTCTCGCGGCTGCTCGTGCCGGGCGTCGTCGGCGGCGTGCTGCTGCTGGCGGTGCTCGTGTACGCGCTTTGGCACGGCCACTACGCGCCGGCCAGCACGACGGTCTCGTTCGGCCTCCAGCAGTTCGCGGTCGCCTTCCTCAACGAATACTGGCTGCACTTCGAGCTGACGTCGGTGCTGCTGGTCGCCGCGGTCGTCGCGGCGCTGGCGGTCATCAAGGGCGCGCGCAAGCGCCATGGATAAGCTGCAGCTGCTCCTCCTGCTCGCCGTCGCGCTGTTCGCGCTGGGGCTGCTCGGCGTCATCGTCCGGCGCAACCTGCTCGTCATGCTGATGTGCATGGAGCTCATGCTGAACGGCGTCAACCTCTCGCTCGTCACGCTTCGCGCAGCAGACGGGCACGGCGGCCGGCGCGGTGCTGGTGTTCCTGATCTTCGTCGTCGCCGCGGCCGAGATCGCCATCGCCATTCCCATCGTGCTGCTGCTCGTGCGCCGGAAGCGCACGCTGGAAGCCGACGCCTTCGCGGACCTGAAAGGATAGTCGGTGACGCACCTGCTCACCCTGATCGTCGTCCTGCCGCTCGTCGGTGTCGTGCTGAACGGCCTGCTCGCCACGCAACGCGAGCGCCTTCGGCAACCGCTTCGTCACCGTCGTCGGCTGCGGGCTGCCGATCGTGTCCTTCCTGCTCGACGATGCGGAGCTTCCTCGAGCTGCAGGCGACCGGCGGCGCGCCGCTGATCGACGTCGCCTACACGTGGGCGCGGATCGGCGAGCGCTCGTTCGAGATCGCGTTCTACTTCGACCGCCTCTCCGCGGTGATGGCGCTGATCGTCACCGGCGTGGGGTCGGTGATCCACATCTACTCGATCGGCTACATGCACGACGACAAGAGCTACGCCCGCTTTTTCGCGTACCTCAACCTGTTCCTGTTCTTCATGCTCTCGCTCGTCCTCGGGCGCTCGCTGCTGGTGCTGTTCGTCGGCTGGGAAGGCGTGGGGCTCGCCTCCTACCTGCTGATCGGCTTCTGGTTCGACGACCCCGTCAACGCGGCCGCCGGCAAGAAGGCGTTCGTCACCAACCGGATCGGCGACGCCGGCTTCCTGCTCGGCATGTTCCTGCTGTACTGGGCGTTCGGCACGCTCGACATGGACAGGATCAACGCGGCGTTCGCGAGCGGCCCGGTGCCGATCGTGTCCGCGAGCCTGGCCGGCATCCTGCTGTTCATCGGCGCCACCGGCAAGTCGGCGCAGATTCCGCTGCACGTCTGGCTGCCCGACGCGATGGCGGGCCCGACGCCCGGTGTCGGCGCTGATCCACGCGGCGACGATGGTGACCGCCGGCGTCTATCTCGTCGCGCGGATGTCCGGGCTCTACCTGCAGGCGCCGGCGGCCTCGGTGGTCGATCACCGTGATCGGCGCGGCGACGGCGTTCTTCGCGGCCACGATCGCCCTCGCGCAGACCGACATCAAGAAGGTGCTCGCCTATTCGACCGTGTCGCAGCTCGGCTTCATGTTCGTCGCGCTGGGCGTCGGCGCGTACGGCGTCGGCATCTTCCACGTCTACACGCACGCGTTCTTCAAGGCCTGCCTGTTCCTCGGCGCCGGCAGCGTGATCCACGCGCTCTCGCGGCGAGCAGGACATCCGCAAGATGGGCGGGCTCGCGAAGAGGATCCCGATCACGTTCGTCACGTTCGCGATCGCGACGGCGGCCATCGCCGGCATTCCGCCGCTCGCCGGCTTCTGGTCGAAGGACGAGATCCTGTGGAACGCGTTCGCCAGCTCGCGCGGCGGCTCGCCGGTGCTGTGGGCGGTCATGGCCGCCACCGCGCTGATGACGGCGTTCTACATGTTCCGGCTGCTGTGGCTCGTGTTCCTCGGCCGCTCGCGGATGGAGCCCGAGGTCGAGCACCACGTGCACGAGTCGCCGCTGTCGATGACCGGCGTGCTGATGGTGCTGGCGCTCCTGTCGGCGGTCGGCGGCTTCGTCGCGCTGCCGCACTTCCTCGAGCCGCTGCTGCCGATGGCGAAGACGCCGGAAGCGCTGCATCACTTCGAAATGCCGCTGCTGATCCTGTCGGTGGCGATCGCCGCTCGCGCGGTCTCGCCGGCGCGTGGCTGATCTTCGGCGGCGGCACTCGCTCGCGCCGACGCGGCTCGCCGAGCGCTTCGCCGCGCCTGCACCGGCTGCTCTACAACAAGTATTTCGTCGACGAAGCCTACGAGCGGTTCCTCGGCCGGCCGCTCGACGTGGATCTCGGAGCGCGTCTTCCTGCGCTTCGGCGACCGGTTCCTGCTCGACGGCACGCTGAACGGCCTCGCCCGCCTCGCGCAGCGCACCGCCGGCGTGTTCTCCCGCGTGCAGAGCGGCAACCTGCACCGCTACGCGTTCTTCGTGCTCATCGGCGATCATCGCCTGCGCTGGTGTGGAGCTTCCGCCATGGCTGATGCCGCGCTGCTGAACGTCGTCCTGTACCTGCCGGTCGCGGGCATGCGCCTGCTGGTCGTGATCCCCGGCGCAGCAGGACGGGCTCGATCCGCTGGATCTCGTTCTGGGTGATGCTCGTCCAGTTCGTCGCTGACCGCGTGGCTCTACGTGCACTTCGACGCGGCGTCGCCGGCCTGCAGTTCGAGACGCGCATCCCGTGGATTCCCGACTGGGGCGTCTACTACCAGATCGGCCTCGACGGCTACAACGTGCTGCTCGTGCTGCTGACCGCGTTCCTCGGGCCGCTGGTCGTCGCCGGCGCGTTCACCGCGATCACGAAGGACGTCAAGCTCTTCTACTCGATGGTGTTCCTGATCCAGTTCGCGATGCTGGGCGCATTCGTCGCGCAGGACCTGTTCGTGTTCTACATCTTCTGGGAGACGATGCTGATCCCGATGTTCCTGATGATCGGCATCTGGGGCGGCGAGCGGCGGATCTACGCGACGATCAAGTTCTTCCTCTACACCGCGTTCGGCAGCATCCTGATGCTGGCCGCCGTGATCTACCTCGTGTACTCGCTGCAGGACGACGACCGGCGTGACGTCGTTCGCCTTCGCCGACCTCTACCAGGCCCGGCTGCCGCTGTCGGCGCAGATCGCTGCTGCTGGCGGCGTTCGGCCTGTCGTTCGCGATCAAGGTGCCGATGGTGCCGCTGCACACGTGGCTGCCCGACGCGCACGTCGAGGCGCCGACCGCGGGCTCGGTGATCCTCGCCGGCGTGCTGCTCAAGATGGGCACGTACGGCTTCATGAAGCTGGGCTTCCCGCTCTTCCCCGACGCGACGCGCTCCTTCACGCCGGCGATCATGACGCTCGCGGTCGTCTCGATCGTCTACGGCGCGTGCCTCGCGCTGGTGCAGAACGACATCAAGAAGATCATCGCCTACTCGTCGATCAGCCACCTGGGCTACGTGATGCTGGGGCTCATCGAGCCTCGACCTCATCGGCATCCAGGGCGCGATCATCCAGATGGTGAGCCACGGCCTGACCGCCGCCGGCCTGTTCCTGATGGTCGGGATGATCTACGAGCGCTGCCACACCCGCGAGCTGGCCGCGTACGGCGGCCTCGCCAGGCTGCTGCCGGTGTACTCGGTGTTCTTCATGATCCTGACGCTGGCGTCGATCGGGCTGCCGACGACCAGCGGCTTCACCGGCGAATTCCTCGTGCTGCTGGGCGCCTTCACCGCGGCGTGGCCGCAGTACCTGCAGGGCTACGCGCTACCCGCTCGTGCTGAGCGTCGACCGCCGTGACCGGCGTCGTCCTCGGCGCGCTCTACATGCTGCGGTTCGCGCAGCGCTTCCTGTTCGGCGTGGCCAAGGCGCCGCACCTGCCGCTGGCCGACCTCGACCTGCGCGAAAAGCTGATCCTCGCGGCCATCGTCGTCGCCGTGTTCGCGCTGGGACTCTTCCCCGACGAGCCGATGCGCAAGACCGAGCTCGCGGCGAAGCAGTACCAGCAGCTCGTCCGACACCGCGCACGCCCGGGAGCGCGCCATGAGCGCGCACGCGGGCGCACTCGAGGGGCGCGCAGCGGCGCCAGCGCAAGCGTGGGGCCGCACAATGACTGGCAAACCATCCTGACCGCGATGCTGCCCGAGCACATCCTGCTCGTCGGCATCGTCGCTGCTGATCGTGCTCGAGATCGCGCGGCAGCCGCCGCGGCGCGCTCGTCCTGTCGTTGCTCGCCGTGGCGGCCGCCGCCGCGGTCGCGTGCCTGGCTGCACCTTCACCGGCTACGCCGCGGACGCCGTTCGCCGGGCAGTTCTCGGTCGGACGCGCGGGCCTCGCTCGCGAAGGCGGTCGTGCTGGCGCTCGCCGTGCCGGTGCTGCTGATGGCCCGCGACGACTTCGCCGAGGGGCCCGTTCTATCCGCTGCTGCTGTCGTCGCTGTACGGCTTCTGCCTGCTCCTGTCGGCCGACAGCTTCCTCACGCTGTTCCTCGGGCTCGAGATCATGTCGCTCCCGGTCTACGTGCTGGTGCTGCTGGCGTTCCGGCGGCCGGAGAGCGCCGAGGCGGCGCTCAAGTACCTGGTGCTCGGCGGCACCGCGACGGCGCATGTTCCTGATGGGCGTCTCGCTGCTGTACGGCGGCAGCGCGACGCTGGCGCTCTCGGCCTTCGCCGCCGCGCTCGGCTCGACCGACATCGATGGCGATCGCGGCCGTCGTGCTGGTCGCTCGTCGCGTTCTTCCTCAAGGCGGCGATCGTCCCGTTCCACGCGTGGGCGCCGGACGCCTACGAAGGCGCGAGCGTCCCGGTCACCGCGTACATGGCCACGATCATCAAGGCCGGCGTGCTGCTCGCCGCGCTGCGGCTGTTCGGCACGGCGCCGGTGTCGCGGCCCGATCGTCGACCTGCTCGCGATCCTGCCGCTCGTGTCGATCGTCTGGGGCAATCTCACCGCGATGCGGCAGACAGCTTCCGCCGCATGATCGCCTACTCGTCGATCGCCCACGCCGGCTACCTGTTCTACGCATTCCTCGGCGACGGCCCCGGCCGATTCCAGGCGGTCGTCTTCTACCTCCTCGCCTACGGGCTGATGAACCTGCTCGCGTTCGCGTCGATCCCGCGCGGCGACGACGACACGGCGCGGGACCGCCTCGACGACATGCACGGCCTGTTCCAGCGCGGCCCGTACGCCGCGGTGATGATCGGCATCGCGATGCTGTCGCTCGCCGGCATCCCGCCGTTCCCGGGCTTCGTCGCCAAGTTCCTCATCTTCAAGAACGTGATGGCGGCCGGCTTCACGACGTACGCGGTGCTCGGTCTCGTCGGCAGCTACCTCGGGATCTACTTCTACCTGCGCGTCATCCAGTTCCTGTTCATGAGCCCGGAGCCCGCGGGTGCGACGCGCGTCGCGACCGGCCGCGTCCGGCGCTGCTGGCGAGCGTCATCTGCCTGGTCCCGACGATCCTGATCGCGGTATTCCCCGGCTGGGTGTTCGCGCGGTTCTGAGCATTGCGAATCATTACTTCCGGTCGAGCGGACTCAGCACCCCGCGCCCGCCGCGGTTGAGGACGTGGGTGTAGATCATCGTGGTCGGCACGTCGCGGTGGCCGAGCAACTCCTGCACGGTGCGGATGTCGTAGCCGGCCTCGAGCAGGTGGGTGGCGAAGCAGTGGCGCAGGGTGTGCGGCCCCACCGGCTTGGCGATGCCGGCCGCGCGGGCGGCGCGCATGGATGGCCTTCTGGACGACCGACTCGTGCAGGTGATGGCGGCGCCGCTCGCCGCTGCGCGGGATCGGCGGAGACCGCGAGGCGCGGGAAGACCCACTGCCATCCCCACTCGCGCGCGGCGCGGGATACTTGCGCGCCAAGCGCATCGGGCAGCGCGACGGCGCCGAAGCCGGCGCGCAGGTCGGCCGCGTGGAGGCGCCGCACCGCTCGAGATGCGCGGCGAGCGCCGGCTCGACCGCGCGCGGCAGCATGGTGACGCGATCCCGGCCGCCCTTGCCCTCGCGCACGACGATCTCGCCGCGCTGCAGTCCAGATCCTTGACCCGCAGGCGCAGGCCCTCGCTGAGGCGCAGGCCGGTGCCGTAGAGCAGCGTCGCCAGCAGCCAGGCGCGCCGCGAGCGGCGCAGCAGGCGCTCGACCTCGCCCGCGTCAGCACCACCGGCAGGCGGCGCGGCCGCCGCGCCCGGACGACGCCGTCGAGCCACCCGGCGGTCCAACCCAACACCTCGCGGTAGAGGAAGAGCACCGCCGCCATGGCCTGGTTCTGGGTCGAGGCGCGCACCGCCGCTCGACCGCGAGGGCGGTGAGGAAAGGCGCGATCTCCGCCGCGCCCCATGGTCGCCGGATGCCGCTTGCCGTGGAACAGAACGTAGCGGCGGATCCAGGCCGACGTACGCCTCCTCGGTGCGCAAGCTGTAGTGGCGGCGCGGATGGCCGCGCGCACCTGGTCGAGCGAATCGGGATAGGGGCCGATCATCGCTGACCGGACCCCTCCCACACCACCCGGCATGCGGGTCCGCACCGGGCGGTTCGAGAAGTTGAGGTCATGAGAGTCGAGGGACGCCGAGGCGGTCGAAGTAGGCAATGGGCATGAGCCGGTTCAACTCCAGGCGGCTGTTGTGCCACCAGCGGCGGGCGTTGCCCGCCACCCGCGCCGCCTGATCCCGGCTCGCGCCCAGCGCCCGCAACTCCCGATACATCGTCGTGCCCCGTCGCCAGTGCTTGAGCTGCATCGCGCGCAGGCGGTGCCGCAGCCATTCGTCGAGTTCGCGAAACACCCGTGGCGTCTGCGCCAGCCGGAAGTACGCCTTCCAGCCCGGCAGGTAACGCCGCAGTTCCTCCGCGACTTCGCTCAGGCTGCGTCCGCACGTCCGGCGCGTGAGCTGCCGGATGCGCTGCTTGAAGGTGTCCATGGCCTTGCCCGCCACCGCGCGCTTGACCTCGCCCCCGGCGCACCGCCAAAGGCAGTAGCCCAGAAACTTCCGGCCATAGACGCCAGCCACCGCAGTCTTGGCTTCGTTCACCTTCAGGTGCAGTCGGGCGTAGAGTTTCCGCAGACCATCCAGCACCCGCTCGCCCGCTCGCTGACTGCGCACGTACACGTTGCAGTCGTCGGCGTAGCGCACGAACCGATGGCCGCGTCGCTCCAGTTCCCGATCCACTTCGTCCAGCAACACGTTGGCCAGCAGCGGCGACAGCGGCCCGCCTTGCGGCGTGCCCTCGTAGCGCTCGATGACCACGCCGTGGTCCATGATGCCGGCCTCGAGGTATCGCCGAATCAGCCGCAGCACGGCCTTGTCGTCGATCCGCTTGGCCAGCCGATCCATGAGCACGTCGTGATTGACGCGGTCGAAGAACTTCTCCAGATCCACATCCACCACCACCCGCCAGCCTTCCTGCACATAGCGCTGTGCTTGCAGCACCGCGTCGTGCGCGCGGCGGCCCGGCCGGAAGCCGTAGCTGTGTTCGGAGAACGTCGGATCAATCAACGGTTGCAGGACTTGCAGCAGGGCTTGCTGAATCAGCCGATCGGTCACCGTCGGTATCCCCAGTTCCCGCATGCCGCCTCCGGACTTGGGAATCTGCACCCGGCGCACCGGCTGTGGCCGGTAGCGTCCCGTTTGCAGTTCCTCCCGGATCCGCGGCCAGTGCGGTCTTGAGATACTCGACCGTGTCCTCGATCGTCAGTCCATCGACCCCGGCACTGCCGTGATTGGCCTTGACGCGTTTCCACGCCACGACCAAGTTCTCTCGCGCGAGCGCCTGCGCCAGCAGGTCGTCGCGCCCAAGCCTTCGGTTTCCTGTCGCGCCAGCCGTGCTTCATCGCGTCCCGTTGCCGGCTCGGCTTCACCTCGCCCTCTCGCGGTTCGCCCCGGTTGCCCGGGCTTCTGATGCCTTGCACGTCCAAGCGACATGATCGTCGGCTTTCCTTCTCGTTCGGCCCTTCGCCCCTTGCTCGGCAGCTACTACGGCCTCTGCTGACTCCTCGCTCCGGTTCGCACCGTCGCCCTTTCAGGCATAAGGCGAGATCTCCCCAGGTAAGAACGCGATCCTTCCCCGCACAACCGCCGCATTTACGCCGCCTGAGCCTTGACCACGAGAGCTTCGCGGTATCATGCCCGCTCGCCCTGCTCGGCATCGCCTCCTATCCGGTTCTTGTTCATCGGCTCGCGGTTTCGCTCCACGCTTCCTCCCCACGCTCGGTCACCCTCACGCAGTTGCGCTTCGCTTCATTCGCTGTGGTCAGCTTACGGGAGGACTTCCACCTCCAAGATCGCGCCCATGCTGGGCGCACAACGA
>CAVTJN010000020.1:0-16968 GCA_963735055.1 uncultured Chloroflexia bacterium | reverse complement strand
AGCGTTTCTCGACCAGGACACGTTCGACGGTATTGCCTCTGACGGTCTTGCCGATAGCAAGGCGGCCGCGGCGCTCGCCGCATCAGGCCCGGAGGCAAACAGAATTCCGCCCGCCTTGCCCCGTCCGGAAACCAGCACCTGAGCTTTCACGGCGACCGGCCGGCCAATCTGAGCGGCGGCGGCCACGGCCTCAGCGGGCGTCGCCGCGACGATTCCGTCGGGCATTGCCAGGCCGTATTCCTTGAGGATGCCTTTTGCCTCGAATTCGAAGAGCTTCATCGGCGTCCACCGTCGCCTGTTCGGCTCGGCCCCTTACGTTAGTCCTGATGCAGTTGACGATATCTTCCAGGGGCGTGCCCGGGCCAAAGACCTCGGTGATGCCGGCGGCTTCAGCCGGGGAATGTCCTTTTCTGGGATCACTCCACCCGCCAGCACTATGATGCCTGAACCGCCTCCGGCTCTAACCCGTTCCACCGTGGCCGGAAACAGAGTCAGGTCCACGCCCGACAGACAGCCTCAGGCCGACCACGTCCACGTCTTCCTGAATCGCCGCGTCGGCGATTTGCGCCGGCGTCAGCCGCAGCCCGAGGTAGACGACTTCCATCCCGGCGTTCCCTAAGGCCCCGGGCGAGGATCCCGCCTTTGGCTCCCCGATCGTGGCCGTCCAATCCTGGTTTGGCGATCAGCACGCGTATCTTCTTCGGCAATACCGATGCCTCCAGGTGGTCGCGCTTCCTGTCTTCGCAAAACGTCCCTCAGGACATCACTTATTTTCCCCACCGTGGCATACAGCTCTTACAGCATCAATCGATCCCGGCATGATATTCGTCCCGCCCCCGGCCACGAGCGGACGGTCTCCAGAACGGCGGCGACCTTACCGCTGTCCCTTTCGCCTCTCAGTGCCTGCAGTCTTCCGATCTGTCTCGTCTCCACTTCCGGCCCCACCTCTAGAGTATCGGTCACCCCGGCCCCGGCGGTCTCGAAACGGTTGACGCCGACAACTACCTGGTCCCCGGACTCCACGGCCAGCTGATACTTGTAGGAGGCATCGGCGATCTGCCTTTGAATAAAGCCCTGTTCGATTGCCTTGAGGGCGCCACCCAGCTTGTCAACTTCCTCGATGCAGGCCGTTGCCTGCTTCTCGATTTCATCCGTCAACCACTCGACGTAGTATGATCCCCCGAGTGGGTCGACAGTATCGGCCACACCCCCTTCGTAGGCAATGATCTGCTGGGTTCTCAGGGCCACCTGAACCGCCTGCTCTGTGGGCAAAGCCAATGCTTCGTCAAACGAGTTGGTGTGCAACGACTGGCAACCTCCCAATACGCCCGCCAGCGCCTGCAGGGTGACCCGGGCGACGTTGTTCAACGGCTGCTGAGCAGTCAGCGTGAACCCGTCGGTCTGAACGTGAAACCGGAGCATCTGCGACCGTGGATTGGCGGCGCCGAAGCGCTCTTTCATTATGCTTGCCCACATCCGGCGCAAAGCCCTGAACTTGGCAGCTTCTTCGAAAAGGTTAGTATAGGCGGCAAAGAAGAATGAGAAACGGGGGGCAAAAGAATCCACCGTCATCCCTTTGTCCAGCATGGCCTGGACATAGGCGATGGCATTCGCCAGGGTGAACCCCGCCTCCTGGGCAGCAGTCGCCCCGGCCTCGCGCATGTGATACCCGGAGATGCTTATTGAGTTCCATTTGGGCATCTCCTTCGAACAGTAGCTGCAGATGTCCGTCACGAGGCGCATGGACGGGGCCGGACCGAATATATAGGTATTGCGGGCGATATATTCTTTAAGTACGTCGTTCTGTACCGTTCCTTCCAGGTCGGCCCGAGTGCAGCCCTGTTTCTCGGCCGCGGCCACGTACATGGCGAGCACGATCGGCGCTGTGGCATTTATGGTCATCGATGTGCTGACCCGGGCCAGGGGAATGCCTTCCCAGAGCTGCTCCATGTCCCGCAGCGAGTTAATGGCAACGCCACACTTGCCCACCTCACCCGCGGCCAGGGGATGGTCAGAGTCATATCCCTGCTGAGTGGGCAGATCAAACGCAACACTGAAGCCGGTTTGCCCCTGTTGGAAGAGAAATCTGAAGCGTTCGTTCGTCTCCACGACGGTCCCGAAACCGGCGTACTGGCGCATTGTCCAGAGGCGGCTCCGGTATCCGGCGGGCATGATGTGCCGGGTAAATGGGTACTCGCCCGGGAGGCTCAGGTCACGTTCGGCGACGTCGGCCGGAGTATACACCCTTTTTACCGGGATGCCGCCGACTGTGGTGGTGAACTGGTGCTTTATCTCCTCGCGTTCTTCAGGATTTGCCATCGCAGTGTCAGCGCCTCAGAGCGCTCACGATGTTGTCACTGGTAGTGACCCAGCCGAAGACTTCCCTGACGTTGGCCAGCGTCGACTCCTGTCGCGAAGGGGGCGATGCTGCGACGGCGTCGGAAACTAGAATCGGCAGGTATTGAAGATGGCTGGCGTCCCGTAGCGAGGATTCAACGCATATGTTGGTCGCCACGCCGGTGAATATCAAGTACCGGATGTCGAAGGTCTTCAGCATCATGTCCAGCTCCGTACCCACGAATGCGCTGAACCGGCGCTTTTCGATTACCATCTCGTCCTGTCGGGGAGCCAGTTCATCGATGATCTCAGCACCCCAGGTGCCCTGCAAGATCAGTTTGTCGCGCGCTTCCGGTCTCTCCAGCATGCCGCGAAAACTGTAACGCGACAGCGGTCCCACTTCCCGGAGGTCGGGGCTGAGACGGTGAACGATGTACACCACCTTTATTCCTTTTTCGCGCGCCACCGTGCTTACGCGTCTGATCGGCCCGTAGGTTTGCGGTATGAGCGAGATATCCCTACCTCCGAGATCGAACATGCCGCCCTTGCGGCAGAACGCATTCTGCATATCGATTATCAGAACCGCCGTCCTTTTTATGTCAAGTTCCAGCGGCTTGGGATCGGCGGAAAGAGTGACCATTTCGTGTTCGTTCACCTGCTACCTCCCAAAGAGAAATAACGACAACAGAGCGGCAAAGGGGAAAGACGTAATTGACCGGCTCAACCGCCACGGACGACACGCATCAATTCGTGCATGGCGTTCACGTCCGCGTCGGGCGGTACTTCCCATTCCGTCGTCAGGAACGATCCCCTCCCCGTGGTCGAGACATAGTCTTCCATACCTCCGGTCGCCGGAGGTGTCCCCAGCAATACTTTATCAGGGATACTGCGGCCGCAGCAAGCACCTCGCTTCAGGGCCGCTTCGTGCAGCCGTAGGTAGTCGATCTCGCCCGAAAGCGCCACCCCGTCGGCCTGCAAGGCCATGACCGGTTCGATGCGGTCGGCGGGACATCCTTTGCCCAGGATTAATGATCGTGCTCCGAAGAAGCGGGCGACGTTCCATATGCTCTTCAGGGGCGCGGCCACGGCCTGATACACTCCGGGTTTGACCGTACCCAGCATCTCCTCGGCCACGACGATCGCGTCCACGCCCAACTCAC
Organism: uncultured Chloroflexia bacterium; assembly: GCA_963735055.1. Lineage (GTDB taxonomy): Bacteria > Chloroflexota > Dehalococcoidia > Dehalococcoidales > UBA2162 > JBBITI01. Next base: position 13,471 of record CAVTJN010000020.1, on the reverse strand, counting down.
AGTATTTGCGGCATAGTTTGAGCCCCACGCTGCCGGCCAACTCGATGATCCTCAATGAATCCGCCGATACCTCGTTCAGTTCCGTGATGAAGCTGTCGCCCTGCAGTTGTCTGGCCAGCGTCAGTGGCCCGGTAATCACCCCAATGACGGCTATCTGCCTGCCTTTGAGGATGCCGATGCGTTTGACGGCTTCGAGTACGGCCGGAATCCGGCCTCGTTTCTCAAGGTTCGAGATGTCAATTCCTTCGGTCACGGCGCCCTGTTCCAGCGGATGGCTGACAGTCCGGGGCAACGTTCCGTCATCGGGCCACTCGATCTCGCAACCGCACGCTTCCGCTTCGAGGCTGGGATCGAAGACCGTGGCGATGGCATCGTAGCCGAACAGTTGCTGGGCGCTCAGGAGTGAAGTCGACAGTGGGCCCGGATCGGTCATCATCTCCTCGGTCGTGATCTGCTCCAAACGAGCGGCGAAAGTGCAAACCCAGGGGATGAACGGGGTTCTCGGGAGTTCCTTCAATTGGAACAGGGCCTTTACCAGTTCCTTTGATGAAATCTCAGCCATCGCTCTCCGGTCCGGTCGTTTCCCAGAAATACCCTGCCCATAGTCTCAGTCCTGGTATGCTGCAGCGCTTGGGGAATGTCCGAACTCACGCAATCACCATGCAACCGATCGCTCCCAAGTGGTCCCGGCGGTCGATTTGGTGTCCAGCCCGTCCCCTTTCCTGAAGCTATGCAGCGAGGATAACATGAGGCTTCCGCGGCTGTCAATTTGCCCTGTCCCCAGGGCAGACCGCCGATCCCGCTCGGTTGCCGGTAGTGGCGGATTGAATATATACTCTCCTCGCAAGCGTATTCTAAGAACGGGCATCTCAGGAGGTAGGGACATGACGCCACAGGTATCGCGGGCATCTGCTGTAGAATTGTTCGCCCAACGAAACAAGCGGGTCGACGACGCCATCGCATTGAGGGCGCCGGACAGGATCCCGGTGCAGTTGTTCACCGGCTATTTCCCGGCCAAGTATGTCGGGGTACCCTGCGATGTCCTGTATTACGACGCGGAGAGGTGGCGTCAGGCCAAGACAAAGGGAGCGGGGGCTAAGCCCCGCTCCCTTTGTTGTTAGTGTTCCCTGTTCTTCCTCTATTTGCCCAGCGATTGTTTCAGCGTCTGGTCGATCCAGTGGTACTTCATGAAGAGACCCGACAGGTTGCCGTCGATGTTCTTCACCCATGGCCACCAGAAGTTGTAGAACTGCGGCGACGGCCGGGGAATGTAGAATGCCTGTTCCACCACGTATGGCGTCAGGTCACGTATCAGTTTGTTCGCCGCCGTCCAGTCCGAGAATGTGGCGGCTTGGACCTTCTTGTAGACATCTTCGATATAGGGGTCGGTACCGGGTGGGGTGTTGACGTAGCTCCCGTTGTCAAAGTTCACGCCCTGCCAGTGGGTCATCATGAACTGGGCCGACCAGAAGGTCCATTCCCACCTCAGGAACATTTCGTCGTAGGCCCTCGAGTACTCAATGGAGTTCCAGACGCCTGGTTCCTTGACGTCGAGTGCCACATCTACGCCCGTTTTCCCAAAGAGCAAGGATGACGGAGAGTCTAGCACGTCCCAAAAACTAAGGTCAATGCAAATGCATCCGTCATCCCATCTCGCTTTAACAGACCGGCCGGGCAATGTACTATAGAACTTGATGACCGCGAATCGATGGTGGGGTCGGGGGCGCTATTTTGAGACTGACAGACTTTCGGTCCTTGAGATTGCACGCTCCGGAACCCTTGATCTTCGTCTGGCCAGTCTACTGTGGTTGTTGATGGAATTCCGCGCCTCGGTTCTGGTCGCCGCCGGCCCAAGTTACGCCGGGAAGACGACGACCCTCAATGTGCTGCTGGACTTCCTTCCTCCCCAGGTTAAGGAGTTCCGGCTGCGCGGTGAGGGCGAGGACTTTGCCTTTCTGAAGGGGGCCGACCCGTCCCAATCATATCTGGTAGCTGAGGAGTTCAGCGACTACGGCGACTATGTCTGGGGGGAGGCGGCGCAGCGGGCATTTGAGCTGGTGGGCGAGGGATACGCTCTCGGGGGGACGATCCATGCCCGGACGGCCAGGGAAGTGGTCCTGGTACTCAACGAGTACCTGGGACTGCCGGCTCCGACGATTGCCCGTCTGGGGGCGATTGTCACGCTGAACGTGGCGCGGCCGCGCTTGTACGGCGCGGAGCCGGTGAGACGGATCGCCACGGTGAGTCTGATCACGCCGACCGAGGACGGCCTTGCGCTTCAGACGATCGCTGCCGGCGGACAGGGCAGCGATGCCTTTGTCCTCGCCGATGATAAAACCCTCCAGACGGCGCTCGCGGAGAAGTTCGACCTCGGTCAGATAAGCGTTCAAGATGCGATGCAGCGGCGGGAGCAGGTGCTTCAGAAACTGAAGACCCAAGGCAAACTGTCCCGCGATGAAGTGCGCAAGGGGATCACCGGCTTCTACAATTCAGCCGCTCACTGACCGTACCTGCCGAACGGCTGACTGCCCGCCTCTCAGAATGCAGTAGACGAAGCCATCGCGAACCGGCCGTTCCGGTAAACCGCGTACCTATGCCGGCCGCCTTGTTTGAATCGCGGCATAGGCAACGTCGCACGCGGTTTCGGTGGATGACCGCTCTCCGCAGTACGTCGCGCCGCATGTGCCATTGCTGGAAACCCGGCGTTGTCATTCCCGGGCTCCTGCAATTCCGTTTCCGCTAAGTGAGAGGGCGCCGGCACTGGAAACTGCTGGCCGGTTCTACCGCCATACGTCGATGCTGAAGGTCGCACCCCGGCCGCCTAAAAGTTCCACGGCTGCCTCTTCCTGACCGCCGGCGACGATCAGGCAATTCTGAAACGGATCGTCACCCTGGGAAGGAACCATGTAATCGTCGGGTAGCTCTTTCCATGGTTTGCCGGATTGCTTCTCAAGCCCCATCCAACCGTTGCGGAAGAAATCGGGCCAGGACCGGTTCCGGTACTGTTTGACTGTCTCAAAGCTGCTCTTCCACAGCCACTGGTAGACGTCATCTTTAGTCTTGAATCCGAGGTCGACAAGGTGCTGGGCCAGCTCGGGTACCATCATGAGGACCACACCGCCCTCCCGCCCGGCCCACAGTCCGGGCACCAGGTAGTTGAGCCAGTTGTGTGGCCCCGGTGTGCCCTTGACGTCGAAGCGACGGGCGAGTCCTCCGTGCCCGCTCTTCTGAAGGGCGCGGTATCCGCCTGGTGAGAACTGGGAGCCGACGATGCCCCCGTTTGCCTGCATCACCATAACAATGCTCTCTTCGACGTCAAAACCAGCCTCCACGTTCAGCGGATCCCAACCATCGGGCAGTCCGTCGGCGTTCTCGGCGAAGCACATGCCTCCGTTATTCATCGGGTTTCCGTGGCAGCCCATGCGGTTGACGCCGGGCGTGGCGCCGCCGAGGTTGATCGCCATCATCTGATACGCCCGGCCGATAGGTCCGTTGGCAACGCTTCCGGGGCCGAGATGGCCGCACCCGGTGTTCATCTTCAGTTCCTTGACGATCGGGCCGCTCAGGCAGACCGCCTGGGATGGGAAGTTGGTGGTGCTGATCCCGCAGCCGGACTGGGCGATGGCCAGAACGACGGGAAGGTGCTCCGGCCTGCACCCGGCCATAACGGCGTTGATGGCGACGTGCTCGACGGTGGCCGTCCGCTTCATTGGCTGGAAAAGGACCACCTCCCCCTTCTTGCGCATCGGCGACCCAAGGCCCTCCATGACCACCGCGTCCTCGTAGAGGGTGATGACCTCGCTGGGCTTATGGCTCGTTCCCTTGAGCATCTTCTGCACCCGCTCCTCGGTGGGTACAATAACCGGGAGGCCGTCGCTGTAGATGGCCAGGGGGGCCTCCACCGGTAGCGGAACGTACCTGGTCTGCTGGTAGAACTCCTGGGCATCTTCGAGGGTCCCTTCAAAAATGACTCTCGGCTGCCTGGGATCGTACTTGCCGGTTTCCTTCTCCTTTGCGGTCAACGGTCTGGTTAAGGCATCCAGCATGGCCGTCATCCAGTTATCGACATCGGCGGGTCCGGGGAGGGTGCGGGAAGCGTGGATAATTCGAACGTTCGGGACGCCGTTGACCAGCGCCTCCTGCTTTACCATGTTGTCCTGGTCTTCGAAGTCAACGACTACGGTCGGGATTCCCCTTTTCTCAAGCCTGGCGATGTAAGGCAACTGCCTCCATACGGCGCCGCTTCACCAGCAGACGGCTTGTATGACCCCCTGGGCGGTCTTCATCTCTTCGTCGGAGAGTTCAACCGGACTGATGGTGTAGGTCTTCTTGGTCTTCCAGTTGACGTTGGGATAGTCCATCTTGAGTTTGCGTTCGAGCGGGATTGTGATGTCCGGCTCGCCGGTGATGCTGATCCAGATCTCTTTGCCGTCAAGAGAATTCAGCCTCGGCGCGAGGGGAACGATGTCCACCGGCACTTCGATGCCGACCGGATTGAGACACTTGTAGACTCTATCAGGGACTGCCATCTCGTAACCTCCTAATTGTCCGGACCCGCTGTCCTTGAGAACCCCAAAATATTATCATTCGCAGACTTGCCGGTTCAAGAGAGGCCAACGTACTTGATCGAATGTTCTACCGGCGTCGTTGTGGGGCCGGCGCGGCGGACTCCTTGACAAGGCTATGGGGGCTGGTTAGACTGCTGTGAAACTCGACGTTATCGGTTGAATGAGGAGGCTTGATTTGGGTAGCCGCAAGGACATCAGTAAGGTCATGATTATCGGGTCGGGTCCGATCGTGATCGGACAGGCCTGCGAATTTGACTATTCGGGCACACAGGCCTGCAAGGCGTTGCGCGCCCTGGGATACAAGATCGTCCTCGTCAATTCTAACCCGGCCACCATCATGACCGATCCCGGCATGGCCGATGCTACCTACATTGAACCCTTGAACCTCGAGTCCATGATCCGCATTATCGAAAAGGAACGTCCCGACGCCATTCTTCCCAACCTGGGCGGCCAGACCGCCCTGAACTTGAGTTCGGCGCTTGCAGAATCCGGCGCTCTGAATAAGTATGGCGTGAAGGTCATTGGCGTCGAGCCCGACGCCATCAAGAGGGGCGAAGACCGCCTTGTCTTCAAACAGACCATGACGGAGCTGGGCATCGAGATGCCTCAAAGCAAGATAGCCTACACGGTCGATGAGGCTGAGGCGATTGCCGCGGGTCTGGGATATCCAGTGGTCGTCCGGCCGGCCTACACCATGGGCGGAACGGGTGGGGGACTGGTCTACAATGTCGAGGAACTGCGCGTTGTTGCCAGCCGCGGCATAGCTGCCAGCATGATCGGCCAGGTCTTGATCGAAGAGTCGGTCGAGGGCTGGGAAGAGCTGGAACTCGAGGTCATCCGCGACTCGAAGAACCAGATGATTACGGTCTGCTTCATCGAGAATGTTGATGCCATGGGGGTGCACACCGGTGATTCCTATTGCACCGCGCCCATGCTCACCATCGCTCCGGCGCTGCAACAGCAACTGCAGGACTTGTCCTACAGGGTCGTCGAAAGGATCGGCGTTATCGGGGGCACGAATATTCAGTTTGCCCATGACCCGAAGACCGGCCGGGTCGTCATCATCGAGATTAACCCGCGGACGTCGCGTTCATCGGCGCTGGCCTCCAAGGCCACCGGCTTTCCCATCGCTTTGATATCCGCCAAACTGGCCGCCGGCCTCACTCTTGACCAGATCCCCTATTGGCGCGACGGGACGCTCGACAAGTACAGCCCTTCAGGTGACTACGTGGTGGTGAAATTCGCCCGGTGGGCTTTCGAGAAGTTCCGGGACGCCGAAGACCGGTTGGGCACGCAGATGCGGGCTGTCGGCGAGGTAATGAGCATCGGCAAGACTTACAAGGAAGCTCTCCAGAAGGCAATCCGTTCGCTTGAGAACGGACGCCACGGTCTTGGTTTTGCCCGCGACTTTCACGACCGCTCGCTCGATGAGCTGCTGCAACTGCTCAACTATCCTACCAGTGAGCGTCAGTTCGTATTGTACGAGGCGATAAGAAAAGGAGCCGACCTCGCTGAACTTCACCGGAAGACTTTCATCAAGATGTGGTTCCTGCAGCAGATGAAGGAGTTGGTGGAGTTGGAGGAGCGGATTGTCGCCTACCGGGGTAATTCTCTCCCGGATGAACTCCTGATCCAGGCAAAGCGAGACGGCTTCGCCGACAAGTATCTTGCCAGACTGCTGGGCGTGCCCGAGAGAGAAATTCGCCGGCGCCGGGTCGCCCTCGGGGTGGTCGAATCGTGGGACTACGTTCCGGTGAGCGGCGCCGAGAACGCGCGCTACTACTATTCTACCTACAATGGTCCCGATAAGAATACCGTAAGTGCCCGTCAGAAGGTGATGGTACTGGGAGGTGGGCCGAACCGCATCGGGCAAGGGATCGAATTCGACTACTGTTGTGTTCACGCGGCTTTCGCTCTTCGCGACATGGGCTACGAGAGTATCATGGTCAACTGCAACCCTGAGACGGTATCGACCGACTATGACACGTCGGACAAGCTTTATTTCGAGCCGCTTACGGTTGAGGACGTGGTAAGCATCTACCAGCGGGAACGGCCTCTTGGCGTGATCATCCAGTTTGGTGGCCAGACCCCGCTGAATATCGCCGCCGATCTTGAAGACGCCGGCGTGAAGATATTGGGCACGTCGGTGAACTCGATCGACATCGCCTCGGACCGCGGGCGGTTCAGTGAGATGATGCGGCGGTACGGTATACCGATGCCTGAATCCGGGACAGCAACGAACCTTTCAGAGGCTCTGGTGGTAGCCCGGCGAATCGGCTATCCGCTCATCGTGCGGCCGTCGTACGTGCTCGGGGGCCGGGGTATGGAGATCGTCCATGACGAGGCCGAGTTGAGGTTGTACGTGGCTGCGGCGGTAGGGGTCACTCCCGACCGTCCGATCCTGGTTGACCGTTACCTCGAGAACGCCATCGAGACTGAGGCTGATGCTTTGTCGGACGGGGCGGATGTTTTCGTCCCCGCGGTCATGGAACACATTGAATATGCCGGCGTGCACTCCGGCGATGCCGCTTGTGTCATCCCGCCGGTGAACATCCCCGGGAAGCACGTCCGGACTATTGAAGAGTACACCCGGCGCATCGCCGCTGAACTCGAAGTCGTCGGGGTTATGAACATCCAGTACGCCATTTGCGACGATGTGGTCTATGTCCTCGAGGCGAATCCCCGGGCTTCCCGTACCGTTCCCCTGGTCTCCAAAGTGTGTGCCATCCCGATGGCCCGGCTGGCCACGCAGCTCATGCTGGGTCAGAAGCTGAAAGATCTCAACCTGAGACTGCGTCGTTTGCCTCATTTCGGGGTTAAGGAAGCGGTTTTCCCCTTCAGCATGTTCCATGAGGTTGACCCGGTGCTTGGTCCGGAGATGAGGTCGACGGGAGAAGTGCTGGGTATCGCCGACTCTTTCGGTCTCGCTTTCTGGAAAGCTCAAGAGGCCGTAACGCCGCTGCCGGCCAATGGTACCGTTCTTATCTCAGTCTCCGAACATGATCGCCCTGCCATTGGTGAGGTTGCCCGTCAGTTCGCCGGACTTGGTTTCAAGATCCGGGCGACGCGGGGTACTCATGCCTTTTTCGAGAGCCATGGCATCCCTTCCGAGCCCATCCTCAAGGAACATGAAGGCCGTCCCAACGTGACCGACGCCATAAAGAACCGCGAGATACAGCTTCTGATAAACACGCCCTCGGGCAAGCTGAGCAAGAACGATGATTCCTATATCCGGAAGGCGGCGATCAAGTACAAGGTGCCGTACATCACCTCTTTGACGGCGGCTACGGCCGCGGCGATGGGCATCGCGGCCTACCGCAAAGGCACACCGGGCGTCAAGTCGCTCCAGGAATACCACGCCGGCATCGTCTAGGTGGTGGCGGCTCTGGCCGGAGTGTCATCGGCGGGTCCCGTCACGCCCCTGGTTCAGGGAACGGCCGGTCCGGTCTTGAAACCGGCCTTGCCGGCGAACTGCGCCCGGCTGCCGAGTTCGGCTTCTATCTTGCGCAGTCTGTTTCCGGTGGCATCCAGGGCGCTTTCTCTTATCGTTCCCGTTTCCAGTCCCACCGCGTAGTCGGCAATATCGGCGCCCTCGCCCCGGCTGGCGCATGGTTGCACGCCGTAACCGTTGCCGTAGGCAAGTCGCACCGTGTCGAAAGCCTCGGAGATTGTGCCAATCTGGTTCACCTTCAGCAGGATGGCGTTGCAGGCCCCCACCTTCATTCCTTGCCGCAACCTTTCGGCATTGGTGGTGAACAAGTCGTCCCCCACGACCTGTATCCCCAATTCCCTGGTGAGCACGGCGTGCCCTTCGTAGTCGTTCTCGTCCAGTGGGTCTTCGAGGCAGACCAGAGGATACTGTTTGACCATGTCCCGGTAGAGATCGATCAGGTCGTCCCGGGTCTTGTCCGCTTTCGAAAAAAGGCCCTCGTATACGCCTTTTGCCTTGTTGAAGTAGGTGGCCGCGGCCACGTCGACCTGGATGCCTACTTTGTCCGTGTTGCCGGTCCGTTCGATAGCCTCCGTCATGACCTTCCAGATTTTCGCGTTCGTGGACCACGGTGCCCGGGGGTATGACGATGCGGTAGCTGGCCAGGTTGACCAGCTTGAATCTCTCTTCAAGAAGTTTCAGATAGGCCTGGCGGGTTTGCCAGGCGGCGTAGGCGGCTTCCGAAAATGTTCCGAAACCATAGGCCATGAACGAGTAACTAGGCTTGTCGCCGTGAATCGCCTTGCCCCCATACCCGGCGATGGTATTCAATATGCCCACCCCCGGGGTTGGCATCAGGCAGGCCCTGGCGCCCCCGATGTGCTGGTAGAGCGGAATACCGAGACTGAGAGCACCTGCCTTGAGCGTCGCCGCAGATACGCTGGCTGTCGTGTTGCCCCCGAGTTTCGCTTTGTTCGAAGTGCCGTCGAGGGCCAGCATGATCGAGTCCACTGTCCACTGGTCGGCCGCGTCGGCGCCCTTGAGCGCCGGGCCGATTAGGTCATTGACGAGGCCGACCGCCTTCAAGACCCCCCGTCCGCCCCACCTTTCCCCCCGTCATAGGCAAATTGCACTTCGTGCTCTCCTACCGAGAGTCCGGCGGTCGCCTCGGCGACGCCGGTGGCCCCGTTGGTCGTGACTACGGTGGCCTCGATCGAAGGGTGGCCGCGCCCCGAGAATATCTCGCGGGCGGTGACCGACTCAATGATGGACCCTCTAGCCATATTCCCACCTGCTCCTTCAAAGACCGGCCGGCTGTGTTGGGCCGGGTTGTCGATCACTACTACACACCACGGTCACCCATCGGTCACCGATTCCGGTTTCTGAATCCCTTCAATCCTGCCTTCCCCGAGAAGCGGGCCTTGCTGCCAAGGTCGGCCTCAATCTGAGTAAACCGATTAATGATTGAACCGATGCCGCCGCCACTCATGATCCCGCTGTTCAGGCCGACGCCGTAGTCGGCAATAGCTTCGCCCTCCCCGCGACTGGCGCAGGGAGCGACGCTGTAACCGTGGCTGTAGGCCAGTTGCACCGCGTCGAAGGCCTCGCTGATGGAACCGATCTGATTGACTTTCAGGAGGAGCGTGTTGCATGCGCCCGACTGGATGCCGCGCATGAGCCGCTGCGGGCTGGTGGTGAACAGATCGTCACCGATGATGTTGATGCCCAGGTCCCTGGTCAGTATGGCGTGTCCGTCGTAGTCGTTTTCGTCTAGCGGGTCCTCGAGGATAACGAACGGATAGTGTTTCACCATGTCGCGGTATAGTTCGATCAGGTCCTCCCTGGTCTTGTCCTCGCGCGAGAAGATGCCTACGAACCTGTCCCGGTCCCGTTCATAGTACGTGCTCGCTGCCATGTCAACCTGGAAGCCGATCTTGCCTTCGTTGCCCGATACTTTGATCGCCTCGGCCATCAGTTCCCAGAGCTCCCGGTCGTGCTTGATCACGCCGGCCTGAAGAAACGTGAAGTCGAACATCGGTCCACCAACCGCAGTGACCCCCAATTTCGTGCGCAGTAACCGGTGCAGTGCAGTGGTAACCTCCCAGCCAGCGTAGGCGGCAGTGGAGAAGCTATCGTAGCCGTAGCAGAGAAAGGTGTAGGTTGGTTTGCCGCCCGCCCTGCTTCCGCCTCCGTAGCGGGTACTCCCCCTTACCGCGGGCACGTCCGGGGTCGGTAAGACGCACGCGTTGACCCCGCCGATGTGCTGGTAAAGTGGAATGCCCAGACTGGCCGCCCCCGCCTTCAAAACCGCTCCTGATACCGCGGCGATTGCGTTCCCGCCCAGTCTTGACTTGTCCGGAGTGCCGTCCAACTCGAGCATGATATTGTCGATACGCCGCTGGCTGGCCGCGTCTTTACCGATGAGTGCAGGAGCGATGAAGAGCTCCACATTGGCGGCGGCTTTCAGGACGCCCTTGCCGCCGAATCTCGGTCCGCCGTCGTAGGCGAACTGGATTTCGTGCTCACCAATCGATGTCCCGGCGACGGCGACAGCCTCCCCCTCCCCCCATTCTCGGTTACCACCGTAGCTTCGATCCCGGGGTGACCCCGGACAGTGAGAATCTCCCGGGCTCGGACCGATGCTATCTTCGATCCAGTCTTCATTTTGGCCTCCTTGGTCTCGCTGCAGCTGTGGATGCAGGTGGAGATCTCTCGGGGTTTCACCCTGCGCCCGGCGCGTGCCCATGTTACCAGTTCAGGAAGATCGCGGCAATCGGCGCTTTCCCTGTGAGGTGGGTTCGACGCAGCGGCGGCCCCCGCCGAAGCGTAGTTGACATGATCACGGCCCCTGACTAGACTTGGCACGTCCCGACCGGGACGATATATATCTACTGCAATGGAGTCCGCCATGCCGATCAAGAACCGGGAGGCCCTGCTGTCCCATGGTAACGTTGCCGGACGACGCGTCGTGCTTGAGATACTTGAGGCCGGGGTCGCCGCGGCCGATCCGTACGACAAAACCCGGAGTCTGTTGAATCTGGAGGGAGACCGGCTGACCGTCGGACCGTCAACCCCCGGCCAATCCGGCCCGCCTCCCCGGGTCTGCGACCTGAGCAAGGTCGAGCACATCTATGTGGTAGGTGGCGGCAAGGCTGTGCAGCGCATGGCGAAGGCCTTTGAGGACGTTCTGGGGGACCGGATTTCGGACGGTCATATCTGCATCAAGAAGGGAGAACGGGTCGAACTGACGCGGGTTGGCGTTACCCTGGCCGGCCATCCGCTACCCGACGCGGACAGCGTTCGGGGGGCGTCCCGGATTATGGATATCCTCACTCGCGCCCGAGCAGGCGATCTTGTCTTCTGGCTCAGGTCGGGTGGGGGAACGGCACTCCTTGCGCTGCCCGCGCCGGGTCTCACGCTGGAGGACTTGCTTCAGGTCTACCGCGTTCTTTACTTTGGCGCCGGTGCCAGTATGCCTGAGGCCAACTCGGTGCGGAACCTGATCTCCATCCTCAACATGAAGCACCAGAAGTACGTTCGTGGAGCGGTGCTTTTCGAATTTCTTACCGACGAAATACCCACTGGAACGCGCGGACATGCGTTTGGGGTGGCGGCTGGGGTGGCGGATGCCTACCAGCGGGCCGTCGCCGTGCTCCACAAGTATCGTGTCTGGGACAAGATCCCGCAATCAGTCCGCGATTTTCTGGTAAGAGCTGATCCCGGTCAACTGCCCCCGTCCGCGGCCGATCTTGCCCAGCGGCCGTATCAACTCTATCGGGTCGTCGATCCACACGTGATGCTGGCCGCTGCCCTGTCACGAGCACGGGAACTCGGGTTGAGCGCCGCGATATTCACCACCAGTCTCAATGACGTCGAAGCCAGGCCGGCCGGTGAGATTTTTGGCGAGGTATCCCAGGAGATGGAAACGTTTGGCCGTCCCATCGCGCCGCCGTGCGCCTTTATCTGTGGTGGCGAGGTAGTGGTCGCCGTCGGTCAGGAGACCGGGAGAGGGGGGCGGAACCAGGAGTTCGTCCTGGCCGCGGCCCCGCGTATTTCGGGCAGCGGTCGTATCGTCATCGGGTCGGTCGATTCGGACGGTACGGACGGGCCGACCGATATCGCCGGTGGCATTGTCGACGGTGCCACCGCGGACAGGACGAGAGCGGCCGGTTTTGATCTTGCCGAGGAACTCAGGCGTCACAACACGGCACCCGTGCTCGAGGCGCTCGGCGATGCCGTGATACTTGGAAACACGGGCACCAACCTACGGGACATTCGGGTGGTGTACGTTGGGGGCTAGGCCATCTTCAACCGGACGGCCGTCCTGCCGGCAGGGGCTGCCTTTCCTTTGGGTCCGGTCTCCGGCAGCAGCAAGCCAGCCACCAGCAAGGTAAGCGAAAAGACAGCCGCGGTGAAGAACCCGGGCAGGTACGATCCGGTGACATCCGCCAGGTAGCCGACCAGCAGCGGTCCGACGAAGTTCCCCAGATTGCCGCCGCTCTGCATGACCGCCAGAACGACCAACCCGGAGCGCATCGACGAGTTGGGCAGTTCCATGGGCATGGTGAAAATGCTGGGCGTTTGTAGGTTACCGAATATGCCGAACAGGGCGACGCTGGTGTAGATCGACACCGGGTTGTTGAAGAGTACGGCGCACAGGGCGGCCAGCCCCATGAACGCCCCTGAGATTATCAGAAATGGCCTGCGCCTTCCTACCCTCACCGGGAGAATCCCACCCGCGAGGCAGGCCAGGGTGCCACCCACGGTTATCACCGAGAGAATCGAACTTGCTTTTTCAAGGGGCATTTTGAACACTTCGTGGTAGTAGCTGGGAAGCCATGATCCGATCGTATTGCCAAGGCACCAGGAACCCATAACGGAAAGCGCAAGCAGAATCGTCGAGCGTTGGGTAAGGGTCTTGCGGATGCTGAACTCCGGCTTTGTTTCCAGCGCAGCGAAGCTCGCGCCCACGCTCTTCTCGTCTGCTTTACGCCGGTCTCTGCCCAAGATCAGCCATGCCGTGGCGCAGGTCAGGGCCACTGCGCCATAGATGGTCATCGGTGCCTTCCAGGAAAGCACAGTGGCAATGGGTACGGTGGCGATGAAAGCGACCGCGTTTCCCAGGTTGATAAAACTCATAGTGATGCCATTCACAATCGGGAGCTTGCGGCTGGTGAACCACTCGGTCGCGATTGCCGTCGCGACGGGAACCGTTATGGCCGTGCCGATGGCGAAAAGGACGCGGGTCAGGACCAGCATGGGGTAATTTGAGGCAAAGGGTGCGAGTATTCCGCCCGCTTGCAGGAATGCACCGACGGCAAAAGTCTTCTTCAGACTGAAGCGGGCGCCGATGATTCCGATGGGGAGAGAGACAACGGCGATCGTCAAGGGCGCGGCAGCGGCAAACCAGCCCGCGGAGCCGCGGCTGATGCCGTATTGATTCATTATGAGCGGTAGAAGAGGCCCGGCCGAT
>CAVTJN010000019.1:0-585694 GCA_963735055.1 uncultured Chloroflexia bacterium | reverse complement strand
CATAGGCCACAGCAACAGTTCACTGGGGCATCGGACAGGAGCACATGCCGGGGTCGACTGTTTCCTGCAAAGAAACCTCAACTATGCCAGTCATTGTCGGTATCCTGGGGGTCAAAGGGCGTCCAAAACTGCACCAATACCTGGAGTTTCCGTGCAAGACACGTGGGCTTGCCGGGAGGCGGGCTCCACCATTGGCATGCTTCTCCACAGAGCCACTACACACTCACAACTTACGGATTCAAGACTAAACAGTCGGATCTACGAGTTGCTCTGGAAGAAAAGAGCTTCGGAGTAGACGAGCAAAGACCGCTTCGCGGCACGTCTCAATTCCCCAAGGGCCGCTGGCTGGGTAACCGAACCGATTTCAGGAAAACCGTGGAAACAACTGCCTAATTATTACACGCGCCGCTGCGGGCGGTGGATGACCCTTTCCGCAGCTTCGCCGTATTCGTCTTCAATATGGAGGAGACTCAAAATAAGGTGCGCATGGGGCCGACGCCTGGAGATAGGACCCGAACTCCCTTTTACCGGGAGGATGGCCCGTGGACACGTTCGCCAACTTGCCGGGAGGATGGCCCACGGGCCATCCTCCCGGTCAAAGGGAGTTCGGGTCTTATCTCCAGGCGTCGACGCAATAGGCGTCGTGATGCCCCCCGGTGAATCGCGCCGTTTGAGTCTCCTCCATATTGAAGACGAATACGGCGAAGCTGCGGAAAGGGTCATCACCGCCCGCCGGCACCATGTAATCGTCCGGCAGTTCCTTCCACGGTTTGCCTGAAATGGGTTCGTTACCCAGCCAGCCGTTAGTGCGGAAATCAGGCGTGCCGCGGAGGCGGTACTTGCTCATCGGCTCGAAGCTCTTCTTCCAGAAGAACTCGTAGATCGACTGTTTGGTCTTGAATCCGTAGTTGTACATGTCCATGGCTATCTGGGGAGGCATGCCAATGGTGAAACCGCCTTCCCGGCAAGCCCACATATCCTTACACAGAAACTCCAGGTAGTTGTGCGGTCCGACGACGCCCTTGACCCCCAGATACCGGGCGATGGCGCCGTGACCGGTCCTTTGCAGGGAGCGGTAGACCCCCGGCATGTGCTCCTGTCCGATGCCCCATGAACTGTTGCTGTGGCCTATCGGCACGTTCATGAGAACTGTCTCGTTCTTCTTGAACCCGTACTCCTCGTTCAGGCCCGGCCATCCCGGCGGCAGGCCCTCCGCGTATTCGCCCAGAATCATGCCGCCGTTGAGTACCGGATTTCCTACGGTCATGATGGTGGTGACGGTCTCTTTGTAACCGCCCAGGTTTCGCCAGAGCAGGCTGCCAAGACGGGCCAGGGACTTGTTGACGGGGTTGCATTGCCCGAAGATATTGTTGGTGACATTAAGCCCGATTTCCTTAATCATCGGTCCGCTGAGGATGAATGCGCCACCACCGCCACGGCCATCCCCGGTTCCTCCGCCCGATTCGGCTATGGTCAAAGCCACGGGGAACTGGCCGGGCCTGCAGCCCGCCATCACGGCATTCACAGCTACTTGCTCCACGGTGGCCCGCCGGAACATGGGCAGGAACTCGACCGGATCGCCCTTCTTCTTTTTGACGCGTGCCCGGACCGCGTCGCCCCCGCTGAGTTCAGTGTCCCGCTGGATGGTTATGATTTCGTCAGGCCGGTGGCTGGTGCCTTTGAGCATTGCCTGAACGCGCTCCTCGGTCGGGATGACCACCGGAAGGCCGTCAGTATACCTGCAGAAAGGAGTATCAAGGCAGCCGGGGATGTTCTCGGTCTGACTGTAGAACTCCTCAGCCTCTTCGAGTGTGCCCTCGAAGAGAATCCGGGGCTTCTTGACGGTCCATTCGCCGCCCTTCTTCTCGGCCGGCGTCGCCGGCCGGGTCAGTGCCTCCATGAGAGGTAGCATGACCTTGTCGGCTTCCTCAACGCCGCCCGGAGACTTGCGGTCCGCTTCGACCGTCCTCAGATGAGGGATGCCGTAGAGTTTCAGATCGTTCTGAATTTTCCCTCTTTGCTCATGATAGTGAAGCAGGACGGTCGGGATTCCCGCCTGCTCGAGGTCTGCCAGATAAGGCAACTGCCTATTAACAGCGCCGTGTCACCAGCAGACGCCGAGTATCACCGCATCGGTCGTCTTCCGCTCTTCATCCGTAAGCTGCATGGGCACGATGTGATATCTCTTTTTGACCGTCCAGTTCACATTGGGGTAGTCTGTCTTGAGCCGTTTCTCAAGTGGATGCCAGATATCCTGTTCGCCACAGATGCTGAGATGGATTGTCTTCCCGTCCAAGGTGTCCAGGCGTGGGGCCAACGCAAACTGCTCGACCGGTTCGTCGATGCCCTCGGGGTTGAGACACGCGTACGTTTTGGCTTTCGCTGCTGGCATTATTCCTCGCTCCCTAGTTTTTCCACAAGTGTACCGCGGCGCAGTGCGGTCTACAACCGTGAGGCTGGAGTCTTGGGGTCGGATGAGTAGACGATATCCCTGGGCAGTGCCGTATCGTCAATCGCTCTGGTCTAAACGAGGAGTAGCCCGTCTCACTTGGTGGTCACCAGTTCCTTTGCGTTGAGAGCTTCGGGAGGCAACTGGATGCTGACTGCCTTTCCGTAATCATGAAACGAAAGTGTGACACTCATGTCGAGTTTCATGCCGCTGGTGACGCCCTCCGTAGTGGTATCCATTCCAATGACCACCGTCTGCCTGACCGGAAGAAGGCTGTCTTTGGCTATCCACTCTTTGACCGCGAAGTTCTGGAAAGTCTTCGACATGTCGTCTGCGAAGGAGCCCCCGCCGTCTTGTCCTGCCTGGGCCTGTCCCGCCACCCAGTCGGCCAGGGACGTCATGTTGGGGGTGATGTTGAGAACGTAGCAGTCGACACCCGCGACCATTTCGCTCCCGAGCGTCTCCAGACTGATCGGCGACCTCAGCAGATCCGTCATGCTGGAAAAGCGGCTCTGCGCAGCCCACAGTTCATCCGTAAGCCTCATCTTGGTCCACTGGTCGCCTGCCCCGGCGGCACTCGCCTTCATGTACATCCAGCCATCGACCAGGTAGATTTCGGCCGTCCCGGTTTGCCTCACCTGGTTGGGAATATCCATGGACAAATTCATCGCCAGGCCCATTTCTCTTTGCGGGACGTTGACTGATCCGGTGCCCGTCTCCAGCATGGTCATCGTACGGGTCTCATTGCCGGCGGGCATAGTGAATGACATGGCGAAGTCCATGTCGAATTTGAATGACTTGATCTCCTGACTGGCTCTGAGCGCACCGTCAGCGACCTCCTGGGCAGTCGCCGCTGCGTGTTGAGCAGATGAGCCGTCGATGGTGGTTGGCACGGTGCTCGAGGAAGGCGATGAGATCGTGGGAGATACGGAGACCGGACTTTGCTCCGGGGTAGCGGTAACAGGCGCACCCTCACCGCAGGAGGCCAACGACACGGGAACCGCAGCCGAGGCCATCAGCAACAGGAGCGCCCGCAGTATCCTGGTCATTCGGTTTCTCCTCAATTCATACTCGCCGGTTTGGACGATGGTGAAAGACCTGAATCAATTCTGAGATCGTCGGCGAACCTGGCTGCTTCAGAATCCGTGGGCCCGGCACGGGCCTAACTGATTATAGGAATTGCCGTGCGGCGAGGGCTATCGGGCGTTAGTAGTATCAAGGCGGTACTATTGGATATCGCGGGCCACCCGGAAGAGCTAACCCGGGGTGTAATGTCGGACCGACACCACAACAGACCTATCTTGCGCGGACTGGGCCGGAGGCTTAGAATTGCACTATCCAAAGAGCTTTTTTGTCCGGCGTGGAGTCCGGGTCCTTGGGCATAATCCGTGTCCGGTCAGTTCTGCAGCGGATATGGAATCGGGCGGCGAGGAACAGGACAACAAGACACTATTTCTCGGAGGTTGCCATGAAGAATGTCGAGTTCTCCGTCCAAGGGAATACTCTTACCATAACAGTCGACCTGACCAAGGAATTCGGTCCTTCGTCTTCCGGTAAGACGATCATCATTGCCTCGACCGAAGGGAGTTTCCCGTTACCGGGGCGCAGCGAGGTGGTCGGTCTTAACGTGTATCGCAAGAAGTAAGGCCATCAGCGCCGAGGTTCGACCCAATCCTCCCGGTTCGACCCCGCTCCGCTGCGCTTCGGGGGCAGGCGAGTTCTGGTCTCCGGAGTAAGGTGGACGACCACCTTCGGAGCATGAGCCGGGTGGGCACGTGAACCTTTCTGCCCGCCGACGACTATATCAAGGTGATGAGAGTTCAGCCTGTTCTTCTCGCCACCGCATTGGCCTTCACCCTCGTTGCGGCCGCCGGTTGCACTGCCGGGCGTGACACGGTGGCCTTTGTGGCGTCTCTCAAGGGCACGAACTCCCGCGTGGTCGTGACTGCCAGCCGGCCGAGTCCCGACGTTCTCGCCTTGAGCGAAAAGGGCCGCTTCCTCAACCTTAGCCAGCACGACCAGCTATGGTCCGCTAACGGGCGGTTCGTCTACTTCGAGGGCCACTATCGGGATCCGGTGGTCTGGCTAAGTCTCGTCACCCCGGCTGGCGATCAGAGGCGATTGCTGAACCTGGAGGGCTTGGACATTTCCAGTCTTTCCATTTCGCATGACGGCCGGAAAGTGCTGATCGCTTTCCACGGGAGCCGGGTTGTTGAGACGTATCTGGTAAACGGCACTCGCCAGGACACAATCCGTTTCACTACCATCGAGTCGATAGACGTGGCCACTGCAGCGAGGAAGCACCTAGCTTCGGTGGACAGCATGTCGATAAGCCGGGCATCATATTCCCCGGACGGAAGACGCGTCGCCTTCGTCGGCCGCACCGATGACCCTGAGACGCACTACAACATATACGAGATGAACGCCGGCGGCGGCAACATCAGACGGCTCACTGACCTCGACTGGGGGCTCAACCCGTTTGAGCCGCCGCGCTGGTCGCCGAACGGACGGGAGATACTCTACTCTTACGAGACTCTCTTCATCGATGATATTACCCACTACGACGACATATTCATAGTGGACGTGCCATCCGGTCGGAGCACCAACCTGACTAACACTCCCAGTGAGGACGATGGGCAGTACTGCTGGTCTCCGGATGGGCGGAAAGTGGCGTTCTTCGAGAGTGAAGCGCCGGGCATCGGAGCGATCTATGTCATGAATGCCGACGGAACAAGTCGCCGGAAAGTGATCAGCAATGCCGGATCGCCTTCCTGGGCGGGCAACCAGCACATCCTTGCGAGTGGAGTCGCGTACGATGAGGGCACCGGCAGATGGGTGGGCTCGGGTATATTGAGGGTCGACCTCATC
Organism: uncultured Chloroflexia bacterium; assembly: GCA_963735055.1. Taxonomy (GTDB): domain Bacteria; phylum Chloroflexota; class Dehalococcoidia; order Dehalococcoidales; family UBA2162; genus JBBITI01. Next base: position 580,377 of record CAVTJN010000019.1, on the reverse strand, counting down.
ACCCGGCAAACCGAGATCGTGGTCCCTTTGCAGGACGCGTACGGATCACTCTCCTCCCCGCTGTTCGTTGGCCGCTAGTCCGAGCCCGGCCGGTCACAGTTCATAGCCCTATTCAGGCGGTGGCCTACGGCCGCCAGTCCCGTACGACCTGGCGGGTGTAGCCGACGCCTACCAGAGACTCAGCACCACCGAGTATACGATCAGAGCCACGAGATGATATCCGGCCTCAATACCGAACAGGGAAATGGGTCTTCGTTCGAACGTCATGTTGACCCCGATGGTGGCCCCGGTGAAGCCGATCCAGAGAATAGCGGCCGTGGCGAGCCCCTCGCCCAACCCGTCGGCGCCGACGGCAATCAGGGTGATTGACAGCACCGACGCAATAACGAACGCGGCGATGAACGCCAGCACGTAGCTGGTAACCATGTTGCTGCGCGGCAGGCCGGCCACCTTCTCGTTAGTCCAACCCGTCAATCTAGCCCACGGCTTGCTGAAAAGGGGCCCGTACCAGATGAATCCGATGGCCATGCTCAGGAGCGCGCAAAGGATCACGGCCAGCCAATTGACGTCTCCCAGGTAGCTCAGCATCATCGTCCCTCCTTTAGTAACCGGAATTCGTTAGTGCCCCCCCGGAGGGGCAGCGTCCTGGCGTCCTCATGCCGGGTCGTTACCGCCAGACGTCGATGCTGAAGGCATCGCCCCGCCCGCCGAGCAGTTCGACGGCTGCCTCTTCATCACCGCCGGCCACGACGATACAGCTATCACCGGGCGAGTCGCCACCGGCCGGAACCAGGTAGTCATCGGGCAACTCCTTCCAGGGCTTGCCCGACGTTTTCTCGATGCCCATCCAGCCGTTGCGGGCGAAATCCGGCCAGGACCGGCCGCGGTAGTCCTTGAGTGGCTCGAAGACTCTGCTTCCAGAGCCATTCGTAGACGTCATTCTTGCTCTTGAAACCAAGGTCGACCAGGTGCTGGGCCAACTCGGGCACCATGACGATGGTCGTACCGCCCTCGCGGCCCGCCCAAATACCGGGGACCAGGTAGTTGAGCCAGTTGTGCGGTCCGGGAGTGCCCTTGACACCAAAGCGACGGGCGATGCCGCCGTGACCACTCTTCTGCAAGGCCCGGTAGCCACCGGGTGAGAACTGGGAACCGACGATACCGCCAAACACCTGGTACACCATAACCACGCTTTCGTCGTTGCGGAATCCGCTCTCCACATTCAAACCGTCCCAGCCGGGTGGGAGTCGGTCGCCGTTCTCGCCGAAGCACATCCCGCCGTTGTTCATCGGATTGCCGTGGCAACCCATCCGGTTGATCCCCGGAACGGCGCCGCTCAGGTTGATGGCCATCATCTGATAGGACCGGCCGATGGGTCGAATTGACCGGGCTGCCGGGACCCATGTGGCCGACGCCGACGTTCAGCCCGATCTCCTTGACGATGGGTCCGCTGAGACAAACGGCCTGGCTGGGGAAGTTGGTGGTGACGATCGAACAGCCGGATTGAGCGATGGCCAGCACCACCGGCAGGTGTTCCGGTCTGCATCCGGACATCACGGCGTTGACGGCAATCCGCTCCACCGTGGCCGTCCGCTTCAGCGGATGAAACAACACCGGTCGCCCTTTCTTCGTCTCCCGACCCATCGCCCCGATATAAGCCGGCAGGTCGTCGACCAGAGTGACAACCTCGTCCGGCCGGTGACTGGTGCCCTTGAGCATCCTTGCCACCCGCTCCTCGGTGGGGATCACGATCGGAAAACCGTCGGTATACACCGAGATGCTGCGCGTTGACCGGGTGCGGGACGAACCGCGTCCTGCTGATAGAACTCCTCGGCTTCGTCCAGGGTGCCCTCGAAGATGATGCGCTGCTGCGGGATCTCCCAGCGGCCATGAGTCTGTCTCCTCATCAGTCAGCGGACGGACCAGTTCGTCCAGCATGCGCGTGATCCAGGTATCGACGTCGGCCGGGCCGGGCAGGGTACGTGAGGCGTGCAGATGGCGGATCTGAGGCACGCCGCTGACAAGCGCTTCCTGCCGTACCATTTCATGCTGGTCAGCCAGGTCGACCAGAACGGTCGGGATGCCGGCTTTCTCGAGTTTGGCCAGGTAGGGCAACTGCCCCCACACTGCGCCGCTTCACCAGCAAATGGCCTGTATCAGACCGTCGGCGGTCTTCATCTCCTCTTCGGACAACTGGACCGGGAAGATGCCGTAGGTCTTCTTCAGTTTCCAGTTCACGTTGGGATAGTCACTCTTGAGGCGTCTCTCCAGCGGAATAGTAATATCCGGCTCGCCGGTGATACTCAGCCAGATTTCCTTGCCGTCCAGCCCATCAAGTCGCGGCGCCAGCGGATATGTCTCCACCGGATTCTGGATACCCAGCGGATTCAGACACTCGTACACATCTCGATGTCTTGTCGCCATTCTCCACTCCTCGACGTTTGTACCTTCCGATAACCCCCGCGATGTTACAACGGGACAGGGGACACTGTCGAATCCAGGGCCGGCGGACCGGAGACCAGGACTACCGGAAGTCCGCCCGCGGCTGTGCGTCAGCCGCGGCCGAGGTACGGCATCTTGGTCGCCATGATTGTCAGGAACTGGACGTTGGTGTCGAGTGGCAGACTAGCCATGTACAACACGGCGCCGGCCACCTCGTTTACATTCATCATCGGCTCTGTCCTAACTGATCCGTCGGCCTGTGGCGTGCCCCGGGATATGCGCGCCGTGAGTTCCGTGGTGGCGTTTCCGATGTCGATCTGGCTACAGGCGATGTCGTACCTTCGGCCGTCGAGCGCGGCGCACTTGGTCAGGCCAGTCACCCCGTGCTTGGTGGCGGTGTAGGGGGCGGAGTTGGGCCTCGGGGCGTGGGCCGAAATCGACCCGTTGTTGATGATGCGGCCGCCTCGCGGATCCTGCGCCTTCATGGTCCGAAATGCTTCACGGATGCACAGAAACATGCCGGTCAGGTTGGCATCAACGACCGCCTTCCACTGATCCAGTGTGAGGTCCTCCAGCATAACGGCCGGGGCGAAGACGCCGGCGTTGTTAAAAACAACATCGACCCGGCCGAACTTGCCCCGGGCCGTGGCGAACAGGCTTTCAACTGCCCTTTCTTCGCGCACGTCGGTCGGCACGGCGATGGCCCGGGACGCGTTTTCCCCCGCTTCCCTGATCGTGCCCTCGAGGGCTGCCTGGCGGCGGCCGGCGCAGGCAACGCGATAGCCATCTTTGAGAAAGGCGAGCGCGGTGGCCTTGCCGATGCCGCTGCCGGCCCCGGTGATAATTGCTACTTTGCCGTCTGAAACCATGTTTGGCCTCCGTCCCAGGATTCGTGACAGACTCCGGTAATCCGCTTGGATGGATTCTACACCATTCTCCGTCATCCGGCATGCTGCCCCGCCGCCACCCTCCCGCAGAAGGGCTATTCGTAGACCGGTTGACAGGGCCGGGGGACTGATGGCTTCTTCTGGTATAATACGCGGAATTCTAATTCGGAACCGGCCAAGGAGGGACAGTAGATGAACTACGAGGAACTGGCGAAAAGTCAGGCGGTTCGTTGGCCCTATCCGGTGAGCTACGGGAAGGAGAACGAGGTCAGCTGCGACGTCCTCGTCCTCGGCGGCGGTATCGCCGGTTGCTGGACGGCCATAAGTGCCGCCCGGAGGGGGGCGAGGGTGGTCCTGGTGGAGAAGGGCGCCACCGCGTCAAGCGGTGCCGGCGGGTCGGGGGTCGACCACTGGCATTGTGTGGTCACCAACCCCGCCTGCCAGATATCTCCGGAGGAGTTCACCCAGGCCCTGGTGGACAGCCGCGGCGGTTGGCGGAACACCATCCCACTGTACATAACAACCCGGGAAAGCTACGACTGTCTTCTCGAGATCGAGAAGATGGGAATGAAGATCCGGGATTCGGATGACGACTTCAAGGGCGCCGAGTTCCGGGACGAGGCCACCAAACTCCTGTTTGCCTATGACTACACGGCCAAGTATTGTGCCCGGGTATGGGGAGCCTACGTCAAAGAGGCCATCTACAAGGAATGCCGGCGCCTCGGTGTCAGGATTTTCGACCACGTATTCGTGTCCAGCCTGCTCAACGCAGGCGGCAAGCAGGGGGCCAGAGTCGTCGGGGCCACCGGCGTCAACGCCCGCACCGGTGAGTTCTACGTATTCAGTGCCAAAGCCTCCGTGCTGTGCATGTACTTCCCCCAGCGCGAGTGGATATTCTCTACTGAGCTGAGGGGGCTGACTTACAGTCACCGCACTCCGAATCTGACCGGCGACGGTCATGCCATGGCCTGGAAAGCCGGGGCGGTGATGGCGGGAGTGGAGGCTTCCGGACCGGGGGGCGCCGGCCCCTACGGATACCCCCAATACGGCTACGGCAACGCCAACAACACGTGGTATGCGTGCACCATGGTTGACGCCAACGGTCAGGAAATCCCGTGGGTGGACCGGGACGGCAACATTCTGAAGACCGTTTCGGAACGATACCGGCCGGCCCCCGGCCAGAAATTCTTTCTGTCGGGGGGTGGCGAGGGGTCCGACCATCGGTACCGCGGACCCCGGCTGCTCCCGGTGAGAGGCATGGCCGAGTTCGGGGGCCCGGGACCCGGCGTAAAACCGATTGAAGCTGAACTGCCCCTCTACGCCGATCTGCCGGCGATGCCGGAGCACGAGCGCCAGGTCATTTTCGGTCTGATGATCGCCCAGGAAGGGAAGACCCTGATTCCGATCTACCGGACATACACCCAGGCTGGTTTTGACCCGGACAAGGACCTGCTCCAGGGTTACGGCGGCGGCGGCCTGCCGAAGTGGCGGCAGTACTCCGGTGGGGGCATCGTCTCGGGGGGTGGCCCTGTCGTCGACTGGGACCTGATGACCAGCCTTCCGGGTCTGTTTTGCGCCGGCGGGCAGATATTCTTCAACGGGGACCATGCCTATGCTGCGGCCACCGGGAGATACGCCGGCCGAAGGGCCGCCAGGTACGCTACCGGGACGGGCGCTCCAGCGGTTGACCGCGGTCAGGTCGAGGCGGAAAAAGCCCGAGTCTACGCACCGGTGCGGCGCAAGAACGGTATGGAATGGAAAGAGCTCAACGCCGGCGCCTGCAAAGTGATGCAGGACTACTGCGGTGAGATAAAGAGCGAACGGTTGCTCAAGCTGGGTTTAAAGTGGTTTGAGGAAATTGAGGATGGTGAAGCGGCTTCGGCCTTCGCCCGGAACCCGCACGAGCTGATACGCGCCCTGGAAGTCTTCACCATCATCACCAACGGGCAGATGATAATGGAAGGTTGCCGGGCGCGCAAGGCCGGGAACTCCGCCCTCGGCTTTGTGAGGTCGGACTACCCGGTGGTCGATCATCCCGACTGGCAGAAGTGGGTCACCATCAGGTTGGACCAGGGAAAGGTGAAGACCGGCGACATGCCGCTGGACTTTCACGGGGACGTGGAGAAGAACTACCGCGACCGCAGCGGACTATAGGCAGGAGGGAACGACAAGTGGAAGAAAAACGCGAGGACGTGGTCATGGTTCCCAACCCGGTAACGCCGGGGAGTCCGGTCGTGTTTGACGAGAGCTTGTGTACCGGATGCAACAACTGCGTTGAGATGTGTGTCATGGACATATTCATGCCGAATCCGGAGAAAGGCAAACCTCCGATTATCCTGTACCCGGACGAGTGCTGGTATGATGGCGTCTGCGTTAAGAGCTGCCCGCTGTGGTTGGAGGGGGCCATCACCCTTAACCACCCGCTGAATCAGCGGGTCCGGTGGAAGCGAAAGGCGACCGGCGAGGACTTCCGTATCGGCATGCCCAATCCGCCGGAGCCCAACAACCGGCCGCCGGTGGGGGGCTGGGACGCCCGGGCGTGAAACTCAAGTGAGGAGCCTACGGTAAATGGCAGCGGCGGACGGCATGCTCAGCCCTTATCGGGTCCTGGACCTCGCCGATGAAAAGGGGCTGCTCTGCGGCAAGATACTGGGAGACCTCGGGGCTGATGTCATCAAGATCGAGAGGCCCGGCGGCGACGCGGCGCGTGGCATCGGCCCCTTCTATCATGACGAGCCCCACCCGGAAAGAAGCCTGTTCTGGTTCGCGCTCAACACCAGCAAGCGCGGCGCGACCCTCAATCTGGAATCAGAGGACGGGCGGGCGATCTTCAGAAGGCTGGTCAAGACCGCCGACTTCGTCCTGGAGTCGTTCGCACCGGGCCATCTGGAGGCACTGGGTATCGGTTACCCGGACCTGGAGCGGATCAATCCGGGTATCATCGTGGTGTCGATCACGCCATTTGGTCAAACCGGCCCCTACCGAGACTACAAGGTTTCGGACATCGTCGCCTGGGCAATGGGCGGCGAGCTGGCGCCGCATGGTGACGCCGACCGTCCGCCCATCCACTTTAGTCATCATTCGCAGGCCTACCTTCATGCCGGGACCGACGGGGCGCAGGGAGCCTTGACCGCCCTCTTTCACCGCTCGGTCACCGGCGCCGGCCAGCAAATTGACGTCTCCATCCAGGAGTCGGTGGTGCAGTGTCTTGAACACATTGTCTCCAACTGGGACCTCAGGGATGCCATCCCCGACCGCTCCGAAGAGGTGCGGCTGGGGGCCAATCATCGCACCACGCAGATATGGCCGTGCAAAGACGGCTGGGTATCCTGGTCCCACGGGGGCAGAGCGCTGATTTCCCCAAGTCTTCCGCTCATCAAGTGGATGCAAAGCGAGGGGTACACCAACGGGTTCATCGACATGTTTGACTGGAGCCGGCCCGATTTTGCCCGGATTTCCCAGGAGGAGATGGACCGGATAGACGAGCCCACGTCCCGATTCTTCATGGCCCACAATAAGGCCGAGCTCCTTGAAGGGGCCGTAAAGTACAACGTCATGCTCTACCCGGTGGCCACTACCGCCGACATCATGGAAAACCCTCAACTCGAGGCCCGGGAGTTCTGGGTGGAGGTGGATCACCAGGAACTGGGCGAGACCATCACCTATCCGGGGGCTTTCGTTCAAAGCTCGGCGGCTCCGCCCCGAATCGGGCGGCGCGCCCCGCTGATCGGCGAACACAACCGGGAAATATATGAGAATGAGTTGGGCATAACCAGAGACAGGTTAGTTGCCCTGAAAGAAGCGGGAGTCGTCTAGGATGAACACCGTGAACGGCGGGGCGCGCCACGGACTGATGGCAGGCATAAGAGTGGCCGACTTCTCATGGCAAATGACCGGCCCCATTACTACCAAGCATCTGTCCGACCTTGGAGCCGAGGTGATCATGGTCGAAAGCAGTCGCCGGCCGGGCTGGCGGCGGGGGCCGCCACTCAGCGGCAGCAATGATCAGATCTCCACCAGCAAGCTGAGCGTGACCATAAACACCCGCGACGCCCGGGGACTTGAGTTGGCCAAGCAACTCATCGCCAAATCCGACGTCATGGTAGAGAACTACGCCGGGGGGACGATCCGGCGGATGGGGCTGGGCTACGAAGTGGTAAGCGCCATAAAGCCGGACATCATCATGCTCAGCAGTTCCATGCAGGGGCAGACCGGGCCGTACTCGACGCACCATGGCTCGGGTCACAAACTGACTGCCCTGGCCGGGCTTAACCAGATACTGGGCTGGCCCGACCGGCCGCCGGCCTGGATCGGCGCCTACACCGATTTCATCGCCCCGCGCTACAACATTATCGCGATCATGGCCGCGCTCGAATATCGCCGGCGGACCGGCAAGGGGCAATACCTCGACATGTCCCAGTTGGAGGCCAGCTTACAATTCATGTCGCCCCTCCTCCTCGACTATGCCGTGAACCGGCGGGTGGCCACCCGGATGGGGAATCGCTCTCCCTGGGCCGCGCCACACAACGCGTACCGCTGCCTCGGTGAGGACCGGTGGTGTGTTATCGCTGTGTACTCCGATCAAGACTGGGGAAATCTGTGCCGGGTCATCGGCGACCCGGCTCTGGCTGACGTCAGGTTCGGGACCATGACTGCCCGGAAGGACCATGAGGAGGAACTGGACCGGCTGATAGGCGTCTGGACCAGCGTCCGGCCGGCAGAACAGGTGATGACCTCGTTGCAGGCAGCCGGCGTCGCGGCCGGGTTGGCGCAGACGGGAGAGGACCTGCTCGACCACGACCCGCAGTTGCAGCACCGGCGCACCTTCGCCACTCTTGAGTATCCGGGAATCGGAGAGTACCGCTCCCAGGCCGGCGCTCATTTCCTGATGTCGAAGTACCACGCCGAGATGACCGCGGCCCCGTTAATGGGACAGCACAACGAGTACGTCTTCAAAGGCATACTCGGTATGTCCGATCCGCAGTACGATCACCTGGTGGAGGACGGGGTCATCGACTAGGCGACCGGCGCCCGGGCCCACCGCCGGACGGGCACTGGACACCGGCCGCCCAGGGGAGTTGTCAGCCGCAAACCCTGCTGGCGGCGACCCTCAAAGAGCCAACCGGCCATCGCGGTTCGCTCTTCCGGACTTGCTTACCGGCCGGAAATTGTTGTAAAAAGAGCTTAGAGGATATATCCGGCGCCCGGCCCGCTCAAGCGACGCCAGCGGCCGCGATTGCCGGTACCTGAGGCAGACTGCCGATGAGCGTGCGGATACACGTCCCCATCTTCTACCGCTCTGACAGTAACGAAAGTGAGACTTTTGTAGACGGTTGCCGTACTGTTGCCGACTGCGTTACCGCGATTGTGAAGCAGTATCCCGATTTTCGGAAGATGCTGTTCGACAAGAAGGGCCGACTTCAGACCTGGGTCGGGGTCTATTTCAACGGTGGGGACGCGTTTTCCAATGAGTTGGCCAAGCCGGTCAAAGACGGGGACGAGATCCGCCTGTTTCTTTACCTGAGCGTGTAGTCCGCCAGGGACGCGGTTTCACGGCCCGGATCGGCCGGGCCCGGTCTTCGAGGGGGAGAGTGAGATGAGTGTCAGGATCAATCTGCCGGTTTTTCTACAGGCTTTCACGGACGACAAGGAGACGATGGATGTTGAGGGGCGGAACGTCGGCGAGTGTCTCGGGGTGTTGATGAAAGTGCATCCCGGGGTGAAGAAGATGCTGGTGGATGACAAGGGCAAGCTTCACAGCTACGTCGGCATCTACATTAACGGTCAGGATGCTTTCCCCGACGAAATGGCCAAGCCGGTCAATGATGGGGATGAGATACACGTGCTCTATGCGTTGGGTGGGGGGTAGGGGGCAGGCGGGTCTTGCTCCGGGATACGGTGATGCCGTAACGCCGGCCGGCTTCACTGGCCGCGTTGTTTTTTGAGCCACTTCTCTTTCTGGGCGATCCGCGTGGCTTCATCGGTGGTCCGGTAAGTTGACATAAAATCACTCCGGAAAGAGCTGAAGGTGCCGGCCTCGATGTTGGTCCGTATCCGCTGCATCAGACGGCTGGTGAACGTCAGGTTGTGGAGCGTGGCCAGACGGTAAAACAACAACTCTCTGGCGCTGAACAGATGGTGCAGGTAGGCTGCCGAAAAAGTACGGCAGGTATAGCAGTCACAAGTGGCGTCGACCGGGCCGTGCTGCCGCCGGTAGGCCGCGTTGCGGATGTTGATCCGCCCCGAAGGTGTGAACAGGGCGCCATTTCGGGCGACCCGAGTGGGCAGGGCGCAGTCGAAAATGTCGATCCCGCGGGCTACCCCTTCAACAAGGTCCTCGGGCGCACCAACCCCCATCAAGTAGCGCGGGCGCCCCTCGGGCAGGAAGGCCACGGTCATTTCGATCATCTCCAGAGTCACTGCCTTAGCCTCACCGAGGCTGAGACCGCCGATGGCGTAGCCCGGAAAATCGAGGGAGGCCACGTATTCGGCCGAGGCCCGTCGCAGGTCGGCGAATCCACCCCCCTGGACGATGGCATAGAGTGACTGGTCCGTCCGTTTTTTGGCTTTGAGGCATTTCTCCGCCCACCGGTGGGTGCGGTCGGTGGCTTCCGTAACCTGGGAGCGGCTGCCGTCATGGGGGGGGCACTCGTCCAGGACCATCATGATGTCCGATCCCAGCGCCTCCTGATACTGGACCGCCAACTCCGGGGTGAGCCGGTGCTGGCTCCCATCGATGTGGGAGCGGAAGGTTACCCCGTCGTCGTCAATACTCCTCATGGCGGACAGGCTGAAGACCTGATAGCCGCCGCTGTCGGTGAGGATGGGACCATCCCAGGCCATGAACCGGTGAAGACCCCCCATCTCTTCAATGATGGGGATGCCAGGCTGAAGATACAGATGGTAATTGTTAGCCAGGATCATGTGCAGGCCCACGCTTCGGATTTCTTCGGGGGTCAGGGTCTTAACGGTGCCCTGGCTTGCCACGGGCAAGAACACGGGTGTCTGCACCACCCCGTGGGTGGTAGCGAGCTCGCCGCGACGGGCCCCGTCACGGACACCGCCGGATATCAGTCTAAAATGCTCTGCCATCTACCGCCACCAGACCCGGGCCGCGTCATGCGGCCCGTTCTCGCCCGGCTTCAGCGCGTCGTTGCCCCGCGGCGCTCGTCCAGGTATCCCTGAAGAATGACCGCGGCCGCCGCGGCATCGTCCCTTGCTTTCCGCCTCGGCCGCCTGCCGCCGGCCTCGCGCAGCAGTCCTTCGGCCAACACCGTCGACAGCTGCTCGTCCCGAAACTCGATCGGAATGCTGATGGCGTCCGCCAGACGGTCGACAAACTGCGTGACTTTTTCGCCCTGCCGCCGGATGGTCCCGTCGGCGGCCCGGGGGAGACCGACCACTACGCGGGTCACCTGGTGTTTACGCACCAACTCGACTACGGCGCCGACATCGTCGGGCGCCGTCTTGCGGTCGATGACCAGCAGTGGAGTCGCCAGCACACCACCCGGGTCACTGAGGGCGACCCCGGTCCAACGATCCCCGATGTCAAGTCCGAGGGTACGCGTGCGCCCACCTCAAATCAGTTCCTTGACTAGGCCCAGCGCTTCGTCAATCCTGTCCTTGTCTTTCCCTCCGGCCTGGGCGAGGTTTGGCTTACCGCCCCCGCCGCCACCGGTCACCTTCGCCACCTTCCTGACCAGGTCCCCGGCGTTGTAGCCTCTGGCAACCAGGTCTGGAGTGACCACCGCCACGAAGAGTGGTCTGTCCTCGTAGACCGTCCCGAGCACGATGACCGCGCTCTTCAGTCGATCGCGCAGCCAGTCGCTGGTGTCCCGGAGGACCTCGCCGCGCGTCGGCGGCAACTTGCCTACCAGGAGACTGATCCCTTTGACCGTCTGAACCCGGCCCAGCAGGGACTCCCCGGTCTTAAGGGCGAGGTCTCGCTCCAGGGCGAGATTCCGCCGGCGCAGGTCCTTCAACTCCTCGGACAAGCTCAGTGCCTTGTCCGCCAGGTGGCCGGGTTCGGCCTCAAGCATCTCGGCCGCGATACCGATCTGCGCCAGTTGCTGTTCAAAGTACTCTTCAGCCCCCCGGCCGGTGACCGCCTCGATTCGCCGCAGACTGGCGCCGACGCTGCTCTCGCTGATGATATGGAAGAACCCGATCTCCCCGGTAGCCGCAACGTGAGTACCACCGCAGAGTTCCGCGCTCACCGGCGGACGCCCGATCCGCAACACCCGCACCACGTCGCCATATTTTTCGTCGAAGATGGCGGTGGTACCGGCCTCGATCGCTTTCTTGTAGGGCATTTCCTCATCGTAAACGGCCAGATTCTGACGGACCATTTCGTTGACCAGACGTTCGGTCTGGCGAATCTCGTCACCGGTCATCGCCACCAGGTGGGAGAAGTCAAATCTCAGCCGGTCGGCGGCGACCAGGGAGCCACGCTGCTCGACGTGCCCTCCGAGGACCCGGCGCAAGGCGGCCTGCAGCAGATGGGTGGCCGTGTGGTTGCGTCCGATGCCAAGCCGGCGTTCCCGGTCCACCGTGGCTGCTACGTGGTCGCCCAGCGAGAGCGTCCCGGAGAGCATTTTGCCCTTGTGCAACGTAATCTCCGGCGGCATCCTGGTGGCGTCGGTAACGGTGAAGACGGCCCCCGGGCCGGTTATCTCGCCGGCATCGCCCCGCTGGCCACCCATTTCGCCATAGAACGGCGTCGACTCCAGGATCACCGATGCCTCCTGTCCGGCTTCCACCGAAGGGACGGCTTCGTTGTTCACAATGATGCCCAGGACGACGGTCTGTTGCGAAGCGTCCCGGTACCCGACGAACTCCGTCTTCTCGATTCCCAGGGCGTCGACCGCTTCTTTGGCGCCTTTGTCAGCCAGGGCAAAACGGTGACTCGCCCTCGCCCGCTCGCGCTGCCCTTCCATCTCCCTTTCGAAACCGGCCATATCCACGGCGAAACCGCGGTCCCGTGCGATTTCACTGGTGGAGGCCGCCGGGAAGCCGTAGGTATCGTACAGCCGGAAGGCGTCGGCACCGGAGATCTGTTTACTGTTCACCACCTCGGGTTTGCTCAGAATAGTGTCGACGAGTTCCAGCCCGGTGCTGAGTGTCTGGTTGAACTTGTTCTCCTCAACCGCGATAACCTTGAGGATGAAGTCCCGCCGCTGTACCAACTCGGGGTAGGTCTGCCCCATGGTCTGAATCGTCAGCGAGGCCATGTCCGTCAGGAAAGGCCTGTCCAGGCCAAGTTTCCGGCCGTAGATTGAAGCCCGCCGCAGCAGCCGGCGCAGCACATAGCCCCGCCCTTCATTGCCCGGCAGCACGCCGTCAGCGATCAGGAAGGGGATCCCCCTGCTGTGTTCGCCAACGATCCGCATGGCGTTATCTGTCTCGGGTGCCGCGCCGTATCTTGTTCCGGACAATTCAGACACCCTGTCGAGCAGCGGCACGAAAGCGTCGGTCTCGTAGACCGTCCGCTTGTCCTGGACCACGCAGAGCACGCGCTCGAGCCCCATGCCGGTGTCGATGTTGGGCCGGGGGAGGGGCGCGCGCCGGCCATCTTTGTCCTGATTGTACTGGGTGAAGACCAGGTTCCAGATCTCGGAGTACCGGCCGCAGTCGCAACCGGGCAGGCAACTCGGCCGGTCGCATCGGGCGCCTTCGCCAAAATCGTAGTGGATCTCGGTGCACGGACCGCAGGGGCCGGATTCACCGGCCGGACCCCAGAAATTGGTGTCCTCTCCCATCCTCAGTATTCTCTCCGGCGGCACATTCAATTTGCGCCAGTACCCGAATGATTCCTCGTCGTCGAGATAGACCGTTATCCACAGACGGTCTTTCGGAAGCGCCAGGACCTGGGTTACAAACTCCCATGCCCAGCCGATGGCTTCCTGCTTGAAGTAATCACCGAAGCTGAAGTTACCGAGCATCTCGAAAAACGTGAGATGATTGGCATCGCCCACTGACTCGATATCGCTGGTCCTGAAGCACTTCTGGCAGGTGGCGGCCCGCGGATTGTCCGGGACTGCCTCACCCAGGAAATATGGTTTGAACTGGACCATGCCGGCGCTGGTCAACAAGAGGGTCGGATCACCATGTGGAATCAGCGAGGAGCTCGGCACAACCTTGTGTCCCCGCTCCTCGAAGAAGCTTAAAAACAGCGAACGCAGTTCGTCTCTATTCACGGGTAGTGCTGTCCTCCAGAATCAGTACCCCAAGTCTACCGTAAGTCTATTGCACGCGTGTCTGACTGTCAAAGAAACAGGCGTGGGGCCCCCTGCCGGCTGATTGACGCGCCGCTGATCCAGGGCTTATACTGCGCAGGGATTCATTGCTGGGATAGGAGGCCACTATGAAAGCGGCTGTCTGCTACGAATTCGGCAAACCACTGGTTGTTGAGGATGTGGACCTGGACCCGCCGAAGAAGGGCGAAGTGAAAGTGCGCATGGGCGCCACTGCTATATGCCACAGCGACATCCACGTGATCAGGGGCGAACTGGGATTCAAGGTGCCTATTGTCGCCGGGCATGAGTCCGCCGGCTACGTCGAAGAGGTTGGCGAGGGCGTGACCCTGGTGAAGCGGGGCGATACGGTTGTCCTGTCGCTGATGGCCTCCTGTGGACGCTGCGTGATGTGCGTCACCGGCCAATCTCAGTTGTGCGAAGCAAAATGGCCCCTGTCGACCGAGAGCCGTCTGCATAACAAGAAGGGGCAGGCCCTGACCCACATGACCCGCACTGCCAGCTTCGCCGAATACGCCGTCGTTGACCAGTCCCAATTGGTCCCGATTCCCAAGGACCTGCCCATCGACCGGGCGGCCCTCCTGGCGTGCGGGGTGATCACCGGTTTCGGGGCGGTGGTCAACCGGGCGCAAGTGAGACCGATGAGCAGCGTGGTCGTTATCGGGACGGGTGGGGTGGGGCTCAACGCGATCCAGGGCGCGGCTATCTCGGGGGCGAACCCGATCATCGCCGTCGATATTTTGGATAATAAGCTGGAAGCGGCCAAGACTTTCGGGGCGACCCACGGAGTCCGGGCTGACGGTAAGGACCCGGCCAAGGATGTGAGGGATCTCACCGGAGGGCGGGGCGCCGACTACGTGTTCGTCACCGTCGGTAGTCTGTCAGCCGTGCAGCAGGGCTTTTCCATGTCGGGGTCCCGCGGCATGACCGTCGTGGTCGGGTTGCCTCCCCGGGGAGGCACGATCACCATCCCGGGCTTCCTGCCGGGGGAGCGAATGATCACCAGCAGCAGCATGGGCACCACCAAGCTGAGCGCCGAAGTGCCGAAGCTGGTGGCCCTCTACCAGTCGGGACGCCTGAAGCTGGACGAACTGATAACCGCCCGCTACCCGTTGGAACGGATCAACGAGGCGATCGAGTCGGTTGAAAAAGGGCAGGCCCTCCGCAACGTCATCATGTTCTAGCCGCCGGTCGCGCCGGTCATTCAGCCGACAATGATCTCGTTCAGGGCCCGCTTGGGGACGTGCCTGATCTGCAGTTCATCCCAATAGGCTTTGATGTTCCCGTCGGCGCCGACGATGTCGATGACAGCTTGCTCTTTGGGCTTGCCGATGGCCAGCGCCAGCAGAATCTCCAGATTCGCCGGTATGGCCAACGCCTGGCGCAGCTCGTCGCGCTTCACGTTGCCTACGATGCATCCCCCCAACCCCTTCTCTACCGCGCCGAGAAGAATGCTCTGGGAAGCGATGCCGTGGTCGCACCCGAAGGTCTCGCGGATACCCTTGTCGCCCAGAATGATGATGTACGCGGTGGGCCGATCCTCCGCTGGTGGATTCCCGCCGAGGCCGACAAACGGGGCGATCACGGCGTTCTTCCGGTCGTCGCAGGACAAGATGTACTTCAGCGGCTGCAGGTTCGATCCCGACGCCGAGAGGCGGGCCAGGTCGACCAACTCCTTGAGCGTCCCCATGTCAACCCGGTCTTGATGGAACTTCCGATAGCTTCGATTCTTGAGTACCAGATCTCTGATCATTCTGCCCTCCCTGTTGGCATTTGCCGCGATGCGCCAGGCTAGTGTACTGTGGAGATTCCGGGGTGTCAAACCTGCCTGGCACGGATCATTCGACCGCCCCGCCGGCCGCACTTGAGCAGGTCGCCGGCCCTTACGGCCAGACCGGGCCGAGGCGAATGTTCTGCTGTGATCTCTCGGGGCATTCTCATTGAAAGGAAGCTGGATATAGGGTATAATTTTCGTATTATCTACTGGAAATCGCTTCTGCCGGGAGACCCCATTTGCTGAAAACCCATAGCTGCGGCGAGTTGAATCAATCACATGTTGGCCTGACGGTTGATCTGGCTGGTTGGGTCGACCGGCGTCGCGACCACGGTGGGCTGGTCTTCGTGGACCTGCGTGACCGCGGCGGTGTCGCCCAGGTCGTCTTCAACCCGGGCGTCTCCGGGGCGGTGCACAGCGTCGCCAGCGAAATGAGGAGCGAGTACGTTATCAGGGTCAAAGGTGAGGTGCGAGTCCGGCCCCAGGGGACGGAGAATCCCCACCTGCCAACGGGTGGGATCGAGGTCATCGCCACCGATGCCTCAATACTGAACGCTTCCAAGACCCCGCCTTTCTACATAAACGAAGACAGCGACGTCGACGAGAACGTACGTCTCAAGTATCGCTATCTTGACCTCAGGCGCCGGCGCATGCTCAACAACCTCATATTGAGGGACAAGGTTGTCACCTTCTTCCGCCAGTACCTTCATGATCGTGGATTCCTCGAAGTCGAGACGCCCATTCTCATTAAGAGTACGCCGGAGGGCGCCCGCGACTACCTGGTGCCGAGCCGCCTGTCGCCCGGCAGTTTCTATGCCCTTCCCCAGTCGCCGCAGCAGCTCAAGCAACTGCTCATGGTGGCGGGAGTCGAGAAGTACTTTCAGATCGCCCGGTGCTTCCGCGACGAGGACAGTCGCGCCGACCGCCAGCCTGAACACACCCAGCTCGACATCGAGATGAGTTTTGTCGACGAAGAAGATATTCTCGCCCTGGTTGAAGGGATGTTCACCGCCATGGTCGCGGCCACGGCGCCGGCAAGACGGGTCGTCAAGCCCTTTCCGCGTATCAGCTACCGTCAGGCGATGGAATTATACGGCTCTGACAAGCCGGACCTGCGCTTCGGTATGGAGATGCGAGACCTGACTGACATCGCGGCGGCGTCGGATTTCACCGTGTTCAAGAAGATCGTGGCCGAAGGCGGCCGTATCAAGGGTATTTGTGCCAAAGGCTGCGCCATGTATTCGCGCACCCAGCTTGAAGAGTTGAACAAGTTCGTTCAAGGCTACGGGGCGGGCGGACTGTTGACCTTTGCCCTCGGGTCCGTGCCGGGGGACATCGAGCAGCTTACGCCCGAGATGGTGAAATCGGTGGCCGCCAAGTACATGAAACTCGACCAGGTCAAGGAGATGGCGCACCGCCTCGATGCGGGGCTGGGCGACCTTCTACTTGTGGTCGCGGGCAGGCCGAAGATCGTGGACAAGGCCCTCGGCGAACTGAGGAAGGAACTCGGATACCGGCTCAAGCTGGCCGATCCGGATGTGCTTGCGTTCGCCTTTGTGCTCAACTTTCCCCTATTTGCGTGGAATGAAGAGGTCAAGGCCTGGGAGCCGGAGCACCACGCCTTCACCGCCCCGATGCCCGATGACGTGGGGCTGATCGACACCGACCCCGGGAAGGTGCGGGCCCGCCACTACGACATCATCTGCAATGGATACGAGTTGGCCAGCGGCAGTATCCGAATCAACAACCCACAGCTACAGCGGAAGATATTCCGTATGTTGGGATACAGCGATGAAGACATCACTCAGAGATTCGGCACACTGCTGGAGGCTTTCGAATACGGGGCGCCGCCCCACGGCGGCATCGCTCCGGGCATCGACCGTATCGTGATGATGCTGGCGGGTGAGGACAACATCAGGGAAGTAATCGCCTTCCCCAAGAACCAGAACGCGGTGGACGTGATGCTCGACGCGCCGTCACCGGTTGACGCGCAGCAACTGGCGAATCTGCACCTGGAAATACGCAAACCGGCCCCCTCCAAATGAAATCGCGCTTGTCGGAGATAAATGAAGGTAACTAGAGAGAAGACCGAGAACTGCCAGGCTTACCTCACGGTGGAAATTGACCCCGCCGAGGTCGAGGAATCGATGGAGCAATCCTACCGGAGACTTGTCCAGAGCCGGAAAGTCCCCGGCTTCCGAGTAGGGAAGACTCCCCGGGCCATATTCGAGAAATACTACAGCCGTCAGAACCTCCTCGAAGACGCGTTGGAGCAACTGCTGCCCGAGGTCTACAAGAAGGCGGTCAAAGAGCAGGAGATCGAGCCCATTGCCAGCCCTCAGATCGAGGTGACCCAGACCGAGCCGGTCGTGTTCAAGGCGATCGTCCCGCTGAAACCGACGGTTACTCTGGGAGACTACCGGCAGATTCGGGCGGTGGCCGACCCGCGGCGAGAGGTTACCGACAAGGACGTTGACGACGTGGTCGAAACGTTGCGCCATCAGAACGCGACCTGGGAGCCGGTGACCCGCGAGGTCCAGTCGGGCGATCTGATAAGTCTGGACATCGCCAGCGATGTTGGCGACAAACCTTTCATAAATCAGACGGCGGCACAGTACCAGGTATCGGCCGGGGCCGCTTTCCCGGTTGCGGGATTCCCGGAGCAGATCATCGGCCTGAAGAAAGACGAGGAAAAGACATTCGAACTCCCGTTCCCGGCCGACGATCCAAGGACGGAACTGGCCGGTAAGTCGGTCAGCTTCAAAATCAAGATCCACGAGATCAAGGAAGAAAAACTGCCTGAAGTAAATGCTGAGTTCGCCAAGCAGATCGGGGAGGAATTCGGCACCGTCGAATCACTCCGGGAGAAGATCGCTGCCAATCTCAACGAACGGGCAGAAGAGGATGCCCGCCTGGCCTTCGAGGACCGTGTTTTGGAGGCCGTGGTGGGGCAGACGCAGCTTGAGTTCCCGGATATCCTGGTGGACAGCGAGATTCACCACCTCATCGACCAGCGTTTCCGCACCAGGCAGGAACTGGAAACCTATCTGAAGAGTACCGGCAAGACCGAGGAGGAACTCCATACCGAGCTGCACGGGCAACTCGAGCCGGTGGCCAGGACCCGGGTAAAACGCTCCTTGATGCTAGGCAAAGTAACCGAGGCGGAAAAGCTGGAGGCGACGCCCGCGGAGATCGATGCCGACATCGAGAGGATGCTCAAGAACTCGGGGACCAACCATGATGTGATGAGCAAGACGCTGAACACGCCGGAAGTCCGGGAGTCAATTCGTCAGACGCTACTCACGAAGAAGACGGTGGAGCGACTCCTGGAAATCGCTAAGGGTGCAGGAGAGACGGAGACCAAGAAGGAGGAGTCAAAATGAGCATCGTTAGTCCATACGACATCATACCTGGAGTTATCGAAAACGGCCCTCGCGGGGAGAGGTTCTGGGACATTTATTCGCTTCTACTGAAAGAGCGCATTATCATGCTCTCCACGCCGATCAACGACGCGGTGGCCAATACCATCATCGCCCAGCTGCTTTACCTGGAACGGGAAGATCCGGACAAGGACATCAGCATATACATCCAGAGCCCGGGCGGCATCATCGCCTCCGGCCTCGCCATCTACGACACCATGCAGATTATCCGCGCCCCGGTCTCGACCATATGTGTTGGCATGACTGCCAGTATGGCGACCGTCTTGCTTTGCGCCGGCGCTAAGGGCAAGCGATATGCACTGCCTCACTCAACCATCCACATGCATCAGGCCATCGGCGGTGCTCAGGGCCAGGCGACGGACATTGAGATCGCAGCAAGAGAGATCCTCCGGCTTCAGGACATGCTGCGGAACATCATTGCCAAACACACCGGCCAGACGGTGGAGAAGATCTCCCATGATACTGATCGCGACTTCTACCTGAACCCGCAACAGGCGGTGGAATACGGAATCGTCGACGAGATCCTGTCGCGACCCGAGAAGCCGGACAAAGGAAAGAAGTAGCCTCCAACAGGCTGAGGACAGGTATTTCCAGGAAGGGCGGGGCGGTGCCTCGCCCTTCCTCTTTTTTGTGCGCCTTCAGAATGCTTTCAGCACCTTGGACATGACGGTGTAGGCATGGACAAAAGGGCTGGAACGGCGGCGCTGGATTCGAGCCATCCGCAGCGATCTTAGAAAGCCTTCTTTCCCCTCAAAGGGCGGCATTTCGACGTATGTCTTGCCGATCTCGCGCGGCGAGTGGGCATCGCTGCCGGCGGTGCCGGGCAGGTTGTACCGGCGGGCGAAATCCCGGGCTTTGTCGGCATCGCCCGGCAGCAGTCCCCGGGCATTGAACACCTCAACGAAGTCAATCTGAGACACCAGTTCCTCAAGACGATCGTGGTCCAGATTCTTGAGACCACGGAAAGTGTCGAATGGGTGCGGCAGTCCGACTAACCCCCCCTGCGCCTTGATGGCCTCAAAGACCTTGTCGATTGGCTGCCGGCTGGGTATTCGTTCCTTCAGGAAATAGCCAAAAACCTCCCCGTTTGGCGTGAGGATCTCCTCCCCGGGAATGACCGTAAAGGGGGCCAGTTCCTTCATCCTTAACGCCCCCTCAAAGGCGTCGTGGTCGGTGACGGCAACGCAATTGATGCCGGTTTCGAGACAACGACTGATAAGGCTCTCGATCGAAGATGTCGAGTCCATCGAGTATTTCGTGTGAACATGGCAATCGGCGCGTAGTAATTCCTGCATTTCTTCCCTTTCAAACCTTCAGAGTACGATCCCCGCCGGGATCGAATGCCGGCTGATGTCCGGAGTCAGCGGGCCACCATTGAAGTCCTGGCCAGGCAACTCTTGGCCGCCGTCATGGACGGGGTCATGTTTGCCCGGCACGCGGCCGGGGCCGGCTACTGTGCGATCTTGGGCGCGGCCGAAAGCACCTTGATCCCGCCGTTCTCGAGGGTGACCAAATCCTCGATCCTGACGCCACCCCACCCAGGCAGATAGATGCCCGGCTCAATACTGAACACCATCCCCGACTTCAGAACATCCGGGGAGTTTGGCCCAAGGCGGGGCGATTCATGGACGGCCAGACCGACACCGTGGCCAAGCGAGTGGCCAAAGGCATCGCCATGGCCGGCTTCGGTGATAATCACCCGGGCCAGGTTGTCCGCCGCTTCCCCGGTCATCCCCTCCTTTACCAGAGCCAGGGCGCCGAGTTGGGCGCCCAGGACAACGTCATATACTTTCCTGAACATGGAGTCGGGCCGGCCGATGCATATAGTCCGGGTAATATCACTGGCATAGCCCTCCACCTTCGCTCCGATATCCATTACGACCGGCTCGCCGGCCTGAATCGCCCGCTCGGACGGCTGAGCATGCGGCAGGGCCGAGTTCGGTCCGGAGGCAACAATCAAATCGAAGGGCACGGACTGGCTATCATGCTCCCGCATGAAGCTCTCAATCTCCCAGGCCACCTTCTTCTCGGTCATGCCCGGTTGGATCCAACCGACGACGTGGGCGATCGCCGCGTCGCTGATGGCAACGGCGCGCCGAATCAGTTCGATCTCGGCGGGTTCTTTGATGATTCTAATTGACTCCACCAGGCCGTCGATGGGGACCAACTCGATTTCGAGACCTGCCTTGACCAGGGCGTCGGTCAACTGACGGACAAAGGAAACGGTCAGGTACTCCGACTCAAAACCAAGCCGTTTCAGGTGAGTCTGCCCGGCCAACCGCGGAAACCACTCCTCGATCTTCCCGGATACCCGGAACAGATCATAGTCGGGGCACTGTATACCCGCCTGCTCCACGTAGCGAAAGTCGGTGGCCAGCACCGCCGTTTGGGGCGTGATCAGCAAATAGCCGGCCGATCCGCTGAAGCCCGAGAGGTAGAAACGGTTCTCCGGCTGGGAGACGAGAAGGCCGTCGATCCCTTCCTTGACCAACTGGCCGCGAACGCGTTCGGTGCGGCCCTTACTATTGATACCCATCTGCTTGTCCTTTCAAGGTTGTCCCCTCCGTGTTTTCCTCACGCGCCAGCGGGTGAGCGGCAAGGTACACTCGCTTTGCCTGAGCCCGGCTGACGTGGGTGTATATCTGCGTTGAGCTGAGGCTGGCGTGACCCAGGAGTTCCTGCACCACCCGCAAGTCGGCCCCGCCGTTAAGAAGATGGGTGGCGAAGGTGTGGCGCACCATGTGCGGGTGAACGTCCTTCTCAATGCCTGCCATCCGGGCATAGGCCCGGACGAAGCTCTGAATGCTGCGCACCGTGAGACGTCCGCCGTCCTGGTTAAGGAAGAGAGCCGGCGTGCTGCCGGCGGCGAACGTGGGACGTCCCCGGTCAACGTAGGCGGCGAGGGCATTGGCGGCAGGGTCCCCCATCATCACGATGCGTTCCTTGGCGCCCTTTCCCCACACCCTGATTTCCCGGATTTCGAGATTGACTTGATCCATGTTGAGACTGACCAACTCGCTGACCCGCAGCCCCGATGCATAGAGCAACTCCAGGAAGGCGCGGTCCCTAAGGCCGGACGGCGTTGACAGGTCCGGCGCTTCGATAAGCCGGACAGCCTCCTCCAGGCTGAGAAATACGGGGAGTCTGCGGTCCAACTTGGGCGACGAGATGGTGGCCGCCGGACTGATGGAAACCAGTTCCTCCCGCTGCAGGTAGCGATAAAACGAGCGCACCGCCGATAGTTTGCGCGCGATGCTGGTGCGCGCAAACCCCCGTTCCATCAGTTGCCCCAGATAGTCACGGATCACGTCCTTGTTGACCTCGTCCAGTGACCCGATGCCGGCTTCGCCCATGAATCTGAAAAAGCCATGCAGATCGGCATCATAGTTACGCACCGTGTAGCGCGAGGCGTTACGCTCGGCGGTCAGGTACTCGATGAATCTGTCAAAAGCTTCAGGCATGTTCTATGCTGCGGGCAGCTTCCCCCGATAATCACATTTCGTGCACTTAGCCCATTTGTCCCGGTAGGTGGTTACCAGACTGCCGCACTTCGGACACGGGTCGGGCAACGGTTTGGCATTGATGGCAAAATCGCACTGCGGGTAGTTGCTGCAGCCGTAAAACGTTCGCTTCTTCTTGTTGACCCGCTGCAGAAGGTCTCCGGTCCCGCACTTGGGGCACTTCACCCCCGTCTTCACCTGAAAGGACATGGTGAACTTGCAGTCCGGATAGCCGCTGCAGGCGATGAATCTGCCAAACCGGCCCACCTTCACGGCCATTGGTTTGCCGCACTTGGGACAAGCCTCATCGACGGTCTCCTCCGGGAGTCTGACCGTCTCCATCTCGGCGGATGCCTTTTCGAGGCTGATCTGGAACGGGGTGTAGAAGTCCTGGACAGCACTGACCCAGTCTCGTTTCCGTTCGGCCACCTCGTCCAACTCGTTTTCCATACGGGCCGTGAACTGGACGTCGACAATGTCCGGGAAATAACGCGCCAGTAAGTCGGTGACGATAATCCCGAGTTCGGTCGGCTTGAGGCTGCCGTCGACCTTGCCCACGTATTCCCGGTCCCGGATGGTGGAGATGGTCGGGGCGTAGGTGCTTGGCCGTCCAATACCGAACTGTTCCAGAGCCTTAATGAGCGTCGCTTCAGTGTACCGGGGAGGCGGCTGGGTAAAATGCTGCTCCGGTATCAGGGTCAGGAGATTGAGCGGATCGCCATCGGCAAGCGGCGGCAGCCGGGACTCCTTCTCTTCCTCGTCGGTATCTTTACCTTCCGTGTAGACCAGGATGAAACCGGCGAACCGGTTAACCGAACTGTTGGTCCGGAACAGGTAGTTGGCTCGTGGTTCAAGGCACCGGGCCTCGATGTCGACAGTTACGTTGTCGAACACCGCGGCTGCCATCTGACTCGCCACCATTCGTTTCCAGACCAGGTCGTAAAGGCGGAACTGATTCGGCGTCAGATACTGTCTAATTTGCAGCGGCTCGCGGTGGATCCGGGTGGGGCGGACCGCCTCATGGGCCTCCTGGGCCCCTTTCACGGTTCCGGCGAAGGTGCGGGCGTGGGCCGGCACATACTCTTCACCATACCGTCTCCCGATAAAATCCCGTGCTTCGGCGAGGGCGGGCCGGGCCACGTGCGTCGAATCAGTACGCATGTAGGTTATCAGGCCGACGCTGCCTTCGGCACCGAGGTTGAGTCCTTCGTAGAGCTGCTGCGCGACGGCCATGGTCTGCTCTGCGGTGAAACGGAGCTTACGCCACGCCTCCTGCTGCATCGTAGAGGTGATGAAGGGAGGTGGGGGCTGGCGGTTGGCGGTCCGCGCCTTGACCTTGAGAACCGCGTACGCCGCCTTTTCCAGCCGGCTCTTCAGTGCACCAGCTTCTTCACCGTTACGAAGGTCTGCCTTGCTCCCGTTGAGGTGACCGACCAGAAGGGCCCGGAAAGAGGGTGATTCCGTCTCCTGTTTTGACAGCTCGGCTTCAATGGACCAGTACTCGGCCGACACGAATCTGTCGATCTCGCGCTCGCGATCGACGATGATGCGCAGGGCGACGGACTGCACCCGACCGGCCGACAATCCCCTTCTGACCTTGCGCCACAGCAGCGGACTGATCTTGTAGCCCACCAGGCGGTCGAGGACGCGCCGGGCCTGCTGGGCATTGACCAGGTCCATGTCAATGACGCGCGGGTGTTTGAAAGCCTGGTTGATGGCGTCCTCGGTTATCTCGTGAAAGACGACGCGCCGGAATCGCTTGCGGTCTGCCCCGATCATCTCGGACAGGTGCCAGGAGATGGCCTCTCCCTCGCGGTCCGGGTCTGTCGCCAGGTAGATTTCCGAGGCATCTCTGGCGGCGGCCTTCAGCTCACGGACCAGCTTGCTCTTCTCTTTGGGCACCACGTACCTGGGCGAGAACAGATTGTCGACATCGACCCCGAGTTGGCTCTTGGGCAAGTCCCTGATATGCCCCAGGGATGCCTTCAGTTGAAATGCGTCGCCCAGAATTCGCGCCAGCGTTCGGGCCTTCGCCGGGGATTCGACAATCACCAGACTCTTTTTCATCGTGTCTACTCGACCTTGACCCGGTATTCCTCTCTTGCTTCCCGGGCGAGGGAGTAGTTCATCGCCCCCACATGCTTGACCATGCCTTTGAGCTCCATCATGGCCAGGGTACTGCTGACCAGCGATGCCGGGAGACCGCTGGCGCGGCAGATGTCGTCGATGTGGGTCGGCTCCGCTCCAACCTGCTTCAGCAACAAGGACTCAGTCTCGGTCGCGGGAATGAGTTCCTTCATTTCGATCTGGCGGGCGACCGTCATCAGGTTCAGCTCTTCAAGAATATCCGTGTAATTGGCAACCAGCTTGGCTCCTTCCTGGATCAGATGGTTCGTGCCCCGGCTTGCCGCAGAGAGTATGCTGCCGGGGATGGCGAACACTTCGCGATTCTGCTCCAGAGCCATTCGTGCGGTGATTAGAGCCCCGCTTGTTTCACCGGCTTCGATGACCAGCGTTCCCAGGCAAAGGCCGCTCATAATGCGGTTCCGCCTGGGGAAGTTGTCAGCCCGGGGACGCAGGCCCACCGGGTATTCGCTGACCAGGGCGCCATTGCTCCACGATCCGCCGGGCGAGTCCGGCATTTTCGGCGGGATAGATGATGTCCAGACCGCACGCGAAAATGGCGATGGTCCGTCCGCCGGCCTCGATGGCAGCGTGGTGGGCCACCGTGTCGATACCCCGGGCCAGACCGCTCACAATGGTTATCTTGCTGCGGGCGAGGTCGGTCACTATTTCTTCCGTGACCTGCCGGCCGTATACGGTCGCCCGCCGCGTCCCCACGATTGCCAGGCACCATTCGTCCTGCGCGGCGATTGAGCCGCGAACGTACAGCACGGGCGGATAGTCGTAGATTTCTTTCAGCCGGGCCGGGTAATCAGGATCGCGAAACGTATACGCCCGGACCCCGCAACGCTCCATCTTGTCCATCTCGGCGTCGAGGTCGATGCCGG
Source organism: uncultured Chloroflexia bacterium (assembly GCA_963735055.1). Lineage (GTDB taxonomy): Bacteria > Chloroflexota > Dehalococcoidia > Dehalococcoidales > UBA2162 > JBBITI01. The sequence goes on along the minus strand of CAVTJN010000019.1, from coordinate 555,070 downwards.
GCCGGGACGTCACGATGGACTTGACTGAACCGGAATCCAAGCCGGCCATCTTGAGTTCGGACTGGCTTGCCGTCCAGGCGCTCTCGATACTGCCGAAATGGGTTTCGAGCTGGCCGAGCCTGACCCGACCGATGCCCGGAACCAGCGTAAAACCTACCCAATACTTGAGTTCCTTGTTGTCGATTGTCAAGGCGGCGTCCTCGAGACAGGAGGTATTCTAGCACGCGATATAGGGCAAGACAATTTCAGCAGCCGAGGCGTCCGGGCTTGTGATCCTGGCACACCAGGACTGCGCGGCGGCGGCCGGAGACCCTGAGGCCCGACCATGTTCGCCGGCCGGGGGCAGAAAGCGAGTTGCTCCTGGGAACCGGGAGCGTGAAAAATGCCGGCCGGCTGGCGGAGAGGGTGGGATTCGAACCCACGGTCGCCTCACGGCGACACACGCTCTCCAGGCGTGCCTGTTAGACCACTCCAGCACCTCTCCGCGTTGGGACCGTGGACCGTATCAGAATGGCGGAGAGGGTGGGATTCGAACCCACGCTCCGGGAACCGGAGACCGCTTTTCGAGAGCGGCACCTTCAACCACTCGGTCACCTCTCCTGGTCTCGAAATCTGCTTGTGCCCCTTGACATAAAGTGTCTCTGCTACTAATTTACTTACTAATGCCTTGAGGCCGGCAGCTTTGTCATTATACTTGGGCGTGGGTATGCCGTCAAAGCGCAGAACGGCGCCCTTTCTGGATGCCAGGGGCTGTTAAGGTTGTGTCAAGAACGCGTCAGGATCTGTGGGATCGGCAAGCGGAAATGCTGTTCGGGTCAAAACGACAAAGCCCGGATGGTCTCCGGGCTTTGTCAGGAGGTCGAATGAGAAACACTCATCTACCTTCCAGCTTACGCGGTCAACGTTACGGCCACATTAATAGCGGATTACAGTGTGCACATCCGGCGGGAGCGTGCACCGTCGGCGGCGGACTCCTGAGGGTGAAGGCGGATGCGCTCAGGAGACGGGGCTAAAGCCAATCCTCAAACATTTCAGCGACGACATGCATACCGAAGCCGAAGAGCACGATCACATTCAACGCGCCCAGAATGATGTTCCGGGACGCAAAGAAAATGATGGCGTCGGCCAGCAGCATGACAATCGCCGCCAAAACGAGGACATGGGGAATACGTTTTCTGATACTCACGATTGGACTCCTCTCTTTCCCAGTGGCAGTTTGGGGCCGATTATAGGAAGTACTGTCAAGAGTGTCAAAGAATCTGGGCAAACAGAGGTGCGGCGGGTACGCCGGACCAGAGAGCTAGAACCTGAAAATCAAAGCCGGTGAAGTCAGGGAGCACGGCGTTCCTGGCAACGGGAAGGCTGCGTGTGCCTCTGGAAGGTCATGTCTGGTGATGGAATAATGGCCACTGGTTGACATAATGTCAACCGAAAATGCTATTCCAGGTAACCCCTCAGGCGGCGGCTGCGCCGCGGGTGGCGGAGTTTGCGCAGCGCCTTGGCCTCGATCTGCCGGATACGTTCTCTGGTTACGTTGAATTCCAGCCCAACCTCGCCGAGAGTCCGGCTGCGCCCGTCCTCAAGTCCGAATCTCAATACGAGCACCCGCTGCTCACGAGGGCTGAGCTCGGAGAGCGTCTCAACCAGCTCCTCTTTGAGCAGTTGCTTCGAAGCCGTATCCACCGGAGCGGCCGAATTCGTATCTTCAATAAAATCGCCCAAATGAGCTTCGCCGTCCTCGCCGACGGGCGATTCCAGCGACAGGGGGAACTGGGCTACCTTTAGAATTTCACTGGCCTTCTCGGCCGTCAGTCCCAGTTTTTCGCCGATCTCCTCGGGAGTCGGGTTCCGGCCAAGCTCCTGCGCCAGGTCTCGCCTTACCCTGAGCAGCTGCCTGATGGCGTCAATCATATGGACCGGGACGCGAATCGTCCTCGCCTGGTCGGCGATCGCCCTGGTAATGCCCTGACGGATCCACCAGGTGGCATAGGTGCTGAACTTGTAGCCACGGTGATGGTCGAATTTCTCGACGGCCCGTATCAGCCCGATGTTGCCTTCCTGAATCAGGTCGAGCAGGGTCATGCCGCGTCCGATATGCTTCTTGGCCACACTCACCACCAAACGGAGGTTGGCCTCAATCAGATGGCGGCTTGCCTTTTCCGACTCCAGTTCGATGTTGTCCAGGAACTTCTTGAACAGTCTTTCCTGATCCCGGGTCAAGGTGGCGGACTCTGCCCGTGGTTTCCGGCCTTCGGTCGCGCCGTCCGCGGCACGCCGGCCGGCGGGGCTGCGGATGTCATCGGGAAGCAGCCCGCAATGCACCGAAAGATTCTTGAGCAGTCGCTCCGTTTCGGCCGGCGACTTCTCCAGCTTACGGGCAATGTTCTGCACCGTCTGCGGATCAAAGACGCCGGAGATGCTGCTCGCGAAGCACGCTCTCGGAAACGCTTTTCAGCGGGCTATTGGCCACCGGGAGTCCAAGCTCCTCCCTAAGGACACATACCAGCGACGCCTCCCGGCCGATCTCGTCCCTCACCACACCGGCGATAGCGGCGGCGGAAGGAGTCTCCCCGGTTCGCAGCGTGTATTCGCGCCTGACTTCCCTCAAGAATCGGGCCAGCTCGATCTTCCGTGCCAGCACCTTCTCATCCCGGGCCGTCAGCAGACTCACCGCCCCGATCTCCCGAAGGTAGAGACGGACGGGGTCATCGGCAATGTCCGGGTCTTCGTCGGCCGTTTCCGCCGGCGCCCTCAGTTCCAGATTCCGCAGGTCGGCTTCTTCCGGCAACTCGCCCGCTGAAGATGGCGCTTCATCCGGGTCGGGTCCGGACAGGAATTCTTCCGGTACCTCGTAGGTCTCCAGTTCCGTTTCGATTTCAGCGCTCAACTATCCTACTATCCTTTGGCAACGCTCAGGGAAAAACCGCCTAATTCGTCGCACCCGTATGGCCGCCAGCCGCCTGGTCGTCGGTCCCGGCAATGCTATAGCGGTAAGATGACGGGGTATGGGTAACCTTGAGATCTATTGGTGAGACCATCGCAAGCGCACCACTCCTCGACGGTGAAAACATCGATCGTGGAAACAGAGAGAATCCCACATCCGGAAGCTCGAAATGTTTTCTCCGGGGAGTCATCGGATGTCCTCCTCTCTCGGAATCGAGAGTCTGAGTTTGGGCCATCCAACGCTTCGAGGAACGGGGACGACTTAAGTCTGTAACAGCCTAAACTGCAACTCTACTAATGATACCACGAAGCGCCCCCGTCGCGCAATGTCCGGAGTGTCCGTCACGCCCGTACGGCCGGGGCTCGAATCGACCCCACCGTCACCTGGCGGGACGGGCCGGCAGGCCCGGGGATCCCCTCCCCGCCGCCTCTTTGACGACAGTCGCTATAGCTGGTAATATAGTTTATTGAATGAACTACTTTCAACCAAGTTGGCTTCAGCTAACACGAACTTTGCGCCGCCCATGGACGAAACCTCCGTAGACCGTATACTCGACAGTCTGTCGGCAGTCCTTCCCGTCATGCACCGGAAGCTCCTCAGAATGGACCTCGGTGGCGTCACCGGTGGTCTGACGCGACTTCATCTGGGCATCATGGGCATGCTTCGGGAAGGCAGCATGACCGTGTCCGAACTGGCCAGAGTATCGGTGGTGCCCAAGCCGCAGATGACCCATCTGATCGACCAGTTGGTGCGGTCCGGGATAGTCGAAAGACGCGCCGACGCGGCCGACCGGCGGGTGGTGAATATCAGTCTGACGGACCATGGTCTGCAACTGCTGCGCGATGTGAAGCGGAAGGTTGAAGAGGACTTGAAGAATCGCCTGTCCGGGTTGACGCCGGATGATCTTGCCGCCATGGCGACGGCGCTCGAGACGCTGAACAGTATAGTCGCTCGTCTCTAGACGGGGGTCGTTGGCGGCCCACCTCCGGGTCCGTCTTTTTTGACGGAGGCGTGGGTCGCGGGGACGGGGTATCAGGAGTTTTGGAAAGATGCTCAAGCTGATCAAGTATCTCAGACCATATGGTTGGTTGATCCTGGTAATATTCGCCCTACTTTTCGGCCAGGCGATCAGCGACCTCTCGCTGCCGGGCTTAATGTCGGACATCGTGAATGTAGGCGTTCAGCAGGGCGGCATCGAACACGCCGCGCCGGAGGCGGTGCGGGCCAGCGAATTCGACAAGATCACTCTTTTCATGACGGACTCGGAGCGATCAGAGGTTCAGGCCGCCTATCGGCGGCTGGAACGCAGTTCACTCCCGGCCACCGAATACGCGACATTTGCGAAGAAGTACCCGGCGCTGGCTAATGAGCCGGTATTTGTGTTGAACACGATCGAGAAGACCCAGCGCGTCGGACTGGACACGGTTTTCAGCAGGTACGTACCCGTAGTGGCGGCAATTGAACGGGGAGGACTGTCGTCGGCCGGGTCCGGATTGCCCGAAGTGCCCGCGGGCACGGACCCGTTCACGGTGCTGGCGCAACTGCCTCCCGATCAGATGAGCGCGGTCCGCAGCGCCGTTGTGGCAAGGACCGATGGTATTCCGAGCGCCCAGCTGAAGCAATATTCCACGATATACATTGCCGCAGAGTACAAGGCCCTGGGCATGAATGTCGGCAACATTCAGACCTGGTACATGCTGAGGATCGGCTCTGCTCATGCTTCTCCTGACGCTTGCCAGCGTGGCCGCGTCGGTTGCCGTGGGTTACCTGTCGTCACTGATTGCGGCGGGACTGGGCCGGGACCTGCGGCGAAAGCTTTTCGTCAGGGTGGAGAGTTTCTCCAATACGGAGTTTGACAAGTTCTCCACCGCCTCGCTGATCACGCGGTCGACCAACGACATCACGCAGATACAGATGCTGATGGTGATGCTTTTCCGTTTCGTCTTCTACGCGCCGATTCTGGCCACCGGCGGCATTATCAAGCTGCTCGCCGCCGACCGGTCGATGCTATGGATAATAGCCGCGGCCGTCGGCGTGCTGCTTACCATGATGATCACCATGTTCATCGTGGCCATACCCAAGTTCGAGTCGGTGCAGAAGCTCATCGACAAGCTCAATCTGGTTACTCGAGAGATGCTGACGGGACTGATGGTAATCCGGGCATTCAACACCCAGAAGCACGAGGAGACGAAGTTCGACCGCGCCAACGCCGAGTTGACCAGGACCAATCTGTTCATCAACCGCGTCCTGGTGTTCTTGATGCCGGCCATGATGCTGATTATGAACGGCGTGATGTTGCTGATCATATGGGTCGGGGCACACCAGGTTGACCTGGGCACGACCAAGGTCGGCGATCTGATGGCCTTCATGCAGTACGCCATGCAAATCATATTCGCCTTCCTGATGATATCGGCGGTCTTCGTGATGCTGCCCCGGGCCAGCGTCTCGGCAGAGAGGGTGAGCGAGGTGCTGGAAACCGATCCGGTGATCAAAGACCCGGCGCTCCCGGTCAGTTTTGACACCGCCAAAGCAGGAATGGTGCAGTTCAATGATGTCTCGTTCCGCTACCCGGGAGCCGAAGATGACGTGCTGAAGAACATTTCGTTCACCGCCCGGCCGGGGGAGACCACGGCCCTCATCGGGAGTACCGGCAGCGGCAAGTCTACCCTGGTCAACCTGATCCCCCGCTTCTACGACGCCACGGCCGGGCAGGTCATGGTGGACGGGGTGGACGTACGGGATGCGACCCAGCATGACCTGCGTGACAAGATAGGCTACATCTCGCAGAAGGCGGTATTGTTCTCGGGCACGATAGACAGCAATATCAGGTACGGCAACGAGGGCGCCACCGCCGAAGAAGTAGCCCGGTACGCCGAGGTTTCCCAATCACTCGATTTCATCTCGACCAGTGACAAAGGCTACCAGACCATGGTGTCACAAGGCGCCACCAACCTGTCCGGCGGGCAGAAACAGCGGATCGCGATCGCCCGGGCGCTGGCGAAGCGTCCCGAGATCTACATCTTCGACGACAGCCTGTCAGCATTGGACTTCAAGACGGACGCCGCCTTGAGGCGGGCGCTGAAGAAGGAAACCAACCGGGCGACGGTTCTAATTGTGACGCAACGCGTCAGTACGGTCATGGGCGCCGAACAGATCGTGGTGCTCGACAACGGCACGGTCGCCGGGGTCGGCACCCACAAGGACCTGATGGACAACTGCGGTGTCTACCGGGAGATTGCGCTGTCCCAGCTCTCGAAGGAGGAACTGGCATGATGATGCGACCGGGTGGAGGGCAGCGACCGGTTGGCGGGCCAGGTGGTGGCGGGCCGGGTGGCCCCATGGGTGGCGGGCCGATGGCTCACGCCGGAATGATGGCCGTAGGCAAGCCCAAGAACTTCAGAAAGACGATGAAGACGTTCTTGAAGTATCTGCGGCCTTACCGTTTATCCCTGATCATGGTGCTGGTCTTCGCCATCGCCAGCACGGTCTTCACCATCGTCGGGCCGCGGATGCTGGGCAACGCAACGACCCGGCTTTTCGAGGGCGTGCTCGCCAAAGCGACGAACGTTCCGGGAGCGTCGATCGATTTCCCGTACATCGGCCGGATCGTCGTAATACTGATCGGGCTGTACCTGCTCAGCGCCCTGTTCAACTACCTTCAGGGATACATCATGTCGGGCATCGCCATGAAGGTCACCTACAATTTCCGTAAGGACATTTCCGAGAAGATCAAGCGGATGCCGCTCAAATACTTCGACACCAAGAGCCACGGCGACATTCTGAGCCGGGTCACCAACGACGTCGACACCGTGAGCACCACGCTAACCCAGAACCTTACCCAGATCGTCACCTCGGTGACGACGATCGTCGGCGTTCTGGTCATGATGCTGACCATCAGCTGGATCATGACGCTGGTGGCGCTGTTGATACTGCCTTTGTCATTTGTCCTTATCCGGACCGTGGTCAAGGCCTCCCAACGGTATTTCATGAGACAGCAAGCCTACCTGGGCCACCTGGACGGTCACGTCGAAGAGATGTACAGCGGCCACAGCGTGATGAAGGCCTTCAACGGCGAAAAGAAGTCAATCCAGCAGTTCGAGAAACTGAACAACCAGTTGTACGGAGCGTCAGAACGGGCGCAGTTCCTGTCGGGCCTGATGATGCCGATCATGACGTTTGTCGGTAACCTGTCGTACGTTGGGGTGAGCATCCTGGGCGGCTACCTGGCGGTCAGAGGCAGTATCGGGGTCGGCGATATCCTGGCCTTCATCCAATACGTCCGGTCATTCACAATGCCGATCGCGCAGACCGCCAACATGGCCAATATCCTGCAGTCAACGGCGGCCGCCGCGGAGCGGGTCTTCGAGTTCGTTGACGAGGGAGAAGAAGTACCCGAGCCGGCGAAGCCGGCCCAGCTGGCTGAGGTGGTCGGAAACGTCTCATTCCACAACGTGCGCTTCGGATACACGCCGGACAAGGTAGTCATCGAGAACTTCTCGGCCGATGTACGACCGGGCCACAAGGTGGCCATCGTCGGACCCACCGGCGCCGGCAAGACGACCATCGTCAAGCTCCTGATGCGTTTCTATGATGTTGACTCCGGATCGATCACCGTGGACGGCATCGATATCAGGAGCTTCACCCGCAGCGACCTGCGCGGCATGTTCGGCATGGTCCTTCAGGATACCTGGCTGTTCAATGGGACCATCCGGGAGAACATTCGCTACGGAGATCTCACTGCCAGTGACGAACAGGTGACCGCCGCCGCGAAGAATGGCGCACGCCGACCATTTCATACGCACTCTCCCGCTGGGCTACGACCTTGAGATCAATGAGGAGTCGAACAACATCTCCCAGGGGCAAAAGCAGCTATTGACCATTGCCCGGGCCTTTCTGGCCAACCCGAAAATCCTGATTCTCGACGAAGCGACAAGCTCGGTCGATACCAGGACCGAGGTACTCATCCAGCGGGCGATGCAGGAGCTGATGAAAGGCAGGACCAGCTTCATCATCGCCCACCGGCTGTCGACCATTCGCGATGCCGATGTCATCCTGGTGATGAAAGACGGCGACATCGTGGAACAGGGCAGTCACGAGGAGCTGCTGGCCGCCGGCGGGGTCTATGCCTCGCTGTACCAGAGCCAGTTCGAAGGAGGGGCTGAGGAAGAGCCCGTCGTATCTGGCCAGCCGCCGCAGCGGGGGACCATGAGCTGAGCTGCCGTATGATGACGGTCGCCGACCGGGCCGGCAGAAGCGTGTTGCCGCCGCCTTCGAGCGGAAGATCGTATGCTATAATGGGCACCGACAGAAAGGGCGGCCTTCCCTTTCTGATTCTTCTTTCGGAGTGATGCGCGTGGCGACAAAGCTTGAGCAGGGCAAGACCGCGGTTCAACTGGTTGAGGAGAAGGAAAGGCGCATTACGGACGCCATCCGGCTTCGCATTCCGGACCGGGTCCCGATTATCTGCGGGATGGGCTATTTCCCCGCCAAGTATGCAGGGATACCGTCTTCAGCCGCATACTACGACTATCCGGCCTGGTTTGCGGCCTACAAGAAGACGCTCCGTGATTTCCACGCCGACTTGATTTATCCCCAACCATTTACACCGGGAAAAGCACTCGAGTACCTGGACCCCAAACAGATGAGATGGCCGGGGCATGGCATTGACCCGTACAAGGGGCACCAGTCGATCGAAATCGAGAGTATGGAGGCCGGGGACTACGATTCGTATCTCAACGACCCGTCCGACTACATGTTCCGCACCCACCTGTCGCGCGGTGAGCGAGAATCTGGCCGGTCTGGCGACGTTGCCCAAGCTGTCGGGCCTATCCGGATCGGGGGGCGCCCAGGCACTCGCAATGGCCATTACTTCGCCCGAAATGTCCCGGGCCATAGCGACGCTTCAGAAGACGGGCCGCGAGTTGCGCCGGTGGCAGTCCCGGGTACTCAGATTCAACAAGATGATGGTCGACATGGGCTTTCCGCAGTACTTCCAGGGTGCGGCGCTGCCGCCGTTTGATATCATTTCACACTCGATGCGGGGGATGTCCGGCACTATGACCGATATGTTCCGGCATCCGGATAAGGTAACACAGGCCTGCGAGAAAATACTGGAGCTCACCCTGGAAAGACCGATGCCGCGTCCCAACCAATTCGGTAACACCCGGTTCTTCATGACTAATACCCGGGGCTCGGACGACTTCATGTCGATGAAGCAGTTCGACAGGTTCTACTGGCCAACGATGAAGAAACTGTTGTTGGCGCTCATCGACCGCGGCGCAACGCCGTGTATGTTCTTCGAGGGTAATTTCACCTCGCGGCTGGAATATTTGCTGGAGCTTCCCAAGGGCAAGATGCTCGCCAGACTCGACACCACCGACATCTACAAAGCAAAAGACATCTTGAAGGGCCACATGTGTATCCAGGGAAACGTCCCCTCCTCGTTGCTCCAGACAGGGACGGTGCAGGATGTCAAAGACTACTGCAAACGGCTAATCGACACCGTGGGGAAGGACGGCGGCTTCATCCTGTCCCCCAGAAGCTCCACTGATGAAGTCAACCCGGCGAACTTGAAGGCGATGATCGACTTCACCCACGAATACGGGGTGTACCGCTAGCCATCCCGGAGGCCATCCATGGACACACCACAAGCGCTGATGCTATCAGACCGGGATAATGTGGCCAGCGTGCTGGCGGACGTCATCGCCCGGCGCCGATGTTGTCATCCGACCGGGTCAAACCGGCGTTACCATCAAGGCGCTGGAGATGATCCCGTTCGGTTTCAAGATGGCAGTGACCGGCATCGCCCGGGGCGCCCAGGTAATCAAGTATGGCGAGTCGATCGGCATCGCCTCGCGGGATATCAGCCCGGGTCAGCTTGTCCACATCCACAACATCGAGGGGGCGAGGGGCCGGGGAGACCTGGCGGCGGGAGACGCCCGATGAATTTCCTGGGGTACCAAAGGCAAGATGGGTCGGTGGGAATACGCAACCACGTTCTGGTGATACCGGGGGGGTTTCTCGCCAACAAGATCTGCGATACCGTTGAACATACCAGGACCATCGTGACGGCCGACTCCGGCAGCGGCCGGACAAGCCGTGACCGGGAGACGATAGCGCGCACGCTGATCGGATTGGGCACAAACCCCAATGTCGCTTCGGTGATCGTACATTCATCGGGCATCGCCGGTGGATATCCGGAACTCGGGTCCGAGCGGATTGCCGAAGCGATTGCGCGCACCGGGAAACGCGTTGAGCTGATTGATGTGGCCAAAGAAGGCAGCACTTTCCGGGCGCTCGACAGAGGCGTGCGGATAGCCAGAGAGATGGTGCGCGGACGCGTCCGGTCTGCGGCGGCGGCCGTTTGACATCGAACGGCTGTCGGTGGGAGTGAAATGCGGCGCCTCCGATCCCACTTCAGGCATCGCCGGCAACCCGGTCGTGGGCAACCTCTTTGACCGTATCGTGGGCGCCGGCGGCACTGCTTTCTTCGGGGAAACTACTGAGATTATCGGGGCCGAGCACGTTCTGGCCAGGCGCGGGGCAAATCCGGAGGTCTCCCGGCACATTCTGGAAGTGGCCGTCGAGGCGGAGGAGATCGCCCGGTCGACCGGGGAAGACATCCGCACCATCAACCCGGTGCCGTCCAACATCGCCGGGGGTATTTCCACCCTGGAGGAGAAATCACTGGGGGCGATTCACAAGTCGGGATCGATGCCGATTCAGGGAGTGCTCAAGTATGCGGAAAAACCGGCCGGCAGAGGGCTCTATTTTGTCGATAACTGGATGAGCCTGGGCTCGATATTCGCCGGTTATGCCGCTTCCGGAGCCCAACTGGTGATTTTTCAGCTGGGTGGGGGTGGGCGGACGGGTGATGATTTTCTGCATAATTCGACGGCGGTGGTCGCTCCCTTGATGTACACTACTGCTAATCCCAAGACACTGGCCATGGCTCCGGGAAGTGTCGACTTCTATTCCGGCACTGTTATCGAGGGAGAGGACAGCATCGAAGAGGCGGGCGGGAAGCTCCTGCAACAAGTATTGGATATCGCTTCAGGCACTCTTACCAGGGTCGAGACATTGAAGTACACGGATCCGACCCAGATCTATCTGAAGGACCCTGCCTTCTAGGTAAGTCGTTCGACCCGGTCTATTGATTCAACCCCTCATTTTTGCCTTCCCCTGCTATCCATGTCTTGACAATAGAACAATTGTTCTATTATAATGTCGAGTCACCAACCCGCTATAGATCTGACGTTGAAAACCGAATATGGGAAGCTATGAAATTTCTTTGTGTACTGTTACCCCATTTTCCGTTGAGCTGTGAAATCCAGCGGCAGGCTGCCAAGGACCGACCCAGTATAGTTCTCCAGCAGAAGAATGAGGCGGGCTCACAGAAAATAGTGCTGGACTACTCGCCTGAGCTTGAGCGTCTTCACCCCGGTATGGCACTGCAAACAGCCATCGCCACCTACGGGGAGGTAGACCTCGTCCAGGCCGATATCCCCCATTACTGGTCGGTTTTTAATAAGCTACTGGACAAGTTAGAGGAGAAGAGCCCGCTTGTTGAAGGCGCGGAACTGGGTTGTGCCTATCTCGGGATGGATGGGCTACAACTTATTTACCGGAGTGACGAATCACTGGTCGAGGCCGTAAGAGGGGTCATCCCTGGAGTCTTTAAGGTACAAACGGGGATCGCGGAGGGGAAATTCTTATCTTATCTCACCGCCCGGTACGCAGTCTCCAAGACGGCCACTGCGTTACCCCGATGCGACCGAACCGCTAAACCGGACAATCAGCCGGCCGTTCCCTTTGCGGATGATATCGCCACATTTCTAAAAGATCTGCCCTGCGAGGTTCTGCCGATATCGGACAAGAATAAGAGCAAACTGCACGATTATGGGATTCGCACCCTGGGACAGGTAAGTAAACTGTCCCAGGGCCCACTGCTAGCTCAGTTCGGGCCGGAGGGCAAGCGAATATTGGAGCTTGCCCGGGGATATGATGATACCCCCCTGTACCCGCGTTCCATAGAAGAGATTATTGAGGAAAGCAGCATGCTATCTTCGGTGACGGTCTCTCTGGCAAGCATACTTTCTGCGATGGAGTCACTGTTTGTTCACATTTTCGCCAGAGATGTTCTGAAAGGCCGCGGCATCCGCAGTCTTATGCTATGGACACGGGGATGGAGCGGGGAGCATTGGGAACGGAGCTTACAGTTCAAGGAGCCGTCAATGGACACCAGGAGCATCGTCTCCCGGGTAAAACTAGTCCTGGAAAATTATCCCCAGCCCGGTCCGGTGGAACAACTGGGCGTCCGTATCACCGGTCTGGGTTATAGCGATGGACGGCAGAAGAGCCTTTTCTCCGAAATCAGGGCTAAAGACCACCTGATGGAAGATATCAGACAACTCAACCTCAGGCTGGGTGATAACCAGATTTTCAAGGTTAAGGAAGTGGAGCCATGGTCCAGAATTCCGGAAAGACGTTACGCACTGACGCCATTAAACTAAATACTCCGGAACCGATACCGGTGAAGGAAGACCGCTCCGGCTCACCAGTTATGGTCAAGACGGCGTCCCGACCGGTCGGTATACAAGCCATAGACGATAGCTGGCGGATCGATGACGAGTGGTGGCGCAGTGAGCCGGTCTCGCGGCGCTATTACTCCGTTCTTCTCATTTCCGGACAGCGTCTGGTCCTCTATAAAGACCTCGTCGCTAATCGCTGGTACAAGCAGAAATAACGACCGCGTCCTACAGTTGCAGGACTTGGCGCGGTGGACCTGTTTTAGGCTCATAGACCGGCAATTAGAGTTTGATGGTGCACCAGAATGGACTATGCGGAACTTCACTGCCACAGCTATTATTCATTCCATGACGGCGCCTCTTCGCTGGAGGAACTGCTCGTAAGGTCAAAGGAGTTGGGGTACCATGCCCTGGCCCTTACCGACCACAACAATCTGTGCGGGGTAATGCGCTTCGCCCAACTTGCCCATTCCATTCCGATACAAGGAATTATTGGCGCCGAGATCACTCTTACCGGCGGACACCACCTTACTTTGCTGGCCCAAAACCGGACGGGTTACAGTAATCTGTGCCGTCTTATTACCGCCGCTCATAGCGCTGCTCTACGTGAAATGCCGGAGTTGCCGCCGGGACTATTACCGGAACACGCATCAGGATTGATTGTCCTGTCCGGGTGCCCTCGCGGAGAGCTACCCCAAATGGTGGCTGAGTCGTCTTTTCCCGCAGCGCGCGCCATTATAAAACGATATCTGGAATGGTTTGGCAGGGACAATTACTATCTTGAACTGCAGCAAAACATGGTATTTGGCGATACGGAACGCAACAAGAGTCTGCTGGGCCTGGCTAGAGAAATGGGCGTAGCCGTGGTGGCAACGGGTAACGTCCACTACCATGTCCGGGACAGGCATCAACTGCAAGACTGCCTGGTAGCTATCCGGCACTGCAAGAGTCTGGAGGAAACCCATCAGGAACGCAGGGCTAACTCGGAGTTTTACCTGCGGCAACAGTCAGAACTGCAGGACCGGTTCCATGAATGCCCGGAGTCATTGGCCAACACCCGGGATATTGCTGAACGGTGTACCCTGGACTTGACCAAAGACCTCAGCTACACCTTTCCCGACTACCCGGCGCCGCCGGGGTACACAACGGAGAGCTATCTTGAAAGCCTATGCCATGAAGCAGCGATCAGACGCTACGGTACTGTCACCACGGAGGTCCAACAGAGACTGGAAGAGGAATTCCGGCTGATCAAGAAATATAACCTGGCCGGATTTCTGCTCATGTACCATGAAGTCATTAAGCTCGGCAGGGAGGTGATGATCGACCAGGGCCTGAGCGACCCATCGCTCACCGTGGAGGAGAATCCTCCCGGGAGAGGGCGCGGTTCCTCGGTGGCCTTACTGGCAGGCTATCTTATCGGACTGTCTCACATCGATCCGCTCAAATACAGGCTTTCCCTGGAAAGGTTCCTCCCCGACGATGCCATGACCAACGTGCCCGACATCGATCTCGATTTTCCGCGCAGCATCAGGGAAGACCTCATCCTGAGGACGCATCAGAAATGGGGGTGGGAGCGCGCCGCCCTCACGGGCACGATTGCTACCTATCAGGTCAAAGGCGCAGTCAGGGACCTGGGCAAGGCCCTCGGCCTGCCGCAGGCAGAAGTAGACCGCCTGGCCAAGTACGCCGACCACGGGAGCGCAAAGGGCCTTGAGTCCCAGATGAAGAAATCGCCTCACTCCAGGGACAAGGTCAACGCCCCGGTGTGGCGAGATCTGATAAGACTATCCTCGGAGTTGGACGGTTTCCCCAAATACCCCGGTCAACATCCCGGCGGTATGATATTGTCCTCATCTCCATTGACCGATATGGTACCGGTACAAAGAGGCGCCATCGAGGGACGCTATGTCTGCCAGTGGGACAAAGACAGCATCGATGACGCCGGATTCGTCAAAATTGATTTCCTGGCCCTGGGCGCTCTGTCCCAACTCCAGGAGGCCATCGAATTGATCAAGCACCGTACCGGGGAAAGAATCGATTTGTCACGCATCGACTTTGAAGATGCTGCTGTCTACGACATGCTCTGCAGCGGCGATACGATCGGCATCTTTCAAGTGGAGTCGGCTGCCCAGATGCAGACCATTACCCGGCTTAAGCCCAGGAATCTTCTGGATATGGCCCATGAAGTAGGGGCGGTGAGGCCGGGGGTGGGCGTGAACCACGGCGTGCATGAATACCTGGCCAGGCGCACCGGTCAAAAGCCATTGACCTACGACCATCCCCTGGAGAAGCGGGCTTTGGAGCGTACCCTGGGTGTAGTCTTATTTCAGGACCAGGTAAATCAACTGGCGATCGATGTCGCCGGTTTTGCTCCGAGCGACGCCGACCGTCTCCGCCGCGCCTTTGGCCGGAAGCATAACGAAGGCCTCATCGAGCAATACCGGCAGAAATTTTACAGTGGGGCAAGGGCCAATGGTGTCAGCGATACTGCCGCTGAGACTATCTTTAAGAAATTCAACGGGCTATACATGTTTCCCGAGTCTCATGCCTTTGCATTCGGCGTGACTGCCTATCAGGCATCGTGGCTGAAATTCTATTATCCGCTGGAGTTCTTTGTGGCCATCTTCAATCAGCAGCCAATGGGGTTCTACAACCTGGAAACTCTGAAGGAAGATGCTCGAAGACACGGAATAGTGGTACTGAACCCGGACATTAATAAAAGCCAGGCCAAATGCATAATATCAGCAGACAGCAACGGTCAACTACCAGCTGTCAGTGCCCGGAACGGAGTGTCCGCCCTGCGCCTCGGGTTCCTGAACGTCATGGGGTTAGGGCAAACCGCTGCCAAAGCGATAGCCGCAGGGGTGGAAGGGG
The DNA here is from genome assembly GCA_963735055.1 of uncultured Chloroflexia bacterium. Classification (GTDB taxonomy): domain Bacteria; phylum Chloroflexota; class Dehalococcoidia; order Dehalococcoidales; family UBA2162; genus JBBITI01. The sequence continues at coordinate 539,725 of CAVTJN010000019.1, read as the reverse complement.
GGCCATTTCAGAACATCGGTGATTTCCTGGAACGTACCGGGGTGCTGGAAAATGTAGCGTTGAACCTTGCCAGTGCGGGGGCATTTGATAGCCTTGAGCCGAACAGGAGAAAGGCCAAATGGGAAATCGGACTCAGGTACCGACCGATAAACTCCCAGCTTCTGTTACCACTGCCGGTCGCACAGGACATGGTGGAACTGGATTCGCCCAGTGCCTGGGAAAGTATGAGTGGCGAGTACAATGTACTCAACCTGTTCCCCGCCGGCCACATAATGGCTAAACTCCGCCCAAGCTTTAACACCAGCGTGCGCTGCAGTAAGGATATCGCACAGTTACGTGATGGCGCAGAGATAACAACCGCGGGACTGGTTATACGGCGCCAAAGGCCACTTGGCAAGGCGGTGTTCATCACACTGGAGGACGAATTTGGCCACATTCCGTGTATGGTCTTCCCTAAGATCTACGAACAGTATGAGCACAAATTCAAGTCGCCTTTCCTGGTAATCAACGGGCGGCTTTCAAGACGCGAGGGCACATACAACGTGATCATAACCCGGGTGAGAGGTTTCCATGCCCTGGACAAGGAACCACCATCGAAGGACTGGAGATGAGTTTGGTGGCTGCGAGAGCTACGCCGCACCCACCCGTCAGAACATGATTACGTTGCGCAGCGCCTCCCCTCTTTCTGATGATGCGATCGCTTCGTTGATGCGTTCCAGAGGGTAGCGGCCGGTGATGAGTTCATCGAGCTTGAGACGCCCGGTCTGATAGAGCGTCACCAGGCGGGGGATATCGACCCTCAGGTTGGCCGACCCCATGAAACCGCCGGTCAGCGTCCTTTCGGATACGATCAACTCGAGCGGCGAGATCGTCATCACTTCCTTCGCCGGGGGGAGACCGATGATTACAGTCTTGCCGCGGGGACCGGACATGGCGAAGCCCTGGCGAATGGCGGCGATGCTGCCGACGGTTATGAAAACGTAGTCAGCGCCCCGGCCCGAGGCTATATTTCGGACCGATGCGACCGCATCAGCCCTGGTCGCGTTCATGGTGTGGGTCGCCCCAAAGGCCATGGCCGTCTCTAGTTTGCTCTCGACTACATCCACGGCGATGATGGGGTAGGCTCCCGAGTACGCCGCTCCTTGAAGAGCGTTGATGCCCACTCCGCCGGTGCCGACGACGACGACGCTCTCGAAGGGCCTGACCCTGGCCCGGTTGACAACGCCGCCGAAGCCGGTCGAGACGCCGCAGGCAAGAAGACAGGCACGGTCGAGCGACATCTCCGGTGGGACCTTCACTACCTGGGACTCATCTACCAGGACGAATTCGGCGAAACCGCCGATGTTGCCCTTCTGAACCAGGACCTCGCCCTTGCCGGTATGCAGCGTCGGGGTCTTGGGCGGAGCCATCATGTTCTGGCACAGATGCGGGAGTCCGGTAATGCAGTAGTAGCACTTGCCGCACGACTTCAAGAGAGAGACAACCACGGGGTCGCCGGTATTGACCGATGTGACGCCGGCGCCAATGTGATCCACGTAGCCGGCGGTCTCGTGACCGCCGACGAAAGGCAGCTTTCCGGGAAGCTCTCCCTTGATATCATGAATATCGCTGTGGCATACCGCGGTGGCGGCAACGCGCACCTTGACCTGACTCTCGCCGGGCGGGTCGAGCACCACATCTTCGATCACCAACGGCTTGCCGAATTCGTAGCAGACTGCAGCTTTCATCACGACCTCCCGGAACCAGATTAGCTAGTCGAACATGATGATATTGCGAAGAGCCTTCCCCTCAGCGGTCGATTGTATGGCCGCGTTGACTTCGCTCAACGGGTAGTGGCCGGTAATGAGATCATCGAGCCGGAGGAGTCCTGCGCGGTACAGATCCACAAGCCGGGGGATGTCAATCGACAGCCTGGGCGAGCCTCCGCCACAGCCGGTGAGCACCCTTTCGCCACCGATCAGATCAAAGGTCGAGAAACAGACGCTCTCCTTGGCCGGTACCAGGCCGATGATTACGGTCATGGCGCGTGGAGCCGACATGAAGAAACCCTGGCGAACCGCCGCGGCGCTGCCCACCGTGATGAAGACGAAGTCGGCGCCCCGCCCCGACGTCAACCCCTGTACTGCCTTGATGGGGTCTTCTGTCCTGGCCGAATTGACGACGTCGGTCGCCCCGAACTTCCGGGCCATGTCCAGTTTACTGTCCAGGATGTCCACGGCGATGATCGGGCGCGCCCCGGCAATCGCCGCCGCCTGGATGGCGTTGAGTCCGACGCCGCCCGTCCCCACGACCACCACGCTGCTCAGGGGCCGTACCTGGGCGCGGTTGAAAACTGCCCCATACCCGGTCAGAACCCCGCACGACAGAAGCGCCGCCCGGTCCATGGGGAAGTCGCCGGGAATGACGGCCAGTTGTCTTTCCGAGACCACGGTATACTCGGCTAGACCCGCCACCGGGCCGGCCATGGAGGTAAGGGGCTGTCCCGTCTTATCACGATGGTGGAACGGCAGCGGCCGCGACCTTTCACACAGGTGACGCAATCCCACCGTGCAATAGTAGCAGTGGCCGCAGCCGGAAGTCACGGTAGTTACCAGCACCGGGTCCCCCGTCTTCACCGATGTCACGCCTTTGCCCACTTCTTCCACGTAGCCGGCCGTCTCATGACCGGGGATTCCCGGGAGCCTTCCGGGCAGTTCGCCCTTGATGCAGTGAATATCACTATGACAGATTGCCGTTGCCTTTACCCGGACCCTCACCTCGCCTTCCTGCGGCGCCTCAACGACGACGTCCTCAATGACCAGTGGCTTGCCGAATTCACGGCAGACTGCTGCTTTCACAGTAACCTCCTCCGGAATGGGCGGCGGAACCATTCTCCCCCGCCCGGTATCGGCATATTACCTCCGCACCGGTATTGAGTCAACCGCAATCCCGGTCACCCCACCAGTCCTCGTTTACCCAGGTCTTCGGCCACATCGTCCAGGTCAAGCTCAGTCAGTCTGGCGGCGGTCTGTGAGACGCGAGAGAGGCGGGACCGGGGGTCCCGCCTCTCTCCTTTCGACCTGACTGCAGGATTCCTACTTGCCCATGGTCTTTGTCTTGAGGTCGGTGTCTATCCAGTTGTAGTAGGTGTAGTGGTAGGGGAGGAACGCACCGAGGGAGTCGGCACCGTAGTAGTTCTTCAGCCATGGCTGCCAGAGCGGTAGGTGTAGGGTACCGGCATCCAGATGCCGAAGGACGACTCGATAACAAAGGACGTGACGTCCTTGACCGCCTTGGACCACTTGGAGTCGTCGATGCCGAGGTTGTCCTGGATCAGTTGCGTAGACCGCCCTGGTCTCCGGGCTGTCCCAGTAGAAGGCGCAGTCATTGGTCTCCGGACGCATCTCGAACATAGTAGTGCGGCATCCAACTCGTGGCGTTGGCGTTGAACAGCATCTCAGGGAACGTGCGGCCGCGCTTCATGCTCCAGAAGACGCCCGTCTCGTAGACTTTGAGTTCCATGTCGATGTCTACCTTGGCCAGGTCGGCTTTCACGATGGACAGGATATCCACGTATCGGCGGCCGTGCAGGCGATCTCGGTCTTGAAGCCGTTGGGAAACCCGGCCTCCTGCCAGGAGTTGCTTGGCTTTCTCGCACGTTGCCCGCCCTTGATCAGCTCCTGGGCGAGCGGGGTCAGCTGCTCGAGTGGCGTGTAATACGGCTTCCAGCCCGGACCATTCGGGTAGGGGAAACCCATCACTTCAGCCTTGCCCTGGTAGTAGTCCCGGGCGATGGCCACTTTGTCGACGGCGAGGTTCATCGCCTGGCGCACCTTGATGTCGTTGAATGGCAGGTTCTTGTCCTCCCGGCCTTCCGGCTGCGAATTCGTGCCGTAGCCCTGCATGTACTCGAACTTCCAGTTCATGCTCTTTTCCATCTCGGTGAACGTCTCCACCGGCGACGTTGCCGAGAGCATCGATCTTGCCGGTCCGGAAAGCGGCCTCCCGGGTGGACAAGTCGGGTATGATGAGGATCTTGAGACCATCTATGTAGGGGAGCTGGTTGCCCTTTCCCGGTCCCACCGGGTCCTTCTGCCAGTAGTGGGGGTTCCTCGTGAAGGTCATCGAGGCATCGGGGCCCAGTCGGTCAGTCATGAGAGGCGCCGGTGCCGAGGGCGTTCTTCCAGTCCTTCTGGTCCTGCCCGTTTTCATGAAGTTCAGGCAGCATCATGTAGGCGCGGGCGCCGGTTTCCAGGATCTGAATGCCCTGCTTCCCGGGGTTGAACTTGATCTCGACGGAGTACCTGTCGAGCGCCTTGGCTGAAAGGAGCTTCTCCTCCGGCGCAGGGAAGAAAACCGCGAAGTTGCCGCCGGGATTGGCCCACTGCGTCGTGAGATTCCAGACAACGTCATCGGCGGTAAACTCGCGGCCATTGGCCGGTGGCTTGTCCCACCACTTGACCCCTTTCCGGATGTGCCAGATCATCGTGTCCGGTGCGGTCAGTTCGTAGCTCTCGGCGAGCTGGCCGCCCAGCAGCTTGGTCTGACCGAGGTGGTTGTATAGCCAGTCGGTCTCGCCGGTGCCGGCGGGGCCTTTGGCCCAGTCACCCGCCAGCAATGGCTCATTGGTGATCGAAATGCTGAACCCCATCAGGTCCCACTGGGTGGCGCAGTCGAAGGCGGCGGTGTCCGCTGCCTGCCAGCCCAAGAACGTACCGCCGTACTTGGGTTTCTCAGTGGACGGTTTTACCGCGGTGGTTGCACCGGGCACCACCTGTTGCGAGGTCCCGCAGGACGTGAGGAGTAAGATGAGGGAGGTGAGGGCGCCAGAGATTAAGAACACACACTTCTTGGTCAATTGCATTCCCTCCTTGAGTTATTAGCCGGCTATTTGTTTTCTGCTGTGAATCTATCCTCCTGCACTATCGATACTGGTCGCTTTTGACAATTGCGCGGAGTATAGCACCGGCCCCGGGACCTGTCAATTCACGGGCCGGCTTACGATACTTTCTTCTACTCCTCGATTTCGGTCATGAAGAAGGGCATGGTGTGAGGCAGGACCGTGCCGGACCTGCCCCGCGTGAGGGTCTGGGGCAATATCTCCATCAACTCTTCGGGGGTCCATCGTCCATCCTTCCACACGACCTGCTCCACGGGTGGGGGGTCGACGAAGATCCCCACGTGCCCCCGCCAGACTTCAAAAATGCATCCGTTGACGCTGCCCGCCTGTTCGCTGGCGAGATAGACCACCAGCGGCGCTATGTCTTCAGGCTGGTTGACATCAACGTTCGCGAGTAGCCGGTCGGTCCCCCGCCAGGCGGCGATGGGCCGGATGACGTTGCAGGTCACCCCGTGTTTGGCCATATCCCGGGCCACGGTGCGCGAGAAGCCGGTGATCCCCTCCTTGGCTGCCGAATAGGCGGCATGGTTGATCAACCCGAACCCTACGGCAGAGGAGGTATTTATGATCCGGCCATAGCCTTGCTTTCTCATGATGGCACTGGCAGCCCGCGTGCAATAGAAGGTGCCGTAGAGGTGGGTCTTGACCACGGCATCCCAGTCCTCGGTCTTTGCCTCGTAGACCGGCTGCGACCGGATGATACCGGCGTTGTTGACCAGGATATCGAGACGGCCGAACTTCTCAATCGCAAGATCTATGAGCCGCTTTGCTCCCGCTTCGTCGGCGACGCTGTCATAGCTGGCGACGGCGGTGCCGCCGGCATCACGGATCTTGCGGACAACCGCGTCGGCAGCATCGTGTGACATGCCAATACCGGCAGCCGACGTGCCCAGGTCGTTGACCACGACCTGCGCTCCCCTGGCCGCCAGGGCAATGGAGTGGGCTCGTCCCAGACCGTTCCCGGAACCGGTGACAATGGCAACCCGGCCTTTGAAAGTGCTTTCCATTTAACCCTCCAGATCTTAGTCGGGCTAGCTGACAAGTTGAGAACAACGGCCCGGTTCCCGCGGGCGTAGTCTCACCCGGTTACCACTCTCCAGACATCTTCTTGGCGAGCTTGACGATCCTCTCGGGACTGTCGTAGCCCTCGTCGATGAAGAGTAAATTCTCTCTTTCTTTGGCGGACACCATGTCCTGATGGGACTTCTCCTCATGTCTGGTTGCCTGTTCCACCGTCACGATGATAAAGGGCCTGGTGACCTTTCTGATTATCCAGGGGCCGTGTATGAAATTGGCGGGCAGGTAGACGGCGTCGGACGTGGTCAGGACGTGTCTTTCCATCTCCCGACCGAGGAAGAACTCCACTTCGGCTCCCAAATCCAGCGGACTGAACGGATCGATGCCCAGGTGCATCACCACTTCGGGATAGGGGTGCTCGTGAGGGCCATGGCCCATGTCTTCCCAGGAATCTACCCCCTCCAGGTTCTCGGGCTTCAGTCCCACCCAGTGCACGTAATATTGGTGGCTCCCTTTGTAGGCTCCTTTGTTGACCTGATCATCCCAATAAGCCACGATCGGGCCGCTGGCGCGCCGGTTCCAGGGACGCATCCCGGAAAGAATGTACTTGTCATACTTTGCTCTGGCCATTCACTTATCCTCCCGAAATCCACTGTGTGGGAAAGCGCCATTTTCTCCCGGTTCTCAGTTGGCTTTTCGCTTCTTGACCGGCATTATTTGTTTATAGATCCGCGGGATATTGTCCGGGTCGAAAACAGGAAGATCGCTGAATCTCCCCTGTTCCATGGTCCACTTGCCTCTCTTTGCGACTTCCCTGTTGAATTCCTCGATATTGTCAGTCTCGAACTCGTACAGGGCAAGGTACTGCCTTTTCATCCCCTCCTTGGGTTCGGCTGCCTCCCAGCGCGTTGCCTGTATCATTCCCGGAACCTGAAGCATGTCGGGTATGTGGGTGTCGCTATACCATTTGTCGTATTCCGGGGCACGGTCCGGGTCTTTGCAGTCGCTAAAAGCAAAAAACCAGTATCTGGTCATCGTGTTCCTCCATACTCGAGGGACTATTTCTGGCAGTGATAATACTAGTGTCTAGGCGCTTGTTCAAGCCAGTGGTAAACTTGAGGCGCAAGCAGAAAAGGGAGGGAAAGATGGACCGGGTGAAAGGCAAAGTGGCGGTAGTTACCGGGAGTGCCTCTGGGATTGGCGAAGCGACGATCAAGCTGCTGGCCCGGGAGGGAGCCCGGGTGGCGGTCGTGGATATCGACGATGCCAATGGCGAGCGGGTGGCCAGGGAGGTTGAGGCGGGGGGTGGGGTGGCCGGTTTCTGGCATATGGACGTGACTGAAGAAGAAGGGGTGAAGAAAGCTTTTGCCGGCATCTACGACAAGTACCGGCAGCTTCACATTCTGGTAAACAATGCCGGAATCGCCGGGCCCCGCAAACCGACCCATGAAACCCCGGTTGAGGAGTGGGAAAAGGTAATGAATGTCAATCTGCGGGGGGCGTTCTTCTGTACCAAGCACGCCGTTCCATACATTCTGAAGACCGGTCCCGGCAGCGTGGTGAACGTGGCATCGGTGTACGGTATTCTTGGCTGCGATACTCCAAGCTACGATACTTCGAAGGGGGCCATGCGGGCTATGACCAAATCAGATGCCCTCATCTACGCCAAGGACAACATCCGTTTCAATTCCATCCATCCCGGGAACATACTTACGCCGCTTTTCCGGAAGCTGGCGGAGGTGATCGACCCGGTCGGGGTTGATAATGCCATCAGAAAACTATCGGTAACCAACCCGCTCGGCCGCATGGGGACTCCCGAAGAGATTGCCAACTGCATCCTTTTCCTGGCTTCGGACGAGTCCAGCTACGTTACCGGATCCGAGCTTCTGGCTGACGGGGGTATGGTGAATCTACCCTTTCCCGTCTACTAGGTTCTTTAGAGCATTGGGGTGCTGATCCCGCCATCAAACGGGCTGGTCGACAGAAATATACAACGGTACGGAGGTTATACCATGATCAAGTCAATCTCGCTCGCCTACCGAAAGCCCGGCCTGACCAGGGAGGAATACAACCGGTATTGGGAGGAGCAACACGGTCCGCTGGCGGCCCGCATGTTTCCGGGACTCCGCAAGTACGTGCAGAATCATTTCGTGACGATACCGGGACGGGAATACGAAGGCGACGGCATAGTGGAAATGTGGTGGGATGACGTCCAGGCGTTTGAGAACTCGATGACGTTCTTGAACTCCGAAGCGGGGAGGCCGCTGTTTCTGGACGGGGCCAAGTTCGCCGAGATGCGCGGCGGCGGTCCGTGGGTAGTAGAAGAGCATGTGATCAAGGACGATCTGGCCAGGAGATAGCGAGCCGGACAACGGCCCGGCACGCCCCGTGTTGGTGCCAATTGCCGTCGACTCCGTTCGCGCCCGGGGTAACCAGGGCAATGACTTCGTGATCAGCCCCGACCGCCAGACGAATGAGGCCCAGGCTTTACACCCCGGCAATGAAGTGTGATAGGATTTGGTGTCAGTCGTAGTTAAACGATAAGGGGGAGATAGATGAACGTACTGGTACTGGGCGGAAGCGGGATGTTTGGGAGAAAGACGGTCCTTCACATGCTCAGAGACAAAGAGATTGCACACGTCACCTCGATGGATATTGCCCCACCGCCGGCGTGGGCGATGAAACAAATCGATGAGTATAAAGACAAATTCCGCTTCATCCGCGGCAATGTCGCCGAACTCGAAGACATCCTGAACGCCATGAAAGTGCAGCCCGTCGACGGTGTTGTGAACTGGGCGTTCGTGATGAGTCTCCAGGAACTGAACTCTAATCCGCGCCTGAGCACCAAGGTGAACGCCCTCGGTATGTGTAATGCCTTCGAGGCGGCCCGGCTCATGGGCGCGAGACGAGTGGTTTATGCCAGTTCCATGACCGTCTATGGACCTTCGGACTCTGTATGGTGATAACGAAGTCAACGAAGACGTCGTCCTCTCGCCGAACAGTTCGTACGCGGTCTGCAAGCGGCTAGCCGAAATCATCGCTGATCAGTATTCGCAGCAGTACGGCATCAAATTCACCGGCGTAAGGCCGACCATCGGCTATGGACACGGTGGGCGTTCTCCTGCCCAGATGTGGTCTGACATGCCATCGGCGATTGCGGTGGGGAAGCCCTATGCTATGGAGACCAATGGCAATATGTCGGTATCGCTGGTAACCGCCGACGACCTGGCAATATTCACGACCATGCTCATGAAGGCGGAGTCGTCACCCCACCCGGTCTACAATGTGGGCACTCCATTGACTAACTTCCGCGACGTGGCGGCTATGGTGAAGAAGTATATCCCGGATGCCAAGATCGAATTCGGTGACAAGGAAGCGCCCCCGGGACAGCGCCGCAAGCCGCTGAACGTGAGCTCGGCGCGGGCAAAAGCTGACTTCGGCTTCGAGTGCATGCCGCTGGACCAGGCGATTCGAATCCACATAAACGACGCCCGGCTGGAGGCCGGTATGGCGCCATTGAAATAGGGCGGTTGAACACAGGAGGTAGAGACCAGGCTATGAAAGCAGCAGTCCTCAAGGCAGTGAATGTCCTCGCGGTCGAGGACGTACCCGAACCGGTGACGGCTCCCGACCAGATCAAGGTGAAGATCGCCTATTGCGGGATATGTGGTTCTGACCTTCACATGGTTGAAGGCAAGATGGGTTTTGGGGTGCGCCCCGATTGGATGATCGGGAAAGCGCCGGCGGCCATGAGACTGGGTTTCCCGAGGATCATGGGGCATGAGGCATCCGGTACGATTGCCGAAATCGGTAAAGACGTCAAGGGCGAGTTCAAAGTGGGACAGCCGGTGGCCATGGATTTCAAGGCTTACTGCGGTTCTTGCTGGTACTGCAACAACATGATGCAGGGCTCGTGCCTGAACAGGAAGTCCACTTCCGGGTCGATGGCCGAGTATGCAATATACCCCGAAGGGGCGGTGTATCCCCTTCCCCAGGGCGTGCCCCTCGATGTGGGTGCCCTCCTCGAGCCCCTGTCGATAGCGGTGCATACCCTGGACATTGCTCGAATGAGGTCCGGCGACGCCGTGATCGTCACGGGCGCAGGTCCCATTGGACTGTTGATCATGCAGATGGCCATGAAGTCTGGGGCCTCAAGAATACTTGTCTCGGAGCCGGTGGCGGAAAAACGGAGACTGGCCAAGGAACTGGGCGCCGATGTGGTCATTGATCCGCTGAAAGACGACCTTTTGGAAGCGTCCAACAAGCTTACCGACAACCGGGGATTTGCAGTCTGCTTCGAAGCCAGCGGACGGCCCGAAGTGGCGCGGCAGCTACTTTACCTGGCGGAGACCGCCGGAACCGTGGTATGGGCGGCAGTCTACCCCCAGGAAGCCGAGATCGGCGTTTCGCCGTCATTCATGTATTCGAGGGAGTTGAGTATTCGGTCGGTCAGGGTCTCGCCGTACGCATTTCCCCGGGCCTTGCAGATGCTGCCGAAGTTGAATCTCAAACCCCTCATCTCCATCCGTTCTTTGGATGACACGGTACAGGCATTCGCCGATCAGAAAGCGGGCAAGGGCGTGAAGACGCTGCTCCACCCAACATCGGGACCCAAGTAGGAGGCCGGCGGACCACTCGTGATCTAGTCTTCCGCCTAGGAGTCGCATTCGATATGGCCAGGATCAAACAATCCGTGGTACTGGGGCGCTTTACCCGCAATACCAACTACGAACCGGAAACGGTCATCAAGGAAGCCAGTGCCTTGGGGATACAGGGTGTCGAGCTCGTCCGTCCCGAACTGTGGCCGGCAGTTAAGGCAGCCGGCATGAGGGTCATCGGGATAGGGGGTCACGGCACATTTTCCGAGGGGCTGAATCGCCGGGAGAACCATGCCCGCATCGAAGAGGAACTGAAGAAGAATATCGAAATCGCCGCGGCCAATGATATTCGGAATCTGATCTGTCTATCCGGTAGCCGCTCCGGGCTGTCCGATGATGAAGGCATCGAGAACAGCGCCGAGGGTCTGCGGCGGGTGATCAAGCTGGCCGAACAGGCTGGCGTGGTCCTGATGATTGAGTTGTGTAACAGCAAAGTTGACCACCCGGACTATCAGGCGGACCACACCAGGTGGGGCGTGGAAGTCTGCCGGAGAGTGAATTCACCCAACTGCAAGCTTCTCTACGACATCTACCACATGCAGATTATGGAAGGTGACATAATCAGGACGGTGACCGAGAACATTCAGTACATCGGGCACTTCCACATTGCGGGTAATCCTGGACGAAACAACATTGACGACACACAGGAGTTGAACTACGTGGGCATCATGAGGGCGATTGCCGCCACCGACTTTGACGGATATGTTGGCCATGAATACACGCCCGTCGGCGATGCCATGATGGTACTCCGTGATACTTACAGGATGATTGACGTCCAGTGACCCGCCGGTGATCTGGATCTGTCGACCATCGGAGCACGGACCGGGCGATGCTGTTCCCGGTTACAGCCTAGCCGGAGGTACGTTCCCGGGCAATCGAGGCGGCGCCCCGGGCGGCCGTGTATTGAGGTTGGGGCGGGACCAGGATGCGGATGCCCAGTCTATCCTCGACGCTCCTCACCAGTCCGATGTTAAGTCCACCCCCGCCGCTGATGGCACATGGCTCTTCGAGTTCGACCCGCGCCACCAGGGCGTAGATCTTGTCTGCCAGCGACTTGTGGACGCCGGCCAGGATGTCCTCCGGGGTCATGCCCTCAGCCACTCTTGAGATGGCCTCGGATTCGGCAAATACGGCACACCCGGTTGAGAAAACCACCGGCCGCCGGGACTTGAGCGATAATGGTCCGACGTCCTCGATTTCTATCTGCAACACGTTGGCGACCACGTCAAGAAAGCGTCCGCTGCCGCCGGCGCATTTCTCGCTGACGGCGAAGTTGTGCACCAGTCCGCCCGGGCCGACGCGGATCACCTGGCTGGCTTGTCCCTGTATATCAATAACGGTCCTCACCGACGGGTAGATCCGGTTGATGCCCCGGGCGCAGCATTGAATGTCGGTGGCGTATTCGTTGGCGAAGGGCACGCAACCGGTGTGGCCGGTGGCCACGGTTCGGGCGATGTCCGTGAAGGTCAGGCCGGCGCCGTCCAGGAGGCGGCGCCGCAATTCCTCGGCGCTTTCCCGGTAGTCGGTCCCGGAGGGGATGGTGTGGGAGACAATCACGTCACCATTCTCCACCAGAACGCCCTTACTCGTTTTCGACCCGACATCGATTCCCATGAACCAGGTCACAACACCATCACCTATTCGAAGAATGTGGCCGATTCCAGGCGGCGCGGCCCTCTCACGACCGGCTCGTTTTTCGCCAGAGCCTGCAACGTGATGTCTCTCCCCAGCAGGGCCGCCCCCAGGGCGCCGCTCAGCAGCGGTTCGTCGGGGACCAGTATCTTGAGGCCCATCTGTTCTTCGAGGGCGCTGACAACCCCGGTGTTCTTGGCGACGCCCCCGGTGAAAACCAGATCGGGCTCGACCTTCAGCCTCCTGGCCATTCTGCCGACGCGGCTGGCAATGGATTCGTGAAGACCGGCGATTATGTCTGGGAGCGGGGCACCTTCCGAGAGTCGGGAGACTACTTCATGCTCCGCGAAGATGGTACAGGTGCTGCTGATATGGGTCTTGCTGAGGGCCTTTGCCGAAATACCGCCAAGATCCTCGACATTCAAGCCGAGCGCCCGGGCGATGATCTCGAGAAACCTGCCGGTGCCGGCGGCGCACTTGTCATTCATGACGAAGTCGACCAGTTTGCCATCCCGGATCCTGAGAGCCTTGGCGTCCTGGCCGCCGACGTCAATTGCCAGTCTGGCATTGGGGAATACGCTTGCCACACCCCTGGCATGGCAGCTCAGTTCGGTGATCTGGCGGTCGGCGAAGGGAACGCTCATCCGGCCGTAGCCGGTGGCCACGACGTAGGAAAGTTGATCGAAAGACAGACTGCAACGGGCGAGGGCCTCCTCCATCACCACGTTGGCCAGTCGCCGGTGCTCGGGCGCCGTGCGGTACGTGACGGTGGAGTGGACCGCGGCTTCCGCGGTGACCACCACCTTGGTCATCGCAGATCCGATATCAATGCCCGCAAAGTAGATGTGGAATCACCCCCAGTCCGCCATTCCGATGCGTCCGGCTTGCTTCCTATGCCATGATATTCAATTCCCGGCCTGGTGTTCAACGGTCCGAGGCCGGTCATTTTGGGACGGACCCTCGACCCGCGTCAGGGCGAACTTCTCCAGCGCCTCACGCACGGTGGAGATCAAGCTCAAATCGAAGCCATCTTCCAGGGTGCACCATCGAGCCTCGATAATCTCGTGAGTATCCAGCTTCAGATCGAGGCCAACGGCCGTGGCGGCAAAACAGACGATTGCGAATCCGGATCCAGTGACGTACGTGCCCAGCTCTCCGGTTATGTGTACGTCCAACCCGACTTCCTCCCTGACCTCCCGGATGGCGGTCTGCAGAGGTGTTTCGCCTGGTTCCGCTTTGCCGCCGGGGAAAGCCCACAGCTCTTGGGTCCTAGTACTGCGCACAAACAGGATGCGGTCTCCATGTACCACCAAGGCGGAGGCAGCTGGAACCAGCCGGGCCATATCGTTGTCTCCCGTTCTCGGATTGCCTTGCCGCAGGCTGCTGCAACTCTGTCCACAGACCATCGGAACTTTGAGCCGAAAAGGCCAGTGGTTGCACAGCGGGCTCTCGAAGCCATGAGGTGCCCGGGCGGAGAAATCGGAGGTGTCTGTGCCTTGCCTGGAAGAGGATGGTTGAGGCGACAGGAGAAGTGATCTACCGGGACTGGGTGTCCCACTCTCTGGTGGCGTCGGCCTTGCCCAGTGTACTTCCCGACTCCTCTCCCTGCCCCAGGATCCAGTCGAGCGAGGTGAGCCAGACTCCGGCAGTCACTCTCTCTTTCTCTGATTTCTCGGACCTGGATTTCTCGGCCGGATTCAGAGCGTCGAAGACACCCTGCCAGTAGGCGCGCTTCAACTTGATTTCGGTTTCTTCCCTCATGGTGTTAAGACTCCAGAAAATGGATGTTGAGATTTCCAAGCATTTTTCAGGTTACATTATTGACTAAACGCTGTCAACGGCCTCAAGAGCGTTCAGAAACGCGGCGACCGGACCACTTCGTTAAGCCGGTGGGCGATGTCCAGGCTAAGGGAGACGTACCGGGAACGCAAGGAAGGGCCGGCAGGCTGGAACTCGGACGAAAGCCAGACAAGCTGGTTCAACAGATTGATGTCGGCATAGATGCCGAACAGATCGTTTTGCAGATCGGCGGGTAGGGAGTGTACGGCGCGCTGACTGCCGTCCCAGGCTTCGGTCCGCAGGGCAGTCAATTGTTCGGCGGAGGCTTCACCGGCTGCCTTACGGTTGGCTTCGAGCTCGGCCAGCAGGTCCACCAGGCCCTTCTTCCCGGGGCTCTCCAACTCGTGAGGCACCTCGCCGCTTCCGGTGGCAGTGAGGGGTGCCGGGGATTGTTCCCGGGAGTCAACAGATTTCGTTCCCTTGTTGTCGGCCACCGCCCTCAGATTCTCAGGGGGCGGCCGCCGGGGACGTTTCTGGAAAAGAGATCCCAACATCTCAGACCTGTCCTTCGCTTGTCTGTACAGCTTACACCCAAGGCTCTCCCGGTTGTCAACAGGAACGCTGACCAGGGGTACCTCCGGAGATGAGCTAGTAGCGGCAGTACTCCCTGATCGAGGCGAGCATCGCCTTAATATCACTAATGTTACCCTGGTCGGGCAGCCTGACGTTTAGGAGCAGACCGCCCCCCTTCCCGTACTTGTCGAAGACTCCCTTGTAGTAGTCGGCTACATCGCCGGGCGATGCCAGCTTCAAAGAGAAAGGACCTCTGGCCAGCACACACGTATGTCCCTTCAGTATATCCCTGGCCCGGGCGGTGTCCACGTCTTCAACCGAAGCGATTATCTTGCCCTTGGGCAATTCCAGGAGGCACTCGAGGCGGTCGCCGAATTCTGCCTCGAAGAAGGGGATGGGCACGTAGCCCAGGTCTATCGTCGCCTGTAAGGCCCGCTTCAGACCCGGCCAGTAGAACTTCTTGAATTGCCGGTCGGACATGAATGATTTGTCCCCTCGCCACAGCGGCATTCCGGCTCTCCGGGCGTTGCCCCGCTTGGCAGGATCCACCGGGGTGGCGTGAGCAATCCGCTTGTCGAGGATCATGTCACATGCCCGAAGCAGTTTGTCCGGCTGGCGGTACATATCCAGCATGGAACCTTTCATGCCCCGCAGGAAGCTGGAAACGGTGTCAAAGGGGGCGCCGCCCACACCCCCTCCCCCCAACTGGGAAAATGGGGGAAACCCGAGTTCAGCAAGATCGCTGTAAGAATCGCCGATCGCCTGGCGGAAGCGCCGCGTTGCCCTTCCGGCTTTCAGCAATGCCATGGCCACCTTCTCGAATTCGGGCGTGGCGAACAATGGGGTCACCCCTTCAAAGCCACTGAGAATCACGCCGAGTGGAGGAAGCTTGGACAGCGGGGCCAGGGCCGCGTACATCCGCGGGAAATAGTAACGTATCATGAAATCGGTGGGATCCGAAAGGAAGATATCATACTCATCCTCCTTCAGGAACTCCATCTCAATGAACTGATATTCGTAGTCCGGTGGGAGCGCTCCGCCGGGCCAGAGACGGTTGGCCACACCCAGCGCTTCCCACGCCGCCCCGGAAGTCGGTAATCCGGCATTGCACATGTCGGGCTCGAATTCGACCGTAATCTGCCTGACCGCCCGTTTCCAGCCGATGGGATCATAGTAGGCCGCGGAGCGCTTGACGTTGGTGTAGTTGGCCGGGTCGGCATTGATGGTCAAAGGGACGCGGTCAGGCTCTCTCAACTCAATGGCATCACGCGCCCGCTTTTCTCTCTCCTGGAAGAGTTGGTCCGCCGATTTGCCGTGCTTGCGCTCGATTCCGGCTCTGATCCGTTGTTGCTCCTTCCGGTAAAGGGCCGCTTTGCTTTCGGTCATGAAGACATCTCCTTTCGCATGGTGGGGGTGGGGTAGGGCCTGCCGCAATAGATGGTAGTCCAGCACCTCGGGAAAAGTCAACGAGGGCCCGTCGCGGCATGACTTGACACCCATCACGGACTACGTTGAAGGTAGTCAAGCCACCTTTGCCAAGAACACCAAGTACTGGGAGAAAGACCCGGTGGGGCCTGGAAAGGGCAGCCAATTGCCATATGTTGACGGGGTCAAGCTGCTGGTGATAACCGATCTGTCGACGGCGCAGGCGGCATTGCGGACGAGCAAGATAGACCAGATCAGGGTGGACATGCTGGACGACGCGGAGGCGGTCACCAAGACCGTCTCGGGACTTCAGCAGAAGAAGTATCTGGAGCACGGCACGAATTCAATAGCGATGCACCTTTATGGCTCTGCATATCCAACCAGCGACGTGCGGGTGAGCCGGGCGTTGTTCATGGCCACCGATCTGAACGCGATCTCGAGTCAGCTGTACCGGGGCGATGCCGAGGTGTATGTCTGGCCGTTCCCGCTGCTGAAGGAATATGCCAGTATGCATCTACCGCTGGCCGAAGCCCCGGCGTCGGTGCAGGAACTGTACAAGTATAACCCGGAAAAGGCCAAAGTCCTCCTCAAGGAGGCCGGCTATCCCAATGGCTTCAAGGCCAAGATCGTGTGTTCGAACACGGTCTTCAACGTCGATTTTCTGTCAGCCGTGAAGGCGATGTGGGCCAAAGTCGGCGTTGACCTTGAGATACAGCCCAAGGAGGTGGGGGTGTACACGGCGTTGTGGCAGGGCATGACCTATGAGGACATGTTGCTGGCGGCCGGTTCGGGTATCGGTAGTTATTACCGTATGATCTCGTTCGACACCGGGGCATACTGGAATCCCGGCCAGGTGAATGACGCCGTGCCAAATCGGCGATGCCGGGGAGTTGCGGGAAGAGCGGTGTTCGCGCCCGCAACCCCCGGCTGGCGCCGTCATCCGTCGATGCTCCCCTCCCCGGGTGAACGCCCGAGTATCCGGTAAGCGAAGCGCATCATGATCTCCTGGTGTTCGATTTCCTGCTCGGCTCCGCCGCCCAGATGGCCTTCCTCGTACCAGTGGACCTCGATGGACTTGCCCAGAGCCTTCATCCTGGCTTCGTACACCTCCACCGGACGGGCCGGAGTCCGGGTATCCTTTCGGCCCTGGATGATAAGCACCGGGGCCTTGACCCGGTCCACGTAGGTCATGGGAGAGGCGGCCGCATACTGGGCAGGCTTCTCATCGGGCGTGCCTCCGATGAGGGCAACCGAGTATCCCTTCATGGCGGCGGAGAGATCGGCATACTCCAGCGCCCAGTCAACGGTGGCGGTGCCGGCAAGGCCGCCGGCCCACAGATCAGGGTGTCTTCCCAGCGCGAGCAGCGTCAAATAGCCGCCATAGGACCAACCGTGAAGAAACACCTGGTTTTCGGCGGCAATCCCTTCTGAGATCAGCCAGTCGCGGGCTGCGACCATGTCGGCGACCTCCCACTGGCCGAGATTGCCCCATATCTTCTCCCGGAAGGCGCGGCCGAAACCCGTCGAGCCCCTGTAGTTGATGGCGAGCCACGCAAAACCGTGGTCCAGCCACGCCTGGCTATTGGGCATGAAGTATTCCACGGTCTGGGTCTCGGGCCCTCCGTGAGTGTGCAGGATGACTGGGAAAGGGCCTTTTCCCTCGGGCACAGCCAGCCAGCCCTGAATCGTCTCCCCGTCGCCGGACGAAAACGTCACAGGCCGCCAGGGCCTGCCCCGCGGCACACGGCCGGCGGGGAGGACGGTACGGGTTCTTCGCCCCGTGTGGCCATCCAGGGCGACCAACTGCGGCGGGTGGGTCGAGTCCTGCCAGCCGATCACGATTTCGTCGCCGCCGATGGCGGTTGCCGAAGTAAAAGGGGCGGCCAGGCCGTAGAAGCCACCCGGGTGATCAAGCCGCGTTGTCTTGCCGGTCAACAGATCGTGGAGGAGAAGACGCTGTACCGCCATTTGTGACTGGGCGAGCAGAATTCGGGTACCGTCCAACGACCACTCCATGGGCGACACGTCGCCGGCGATGCCGGGGGTAATCAGGTCCGTCCGTTCGCCGCTCACCGGATTCCAGAAGAAGGGGCGCGTGTATCCGGTCCCGGTTGATGTCGCCAGGATCCGCCGATCGCCGGGCAAAGGCGAAAAACCGGATGCCATCAGACTGGCGCCCTCTTCCCAGAGTTCGCCGACCAGTCGGCCGGAAGTAGTGTCAAAAGCCATCAGTCCATTGTGCTGGAAGGTGGTCCGCTCGGTGGATGTAATGACGGCGATCTCGCCGCCGTGGGAAAGGGCAGGCCCGAACATCAGACCGCTAGCGTGGTGAAACTCGGCGGGCGCACCGATGACATCCTCCGGGGACACCGGTAGAAGGAGGGCGTGAAAACCATCATTATCCGAAAAGACACTTCCGATCATGTTACCCGCCCGGCTGAAGTTCAGCCCGAAGGCCGAGTACGGGGGCAAAGCCGGGGTGATGTCCTGTGGTGGGCCGCCTAGCCACGGCACGCGCACGAAATGCCCGATTTCGTCCCCGCCGTCATCCTGGAGGTAGTAGACGTAGTGGCCATCCGGCGAGATGGCGCCGAACGCGGTTCCCCCTGGTTGGTGCGTCAGTTGCCGGAGGCTGCCGGAGTTGACGTCCCAGGCGTATAGCTGGTATTGACCGGTCGCCGTGCCGGTTACCACGCCTCTGGGCGGGTTGGACCGCGCCAGTTGTGCCGCGGCGATTGTCGGAGCCCGGAAACGCCGTTTCCAGGCGGCACCTTCGTTGCGACGTGATGGCTTAAGCATTAAAGGTTCGAAACAAGACCAGTCGGCTTATGATTCTGAAACCATAATAGACCGAAGGTCGCGCCACTGCAAAACAACGAGCCTGTCCGCCGGACCAGCGATTCCAACGAAAGTACGGCCCCATCGGGGCACTATCTCCCTATTGTCGCCCCCCGGGCGCGGCCAATAGAATGAAGAAACCGTATCGATGTCACGACCAGAAGGAGTGCTCTTGAGATTCGGAACCGACCAGCGGGGCTTCACCATGATCGAGTTGCTGATCGTGGTGGCGATAATGGGTCTCCTCGCCGGAATCGTCATTCCCAACGTCGGCACAATCGTCGAGGGCAGCACCAGAAACGCCGCCAACACCGAGTTGGCCAACGTGGAGACGGCCGCTATCGCCTACCTCGCGGACACCGGTGTCGTGGCCCACCGACTCAACCCAGATGACCGGCGTATTGGCGGGGACGCCCAGGGCGACGTACCTCTTTGACGGGCCAACCGGATTTGTGATCGGCGTTTCTGGGGTGACCTGGTCCGGAATCAACTGGTCAGCGCCGCCTGGCCCCACATACACGCGGCACGGGGAGTGGACAAGATGAGCTTGGACCCGTGGGTAATGGGCCGCGGGCGACGATGCGGTGCGAAGCGCCGCACAGCTTAGCCGCCATAGCGAACTCGCAGGGAACCATGTTGAAGACCGCACTACAATGGCCGTCCGACCTGACAATCACGCACCTCTTGGCGGTCCTGGTGGCGTTGTTCGTCACCGATGGTCTGGTCAGCCGTTCCCTGATCAGCAGTGGACTGGGCTACGAAGCTAATCCGTTTTTGAGGGGCATGGCCGGACCGGACTCAGTGTTGATTAAGGTGGCGGGAGCCCTGCTCGCCGCCCTGATCCTCTGGGACATTCACAAGATCCGGCCCAGGCATGCACTGGCGGTAACGGTGGTATCAGTAGTGGTCTACACGGCGATCATATTCTGGAATGTCAGCGTCTTCCTGAAGGGGATCGTCTAATTCTCGGACCGGCTCCGGCCTCAGGCCCCGAACAACCTAAAGGCGATGACTCAGGCTAAGATGCGACTCAACGCGGCCCCGTGGCCGACTGCGACAGCAGTTCCTTGAGTTCCCTCACCGTCTCCTGCCGCCAACTCTCCGTCAGCGGCGCCGTCCTTTCGCGCATCGCCTTTCGGGTATCGTCCTCGTTCAGTTTCAACTGTGCCAGTTCCGCCCGGATCTGGTCCTGGAATTTGGTGGCCGCTGCCGGCCGCTCGATCCAGTGGCCCAGGTGGTTGAAATCCGCGGTCAAAAAAGGCGAACACCGGAATCGACTGGTACTTGCCTTCTTTGAGAAACAGGTTCATCAGATCGACGTTCTTGTCGCGCAGGAAGAACCGTAACTCCATGCCGCTGGCTTCGGCGATCCTGGCGACGATGGGCAGGCCTCGGTGGACGTCAGGGCACCAGTCCTCGCCGATGCCTACCACCTTGACTGCTCCCAGGCTCTTCACAACATCACCGAAATAACGGGCATCGGCGGGGCTGAGCTTAAACGCATTGATGTGCGGTTCGAACCGGGACTTGTTGTCACCGATCGAACTCAAATAGTCCTCGACCGTAAGGCCTTGGGTGAACCTTTGTGCGTTGACGACTCTACCTATCTCCGACATGATTCCCTCCCTCGCGTTAGTCTTTTCTCAATACCAGCCCGCAAAAACAGGCTCCCATGATGTCGACCAGTCCCTGGCGGACGGGTTGGCAGACGCACACCGTTTCCGAGGTCTTCTGAGTCTGGCAGGGGCAGTAGAAGTCACCCAGGGTTTCCTTCATGTGCACGATGTCCCGCAGGATCTCGTCTGCCTGGGGCGAAATAAGGTAGCCGGCGCGTTCACAGAAAGCGGTCACCAGTGTCCGGAGCGTTGCGAGGTCATTCTGTCGGTCCGTGGCAGCGGCTCTCCTCAGTCCAAGACGACATCTATGGAAATCTGTATACATAAACATGTACCGGCGCAAAGAACGGGGGACGTGGCTGCGGCGGTGGAGTGTCAAAGAGGACCCGGCTTTGAGCAACTTCGAACTGTCCTCCGTTTTTGACACGGCCTGGCGCGGGGAGTAGATTGGTGAGACGGCCGGTTGCTACAGCCGGCCGGAGACTGCCGGCTCTGGAGGACAACACGATGAAGAACTTGCTCAAGGCGAAGGTTAAGGCCGGGTGAATCGGTGATCGGTACTTTTGTCGAGATCGGCCATCCCGATATCACCGAGTGGCTGTCCAGGTTGGGGTTTGATTGGATACTGCTTGACGCCGAGCACGGCCCGCTGGGTTTTGAGACAATGCAGAGCCTGATGCAGGCGATGAAGGGTACCGACTGCGTTCCGATCGTTCGGCCGCAATGGAACGACCCCGTGGTCATCAAGCGGGTCCTCGATATCGGGGCGTACGGGGTCCTCATCCCCTGGGTGAACTCCAGAGAGGAGGCTGAAGCCGCGGTTCGCGCCTGCAAGTACCCGCCACAAGGTCTGCGGGGCTACGGGCCGAGGCGGGCGGCGATGCTGGACCCTGAGTACTACGGCACGGCCAACGATCAACTGCTCATCGCAGTGCAGATTGAGACGCAGACGGCGCTCGACAATCTGGACGATATTCTCTCGGTGGACGGTGTTGATGCCTGCTATGTCGGCCCCTACGACCTCTCATGCAGCCTGGGATTTGGCATACCGCCGAAGTGGGACGAGCCCCGGTACTTGGCGGCTTTCGATCGCGTGTTGTCATCGTCGAGGAGACATAACAAGAGCGCCGGCATGTTTGCCACACTGGATAACATCGAATGGGCGCTGGACAGAGGGTTCAGATTCAATACGGTGGATGACGCGGACAAGTTCCTGGTGCGGGGGGCGGAGATGGCGCTGGACAAAGTGCGGGGATGGGCCGGCAGGAAGCCGAGGTAAGGGGATAGCTTCGCTCAACGGCTACCCGTGATGGTTTCGGCCCCACGTACCCATTGCCTGCCGCATCATAGCGAACTCGCCGAGATGGAAACCGTTGTGGTTGGACACGGTGACGATCTCCCGCAGGAAAGTCTCGCCCTGGCCCCAGGGCACTTCAGCGTACAAATCCCTGGCGGGGTCCTCGATCATCCGCCGGAGATCCGTGAAGTCCTTCTTGAAGGCGGCGATTGATGCGTTCCAGTCCGCAGAGGCTGCCCGGGTTCCCTTTGGGGGCCAGTATTCCCGCGGCCATTCCTTTTCTTTGTATTGGGGATTCCGGATGAAATCGAGGATGTCTTCCTGGGCGAGCCTCAGGTGCTCGAGTAGGTCCCAGGGAGTGGAGGACGAGTTCGGGAAGGAGTCGTTGATTCGGTCCTCCGGGAACTCGGCAAACACTTCTTCGAATGGAGTTCGGGCATGCTCGCCGGTGAGAAGGGCAACCAGGTTCTCGCGCAGAATTGTGTTCTCGTCCATGGTCAGTATTATAGCCGGTAACACCCGTACCGGAAACCGGGGCTTGGCGAAAAACAAGACGATGGCGGGGGTGCAGGTACACTGATTTGTCGCCCGGTCCGCGTCGGCGGATATAATGGCTGGCGGAAAGGGGGGCCCGGCAATCTCTCCGTGGGCTGTGCGGGTCCCCAGTCGAAGGACCAACGGCATGTATGATGTCACCCAGGGTGATCCTTACAGACGAAACGCTCGGAAACCAGCCGACTGGTACGTCGTTATCGGAATGACTTGCGGGCTGTTGATCGGGGGCATGGTCGGCGCCGGACTGGCTGGGGCGGTTGGCTTCATTGTCGGCGACATCGCCGGTGGTGCGGTCGGGGCGCTCCTGGGTGCCGCCGTGAGGAAAGCGTCAGGGAATCGGGCCCGGCGCTGAATGGCTGTCCCCGGGGGCAGTGTCTCTGTTTCTCCTTCGCCATGGGAGGAGTCTGGCGGCCAGCCGCTCTAGGATCGGCAATCTGCCCAGCAGCAGTAAGAGCAGAATACCGCCGTAGATGGCCGGTCCCGGCACCTCGACTTTAACCTGCCAGAAGTAGTGAGCGACTGCCAGGATAGCCGCCGGGTACACCAACCGGTGAATCCATTTCCAACTCCTGCCCAATCTTCTTTGCGCCGAGCCGGTCGACGTGATACCCATCGCCAGCAGGATCAGAAAGGCCGGGAAACCGGCCAGAATGTAGCGTTTCTCGGCCACGTCCCGCCACAGGGATTTGAGGTCGAAAAGGTAGTCCAAGCCGATCAGGTTGAGGAAATGCAGGCCGGCGTACAGGAGGGCATAGAGTCCCAGCGTCCGGCGGAGCCGGAGGACGGAGCGAAAGCCGGTCAAGGTGTACAGTGGCGTGCAGGCCACCGTTGCTATCAAGAGGAAGAGGGCGTATATGCCGGTACGAAGCTGGATTTCCCTGACCGGGTTGGCCCCCAGGCCGCCCCGCCAGAAATCGGCGGCCATCACGAAGAAGGGTAGCAGGGCAAGGGGATGCACCAGTACCGTCAGGCGCCGGAATCTCGAGCTCTGCATTAGAAGAACTTGGCCAGATCCATCCCGGCGTAGAGTCCGGCCACCTCTGTGCCATAACCGTTGAACAACAGCGTCGGCCGTCGCGTTAGTTCACCGATGCGTCGCTCACTCGACTGAGACCACCGGGGGTGGTCGACGTCGGGGTTGACGTTGGCGTAGAAGCCGTATTCCTGGGGCGACTCTCGCATCCAGGCCGACACCGGCATCTCGGCGACGAGTTCTATCTTCACGATCGACTTGATGCTCTTGAATCCGTACTTCCAGGGGACCACCAGCCGGATCGGGGCTCCGTCTTGTGCGGGCAGAGGCTTTCCGTAGAGCCCCGTGGCCAGTATGGTGAGGCCGTGCATGGCTTCGTCCAGCCTCAGCCCTTCGACATAAGGGAACTGAATGCTCCGGGCCTGTTGTCCGGGCATATGCTCGGGGTCGAAGACGGTCTCGAATCTGACGTATTTGGCCTGTGACGTCGGTTCTACTCCCTTGAGGAGGGAGGCGAGGGGGAAGCCCAACCACGGGATCACCATCGACCAGCCCTCGACGCAGCGCATCCGGTAAACTCGCTCTTCAGCCGGGAATGTCTTCAGCAGTTCATCCACCTGAAACGAACGGGGCTTGTTCACCAGGCCGCCAACTTCGACTGTCCAGGGCGACGTTCGGAAGCCCGCGGCGAGGCCGGCGACATTCTCCTTATCGAGAGAGAACTCATAGAAATTGTTATAGTTGGTGACGTTCTCGCAGGTGGTCAGCTTTGCACCGAGCTCATCGGCGCTCGCCTCAGCCCGGGCATCACCGCAGAAGCCGGTGGCTGATGGTGTGGGACCTTGACCGCGACAGGCAGACATCAAGGCGGCGCCGGCGACGGCGGCGCCGCCGGCCGCCAGGAACTTGCGACGGGAGAGGTACAGGTTCTCGGCCGTTATCTCGGACGAAGCTATCTTATCCATCGCGCTCCTGGCCGAACTAATATCTACCGTGCTTTTTGACCGCATCGATCATCGCCTTGACATTCTCCGGCCGCGCTTCGTGGGTGATACCGGTGCTGGTGGTGATGATCAAACCACCGTCTTTGCCGCAGGTCTTGATCAGGTTCTTACAGTAGTCCTCAACCTCGGAAGGCGAGCCAACCTGGAGGAGGCCGTGCGGGACGCCGCCCATGATGCACGTGTGGCCCTTGAGGGCGGCCTTGGCCCGGACCATGTCGGTCAGAGCGAACCGGGCGATGGTCTTCTTTTTGGGCAGTTCGAGAAGGTATTCAAGGCGCTGCTCCCAGTTCCCCTCGTAGAAAGGGACGTGGATAAGCCCGGCGTTGGTCGTGGCCAGGACCAATTTCTTGAAGGTAGCCCAGTAGTAATTCTCGAAGTGTTTCAACGCCATGAAACCGTCGGACCCGCGATGCAGGGCGCTGCCAACCCGCTTGGGGTTGCCGCGCTTGCTCTGCAGGGCCATCAGCCCGGTGGAAATGGACCGTGACAGTATCAATTCGCACGCCTGAGCCAGTTTGTCGGGACACCGGTACATGTCCAACATGGCCCCGGCCATACCGCGCAGGTGGTCCGATATGACGTCGAATGGTACGGCGGCATTCCCCTGCGACAGCGAAGGAAAACCGAGGCTGGCCAGTTCTTCATCAATTCTGCCACCGGCCTGGCCGTATTTTTCTTGTTCTTCGCCTGCCTTGAAGAGTGCTTCGAAGGCTTGTCTGACCTCCGGAAGGCTGAAGGCGCCGGCCCGGGTGGGCAGTGTCGATCCTCCCCACAGGGATTGAAGCGAGGGAAGACGGGCAAGGGGCTCGAGACTCTTCCACACCCGGGGGAGGTAGACCCTCAGGGTGAAGTCGCCGGGATCGGACAGGAACAGGTCGTATTCTTCCGCCTTGAGCGGTTCGCCTTCGAGATACTGGTGCATCACGTTCGGTCCCAGTCCATCACCGGCCCACTTGAACAGCCTGGGAGAAAGGGCCGCCAGCGCCCCACCCGACCCTCCGGCCGCGGCGGCGTGGATGTCCGGTTCGAGCGCCTGGACCGTCTGCGTGGTCGCCCGTTTCCAAGCGACCGGGTTGCTGTAGGCGTCTGCGACGGTGAGCCCACCGACGTACCGGGCGGGGAAGTAGTTCATGGTGAGAACGATCGGGACGCGGTCCGGGACCCTGAGTTCGATAGCGTCTCTTAACCGTTTCTCTCTTTCTTCGTAGAGTTCCGCCGGGGATTTGGCTGCCATTCTGGTCTCCTCCGTAAGAAATCGCCGATCGGGGCGCGTGTCCGGCCGTCCCGGTGATTCTACTACCCGGCGGGCGTGTCAGTCAACGGGGGGAACGAGATGTCAGCGCGGCTCTAGTCGAGCCTCCTCACCCGCCGAAGGAACACGAGGGAAAGGAGTGACGCGACGGCGAGAATGGCGGCAAACCCGCCGATCGCCAGGTCGGCGCCGATATCCTGGGCGATCAAGCCTGCAACAAAAGTCCCGAGGCTGCTCAAACCCATATCAATCATGTTGATGCTCATAACCCGTCCGAAATACCTCTCGTCGGCGTAGGACTGCAGCAATGTTGTACCAAGGGTCATACGTCCGGCCTGCCCAAGACCCACGAAGACCATGATGCCCATCGACAGGGCCATCGAGCGGGAAAAAGCAAAGGCGGCCAGAGCCAAGCCGAGCAGCAGGCTGCTCCCCAGGAGCAACACGCCCCTCTTCTTGTTAGGTATTGAGGCTAATATAAGGGAACCGGTCATTGCCCCAATTCCTGAGATGCTCATGAGCAGGCCCATGCCGGATGCTCCAACCTGCAGGATGTCGTCAACGAAGATTGGCATCAGCATCTGGTAGGGCATGGACAGGATCACGACAATCAGGGTGAAGGCCAGGATCATGAATCAGTCGTGCTTTCGTGCCAGATGTACTTCAACCCCTCCACTATGTCGCTCATGGTGCCTTTGCGGGTACCGATGGGCTGCACGGCGACCGGCCTGGTGCGAATGAAACTGGTGAGCACCACAGCCATAAGGTAAAGTCCGGCCATCGAGAAGAAGATGGCCGCGAACCCGGTGAAGTCAATGATAAAACCGGCGGCAGCAGGGGCCAGTAGACGGAGGGTGTTCATGCCCAGACTGTTCAGGGCCATGGCGTTCATCACTTGTCCCGGTCCTACTATCTCGGGAATGATGGCAGAGCGGGACGGCATCATCAGAGCCATAATGCTGCCCTGGGCGGCTGATTGCGCGATCAATACCCACGACGATCCCGGATTGTCCGGACTCAGGTAACCGGTCGTCAGTGCCACCCCAACGCTGAGAGAAACAAGGGCCGAGGCGAGTTGGCCGATCTGAAGGACGACTTTCTTGCTGACCCGGTCGGCGATGGCTCCTCCGAACAGCGAGAGCAGTATCTGCGGTATCGCCGTTGCCAGGGCCATGATGCCGAGCATGGCGGCGGAACCGGTTAAACGATACAGAAGAAGGGACTTGGTGACCATCTGCATGTTCATGGCGCCCCATTGCCCGACCATGCCGAAGAAATAGAAACGGTAACCCGAGCTCTTGAGCGACTCAAATGTGCGGACGCTTCTCAGGCTGAAACGGCCAACCTTGGGGCCGGCCCCCGTGGGTGTGTCGGAAAGCGCCGGCTCTTTCTCAGTGGTATCAGGTGTTCGACTCTTCATGGTGGTAGATGTGGGTGAGGGCAATATAATATGCGGCCGGAGCCGTCGTCAAGAAGCTGGAACGCGCCGGCGGGCGATGGCGGTGGTAACGTAGCCCAGTGACAGCAGCATCAATACCGTAGCCATGATTACGAAAACGAGGTCCGGTACGAAGTTGGTCAGTCCGATCCGGTCCAGTATGGGCGGCACTTCGACGGGGCGAGGGGTGAAGCCCCAGAACCAGAAGGAGATGTCGAACAGCCATATCCACGCCGCCGGCAGCATGATCAAGGCAATGGTCAGGCTGCGTTCAATCCATTTCTGGGGTCGGGACAATGCGAGGATGGCTAGAGGCAAATACATGACCAGGTACTGGTAGTTCACCCGGTAGAACAGGCCAACGAATAGCAGTATGCCCACCAGCGCCGCTTGTTCTATTTTGACTCTCTTTACATAACATAGGCTGAGCGCAATGAGTGTCGCTACAGCCAGCAGGGGAGAGTTGAACCGCAGCAGATACTCGGTATTCCAGTCCCAGGTCTCGTGAAGGTAGGTAATGATGGCGCCACTGCCGCTGAAAGTGAACACCAGCGGGAGCTGGTAGGCGGGCGCCTGGGCCGGCAACAGGACGGCGCGCAGATAGGGCAGCAGGTTGCCGTGGAAAACGAACGGCAGGGAGATCGCGAGGGCCATCCCCAGAACGATTCCGCAGTTGGCCAGCAGGCGGCGCCCGCCAATCTGACGGCTGACCGCGGCCACCATGAACAGCGCAGGGAGCGCGGCGTGCTGCTTGGTCATCACGGCCAGGGCCGCCAGTATGAATCCGGGCCGGTCATGCCCCCGGGTGAACATGATGAGGGCAGCCAGAAGCAGTGCGGCGGCGATCGCATCGAATTGGCCGAATACGGCGGAGTTGTACCACGATGTTGGGTGGAACAGCCAGATGCCGGCGAAGAACAGCTTGCGAAACCGGGAACCGGGCACCGCCCACAGCAGCAGGCATCCGATGGCGAGGTCGGAAGTGATGATCGGCGCCTTCATGGCGACCCGCCATGCCACGCTGACGAAGTCGTCGACGGCCAGGCTACCGGGAGAGGCCGCCAGGGCAACCCGGAGTAAGAGCAACCAATTTGGCGGGTACACGTAGCCCCAGCCCTGGACCGGGAGAATGCGGTCGCTGCCGTCAGCATACCGGTAGAAATCCAGACCGTGGAGTTGGAAGAGGCGGGCAAAGCCCCAGAACTGGCCGACGTCGGGACCGGCCGAAATCGGCGCCGCCCACAGTCGAATCAGCCCGGCGGTAATCAGGAGTATGGCAGCCAGGGAAATGAAGAGCCAGCGGTGCTTTTCCAGCGGGCGCCTGGCCCATGCCGCCACGCGGGGCATGAATCTGAAGAATCGCCTGAGACGCGTGCGCACCGGGCTATTCTAACACCGCCGGGTTCCCGGTGAAAACCGACGATGGGGTTGAGGCATAGCTGCAAAGCAGCGTGCGATGTCGCCCAAGAACGGCGATTACGGTGGGTACGCTGCCGGCATGAGATGCCTGCGGACCAGTTCCACAACCTGGGCGGGGTACTCGGCTACGTCGACGCCGACTTCCCTGAGGGCAGCCATCTTGCTCTGCGGCGTGCCCTTGCCGTCGCCCTGGATGATGGCTCCCGCATGGCCCATCCGCTTCTCCGCCGGAGCCGAGATTCCGGCAATGTAGGCGACCACCGGTTTGGTCATCCAGCGATCGATGTACTCGGCGGCCTTCTCCTCCTGGATGCCCCCCACCTCCCCCACCACCACCACCAGGTCAGTTCCAGGGTCTCTTTCAAACAGGCTCAGGATTTCGGGCATGTTGGTGAACACCACCGGGTCTGCCCCGATGCCGACGACGGTGCTCTGGCCAAAGCCGCCCTTTGCCAGGTTGACGCTGACTTCGTAGGAGAGTGTACCGCTGCGCGAAATTATGCCGATGCGGCCTGGAGTGAACATGTTGGCCGGCATTATGCCCATCTTGGCCTCACCGGCGGTGATGACGCCGGGACTGGTCGGTCCGATGATGTGCACCGGCCGGCCGGCTACGTATTCCCGGATCTCCATGACGTCATGAACGGGAACGTGCTCGGTAACGACGACGATGAGTCTGATGCCGGCATCGATCGTGTGAAAGACGGCTTCCTTGACGCCCGGGGGTGGAACAAAGAAGACCGACGCCTCGGCACCCCGCTCCCTGACCGCTTCAGTAACGGTGTTGTACACGGGGACGCCTTCGACGGTGTCGCCGCCCTTGCCCGGTGTCACCCCGGCCACGATGTTGGTGCCGTAGTCCAGCATCCATCTGGTCTGTGTTCGTCCGGCGCGTCCGGTGATGCCCTGGACGAGGACCCGGGTATTCCGGTCAAGCAGGATGCTCATTGACCCTGGTCCAGCAACCGCGCCAGCAGTTCGACTCCGGCCTCGGTGGAAACGTCGTCCACAACATGCACCCCGTTTGCCTTGAATATCTCCCAGGTCTCTTCCTGGTGATTGCCGAGTGCCTTGGCCACCACCGGAATACGGATGTTTCGCTCCTTCAGGTAGCGGACGATTCCCCGGGCGCCTTCGTGGATCGGATTGATCCCGCCGTAAATGTTGATGAACAGGGCCCGTACGCCCTTCTTCTGCAGCACCAGGTCAGTGGCTTTGAAGAGCAGATCTTCGGTGATGGCGCCTCCGGTCTCCAGGAAATTGGCCGGCTTCATCCGGCGGCTGATGATGTCCATGCTGGCCATGCCCAGACCGGCGCCGCTGGATATCATGGCAATATCCCCGTCGAGCTCAACGTAGGTGACCCCGATTTCCTTCCCCAGCCGCTCTAAGGGGTTGAGCGGTCGAGACTGTAAGGTCAGGTTAAGGTCGCCGTGGCGGTACAGGCTGGAATCATCGATTTCTACCTTGGAGTCCAGGGCCACGAACTCCCCCTCGGCGGTCTTCACCAGAGGGTTGATTTCAGCGATCAGGGCATCATACTTGCGGAAGACCCGGTACAGGGAAACGAGGACCGAGGCCACCCCTTCTTCCTCGTAGCCGCTGAGTCCGGCCTGCTGGCACATCTCACGGGCGTCGATGTCCCGGAGTCCGGTCGCAATGGACAGCTGCCGGGAAACGAGGACCTCCGGCCGGGCGCGCGCCGTGGTGTTGATGTCTACCCCGCCTTCCGCCGACAGGATGGCCACCGGAGTGCCGTTATAGTCGTCGAGCGTCATGCTGAGATAATACTCCCGTTCTCCTTCCAGTTTGCGGGCAATCATGCAGCGCTCGACGGTCAGGTTCCGGATCCGCGAACTGAAGATTCGCCGGGCGGTCTCTTCTACTTCTTGAAGGGTGGTGGCGGTCTGCACGCCGCCGGCGAGCCAGCGGCCTCCGGTCAGGACCTGGGCTTTGAGGATCACCGGCAGTCCGATGCGGCCGGCGGCCAGCCTCGCTTCTCCGGGACCCGTCGCCAGGGAGTAGTCGGGGATGGGGATCGACTCGCGCCGGAACAGTTCGGCGCCCTCGTATTCGTAGAGTCTCATCTGTTGTGTCTGCCAGCATAGCCCAACCCGGGATGTCGCGTCAAATTTGGATGTATCTGGCCAGCTTTACAGAAGGGGTGCCAGAATGGTAGACTTTGATTTTCCGAGGCGACTTTAGAGGAGGTTGGAGCAGTGGCCCTTAAGACAGCCAAGCAGTACCGCAAATCACTTGAGGAACTTCACCCGGTCGCATACATTCTGGGCGAAAAGGTGGAGAACGTCCATGAACATCCCCTCATCAAGCACATGACAGCTGCTGTGGCGAGGACGTTCGAACTGGAGCACGACCCCGAGGGCAGAAAGCACCTGGTCACCAAATCCGACCTGACCGGCGAAGACGTCTCGCGGTTCGTGAAGTTCTACACCAGCCCTGAAGACCTTCTTGCCAAAGTCAGGATGCTGAAATATCTGGCGCAGCGCATCGGCGGTTGCTACATGCGCTGCACCGGTATGGATGCTATTAGTTCGGTGGGCATCGAGGTCTACAATTGCGACCAGAAGCACGGGACGAAGTACTGGGACCGATTCGTCAGTTTTGTGCGCGAGGTCCAGACAAATGATTTCGTAGTCTGCAGCGGCGTCACCGACGTCAAGGGCGACCGCGCCCTGCGGCCGTCCCAACAGAAGGACCCGGACATGTACCTCCGCGTGGTAAGCAGGGACAGCAAAGGGATCGTCGTCCGCGGCGCCAAGATACACCAGACGGGCTCGCTTTGCGCCCAGTGGTGTCTGGTAGTGCCCACCCGCGAGATGCGAGAGGCCGACAAGGACTACGCCGTCGCTTTCGCCGTGCCCACCGATGCCGAGGGGATTGTCCATGTTTACGGACGGGGCACTCTCGAAGCCAGGGCGATGGAGGGATGCGACCTGGGGAACGTGGAGTTCAGCAAGTTCGCCCCGATGGTCATCTTCCAGGACGTGTTCGTGCCCTGGGACAAGGTGTTCCTGTGCGGCGAGTACGAATATGCCGGCGACATGGTCCGTAATTTCGGCAATTACCACCGCCATTCTCACGGCGGCTGCAAGTGCGGCGTGGGCGACATCCTGATTGGCGCGGCAGCGACTGCGGCCGACTATAACGGTCTGATCAATGTCGGGCACATTAACAACAAGCTCGCCGAGATGCTCAAGGTTACCGAGGCCATCTACGGCTGCTCGATCGCGGCGTCGGTTGAGTCTACGGTGACCCCTTCGGGCATCTACAATGTTGACCCCGTGCTTTCCAATACGTCCAAGCTGTACGAAGGGAAAGAACTCGCCGAGGTTATCCGGATGATGATCGAAATCGCCGGCGGTATGGTGGCGGACATTCCCTCGGATAAGGACTTCGCCAATCCCGACATCGGGCCGCTCCTTACAAAGTACCTGAAGGGCCCCGAAGGCGTGTCTACGGAAGACCGGGTGCGCATCTTCCGCCTCATCGAGAAGCTGGCTTTTGAGAGTAGAGACATCGTGTCCAATATCCACGGCGGCGGTTCGCCCGAAACGCACCGTATGACCATACTGAGGAACGCCAACATCGACGAGAAGAAGTCCCTCGCCAAGAAGCTGGCCGGGATCAAGGAAGTCAAGAAGAAATAGGACGCGGCGGCCGGTCATGCGCCATCGGCGTGGTTAGCCACGTCTTTAATGCGCCGGTGTGCGGGCCGGCAACCGCTTGTCTTTTCCATGGTCCTGGCGTAGAATTTACCTATCGAGGACGCCTGCGGGAGTAATTCAGCGGTAGAATGTCTGCTTCCCAAGCAGAAAGTCGCGAGTTCGAATCTCGTCTCCCGCTCCACCGTGCTTGGCGCGAGTTCTTTCCTCCCCGTCATTTCTGTGTCATCTCAGCTCTCCCGTTGCCGTCTTGACGCGCGCCTGGGGTTTCGGCTTGTGGTATTCGTCGGCGGCCGTGACCCGCGTCTCCTGGCGTTTCACTAGCCCTTCCGTTTTCGGGAGGCGGTACACGGTTGACTCGGACACGGCAACGCCTTCATGGTTGGTGATCCAGGCTGACAGTCGCCGGCTGCTGAGATCTGGGGACTCCCGGGCCACCGCCAGTATGCGTCGTTCTGGTTGTCCACCCTGGCCAGGATAGTCGTCTTCTCCCCAAGGCTCACGCATCGTTGCCGTCTCGACCCTCACAAGGGCGCGTCTGAACGCGATCAGACCTTGTCGGCGGTTCAAACTACGACTTTCCTTGGGGGAAAATACGTGTTTCTGCGTATTGCTAATTGGGCGCATGAGCCTATAGTGGCATCGTAGGAGGCGTGCAACAGCTACGGGGATTCGGGTACTGCTATTCCAGACGCTCGTCACTCTGAGGGACGGAGGTTCGGAATCGTGAGACTCACGCGCCGGAATTTTCTAGTTTGGTCAGGTCTTTGTGCGATGGAAATTGCTCTTGAGCTACAAGGTCATGGCGTGGTTGCCGTAGTGACTGCCGCAATTCCCAGACTGCTGGAGACGGTTTCAAATTCAGAATCAGTCGATATACGCAAGACTGAATTGGATGCAGTGTATGGTTTCTTTACCCCCGGGCTCAGGTCATATTTAAGAAGCATACCCGTTATGGTTCATCATGCAACTCGTACCGCTGCCTGCTACCCCAACGGACTCCCAGGTCGTCCCCCTTTCATTGCAGTAAGTCCGGATTTCTTTCGCGCAGCTGGACAGTCGCCATATTGGCAAGAATACTACTCTAAACCCCCCTACAGTTTTGGCTATGACCAACCCGTCTTTGACGAAGAATTCAGAATCAATCTCCTGGCGCATGAATTATTGCATATGGCCGAAGTGCACTTGAAACTAGACATGGCGCGGTTCCTTGACGATGTCGAGCACTGGTACAGGGACGAGGTCTATGGGACGCCAACCCAAGACGACGGAAGTAATAGTGGCCAGGGGGAAGCCAATAGAATCAAACACATCCTGTGGTGGTATCTTTATGGACGTCCAGGCGATTCTGTTGACAATACGGACGGCGACTGGAGGAGAATGGAGTACTGCGACTACTATCGACACTCACTCCGCGGAAGTGAGGAATTCGCCTTCATCGGTACCGCCATTCTTGTACCAACAGATGACGACAACCGTAGGGATCGGCTACGCGACCTTTCAGACGATATCATAGACTGTTACGGCGGGATCCTTGATGTGTCGACATTGGAATGTAGACCGTCAGCTGACCGGATCGACGGCACGGGGCACCTCGCAAAACCTAAGCCAGTCTATTGGGGTTCCAACCAATGACGGTCCGGTCTCTGCCCTGTTCCTTTGCCCGGTAGAGGGCCGTGTCCGCCGCCTGAATGAGATCCTTCAGTTCCGTTCCGTGGTCAGGGTATGTCGCAATTCCCATCGAAAGTGTAACCGAAGGGAGCATCCGATCACGAAAATACACCTTCAGATTCTTGACCGCTTCCCTCAGGTGTTCAGCTCGCTCGTAAGCTCCTTCAGCGGCCGCTCCCGGCAATATCAGTGTGAATTCCTCCCCTCCGTATCGACAGGCAGTGTCTGAGCCTCGAATCTCGTACTTGAAAAAGTCCGCCATCTTCATGAGTAGTTCATCGCCTGCTTCATGACCATGCATATCATTGAAGATCTTAAAGTGGTCGATGTCTGCCATGATGATGCCCATTTTCGTCTGATTCTGGGTGGCCCGCAGAATCTCGCGTTGAATTGTCTCTTCCATATATCGCCGGTTGAACAGTCCGGTCAGTGGATCTCTGATCGACTGGTCGGTAAGTCTCTCCCAGAGCTTGATATTTGCGATTGAAAGGGACAGATACTCGGCAAAGATCACAACAGTCTCTTTCAAGTCGAAAATGGTGTTCCATCTGTCGGCTCCAGAGGTCGATGGCTTGATCCGCAAATGCAGCAGGCCCAGGATATCACCTTTGGCGATTAGCGGCAGGCACATGTAGGGCGCGAATGGGGGATGTTTGAGATGACGGCAGATTGGGCCGATCTCAACGTCTTCAACTTCATGAATTCGCCCGCGGCGCAGAGCCCAGCAGTCATCCGGCTCGAACAGGTCCTCATCCGGTTCTGCCGGAAAACTTCCCCACCGGGCAATCGATTGAAGGTCCTTCCGGGAATCATTCATGAGGAACAGAGCCCCGTCGGCCTTCGGGAATAGTCTGGCAATAGATCCGATAACGATGGGGGGCATTTCCTGTGTGGTCGAGCATGACTGGAGTAGTTCCCTCATATCGCTCATTATGCTGTTTTGACGGTTGCGCTCCTCAAGCTTCTTGTTTATCGTGGAAAGCGTTTCCTGACCCCTTGCCCTTTCCTCCTCTACCACCTTCTCCACGAAGACATTGGAAGTCATATCCTCGTCCAGGGCTATTCTCGAGCCACGACAGGCGATTTCCAGCGGGGCTCTCCTGGAGAAGACACGGGTGACCTCTACCCTGGCCCCGAGAGTGAGTCCATGGTCCGACAGGCGGCGCAGGAGTCTGGCGTCGCCCCGGATGAAGGTGACTTGACCCACTTGGTGTTCCTTGAGGGCTGATAGGCTCGCCAGTTCGATCCGGCGCTTCCCTACTTTTTCTAAACTCTCGCCCCCCCTCTCTTGACACTCTTCACAGGTGTCAAACCGCAGGTCGCAGGGCGGAATCAGCTTCTGATCGTCAGGACACTTGTCTCTATGCTTGAGGATTTTGCACATAGCCCGCTCGGTCTCATCGTCAAGGGTATGCTCCATCTCGCAGGCCTGAGCATGCAATCTCTCCTTGCCCAGCTTCAGGATATCGTACAGGAAACGCTCCAGCAGGCGGTGCCGGCGCGTTACTTTTTCGCCGAACTTCAGACCGGTGTCGGTGAGCACCGCCCCCTGATATGGCGAGTACTTGATGTAGCCCTTCTCATCCAGCTTCTTCAGCATCTCGGTGACGCTGGAAGGGGCGACTCCAAGGCGGCGGGACATCTCGTTGGTGCTGGCAACTCCGCCGGTGGCGGTGATGGAATACAGATTCCTCAGGTATTCTTCGATGTTCTTGCTCATGGTCTGCTGTCCCCGAGTTAGGTACACCTAACATTTAGGTTAACCTAAATGTTAGGACAAACCTGCTCGAATTGTCAAATCGGAAGCGCAGGCTTCGGAATACTTGCACCAACGCCCACCGTACGTTTGTTTGACAAAGGACATCCCTGCTCTTATACTCGCCAGTGCCGCTTGAGGACTGCCTGCTGGTAAAGGAGCTGGCATATGGTTACGCGCAGGACCCCCGATTTCATTCCTTCCCCCGAGTTTTCACCGCCCTATCCGCCTCTTCCTCACCATTTCAACGACAACCACGAACTCCAGATCCTATGCCAGGCTCCGCCGGGAGCCATCAAACGGGCGCTGGCCCGGCCGCTGGAACAGAATGGCGACAAGGACCTATTTGTCCTTCAGATGGGCTGGAGTCCGGACTGTGAAGGGTTCAATGTGCACGAGATTCAGATTAACGCTCCCGTCAAATGGACTGACAAAGTGGGCTCGACGACGCTCATCGAGTATATCGACAGCGATATGGGCCTCATCGCCGGACGCGAGATCTGGGGCTGGGCCAAGAAGATGGCGGACATAGTATGGACGCAGACCGCCGCCGGCTGGACGGTCGCCTGTAACAAGCAGAAGGATCAGGGCAGCATTCCGCTGATGAAGGTCGCCTACACGATTTCCGGTTCCACCCCTCCCGTCGAATGGCCGGTCATGATGCCCACGTACCTGGTCAAGCGCATTCCTAACGCTTCGCCCGCGGTTCCGCCTCTGACCCAACTGGTCCGGATCGGCGGCGCGGTCCCGCCCGGCGGCGCTCCGGGGCTCGCGCCGGGGGCGGTAAAGACGGACACCAAGGGGACCGCTGCCGTTCAGTTCTTCGACGGGCCCCACGACCCACTTGCTTTCTTCGGTCCGGTCAGAGTCCTCGAGGCCAGGATGAGCATTACCAAGGGCCGTATGATCCGAGGGCTTGGTCTGGGAGAAGTCGTTCATCGGTGGGAGGAGTAACCGTCAGGTCAGGCAGTTCCCAGGTAAGCACCCCAGGATTAGACGCGCGGCCACTGGTCCTGCCGGCGTTTTCCTCTGCTGCTGCTCACTGTCCGAAGGTGGTTGTCTCCCTACTTACGGAAACCAGGATCTCCTTGCCAGCGGAGCGCAGCGGAGTGGTTCGAACAAAGCGGATCGGGGTCGAACCGTCGGCGCTTCGGCAGGCTGTGATCTGCTTAGGAGGACAATCACAAAAGGACGGGCGCACTCCGGTCTCCGACGCAAGGCGGACGACCGTAGAGGAGGGTGTGGATCTCGCCAGTAACGCTCTCGGTGGTGCAATGAGCTAGTAGTTGCCTACAGGCCGGGCGGTGTGGGGTTCGGGGACCTGGCTCTCGGCCTGGTTGGTGTCCACGTGCACCCACGTGCCCTTGTCACTGGGTTTGAACGCGATTTCCTTGAGGCAGAACAAGCATTTCTTGGGTCCCGGATCCTTTCGTGGCATATGTCCTCCTGAAGACTATCGACTCGCCCGGGTCTGTGTGGCTTTCTCTGTTGTCGGCGATGCCGCCGACCGGCAACACCCGACGACGACATGATAGAGCGGAGTCTGCACACTGTCAACCCGGGCGTACATCGTCACGCATGCCCTTGCGCGCGGAGGTCTGTCCGAAAGAGGATGACTCAACAACAATAGACAAATAACAGGTACGAGGCTATTATTGTTTTACCGCCTGGCCTGACACAAATTCGCGGGTGGAGAGTACAAGCGTGGACAATATCCCATTACTGGAATTCGATCCTGACGCTCATGCATTGATCGAACCGCGCAACATCTACAAGATCGTTGATCTGCCTGAGTGCTGCGTGATGCCTATCTACGGTTCGTTGATCGTTAGTCTCAAGCAGAGGGGCAGGTTGACGACGCTCTGTGAGCTCGTGACAGGCGCCGGGCCGCTGTTCACCATGGAAGTGCTAAAAGTCGGTTTTGAGGGCAGGGAGGTTGCGGTGGTCTTCCCTGGGATGGGAGCCCCATTCGTCGCGGCCATGTTCGAGGAAATGATTGCGAGGGGATGCCGTAAGTTCATAGCGTGCGGATCAGGCGGAGTACTCAAATCGGAGTTGAAACGAGGGACGGTCGTGATCCCATCGTCGGCCATACGCGATGAGGGGACTTCATACCACTACCTACCACCTTCCCGTACCGTAGACACGGATCCTGGCGTTGTTCGGACACTGGAGTCTGTGCTCCGCAGGCACAACATCAACTATGAAATTGGAAAGACCTGGACGACTGACGCTTTCTACCGGGAAACCAGGGGTAAGATATCGCGCCGCAAAGAAGAGGGATGCCTCATGGTGGAAATGGAATGCTCGGCCTTTATGGCGGTTGCACAATTCAGAGGTGTTACCTTCGGACAGTATCTTGGAGCCGGGGACGATGTGAGTGGAGCTAATTGGGATCCGCGTTATGTGGGCGACAAGATGCCATTTGAGGAGAAGCTGTTCTGGTTGTCGGTCGAGGCGTGCCTGATGCTGTAGTCCGACTTGATTATCTGATGATCAGGCCGACTCTGCTTGTGCCCTGCCCTGTGCATCTGGTTGAAGAAAGCTTCGGCCATCTGACTGCGGCCGGAGTTATGTGCGCAAACAAAGACAACCGTCTTCATTATTCCCCCTCCATCCGGATAACCATGCCGGCCACCTGTCTGCCGCTCGACGGGATGCTGCATTGAGGTCCGAGGCGCTCGGCGCCTTGGAGGCGTTCCCGGTCCTGGACCGCCACTCTATTGTCTTTCGATCCGGACTCAACAGCGTTCAGAAGGTGTGACTCGTATGCTCCCCGTGGGCGAGGTTTGCCCACAAGCCGGTGCCGGCGACGAGGGAACCGGTGGTTTATTCAACAGCACTGTTGGCAAACTTCTCGACTACGACCATGGTAAGCGAAAAGTGGCCTGACCAGCCTATTGTACCGATACCCGCGGCAGACTATGGTGGTATTGAAAGGCGGCTCGGCATCTCGAACAGGGGGCAAACAGGTAGTGAAACGCTGGTACTTGATTGGCTTGATCGTCGGAAGCGTCTTGATCGTCGCTCCGGCGGTCGTCTCGGTCGTTCGCTAAGTGCAACAGGGGCTGACGTGAGAACGGCGGCTCGTGCAACCACCCGCGTCTCGTCATGGTTCGGTCGTTCTTTCTATCAGCTACCCCGTGATGATCATTCCTGTATGAGTCCGGATTGATGTCCTTCGCGTCTGAGATTTACCATCAACAGTGTGGCTAGTTGTCCGCAACCGTATTGTGTCCCGGGGGCGAAGCCAACCATGATCATGGGACTGTCAATCATCTGTCCATCCAGGGCCGAGTCCTCATCTCATTAATTGTCGTCGACCTACCCTCGAGATGGTGCCCTTGAGTGCGTGGCGCGTCTGCCGCCATTGGCCTCGTGGCGAGTCAGGTTCCGGCAAAGACGAAAGTGGTAGAATCTAGTGCGGCGACGGTCGTCGAGCGGGGGCGGGTGGGATCATTCGGTTTGGGGGGGCGCGGCGCACGAAAATCGCCAGGAGAATTCCTGGTTGACATTAGAACGAGTCTCGTGTAACAATGGGCTGACTCTGCGCTGTCCAGGGGTTTGATATGCTCGCCTACACCATCAGACGACTGCTGCTCATCATCCCGACGCTGCTGCTGGTCACCATCATGGTTTTTCTCTCGGTAAGGTTCATCCCTGGCGACGTGATTGATATGATGGTCGCCCAAATGGGAGCTTCCGGGGCAGTGGGGGGGCTGAATGCCGACTATTTGAGAGAACAGATGGGCCTTAATGTGCCCATGCACATTCAGTACCTGAGATGGCTTGGAGTGATGCCACAGGCTTCAGGCGAGTTCCGTGGACTGGTTGAGGGCGATCTGGGCCAGTCCCTGTGGAAGAACCAGAGCGTTACTAGCCTGCTGGCTCAGAGACTGCCGGTATCCATCGAACTAGGCATCATCGCGATGATAACGGCGTTGGTCATATCCATTCCCATCGGCGTGTATTCGGCCATTAGGCAGGACACCGTCGGTGACTACCTGGGGAGGACCATCTCTATTTTGTTTATTTCGGTGCCTTCTTTCTGGATTGGCACCATGGTCATGGTCTACCCGTCCATCTGGTGGGGATGGTCGCCTTCATTGGAATACATCCAATTTGCCAAGGATCCAGCCGGCAATTTGTTGCAGTTCTTTATCCCCGGTTTCATCATGGGCATGATTATGGGCGGCACGCTCATGAGAATGACCCGGACCATGATGCTCGAGGTATTGCGGCAAGACTATATACGGACGGCGTGGGCCAAGGGACTTAAAGAGAGCACGGTAATCGTGAGGCACGCTCTCAAGAACGCTCTGATCCCGATCGTGACCATCATCGGCGTCATGGTTCCAATGGTCGTCGGCGGGACCGTAGTCATCGAGCAGATTTTCGTCTTGCCGGGAGTCGGCCTGCTCACTTTTGACGCTCTGAACTTCAGAGACTATCCAATCATCTCCGGGGTCAACGTATTCATCGCCGCTGTTGTCCTGTTCGTCAACCTGGCAGTTGATCTCACATACGCCTGGTTGGATCCGAGGATCAAGTACCGGTAGGGAGTTAGAAGATGGCTCAGGCCCAAGCAAGCGTACCAAGCGGCGCTGCGGCCGTTCGGAAGAGCCGCGGCCCGATCGCGGACCTGCTCGTCAGGTTAATCAAGGAGAAACCCCTGGGGCTGGCCGGCGCGATCATCGTCTTGATACTCTTGTTGACTGGGATTTTCGCCAACGTGCTGGCCCCCTACGGATACAACGACATTAATTTCGCTCTCAGGCTCACACCGCCATCGACTAGCTTCCTGCTGGGCGGAGACAACATGGGCCGTGATTTGCTCAGCCGCATAATCTACGGCGCTCGCATCTCGATGATGGTCGGCCTGGCGGGAGCTACCCTCCACGTGGTTATCGGCGTCATGGTGGGCGCGGTCTCCGGTTTCTACGGGGGCAGGTACGACACCATGGTGCAGCGGTTTGTCGACGCTCTCCAGTGTTTCCCCTCACTCATCCTCTACCTCACAGTAATGGCAGTGGTCGGACAGGGGCTGGTCCCGGTCATTCTGGTGCTCGGCATATCAAGCGGCTTCTACGGCTCGCGCACGATTCGAAGTGCGGTCGTCGGCATCAAAGAGAATGTCTACGTCGATGCCGCCAATGCGGTCGGCGCTTCCGTGTCCCGGATACTGTGGAAGCACATCTTACCTAACATCATGCCGGTCCTTATCATCGAATTCACGCTGGCTGTCGGCCGCATGATCATTTCAGAGGCCATGCTGAGCTTTCTTGGCTTCGGGATTCCCCCGCCAATGCCGAGCTGGGGCGGCATGCTCAGCGGCTCGGGCAGAAGGTACATGTTGCAGGCGCCGTGGATGGCCCTTTGGCCTGGGCTTGCCCTGGCCATCGTGGTGTACGGGGTGAACATGCTGGGCGATGCCGTCAGGGACTTGTGGGACCCGAGGCTGAGGGGTGGCTTGGGTCGCTACGGCAGGACGGACATCAAAGCGGTCAAACCGGCTGCAGATTAGATCGTCGGCTCATCAAGCGCTGAATTGGCCTCGATTTGTTCCGGAAGGCGCGTTGACAAATGAGTCTCACGGTGCTAGTATCTCGACGTGAAAAGGGGTGGTCGAGGTGTTGGGTGGTGGACCGCGTTCGAGAACCTGGTTGTATCGTAGTACCAAAGAAGGAGGAACGGAACAAGTTGAACAAGAAAGGCATCCTGTTGACAACAGCTAGCCTCATTGCCGCTGCCGCCATTGTTGCCTCATGCGCCCCGGCGGCGACAACCTCAAAACCGGTCACCAGCGTCCCGCCAACTACTGGAGGCATCACGACTAAGCCACCGGCCACGACGACTTCAGCCGGGCAAGCTCACTCCGATATTCGGAGGCACCATCACTTCTACACTAGCTTCTGATCCGACGGCCTGGGACCCCACTCTGGCGCAAGCTATTCGAGTTACCCACATGCAGTTTACGAGTAACGAGTTGCTGCAGGGGGACTGGACCAAAGGTCCACAGGGCACCGGACAGACGGACTGGCAGTGGGGGTGGCTCGGCGACATGACCCTGGAGACGGGCGAGTTGGCCGAGAGCTGGGAGCTCCCCGACACGACGACGATCATCTACCACATTCGAAAGGGTGTCAAGTACTTCCTGAATCCCAAGGCTGACAAGAACGCCGTGGTAAACGGCCGGGAAGTAACCGCTGCGGATGTTGTCTGGAACATGGAAATGCAGTTCAACTACCCCGGCGTTTGGCAGAGTACCAGCTATCCACCGACCAAGGCCGAGAAGGTCACGGGCAAAGTCCTGCCCGGCGACCCGCGGCGGCCCAACTCCTTTGAGGCGGTTGACAAGTACACCGTCAAAGTCAAAGTGCCCGCGGGCGGCCAAGGGCTGATGCTCATGGAAATCGCCGAGAACGCCTACACCAACCCGCCCGAGGTATGGACCTCCGGTGGCGACATGACCAGCTGGAAGAACGTTATCGGCTCCGGCCCATTTTTCATTGATGACTATGTTTCTGGTAGTTCACTCACCTTTAAGAAGAATCCGAGCTACTTCGAGAGCG
This sequence comes from uncultured Chloroflexia bacterium, assembly GCA_963735055.1. GTDB lineage: Bacteria > Chloroflexota > Dehalococcoidia > Dehalococcoidales > UBA2162 > JBBITI01. The sequence continues at coordinate 497,688 of CAVTJN010000019.1, read as the reverse complement.
ACCCGTTATTTCCGGGCAAGAACTACCAGTGGCCTTATGCAGACAGCGTGAGACTTCTGGTCATCCCGGACCTGGCCACGCGCCTGACCGCGATGCGCACAGGAAAGGTTGATATTCTGCAGGCCGTCAGCCACGACGATGCGCTCTCACTGTTCGGAGTTGCCAAGGACATCCAGTACAAGCGAAGGATCCAATCGACTTATGTACTCAGCGGCCGCATTGACAAAGACAATCTGCCGTACAAGGACCGCCGGGTCAGGGTTGCCATGAACCTTGCGGTCGACAAGCAAGCTTGGCTGAAGGACTACCTGAAGGGTGACGGCGAGCTTCTCGCGTACCCTTATCCTCCGCTGAAATCCTGGGAGAAGTACTACACTCCTCTGGAACAGCTTCCGGCTGAGACCCAGGAGTTCATCAAGGGCGGAAATCCAGCCAAAGCCAAGCAGTTGCTGGCAGAAGCAGGTTATCCCAATGGTTTCAAGGCGACCGTAGAGGTCTGGTCCCAGCAGCCTCAGCCCGACGAAGTGGCCGCGCTTGCCAGTTATCTCTCCAAGGTCGGCATTCAGCTCGACATCAAAGTGGAAGAGGTTGGACTGTGGAACTCCATAGATGCGGCCAACACGAATCAGGATATGTGGTACGGACAAGCTAAGGGCATATGGGCTCCCTATGAGCAGCTCGATGACCGGAAGTGCCTACTCGAACGATGCTATGATACGCGACCCCTACTACACCAAAGTAGGCGAGGTGATTGGTACCGACTGGCCGATGAGGAATATCGACAATTATTTCAAGACCATGAAGGATGAGGGCGTCTACGAACTCAATTCCGCCTGGGCCATCTTCATGCCATCGCCTTATGCCTACCAGACATGGTGGCCATGGATAAAGAACTGGGAAGGTATTGGTTGGACGGGCTGGGCCGGGATTAACGACTGGTTCAAGTGTATCTGGATAGATACGGATCAGAAGAAGGCCATGGGGCATTAGCCCAACCGCAGTCAAGGCGAACCGAGAAGGGGCCGAGGACTAAGTCCTCGGCCCCTTGTTTTGGGGCCCTCAAGCCAGCATCCCAGACGTTTGACACCTTGCCGCGTTGGAAGTAGATTTGGACAAGGGCATTCCGCCCGCCGGACAGAAAGCAGCAATCATGGATTATGCCATCCAGACGATCGGTCTGATCAAACGATACCCCACTCGGTCCCGCCGCGAAGGGCCCCGGGGTGGTCACGGTGGTCAGTCGGTCGGCTCCTTTGTCAATATTGCCGCCATCCTCAAAGGGACGCGAGGTCCGTTTATCGAGGCGCTGCGGGGTGTGGACCTGGCCATTGGCAAAGGAGAGGTCTTTGGACTGTTGGGGCCCAATGGGGCGGGCAAGTCCACTCTCATCAAGATACTGTGCACGCTCGTCATCCACGACGAGGGTGACGTTTTTGTCAGCGGGGTGGACGTCAGGAAGCATCCCGGGAAGGTGCTGCGCAACCTTCAGGCGGTCCTGCCCGAAAGCCGGGGATTCAGCTGGCGGTTGTCGGGCCGCCAGAACCTCGAATTCTATGCGATGCTGTACGGGCTGACAAAGGAGAGAGCCAGGGAGCGAATCGACTATCTGCTGGCCATCACCGGGCTGAAGGACCGGGAGGCCGATGACTACCAGCGGTACTCGACGGGGATGCAGCGGAAATTGCTGCTGTGCCGCGCCCTGCTTCGTGACACAGCGTGCCTTCTTTTCGACGAGCCGACGTCGGGCCTCGACCCTGCATCTGCCATTGAGTTCAGACGCCTGCTGCGTGACAAACTGGCCCGGGGAGAGGGAAAGACGATTTTCCTGAGCACGCACAATCTTGCCGAGGCGCAGGATATCTGCGACCGTGTCGCCATCCTCGACCGCGGCAAGATTGTGGCATGCGACACACCGGCCAACGTGCAGTACGCCCTTTCCGACGAGAAGATATTCGAGATCACTTTCGTAGACCCATTGTCTTTCGATGACCAGCGCCCGATGCTGGACATGCTGGAGCATATCACCGGCGTACGGGGTGTGGTGCCGGAGACGGACGCGGCCGGTTGTTGCGTAGCGCTGGCGATCCGGGTCGATCGAGGGCTAGCACTGTCACAAGTGTTGAAGGTGGTGGCACGGTCGGGCGCCGAAATCGCCGCCGTCAACACGCGCGAACCCACCCTGGAAGAGGTTTTCACCAAAATGACCCGGCGGCGTTCAACACGTCCCGAGGGTCCGGGTCGGGGAATAGCAGCGTGAAGATACCGTTGCCGCTGAAGCAGGTGGCCGCCTTCACCCAGCGGGACATGCTGAACTGGGCCTCGTACAAGACGGCGCTGGTGACCCAGGTGATCAACATCTTCATCGGGGTGTTTTCCTGGGGTGTGGCCGCGGCGTACGTACAACGGCCGGTCCCGGAGATGTACAACAGCGATTACATCTCGTTCCTGGTGGTGGGTGTCGCCATCAGCAACCTCATCATGCCGATTGTCCAGGGAGTGGAGCGGCAGCTCAACCCATGGACTCTTGAGACCGTCTTGATGACGGGCATCAGCACACCCGTTTTTGTGATCGGGAACATCACCTGGACCTACGCCATTTCGGCGTTCACATTCGTTCCTTATTTGCTCATCGGCACGCACTTCTTTCATGCCCGGCTGAACGCGGATATTCCGGCGGTGGTGGTCGCATTTGTGGTCTCGGCGGCGATACTGATGGGACTGGCCATGATATCGACCGGGGTCCGCATCGTCACCAAGTCCACCGACCCGGTGACCTGGGCGATCAATGTCCTCCAGAACCTATTTGCCGGGGTTGCCTTCCCGGTGGTGTACCTGAATTCCATACTGTTCCCGGGAGCGGCCGCGGTTTCCTGGTTCCTGCCTCAGACCTGGGTGTATCACCTGTGCCGTCTGGCGATGCTGACCAACCCCTCCCTCGGCGATCCCGCCACCTTGTTCGAGTTTGTCAAGGGCGCGATTTTCGCGGCGATTCTGCTGCCCGTCGGTTACTGGATCCTGCGGTGGGGAATCGCCCGGTCCAAACGAGAAGGAACGCTGGGCTGGTACTAGGTCACCGCTTAGATCCTGCTGGCTTTCGGCGGCGGCTCCGCGTCGTCCGGTAACCTAATCTTGAACTTGCTCCATCCCGTCTGCAGGCGTAAGCTAGTAGATACACACACCTCGGAAAACACGTCAACGCTTCGGTGAAAAGTCGAAACCCTCCTGGGACGCAGCTTTTCTTGTCGTGTAAAGTGAGGCCGGTATTTGGAGGACGCGTATTTGGCAGTAGGCATGGAGAATGAAGATGGCCGGAGCTAGGCCGGTGGGATTCTCCCTGGGCGCGCGCACCTTCAGTTCGTTCAAGAATCGGGTCTACCGCATCTACTTCGGGGGCATGCTGGGCCAAATGGCGGCCATGAACATGCAGCAGGTCGTCGGTTCATTGCTGATCTACCGGCTGACCGGTTCGGCCGCGATCCTGGGGGCAATGTCCTTCGCCGGCGCCATCCCCATGATCTGTTTCAGTCTGTTCGGTGGCGTGATCGCCGACCGCTTCGACAAGCGAAAGGTGATGATCGTGGGCCAGTCGGCCTTCGCTTTGGTCTCGCTTGCCGTGGCACTTTCCCTAACCAGCGGCTACGTGAGTGCCCAGCATGCCGGGTCATGGTGGGTATTGGCTGTGTCCGCGGTGCTGCAGGGGAGCGTCATGGGTCTCATGATGCCATCCCGTCAGGCCATCATTCCGGAGATCGTCAGCGAAGACCAACTGATGAACGCCATCTCGTTGAACACGATGGGGATGAATGTCCTGCAACTCGTCGCGCCGGCGCTGGCCGGGTTCCTGGTTGATGCTTCCGGCTTTGCGGCCGTGTATTACGTGATGACCATAATGTATGTGGTCGCGGTCGTCTTCATCTTCTTTCTGCCTAAAGTCCGGACGACCACCAAGATACGCATCACAGCATTCGAGGGCATCGCCAAGGGGCTGACCTATATCAGGCATAACACCAGTGTACTGTACGTTCTGCTGTTCACCCTGGTTATCGTATTGCTGGCGATGCCTTACAACAATCTGATGCCCATATTTGTCGATGACGTGCTGCATGTCGGCGCCACCGGCATGGGCGTATTGATGAGCGTATCGGGAATCGGGGCGATGGTCGGTTCGGTTATTCTAGCCTCGCTTCCCGCAAAGAAGCGTGGCGTCATGCTCGGGGCGAGCGGCGTCATACTGGGTCTCGCCCTCACGGCCTTCGCTTTTTCGAAGTCGTGGCCGTTGTCCCTGGTACTAATTGCGATTGTCGGACTTGGCCAGACGGGACGGATGACCCTGAGCAGCACGCTGGTGCAGTCTCACGTCGACGGAGAATACATGGGCAGAGTCATGAGCGTCTTCATGATGCAGTTTGGCTTCACCAGTTTCAGCACCTTTCTGGCGGGTCTGCTTACTCAGGCCGTCGGCGTGCAACGGGCCATCGGCAGCTTTGCCATGCTGTTGGCGCTTGTCTCGGTCCTCGTCCTGGTGCTAGTCCCCCGCATTCGCCGGCTGGACTGACAGATGCCAGCGCCCCGGATCCCGGAACAATGACCTGGCACGCCCGGTTTCAGGCGGCCGGACCGTCAGATTCCGCTCGATTCAAAGCCTGAGATAGGTCGTGTCGCGGCCGAACAGCCGCGTCAGTATCCAATCGTTAATGATACGGACCCGGTTGTACGCGCCGGTGACCAGGAATGAATAGGCGGCAAGCCAGATTAACTTGGCCGCGAAGCCGTAGATTCGTACGTTGCGGTATCTGAACACCGCACGCGAGCCGCCGAGCGAAACAGTCTCCGAGGTCTGCGAATAGTGGTATGGTTGTTTGTCGTAGCCCCGAATGTCAGCCAGGATGTTCTTCGCCGCCACTTTGGCCTGTCTGACCGCGGTGCGGGCCCGCGGCGGTATTGCCTGCCCCGTGCGTTGGTCTTCAAAGCGGGCATTGTCACCGACAACATAGACGCCGGGAGAGCCGGGTAGTTCCAGGTATCTGTCCACCAGGACGCGGCCGATCCTGTCCCGAGTCACCTCCAGTTCAGCGACCCGGGGGTTGGCCGTGACACCGGCAACCCAGATCAGCGTTTCAGTGGGAACGATCTCGCCCCCGTTGATTTCCAGAGAGCCTTCGCTAAGCTTGGTCACCTGGGAGCGCAGTCTCACCTCGATGCCCACCCTCTGCAGTTGTCTCATCGCGTAGGCGCTGAGTTTCGCGTGCAGGTCACCGATGATCTGGGGTTCCGTTTCGACCAGGACAATCCGGACATCACCTCGGCCGACCGTCCGGTAGAACTTGACCAGGGTGCGGTGAATGAAGTCGCTCAGTTCGGTAACTATCTGGACGCCGGTGTAGCCCGCCCCGGACACGACGAACGTGAGCAGCCGTGTTCGTGCAGCGGGGTCCGATTCTTTGCTTGCCTGCTCGAAGGCACTGATGATGTGATTTCGAATGGTCATGGAATCGTGAAGCGTCTTGAGCGTGAATATGCTGTTCCGCTGCTGGGGGGCAAACTGGGGCACCGCCGAAACGCTACCGAGGGCAATGACCAGATAGTCGTAAGGGAACAAGCCCGCGGAGGTGACCACCTGATGACCGCCAATATCTATCCTTTCCACCTCGGCCTGAATGAAGTTGAACCGGTCCCTCCAGTGCAATCTCCTTATCGGGTACGCAATGTGCCGGGTCTCGATTCCCCCCATGGCAACCTCATGCAGCAACGGAGAGAAAAGAAAGAAGTTCTCATTGCTGACCATAGTGGTTTCGATGTTCTCATTCTTATTAAGGGAGCGCACCAGGTGGCGCAGCGCGTACGTTCCGCCGAAACCGCTGCCCAGTATCAGGACCCGGCGCTTGCCGACATAAAGGCGCCGTCGAGGGTCGGCCTTCTGTCGGTTGAAGTTGCGCAGGCTGTCCTTGATGAGGACCACAGACAGCTTGATGACCGACGACGGGCTCAGTGCCAGGCGGGCGATGGTCCGGTAGCTGTAGCTTCCGGCAAACATACCCCAGGCTGCCCTGGTTAGCGGCTGCGAACTCCTGACATTGTTTTGCTCGTCGGAAATGAGACGGTGTTGGGCGAGGAGGAACGTACGCGAGTCCTTGGCCCGCCTGTTCAAAGCAAACAGGAGCCTTCCCCAGCTATTGTCGCGGACGATGTCGCGGCAGAGTGGTGCGTAATGACGCTCCAGATCGCGGGCGGAAAACCCCTGTTCGACCACGGTACGCGCCGCCCGGCGGGCCGTCAGCAGCGCCGAGCCCACCCCGTCTTTGTAAAGACGGGCTGCCGCGGCATCGCCGATCGCCACGAACCGGTCGGCGTAGTAGTTGGCGGCGCATCCGACGGCCGCCTTCGGCTGGCATCCGCACGATCGTACGTAATGCCCTGGCAAAACCTCTTTGACGATCCCATAGCTCAAAAACTCGGTGACCGACACCGGCCGTTTCCCGGCACTCAACACCGATACGTTGATAAAAGGACCCTTGGGTACAAGGGTACCGAAAATGACATCGGAATTGGGGACAAGGAACGCGTGGGCCATGGTGCCCAGTCTCGCCTTGACCTCGTCAACGCCGGCGTACAGTTCATCCTGAGCCATCATTCTGGTCTTGGGGGGAATGTAATTCGCCCCCTTGACGTCGATCGAGCAGTCGGCCCCGCAGGCGAGAACGGCCAAATCGCAGGGGTGTCTCTCCCCGTTGACTTCAACAACCGCTTCGGCTCCCAGGCTGATGCCGGACACGGAGCAGTATTCCACCGCGACGTCCCGGCTCTTCGCCCGTCCAAGGAGCCAGTCGTCAAAGCTGACGCTGCTGTCAAAGTGGGATATCCGGGGTCCGCCGCCGCGATAGACGCTCACTATTGGAGCATTCTGATCAGGGTTCTTAATGCTGATCGAGGTGTAGGGGCTGTGGACGGCGTAGTGGTCGATCCGCGTCTGCACAATTTCTTCGGGGATGACCAGTCCGAGTTCTTTCCAGTTCCTGAGCAGAGATAACGAAAGGATGCCTGCGCATCCTTTGCAGCTGTGAGTACCGGGTTTGTCGAGACTCCGGTCCTGATAGATGGTGATTCTCGGATGCACGCCGGCCATTTCGCCGAACATGCGCAGGTAGAGCGCAAAGAAACTACCGGCCGGCCCGCCACCGACGATGGTGATTCTAGAGTGGTCTGTGAGCTGCACAGGTGTCCCCCTGGTTAGCGTCGCACGGTGTTTGTAGACCCGAGGGCGCGTGACAATGCCTCTGCGGTCCGATCGCGCCGTCGACCCTCCCCGTCGCGTGTCCGCCGCTTTTGTACAATGTCTATCATAATACTCATCAGGGCGTCAAGGGCGGTCATCGGCGGACTGCCCGGTGCCTATGATGTCCAGAGCCGGATTTGTCCTTTTCGTTTGGAGCTGGTAGGTACTTGACTTGTCACTGCTTCAATGCGATAATATGATTATATTGAAATATGTGTATATTATGATGGAGGTTTGATGTTTGACAAAGGAACACTGGAGTTGTTCAGACTCCAGGCAGACATTTGCAGGACCCTGGCCGACGCCAACCGGCTGATGTTGCTGCACCAGTTGCGCGACGGCGAAAAGTCGGTTAGTCAGCTCGTGTCCGAGACCGGCCTGACGCAAAGTAATGTGTCGCGGCATCTGGCGGTACTCCGTGATCGCTCGCTGGTTGATACCCGGCGTGACGGTACCACCATCTATTATCGGCTGGGAAACGAAAAGATAGGCGAAGCCTGCGACATGGTGCGGGGCGTGCTCCAGAGTCGTCTGGCGCGCAACCAGGCACTGGTCAGTTCGCTGGGAACGGCCGTCGAACGCTAACGGAGTCGGGAGCAAGAAGGGAAACGAAATGGAAGCAAACAACGGTACTACCATCATCGTCATGAGTGGTGATATGGACAGAGTCATCGCTGCCTTCAACATTGCCATTGGCGCGGCTGCGGCCGGCAAGGAAACAAACATGTTTTTCACTTTCTGGGGTCTGAAGGCGCTGCAGAAGGGGAATCTGACCGGTAAGAGTCTTTTTGGGCGCATGATGGGCCTCCTGAATCGGGGTGGCATAAACCGCATTGGCCCGTCGCGGTTTAATTTCGGAGGAATCGGACGGTGGATGTTCAAGGTCATGATGAAGAACCACCGGATCACGCCGCTGGAGGAGTTGCGTAAGACCGCGATTGAGCTGGGGGTGAAATTGCATTCATGCCAGATGAGCATGGAGGTCATGGAAATCCGGCGCGAGGATATGATCGATGAAGTATCCGGCTCGTGCGGGGTGGCCGCCATGTTGGAAATGTCGGATCGTTCAAAGCAGACCCTGTTCATTTAGCTGGAATGCGATGGAAAGAATGTCAGATGAAATGAAGTTAACTAAGAGGAGTCGATCACGTGCCCGTCTACGAATACAAATGCGGTAAATGCCGCCGAACCTTTGACGTCAAGGCCGGAATCAAGGATGCGGGGGGTAGGGTGGAATGCCCGGTCTGTGGTTCATCCAAGACCGCCAGGGTGTTCTCGGTATTCAGCCCGGACGGCGTCGGGGAACGCCTGTGCCCCGTCGCCGCGGCGCTTCGGCTGAGGTTAGTCTGCTCGAGGCCGTCGGCCTCCTATCGGTCACATCCGGATCGGCATTTCCGGTGGGTTGACACCGCGCACTGGGTGTGTTACTAACTATGGCGAGATTCGAGGGCCCAATGTTTCACCAGGAGGCATTCGAAAGTGGCTAAGGCAAAGAGTGGCGCCTACCGTTGGGGCGAGGCCCCAAAGTCTAATTGGATCGACATCTCGATACCAATTCGCAACAAGATGGTCCACTGGCCCGGCGATCCGGTTCCTCGTGTGGAACGTATCAAGGACCGGGACAAGGGCGACGCCGTGACACTGACCGAAATCCAGATGATTGACCACGTTGGCACGCATGTGGATGCCCCGCTTCACTTCATCGCCGGGGGCAGCACCATCGACAAGATGCCCCTGAATGCCACCATGGGCCGGGCCCGGGTCATTGAAATCAAGGATCCAATATCAATTGAGCTCAAGGAACTCAAGCCTCACGGTATCCGTCGGGGCGAACGCATTCTCTTCAAGACACGCAACTCTTCGAGATGCTACAAGACCGATGATTTCGTTGAGGACTACGTGTATTTCTCCACCGACGTTGCTTCCTACTTAGTTGAGAAAGGCGTGCGGGTGGTCGGGTTAGACTATATCTCGATCGGCAAATACAAAGACCCGGATAACCTCGGCGGCACGCATCGCATATTGCTCGATGCCGGCGTGTATATTATCGAAGGGATCAACCTGGCCAGGGTGAAGCCCGGCCGCTATGATCTCGTCTGTCTGCCCATTCTTCTGGAGAGGGGAGACGCCAGCCCGGCCCGCGCTATTCTGCGGCCGGCATAACTTTCTTGTCCGGCGACAATATGAGGCCGGGCTCGCCCGCGCGAGCCCGGCCTCTTCATTGACCTTGGCTCTCTTTCACGCCTTCTTTCGGACCGTCAGTTCCAGCCGGTAATCAGATTTCTTGATCTGCTTTGCCAGTTCCGGGTACGGCTGAACTCGAAACTGAATGTCGTAGCTGTTGAAAGTCGCCGTGGCCGGCGTGTCGGTCAGCCCGGACTGGGTGACAATCATCGAATTCTTAGAATCCTGGAAAGTGATTGTCAGGCGGCAGCTGGCCTCGCCCTGCCAGACGCAAGTCGCTCCAGTGGGGCAGCGGCTGTCGCTGGCGACCTCCACGAAGGCGATTCGCAGCGGTTCGCCGACGAACGTCACCTCTTGCCCGATGGCCAGAGTGACCTGCTGGCCGAGGCTAGCGCTCCGGCCCGTTTGGGGGCCGGCGCAGGCGGAAGCGGCCAGTGTCAGGAGGCATACCGCCAACAGAGCCTGCGCTCTGAAATGAGCCTTTCCCTGGGAAGCGAAGGGCAGTCGCGATCGAGTAGTTGACATAAGATCACCCCGCAACCTTTATTCAGTGACCGGTCATCCGTCCTTAGTCCGTGCGCTTTCAGCAACGAGTCCCTTCTGTGGGCGCCTCCGCGGCCGGCCCCGATAATATAATGTTACAGGATTCGGGGCGAGGAGGTAACACTAAGAACGCGGTCAGCAAGGGACAACGTTCCGGTGGGGCCGGGGTGGATCCGGGCGATACTAAGTAAGATGCAGCAGATCGCTGAGTTGTGCGGCCGTATACTTGCCCGGTAATTCCCGCTTGACCGCCATTTCCTGAGTCACGCGGTTTATGGTGTCATTGATGGGAGCGGTAATTCCCAGGCGCCGGGCAACGCGCACGATTTCGCCGTTCAGGAATTCAGTCTCCACCGATCCCTGCCGGCGGCCCAGACTCTGCCAGGTGGAGCTCTGCTCTTCGGTATTCATCGCAGCGCGGGGTTTGGCACCGAAATCAGGCCATTCCCGGGTTATCTCCTCATGGGATAGCCAGCGGATACCTGCCTCGAGCAGGATCTGCCGGGCCTCGCTCTGGGCGGCGTCAGTGATGCGGCGGGCTTCTCGCGAATTGTCGTTGGTGATTGCCCCCGTGGCGTTTCCCAGGTTGGACATCAACTTGCCCCACTTGTAAGGCATCACGTCGGGCGTCACCAGAACATAGAACCCGGCCGCCCGCAGGGCAGTGGCCAGCGTCTCGGCCAGGGCGTCGGTGCCGGTCGGATAGCAGCCGATGACAAGCCATCCGGGAGGGTCACGCCGGCAAACGACTTCGCCGCTGTTCATGTAGACGGCCCCGATGTTCACTCTCACCCCGTAGACTCTGGGAAAGTGAGCAGCGACTATCTCTTCGTTGCGGACGCCATTCTGCGCGCAGAAGATCGGTATGTCACTGGACACCGCCCGCAGGTCGTGCATCGCCGCCTCGGTATTCTGCCCCTTCATGGTCAGCAGAACCACGTCATCAGGCTGAAACCCTACTTCCGCGGGCGATGTCACGGCAGTCACTTTCAATACCTGCGGTCCTGCCGGCGTAACCAGCCTCAGTCCCTGACGGCGTACCGCATTCATGTGGTCCGGCCGGCCGATAAGGACCACGTTGTGTCCCGACATTGCCAGGTGCCCGCCGATCACTCCTCCGATGCCGCCGGCGCCGTAGACTACGAATCGTGAGATCGTCTGTTTTGTAGCCAAATTCTATCCTCTTCCAGTGACTGCGTGATTGGGATTATTCTAACGCGGCCGGCCGCGGCCAGTCAAAAAACGAACAATGTGATACCATCTTGCGTTTGCTTTTCCGCCATCTCCCGCGGTAAGCTTCGTACTCATGACGAAATCCTATCGCTCGATCTCGTCCGTCGTGGCGCGTCGTCTGCGTCTGCTGATGACCGACGTCGATGGCACCTTGACTCTTGATGGCGAACACTTCGCGCCGATTGTGGCTGACGTTATCTCCAGGCTTCAGGCAGATGGTATCGTGGTGGGCCTGGTGTCTGGGCGGACGCTTCCCCGGCTTGAGACAATTGCTTTGTTGTTGGGCACGAAGGGTCCTTTGATTGCGGAGAACGGCGGGGTTGCCCGGCTGACTCCCGGTGGCGCCCTGGTCGATCTCGGCTACTCCCGGGAAGCGGCTACCGCGGCGGTGGGACGGCTGAAGGCGTTGCATCCCGGTGTCGTCCAGGAATTGGATGACAACGCGGACCGCTTCGTCGACGTCACGGTCTCGGCCGGCGGCCTGTCCGTCGATGACTTGAAAGAACAAGTGCCCGGCATTCAGTTGCTGGATTCGGGGTACATGGTACATGTCATGGCCGAGGGCATTGACAAAGGACGGACGTTGACGCGCTTGTTGGACCGGATCGGCGATCCGGGTCTGTCGCCGGACGAGGTGATGGTCTGCGGCGACTCGGCCACCGACATTTCCCTGTTCAATTCGTTTTCGCACAGCATCCTCATTCATAATCCCCGGCTCTCTGCCGCTCAGCGGGAGGCAGTCCAGGGATGCGCCGCGTACGAGGGGGATCTTCCCGTCGAAATGGGATTCACTCAGGCCGCGCTGCACGTTCTTGAATCCCGCCGCGTGGCCGGATGACGGATCCCGTCAGCGGTCGGAAGATCGTTGTCCAGTGAGGTCAGGGGCGGTGGGAGGGGGTATCCGGCATAGCGAGTCGTTGTGGTTGCCACTTGGCGTATGATAGAAATAGAATAAGTGGTGCCGTTTCACTGTCGGCAATCTGAATTGTCCGGGGGAGGAAGCTTTGGAATATCGTAAATTTGGCAAGCTGGACTGGAAGGTTTCGGCGTTGGGATTCGGAGCGATGAGGTTGCCGACCACCGACAAAGACCCGGCCCATATCGACGAGCCGGAGGCTATCCGCATGATAAGATACGCCATCGACCACGGCGTGAACTACCTTGACTCGGCTTACCTGTACCACATGGGCAATAGCGAACGCGTGGTAGGTAAGGCGCTCAAGGATGGCTACCGGGACCGCATGAAGCTGGCCACCAAGATACCGCACCGGTCAGTTGAAACGGCGGCCGATTTCGACCGAATCTTGAACGAGCAACTCGCCAAGCTCCAGGTTGATAAGATCGATTTCTATCTGTTGCACGGGCTCAATGCGCAGGGATGGCCGAAGTTGCGCGACCTGGGGATCCTGAATTGGGCCGAAAAGGCCATCGCCAGCGGCCGCATCGGCAGCCTCGGGTTCTCTTTCCACGACAAGCTGGAAGTTTTCAAAGAAATCATTGATGCCTACGACAACTGGGTGCTGGCCCAGATTCAGTACAATTTCATGGACATTGAGAATCAGGCGGGCAGGAGGGGAGTCGAATACGCAGCGTCCAAAGGGCTTGCCGTGGTCGTCATGGAACCGATCCGGGGCGGTCTTCTAGCCAAACAGCCGCCGGAGGTCGTAGCTGAACTGTGGAGAGGCGCCCCGCGCCAGTGGAGCCGGGCCGAATGGGCCCTGCAGTGGGTATGGAATCAACCGGAGGTTGCGGTCGCTCTGAGCGGAATGAGCACGATGGAGCAGGTCGTGGAGAACGTGGCGTCAGCCAGCCGATCCGGCCCGGGCAAGTTGAACGCAGATGACCTTGCGCTGATCGACAAGGTGCGTGAAGCGTACCGGGGGTTGAGTCCCATTCCATGCACCCAGTGCGGCTACTGCCAGCCGTGTCCGAGCGGGGTACTGATACCCGAGATCTTTCGGGTGTACAACGAGGCCATGATGTACAACGACTCGAACATCGGGCGTTTCCGCTATTCGGGGCCAATGGGGATCAAGGCTGAACAACGGGCCGATCAGTGCGTGGAGTGCGGAGAATGCGAGGCGGCCTGCCCTCAAAACGTGACCGTCATCGAATGGCTCAAGAAGGTCCACACGGCGCTCGGCTAGGGCAAATTCCCGTAGGGTCTGGAGCGGCCGGGCGGGCCTGGAAATCAGGCCCGGCTTCGTCAGGTCAGAGCACTCCCGAGGCGCTCATCCTGTTCCCTCCCCGCCAGAAGGAAATGCTGACCTGACTACCCTTCCGACTCGAGAGGATCGCCCTTTCCAGATCAATGACGCTGTCGACAGGCTGCCCGTTGACCTCGGTAATGACGTCACCGGCGCCCAGTCCAATCCTTTGTGCCAGCGAACCCGTCTTGATGGATCCGACGTAGGCTCCGGATGACGGTGCCCCCGCCGTGCCGGCAACCCCGGCCGCATCCCTCACCGCCGCACCCAGAGAAGGGCGAGAACCGACGGAGGCCAGGACCTGTTCCAGTCTGGGTCGGTCGAATCCGACCACAACCTGGCCATCGATGACGGTTACCGGGACTGCCATCTGGCCGGTGAGGCGGGTCACCTCGCCGGCCGCGGCTCGGTCGACGTCTATGTCTCGTTCTGTGTAGCTAATCCCCCGTTGTGAAAGGAACTCTTTCACCATCCGGCAGTAGGATCAGGTGCGGCTTGAGTATACGACTGTGGCCATGCGTTCACCCCTTTCGTATAGTAGGCGCGCCGTACCGGCCACCTCATGGTGGCTTGACCGGGCCCGCGTGCATAATCTAGCACACAAGGCATCAATAAGTCATGACGCCCCGTACGTTTTGATTACAGATTCATGAAATGTGAGTCCGGCCCGGCGTACGCCATTCACGATCGGCATTCTGTGAGGTCTCTTGCGGACCGGCTTTTTCGTGTGTATAATAGGGGCTGTTGGTTTCAGTTTGGGTTATCACAAACTTGGTGGAATCGTTCCGATTTCGACTTAAGCGTTGGATGACCGTAACTCGGCCAGCTTATTTAAGAGAGGAGGTCATCCAATGAGTCTTGAGGACAAGTCCATCCAGTGCACCGATTGCGGCATAACGTTCACCTTCAGCGCCCAGGAGCAGGAGTTCTTCGCGTCGAAGGGTTATACCAATGAGCCCAAGCGCTGTCCTTCGTGCCGCGAAGCCAGGAAGATCGCTCGTGGCGATTCGGTTTCCGGTCCAAGACCGCGTCGCCAGATGTTTGCGGCGGTTTGCGGGCAGTGCGGTAAGGATACTGAAGTGCCCTTTGAGCCGCGCCAGGGCCGGCCCGTGTACTGCAGCGACTGCTATCGTACCGTAAACCCGACTCGGTAGCATTTCCCCGGGAAACCTTAAAGGGAGCGGGACGTCGTCCCGCTCCCTTTCGTATTCTCCGAAGAATGGCCCCTGCTGGTCGAAATCGGTTACAGTCGCGTATTGAACAGGCCGTGCCCCAACGGATTGTCCGGCAAGACCTGATATGAAGGCACCGGCGCACCCTCCGCCCTTTTCAGGCTACTTGTCGCCTGGCAAGAGCATCCGTTTCAACAATTCGTCAAACGCCGAGAACCATTTTAGCTTCACTTCGTCAGGCCAGGTCGGGTCAAATGCCGGGAACTTAGTGATAAAGAGACCGTGCCAGGAACTCATCGATTCCGTCCCGGGAACGTCTTGTGGAACTCCGTTATCTCGCTTTGTTCTAACAGCCGTCTTTTTGGTAAGTGGTCTGGCACCCGGCTTCTTGGCGATGGTCTTTGTACCAGTAGCGGGGTGGCTGGAACGGAATCGCTTGGTAATGAACGGTGATAGCGGAATACCGGCGTCGTGGCTGAGTTCGATGAAGAACTTGAGGCACTTGCGGCTCACGTCCGGCTTGAGCGGAAACCTCTCGGTGAACTTCTCTTCCAACTGCTGGTAGGTGGCGTTTTGAGGGTCCGGCGATCCTTGAAACACGAAGCTGAACCGGTCCGCACAAATAGCCCGGAGAACGGCCACTCTGGATTCACCTTTGGTGTTGGCGAGTGGCTTGAGGCGTTCGGTTGGCTGCCCGCGGTCGTCGATCAAATCAAGGAAACGGAGCGCCCCCATCAAATGTCCGCCGCTGCTGCCGGACAGCATCGCTCCCCAGTAGCTGCGGTCGAAACGATCTGGCATCCTGGGTCCCAACTGGTCAATGAAGTTGCGGAAAGTGCGATAGGACACGTAAGGCGGCAAGCGTTTTCCGCCATGTTCACCAGCCATGCCGACCCCCCCCAGAGAGTTTTGGTAATTATATAGTACCAATGGCGGCAATTCAATAGTTGTTCCGGTATTTTTGCGGTACCACCAGAATGTCGTTCTGGAACACCTTGAAGCCCGAATAGAATTGGAAAGGACAGTTTTTGGGAGGTGCTTTTGGTAAGGGATACATTTAGGTTAATTTATTTTTCGGGAAGGAGGAACAACCATGGGGCAATCAATCGAGTACCAGAAGCTAATGACGGAGATGGTGTACGTGAACCTGCCAGGGCCTGAGGAGGCGGCTCCAGGAATGACCGGCGGCGAACTGCTGCACGGCTTTCTCGCTGAGCTCTACCGCACCCCGAATCCGGACGTCAAGAACTACGTTAATCTTCTCTGCAGCAAATGGAACGTGCGCTATCGAGAGATGAGAGGGTAGGCGGGCGTTCACATTCGCATAATAGAGAAGGAGGAAAGATGAAAAGAACTAAGGTTGCGGCCATCGATGTTGGCACAACTAAAGTATGTACCATAATGGGTGACATCGATGCCGAAGGTTCCCTTCGAATCCTGGGCGTCGGCGTCGGACCCTCTCAGGGTCTCCAGAAAGGCCTTGTGATCAACGTCAACGAAGCCAAGGAAGCTATCCGTGACTCTATCAGGAAGGCGGAACGGACCGCCGGCACCAAGCTCGAGTCTGCGTACATCGGCGTCACCGGTCGCCACATCAGTTCGGTCAACAATCATGGCGTTATCGCCATCACTCGCAGTGACCAACTGGTCCGGCCCTCAGACTTGAAAAGAGTCCTGCAGGTCGCCCGGACGGTCAAGGTCCCGTCCGACCACAAGGTCCTGCACATCATCCCCCGGACCTACGTCGTGGACGGTCAGGAAGGCGTCAAGAACCCGGTCGGCATGCACGGCTTCCGCCTGGATGTTGAAGCCCACATCATTACCGCTGCCGTGACCTCGGTCCAGAACCTGACGAAATGCATCCGCGGGCTGGGAGTCGAGATCGATGATCTGGTCATGGAACCTCTGGCCAGCGCTGAGGCGGTCCTGAGTGAAGAGGAACGGGCCGATGGCGTCATGATCGCGGATATCGGCGGCGGCACCACCGACATCGCCGTGCTGAAAGAGGACACGATCTACCACACCTCCGTGTTGCCGGTGGCGGGTCATTTGATCACCCGGGACATATCGGTCGGCCTGGGTCTTTCTCCTGAGTTGGCCGAGTCGATGAAGAAGAAATACGGCAACGTCAACCCCAATATGGAGAAGTGCCGCCGACAGCGACAAGACGCTCACCGAAGACGGTCACAGCGTATCGCATAAGGACCTGTCAGAAATCATTCGGATCAGGGTGGAAGAGCTGGTACGCCTGATCATGATGGAATTGCCGCGCACTGACTACGCCCGGTTCATCCCCGCCGGCCTGGTCCTCACTGGTGGGACGGCCAATCTTCCTGGAATCGCTGAACTCGCCCAGGAAGTCGCCCGGGTGCCGGTGCGGGTGGGGCAGCCGGTCAGCCTCTTCGGAGTGTCTGATCAACTGCGTGACCCGGCCTACGCCACCAGCGTGGGACTGCTCCTATGGAAGATGAGGAACCAGAGCGTTCACACCTGGGTTCCCCAGAGCGGACTTCGGCACGTTCTGTCGAACGTGTTCAAGGTCTTCCGCTAGAGTCAATCACAGGATTAATGTAGGAGGAAGGAAATGGCAAAAACTAGTTACGTCCCCAGTGGGGCAAAGATAAAAGTCTGCGGGCTTGGCGGCGCCGGCTGCAACGCAATCACCCGCATGGTCCGCGAGCAGATACGCGGCGTTGAGTTTATCGCCATGAACACGGATGCTCAGGCACTGGCGATTACCGAGGCCGCTATCCGCATCCAGCTTGGCGAGCGGATCACCCGCGGTCTGGGCGCCGGCGGCGACCGGACGATGGGTCGGAAGGCAGCCGAGGAGAGCCGCGACGAGATCAAGCAGGTAATGTCCGGGTCGGACATGGTCTTCATCACCGCCGGCATGGGCGGCGGCACCGGCACCGGGTCGGCCCCGATGGTGGCCGAGATGTCCAAGCAGAGCGGCGCACTGACCATCGCCATCGTTACCAAACCCTTTGGCTTCGAGGGCAACCACCGGATGCGGACTGCCGAAGAGGGCATCATGGAGTTGATGGACAAGGTAGACACCCTGGTCATCATTCCCAACGATCGTCTGTTGAATCTGTGCGATCAGAAGACCGGCGTTGACGGCGCTTTCAAGATGGCGGACGAGGTGCTGTACCATGGCGTCCAGGCGATCGCCGAAGTGGTCACCGTCCCCGGACTGATTAACCTGGACTTCGCCGACATCAGGGCGATTATGAAGGATGCCGGCCCGGCCTGGATGTCGATCGGCCGCGGCTCGGGCCAGAACCGCGCCGTCGATGCCGCCAAGACGGCACTGGCCAGCCCATTGCTGGATGTATCCATCGATGGCGCCAGGGGCGTCTTGTTCAACATCGCCGGCGGCCCCGGTCTCAGCCTGTTCGAGGTCAACGCGGCAGCCGAGGTGATACGTCAGGCCGTGGATCCCGATGCCAACGTTATCTTCGGTGTGGTATTGGACCCGAATATGGGGAATGAAGTGCGTCTGACACTCATCGCCACCGGCTTCAGCACCAGGGAGGCGTTCGCCGGCTCCGCGCGAGAGAAAGAGATCACGAAGACCCTGCGTTCGATCAAGACCGAGGAAGAATTCGAAGTACCGTCCTTCCTGCGCCAGCGTCAGAGCTACGCAGCCCGGCCACGTTCCGGTGCCGGGCCTTCGTACACCACTCGCTAATTGCCCCGTGAGTGGGGGGAGCGGTAGGCTCATACCTACCGCTCCCCGGTTTCAAGGTAGAATATGTACCGGGGAGGGCGCCCATGTTTGCCTCCGTCGCTGACGTCGAAGGGAAGTTGGCCAAATGTGTTCAAGACTATGCTGACGATCGTTGCAGTCTGCTGGAACTGCTGCGGTTCCTGGGCAAGCACCCTTACACCCGGTTTAGTCGCTCAGCCATCGTGCTGGCTTTAAAGAACCAGGGCGTGTTGGTGGAGAGGGGGTTGCGGTACCTGGTCGACAACGGAATCGTGACCTTTGAGGAAGAGAAGAAGATACAGCTTTATTCGTTGACGTCCACCGAGCCGATGCGCAACTGGGCCCTGGAACTGGTGCGGCTCGATTGGTGTCAGTGGCAGGCAGTATTGAGGCAGATCGCCTGATTCGATTCGGTGGCCAGTCCGGCGTACGGGCGGGGCGGTTCCCGTCATTGGAGGAGGAAGGAGACAAGATGGAAGAGTTGCAGAGTGCCATTCGCTACGTTCTGGTCATCGTGGCCACGATTGCCGCCATCCTGCTGGGCGACTACCTGGGATACAAGGTCGGCCGTATGAAATTGGTGTGGAGCGGGATTGTCGCCGCACTGTTGGCAATCATCGTCTTCGCGGTCTACGCGGCCGTTGTTCTGCTTGGATAGCAGTTGTGCCGGCGAGTCTCGCCGGGACCGGGCCGCCGACGGCTGAAAGTCGGCAGGCAAGGTTGCCGGTGTCGATATATCGAAAAGTCCCCGTGAGGGGACTTTTCGCGCGTTAGGGGGTGAGATAAGGAAGGACAAACGGGACCGAGGGCGTCCTTGACAGATTCCTCGTGAGAAGATAGAGTGACTGTAGCGTGTTGCATAAGGTGGTCCCGGGGGGTGGTCGGGGGCTGCGGTAGGGGCCAACACTGCGCTTTCAACGTTTGCCATTGATATGTCCGACAGAAGTGGCCCCGGGCACGTTTGAAATGACGACCAAAGTCCCGTTGACTGAATCCAACGCGGATGCAGCTACTGTCCCGCCGAAAGTGAGACTCCGGACTCGAGGGGCCAGCCTGTTCTATGGCGGCTTTCAGTGCCTGCGCGATGTGTCCGTGGAATTTCCGGACCGGTCCATAAACGCCATCATTGGGCCTTCCGGCTGCGGCAAGTCGTCGCTGTTAAGAGTGTTCAATCGGATGAACGACCTGATTCCCAGCGCCCGGGTGGAAGGAAGAGTCGAACTCGACGGCGAATCCATCTACGCACCCGGGACCGATGTTGTCCTCCTTCGGAAGAGGGTGGGCATGGTCTTTCAGAAGCCGAATCCTTTTCCGATGTCGGTGCGCGACAACATTGCCTTTGGCCCGCGGCAGCACGGGAAGTCACAACGCAGCGAGCTCGACCGCATTGTCGAGGCGACCCTGCACGGAGTCGGAATGTGGGATGAGATGAAGGACAGACTCCGGCAGCCGGCGCAGTCTCTCTCCAGCGGTCAGCAGCAGCGGCTGTGTATCGCCCGGTTACTCGCCGTCGAGCCGGAAGTGATTTTGATGGACGAGCCCTGTAGTGCCCTCGACCCGGAGGCTACCCTCAAGGTGGAGGACCTGATGCGGAAGCTGGCTGAGAACTACACGATTGTCATAGTTACTCACAATATGCAGCAGGCGGCACGGGTGTCTGATACGGCGGCCTTTCTCATGATGGCGCACGATGGCGCAGGGGAACTGGTCGAATTCGGTCTCACTGCTCAGATATTTACAAACCCCAGGGACAAACGTACCGAGAACTACATCACCGGTCGTTTTGGATGAATTGACCGAAGGGGGGTAAGTTGGAGATCAGGGGCAACTTTCACAGGAGATTGAGGGACATCCAGGAGGACGTCCGATCGTTGGGCGGTATGGCTCACAAGGCGCTGCTCGCGTCGATTGACGCTCTCAAGAGCCGCGACCTGGACATGGCTCATCAGGTGATTGCTGATGACCAGCAGGTCAACCAGCGGCGGTTTGAGATTGAGGAGCAATGCATTCAGCTGATCGCGACGCAGCAGCCTTTGGCCAGCGACCTCCGCATGATTGTGGCCGTTCTCAATATTATTACCGAGCTAGAGAGAATTGGAGACTACGCCGTTGGCATCGCGCGGATTGTCATCATGATCGGTGACGAGCCGCCGTTGAAACCTCTTATCGACATTCCCCGTATGGCGGAAAAAGTGGTCGACATGCTCAAACGCAGTCTGGAGGCCTTTATAGACGGGAGTGCCGGGGCGGCGACCCAGATTATCGGCGAGGACGACTTCGTCGACAACCTGTATGACCAGGTCTATCGGGAGCTTCTGGTGTTCATGATGGAGGATCCCAAAACGATCACCCGGGCCACCAGGCTCATGTGGGTGGCGCACAATCTGGAGCGGAGCGCCGACCGAGTTACCAATATTTGCGAACGGGTGGTGTTCGTGGCTACCGGCAAGATGGAAGAAATAGGCGGCTCCCGGTATTAGTGACGGTTGGCCCCTGGGGGCGTGAATGCTCTCGGCGGCGAAGAAGTCAGCATGCCGCGTAAGGTGGACACTCATCTGAAAGGTGACTATCGAGGACCCCGGTTCTGGAGAGTCGAAGCCGTGGAACGGTTCGCGAAGGCCGTCGCCATCACTTCTCTCTTGGCCGTCACGATGGCCGTGTCCGGATGCGGGCGTTCTCACGGCGGCGATATCATTGTGGCCGGTTCCACTTCGGTCCAACCGTTCGCCGAAGTCCTGGCTGAAGAATTCATGAGACTGTACCCCGGCGTAAACGTCGATGTGCAGGGAGGTGGCTCGGCGGCCGGGATCATGGCGGCTTCGTCCGGGACGGCCGATATCGGGATGTCCTCGCGGGCCCTCGCTGGGAAAGAGACGGAACTATGGTCCGTTGAGATAGCGAGGGATGGTCTGGCGATGATAGTGAATCCAAAGAATGTCGTGGGCAGTCTTACGGTATCCCAGGCGCGCGATATCTATGCTGGTGTTATTACGGAGTGGAGCGCCGTGGGGGGGGCCAATTCCAAAATTCACGTGGTGGCCCGTGAGGATGGCTCCGGAACCAGAGGCGCTTTCGAGTCCATGTTGATGGGGAAGGTGCCGATTGTATCCCGGGCAATTATTCAGGACTCGAACGGGGCGGTGCGTCAGGTGATTTCCAGCGATCCCGATGCTATCGGGTTCCTTTCTCTGGGTCTGATCGACCGTTCCGTCAAAGCGGTGGTGCTCGATGGGGTGGCGCCAACCCGCGACAACGTGGTAAACGGTAGCTACCGTCTGTCCCGGCCCTTCCTGTTTGTGGCGCGGGCCGAACCGACCGGGAGCGTTGGTCTGTTTGTCGACTTCGTGCTGTCCGAGGACGGCATGAAGATACTCGACGCCGAGGGACTGGTAACCACGGCAGGGGGTCCGGTCAAATGAAATTCTCCAGTGACAAACTGGCGCACCGGGGATTGGCACTCATGGCTTTGTCGGCACTCTCGGCCCTGGCTTTGATTACGGTGTTCATAGTTGCGGAAGGCGTACCCCTGATCGCCAGGACCGGGATTCTGAATTTCGTCTTTGGCATGAAATGGGCGCCCACGCAGGGGTCTTTCGGAATCTTTCCGATGATCGTGGGTTCGATGTCGGTGACCATCGGCGCCGTCATTCTGGGAGTGCCCATTGCTCTTTGCTGTGCCATTTTTCTGGCTGAGTTCGCGCCGTCGATCATGAGGAGCGTACTCCGGCCGGCCATTCAGATGCTGGCGGGAATTCCGTCGGTCGTGTACGGTTTCTGGGGACTGATATTCATCGTTCCGGCTGTCCGTACTTTCCTGGGCGGCCCGGGATTGAGCATTCTGTCCGGCTCGATAATCCTGGCTATCATGATCCTGCCCACAATTATAAGCATATCGGAGGTCTCTCTCCTGGCCCTGCCATCGCTTTACAAGGAGGGCGCTCTGGCGCTGGGCTCAACCCATTGGCAGGCCATACGCGGCGTGCTCGTTCCGGCGGCCGGGTCCGGCATTATGGCCGGGATCATACTTGGGGTCGGCAGGGCGGTGGGCGAGACGATGGCCGTCATCATGGTACTCGGCAACGCCGTGGCCCTCCCGCAGTCGATATTGGACCCGGCGAGGACGCTCACGACTAACATCGGCATCGAGATGGGGTATGCCTCGGGTGACCATCAGAGCGCTCTGTTTGCCACGGGCGTTGTCCTGTTGATCATCATCATGATCCTTAACTCAGTTGCCCAATTCACCATTCGCAGGAGATAACAGGCGTTGAAAGTGGATCCCCGAAGCACCCAGAAGATCGCCAAAGGTGTGATCTGGTCGGCGGCCTTGAGCGTCATCGGTTTGCTACTGTTCATCATGGTCTATATCCTTGTGCGCGGGGTTCCTTCGATGAGCTGGCAGTTCCTGACCGAGAACCCATCGGGGATGGGGCGGTCCGGGGGGATATTCTCGACCATTATCGGGACGCTTATGGTTACCGCCGTTGCCATAATGGTGGCGACACCGCTCGGCGTCGGTACTGCCTTCTTCCTGACGGAGTACACACGGGAAGGGGCAGTTACCAAGATCATCCGATTCAGTGCCGAGTCTCTGGCCGGGATTCCCTCGATCGTCTACGGTCTGTTTGGCTTCATCTTTTTTGTCATGTATCTTCAGCTTGGCTGGTCGGTTCTGTCCGGGGGCCTGACTCTCGCCGTCATGATTCTGCCAACCATCATACGGACGTCGGAAGAAGCTATCCTGACGGTGCCGAAGCTTTACCGGGAAGTCAGTTTTTCGTTGGGTGGCACACGTTGGCAGACCATATCACGGGTGGTATTTCGCTCCGCTCTCCCCGGAATCGCCACCGGGGTCATCCTCGGTATTGGACGTTCGGTGGCGGAGACCGCCGCCGTCATTCTGACGGCCGGCTCCAGTCTGCGTATGCCCACGACCCTATTCTCGCCGGTCAGGACCATGGCAACTCATTTCTATATCCTGGCCCGTGAGGGTATTTCCCTGGAGCGGGCCTTCGGGACGGCCGCGCTTCTGATCATCATCATCCTGCTCATTAACATCGGCGCCAACATTCTGGTCAACAAGTTTGTGGCTCGAGGTCGTTGATGATGGAACCGGGTGAGGTTCTCCCAAAGATCGCGGTCAAGAACCTGAGCGTGTCCTACAACGGAAAACCGGCGCTGAGTGACGTCAGCCTGGAAATCCCAAAGAACGAGATCCTGGCCGTCTTTGGCCCGGCCAACAGCGGGACCACCACTTTTCTACGGGCGCTAAACCGTCTGTGCGAGACCGACCGCGGTGTCGCCATCAGAGGAGAAGTGCTCCTTGATGGCCGAAACATATACAGGCCGGAGGCTGCTGTCACCGACGTGCGCCGTAGAATCGGGATGGTGTTTGAAGTGCCCGCGCCGTTGCCCCTGTCAATTTTTGACAACATCGCTTACGGCCCGCGCATGAATGGCGTCACACACAAGGGGGCTCTGTCACGAGTGGTGGAAGAAGCGCTTTCGTTGGCCGCGCTGTGGAGCGAGGTGAAAGACCGCCTCCACACGCCGGCGTTCCGCCTGTCCGGAGGCCAGCAGCAGCGTCTCTGCATCGCCCGGGTGCTGGCCATGAAGCCGGAGGTTATTTTGCTCGACCGCTCCTGTTCCGGACTGGACCCGGTGTCGACGGCCAAAGTGGAAGAATCACTGCGCGATCTGGTGAAAGCTTTCACCATCGTCATCGCTCCCCACAATGTCCAGCAGGCGGGCCGCATTGCCGACCGGGTTGCCTTTCTCCTGACCGGCAGAATCGTGGAAGAGGGTCTGACGGCCCACGTGTTCACCAATCCAACCGATAAGCGGACGAGCGACTACATCGAAGGGAGATTCGGCTAACGGCCTGCGGACGGGCGCCTGGTGCGTCCCCGCTGCGTCCCCCTCCTCCCCGGGGCTGGGAGGCCCGGGCGAGCGGCTATCCAGTCCTCCCCGAGTTCCTTGCGGCCGTTGGAACCTGCTTATCGAAATGATAAGATAGGGCCGTGGTTGAGCGACCATGCCGTGTCAATACCCGGGATCTCCAGATGAAGGGTTCTGCTCTCGGTCGATCGCTCCCGGGGTATTGGGCCCTATAGTTCTGAACTGATAGCGAATCACGGAGGAGTGTGATATGGATTTCTCATATTCGGCCAAAGAGGAGGCATTCCGCGCTGATGTAAAGGACTGGCTCGGCTTGCACATGAAGGAACTGCCGTCATGGTGGCGCAATCCGGATGTGATGGGGCCGGAGATTGACTCGGATGAGTACCACCAGTTCTCCCTGTGGTGGCACAAGAAACTGTATGAGGCCGGGTTCGTGGGCATCGCCTGGCCCAAGGAATACGGCGGCCGCGGCGCCACGGTTCTGGAGCAGGTGGTCTACAACGAAGAGATGGCCAAGGCCAGGACGCCTGGCCCCGCCAATGGGCTGGGGATTGGTTGGGCCGGGCCCACCATCATGGCCTACGGCTCGGAGGAGCAGAAGTTGCGGTTTCTGCCCAAGATCTTGTCCGCGGAAGAGCACTGGTGTCAGGGTTTTTCCGAGCCGGAGGCCGGTTCTGACCTTGCCAACGTCCAGACGCGCGCTGTCGAGGACGGGGACGACTACATCGTGAATGGCCAGAAAGTGTGGACCACCGGCGGTCACTATTCCGATTGGGCGATCCTGCTGGTCAGGACCGACCCGACGGCGCCCAAACACCGCGGGCTCACCTACCTGCTCCTGGACATGCACTCTGCCGGGGTCACCGTCCGTCCGCTTCGTCAGATCACGGGACACGCCGAATTCAACGAGGTATTTCTCGATAATGTGCGTATCCCGAAGAGTCTGCAGATCGGGGAGAAGAACCGGGGATGGCACATCGCTGTGGGTACGCTGACCTTCGAGCGATCCGCCCTGGCAACTACGGTCCAGCGGGAGAACACTCTCAAAGACCTCCTCGAGGTTGCCAGGAAGATGAATCGCAACGGAAAACCGGCCATCGAAGACCCTTTGATCAGGCAGAAGCTGGCCCAGTTCTACATCGACATCGCCGTCCTGAAATACACAGGCTTGAGATCGCTGACCGGTCAACTCCGCGGAGAACGGCCGGGGCCGGAGACACTGGTGGTCAACCTGTTCGGCACTGAGTTGAACCTGCGCATCCAGGACTTTGCCATGCAGCTTCAGGGGCAGTACAGCCGGCTGATGCGGGGTTCCGATTATGCCATCGATAATGGAAGCTGGCAGTTCTCTTTCCTGAGTTCACGCGGCACAGGCATCGCCAGCGGCACGCTGGAAATCAAACGGAACGTTATCGCCGAGAAGGGGCTCGGGCTGCCCCGGTCCAACAGATAAGGGAAGGAGCGTAAT
Source organism: uncultured Chloroflexia bacterium (assembly GCA_963735055.1). Classification (GTDB taxonomy): domain Bacteria; phylum Chloroflexota; class Dehalococcoidia; order Dehalococcoidales; family UBA2162; genus JBBITI01. The sequence continues at coordinate 471,995 of CAVTJN010000019.1, read as the reverse complement.
ATGGATTTCGGTCTAAGCGAAGAACAGGTGATGCTGAAGACATCGGCGCGCGAGTTCCTGGAAAAGGAGTGCCCCAAGAGACTGGTCAGGCAAATGATCGATGATGAAAAGGGATATTCGCCCGACCTGTGGAAGAAGATGGCTGATCTGGGATGGCAGGGGCTCGTCATACCGGAGGCACACGGGGGTGTGGGGAGCAGTTTTCTCGATCTCGCCGTGCTCCTTGAGGAAATGGGCCGGGCACTGGTTCCGGGACCATTCGTACCTACCGTTGTGTACGGCGCCCGGCCGCTGGCCGCTAATGGTACCGATGAACAGAAGCACCGGTTCCTGCCGGGCATTGCCAGCGGCGAACTGATTCTCAGTTTGGCGCACATGGAAGCTAACGGCGGGCTTGAATCATCCGACATCGCGAACGCGGGCGGTCAAGAGCGAACGCGGGTATTCGATCAACGGCAGGAAACTGTTCGTACAGGATGCCCACGTGGCTGACTATCTGCTCTGCGTCGCCCGTACCGCCGCCGCTTCGCGTGATTCAGAGGGAATCACGGTGTTTCTGGTTGATGCCAGATCCAAAGGCATCGTTGTTAAGATGTTGAAGTCGTTGTCCGGCGAGAAACTCTGCGAGGTGACCTTCGACGACGTGAGCGTGCCGCCGGACGCAGTGCTCGGTAAGGTCGACCGGGGATGGCCTATAGTGGCGCGGCTACTGGAGGAGGCCGAAGTGGCTGAGTGTGCCTGGATGACGGGCGGCGCCCGGTGGGTACTCGACACCAGCGTTCAGTATGCCTGCCATCGCATACAGTTCGGGGTCCCCATTGGCAGCTTCCAGGCGATCCAGCACAAGTGCGCCAACATGGCCGTCGAAGTCGAGGGAGCCACATCGGCGACCTACTACGCCGCGTGGGCGGTGTCTGAAGACGATGCCCAGTTGTCTCTCGCGGCATCCGTCGCAAAGGCGTGGTGCAGCGATACCTACAAACACGCGGCAATCGAGGGGGTCCAGATTCACGGCGGCATCGGTTATACCTGGGATCATGACATGCACCTGTATCTGAAGAGGGCGAAGTCATCTGAGGTGGCGTTCGGCGATGCCGATTATCATCGTGAACGCGTCGCGCGGCTGGCGCATCTGGCGTGATGGGGAAACGGGCTGAAGGAGGCATAAAGACGATGTCGGTAGTAGTGGCGGCAACCATTAAGGCTCTCGCAGGAAAGGGCGACGCGCTCGAGCAGGAACTGCGGAAGCTCGCCCCCAAAGTGCGGCTGGATCCCGGGGCGATCACTTACGTTGTTCATCGGGGGGTCGAAGACCAATTGAGGTTCTTCGTGTACGAGGAGTACCAAGACGGCGATGCGATCAAGTACCATGTCTCCACGCCGCATTTCAAGGCGTTCTCGACCGCACTGACGTCATTAATGGATGGGCAAATCGAGGTCAGCCGCTACAAGGAGATCGTCTAGCCGACCGAGTGTTGAACACGACGTGTCCTCCTGAGGATACCGGTCGACTGTCGCTGCTGGCGGGGGTTCTCGACAGCGCCGCCGGTCAGATCACAGACCGATGAACACGGGCGCTCCCCGGATCGGGAACGGGTTATTGGCCGGCCTCCGGCCTGGATGTCGCAGCTTCATCTGGATGCTGCAGATCGTCATTCCGGTGTCCTTCATTATTGCCCTTCTCCAGTGGACTGGCTGGCTAAACAAGCTCGACGTCGTCCTCTCACCATTGATGAGCCTGCTGAGGCTGCCTCCGGAGGCGGCCCTCCCCATCGTCACTGGAATGCTGGTCAACATCTATGCTGTCCTCGGGGCGGCGACGGTGATGCCATTCACGATGCCACAATTGACGCTTATTGCCATCTTCAGTCTTCACATCTCGCTTGGTATCAATCACGGCATGATCGAGGATCCTGCCCTGTTCGTGGCGCTGGGCCTGAACGTTCTATGGCTGCTGTTGCCCAGGCTGCTGACGGCCATAGCGGCAGTGCATGCGTTCCGTGGGATGCGACGCCTTGTCGGTAGGGAGACATAGTGTTATTCGCGGTCGGCTACACAGGTTGTTCGAACCGGTAACGTTACCCAGCCTCGCAGGTTCTGCTAGAATGATCGTATGGAACATCGCGGAGGTCATAATGGCTGAAACAACGGGTAAGACGGTGGTGGTCTACACTACGAGTACGTGACCCTGGTGCCATCGAGCGAAAGAGTATCTTTCGCGCAAGGGGATTCCTTTCACTGAACATAATGTGTCGACTGACAGGGACAAAGCCAAGGAGATGGTGCAGAAGTCGCACCAGATGGCTGTGCCCGTTATCCTGATAGATGATCAGGTGGTAGTTGGGTTCAACCAGGCCAAACTGGACGAACTGCTTCGCTGAGCCGACGTAGCAACTGCTCATCTGGATTTGCCACCATAGGGGCTCCTGTCTTCCGGCGCCGCCGATTCCTTGAGTGACGCCGGTACAAACAGACCGGAGTTGTCTCCGAAAAGACGGGCGTAGTTGATGCTTACTACATGCACATCAATATGTCGTCCGCCTGAACGTGTAGTAGTAGGCGACTACAGGCGAGCGACCAAACGACGGCGCAGTTGGGTCAATATGGTGTCTGCGCCCCTCAACGAGTGCACCGATCCCGGCACACGAATGGGTCGCGGGTACAAGTGGTGTTCACGTCTTCCGCCCGTGATCGCACGGGCGGTCGCTATCAGCGCCTTTGGTGAGGCGGCCGCCCGTTACGCTATTCGCTTGAACGCCGGGCGATGCTTGTCAGGTTCGCCGCGGAAGCGGGGGTCGCCCGCGCATCGCTATTTCTTGGCCAGGTATTTCTCGGGGTCTTTATCAAACGCTCGCTTGCAGCCTACGGCGCAGAAATAGTACTTCTTCCCCTTGTAGTCGGAGGTCGCCGGCGGTTTCTTCTCGTCTACCTGCATCTTGCATACCGGATCGATAGCCATCGTGTCTTCTCCTCCTGGTTTGATATTCCGATTCCGGGGGTTGTCGTGCCTGGAGAGCATCAACCGCCGGCGCCAATTCGCTTCCTGGCCAATGAGGTTACCAGTGGCATCAGGATGATCATAGAAAGCAGAAATACCCAAAGGGCTCCGCCGAGACGTTCTACCAGAGTATGCTCGCCGGTCAGAGTGGCTACCGCAAAGGCTGCAGCTGCCAGAGCCGAGATGCCGGTGTAGATGAATGCGCTTACCAAACCCACTTTCTTCATCGTGTCTTCCTCTGAATCAAGCCGGTCTTAGATTTCCGGTATTGACACCCGCGCGGCGGATAGCGGGAACAAAACCGCGCATTCGTAGCGTGTTCAGGGTAACCGAGACCGAACTGAAAGCCATGAGAAGGGCCGCCAATTCCGGGCTGACCACCTGGGCAAAGAAGGGGTACAGTATTCCCATCCCGAGCGGTATCGCCAGGGTGTTGTAGCCGAAGGCCCAGAAGAGGTTCTCCTTGACCTTGCGGATTGTGGCTCGGGCAACCTGAATTCCGGCGACGACATCGAGCAGGTCGTCCTTGATGAGAATGACCTGGCCCGTCTCTTTGGCCACATCGGTGCCGGAGCCGATGGCGATACCGACATCGGCCTGGGCCAGGGCCGGCGCATCATTGATGCCGTCACCGACCATGGCCACCACCACTTGCCCTCTTGCTGGAGTTTCTTGACCTCGCTGGCCTTGTCCTCGGGGACGACTTCGGCGAGGACGCGGTCGATGCCGACCTGCCGGGCGATGGCCTCGGCGGTGCGGCGGTTATCGCCGGTAATCATGGCGACCTTGATGCCGAGACGATGCAGTTCCGCAACAGCCTTGGCCGAAGTTTCCTTCAGAGTGTCGGCCACCGCCACCACGCCCGCGGCCTTGCCATCAACGGCCACGAACATCGCCGTCTTGCCCTCCTGCTCGAACCGCTCGGCCTCAGCCACCAAGCGGAGCAGTGTCACGTTCCGTTCGGCCATCAGCCTCCGGTTGCCGAGCAGAATGATTCGGCCGTCCTGTTGCGCCTCCACGCCCTGGCCGGGGATAGCCTCGAACCGGGTGGCGTCCTCGAGTGTGATACCGCGCGCCCTGGCTCCGTTGACGATGGCTTCGCCGAGCGGATGCTCCGAGTTCTTCTCGGCAACGGCCGCCAGGCGCAGCACCTCCGCCTCGTCGCCGTTGGCGGCCACCACATCGGTGACCGAAGGCTGTCCTCTGGTGAGTGTGCCGGTCTTGTCGAAGACAACCACCTGTACTTTGCTAGTAGCCTCGATGGCGTCTGCGCCCTTGAAGAGGATGCCGTATTCGGCGCCTTTGCCGCTGCCGGCCATGATGGCGGTCGGGGTGGCGAGCCCGACGGCGCACGGGCAAGAGATGACCAGCACTGTTACCGAAACCAGGAAGGCGAAGCCAAAGGCGCTGACGGTGGTCAGAGTGTAGGGAGTGAGGATAAGGCGGCTGTCGGGTGTAAACCACAGGTTGAAACCGATGAAGAACCAGAACAGGAAAGTCACCAGGGACATGGCGTGAACCGCGAGGATGAACTGGCCGGCAACCTTGTCGGCGATCTTCTGGATAGGAGCCTTGGTGGTCTGAGCCTCTTCGACCAGTCTTGATTATCTGGGAAAGGGCGGTGTCCTTGCCCACCCGGGTGGCGCTGAACTTGAAGGCGCCGGTCTTGTTGAGGGTAGCGCCGATAACCTCGTCCCCGGCCTGTCTTTCAACGGGAATGCTTTCGCCGGTGATCATCGACTGGTCGACCGAGGAATAGCCCTCGGTAATTACGCCGTCGACGGGGATGGTCTCGCCGGGGCGCACCGCCAGAAGGTCATCGACCATGACGTCTTCGGTGGGGATCTCGATTTCCTGCCCATCGCGTATGACGCGCGCCCGCTTGGGACGGAGTTTCAGCAGGCGCCGGATCGCCTCCGAGGTGCGGCCGCGGGTAACGGCCTCGAGATACCGTCCCAGGATGATGAAGACGGTCAGCAGCGCCGCTGCCTCGTAAAAGGTTGCCTCCCGGCCCCCGAACCCGGCATCCGGCCAGAACGTGTTGACCACGGCAATGCCGTAGGCGGAGCCAATGCCGGTCGCGTAGAGCAGGTTCATATCGGTGATGCCACGACGTAGCCCGTTCCAGCTGTTGATGAAGAACTGGCGGCCAGGACCGAATACGATGGGTGTGGTCAGAAAGAAGAGCAGCACTTTGTCATTTGTCCACGCGGGGAGGAATTTGAACCAGTAGGGCTGAAGCATGCCGATCATCACCAGGAGACCGAGAGTACCTGACGCGATGAGATTCAGCAACTGGCGGCGCACGTCCCGGCGGCGGGCTTCCTGCTCTCGGTCAAGGGCATCCTGTCCCTCCGCCTTCTCCGACACGCCGTAGCCGATACTCTTAATGGTTCTCTCTATTTCGGCGATGGACGTTATATCTGGAGCATATTCCACCTGCCCGGTTTCCGTATTCAGGCTGACGACCACCTTCCCGACTCCCGGAAGCTCGCCTACCGCCTTTTCGATGTTGGCGACGCAGGAGGCACATGTCATGCCGGTGATGTGGAACTGAGCTCTGTCGAGTACCACCTCATACCCGACATCGGCGATGGTCTTTCTCATCTCGGCGAGGCTAACGCGCCCCGGGTCGTATTCCACGCTGGCCTTGCCGGTGGCCAGGTTGACCACCACGTTTTTTACTCCGGGCATGTCCCTGAGGGCCTGCTCGTTATGGACCACGCAAGTGGCGCAAGTCATCCCCGAAATCTGGAGGGTGATCTTCTTCAAAGGCTTCGTTTCGGATGCTACCACAGCCACCTCCCCGCGGGCGCAATCGCGCTCATCTGCGTATTGCCTTGCGGATGGTTCTCATCAGTTCGTGGATGTGTTCCTCCCCGTGTTCTTCACGGATGGCGTCGGCCACACAACCTTCAATATGTCCTTCGAGGACAAGCAACGCGACCTTTTCAGCCGCCGACGAGAGCGCAGTGAGCTGCTGCACAATCTCGATGCAGTAGCGGTCAGTCTCGATCATCTCCCGAACGCCCCTTGCCTGGCCCTCTATCTTCTTCAGTCGGCCCAGCAGAGATGCCCTGTCCTTTGCATAACCGTACCGTTTTGCGGCGACTGTCATTCTACACCGCCCCTGTATTCGATTTCGACTACTGCATACTACCACACAGTATCAAAGTATGTCAACTTTTCCAGGCCGGCGGGGGGGCCAGGGCCGCCGTGGATGCGTCAGTGGCGGCGACCGCCCGAAGGTGGCAGAAAGAGCGCGGATTATACTTGACAACCTGAGACTCGTTATGCTATAAAGCCGTAACATTCGACAGGATTTCGTGGGGGAGGGGAGTCCTCGTCGGGGGTGTGACCGACAGCCCGGAGGGACAGGCTTCGGCGCCTGGGGTGGGGCTTGCGGGTGGTCGAATCCAGAGGCAGGGGAGAAAGTGTGCCGCGACCTACCACATCGGGTTTTCATCCGCCCGGTCTCAGTCACATGCCGAGGCGGAGCCTCGCGAGCCTATTGTTCATTTGGTGAAGATAACGGTGCCGGATTACGATCAGAAAACGCGGGCGAAGCCAGCATTATTGACCAGAAGGCGGAACGGGTTTACAATAGGCGCTGGGCACTGGCACAGCCTGAGTAAAGTGAGGTGAACGACCATCGCAGACACAATTCTGGAAGTCAGGAACCTGAGGACCTATTTCTATGTTCAGGACGGTGAGCTAAGAGCAGTCGATGGCCTAACGTACCACATCGAGAAAGGGCAATGCGTTGCCCTCGTCGGTGAGAGCGCCTGCGGGAAGAGCGTTAGTGCTCTGTCCGTAATGCGATTGATCCCCTATCCCCCAGGTATTATCGTCGGCGGTGAGGTGATTTTCGACGGTAAGGACCTGCTCAAGGTGAGCGAGGAGGAGATCAGGCACATTCGGGGAAATCGTATCGCCATGGTATTCCAGGAGCCGACGACTTCCCTGAACCCCGTGCTAACCGTCAGCCGCCAGCTATCAGAGGCGCTGCAGTTGCACCGCGGTGTCGATGCGAAGACAGCCAAGGACGAAGCGGCCAAGCTGCTCAAACTGGTCGGTATTCCCGACTCCGAAAAGCGGGTTGACGACTATCCTCACCAGTTCAGCGGCGGGATGCAGCAGCGTATAATGATCGCCATGGCGTTGAGCTGCGATCCGGCCCTCCTTATCGCCGATGAGCCAACGACGTCGGTCGACGTTACGGTCCAAGCGCAACTCCTGGAGGTCATCAACAATCTCAGGACGCAGTTTGGAACCGCAGTAATCATCATTACTCACAATCTTGGCGTGGTTGCCCGCTACGCGGACAGTGTCAATGTGATGTATGCCGGGCGTTTGATGGAATCAGGACCAACCGATGCCATATATAACGAACCCAAACACCCGTACACCGTGGGGTTGATTGCCTCGGTGCCGCGACTTGACCTGCCCCGGCAACGCAACCTGAGTGTCATTGACGGTCTACCTCCGAACCTGGCCCGCCTGTCCAAGAACATGTGCGCTTTCAGCCCCCGCTGCAAGATGGCGGTGGCCAAGTGCCGGGAACAGCGTCCCGAGCTGGAACCGGCTGGCAAGGACCACCTGTCTGCTTGCTTCAGGAAGAACGAGGTACGACAACTTGTGGAGGCTGGGTAATGGCGAATACCGAAGCAGTTCTGCTCAATGTGCAGAATCTGAAGATGTACTTCCCGGTTCTAGCGGGAGTGATGCGGACCAAGGTGGCCGATGTCAAGGCTGTGGATGATGTCAGTTTCTTCATCCGCAAGGGCGAGACACTGGGGCTGGTAGGCGAAAGTGGTTGCGGCAAGACGACCACTGGGCGCAGCATTCTCCAACTGTACAAGATCACGGAAGGCCAGGTTACGTTCAAGGATACCGACTTGACCAAGTTGAAGGGCGAAGGGTTGAGGCGCATGCGCCGCAACATGCAATTGATATTTCAGGATCCGTACGCGTCGCTGGATCCGCGAATGACGGCTGGGGACATCGTAGGTGAACCCCTGCTGGTACACAATTTGGTGGAGCGCAAGGACTATGCGGAACAGGTTGGCCAGCTGCTGAGGATGGTCGAACTGGAAGAGCGTATGTCGGTGCGCTATCCGCATGAGTTCAGCGGCGGTCAGAGGCAGCGCATCGGCATCGCCCGGGCGCTGGCCGTGAGGCCGGAGTTTATCGTGTGCGATGAGCCGGTGTCGGCTCTCGACGTGTCGATTCAGGCGCAGGTCATCAAGTTGCTCATGAGACTGAAGGATGAGTTGAATCTCACCTACCTGTTCATCGCTCATGATCTTTCGGTGGTCAGGCATATCAGCGACCGCGTCGCCGTGATGTACCTGGGCAAGATCATGGAGATAACGCGGAGTGACGAACTCTACGACAATCCGCTGCATCCGTATACCCAGGCTTTGCTGTCGGCAGTACCGATACCTTCACCACAGGTCGATCGACAGCGCAAGCGCATTTTGCTCACGGGCGACGTCCCAAGTCCTGTGAACCCACCGCGAGGTTGTCATTTCAACCCAAGGTGTCATCTGGCCAGCCAGGTGTGCCGGGAGGAGCCTCCCGAACTGAAAGACGTCGGTGGTGAGCACTGGGTTTCTTGTCACCGCACGTAGCAGTTCCCGCACGGGTTGGTTTCTGCTGCAGTATGGACGCGCTGCGGTGTCCGCGCGCTCTGGCGCACTGCCAGGGCAGTTCGATGCGTTTTTTGATTTCGCTTACATAATGTCCTAGAATGAGTTGTATTGGGTACCGTATGATATGTCCCAGGTGACAAAGAGGAAAGACAGCAGGACTTCGGGCCGGCCACCGTCCGCGGTGGTGCCGTCAACGCGAAGCGGGCGCCGTGGCGGACGGCTGCCGTACATTGTCGTCTCGGCGATCATCGCTCTGGTGGTTGGGCTCGTCGGTGTCGCCTACTATCAGCAGTATGTGGCCCCGTTCCGGCGTACCATCATTACTATTGACGGCGTTCGGACTTCGATGGGGGCCTTCCTGGCACGGGCCCGGTCGTCCGGCTCCGGTGGTCTCGGGACGCTTCAGGCGATGACTAATGAACAGTTGATCAAGTTTGGGGCTGAGCGGTACGGCATTACGGTTACCCGGGATGAAGTGGATAGGGAGTTGCGGACGGCGGCCGCCGGAGGGGACAACATTACGATTAATGATGCCGAGTTCCAGGAATGGTACCGCCAGCTTCTGAACGAGAACAAGACATCCGATTCGAAGTATCGGGATACGGTGGCCAACGGGTTGTTGTCTACCAAGCTGCAGGCGTACTTTGCCGGACAAATCCCGGCCCGACTGGAGCACGCTCATGTCTTTGGGATTTTCGCCTCGACCTACGACGAAATTGTCAAGGCTAGGGATAGAATCACCGCCGGCGAATCGTTCGGCGTGGTGGCCGGTGAAGTGTCGATCGATGAGGCTACCAAGGTAAATGGTGGCGAACTGGCGTGGATACCTAAGGGCGTGCTGGTCATGACCAATATGGATCCCTTTTCGCTGAGCGTGGGCGAGGTGAGCAATCCCCTGGCGATCCCCTCGGATGATCCCAACACGCCGCCGTCGGTCTACTATATCATTCAAGTCACCGAGCAGGATACTCGCGACGTTGAACCGGGATATCTTCCGGAGATTCAGAATACGAGGTTCCAGGAATGGCTGGCCGAAGAGACAAAGCAGCACGAAGTCAAATGGAACTACAATTCGGAAATCGACGCGTGGGTGCAATACCAGCTAACCAAGGGTCAGCCGAAAAGCACCACAGGTAGCTAGGCGGGCGGTTCACAATGATAGAAGTCACTAATCTGACCAAGTACTACGGCAAACGGCTGGCCGTCGACAACATAAGCTTTGGTGTCGAAAAAGGCGAAATCGTGGGCTTTCTTGGCCCCAATGCCGCCGGCAAGACGACCACGATGCGTATCATCACTGGATACCTTGGGCCGACGAAGGGAACAGTGAAGATCGCCGGATTCGACGTGCTTACTCACTCCCTTGAGGCCAGGCGTCACATAGGCTATCTTCCAGAGGCGGTTCCTCTGTATGCAGATATGGGGGTACGCGACTATTTGACCTACATGGCCAATCTGAGGAGCGTCCCGTCAGCCAAGTTGAAGAACCGAGTTGACGGCGTTATCGAACAATGCCATCTCGGCGAATACGTTGATGTGCACATCGGGAAGCTTTCCAAGGGCTATCGTCAACGAGTCGGTGTAGCTCAGGCTATTGTCCACGAACCTGATGTCTTGATATTGGACGAACCAACGATTGGAATCGACCCGATACAGATCGCCTCAACCAGACAGTTGATACGCGACCTGGGGAAAGAGAGGACCGTCCTCATATCCACCCACATCTTGCCCGAAGTGAGTATTCTGTGTGAGCGGGTGATCATCATCGATCACGGCAAAGTGGTAGCCCAGGACAAGATCGAGAATCTTTCGTCGATTGTAGCGGGGTCGCGGCGGGTGCGCCTTCAGGTAGAAGGCCCAACCAAGAAGATCGCCGAGACACTGCGGCAGATAAAGGGAGTTAGCCGGGTAAGCTTCGAGGACTCCCGTTTCGTAGTTGAGTTTCCTTCGTCTCAAGACCTCAGGAGCAAGATAACGGAAGCCGTAGTCAAGGGTGGGTTTACACTGCTATCCTCAGAATCAGTTGAGCTAAGCCTGGAGGACGTCTTCTTGAAGCTCACCACCAGGGAAGAAGATTCCGGGAACGAGGAGCAAGGCCGATGAGGAATATCTGGACCATTGGCACCAGGGAGTTCAAGTCCTACCTGGCTTCGCCGATGGCTTACATAATAGCAACCTTCTTTCTTGTTGGAACGGGCGCCTTCTTTGTGCTGTTCAGCTCAGCATGGCGAGATGAGACGAGCCTGCGTGGAGTGCTGGGGAGCCAATTCTATGTAGCTGTGATCCTGCTGTTCATGGCTTTGTTGAGCATGAGGCTGATCTCGGAAGAGAAGAAGCTTGGGACGATCGAGCTTCTGATGACGGCGCCCATACGCGACAGCGAACTAGTGATTGGCAAGTTCCTCGGCAGCGTGTTTGTGATGCTTGTTATGTTCGCCTTCACCCTTTACTTCCCGATAATGCTGAAGATCTATGGTGACCCAGACCTGGGGCCGATTTTTAGTGGGTATCTCGGTCTTATTCTGCTGGGCGTCTCTTCGCTGGCTGTTGGTCTGTTTGCCTCCTCGATTACCGCCAATCAAATACTGTCAGCGGTGGTGGGTGGGGGCATCCTTCTGGGGTTATGGTTTCTCGGAGCAGCGGCTTCGCTATTGCCTGCCGGCATTGGCGGCGCGGTTGCCTATTTTTCGTCCGCCAATTATCTCCCTGACTTTGTGAGGGGGATCATCGATCTCCGTGGCGTGGTCTACTATCTAAGCATCACCGCCTTGTTCCTCTTTCTGGCGGTGCGTACCCTCGAGAATAGCAGGTGGAACTGATGCAGCGCCAACCGCAAGCACATCCCTATACCAAGGTGTTCGCGATAATCGGGCTGGCCCTCCTTGTCGTTGGCCTGCTCACCATGGTTGCTTTCAGCGAGATAAGGCTGGCAGCTCTGGCTGTTATGGCCGCCGGAGTTATCCTGCTGGTTGCGGCCGTCGTTGTGGATTTCCAACAGATCAAAGCCGTCTTCACGGGGAGGCGTGGCCGACTTGGTGCAGGCACGACTCTCATGGCCATGATTTTCCTCGGTATCATTGTCCTGGCCAATGGCGTCGTTCTTTTCGCTTCCCAGGATCCGAGGATACTGGCGGCAACGCGATATGATGTGACCAAGCTTTCTCAGTTCACTCTGACCCAACAGACGAAAGACGTTCTGGCAAAGGTCGATAAGCCGATCAAAGCGCTCTGCTTCTTTGTGCCTTCCAAAGACCAATACGGTCTTACTATTTATGCTCAGAGTCTGCTTCTTGAGTACCAGCGATACAATAAGCTCATAACAATCGAGGTGATCGACCCTGATGTGCACCCTGACCGAGCGCGGGAGTATGGTGTGTTCCAGTACCAGACAGTGGTCTTCGAAAGCGGAGACCACCGCCGTCAGGTCCTACCTTCGCAGATCATACAGTTTTCGGATACTGGCGTCCCTCAGGAAGTGGAGGCGGAGCATGGCTTCACCAGTGCCATCCTGGAAGTGACAGGGGCGGCCCAGAAGAAAGTCTACTTCGTGACCGGCCATAGTGAGGCCGATCTTGGCGGCAAGTACAGCCGCGTGCTGAGGGGGTTGCGCGACGACTTGTATGTTGTGGATACGGTTAATCTCATAACTGATCCGGTCGTTCCTGCCGATGCTTCGGTCTTGGTTCTTGCGGCTCCCCAAACGCCGCTGACTTCCGCTGAAACAAGTGCCATCCTCGATTACATCGCGAAGGGCGGCCATGCGTTCATACTCACCGACCCGAATTATCCGGATGGGATAAATGAGATTCTCGCGCCCTGGAACCTCGCTCTTGGCAATGGCACGGTCGTGGATATCGCCTCGTCAGTGGCTCCAAATAACGATACGCCGCTAGTGCCCAGTGCAGGGAATTTCTTCAGCCAGACTCAAGGGTTGCCCCTCACATGCTACTTCCCGAGTGCAGTTGGGATTCTGTCATTGGACGATTCGACAGACCTCGTGCCTCTAGTGCATTCAAGCCTGGGTAGCTGGCTGCAGAAAGACTTCGACCCAACCAAAGAACCGGTCTTCAACGAGGATACCGACGTTCCTGGTCCGGTTAATATCGGTATCATCATGGATCGGATAATTGTCATCGGCGATTCCGATTTCGCCTCTGACGAGCATTTTTCACAGGTCAACAATGGTGACCTGTTCCTCAATTCCGTCAACTGGCTGGCGCAGGAAACGGAATTGATTTCCATTCGTCGGGCTGCTCAGCCATTCCGTAAGCTTGTCGTTAACGAGGACCAGACCAATTTCATTACTTATTCAAGCCTGGCTTTGCCATCCGTCCTCGTCCTGCTGATAGGGGCGATAGTCTGGTGGTATCGCAGTTGACGGGGATTTGAGCCTTGAGAACTAGAAGCATCGTAATCCTCCTGGTAGTACTCGCGGTTCTTGGAGGGGCGTTCTACCTGGTGTCGCGGCCAAGGCCGGCGCCTCCTCAGCCGCCCAAGGAATATGTCTGGCTGATCGAACAAGAAGATATCGATCGCGTGACTCTGAGCCTGCCTGAGGAGAGCCCTCCGGTCCAGCCCCAGTCTTTCGTTAGAATCAAGCAGGAAGACAAGTTCCCTTGGTTTTTCGATGATGCCAACCATTCTCCGGTCGATTCGCAGCGGTGGGGTGGTGGAATACCTTTGCTTCTGAGCGGACCGGGCGCCGACCGGGTGATCAACAACAATGCAACTCCCGAGCAGCTTGTTCTGTACGGATTCGACAGCCCGAAGATGGTGATCGATCTCGACCTTATCTATGACCGGACGATGCAAATAGAGGTTGGTGACAGGACCCCGGATGGGAGCAACTACTACGTCAAGGCTCCGGGTACAGGGGCAGTGGCGACGGTGGACTATACCTGGTATGACGTTCTTTCGAAGCTGGTGAAAGAGCCTCCCTATGCTAAACCGGCCACCACAACGCCGAAACCCTAGGTGGCATTGGTCTCCAAAGCAGGTTGATCAAAGCTCGCCAGTATCACCGTTTGGCGAGCTTTTTTACTGGCATGCGAAGGTATTGCAGGCGTTGCCCGTGCGGCAATTGCCGGTGCCGGCGGACTCTTGTTATACTCTAATACTGAATACTGAGTGATGAAGGTCACCGGAGCGTGGCTCGCGAAAACCATCGGTGCGGTAGAAGCCTCTATCAGCCTGGCTGTGGAGGCTTCTTTGATGTTGGAATATGATAGAGGGTCTTTCCTCCCATGAATTTCGAAAGCATCTTGTTTGAGACACCTGAAGATAGGGCCGGGACGCATACACATGCGATGCCCGAATTCTTCATCGACCTGAATCTCGATCAGATCGTGGAAGTCGTGGTCAAGGGCAAAGAAGAATACGATCTCAGGCCGTTCTTCTGGTCTCCATTGAAACGTGTTGGTGCAATCGAGTATCGCTATGAAGTGATGCAGGAGTTTGAAGGACGAGACCCCGCACGGATTGTTGGGGTTTTCGCACAACAGATGCACACGATGCGTGGCTATCTGGCACGGGCTGACAGGTTGTACTATCCGATCCAGAAGCAAAGGTGGTTCCTTGATGCCGTAGAGGTCTATTGCGGAGCAGTTGACTCCCTCGCTCGCGATTTGTCGGCGACCGATCTGAGATCCCGGGGCTTCATGGCGTTTCGAGATTATATGAAGGACTACTCGAATTCGGAACGCTTCCGGCTACTTGAAGTGGAAACGAGGCAACTGAAGGCTGATCTGGCGTCCGCGGAGTATTGCCTGCGTATCAGGGGGAAAAATGTCACTGTACGCAGGTGCGAGTCTGAGACAGACTACGGCGCCGTAGTGGAAAAGGCATTCGAGAGATTCAGGCAGGGCGAAGCCAGGGACTATCGGGCCAGATTCCCGGACCCGGTAGAAATGAACGAGGTAGAAGCGCAGATCGTCGAAAGGGTGGCACTGCTCTATCCCGATACGTTTGAGACGCTGAGAAGCTTCTGCGAGAGGAACAAGGACTTTCTCGATCCGACGGTTGCCGCTTTCGACCGTGAGGCGCAATTCTACGTTGCCTACCTGGACTTCCTCAAACCGATCAAGGCCGATGGATTGAATTTCTGTTGCCCTGAAGTCTCCGACACAAGTAAGGAGATCTCAGACGTGGAAGGCTTTGATCTGGCTCTGGCCAACAAGTTCCTCGCTGACGGCAGGCGGGTCGTATGCAACGACTTTCACTTGCAGGGTGGAGAACGCATTTTCGTGGTGTCCGGACCCAACCATGGAGGTAAGACCACCTTCGCCCGAGCATTCGGACAGGCACACTATCTGGCAAGCCTGGGTTGCCCGGTACCGGGAAAAGAAGCGAAACTCTTCTTGTTCGACAGAATATTCACTCATTTTGAGAAGGAAGAGAATGTCGAGGATCTGAGAAGCAAACTAGAAGACGATCTCGTGAGGATCCATGGCATTCTTGAAGAGGCGACTCCGCGCAGCATCATCATCACCAACGAGATTCTGACCTCCACTACTTTGAATGATGCTATCTCCCTGAGCAAGAAGGTGATGGGATTCATAAGCCAGTTGGACTTGCTGTGCCTGTGGGTGACCTTCATCGAAGAGTTGGCGTCATACAGCGACAAGGCGGTCAGCCTGGTCAGCCTGGTGGTTCCCGAGGATCCGACACTGCGCACCTACAAGATCGTGAGGAGGCCTGCCAACGGTCTATCTTACGCCGCGGCAATCGCCGAGAAATACGGCCTGACGTACAAGGCGCTGAAGGAGCGTATCAAGCAGTGAAGGTCTGCCTCATGTACAAAGACCGCGACTTCGACCTGGACGCGGGGCTGCCCTGGAATGCTCCTGATCTCATCCAGGACCTTCAGCTTGATAGCGTCTTCGGTGCCATGGCTGCTGGCGACAAATTCTTGCACGATGTCGCTAAGAGCGCGGTGCTGTCCAGCCTGGATGGTCAACTAGACATAGTATTGTACCGCCAGGCAGTACTCAATGATTGCCTCAAGAATGCTTCGCTCGTCAGAACCATGTACTTAATTGCCGTCGACGCCATCGAGAGCAGGAAGAAGTCCTACTGGGGTTCTGAGATCTCGGCTTATCCACCTTCAGTATTGTCCGGCGCAGTAGAGACCTTGCAGATATTCGTCGGTGCTCTGAAAGGGCTGAGGAGTATCGCTGACGATCATGCTGACAAGTTCGTTTCAGACGGCTTTGCCGACTTTTTTACGCGACTCAAGAAGGAAATCAGCGACGAATATCTGAGTGAAGTGCAGTCCAGCATCACTGAGTTGCGATTCCCCGAAGGCCTACTCATCAGCGCCCGCCTGGGGAGAGGGAATAAAGGCACGGGCTACAGTGTCCGAAGGCCGAATATGGAGGAGAAGAACTGGATCCGTAGGGTGTTCGGAAGACGGTCGGAAAGCTTTTCGTTTCACATTGCCGACCGTGATGAGACTTCTGCCAGAATGCTGGGCGAACTCAACAACAGGGGAATCAACCTTGTAGCCAACGCTGCCGCTCAGTCTGCGGAGCACATCATGAATTTCCTGGTTGGACTGCAGGGTGAACTGGCATTCTACGTCGGCTGCGTCAATTTGCACGAGCATCTCACGAACTCGGGGGATGCCGTGTGCTTTCCGATGCCGGTCCCTGCCGTTGAGCGCAGGCTTTCATTTGAAGGGCTTTACGACCTTTCTCTGTCCCTGGAGACGCGGCAACCTGTGGTGCCAAACGATATCTGTGCCGATGGCAAGGGATTCATCCTTGTCACCGGAGCGAACAAAGGGGGCAAGACCACTTTTATTCGGAGTATCGGACTGGCCCAGACAATGATGCAATGCGGAATGTTTGTCCCAGCCCGCTCCTTCAGTGCCAATTTGTGTGCCGGACTCTTTACTCACTTCAGACGAAGAGAAGACGTATCCATGGAGAGCGGCAAGCTGGATGAAGAACTCAACCGGATGAGTCAGATCGCGGATCACCTCACCCGGGACTCACTCGTGTTGTTCAACGAGGCCTTCGCTGCGACGAACCAGAGAGAAGGATCTGAGATTGCGAGTCAAATCGTCAGAGCTTTGTTGGACCGGCGCGTCAAGGTATTCTTTGTAACTCATTTGTATCCATTTGCTCTTGGATTCTACGAATCGGGGATGGGGGAGGTCATGTCGCTTCGGGCCGAGAGAACCGCAGATGGTTCGCGTACCTACAGACTGTCCGAGAGCAAGCCGCTGGAAACGAGCTACGGCGAGGACCTGTACAGTGTGATTTTTGCCGCTTCACCCCCAGCCGCCACCCCGTAGCTCAAGAACCAGAACCGGCCGCCATTATGCTGTCGCTTGTCACGATAACTGGGTCGAGCCGGAAACAGAAAGATCAGAGCCGCAGGCCGATTCTCAGGTCTTGTAGTCCCTTCCCCAGGTCAGGGTTCACTTCTTGAGTTGAGGTTTGACACTTGGCCGGGCGTTCAGTCGTGTTTCTTCCGGACATAGGCGCGGATCTCTCCATTTGCCTCTTCTACGGCCAGGCACTCATGTCCGGTGGTCTTGCACCACGCGGGGATGTCCATCTTGACGCCCTGGTCGTCAGCCACAATTTCAAGAACCTCGCCTACTTTCAGCTGTTTCATCTTGGTAGCCGTCTTGGCGATGGGCATCGGGCAGTAGAGCCCAACGCAGTCGAGGGTACTGTCAGCTTTCATTCTGTCAGCCCGAGCCCTATTTTACGGAGATGGCGGTGCCGCAATGCGAACAGACCTTACCGCCGCTGTCCGTGGGCTGACCGCACTTTGTGCAAACAGTGAGCTTCACGCCGCATGCCTGGCACCAGGGTAGTTTTGCCTGTCGCACCTCTTCATCACAGTAGGGGCAGTGGTATTCCTTCTTGGAGGCAGCCGTATTTTTCTCCACCATTATTCCTTTCCTCTCCCAGCGGTCTTTGTCGCGGTCGGCTTAGCGGTCTGCTGCTTGCTTTGGTAGTCTTCGATGGCCTTGTGTAACGCCTGGGCGCCCAGATTCGAGCAATGGAGCTTTTGCTTGGGTAACCCTTCGAGTTGGTCGGCGACAAGGTCCGGCGTAATCTTCATGGCCTCTTCCAGGGTCTTGCCCATCCCCATCTCGCTGACCATACTCGACACGGCGATGGCCGCACCGCAGCCAAAAGTCTTGAACTTGATATCATCAAGACGGTTGTCCTTGACCTTGATGTAGAAGGACATCATGTCCCCACAGACTGGATTGCCAACCTCGCCAACGCCGTCGGCATCGGGAATCTCGCCGACGTTGCGCGGATGCATAAAGTGATCCATTACCTTTTCACTGTAGACGGGCATGTCTAAACTCCTTTGGTCTTCTTCAAGTACTTGGCATAAAGAGGGGACATCTGACGGAGACGGTCAACGATCGGGGGCAGTGTCTGAATGACGTAATCCACGTCTTCATCAGTATTGCTGATGCCCAGACTCGCCAGAAGCGAGCCCTGGGCAACTGCGTGCGTCAGGCCCATGGCGATGAGCACATGGGAAGCCTTGAGGGCGCGGGAGGTGCAGGCCGAACCGCTGGTGACCGCAATTCCCTCGCTGCTCAACAACATTATCATGGCTTCGCCTTCGATAAACTCTACACAGAAACTGGCATGTCCCGGCAGGCGGTTGACGGGATGACCGGTGATAATCGCCCGCTCGATCTTGGCCGGTATCTCTTGGAGAAGCCGGTCGCGCAGACCCCTCAGCCGGGCCATGCGGGCGCCCATTTCTTTCCCGGCCATTTCGGCAGCTTTGCCAAGCCCGACGATCGCGGGGACGTTTTCGGTACCGGCCCGGCGGCCCCCCTCCTGAACGCCGCCGTCCATGAGCGGGATAATACGAACTCCCTTGCGCACCCAAAGGGCGCCTGATCCCTTGGGTCCGTAGAACTGATTGCCGGATAAGCTGAGGGCGTCCACTCCCAACTCCCTGGCGTTCACAGGAATGGTACCCGCCGTTGCCACGGCATCGGTATGCAGGAGGACCTTGCGCTCCCTGGTGATGCGCGCGATTTCCTGTATCGGCTCGATAGTGCCAACCTCCGAACTTCCATGGATTATTGATACAAGCGTGGTATCTTTGCGAATGCTCTTCGCAACGTCCTCGGGGTCCACCACGCCCTTCTTGTCCACGGGAACCGTGGTCACCTCGAATCCCCATTTCTCAAGGGTCTTGGCGGAGTTCAAGACCGAGAAGTGCTCCACGGCTGAAACGACCACGTGTTTACCCTTGGATTGCTGAGCCAGAGCCAGGCCCTTCACGGCGAAATTATTGCTCTCCGTCCCGCTCCCGGTGAAGATTATCTCTTCGCCGTCAACTCCGATTAGTGCGCCAACCTGGGCCCGGGACTGTTCGATGCCCTCCCGGGCGGCATCCCCCCATTCGTGCATGCACGATGGGTTGCCGTACAGGTTGTCCAGATAGGGTAGCATCGCATCGCGGACCTCCGGCAGTAGAGGCGTCGTTGACGCGTTGTCCAGGTAGACTTTTTTCATGATGCCTCCTTTACTGCAAGTCGTGCCTATCGATGCACTCCCGACAACGAAATATATCATAGCATGTTTGATATTCATGTGACATTCGTCACGTCGGTGCATGATAGAGGTTCTCCGGTGGGCACCGTCGGTGCTCCAAACAGCACTCGAATTGTGATAGAATCGACACTGCGTGCTACTGCGCCGTGGAACGGTGCTTTTTTGTGAGGGCCTGATGGTGGCAATTCCCGAGAGCAAGAAGGTGCAACCAGAACAGATCGGCATCGAAACGGTCAGTTCAGATGGTCTGTCGTGGATCAACATCATCAAGCCGACACCCAAGGAGATGGAGTTCCTTGGTAAGAACTTCCCGTTCCATCCCCTGGACTTGGACGACTGTCTCAGCCGCAAGCAGCGGCCAAAGCTTGACGAATACAAGGACTACATTTTCTTCATTTTCCATTTTTCCATATACAATCGAGAAACCAAGGTGAGCACTCACGATCAGGTCGCCGTGTTTATGGGAGACAAGTACCTGGTGACTGTTCACAGCGGCCGCCTCAAGACGTTGGTCAAGTTCTTCAGAGAGTGCCAGATCGATGAAGGGGTCCGCAAAGACAATTTCGCCAATGGCTCGGGCTTCCTCCTGTATCGGATACTCGACCGGGCCGTCGATGCCTACTTCCCGATTCTGGACAAGATCCTCAGCCTCGCCGAGGATATCGAAGACAGGGTGTTTGACGAGAACGTCGAGGCTGCCCAGGAACTGGCCATATTGAGGCGCGATGTCATCACCCAGCGGCGTATCATGTTTCCGTCGCGAACCGTTCTCTTGGAACTCGAAGGTAAACTCAAACGTTTCACCGCTATGGACATAGGCGTCTACTACGGCGACCTGATGGACCATGTGAACAAGATCTGCGATACCCTGGATGAGGCCCGGGAAATCATCGAAGTCTACAAGGATACGGACTTCATCCTCGGCACAGATCGCGTCAATCGAGTAATGCGGGTGCTGACTATCCTGTCCACGATCATTCTTCCTTTTGTGGTAATCTCGAGCATCTACGGGATGAACGTGATACTTCCGGGCGGCTTTGAAAGAAACGGGAATCTGCTACCCTTCGGCGTCTTGATGGTGGGGATGGCGGCGACTGCCGTTGGAATGCTGCTTTTCTTCCGTCACAAACACTGGATCTAGGATGAAGATCTCCCCCCGTTTTGTCGTCCTGACCGCTCTTTTTGTCACCTGTCTCATTACGGCAAACGTCGTCGCGGTCAAATTGGTGGCCTTCGGTTCCATCGTGGTTCCGGCGGCGATATTTGTGTTCCCCGTGTCGTACATCTTCGGCGATGTCCTGACGGAGGTCTACGGTTTCGCCTGGGCGCGGCGCGTCATCTGGCTAGGATTCTCCTGCAACCTGGTTTTCGTTTTCTTTGCCTGGCTCGGGCAGATAATGCCTCCGGCAGCTTCTTGGAGTGGCCAGCAAAGCTATGTCACGATCCTGGGTTCGGCGCCAAGACTGTTGTTGGCGTCATTCGTGGGCTACCTGGCCGGCGAATTCGTCAACTCCCTGATCCTGTCGAAACTCAAGATCTTGACGCGAGGGCGATGGTTATGGACGCGTACCATAGGGTCAACGATCGTCGGGGAGGGTCTGGATACGGCCCTTTTTATTACCATCGCCTTCTCTGGCACACCGGCGTTCATGCCGGCGATAATTCTGTACCACTGGATGGCGAAAGTCGCCGTGGAGGCTGCGGCAACGCCACTGACTTATGCCGTGGTAGGCTGGTTGAAGAACGCGGAATCCGTGGACGCTTATGACTACTCGACGAGCTTCAACCCCTTTTCAGTTAGAGTCCAGTAGAACTCCAGGGGAGTCGCGGAGTCGAGTTACCGATGCCCGCATTTGCCTGATGCCGGTTCTCGGTTCGTGATTGCAGCGACTCCCGACGGTCACAGCGTCGATACCCCGATGCCGTGGTCGATATCTTGGGTGCGTTCGCTCCGCCCCCGCCCATTGTTCCCGAGGTTTGGAGCACTGAAATGAGAATTGTGACGATCCGGCAGATGAAGCAGTTGGAGCAGGAGTGCGCCGGGAGGGGCATTCCAACCAGTTTGCTGATGGAAAACGCCGGCCGCGCGGTGGCCGAAGCGGTGGGGAACATCCTCGGTGGCGCGGGCAGGACGGTGCTGGTTCTGGTCGGGCCGGGGAACAATGGCGGCGACGGACTCGTCGCGGCGCGGTACCTGCACGACCGGGGCAACAATGTCTGCGTATACTTGTTGCAGCCGCGTTCGCCGGACGACCCCAACCTGGCACTTGTTCTGGAGCGGCATGTCGAGATGGTCGAGGCCGGTCAGGACGGGGGGCTGGTCCGTCTCGGGGAACGCCTCAGGTCCGCAGACGCGGTGCTCGACGCCGTTTTCGGAACAGGGATGCGGCGGACAATCAGCGGTAGCACTGCCGGCGTGCTTGTCCGAGTCGGTGAAGAGAAGGTGCGGCGCCGGAAGATGAGCATCGTGGCCCTGGACGTGCCTTCGGGCATGGACGCTGATACCGGGGCGGCAGACCCGACCTGTCTCTACGCCGACGTCACGGTGGTTCTCGGGTATCCGAAGCCGGGCTTGTTCAATGTTCCTGGGGCAGACAGGGTGGGGCGGATCAGTGTCGTCGACATTGGCATTCCCCCGGGGCTGGACGGAGATGGCGTGGCCGAACTGGCCGCCGAAGATTGGGTGAGATCGGTCTTGCCGTCAAGGCCAGTCGTCTCTAACAAGGGCACCTTCGGTAAGTTGATGGTGGTGGCAGGATCCGTGAATTACACCGGGGCTGCCTTCCTGGCGTGTACCGGGGCGCTCCGGGTTGGCGTCGGACTGGTGACGCTGGCCGCCCCGATCAGCCTGCATGCGGCTCTCGCCTCCAAATTGACTGAGTCTACCCACTTACCGTTGCCGGAATCGGGTCCGGGCGAGGTAGCCGCGAGCGCGGCTGCGGCCTTGCGGCGGGGTCTGGGTGGATACGAGGCCTTGTTGATAGGTCCGGGACTGGGGCAGGGTCCTTCGGCAACCAGACTGGTCAAGTCCCTGTTGTTGGGTAAAGGCAAGGCGCAAGTAGCCTGTGTGATCGATGCCGACGGTCTGAATATTCTGGCAGCTGAGAGGGGTCAGGGGGTGGTGTGGCGGAGACTGGTGGACGATGCTATACTTACACCACATCCGGGCGAAATGTCGCGGCTGACAGGCATCGGTGTCAGTGAGATTCAGCGAGACCGGATAGGCGTGGCAAGGACGATGGCGGTGAAGTGGCACAAGACCGTCGTTCTCAAGGGAGCCTATACCGTTGTCGCCGCCTCCGACGGACGTGTCGTGGTTTCTCCGTTTGCTAACCCGGCACTGGCGTCGGCCGGGACGGGGGACGTTCTGGCTGGGGCGATCGCCGGCCTTGTGGCGCAAGGTATGCCTCTTTTCGAAGCAGCGGCCGCAGGTGTATATGTGCATGGGAAAGCAGGCGACCTGACCAGCGGGAAGCTGGGTGACGCCGGTGCAATTGCCAGCGATCTCCTGCCCGAGTTGCCGCTCGCCATCAGGGAAATCAAGAGAGGCAGCTAACAGACGAGGAGGAAAGCCATGCTGTTGGCGGTTGACGTTGGGAACACCAATGTTACGCTGGGCGTTTTCGATGGCGACCAATTGCGCGCCACCTGGCGGATGGCGACCGATATCAATCAGATGGCCGATGAGTACGCCGCGATACTGCTGACGCTTCTGCCGCAGCACGGCTTGAAGACTTCGGATATCAGAGAGGCGGCGATGTGTTCCGTGGTGCCACCACTGGTGGGCACCTTTGAGGATCTGCTTCGGCGTTACTTCAAAGTGTCACCACTTGTGGTCAGGGCCGGTGTCAAGACCGGCGTTCGGATCACCTACCCCAATCCGCGGGAGATTGGCGCCGACCGCATTGTCAATGCGGCGGCCGCCAATCATCTCTACCGGGGCCCCGTAATAGTGGTGGATATGGGGACCGGTACGACCTTCGACATCGTCGACGGAGATGGTGATTTCATCGGCGGCGTCATCGCTCCGGGAATTGGCATCGCCGCTCAGGCCCTTTACACGCGTACGGCGGCATTGCCGAGGGTTGAACTCGTGCCTCCGGAAAAGGCCATTGGTACGACGACGGTCAGCGCAATGCAGTCGGGTATCGTGTTCGGGTATATCGGGCTGGTTGAAGGGTTGCTCAAGCGGGTGCAGGCTGAACTTAAAGAGAAGGCCATGGTGGTGGCTACCGGGGGCTACGCGAGCCTGATCGCTGATGGCACGACGCTGATTGACGAAGTGAACCCCGACATAACTCTAATTGGCCTGAGACTGATACATCAGATGAACAAGGGGTGATGGTCTCCTGACCGGGAGGATATCATGCTAGCTAACAAGACCATAGTACTGGGCATCACCGGCAGCATCGCTGCGTACAAGGGCGCTGACCTTGCCAGCAAGCTGACCCAGGCCGGTGCCAAGGTCGAGGTGATTCTTACCGAGGCGGCGATGAAGTTCGTTTCGCCGGTTACGTTTCGCGCCGTCACCGGCCGGCCGGTAGTGTATAACATGTTCGAGTTGAGCGGCGAGTTCAGCGTGGAGCACGTGGCGCTGGCTGAGGCGGCCGATGTGGTGGTGGTGGCGCCGGCGACGGCGGATATCATCGCCAAAATCGCCTCCGGTATTGCCAGTGACATGGTCTGCACGACCGTGGTGGCCACCCGGGCGCCCGTCATTATTGCCCCGGCGATGCACACCGGCATGTGGGAGAACTCGGCCACGCAGGAAAACGTAAAGATCCTCAAGGCACGGGGCGTAGTGTTCGTTGACCCGGGGGAGGGCCACTTAGCTTCGGGTGGGGTGGGACCGGGGAGGCTGGCCGAAGTTCAGGAGATTATCGCGGCCATAAACCAGGTGCTGGCCAAGGGGGGCGACCTCGCGGGCAGACGGATGGTGGTCACCGCGGGGGGCACCCAGGAAGCGATCGATCCAGTTCGTTTTGTGGGGAACCGTTCCTCGGGGAAGATGGGGTATGCCGTGGCTGAGGCCGCCCGGGACCGCGGCGCCCAGGTGACTCTGATAAGCGCCCCGACCGGGCTGGCCCGGCCAGTAGGCGTAGATAACGTCCAGGTGGAAAGCGCCGCCCAGATGAGGGATGCCGTATTCAAAGCCACGGCCGGCGCTGATGTACTGATAATGGCAGCGGCGGTGGCTGACTACCAGCCGAAGAGCCCTACCCGTCAGAAGATAAAGAAAGAGGCTGTGGGGGGGGATCTTACCCTGGAACTGGTCAGAACGCCCGATATCCTGGCGGAAGTGAAAGGTAATTTCCTGAAGGTCGGCTTCGCCGCCGAGACCGAGAACGTTGTGGAGAATGCCCGCCGCAAACTGGAGAGCAAGAAGGTCGATCTATTCGTGGCTAACGACGTGACGGCCCCGGATTCGGGTTTTGCGGTCGACACCAACCGTGTCACGATCATCAGCCGTGACGGGAAGCCCGAGAGCCTGCCCCTGATGAGTAAGCGGGAGGTGGCAGACAGGATTCTTGACAGGGTGGTGGGGATGTTGGGGAAAAAGGCGCGTTGACTCCGGGTCAGATGTTGGAAGGGAATGACATGACAGAACCACACGAACGGACTGAAATGGCCAAGGCCTATGAGCCAGGGAAGATCGAGAACAAGTGGTACGATTTTTGGGTCGACAAGGGATATTTCACGCCGAAGATAGATCCAGCAAAGAAACCATTTGTCATTATTCATCCGCCCACAAATATCACTGGTGAAATGCACCTGGGCACCGCCCTGGTAGCGACACTTCAGGACATCATGATCAGGTGGCACCGTATGAAGGGCGATCCCACGCTGTGGCTCCCCGGTCTTGATCACGCTGGCATCGCCACTCAGGTAGTGGTGGAAAGGATACTGTCCAGGGAAGGTATCGACCGGCATCAACTGGGCCGGGAGAAATTCTTGGAGCGGGTGCGGCAGTGGGCGAACACGTATCGCAAGACCATCGTCGAGCAGCACAGGCGGCTCGGGGCTTCTCTGGATTGGTCTCGCTTGCGGTATACCATGGACGAGGGACCGAGTCGGGCCGTACGAACCACTTTTGTGCGCCTGTACGAGAAAGGACTCATCTACCGAGGGTTGAGAATCATCAGTTGGTGCCCTCGATGCGCGACTGCCCTTTCCGATCTGGAAGTAGAGCACCAGGAGGTATCGGGTAGTCTCTACTACATCCGGTACCCTTTCGCCGACGGTGACGGTTATGTGACTGTGGCAACCACTCGTCCGGAGACTCTCCTGGGCGATACGGCCGTGGCCGTGAATCCGAACGACGAAAGGTACAAGACGGCGGTCGGCAGGAACCTGACCGTTCCTGCGGTGAAGCGCGTCATCCCGATCATCGCCGATGACGCCATTGATCCGGCATTTGGCACCGGAGCCGTGAAAGTGACGCCTGCGCACGATCCGGTCGATTTTGAGATCTCACAGCGTCACGGCCTGCCGCTGGTTAACATTCTCAACGCCGATGCTACTCTCAACGACAACGCAGGACCGTACGGCGGGATGGAGCGATTCGCCGGGCGTAAAGCGGTTCTTGCGGGGCTGGAAGAAAGCGGTCTGCTGGAAAAGGTAGAGCCCTACACGCACGCGGTGGGGCATTGCCAGCGTTGCCGCACCATGGTCGAACCACTGGCCAGCGAACAATGGTTCGTGAAAATGAAACCGCTGGCCACGCCTGCGATCAGGGCGGTCGAGGACGGGCGGATCGATATTATCCCGCCTCGGTTCGCCAAGGTTTATCTCAACTGGATGGAAAACATCCGGGACTGGTGCATCAGTCGCCAGCTTTGGTGGGGGCACCAGATTCCAGTGTGGTACTGCCAGGATTGCGGGGCGCTGACGGTCGCGGTCGACGTGCCCAATGCCTGTGCCAAGTGCGGGTCCAGGGACATTAGACAGGACCCGGACGTGCTGGACACATGGTTCAGTTCGGCGCTATGGCCCTTTTCTACCCTCGGCTGGCCGGATGACACCGAAGACTTGCGTTATTTCTATCCGACCACGGTGCTGGAAACGGCCTATGATATTCTTCCTTTCTGGGTATCCCGCATGATTGTCATGGGACTGGAAGAAACGGGAGATATCCCGTTCAGGACCGTCTATCTCCACGGACTGATACGCGATGAGAAGGGCGAGAAGATGACCAAGACGCGGGGGAACGTGATCGACCCGGTGAGTGTTTTGGAGAAGTACGGGACTGATGGTCTGCGTTTTGGACTGGTCACAGGGACATCACCGGGAAACGACAGCAAGCTTGCGACCAACAAGCTGGAGGCCGGCCGCAACTTCGCTAACAAGCTTTGGAATGCCGCCCGCTACGTGATAGGAACCATTGAGCCCGACCGCAAGGATATGGGCTTTCGATCTGAAGAACTGGCCCCTGAGGATCGCTGGATTCTCGGCCGGCTGAACCGCACCGTGGCCGCTGCCAACGAGGCCATCGCCAATTTCCGATTTGAGGAAGCACAGGCGCTCATCCATGGTTTCATCTGGGGCGAGTACTGCGACTGGTATATCGAGTTGGCCAAGATTCGCCTCCGAGGCGCTTCCGCCGCGGCCTCGCCGGTTCCCGTCCTGGCAAGTGTGCTGGAATCGTCTCTCCGCCTCCTCCACCCTTTCATGCCGTTCGTGACCGAAGAAGTTTGGCAGGCGCTCAAGCGGGCCTGCCCGCCGGGCTGGCCGACCGGTGAATCCATTATGGTCGCTGCCTACCCGGAAGCCCAGGGGAATGCGGTAGACGAACAGTCGGAACGGGTTATGGATACAGTGATTGACATAATACGGGCCATCCGCAACGCCCGTTCTGAACACAATGTCGAGGCAGGCGCCTGGGTGGAAGCCCAGGTCTACGCCGGAGACATCACATCTTCGGTGAGTGCACACGCTCAGAAGATAGAATGGCTGGCGCGGGCAAGGCCACTGACTTTCCTCGGGCAGCGGCGTCAATCGAGGCCCGACGAAAACGTGCTTGTCAGCGTGCTCAAGGACGCCGAAGTGATCATCCCTGTGGAGAGTATGGTAGATGTCGCCGCCGAGCTTGTCCGCCTGCAAAAAGAACTGGACCAGAACCAGGCGGAAGCGATCCGTCTCGAGGTGAGATTGCAGGACAGCCAGTTTCTGACCCGGGCGCCCGCGACCATCGTTGAAAAAGAGCGGGCCAAGCTGGTTACGATTCAAGATAAGCTGGTGCGGTTAAGGCAAGAGCTGGCCAGAATAGCCCATTAGAGCAATAGAGGAGTGGCGAACATGGATCTTATTGAAGTGATCAAGACGAGAAAGACCTATCGGGGTTACAAGCCGGATCCCATTCCCGAGAACGTGCTGCGCGAGATAATGGAACTGGCTGTTCGCGCCCCTTCCTGGGCGAATACCCAGCCATGGGAATTTGCGGTGGTGTCCGGTAAGAAGCTGGACGAGATAAAGCAAGGCTTCCTGCAGAAAGCACAGGAAGACGAGCCCAACCCCGACCTGGCCTTCCCCCGGGTGTTCACAGATCCGTACCGTTCCAGGTTGCCCGCGATGAGACGCGGCCCGGACGCGGACAAGATACGGGACGACAAAGAACTGAGGAAGCAGCGGCAGATCCAGGGCGCCCGCATGTATGGCTGTCCCACCGTCATCTACATCTGTACGGAACGGGCCTTCTATACCCAGGAAGGGAAAGGGTTGAATGTGTATCCCGTGTTCGACGCCGGTCTGGCCGCGGAGAATATCATGCTGGCCGCGGTCAACTACGGTCTGGGGACGACGCCGGCGGCGCAGGCTGTTCCCTATCCCGACGTGATCAGGAAGGTGCTGGGGTTGCCCGAGTCGAAGTTGATCGTCCTGGGAATATTCATCGGATATCCCGACACCACCAATGCGCAGTATCACGTCTATTCGTCGCGCGAGGCCTTTGGCGACCTGGTCCGGTTCTACCAGTAGTCAGGCGGTTCGGGCAATCTAAGGTGACCCCGGCTCGGCAGACGGTTCATCGAAGAATGCGGGCACGTCCTGTCTCTGTACGTAACTGGACACGCCATGTTCCGTCAACCAGTTGATTGCCTTTCGTGAGTCGCTGGCGACCTTCGCTTTTTCGCACACCTTGAGCCGGAATCTGAAACGCCAGTAGGCGAACTCCGTCAGCCCGGTCAAGTCGATCGACTTGACTTCGGCGTAGCCCTTTTCACGGCGAAAGTGTCGGAGCATGATGGCAATCGTCTGGCCGTAGATGCGTCGGTAGGCTTCATTTGTGGCATCGGGCTCACGCGAATAACCCCAGGCTCGCTTCTCTTTATGAACCTCATCCTCGACGGCCGAGACGAGGGCTTCTTCAGCGGTGACCCCGTAGAAGTAATTCAGATAGGCATGGTACTTGGCAGTGCCGATCAGTTCTTCGAACTTGGCGGCGCTAATGTTGATCGGTGGCTGTCCCTTGAAAAGCAGGGCATCTCGTTCCGCTTCGGGAATGAGATTCGGTACCGCATCGCACAGCCGCTCCGCAAGAAGCAGCCAGTCGAATGCTTCGCCATCGACCAGGAAGTGATAAGTCCGGCCACGGTGTGTTTCCTCGGGTTTCTTCCAGAGGCTGATGGATTCAAGCAGGGAGATGTACCAGTGCCGGCCCTCCATGATGGAACGCTCCAGATGGGCGACCGCCGGATCCGTTTCTGACAGCACCGCACCATCATTCGGGTCCGGTCTGTCCTTCAAAGTGGGGTCCTCAACTGGTTGAGCATCATCTGCACTGTCTGAAAATGGATCCTGCAAACCGTTGCCTCTTCTCTACCCGTGTCGCTCCGGCACCGGGCGTCTTACCGACCAGACGGGCAGTCGCCGGACCTGTCCGGCGGACTTGGCGATCGGTCAGAATTTCCGCCACAAGCCGGGGTCATCGAGGGCCGGAGTGGTGTAGCGTCGCGGGGGTTCCGGCGGGGCCGCCGCTTTCCTTCCGAGGTCTCCGAGCCACTTGACCCGGCTTACCTTTCCCGGGGACTCGCTCACCCATCTCCGGTCAGCGGTCCACAGCTGGCAATCCTCCAGTTCGGCGACGGCCAGGTATTGCGTATCGTAACAGTTGGTCAATCCCATTTCGCCGGCCAGTCGCCACGATGTCCGGTTCAGGTCAGCGCTATCAACTATCCTTATCGGGATGTCAAGGCAGATTGAGAAAGCTTCCTCCGCCTCTTCAGAAAGCATCTTCTTCAACAGGACCTGTTGTCGTAAAACGGAGAAGACGTCCCCATGGAAGACCGGCGGTCCGAGGAGCGCCACCCCGTCGGCAAGCCATCCCTGTCGCAAAACGTTGGCAGACTCGGTGTACTCACCGTATGACAGCCACGCAAGGGCGAAACTGGCGTCAATACATACCCTGTTCAACTTGCTTCACCTTCCCTCACGCATTCGACGAACCGCATCAGCCGTGTCAATAGGCTCAGCCCCCCTGGCCTTCATCTTTTCCTGGAGAGCCACGGCTCGCTGGAGGAAATCAGAACCGGCCGCCGGCTCAACCGGCCGGGTGGCGGTCTCCCGACAGAAACTGGTCAGGTCGCGTCTCCTGATGAAGAGTTGGTTGCCCAGCTTCTCCGCGGGGAGTCTGCCGTTCCAGATCCAGCGCCGGACCGTCTCAGGATTGCGGCCACACTCCGCGGCAGCCTCCTTGACGCTGATTAGACTGTCTTCAGTTCCGGTGGCCATGTGATGTCCTCCGCTAGCAATAGTAGTAGTCTACTGTTGTGTCCCATAGAGACCGACGTATTGAACTATTCTGTTTAAGGTCGCCCCATTCCGTGGAAAATGGCAAGGGGAAAGACACCGGGGCGGGATCGAACCCCGCCGTGACCGATTGCCTATTGCCCATGGCAGTGCTTGTACTTCTTGCCGCTGCCGCACGGGCAAGGATCGTTGCGGCCGATTTTACGCGACCCTGCGGGCTGAGCGACGGTCCGGTTGCTCGACACCGGCGGAATTACCTTGGCCATCGGTGACGGGGCGGGCCGTTTGGGGGGCTGACGGTTTGGCTCCTGGACCACGGCGATGTGATATATGGTGTTGGCGACCTGATGGCGAATGTTGCTCATCAGTAGCTCCCATTGTCCACCGCCGAGGTTCTTGTAGGCATCGACAGCCTTCACCTGCTGCAGGGTTGCCCAGCCGGCTTCCTTCCGTTTCTCATCCATCAATGTGAGGTGCTCGATCCAGAGCGAATCGACCGCCTGCAGCATGACGAGTTTCTCGACGATTCTCATGTTAGCCGGACCGGACTCCCGTTCCCTCTGCTCGTAGACGGCTTCGGCCCGATCGACCAGTAGTTGCTCAATGTCCTCGGCCTTGGCCGATGCCAGACTGGCGTCCCCAAACTCGGCCGACAACGGAAACATTAAGTTGGCTTCGGCGAGCGCTCCCCTGAGGTCCCACCCGTCTGTGGGCTGATTGCCGCCGTGAGAGGCGATGGCATTGTGGATTTCGTCGTGCACCATGGACAGGATATTGGCTTTCAGGTTTGCCCCGCTCAGTATCTTCCGACGTTCGGCGTATATGAGATCGCGGTGTTTGCTGATGACATCATCGAACTCGACGAGGTGTTTGCGTATGTCAAAATGGAAACCCTCCACTCTAACCTGGGCGCTCTCCATTGCCCGGTTGACGAGCCGGTTCTCGATCGGCGTGTCTTCATCCATTCCGGCCATTTGCATCAGGCCGCGAATGCGGTCGCCGCCGAATCGTTTCATGACGTCGTCGTCGAGGGAAACGTAGAACCGGGAGCTGCCCGGGTCGCCCTGACGGCCGGCGCGCCCGCGCAGTTGATTGTCGATGCGTCTGGCTTCATGCCGCTCAGTGCCGATTATGTGCAGGCCTCCCAGCGCGACAACCTCGTCGTGCTCTTTTTGCCAGTCAGTTTGAGCGCGCCCCGCCGCCTCGGGGTTTCCGCCCAGAATAACGTCGACGCCGCGGCCAGCCATGTTCGTGGCCACTGTTACTGCCTTCAGACGGCCAGCCTCAGCCACTATGGCAGCCTCCCGCTGGGCGTTCTCAGGTTTTGCGTTTAGTATTTTTGCCGAAATGCCTTTGCGCTTGAGCAGGTCGCTGAGCATCTCCGACCGCTCGATCGAGACGGTGCCTATCAGCACGGGTCGCTTCTCATCGTTGAGTTCGACGACTTCCTTTACTACGGCGTTGAATTTGCTCTTCTCGTCCTTGTAGATTCGGTCGGGGAAGTCCCGCCGAATCATGGGGCGATTGGAGGGTATCGCAAGTACTTCGAGCTTGTAGATCTTGTGGAACTCCTCCGCCTCAGTCTGCGCCGTGCCGGTCATGCCCGCCAGTTTCCGGTACATGCGGAAGTAGTTCTGGAACGTGATGGTTGCGTACGTGAGGTTCTCCCGTTGGACCTTGACGTGCTCCTTGGCTTCGATTGCCTGATGCAGGCCCTCTGAATAGCGCCTGCCAAACATCAGCCGTCCCGTGAACTCGTCGACTATGATCACCTCGTTGTCTTTGACGATGTACTCGCGATCTCGCCGGTACCACGCATGGGCAAGCAGCGACTTATGGAAAATCGAAACGATATCATTGCGTTTCTTCGCTTCTTCCTGGGTGACTCCGTTGCCCCATCCCCCGAACAAGTCATCTGCGCTTAGCCGGAATGCCCGCGCCAGTGTGTCCTGGCCCCTGCGAGTGTCCTTAACGTTATGGGTCTTCTCATAGGCAATGTAATCGTATTCTTCTTCCAGTTGTTCTTCTTCGTCTTTCTCTTCGGTCGAAACGGGTTCGTGAGGAACTACCTTGGCTTTCATCCGGCCGACAACCGAATCGACCTGTGAATATAGCTCGCTGTCATCGTTGGGGGCCGGTCCCGAAATAATGAGTGGCGTCCGTGCCTCGTCGATCAGCAGATTATCCACCTCGTCGACGATGGCGTAGCTGAGCGGCCGCTGGACGCACTGTTCGAGGTCCATGACCATGTTGTCTCGCAAGTAGTCAAAACCGAATTCGTTGTTGGTCCCATACGTAATATCGGCCCGGTAGGCATCCTTTCGACTGACCGGACGAAGACGCAGAAACGCCTTGTCCGCCGATTCGAACGCCGAATCGTAGACGAATGACGGAGATTGGTTGTCGGCGGTCTGGCTGTGGATCGCTCCGACCGTTACTCCAAGGGCATCGTATACCGGTCCCATCCAGTGGGCATCCCGCTTGGAGAGATAATCGTTCACGGTGACCAGGTGGCACCCTCGCCCGGCTAGCGAGTTGAGGTACAGGGGCAGGGTAGCCGCCAGCGTCTTACCTTCCCCGGTCTTCATCTCGGCGATCCTGCCATGATGCAGGACCATGCCTCCCATTAGCTGAACGTCGAAGTGGCGCTGCCCGATGGTGCGCTTGGCGGCCTCACGCACCACGGCAAAAGCCTCCAGCAGTATCTCTTCGAGGGCCGCTTGCTCGGTGTCTCGCTGTTCTTGCTCCAGCCGGTTCAGCTTCTCCTCAGCCCGCTTGATCAGATTGCCCGTCTCCTCGCGCTCGATCTCGTCGGTGGTAGTTAGCCTGGCTCTGATCTCGTCGATCTCCTGCCGCGTGCGCTCAAGCTCTTCTCTGACGGCTGAAGCAGCCTCGGCTATGTAGTCCTTGAATTCCCGGGTCTTTGCCTTGAGCTCATCAGCTGATAGCTTGTCCAGTTCGCCTTCGTACTCATTTATCTCGTCGACCATGGGCCGCAGCCGGTGGACCTGTTTTTCGTTGGAGTCAGTCAGACTCCCCAGCCATTTAAGCATCGTTCTTCCTTGTGATCAGCTTCTTTGCGCCGTCGGCCGCGTTGTCGTTGACCATCACTCTCACTTCTCCAATACTGTCAAACACGGAGGGTACCGTGTGGTATTTGAGGAAGCAGAGGATGCCGTTGCTTTCCAGCAGTCCCTTGATGACGTGGGCTTCGGCATCACCCGCGGCCCGGTAGACTTCGATCAACTACTTAGTCCCGTTGAACATCTCGCCGACCGACTGGCCGGTATGAATTCGATGTATTGCCTCTCCCAGGAGCGGCGCCAGAGGTAATACCGTCACCTTGTCGATCCTCTTGCCGGTGGTCAGGGGCAAGCTGTCGGTGACCACGACCTCTTTGACGCGTGAGGAGGCAATCCGCTCCAGGGCAGGTCCTGAGAATATGGGATGGGTTGCGCAGAAGTAGACTTCGCGCGCCCCTCTTTCGATCAGGGTGTTCACGTTGTTGACCAGCGTGCCGCCGGTACTGATTTCATCGTCGACCACCAGCGCCACCTTGCCGGCCACGTCGCCAATCACCATCAGAATCTGAGAACGATCGTCGTTACCCGATCGGTGCTTCTCCATGATGGCTAGAGGGGCATTGAGCCGGACGGCAACGTCACGGGCCCGTTTTGAGATGCCGATGTCCGCGGCAACGACCACCAGGTCACTCTCGAATTTCTTTTTCTTGAAGTAGTCGACCAGCAGGTACAGCCCCGTTAATTCGTCGACCGGAATGTTGAAAAAACCCTGGATCTGAGCAGAATGCAGGTCGACCGTCAGCACGCGACTGGCGCCGGCCACCGTTAACAGGTCGGCGAGCAGGCGGGCGGTGATCGGGACCCGCGGCTGGTCTTTTCGATCGGACCGTCCGTAGGCATAGTAAGGAATGACGGCAGTAATACGTTCGGCCGAAGCCCGCTTGAGGGCATCCAGCATGATAAGCAACTCGACCAGGTTCTGGTTCACCGGGGAGGCCAACGGCTGAACCACAAATGTATCGCGGGAGCGGACGTTCTCGAGGATGCGCACAAATATGTTCTCGTTCGCGAACTGGAAAACCTCGGCTTTTCCCAGCGGAATGCCCAGGTAGTCAACTACCTTTTGGGCCAGAGACGGATGGGCGTTGCCGGTGAAGACTGTCAATTCGTCCATTAAGCGCGGTTCCTCCCGGTTCTTGGTTTCGGCAGACTCATTATATCATAGCATTGCCCCGTGAGCGTCCGGCCAGACCTGAATCCGCAGGAGTTAAGATCGTCAGAACGAAGGTAGCGGAAGGAATCCCGAATCGCGTCAAACTGTCCGGGAAGAAGTGCGAGGACGAGGGCGAATCGGCCCAGCAGAAATCGGACCACCACGGTCAGGAGTGGGCGATCGTCACGCTGGATTGTTTTGACTGCCAGAAGTCAGACCTGCCATAATGTCTCTTCGAGTCGGGGGCCCGGACACGGCCTCGCGTCAGATTTCCGGGATGGTGGTGATGTCGATGATCTTCCTCGAGCAACCGAGTGTTATCGCCATAGTTGTAGCTGCGGCCATTCTGCTCGCGTCGGTCGGCGTTGGGATCCTCTTTCATGGGGTGGTCAGACGCTTACTGCATCACATCGCGATCAAGACCAAGAGCGAACTCGACAACATGCTCATCCATTCGCTTGAACGGCCGATAATCGTCGGCGTAATCATGTCGGGCGCCTATTTTGCCATCGTGTCGCTGCCGTTTACTCAGGGGGTCGATTTTGAGATCAGACGCGGGTTCCACGTGGCGTACATCGCCTTCGGCGGATGGACTTTGGCGTCGGTTCTGGATGCGACTTACCGGTGGTTCAAACTGGAGATCACTCCGAAGACCAATACGGCGCTGGACGACTGGATCATCAGCCTTCTCAGATTGGCCACTCCGGTTGTGTTGATCGTGACACTGGCGGTCTTCTCCCTGGAACTCTATGGCGTCGACACGCACGTCACCAGGAACTGGCTGGCCAGTCACGGAAGCCGCGTCGCCCTTGTCACCGTCCTTTCGGTGGTGGCGCTTTTTGTTCTGGGCGTCGCCGGCACGCGGGGGATTTCCACGGTGGTGAACCGGGGTTCCGCCGGTCAATCCGAGGAGGAGGTGCGCAAGCGGATTGACACTCTGTCAGGGGTGTTGATAACGGCTGGCCAGGTCTTCATCATCGTGACCTCTGGTTTCGTGGTGCTATCCGAGTTCAACATAAACATCGCGCCGATCCTGGCTGGAGCCAGCGTGGTTGGTGTTGCCCTTGGCTTTGGTGCCCAGACCCTGGTCAAGGACATCATCGCCGGTTTCTTCGTGGTGATGGAGAACCAGTACCGGGTCGGTGATGTGGTCGAAGTGGCCGGAATCAATGGGTTGGTGATGGAAATCAGCCTGCGGCGCACGGTATTGAGAGACATGGACGGGACGGTACACGTGGTTCCCAACGGTGAGATCAAGGTCGCGAGCAACAAGACCAAGGGGTGGTCGCGCGTGAATCTTGATATCAGTGTCTCCTACGATACTGATCTCGATAGGGCCATCGCCGTGATCAACCGGGTATGCAAGCAGATGTCTGAGGAGCCGGAGTGGGCGCCGCTGATCATAAAGGCGCCTGAGGTGCTTCGCGTGGAGAAACTCGGTGATTCCGGGATCGATCTCAAGGTACTCGGCGAGACGAAGCCTACCCAGCAGTGGACGGTGGCGGGCGAAGTCCGAAAGCGGATCAAACGGGCTTTTGACCAGGAAGGTATCGAGATACCGTGGCCACACACCAAGGTCTATTTCGGAAACTCACCATTTCCCCGTCCGGCGGCGGGAACGGATCGCACCGATAGAGTAGAATAGGATTGGGGTCAAGCAAGTAATCTCCCTTCGATTGGGGACCAGCCCGCGAACTCCGGCGGCGCCGGGAAGCGGCCGATACGCGAAAGGAGGTGATATGCCCGTAGTAACGATAAGGGGATCGACCGGCAGCGGCGCCCACGAGATCGGCCACCAGGTAGCCGCGCTGATCGGCGGTGACTACGTAGACCGGCAGGTGATCGCCGAAGTCGCCGAGTTGCTGAAGAGGCCCGAGGAGCAGGTGGAGGCCAAGGAGAAGATTCCTGCCCGCCTGTTTGAAAGGATCGTTGATCCGCTTCGCCGGGTTCTCTCGCGGTCCGGCAAGATCGAGAGTGCCTACACGCGGACGGTGGACGGTCCGCTGAACGACGCAGAGTACATCAGTGCCCTCGAAGCGGTCATTCGCGACCTGGCCTTGGAGCTTAACATGGTGATCGTGGGGCGGGGCAGCCAATATATCCTGCGTAACAACCGTTCGGTGCTTCACGTACTCGTGGTGGCGCCCATTGAAGACCGTCTTGGCAGGGTGATGGCCGACATGCGAATTGAACGCCAGGAGGCGCTGCGGCACATCGAGGAGAATGACGCCAGCCGCAGAGCCTTCGTGGAGAAGTTCTTTCATAAAGAGGTTGAAGATCCGCTGCTCTATGATCTGGTCATAAACACCAGATACCTGACGGTCGATGTCGCTGCCCGCCTCATCGCCAACGCTGCAGCCGAGAAAAACCCCTGGCGGTAGTCCGGAATATCGGCGCCTTCTCCCGGTTCAAACCGGCGGCCGTGGCTGTCCGTGAGGCCCGGGGTAATGGGGGGATCGGCGGCGCTATGCTCCCAAGATCGGCGACGTCATCGTTTTGATGCAGGCTCGTTCGTGCAGCTATACTGAAGGAGAGCACGACGATGGACTTGACGAATGCCCGACTTTGAATTGACCTCCGAGTTTCAGATGACCGGAGACCAGCCTCAGGCGGTGGATCGGCTGATCGACGGGCTGGCCAAGGGCTACAGGTATCAGACCCTGCTCGGTGTCACCGGGAGCGGCAAAACGTTTACGATGGCCAACGTTATCGCGCGTACCCGGCGCCCGGCGCTGATCATCAGTCACAACAAGACGCTGGCTGCTCAGCTGTACAGCGAGTTTAAGGAGTTCTTCCCGAACAACGCGGTCGAGTACTTTGTTAGCTACTACGACTACTATCAGCCGGAAGCCTATCTCCCGCAGACCGATACTTACATCGAAAAAGACGCCGAAATCAATGACGAGATTGACAAACTCCGACACGCGGCAACGTGTGCCCTGTTCGAGCGGCGGGACGTTGTTATCGTTGCCTCGGTCTCCTGCATCTATGGTCTGGGTTCGCCCGAGGAGTACTACAGTTTTGTCCTCACCATCAAGAAAGGCGGGACTTACAGTCGCTCCAAGTTGTTGCATCGCATCGTCGACATGCAATACGAACGGAATGACATCGACTTTAGCCGGGGTAAGTTCCGAGTGCGGGGTGATACGCTGGAGATACAGCCCGCTTACGATGAACTGGCGTTACGCATCGAGTTCTTTGGCGATGAAGTCGAGCGTATCGTGGAGGTCGACCCGCTCACGGGCGAGATTCTGGCCCAGCGGGATGAAGTGGCCATCTACCCTGCGAAGCACTTCGTCACCTCTGCCGACAAACTGATGCGGGCCATCGAGGCGATTCAGAAGGAACTGGCGGAGCGGCTGGACGAGCTGAAGAATGAGGGTAAGCTGCTCGAGGCGGCGCGACTCGAATCGCGCACCAACTATGACATCGAGATGCTCAAGGAAGCCGGCTATTGTGCTGGCGTCGAAAACTATTCGCGCCACCTTGCCGAGCGCGCTCCCGGCAGTCCGCCCTGGACACTGCTCGACTACTTCCCGGACGACTTTCTCCTCTTCATCGATGAATCGCACATGTCGCTGCCGCAGATCCATGGAATGTACGGAGGCGACCGGTCCCGTAAGCAAACGCTGGTCGATTTTGGTTTTCGTCTGCCGTCGGCTCTCGATAACCGTCCTCTGAGCTTCGATGAGTTTGAGGAGCGAACGAGACAGACCATCTACGTATCGGCGACACCGGGACCCCGGGAGCGTAAGGTCAGCCAACAGGTAGTAGAACAACTGGTACGTCCGACCGGCCTGCTGGAGCCGACGGTGGAAATCAAGCCCACTAAGGGGCAGGTCGACGATCTCATGGCGGAGATCCAGAAACGGGTGGGGCGGGGTGAGCGTTGTCTGGTGACGACCCTGACCAAACGCATGGCCGAGGAGTTGGCAGACTACTTGATCGAGATGGGCATCAAGACTCACTACCTGCACTCCGAGGTGGTTACGCTGGAAAGGGTGGAGATACTGCGTGACCTGCGGCTCGGAGTGTATGACGTAGTTGTAGGCATCAACCTGCTGCGGGAAGGACTTGACCTCCCCGAGGTGAGTCTGGTGGCTATCCTTGACGCGGACAAGGAAGGGTTCCTGAGGTCAGAAGGGGCTTTGATCCAGACCATGGGACGGGCCGCGAGACACATCGACGGTCACGTCATCATGTACGCCGACAAGATCACCGATTCGATGGCCAACGCCATCAAAGAGATGCGGCGGCGGCTTGAAATCCAGCAGACATACAATGCCGACCATGGCGTCACGCCGCAGGGTATCCGGAAGGCCATCAGAGACATTACCGAACGTGTGAGGGTGGTGGCAGATGCTCGAGCGCGTTACGAAGCCGGTCCAATTCCCATGCTCAAGGAAGACATCTCCCGGCTCATCAAAGACCTTGAATCACAGATGAAAGCCGCGGCCAGGAATCTCGAATTCGAACGGGCAGCGTTATTGCGAGATCGTATTGTTGACCTGCGGCGGGCCCTCGACGAATCGCCTGTGCCGTTTCTCCCGGCTGCGCCGTCGGCTTCGACCAGGAATGTGGCGAAATCGAGTCTGGACAGGATCGATCAGATATCGAAAGAAACACCGAGGAAACACTGACATGAGTGAACTGCAGAGAGACGAAATTTCGACACGCCAGGAACGCCGTGAACAGCGCCTCGAGAAGAAGAAAGAGAAGATGCCGCAGCATAGCCGGGGGTTGGGCCGCGTGTACAAAGAAGCCATTCTGAAACGCATCAATCAGCTTCGAGGCAACAAGGATAAGCGGCAGCGTCTTGAGGAAAAGAAGATTCTGTAGGGCCTGTTTCCCTGATGACGGGCCGGAAGTCGGGGTGGGGACGAGGCGGAGTCCGTCAATGAAAGAACTGGGGGCCTCGGCTGGGGGCCTCGGCCGGTTGCGGGCGCGCATCGGAACGGGCTTCACGGGAATGAGGGGAGGCTGATGACAGCGGTGTTCAATTGGCATCTGTCAGCAGTCGTATTGCTGGCTCTGTGCGTGGTCTCGCTCCTGCCCCACCCGGTCTCAGCCCAACCTCAGAAAGACCTCGCCCTCACGCTCGTTTCGGACTCCTATTACGTCGAAGCACGGGCGGGTCGGGACACCCGATTCCATCTTGAAGTCCGGAACACCGGCGGGAGTCGCTTGACTGACATTGCCCTGTCTTCGGACTGGCCTGAAGGCTGGGCCGTAGCGATGGATCCGGCGCGGATAGCGAGCCTCGATCGGGGAGCGGTGGAGACCGTGAGCGTGAGCATCCGGCCTCCGGCCACGGTTACCAAGGGAGAATATGCGGTCCGATTCATCGCGGCGTCGGGTGAGCTGCGAACGGTTCAGACTGTGCAAGTGAGGGTGGCGTCGGCTCCCTATTGGTTGTGGGTGGGGATTGGCTCGACTCTGGTCGTGATCGCCGTCTTCATTGTCATCTTCCTACGGATGGGGAGGCGGGGGTAGGAGGCGGCGTTCGTATCTGGTAGGCCCCCGGTGTGGCCGGGTACGGGGACATCCCGCCGCTATGACTGAGGCTCTTCTCCGTCTACATCATCATCGCCTGCCCGTCCGTAACCGGGCTTCTCCCGGCCGTAGCCTTCCTGCTGCAGCTTTTCGGCGATGTTGGCGGCGCGATTGAAGCCGATACGAAGCTTGCGCTGCAGGTAAGACGCGGAGTACTGTGGATGATCGGCGGCGACCATGCGGGCCTCCTCCATCAGCGGGTCTTCGGTCGGGGTCGGCGTGAGCGATCTTCCTGCAGTAGGAGACCCCTTCCCGACCGGCCCTGCTGCGACGCTGTCGATCTTCAGGGATGGTGTGTCCCGTCGCTGGTTGTTCCAGAAATAGACCAGCCTTTCGATTTCGTTGTCCGAAACGTAGCAACCCTGAAGACGTTTCGGCTTGGCGGCTTCGGTCGGCATGTACAGCATGTCTCCCTTGCCAAGTAGTTTCTCGGCCCCGGCTCCATCAAGGATGGTCCGTGAATCGACCTGAGAAGTTACCGCGAAGCTGATGCGCGTTGGGAAGTTGGCTTTGATGAGCCCGGTGATGACGTCGACGGATGGTCGTTGGGTGGCCACCACTATGTGTATTCCGACCGCCCGGGCGAGCTGGGCAAGACGGCAAAGTATCCGTTCCACCTCGTCCCCGCCCAGCATCATGAGATCGGCCAGTTCGTCGATCACCAGCACCAGGTACGGCAGTTTCTGGTCGCCCTGGCGGGACTTGTTGTAACCTTCGATACTGCGGACGGCCGCGGACTGAAGTCGCTGGTAACGCCGGTCCATCTCCTGCGCCAGCC
Organism: uncultured Chloroflexia bacterium; assembly: GCA_963735055.1. GTDB lineage: Bacteria > Chloroflexota > Dehalococcoidia > Dehalococcoidales > UBA2162 > JBBITI01. Next base: position 431,483 of record CAVTJN010000019.1, on the reverse strand, counting down.
ATCGCAGCGCTTCTACTGCCTTTTCGGGCTCCACAATGACCGGTGAGGCGAGGTGGGGAATACTATTGAACGAAGTCAGTTCCACTCTCTTGGGGTCAATCAGGACGAGCCTGAGATCAAAGGGCGTGTTGTTAAGCAACAACGAGCAAATGATAGTGTTGAGGCAGACCGTCTTGCCGCTACCCGTCGCCCCGGCGATAAGCAAGTGAGGCATCCGGGTGAGGTCGCCGGTTACGGCCTCGCCTCCTGCCCCCTTGCCCAGGGCCAGGGCCAGCCGGGTCTTTGCCTGCATCTTCTGGAAGACACTGGTCTCGATCACGCCGCGCAGCGTAACGCTCGTAGAGACCGTGTTGGGGACTTCGATGCCCACCAGGGACTGTCCGGGTATCGGTGCTTCGATGCGGATGGTGGGAGCAGCCAGGGCGAGCGCCAGGTCGCTGGAGAGTGAGTTAATGCGCTCGACCTTGACGCGGGTCTTGGATACTTCTTCCTGACGCACACGAACGTGGCCGTCGCGGTCCTTTTCCTTGAACTCCCTCATCCTGCGGTCCCAGCCGGGCTCGATGCCGAATTGAGTGACCGTGGGGCCGGTGTTGATCTGGACTACCTTCGCCTCGACTCCATAGCTCTCGAGGGCCTCCTCGATCAGTCTGGCCCGGCGAGAATTGTCGGACTGGCTGAAGACGACTTCGGGAGACTTCTCGAGGATATCGACCGGTGGTAGGCGCCATCCATCTACGGTCACGGCCGAAGGTGACTCGCCGTACTTCTTCCAGACTTCCTGAGCGACCTCCTTGAGATCCTCGCGCCCCGGCATCTCAGGCGGCGGTCTGTCTGTACTTGGCTTCGCCGGTAATGGTGACCTATCGCGGTCGGTCTTTGCCAGGGGGCGGGGCTGGGTTAAGGTGTGCCGGATCGGCTCCTCTAGCGGTGGCGGAGAATTATCCTGAAGCTCGGGGAATATCGTGGAAGAGCCATGCCTTCTCACTCGCCCGGCGGTTCCGGAGGCTACCCGGTTGGTGAAACGCCACGACGCTCCGGGAGCGAGCAATACAATGCTAATGATCACGATCCCTAGAACTCGAATGGCTCCAAGCCAGTTCCGGCCGCCAATGATGCTTCTCCCGATTTCGCCGCCTAGCCCGAGGAAGCCCAAGATGCCCCATAAGGCGGCGAGAAGACCGACGGCGCCCAGCCAGTAGCGCCATCCGTACCACAGGGCCGACAGTCGGTGACGCACCACCAGCGTGAGCAGAGTGACGACAGCCGTGACCGCCAGGAGCAGTCCCCAACCGAAGATGTCGAATACGTTGTTGACCCCGTTGCCGATCCACGTCGAGATGCTCACCCGTTGCCAGTAGATGACACCCGCAACGGCTGCCGCGAGCGTGAAATAAAGAATGGGGGGGACGAAGAACCATCGTAAGACCCGCAACCAGAACCCCGTAAATCGCCACCACAAAGGCCGGGATGGGGCGGCTGCTTTCCGGGGGATCTTTCTTGCCATTCCTGCGCCTTCGTCGTCCGGCTAGACGCTAACCATGAATGGTAGAATCATGGGGCGCCGTCTCGTCCGTTCGTAGTAGAATCGATACAGGGTGTCCCTGACTTTGGTGCTCACAAACCCCCAGTCCGTTGCCTGGTCGGAGCCATGGTCCAGCGCCTCGGCGACCAGATCCCTGCTTTCCTCTATCATGTCCCTGGATTCTTCGGGATCGACGAAGCCGCGCGATACAATATCTGGGCGGCCCACCAGCTTGCCGGTTTGCCGGTTGAGAGCGACGATCACCGTGACGAAGCCGTCCTTGGACAGCATCTTGCGGTCCCGCAGCACCACGCTGTCAATATCGCCCACGCTGAGCCCATCGACATACACGTGACTCGCCGATACCTTGTCTGTCTTCCGCCCTCCCTCGGAGGTCAGTTCGAGCACGTCGCCGTCCTCGAGAACGAAAATGTTCTGTTTGGCTATGCCGACCGATTCGGCCAGCCGGGCATGCAGCGTGAGATGGCGGTATTCGCCGTGGACCGGCACGAAGAATCTGGGTTTGGTGAGCTGCAGTATCAGCTTCAGTTCTTCCTGGCTGGCGTGGCCATGGACGTGCACCTGGGCCACTTTGTCGTATAAGACGACTGCCCCCTGCTTGAACAGGCTGTCGATCGTGCGGTTGATCAGGGCCTCGTTGCCGGGGATGGGGGTGGCGGAGATGACTACCGTATCGCCCTCCATGACATGCAGCTGGCGGTGGTCGCGGTTGGCCATGCGGACCAGGGCGGAGGTCGGCTCGCCCTGGCTGCCGGTGGTGACGATGACGACCCGTTCGGGGGGCGTTTTGTGCAGTTCATCGAGGCGCGCCAGCACGCCGTCGGGCGGTTTTAGGTAGCCCAGTTCGCGTGTCATGCGTACCGTCTCGGTCATGCTGTGTCCGATGACGAACACCCGTCGGTCATGCTTGGCGGCGACATCGATAATCTGCTGTATGCGTGATACCAGAGATGAGAAAGTGGCGATGATGACTCTGCCTCCGGCCTCGGCCATGATGTGGTCAATAGCATCCCCAACTACTCTTTCGGAAGGCGTGTAACCCGGAAGCTCAGCGTACGTAGAGTCTGAAAGGAGAAGCATAATGCCGTCTTTCCCCAGTTGTGCCAGTTGCGAAAGATCAGTGGGTAGACAGCCTACCGGCGTGTGGTCCAACTTGAAATCGCCGGTGTGGACGATAGTGCCGATCGGCGTGTGTATCACCAAGCCGACCGAGTCGGGAATGCTGTGGCAAACTGGGAAGAACTCGATTCGAAATTTGCCCAGAGTGAACGTCCCGTCGGTCGGGAACACTTTGATCTCTGCCTCGGCCAGCGTTCTCCGCTCCCGCAACTTCACCGAAATGAGGCCTTCGGTCAGCCGCGTGCAATATACCGGCACGTTCAGCTGGGGCAATACGTAGGGGAGAGCGCCGATGTGGTCCTCATGACCGTGAGTGATAATAATGCCCCGCACCTTCTCGTGCCTCTCCAGCGAGGTAAGTGATGTCGGGGATGACCAGGTCGATGCCCAGCATCTCCTCTTCGGGGAACATCAACCCGGCATCGATGATGATGATGTCATCTTCATACTCGAGCACCATCATGTTCTTGCCGACTTCGCTGTGTCCACCCAGCGGGATCAATTTCATTACTGATTCTGGCATTACGATTGACTCACAACAGGCTGAGTTGCTGCGGCGCCGGTTCTGCTTGCGGACGCCGCTGCTCCGCCGCCAATTCGGCGAGCAGGCCAGGGATCTTGAGCATGTCGGTCTCGATGTCCCGGCGCAGGCTCTGCTGGTGAAGGGCAGCGGCCGGGTGGTACATGGCGAAATAGAGGATGCCGTCCTTCTTCAAGCAGGTGCCATGGATCTTGCTGATGCTCTTCCCGGGAAAGAACATCGCCATCGAGTAGCGTCCCAGGGTAACAATCATTTTCGGCTTGATGATGCCGATCTGCCGCGTGAGCCACGGCCGGCAGGCCGCTATCTCGACGGGTAGCGGATCCCGGTTGCTGGGCGGACGATGCTTGACGACGTTGGCGATATAGACCTGGTCGCGCTTGAGATCGATGGAGGCCAATAGCGATTCGAGAAACTGACCTGCGGCGCCCACAAAAGGACGCCCCTGCTGGTCTTCGTGCCAGCCGGGAGCCTCGCCGATAAACATGATGCTCGCATCCTCGGGTCCCTCGCCGGGGACCGCCCTGGTAGCGGTACTGTGCAGTGAGCAAAGCTGGCAGGAGGCGATCTCGCGGTACAAGTCGTTCAGGGTCGACATTTTTTCGAGGTCAAATAGTCTCAGTCTAACTCGTCTTCACGCTGCGCGTATCATAGCACGGGCCACACGTGAAGTCAATTTACTTTGAGTTCGACTGAGCTTGACATAACATCCAATCACCATCGTGACTGGCGCGCAGGTTGGATAGTCTCGTTTTCCGTTGCACGGGGCGTGGTGAAGTGGAGTATAATGGGAAACCGTCGTCTTCAAACCTGCGAACAGGGTGACGGAGAAAGGACCCCGCTCACATGAGTAACCAGAAGATATCGTCCGACGCTTCCCGGGCGCCCACGTTGCCGTGGAAAGGCAAGCGGCCGTTTTACGGCTGGATAATCGTCTCCGCCGGCGTGATCACCCAGTTCTTCCAGGGTATTACCAACCAGGGCTTCGCGACCTATCTTCCCGAGCTGCAGCGGCAGTTCGGGTGGAGCAGGGCGGCACTTGCCGCACCGCGGTCGGTTACTCAGGTCGAGAACTCGGTTCTTGGTCCGATCGAGGGCTACCTGGTCGACAGGTTCGGGCCGCGGTTTATGGCGACCATCGGCGTTGCGGTCATGGGGTTGGGCCTGATTCTGTTTGGCCTGACGAATTCCATGTTGATGTACTACGTGGCCAACATTGTCATCGCCCTGGGGACGGGCTTTCAAGGGCTGCTGGTAATGTCGGTTGCCGTAAACAACTGGTTTCGCCGCAAGCGCACTATTGCCCAGGCGATAATGCTGCTCGGATTTTCCCTTGCCGGACTTGTTGGGGTACCGGCTCTGGTGTTGTTGCAGAAGAGCCTCGGCTGGCAGTCTTCGGCTATATGGTCAGGCGTCTTCATCTGGGTAACCGGGTTGCCGTGCACGATGCTGCTTCGAACGAAGCCTGAGCCGTACGGTCTGCTCCCCGACGGCGCCGCTTCGAGTGCCGCCGCTGAGGCGACGAAAGGAGGCCTCAAGCACTCCGTCGAATATGACTTCGGTCTTCGTGAGGCAATCCATACCCGGGCATTCTGGATGCTGGCCGTCGGCTGGGCGATAGGTAACCTGGGAATGGGGGCGGGGCAGACTCATCTCTATCTGCATCTCGAACAGGGGGACGCCGGACTGACGCACACCATGGCCGGTTACGTGTGGGCCGCAGCATCACTTGCCAATATCCCGTCGCGGCTTGTCGGCGGTTTCCTCGGGGACCGGCTGCCCAAGAACGTTTTGCTGGGCATCGCCACCCTGCTGATGGCGATCTCCACCTACGTATTGGCAATCGCCGATTCGGCGAATATGGCCTTCGCCTATGCGATTCTTTATGGCCTCGGCTGGGGGATGCGGACGCCGATTATGAACGCCCTTCAGGCCGATTACTTTGGAAGGAAGTCGCTCGGTAAGATCGTAGGCTGGCTGCAGTCCATGAGCCTTCCGATCACGATATCGGCTCCAGTGCTGATCGGCTACATGGCGGATGTCCAGGGTACGTACCGCATGGCATTCACGCTGACGGCCTTGATAAGCATCCCGGGGGCGGCTCTCATTTTCCTGGCCACCCGGCCGAAGCCGCGGGTGCTGGCGTAGCTGGTTTTCCGAGGGGAAGGTGCTCGGACAGACGGCGGGACGTTGATTGACAGAAGGATCATTCACCGCTATTCTTGTATCGATATCAACAGGGAGGCGTGGAAATGGCTAGTTTCAGGAACCGGATCCTCAGGGTTAACCTCTCCAATGCCACGTTCAGCGAAGACCGTATCAGTGATTCGACGTTGCATGACTACATCGGCGGCCGGGGCTTTGGCGCCAAGCTGCTATACGACGATCTGCAGCCAGGAGTCGATCCGCTGGGAGAGAAGGCCGAGTTGATCTTTCTAGCCGGCCCGCTGGCCGGGATGACCGCCCAGTCGTTTTCTCGTCTGAAAGTGTTCTTCAAGTCTCCCCTCACCGGGACCTATTTCAAATCCGCAGCTGGTGGGTTCTATGCCCCTGAGCTGAAATACGCCGGCTTTGACGGTGTCATCGTGACCGGTGCTTCGGAAAAACCGGTGTACCTCTGGATACACGAAGGCAAGTACGAGTTGCGTGAAGCCGGCTACCTGTGGGGATTGGACTGCGATGATACCCATACCTTAGTGCGGGAGGAGTTGCATGATCCGTCGGTGCGGATCGCGTGTATCGGGCCTGCCGGCGAAAACATGGTCAAGTACGCCGGTATATTCACCGACCGGCGGGCGGCCGGGCGGGGTGGGGCCGGGGCAGTCATGGGTGCCAAGCGACTGAAGGCGATCGCTTGCCGCGGCACGGCGAGAGTTGAGCCGGCCGACCGGGACGCCTTTGCCGCGGCGGTCAAAGAGGAGATCGCCGGCTATCGGGCGAACCCGATGTTCGCCAATTTCTCCAAGAGTGGCACGCAGATTGCCGAGTTCACCAATGTTTTGGGTATGTACCCGACGAAGAACTTCAGAGAAGGCATTTTGCCGGAATGGCACGAGATTGAAGGGGAAGCCTACTCCAAACTCCGAGCCCGCAAGACAGGATGTCATGCCTGCATGGTCCATTGCGGTAACCTGACGCGAGTTTATTCAGGCAAGTATGCCGGCGCCTGGACTGAAGGACCGGAATACGAAACGACCTGGGCGTTCACCGGTCCGATGGCCAAGGCGGATATCGGTTTGACAATCGCTGCCGACAAATTGTGTGACGATCTCGGGCTGGATACGATTTCGACCGGCTCCACGATCGGTTTCGCCTATGAGCTTTTTGAGCGGGGGATTATTGATACGGGCGATACCGGCGGCATTATTCTCACCTACGGTAATAGCGACCCGGTTATGGGCTTGATCAGGCAGATCGCCTACCGCGAGGGTCTTGGTGATCTGTTGGCCGATGGCTCGCGCGAGGCGGCCCGACGCATCGGTAAGGGAGCGGTCGAGTATGCCATTCAGGTCAAAGGCCTTGAACTCCCGGCCTATGACCCACGGGGTGCCAAGGCCCACGGCTTGAATTTCCTTACTTCCAATATCGGGGCCGACCACAATAATGGCTATTCCGCTCAGGAGATGTTTGGTTCTCCCAACCCTTTTAAGGTGGACCGTTTTGAGGTCGCCAGGAAGGGGGAGTTGACCAAGTGGAACCAGGACCTGACCGTGTTCCTGGAAACCGGTATTATTTGCAGTTTCATTCCGTCTATGGATCTCATAAGCGTGGACACGTTCGGGAAGTTGCTGTCATCGGCTATGGGAATGCCGGAACTGGGGGACACGGCCTACCTGTGGAAGGTGGGCGAGCGTATCAACAACCTGGAGCGGATGTTCAACGTCCGCGAGGGCTTCGGCATCAGGGAAGACGCCTTCCCGAAACGGTTTACTACCGAGACTCTGCCTGCCGGTCCGTCGCAGGGACAGGTCTTCGAGTCCAACGAGTTGCTCAGAGACTACTATCAGGCAAGAGGGTGGAATACCCGTACCGGCGTTCCGACTAACGCCAAGCTCAAAGAACTCGGCCTCGCCTTTGCCGTTGAGAAGTAGCCCATGAGAGTCGAGGCGCTGCTTTTCGGCCGCCCTCGCGAACTTGCCGGAGTTTCACGGGAGGACATTGTCCTCCCACCGGGCGCCCGTCTGGGTGACCTGTTCCAGTCGCTGGGCGAGAAGCACGGTCCACCGCTGGCCACCGAGTTGGGGCGGACCGAGGCATTGATCATCCTTATTAATGGACGCGACTACGGCCTTCTGGGCGGCTTGAGCGCGCCGCTGAAGGCCGATGACACTGTCGCCGTGTTCCCCATTGCCGGAGGCGGGTAACCACGTAACCCGCGCAAGCCGTAAGTGGATTCGCTGACTACCCATTGTACTAAAGTCCTCATTCTATGGGACGCTGGTGCGTTGCCCGCTGGTCCTGTTTTACTGGATTATTGGTCTGTACTGTGACCGCGTCACTTGGCGGTCGCCAAGATAGGATATCTAGGAGCTTGTGAAAGTCGATGACATTGAAGCGTACTGAGAATCCCGCAAAGGATGCCGCCGCGCCACCGACCATCGGCAATCCGGCCGCGGTCGGGTTGGGGGCGTTTGGGGCAACAACGATGTTGCTGCAGTTCTCCAATCTTGGATTTGTGGGTAGCGGCGCCGTGATGTGGATGGCATTCTTCTTCGGCGGGATGGCTCAAATCATCGCCGGACTGCAGGAATTCAAGACTGGGAACAATTTTGGCTACGCCGCCTTCACTACCTACGGCGCTTTCTGGCTGGCGCTGGGCGGAATATTCCTGTCCAAGCAGCTGGGGGTCTTCAACATAACCACGAGTGATGTCGGCTGGTTCCTGGTGGTATTCACGCTGCTTACACTCATATACCTGATCGGTGCCATGAGACAGAATGGCGCCGTGTCCGTGGTGTTCCTTACCCTTTTGGTTGGCTTCATTCTACTCGACATCGGTCACCTTGGTGGCGGCAACGTGTGGAATAAGGTTGCAGCTGTAGAGCTAATCGGCTGCGCACTGTCGGCCTGGTACCTGATGGCGCACGTTATCCTGGCTCCGCTGAAGATCAATGTGCCGGTGGGTAAGCCCTGGACCAGGTAGACGCTGAGCCGATCACTTAGTCGACAAACGTGCCATCGCTCATCTGGCGGGTCGAGGTCGCGATCTTGGTGGCCGCGATGTCGTGGGTGACCACCGATGATTCCCACCGCTTCTTGATCCGCAATCTGCTTGAGCAGGGCAAAGATCGCGGCTCCGGTGGTGGTATCCAGTTCGCCGGTCGGCTCGTCAGCGAGTACCAGGCAAGGGCGGTGGGACATTGCCCTGGCGATGGCGACACGCTCGGCGCTCGCCCCCCGAGAGGCTCGTAAGGCCCGTGCCGGGAACGTCTGCCCAGCCCCACCATCTCCAGACATTCCTGGGCCCTGCCCTCGCGGTCGCGGCGCTTCCACCCGGCGATGCGTAGTGGCAGTTCGACGTTCTCATAGGCAGAGAGCAGCGGCATCAGACCAAAGGATTGGAAGACAAAGCCGATCTGTCTCCTTCTTAATTCCACCAGTTGAGTATCGTTCAGATTACGCGTATTCTGTTCCCGGATGAGAACGCTGCCGCTGGTGGGCGATCGAGACCGGCGAGCAGGTTCAAAGAGAGTCGTCTTGCCGGAGCCCGAGCGCCCGGTGATGACGACGATCTGACCCGGCATGACGTCAAGGCTCACCCCGTGAACGGCCTGTATCCGGTCTCCCCCCAGGTTGAACACACGCGTCAGGTCTCGGGCTGTTACGAGGGCGGCGCCGGTCATTGGCTCTCCTCCACCCGGCGCTCCGGTACTATGGTCAGGCGGTCTTCTTCCAGCTGGACCTTGACACGCTCGCCGATATCCAGTCTTCGTACGTATTCGCTGGGGAGTTGCAGTCGTCCGGCGCGGTCGATGACCACGTACTCGTCCATAATCTCCGCCGGCTCTGGTGGCGGACGAAAAGTCCGGACGCGTAACGCCTCCAGGCTTGACCGTCCGTCACGAATGGTGACCACACGGTCCACTTTTTGCGTGATGCTCATGTCATGGGTCACCACGACCACGGTAATGCCGTAGGTTTGGTTAAGGTTCCGGAAAGCGTCGAGAATGGTCTCAGCCGTCTGACTATCCAGTTCGCCGGTCGGCTCATCGGCCAGCAGAGGCGGATTGTGGGAAAGGGCCACGGCGATCGCTACACGCTGCTGCTCACCGCCCGACAGACGATCCGGGCGGTGGTGAGCGTCGGTCGGCCAGACCGACCGCAGCGAGCAGTTCGCGTGCCCTCTTGTGCCGCTTGGAGGGCGGCCATCCGAGGAGCTGCAAGGGGAGTTCGATATTCTGGAAGGCGGTCAGGTAAGGCACCAGATTCCTTCCCCCTTGCTGCCACACAAAACCTACGTCTTCCCGGCGGTAGTTGACGAGGTCCCTGCCGGAAACGTTGAGCAGATCACGCTTGCCTACGATGACCGTGCCTGCCGATGGCGTCTCGAGTCCGCCCAGGATGTTGAGGAGTGTCGACTTCCCGCTCCCGCTTGCGCCGATGATCGCCATGAGTTCGCCCCGTCGTACCCTGAGATCGAGACCGCGGAGGGCCACCACCTCAAGATCGGCTATCTTGTATATCTTGAAGAGGTCTTCGCATATGATGTAGCTGTCGTCATTAACAGTTTGAGTTTTCATTTTCGCTGCTTACCTAATGATCATCATGCTATTCGTCGCCCATTCGTAAGGCCCGGTGCAACGCGACCCTCGAGAAGAATAACACGACCAGCGAGATGGTCACCACGAAAGCGATTGTCAAGATGGCGTAGGCAATCCCGATAGTTGACCAATCGGTGACCAGGACGAAGGGCGGAACTACGGTCTCCCCCTTTTCGGTTACCTGCAGGAATGGCATCATGATGCGGCTCAGACGGTTACCCAGCAGCGTGCCGATGCCCATGCCAAGACCGATAACGAGTATCTGTTCGAAGCACACCAGGCTGATGATCTGTCGCCACGAAAAACCAAGCGTCCTGAGCACGGCGAATTCAAGATGACGGCCCTTGGCTGCCAGATAGGCGTAGACCACAAACCCCAGGCCGCTCACCAGCACAACCCCGACGAACGCGATCAGCAGGATGCCGCCCCAGCCTGCTGCAACCAGCGGATCCGCCTTCTGAACGGCCAGCATTTCCTGCCTGTCGAAGAACCTGTCGGTCCGGAACCCGGAACCTTTCAACTCTTGAACAGTGGCCAAACGCTGCTCCCTGTCCTGGGTAAGTCCCAGCCACACCTCATTGGGGTAGAGACGGTTGTTGCTTCCCAGCCCGACGGCGGCCAGACGGTCATAGTTGAGGATGAGAAATGGTTTCTGTTCGGGGTACAGGGTCGGGAAGTAGTCCACCACGCCTTCTACGCTGACGGGTATGAACTGGCCTGGAATGCGAATCGTAATCCAGTCTCCCACGGATGCCCCAACCGCCTTGAGGAAGGTTCGGCTGGCGATTGCCGTAAGCGGCTTGGAGTCCACATAGGGGAAAATGCCCCGGAAGAGCTGGCGCCCGCCCCAGGTATACCGGGCCGCCAGCGACCCGTTGTGGACGATGGTCCTTTCGCGGCTCAGCGAATCGGGGCTGGGGGCTTGGGCGGCAGATCCACCCTGATACTCGGACACTGCCGTCCATTCGCTGATGTCCTCGAAGTCCTCAACGACTGTAGGTTTCTCCGAACCCGGTGCGCGGACCTGGAGATCATCCACATAGATTCCTTGCAGTCCGGTGGAGGTACCGGCGAAGGACAGAAAGATGCAACGCAGTCGTAGAGGTGACACCGGCAGGCTTCCGGTGGAATCGTAGAGACTCCCTTCAAGGTATTGCCAATCGGCAAAGGTCGGTGATCCAAGGGTTATGTCGCGGTAGAAGCCTCGTCCGTCCTCGATCCTGGCGAGGATGGTAAGCCTTGGGTTGGGCTGGTACACGGGGGAAACCCAGAGTCCAATTGCCTCTATCCCATCCGGCAACAGCATCCCCGACACGGTCGGCGTATCCTCTGACAGCAGGCTCATCATTTCCGAAACGGGGCTGGCCGAAAAGTCATCCCGGTACCAAATCAGGTCGCCGAAGGTTGACGGGTCGATGGCGAGAATGACTCCGTCAGTCTGGGTGAACGTACCGACGTTCGCCGTTCCGCGGTAGGCTAGACTGACATTGGTGACTCCGGGAACTTGAGCATATTGGTCAGCCATCGCGTTCTTGCCTAGGCCGTAGCTTTGAGGGTTCTCCAGCCGTATCTCGCTCCCCGCGGCATAGGCAACGCGTTCAAAATAGCTGCGATTGAGCGTGCCCAGGAAGCTGGCCGAGAACATCCCCACGCTGGCCGCCATCATGAGCAGGAGGATCAGCCGGCTGTAGTGTATCGGGTTTCTGGCCATGTAACGTAGCGTGAGCACCACTACCGAACTGGTAATGTAGCGGCTCAACCTGGATGCCACATTGACCACGATCGGGAATACCCTGAGAAAGACAATGGCAACTGCGAGCATGAACAGGCAGCGGCGTGATCAGCATCAACGGATCCACTCCGAGATCTCCGAAGACCTTCTGAGTGAGCAGCGTCCCACGTTGTTTCATCTCATAGTACAAGCCTGCCCCGACCACGAGGAGGGCGATGTCCAAATAGAACCTCTGCCACACCGGGGCGCGCGGGGGGCGGGCCGCCGCCTGGCGGTGATGCACAATGCCCCGTCGTGATGCCTGTATCGCGGGTACCATGAACGCCATCAGACACAGTCCTGCGGCAACCGCGGCCAGGATGAATACCGCCGGTGAGAACCTGATCGGTAACAGTCCTCCCCCGGTCAGCGGAAGGAATGGGCCGGTCTTCCCCAGCAAGCCAAAGACGGAAGCTCCCAGCATCGGTCCGACAACTCCTCCAAATGCGCTGATGAGCAGGCCTTCGATAAGGAAGATGCCGAATATCTGTACCGTGCTTGCCCCGCGGCTCCGCAGAAGTGCTATTTCCCCAGTCTGCTGCTCAATCACCATGCTAGCTACGGTGGCGATGTAGTAGAAGATGATCGCTGCTATCTGGAACACCAGCAGATACAACGGAACCTGGGTGAACATCTGCTTTTCCAGGTACTCGGTGATTGTCGCGTCCAGGTTGGTGAACAGGCCCGCGTTGGAAATCTGTGTCGTGATGCTTGTCTCGACGTAGTTTACGGCGGCCGTGATCGCCCTGGCCTGGGTTGAGTAGATGCGGGCCGGGTCGACGTAGTAGTACCAGTGATAGCTCACCTTGGTCTGAGGCGAGACTGTCCCCAGAAGACCGAAGATGGTGTCCTCAGGAATGAAGAGCGGGACCACGATGCCGTCCTCGGGCGGAGCGTCAAACACGTCGCTCTTCAGGAACCAGAATTCGGCGTCAGGGTCAATCGGCTCGATGAGGCCTACGATCCGTATGCTGATGGCTGTCGGGTCATTGCCCCGGCCTTCGTTGAAGAAGATCAATCGTTCTCCAACACGGACGTGCATGAGGTCGGCCGTGTGGGGGCTGAGAACCCCCTCGATTTCGAAGTCGGGACTGACCAACTCCGCGGGCATAAGGACGTCGGTCAGACCCACGGGACTGATCTTCTGATTTGCGATCTGTTCGGGTGAGGCCACGTCACCTTCGTATTTGGGAAAGCGGCCTTCCACCAGTTTCACGTGCTGGTCCAGGTTGGAATATGACTGGAAATACCCGCGTGGCCGTGTCGGGTCAGTTGGGATTATCTGGCCCGCGGTCATGGCGATGAAACCCTGGGTCAGGATGAAGGTCTCCCTCTGGTAGATCAGGTTACCTACGTAGCTATTTACCTGGTTGCCTATAAAGGCCGTGTTCGCCTCGAATTCTTTTCGGTCTATAGCGTTGTTCGGAGAATACACATCAAGATCCAGCATTGGTGCTTGCTGTTGCGACAGGGCATGTCTCAGGCCGAGATCATTTAGAGCGTTCGAGTAGAGCGGAGTGCTCGACAGGATGGCCACGGCCACCACCACGCCGACGACGATGCTCGACAGGAGCCGCCAATTCGCCTTGGCTCTCTTGAGCACAAGCTGCAGAGCATTGACCAGACGAGAGATCATCGGTAGACGGCCACTCCAGCTTTCTCCAACTCGGCTATGAATGATTCAATCGAATCAGCGCCCAGTGGGTTATTCCTAAGGTCGATAATGTCTCCCGGCGACATTGCCATGCTGTAGACTAGCGGCCCGATATCCGAAATTCGGTTGTTTGCCATGTTGACTCGGGCCAGTTCGGGCATGAGGGCCAGCGGAGAAATATCGGCCACCTGGTTCCCGGCGATGGACAGCGTGTGCACCCTGGCCAGACTTGCCAGTGCCGATACGTCGCTAACCCGGTTGTACGACAAGTCGAGTCCGACCAGACCCGGGACGAATTGGAGCGGAGAAACATCGGTGATCTGGTTACCCTTCAGCCACAGCCAGCTAAGCCTGGTCATTCTGGCCAGGGGTGATATGTCGGCGATCTGATTGTTTTCCAGCCAGAGCTTGTTGACTCCGGTCACGAAGGAGAGCGGCCCGACGTAGCTTATCCGGTTCCCGCTCAGCGAGACCGTCGCCAAACGGCGTAGCGAAGCGATAGGGGAGATGCTGGTGATGTCATTTCCATCCAGCACCAATGTGGTGAGGTAGCTCAGAGAGCCCAACGGGGAGAGATCTGCGATTCGGTTGTTGGGTAAACTGAGCATTATCAGGTCGGTGCATCGCTCCAACCCCGTCAAATCGCTGATGCCGCTGGCGCCCGCGTACAGGGAGGTCAATCCCTTCACATCGGAGGTATAGATGAAGCCTTGGGGCTTGCCGATCGCCTCGCGTATGACCGCCTCAAGTCTCGGGTCTTGGAATTCGATCTGGGTGGTGTCGACAGTGGCTGATGCCCACATCACAGTAACGCCCTTCGCCGTCAGCCGCGGAATAGCCTCGATGGCGGCAATCGTGAGCGGGTTGTCTCTCAGGTCGATCATATCGCCCTGCCCGATTCCCGAACCGCCGAGCAGTGGGGTAATGTCGGTCACATCATTTTCGTGAAGGTCGAGTCTGGAGAGCCCGGGCAATGAAGCTAACGGGGAGATATCACCGATCTGGTTTCCGCCCAGGGACAAGTCCGTCAGACTGACGGTGGCCGACAGGGCGGACACAGTCAGCAGGTCATTGCCAACCAGTGAAAGCGTGGCGAGATTGGTGAGCGAGGCCAGGGGAGCCACGTCCTTGATTGCGTTTGTGTCCAGGGAAAGACGGCTGAGGTTGGTGAGCGCCGACAACGGTGACAGGTCCGTAATCTGGTTTCCGGTTAGTGACAGCCTGGTCAACCTGGTCAGGGAACTCAGCGGAGCGATGTTGCCTATGTTGTTTTCATTTGCCGACAGGCTGATAAGGTTAACCAGGGCCGAAAGAGCACTGACGTCGGATATGCGGTTGCGGTCAAGGGACAGACCGGTCAAGTTGTCCAGCGTCCCCAGCGCCGTGGCCCTCGTGATGCTGTTGCCGTTGAGGGACAGCGTTGACAGCCGCCGGAGCGAAGAGATGGCTGCCACGTCACTGATCCTGTTTCCGTCGAGGATAAGCGAATCCAGATTGATGAGTGAGGCGATGGGGGTCATGATGGCTATCTTGTTGGAGCTCAGATTGAGGCTCGTGAGATTAATGGCGTACTGAAGTCCCGTGATGTCACCGATGTCTCTGCCCCGCGCGTCCAGGGAGGTCAATGACGCCATGTCGGCGGCGGTGAGTGCTCCATCCCACCTGCCCAAGGCCTCACGCAATACATCCTGAAGGGCGGGGTCGGGCACGGTTACCGGGGTCGTGTCGGCCAGGCTCTCGGTCCACACGACATTAACGCCCCTTTCTCTCAATCCGGGAATCTTGATCGTCCGCGAATCGGCGGTGAGCGGGTTCCCCGTCACGTCAACGGCATCATTTCTCCCCAACCCCCTGTTCAACGAGAGGGATCCGATGTCGGAGACCCGGTTGTGACCGAGATCGAGGTATACGAGATTCACCATCAGGGCCAGCGAACTGATGTCCTCTATCTGGTTATACGAGATGTCGAACCGGGTGAGACTCACCAGGGTGTTGAGGGGCGCGGCGCTGATAATCTGATTCCTCGAAAGGTTCAGGTTAGTCAACTTGTTCAGCGGCGATAGCGAGGTGACATCGCGAATTTGATTCGCCTCGAGCGACAGGTTGGTCAACTGGGAAAGCGGGGTCAGCGGCGTCAGGGTCCGGATGCTGTTGTTGTTCAAGGACAGACTGCGCAGGCCTTTGAGAGGAGCCAGTTTGGCAATATCGATGATCTCATTCTGGTCCAGGGAGAGCGACGTCAGATTCGTGAGGCCAGCGAGTGGTGCAACGTTGCCGATGTTGTTATCAGCCAGCGACAACTCGGTCAGTCCAATGCAGCCCTCGATGCCGTCAAGGTCGGTCACGTTTGCGGATTCTATCGCCAGTGAGGTGAGATTGCCTAGTTCGGCAACAAAGATGCTGCCCTCAGGCTTCGACAGGGCCGCGCGGACAGCGGACTCGAGGTTGGCATCCTTGAAGACTGCGATCGTGGACGCCGCGGGCGCCGTTGACCAGTCAATGGAGATACCGGCCCGCTGCAACTTCGGAATATGAGTGGACACGGAGACGCTGTCTAACGGGTTACTCCTGAGACTGATGGCATGTTTCCTGGAGAGTCCCATGTTCAATAGGGTCTCGGCACTCTCGATCTGATTGTAGTCCAGGTTAAGTCTGGTGAGACTGGGCATCCCAGTTATGTTGAGGATCGTCTTTATCTGGTTATGCCCCATTTGGAGATCTGTAATGTGGCTGAGTACCTGCAGCGGAGAAGCGTCGGTGATATGGTTGTTCGCCATGGACAGAGTCACCAGGCCGTCAAGCCGGGCCAGGGAGGACACGTCGGTTATGAGGTTCTGATCGATTCGGACTTCGGTCAGACCGGTCAGAGTCGAAAGCGGAGTGATGTCCACGATGCGATTCTCGCTCAGATCGAGCATGCGCAGATTGGTGAGGTATTCAATGCCGGTGATATCAACGATTTCCAGGTCTGTGGCCGAAAAGGACTCGAGTTTGGCACAGTCTGAAGCGTAAACCGTGCCTTCGGCCTTGCCGATAGCTTTTCTGACCGCGGCTTCCATGTTCGGGTCGAAGAAATTGACCGGTACGGTGGCCGAAGGCTGAGCCGTCAACTGCATATTGACCTTCCTCACCCGCAGTTGGGGGACGCTTGTCTCCATCGCCGTTCCGCTAAGGGGATTGTCCCTCAGATCTACGGTATCGCCGTCCCCCAGTCCCCTGTTGGCCACCAGCGGGCTGATATCCCCAACTCGGTTCCTTCCCAGTCCGAGATAGGCGAGCTTGCCGAGAGAGGCGAGCGGGCTGACATCGGTGATCAGATTGCCGTCGAGAGACAGAGAAAACAAGTTGGAGAGAGGTGACAATGGTACGAGCGTGGTGATCTTGTTGTCCTGCAACCAGAGCTTGGTGAGATTGGTCAATGGTGACAGTGGTTTGAGGTTGTTGATCTGGTTGCGGGACAGTGTGAGACGCGACAGGTTGGCAAGGTTGCTGATTCGGGAGAGGTCGACGATGGAGTTGCCATCAAGGGAAAGCGTGGTCAGGCTCACCAGTTCCGACATGCCCTTGAGTTCAGATATCCTGTTGTCGTAAAGGTTGAGCGTTGTGAGTCTTGCCAGTGTCGATAGCGGCGACACATTCCAGATCTGGTTGCCATTGAGCGACAGCGAAGTCAGGCTGGTGAGGCCGCCGAGGGGGGCGATGTCTTCCAGTTGGTTGAGGTCGAGGCTGAGACTGTTCAAGTGAGAAAGGGAGGTGAGCGGCGACACGTTGGCTATCCGGTTGCCATCCAGTTGGAGCGACGTTAATTCGCCCATGGCCGCGGCAAAAGAAAGGTCGGTAATGTTGTTACTGCTGAGGGACAGCGTGCGCACGTTCCTGAGAGAACTCAGGTTGTTGGCGCTGGCCAGACGGTTGTTTGACAGGGTAAGCTCGGTAAGGGCCGTTAGCGATGCCAGCGGAGCGATGTCTGCGATCGCATTTCCGTCCAGGGAAAGGCTGGTGAGTCCCTTCAACGAAGAGAGGGGCGAGACGTTGACGATGCGGTTGCTAGAGAGGTTCAGTTCACTCAACCGGGCGAGCCGGGACAGTGCGGCCACATTTTCGATACTGTTTCCAGAAAGGCCAAGGTTGGTGAGACTCGATATTCCGGCCAGCGGAGAGAGATCGGTAATGCGGTTGCCGTCAAGGGCGAGGATGTCCAGGCTGGTCAGCCGGGAAAGGGGCGAGATGTCGGTCAGTCCGTTCCCGCTGAGAATAAGAGTGTTCAGCCGCGTCAGGACGGAAAGCTGATCGACCTTTGTCAGCTGGTTGCTGGCCAGGTTCAGTGTCGTCAGACCGGTGCAGTACTCGATGCCGTCCAGCACTTTGATTTTTCTGGCCGGCGCGTTGAGAGTTGTCAGCCGGGTCAGGTCGTCGGGGTAGATGTCGCCGGCAGGCTTCTTGATGCCCTCGCGCAGGGCGTTCTCAAGATTAATGTCGGCAAACGCCACCGGCTTGATCTCGCGGGCTGGTGTCTTCCACTCAATCGTGACCGAGCGCTTCTGAAGCTGGGGAAGGTAGATGTCCATGGAACGACTGTCGAGTGGGTTGCCTCTTAAATCAACCGAGTGCCCCTCAACCAGCGAGCCGTTGACCACCAGCGGGCCAATATCGGCAATGGAGTTGTCTTGCAGCCAGAGCCACGACAGATTGGGGAGCGAAGCCAACGGTGAGACGTCGCTTATGTTGTTCGACGAAAGACCCAGTTCGTACAAGCTAATCATTGAGCCCAGTGGCGTAATGTCAACTATCCCGTTACCACTCAGCCCCAGTTGCGTGAGACCGGGCAGGGCCGGCAGCGAAGAAATATCGTTAATGCGGTTCCCGGACAGAGACAACTCACTCAGGCTGCGCAGGGCCGCGACCGCCGAAATGTCTCGGATCCCGTTGTTTGAAAGGCGAAGCCGGACTAAGTTCTTAAGTGACGCAACCGCTTGGATGTCCTCCAGCTCATTGTCGGCGAGGGACAGGTCGGTGAGGCTGCTGAGGCCGTCCATCGCTGAGATGTCGCGGATCTGGTTTCCGTCAAGTGAAAGCCGCCTGAGGCCCGCGATATCCGCCAGTGGCCGGGCGTTCGTAATGCTGTTCCAGTCCAGGTGTAGTTCCTCCAGGGTGGGGATCTGCGCCAGGGCAGAGATATCGGTGATCTCATTTCCACTGAGGTCCAGGATCCGAAGGACGGGGCAGATCTGAAGGCCCGAGATGTCTTTGATACCCCTGCCGGATGCTTGCAGAGTAGTGAGATCGGCCAGGTCTTGCGTACGGAGAACACCCTGGGGTCTATCGATGGCACGCCTGATCGCTGCTTCCAAGTTCTGGTCAGCGAAGGCTATCTTCCCATCGATTTGGGCGGCGGTCTCCCCAGGCCGTTCTTTTGGTGCGGTGGTCGCGGGGATCGGGGTGCACGACATGAGTAGGAGAATGACGACTAGGGGACAGATGGTGATCAACCGTGAAAGCAGAGGTCCCTTGCCCGATGCCCCACCTTTCGGCATTCCGAGAAACGTCCTCCCAAGACGCGTACTGAGTAGTCGGATCGAATGACCGAGGAGGGCGATCTGTGCCGCCCGCCGCCGTCTGCTAATAGTATCATGAAAATTACTGGTCTACCAACGGAGTCGTTGGGAGGTCAATGCAGAAGGATGCCAATCTCCGCGGTGCCGTCTTCTTGTCCGTCTCGAAGATGTGCGATAACATTGATTTGTGTTTGATCAACTCCTCCTGGTAACTGGGGCAGGTTCTAATTGCAGGTAATCGAAAGAGACCGTGCTTACGCCGGGGAGGTCGGTAGACAACGGCAGGAATTCTGTCTCGGCTACGCCCGCCGGAAGCAGGAGACGTTTCGGCGCGTTCAGCGGGATATCTTGGAGCAGATTGAAGCCAAGGGTGACACGATCACCTGCCACAAAGGGTGTTCGCATTGCTGCTGTCTCTACGTCGAGGCAGGTATTCAGGAATGCGAGTCGATTGTCTGTTTCCTGCACCAGAACCCGGAGATCATGACCGCCTTTGGCCGGCGATACCATGCCTGGAGAAAGCGCATGCGGGGTCTCGGGAATCCCTTCGCTCGCTGCGAAGAGGTGTTGCATCAGCATCGGGAGGGAAGGCTCAGCCAGGCCGATCAGGGAATGCTGCTCGAAGCGTTGCTGCTCTACCAGGAACAGGACATCCCCTGCGTGTTCCTCAGTGGGGGGGCCTGTTCGATCTACGAAGTCCGTCCCTACGTTTGCGTTAACCATTACGTCACCAGCCCCGCCGACTGGTGCCGGGCGGTCAACTGGTGTGATCCTGCCTTTTCCGATCGACCCGAAATATACATGACTACGATCGACGAGATATACGACTGTTCCTTCTACCACCAGCCTCTGAGTAGGCCGGTGATCGGCTTTCTGCCGACGACCGTGTACCGGATACTGACCGAGGGTCTTGAGTACGTGGCTCATCTGACCGGACTGGAAGGCCTGTCTGCCGATTCATTACCGACTCTCCATCGCAGTCCGGATGGAGACACAGACGGGCAGGATCCGGCAGTGGATGTCTGAGAGGTGCCCCCGATGAAATATGATTTCGACCGTGTGATCGACCGCTCAAACAGTGATTCCTCCAAATGGAATGTCAGGGGCGTGTTCGGGAGAGACGATATCATTCCGATGTGGGTCGCAGACATGGACTTCCCCATTGCGACGCCGATAACCCAGGCTCTTCAAAAACGCGTGGAGCACGACATCTACGGATACGCCTACACCCGGCCTTCACTGATTGAGGCGGTGGTTGACCGGATGCAGAAGAAGTACGGCTGGAAGATCGAGCCTGAATGGATAGTGTTGACTCCGGGCGTGGTGCCGGCGCTGAACGTGGCCATCAGGGCCTTCACCCACATGGGTGATGAGGTCATCATACAGGACCCGGTGTATCACCCTTTCTGGTCGGCCATCGAGCAGAGTGGCTGTTGCGTGGCCAGTAATCCTTTGAAGCTGGTGGGCGGACGTTACCAGTTTGATCTTGAAGACCTGGAAGAGAAGTTCGCGCCAAAGCAGGGCATGAGACGAGGCCCGTCTCGGGTCAGAATGATGATCCTGTGTAATCCGCACAACCCGATCGGTCGGGTGTGGAGCAGGGACGAATTGCTGGCCGCGGGCACCGTCATGCTCAGGCATGACGCGGTGGTGGTATCCGACGAAGTCCACTGCGAACTGCTGTTTAAAGGGCACACTCACGTCCCATTCGCCACGATCTCGAAGGAATTTGAACAGAACTGTGTCGTTTGTCAGGCGGGCAGCAAGACCTTTAACCTGGCGGGGCTCGGCGCGTCTACAATAATCATCCCGAACGCGAGACTCCGGAATGCTTTCAACGCGGCGCGTGCCGGAATTCTGCCGCAGCCAGACGTCTTTGGCCTGGTCGCACTGGAGGCGGCCTACCGCGATGGTGACGAATGGCTTCAACAGCTACTGGCCTACCTCCAGGGTAATCTGGAGTTCATGATGACCTACGTTAAGCAGCATATCCCGAAGCTCAGCATCATCGAAACCGAAGGCACTTATCTGGTCTGGCTCGACTGCCGCCGTCTCGGGATGGACCACCTGACCCTCCGGTCGTTCTTCCGGGAAAAGGCGAAAGTGGGCTTCGACGACGGTTACATCTTCGGTCCGGCCGGGGCCGGTTTCGAACGGGTCAATATTGCCTGCCCCAGGTCGATTCTCGAAGAGGCTCTACAGAGGATCGAACTGGCCGTCAACAACCTCTAGCCTGGATATCCGACCGGTCGCGACTGCGGCACACGGAGCCATTGTCGTTCACCTCGGGTTGAGCGGACGCGGACCGCCACCAAATTTGCGCGACTACGTCCGGCGCTGCCCTCTTACCCGAAGCTCCTGCGTCAGCTGCAGGTAACGGATTATCTCGGCGCGGCTCAACAGTCCGGCGCATTGGCCTCCGGTCATGACTATGACCTGATTAAGGTCATGCTGCGCGATGAGTTTCATGGCCTCGTTGAGTCCGTCTTCCGGTTTGACGCTATACAGAGGGGCTTTGGTCATTACCTGTTCAACCGGGGTGGTTGCCCATTTCTCCTGAGGAATGCCCTTGACGTCTCCGATCGTGACGATACCGACGGTACGTCCTTCATCACACACAGGAATCGCCCGGCCGAAGCGCTGGCTGAGAATACCTTTCACCAGTTCGTCAACCGATGTCTTTGGGTCGATGGTTGCCTGGTACTGGACCATCGCGTCGCGTACTGTCGCTCCGCTTAGTTGTTCCCGTAACGTGACCTCCTGGCGGTTGGACTCGGCGGCGTTGCTCAGGAACCAGCCGATGATGGCGATCCAGATCCCTCCGATCAAGTTGCTGTTGAAAATCATGAGGACACCAAATGCAATGAAGCCCCATCCGAAAAGCCGGCCGACGGCGGCGGCGATGTTCGTCGCTCGGACCAGGTTCCCGGAGGCTCCCCAAATCAACGAACGCAGGACCCTTCCCCCGTCGAGGGGGAATCCGGGCAAGATGTTGAAGATGGCAAGCAGGCCGTTAATGTATGCCAGGTAGTGTAACGTGGCTGCTAACACGCTGGCGTAGTGTTGTGCCGGGAAGACTACAGGGTTTGCCGACTGGCCGGCAGATGCTGCCCTGTAGAGGAGAGCGAAGACGGCTGCGAGTGCCATGCTCGTCACCGGGCCGACGATGGCCATGGCAAATTCTGCCCCAGGTTTTTCCGCCTCCTGCTCCAGGTTGCTTACACCGCCAAAGAGGAATAAGGTGATGCTGTGGACCGGGATACCACGTGCCTGAGCGACGAGTGAGTGGGCCAGTTCATGAACGAGTACGGAGGCAAAGAGGGCAAGGGCCGCGATCACGCCAGCCGCCCACGATATTGCAGGGTTTGGGTCTGACAAGGCCTGCTTGAAGAACCCCAGGGCCAGCGTGGTGGCAACCAGGACGAAGATGAGCAGCCACGAATAGTGGATGCCGATCTCTATTCCCGAAATACGCCCGAGACGAAATGAACCCTTCATGTTTGGTTACCCCCTGACTGGCAGTTCGATTCTACCGATCTTGTAACTTCAGGCACCCGAGCTCTTTGAAAAGCGACGATCCCAAGGTTCGCTCTTGTCGGCGGCGTCACCCGCCGTCTTGCGCTACTTATCCGATCACTTGAACGGATTGCCCGTGAGGCCGACCGCCAGAAATACGTGTGCCGCCACGGATATCCAGAAGAGCCACCAGTAGTAGCAGTGATACCTGAAGAACTTGCGGAAGGCGGTTCCCCTGGTCAGTCTGGCGGCCGGCTTGAACCCGCTGACGCAACGACAGGACAGGAATATCGCCAGGGCCACCAGCGTCTGGAAGATGCCGAGTATGAAGACTATCCTGAGAGTCACAATGGAATTCATGGACAGCGCCTCCCCTGCGGACATTTCGCGACGAGGACGCCAACGAACATGAATACTCAGTGGCCGTCATTTAGGGTCTGCCAATTCCAGATCGTGGGCTTCCCTCTTATAAGCTCAGTATTATACTCGATACCGGAGTCTGAATGAAGGTTCGATTGCCCCACGCTCCGCGTGTCTGTCTTTAGCATACCTGTTTCCAGGCTCTGTTTTCAGTCCGATTCGTTGTCTTGAATGACACGGTATGGTATCATTCTTACACAATTCAGCAGTGTTCAGATGCACGGCGGAAACTGGTTGAAAATCAACTTTACCAAGATGCAGGGCGCGGGGAACGACTTCGTTGTCGTTGAGCCTGGAGGCGCCGTCACGGACTGGAGCCGGTTGGCAATTGCGATGTGCGACCGACACTATGGCGTTGGCGCGGATGGCCTCTTGCTGGTATCACCTTCCCGCGTGGCGGATCTTGGTATGCGGATATATAACGCCGATGGTTCAGAGGCCAATATCTGCGGCAATGGGGTGAGGTGCGTGGTGACGTACCACGTGGAGAAAAGCTGCATCCGGGCGGCGGAGGGTGCGGTCACGGTGGAGACCCTCTCGGGGGTTCGGGACGCGTGGTTCAGCCAGACCGGGGGTAAGGTGCGGTCTGTGAGGGTGGGGATGGGGGCGCCGAGGTCATCTTACAGTGACGGCAGCGCCCCGGTGTCTGGGCTTGGGCGATTTGACATAACGTTGGCGGCGGGATGTGGTTCGCTCGCAAGAGGTACCAAGTTGGAGTTCGAATTGGTGTCATTGGGTAACTCGCATGTGGTTCTTTTCACCGACATGCCCGTATCCGATTTCCCGCTGCTTGAAATTGGAGCCATCGCCGGGCGTCATGCCCCTGTCTCCGGGGGCGTCAACTTTGAGGTCGCCCGCGTCGTCAGCAGGAGTCACATTGAGGCTCGGGTATTAGAGCATGGCGTTGGGGAGACCTTGGCCTGCGGCTCCGGGGCTTGTGCGATTGGCGTGGCCGCTCGAGGACGCGGTTACAGCGATAACGACGTCCGAGTCAGCTTGCCCGGCGGCGAATTGGCGGTAGAATGTGGTACATCCGAGGTCTTTCTGACGGGCCCGGCCGAGGTGGTATTCCATGGAGAGTGGGCGACGGTCGACTCCGATCAAGTGCCGGCGGGGGAAAGACCCATCAAGAACGAGGTGTTGGCATGAAGATAGCGCGGCGGGTGGAGAGTCTGCCCCCATACCTGTTCGTAGAGATCAGCCGGAAGATAGCCGAGAAGAAGGCTCGAGGCGAGGAGGTAATTAGTTTCGGTATTGGAGACCCGGATATACCCACGCCCGGACACATACTGAATCGTCTTATATCAGCGGCCAAAGACCCGGTCAACCACCGCTATCCCGAGTCCGAAGGTCTGCCGGAACTACGCCGTGCTATTGCCGCCTGGTACCTGAACCGCTTCGGCGTCGCATTAGATCCGGACACTGAAGTATTGCCTCTGCTGGGCGCCAAGGAAGGGATTGCGCATATCGCCTTCTGCTTCATCGATCCTGGTGACACCGCTCTGGTACCGGACCCGGGATACCCCGTCTATGCCATTGGTACGAATCTGGCGGGTGGCCGCCCGTACTACATGTCCCTGACCGAGAAGAACAACTATTTGCCTGAACTGAACCGCATACCAGAGAATATCGCGAGTCGCGCCCGACTGTTGTGGCTGAACTATCCGAACAACCCTACCGGGGCGGTCGCTGACCTTGCTTTTTTCAACCAGGCGGTCGAGTTTGCCCGGCGCACGGGGGTGGGCGTGTGCCATGACGGTCCATACACCGAAGTGGCATACGACGGATACCGGCCACCCAGTTTTCTCCAGGCCGAGGGGGCCAAGGATGTTGGCATCGAGTTTCATTCGCTCTCGAAGACCTTCAACATGACCGGGTGGCGAATTGGCATGGCCGTGGGCAACGCGACCATGATTGGAGCGTTGAAGGTCTTGAAGTCGAACATCGACTCAGGAATACCGCAGGCCATCCAATATGCGGCCATCGAAGCGCTTAACGGACCTCAGGACTGTATCGCGGAGCACAATGCGCTGTATCAAAGGCGGCGCGACCTGGTCGTCGAAGGGCTGAACAAGATCGGATTGAAGGCTACCTGTCCGAAGGCGAGTCTATACGTTTGGGCCAGGGTGCCCGATGGTTTTACCTCGGCCGAGTTTACGGCAGACCTGCTGGAGCAGGTTGGAGTGGTGGTCACGCCGGGAAACGGCTACGGGAGAAATGGCGAGGGGTATGTGCGGTTGTCACTGACCATCGCCGACGCGAACCTTCTCAAAGGGCTTTCCAGGCTCGCCGGATGGCGGAGCCATCGCATGGTTACCAACCTGAAGATCGGTTGACATAACAATAGGATAAGCCAATTCCGAAGAAGACTCTCAGTACCGGGATCCCGCAGGAACGTGTTTTCCTTATTGGTGTCTCCTCGGGCCACGCAGGGGCGGATGATTGGACCCCCGGGGCATCACTGGACGAACTGGAGCAACTGGCCATCACCGCTGGGGCGGTTGTTGTCGGCCGGATGTCACAGCGGCTGTCGTCGCCTTCGAAGACCTCCTATATTGGGGCCGGCAAGCTGGAAGAACTTGTGGCCCTCAGAGTTGGTTCAGAGTATGACGTCGTCATCGCAGACGATGAACTGACTCCTTCACAACAGCGATACCTTGAAGATAAGCTGGACACAAGGGTCATAGATCGCGTTGCTCTCATCCTTGACATTTTTGCCGCTCGAGCGAGTACTCGGGAGGGCCGTCTACAGGTGGAGCTTGCGCAGCAAGTGTACCGTTACCCGCGCCTTGCGGGCCAGTGGAAACACCTGGAGAGGCTCGGCGCGGGGATTGGCACCAGGGGTCCCGGCGAATCGCAACTTGAGACGGACCGGCGGTTGGTCCGGGCGAAAATACATCGGCTTGAGACGCAGATCGAGGACGTCCGCAAGCAACGCGGGCTCTACCGGCAGCGGAGAAAGGAGAGCGCAATCCCGGTCGCAGCGATCGTCGGCTATACCAACGCCGGTAAGAGTACGCTGTTCAACGCTTTGAGCGAGGCCGGTGTCCTGGTCGAGAACAAACTCTTCGCCACGCTCGACCCGACGACGCGTCGGGTTCATCTCCCCGGAAACGGAGCCATATTGCTGACGGACACTGTAGGTTTCATACGCAAGCTTCCCCCGACCATCGTAACCGCGTTCAGGGCTACCCTCGAAGAGTTAACGGAGGCCGACGTTCTGCTTCACGTGGTTGACATATCGTCACCGCATTCTCTTCAGCAAAGCAAGGTGGTCGAGGAGACTCTCGTCCAACTCGAGTTGGACGACAAACCCCGGATCGTGGTTCTGAACAAGATCGATCTGCTGCTTCCCTCTGAAGCAACGATGACCGAGGACGAGGCTTTGGGCTACCTGTCGGACGCGGAAGTGGCCGGTCCGCCCGCAGAGCATACGGTGCTTGTCTCGGCGGTCAAGAAGTGGGGTCTTGGGTCGTTGATGGCGGCGATCAAAGGATCTGTGACCCAAGGCCGGCACTAGTTATCCGGCAGCCGCCGGCAAGTGCTCCTCCCAGCCCCGATTATCGGTCCACCCCCGTAATTCTGCCTCCAGCATAATTGATGCCCTCCCAGAACGCGTTCCAAAGGGGTCATACCCAAAAGAAGACAGCAACTTGACATAAAACAGCACTGCCTTGCCGGTGAGCGCGAGATAACGGGCGAAGTGCGGTTATACCATGCCTGTCGCCGTCGATTGGACCTCTTCGGACGACCCCGCGTTCGACTGAGGTCGACCGAAATCAATCATTGTCGAGACTGAATGAGAGACTCCGTATGTGCGATAATGGTAATGTAGCGGGAGCGGGGAGAAGCGTTTTGTCCGTAGCTTGGTCTGGTATCATGCTGCGATACGGGAGTGTTATTATGTCAAGCGTGTCTGTGTTGAATGGGGCCCATACTTCGCACAATATATGTTATGTCACACGATAGCGAGAAAGCGATGGCCGTGGGGTAACCGACTGACGTCTCTTCGGCGGTGGCTAAGGTCGGCAGTTGGACATCCTCAGACATTGGGGTTCGCGGGTCAACCACTCTCCGGTGGCGGCAGGTTAGACTGTTGAATAGCGGTCTGGTATTGAGAGGATTTGGCGGCCACTGACCGCAAGGTGTTCCTTTGCCTGGCGCGGCAAAATTCCTGAGTGTTCAGAACTTCGGCCAGGAGACCGTCGGCCCTTTGCTGGAGAACTGCGTTTTCTTGACGTAAGCGTGCGGCTTCGCCAGCTTCCTGGATGAGGTGAATTACCCAGTCGCTCATGCGATCGAACGTCGGGTAGCCGGCAGGAGGTGGGATCAACTGGTGCGTGTCAGCGGCGGTTGCGTCCGTGCCTTTTGGGGGCAAGGTGGGGTTGTCAGGTGGCGGGGCGGCTCTTTGATCCGCGCCGCCGCGTGATGGCGCCTGCAAGCGGCCATCCTTGATCATGGCCTGCCTGAGCAGGTTGACCGCCTGGCGCGAAGTCCCGAATCTGGAGGCGATGTTGCTGTCGGTTTCGGCAGCTCTGAACATTGCCAGCGCGATGTCCTTGTCGATTCTTGACATGTTGCTTGCTCCATGCTTGCTTGACCATTGCCGCAAGTATAGCAACTACCGCAAGGTAATGTCAATGTCGACCAACAAGGTCAAAGAGGCGCTTCAGGCTTGTTGTGAGGAGGGCGGCCGCGAGAGTGCATTGATATTATGTTAAGTGTTTGGATACCATCCGCAGTTGAGAAGGGATAATCCGTTCGGCTATCATACAATGTGATGAACGAGACGGTTGCGGATCTTGTCGCCAGGACCGCCCGGGCGTTGGTAGCCGCGGACTACGCCATCGCGCTTACGGGGGCGGGCATTTCCACGGAGTCCGGGATCCCGGACTTTCGTGGTCCGTCTGGGATCTGGACCCGCGATCCGGCAGCCGAGAGACGCGCTTACCAGAGCTACGAACGGTTCCTCGACAACCCCGGCACCTGGTGGAAGGATAACCTCGGCAGCCGTGGCCCGGGCCTGGGTAACCTCTGGGACATGAAACCCAATCCGGGGCATGTGGCGCTCGCTGATCTGGAAAAGGAAGGGGTGGTCAAGTGCGTCATCACCCAGAACATCGACGCCCTTCACGTGAAGGCCGGGCTCAAGCCGCGTCCTCGAGTACCACGGCAATTTCATGAAACTCAGATGTTCGTCGTGCGGCGCGCGGTACTTTCGCGAGGAATATGACCTGGAGAAGCTGAGCCGGGAAGGCCTCCTTCCACCACGGTGCCCCCGGTGCAAAGGAGTAATGAAATCCGACACCGTGTCCTTCGGCGAACCGATTCCCTCTGACGTCGCCCGCGAGCGCAGATGAGGCGGAGCGGTGTGATTTCATGCTGGTCTGCGGAACCTCAGCGGTCGTGTACCCGTTCGCCAGCCTTCCCGCAATAGCTCACCAGCGGGTTGGCGTGACCATTGTTGAGATCAACGCCGAACCCACCTCCACTGACGAATGAAGGCATATCCGGCTATCTCATTCAAGGTAAGACCGGGGTGATATTGCCGGCCATTGTCGAGGAAGTGCGACGGCTCAGATACCGATCGTGACGATGGAGATGGTGTCGATGGTCAACGGCACCAGTCTTACGATCCATCTGGGCGACATCACCACGGAGTCCACGGACGCTATCGTGAACGCGGCGAACCCGGGCCTGATGGGCGGGGGCGGGGTCGATGGGGCGATTCACCGGACGGGGGGTCCGGCCATCGTTGAAGAATGCATGAAGATTGTGGCCAGGCAGGGCCGCCTGCCGGTCGGCAACGCCGTCATCACCTCCGGGGGCAGACTCAAGAGCTAAATACGTTATTCACACAGTCGGTCCGATCTGGCGCGGCGGCGACCATGGCGAAGCTGGCCTCCTGGCGAGTGCCTATACGGAGAGTCTGAAGCTGGCCGCCAGTAAAGGGCTGAAGAGCATAGGCTTCCCGTCGATAAGCACCGGCGCCTATGGCTACCCCGTCGCCGAGGCGGCCAGTGTTGCCCTGCGGGCGGTTATCTCGTATCTTAGGCGGCAGGCTACTTCTGTCAAAGAGGTGGTCTTCGTGCTCTACGGGGGACCGGCGCTTGCCACCTACCAGGAGACGCTGAAGAGAGTCCTGGCTGAAGAGGCATGAGGCAGGTGCGTGCCGGACCGCGGTCCTATCGGCTGTCCAAAGAGCTCCTCAATGCCCCAACAAGAGCCCGCACATCGTTCTTCCAGTCACCGCCACCTCCATGAGTTGCACCAGTCTGCTGCCGACTATGATGCCGTCGGCGTACCGGGAGACATCCCGGGCCTGTGCAGCGGTCGATATGCCGAAACCGACGCACACCGGCAATCTGGTTACTTTCTGCACCCGGCGGGTAAACGCCTCAAGATACGGGGGCAGTGCGCTTCTGGCACCGGTCACGCCGGCGACCGATACGAGGTAGATGAATCCCCTGGAGTGCTCGGCGACCAACCCGATGCGCTCGCTGGTGCTCGTCGGGGCGACCATGTAGATGAGATCGATGTCTCCTCTCCCGCGTCAGCGACTCCGAGTCCGCTCCCTCCTCTGGAGGCAGGTCAGGAACGATTAGCCCACTGACGCCCACGGTCGAACACTCATCGACAAACGCGTCGAGTCCAAGGGCCAGGACCGGGTTGAAGTAGCTCATGAACACCAGCGGGACATCGGTCTTCTGTCGGATTCTTCCGGCGGCGTCGATACAAGTCCGCGGCGTGACACCGTTATGTAAAGCGTGGAAGCTCGCTTTCTGAATCGTTGCGCCGTCGGCAAGCGGGTCAGAAAAAGGAATTCCCAGCTCCACGATGTCACAGCCTGACTCGGCCAGGAGTGAAACGACCTCCACGGTTGCCTCAACTGATGGATAGCCGACGGTCACGTATGGTATTAGCGCTTTGTGGCCATTCCTGAAGATATCTGAAACGATACTCACAGCTGTACCCCAAGCGCTCCGGCAACTATGCCCATATCCTTGTCACCCCTGCCGGAAAGGTTAACAACGACTAGCTGGTCACTGGCCAGTGATGGCGCCAACTTGAGGGCGTAGGCGACCGCGTGGGCGGATTCCAGTGCCGGCGTAATGCCTTCAACTTGGCAGAGCACCTGGAACCCATCCAGCGCTTCTCGGTCATCAACCGATACGTACGTGGCGCGGCCGTTGTCTTTCAAGTAGCTGTGCTCCGGCCCGACCCCCGGGTAATCCAGTCCCGCCGATATGCTGTGGGTCTCCAGAATCTGTCCATCGCCATCTTGTAAGAGGTAGGACTTCGTGCCGTGGAGTACTCCCGACTCTCCCTGATCCGATGGTGGCGGCGTGTTTGCCGGTTCCTAGTCCCATTCCCCCCGCCTCAACTCCCACCAGTTGGACTCCCCGGTCATCGATAAAGGGATGGAAGATGCCGATAGCGTTGCTGCCCCCCCCCACACAGGCGACGATATGGTCGGGTAGCCGTCCCGCCTGCTCGAGGATCTGACGCCTGGTCTCTTTGCCGATCACCGACTGGAAGTCCCGGACCATCATCGGGTATGGGTGCGGTCCTACCACGGATCCGAGCAGATAATACGTGTCGGCGGCGTTGGTCACCCAGTCTCGAATTGCTTCGTTGATTGCGTCTTTGAGGGTGCGGCTGCCGTTCGACACCGGCCTGACTTCGGCGTTCATGAGTTTCATGCGGAACACGTTCAGGGATTGTCGCCGCACGTCCTCTTCCCCCATGTAGACTATGCATGTCAATCCGAGCATGGCACAGACTGCCGCGGTGGCCACGCCGTGTTGCCCGGCTCCGGTTTCGGCGATGATCCTCCGCTTTCCAAGACGCCGGGCCAGCAGTCCCTGGCCCAGGGCGTTGTTTATCTTGTGGGCCCCGGTGTGGGCGAGGTCCTCGCGTTTAAGGAAGATGCGCGCCCCACCGCAGCGTTGGGTCAACCGCGCCGCGAAGTAGAGCGCCGTGGGGCGGCCGGAGTAGTCTCTGGATAGAGACTCGTATTCGGCCCAGAAAGCTGGGTCAGCGTTGGCCTCCTGGTATGCCTGGGTCATCTGCTCGAGAGCCGGCATCAGAGTCTCGGGGACGAATCTTCCCCCGTATTCACCGAAATAGCCTCGATTGTCTGGTAGCAACTAGGTCACCCCTTTTTCAACTGCCATCACCTTGTTCGGCATCAATCCTTCTCACTGCAGCGATGAACGTCCCGATTCTCGCTGGGTCTTTCTTTCCTCCGGTCTCCACGCCACTCGAGACATCAACGGCCCAGGGATGGGCTTCTTTGATCAGACCGGTCACGTTGTTTGGGTCAAGCCCTCCGGCAACCATCACCGGAAAACGGGCGGCGACAGCCTTTGCCAAGTTCCAGTCGAAGGTCTTGCCGGTTCCTCCAGAGGCGCTTCCCACCCTGGTATCCAGAAGGAAGATGGTATCCTTCTTCTTCAGAATGCGGGTCCCTTCTTCGATGGCTGCCAGCAGTTCGGCTACTGTTGTCTCCGCAGAAACGTGAAGGCTCTTAGTCATCGGTCCGTTGACACCAAGACAGTACTCCCATGGCTCGCCGCCGCTGAGCTGGGCGCGGTCCAGTCCGCAATACGCGGTGATCCGGTTCACTTCTGCCGGTGAGAACCCCGCGAACACCCCTACAGTGATAGGGCGCCGTTTCGACATCTTTGATGCGCTCACGATTTCCAGCGCTCTCTGAGGAGTCACTCTGCGCCGGCTTTCAGCGAAGACCAACCCGATGAAGTCGGCCCCGGCCTCTGCCGCTGCCAGCGCGTCTTCAACCTCCGACAGTCCGCAGATCTTCACGAGCGTCACATCAGTTCCCTCATCCTGGCGGCAATATCTGGGGCCGACACGAGGGCTTCGCCGACGAGAATAGCGTTGACTCCACATCTTCGGATCCGGTCAACGTCGGTTCGTGTCTTGATTCCACTCTCACTCACGATTACCCGGTCATGGGGTATGGCGGGCGTCAGGCGTTCCGTGACTCCCAGATCGACGTGAAATGTCTTCAGGTCACGGTTGTTTATTCCGATGATCCCGGCGCCGGTACCGAGCGCCGCGTCCAGCTCGGCTTCGTTGTGAACCTCCACCAGGCATGTCATTCCCAGACCATGGGTCACGCCGATCAATTCCCGGAGTTGGATCCGGTCGAGCACCGCCACTATGAGCAGCAGTGCGTCCGCGCCGTGGGCTCGAGATTCGTAGATCTGATATGGGTCGAATATGAAGTCCTTCCTCAGCAAGGGAGGCCTTCCGGCACCCAGAGCCGGTCCGATGCTGTCGAGGGCGCCCAGACTCCCATGGAAGTACTTCGACTCGGTCAACACGGAAATTGCTGCCGCCCCGTTTTCGGCATACGTTCGAGCCACGCCCGCCGGGTCCAGATTGGCCGATATCATGCCTTTGGACGGGGAAGCTTTCTTGACCTCGGCGATCAGTCTGATGCGGTCACCCTTAAGCGCCGCGGCAAAGTCCCTCGCCACCACTTGCCTCTCGATTTGTCTTTCGAGTTGGCTCAGTGGGGCCCGCTCCCGGGTGACCGCCAACTCCGCTCTCTTGTCGGCGACGATCTGGTCCAAAATCATGTAGTCTTACCACTCGCGATTCGGAACCGGGCGATACGCCGCCCGCGTAAAGGGATTCCGGTTCGGTCGCTTTGCTCTATCAGATTGACGATCCCCTTGGTCGGACACGCGGACTGGGCAGGCACAATCAACGGACTATGATCGCGGCTCGAAACTGCGGGTGATTTCAATCATCTGCTCCAGCTTCTTTAAGGCGGTCCCGTTGTCGATCGCTTCCTCTGCCCTGCGGGCGCATGCCATGAGCGATTCGGCGCCTCCGGTCTCGTCGGCGCCTTCCGCCGCCGTCCCGGCCCTGATCGCTGCAGCCGCGTTCATGGCGGCCATGTCTCGGAGCGGCCCTCTTTCTCCCCCGAGGACCGCCCTGAGTATCTGAGCGTTGTCCGCTGCGTTGCTT
Source organism: uncultured Chloroflexia bacterium (assembly GCA_963735055.1). GTDB lineage: Bacteria > Chloroflexota > Dehalococcoidia > Dehalococcoidales > UBA2162 > JBBITI01. The sequence goes on along the minus strand of CAVTJN010000019.1, from coordinate 398,598 downwards.
CCTCGGATCGCATCGCCCTCCGCCTGCGGGTAGCCGAAATCCTCTGGTGAAACATAGTAGTCATCGACCACGTCCTGCCGCAGCTCCCACACCCGGGAACGGCCAGTGATTGATAGCTCATCGATTCCCCCAGCGCCGTGTACCACGAGGGCGTGCTTTGTTCCCAGCAAACCCAGTGCCCGCGCCATTTTGGATCCCCACTGCTCCGTGGGGACCCCGATGACCTGGTGTTGAGCACCGGCCGGATTAGTGAGCGGACCCAGGATGTTGAAGACGGTGCGGATGGCAATCTCACGTCGGGGCGCTGAAGCATACTTCATCGACGGGTGGAAGGCGGGCGCAAACATGAATCCAATACCGACTTCTCGCAGGCATCGTTCTACCTGTGCAGCCGTCAGTTCAATCTTGATCCCCAACGCCTCCAGGACGTCGGCGCTTCCCGACTTGCTGCTCATGGCCCGATTTCCGTGCTTGGCCACTGTCAGACCCGCGCCTGCGACAATGAACGCCGCCGTAGTTGACACATTGAACGTGGAAGCTCCGTCGCCTCCTGTCCCGCAGGTGTCGACCAGCGGGCGGGCACAGTTTACGCGGATGGATCTCGCCCGCATCGTTGTGGCCAGCCCTGCTATCTCTTCAACGCTCTCTCCCTTCATCCGCAGCGCCGTGACGAAAGCCCCAAATTGGGATGGGGTCACCGTGCCGCTCATAATCTCTTCCATGGCCCGGGCTGCTTCATCAATGGTCAGCGACCTGCCTTCAACCAGCGATTGGATTGCCTCTCGGATCATTTGACTCTCCCTGTTCGTTTCAGACTGTGCGTCGTCCGTTGTTGCCTGGGGATTGACTCGACGTCGGCCCCGGTCACGGCGGGTCCTCCGGACTCAGGAAGTTCCGTAGAAGGTCCCTGCCGTGTTCCGTCATGAACGACTCGGGGTGAAATTGGACGCCTTCGACCCGGAGTTGGCGGTGGCGGACTCCCATTATCTCGTGGTCATCTGTCCAGGCAGTGACTTCGAGGCAGTCGGGGAGGCCCTGCCGCTGAATCGCCAGCGAATGGTAGCGGATGGCAGAAAAAGGATTTGGCATCCCGGCGAATACGCCACGGTTTGTATGGTGGATCAGCGATGATTTTCCGTGCATTATCTGTGCCGCGCTGGACACCGTGGCCCCGTAGCTGTGCCCGATACACTGGTGCCCCAGGCAGACTCCAAGAACCGGGATCCTGCCTGCGAAATGCCGGATGACCTCGTTTGAGATCCCAGCCCGAAGCGGGGTCGATGGACCGGGCGAGATGATGATGTGATCGGGTGCCATGCTTTCGATCTCTTCGACCGTTATCTTGTTGTTGCGCACCACTTCCACCGGGGCTCCGAGTTCGCTCAGATACTGGAACAGGTTGTAGGTGAAGCTGTCGTAGTTATCGATCAGTATCAGCACTGATCCCCCCTGCCGGCGTGAATGAGCTGCCCTCGGCCTGTTCTATTGCTTTGAGCGTAGCCTGGGCTTTGTTGAGACTCTCCTCATATTCCCGTTCGGGCACGCTATCGTAGACAATCCCGCCTCCCGCCTGCACGTACGCCTTGCCCTGCTTCAACACGATCGTCCTTATCGCGATCGCCATGTCCATGTTGCCCGAGAAAGAAAAGTATCCCGCGGCGCCGGCGTAGGCACCCCGTTTCTCGGGTTCGAACTCGGCGATGATCTGCATAGCCCGGATCTTGGGTGCGCCCGATACGGTGCCCGCCGGAAAACAGGCCCGAAGAGCATCAAATGCCGTCATGTCGCTCTTCAATTTTCCCTGGACGTTCGTAACCAGGTGCATAACGTGCGAGTATCGCTCGACGTCCATTAGTTCGCTGACCTCAACGGTCCCCGGTTCGCTGACTCGCCCGATGTCGTTGCGGCCCAGGTCGACGAGCATAATGTGTTCAGCATTTTCCTTCTCATCGTGCCTCAGTTCATTTTCCAACTCCTGGTCTTCCTGCGACGTCTTGCCCCGAGGTCGGGTTCCCGCCAGCGGCCTCGTCACGACGGTATTTCCGTCCACTCTCACCAGGATTTCCGGCGAGGCGCCGATAAGCTGAAAGTCCACGAAATCGAGAAAGAACATGTACGGGGATGGGTTGATGGTGCGCAGGGCCCGGTAGATCTCAAATGGCCTGGCCTCGGTCGGCCTCGTCAGCCGCTGCGACAAGACCACCTGAATTGCTTCGCCCGCGGTGATGTACTCCTTGATCTGGCCGACGGCTGTTTCGAACGTCGCTTTCGTGAAATTGGATGTCAGTGTGGATGCGGATACCGGCCTGCGGCGGGGGTCGATCTCGGCGGCGGGCAGCGGCTGCATCAGCCTGGACACCATCTCGTCGATCTTGAGGGAAGCTTGCCGGTAGGATTGTTCAACGTCATTGTCGACGTGAACGTGGCTGACGAACTTGATCCGGTGCGTCACGTGATCAAACACCAGCAGCGTATCGGTCAGCATGAAGAAAGCCAGGGGAATATTTAGATTGTCGGTTTCTGGAGAGGGCAGTTCCTCGAAGAGGGTAACCGCCTCGTAACCGACGTAGCCCACCGCCCCTCCGGTGAACTTCGGCAGGCCGTCGATGGTGGCTGGCCTGTATTTCTCCAGTTCCGCCGCCACGCGAGCCAGGGGATCGGTCCCGTCACCGGCGTCCACACTCAGCGTGCGGTATGGTTCGGTGCCGATGAAGCTGTACCGGCCGATCCGCTCTCCGCCCTCTACGCTCTCCAGTAGAAACGAGTAACCGCCCCGATTCAGTTTCAGGAATGCCGACACCGGCGTTTCGAGGTCGGCGACGATCTCTCGATAGACGGGCACCAGGTTAGCTTTGCGCCCGAGTTCTCTCACGTCTGCCAGAGTAGGGTACATACCGGCGCTCCTTACGAAAACAAATAGACCCCTCGCCATAGGGGCGAGGGGTCTTTCCTTCGCGGTGCCACCCTACTTGTCCCGATCGACACCGGGACATCTCTTACAGGTACAGCCCTTCGTTGGAAGCAGCGATACCCTGGGCTTTGGTCACGGTGCCCTTTCCGTCAACGCCTACTCATCCTCAACAACAAGGATTTCGGCTTGCAGCTCCCGAGTCCATTCAGTCTCTGCGCGAGCGCCGGCTCTCACCTCTCCCGGCTCTCTGGGCTTCGCTGGACACCTACTAGTCTCGTTCTCAGCCTTTTTCTATTCTATTATCTGGAATAATAGACTGCCCTAGTTGGATTTGTCAAGTATGGGACTCTGTACCGCAGGATCGGCGAGCTTTACCCATCCGTGATTGATGGCGAGCAATGCCGCCGATGTGCGGTCGTTCACGCTGAGTTTGACGAAGATATGGCTGAGATGGTTCTTTACTGTTTGATCACTTATGTGAAGTGAGCGAGCAGTTTCCTTGTTGGATTTGCCCGAGGCCACCAGTCGGAGCACCTGCATCTCGCGCCCGGTCAGCGGCGAGTCGACCGCGGTTTCCTGGGCAGGCGCAGCCACCTGGGATGACTGGTCCTGGGCTTGACTGGACAATTGTTCCGTGTAAGCCCGCAGTTCTTCCCTCAGCGATTGGGCCTCGGTTCTCTTGGCTTCAAAACGGCTGAACGTCCAGATCAGGGCCAGTCCGAGGACCGCCACTCCCGCCAGTTGCAGCGTGCCGACCGACTCGATGGCCAGGATCGTTATCGCGGCTAGAATCGCGTATGTCAGGATCAGGGTATACCGGTTCCACCGCAGAGCGGCGCTTCTTTCCCTGGCCCGCCGGCTCAACAAGTCCCGGATTTCGAAGGTGTCGGGGATAACGTGAGGATCCTCTTCCTTTCCGGGAGGTCCGTTATGTTCCATTTCTCGGTCCGCTCGGAGACTGTTCGCGAGGTTCCATTTCGCCGCGGGGGTCGGGGTGCTGGAGCTTGATCTAGCGCTCTGATCCCCGTTCTTTGGTGGTGACATCGTGGACTCCCCCTTCCTCAATCGTTCGCGAGGATACCACGGTCAACCGTGCCTTGCTCTGAAATTCGGAGATACACCTGGCGCCGCTGGCGCTCAAGGTCGCCCTCATTTTGGCGAGGGTGATCTCAAGGTTGTCCTTCATCTTTCCCGCATAGGGGACGTATCCATCGACGCCCTCTTCGAACAGCAACGCGTCCTTGCCGTCTCCCAGGTCATACCGTTGCCAGTTCTGCGCCCTGTTGGTCCCTTCTCCCCAGTACTCCTTGAGGTAGTGGTTGCCTTCCACGATCTTCTTCGATGGGCTTTCGTCAAACCGGGCGAAGTACCGGCCGAGCATAGCAAAGTCGGCGCCCATCGCCAGGGCAAGTGCGATCTGATGGTCATGGTTCGTGGCGCCGTCAGAACAGATCGGTATGTAGACGCCGGTCTCCTGGCGGTAGAGATCTCTGGTCTTGGCCACGTCGAGCAACGAGGTTGCCTGGCCCCTTCCGATGGCCCGTTGTGCGCGCGTGATACAAATCGAACCACCCCCAATGCCGACTTTCACAAAATCGGCACCGGCCTTCACCAGGTACATGAACCCCTCGCCGTCCACGATGTTGCCGGCGCCTACCCTCACAGAGTCACCGTACTTGCCCTTTATGTGCTTCAGGGTATCACTCTGCCATTCGGTATAGCCGTGCGAGGAGTCGATGCACAGCACGTCGGCCCCGGCCTCGATCAGCGCCGGGACCCGCTGCTCAAAGTCATGAGTGTTGATGGCCGCCCCCACCATCAGTCTCTTCTGAGAGTCCAGGAGTTCGATCTCATTCTCCTTGTGCTCGGTATAGTCTTTTCTGAAGACCAGGGAAGCCAGGTTCTGGCGGGCGTCGACAATCGGAAGGCAGTCTATCTTGTTCTTCCACAGCAGGTCGTTTGCTTCTTTAAGGCTTATTCCCTCCTTGCCGTACACCAGCCGGCTAAAAGGGGTCATGAATTCTTGGGCTTTCTTGCTCGAAGGATCGCGGCTTACCCTGTAGTCTTTGGAAGTAATGATGCCGAGCAGTTTGCCGTTGGGCTCTCCGCTGTCCGTAACCGCCATCGTGGAGTGTCCGGTCTTCTCCTTCAGGCGGAGCAGTTCTTCTAGTGTGTCGTCGGGTTTCAAGTTGGAGTCGCTGGTGACGAACCCGGCTTTGAAGGCCTTGACCTTCCTGATCATATCTGCTTGCCTTTCGATCGGCTGAGAAGAGTAGATGAAAGACAGTCCCCCGCATCTTGCCAGTTCGATTGCCAGCGTGTGATTCGAGACGGCCTGCATCGAGGCTGACACAAGAGGCACATTGATGGTAACAGACTTAGCAGCATCAGTCTTGAACTTGGTGATGGTTGTTGAAAGGTCGATCTTGCTCGGGATGCAATCCCTCGTCGTGAGATTAGGGATGAGGAGGTATTCATCGAAAGTCCGGGAGATCTCGTCAAAGATCTTGGCCATGTCCGTGCTCCTTCGCAGGAAGATAGAAGAGTGTGAGTGCTATAGATTAGTGACTATCGAGTGTGTTTGTCAAGGTTACGGGTCTGCCCGGAAGGCTATCAACCCGAATCGGAACAGTGGTCGTGCAACTGAAGCTTGAGGGCCGGAGGTACCCCGCAGGCACACTATCAAACGGTGCTCAAGTTCTTGAGGAACTGCCTTCCGAATACCTGCAGTGGCAGTCCGGACAAGCGGCTGCCCTCACAACCTCCCGTGACGCAAGGCGAAGGCGGCCGCGCCGAGTACGCCGGCATCGTCGCCAATTGTCGAATGGACGATGCGAACTGCCTTCGAAACGAGCGGAAAGGCCCGCTGGTTGACCAATCTGGCCGCGGGACCGAGCAAGGGGTCTCCGATCCTGCTGAGCCCGCCGCCCATGACGATCATCTCCGGGTTAAAGATGTTGGTGAGATTTACCAGGCCTACCCCGACGTAATGGGCTGCCCACGAGATGACACTCGACGCAACCGCATCGCCGCTGTTGGCCGCATCTGCTACCTGTTTGGCGGTGATCGCCCGTCCGGTCGCGGCCAATCGGCTCAGCGTAGAAGCCTGTCCCGTCGCCAGCCGCCTGACTGCCTCCTTCTCCATCGCCGTCCCTGAGGCGAACAGTTCCCAACAGCCTACATTACCACAGGCGCACTTCGGTCCGTTGACGTCAATCGTGGTGTGGCCCCCCTCGCCCGCCGCCCCCGATCTGCCCAGGTACAGATGCTGGTTGATGATAATCCCCACCCCAATACCTGTTCCCAGCATGACGCAAAGCATATTACTGGTCCCTCTTCCGGACCCAAATTGGTGTTCGCCCAAAGCCGCGGCCTTGGCGTCGTTAATGAGGAAAGAGCCAATCTCATATTTGTCTCTGATGATGTCCCGCAAGGGTACCGAGTCCCACCCCGGCAAGTTGGGCGACGTGCTGACAATTCCGCCATCCATGTCGATCGGGCCGGCTTCGGCAACGCAGATTCCGGCTGTGTCCGTCGGTTTCAGTCCGGTTCGCCCGAGGACGGCGTCGATCACCGTGAACAAGCGTTCGATCACCGGGCCGGGTCCGTCAGCAGCCAACGTTGGGGTCAACCCTCTGGCCAGTATCTGTCCTGAATGCGATACTAGAGCGGCGGCAATCTTGGTTCCGCCCAGGTCAACCCCTATTACCGGCCGCTCGCTAGTCGTCACCATCGGCCAATCCCGTTCGCCTTGGTAATTGTCGGCCGGGCGCAGGATGACACAATTCGACCATTAGCAGGTTAACGGCCACTTCACTGTCAAGTTGCCCCGTCTTTGTGGCCAGGTCGGCTTCCAGCAGCTTCCGGTATATGTGGGTGAGCCGCGCCAGAGAATAGCGTTCCGCTTGGGCCATGGTCCGCCGGAAGGCAAAATCGTTTATCAGTCCCAGTTTGGTCTGGATTTCGTTATCCGGTCTGCGCTGCGCTCTCATGTCTTTCGCCCTGATTATCATGCGGAACTGCCTATCCAACATGAACAAGAGGTAGGCCGGGGCCGCTCCCTGGCGCAGTAGCTGCTGGAGCACTTGGGCTGCCGCTTCAACTCGAGACTCGACGATGGCGTCAATCATGGCGAAGACACTCGCTTCCTGAGAGTAGCCGACCAGTAGTTTCACGTCTCCGGCTTCTATGCGACGGCCCCTGGTGAACGCCGCGAGCTTGTCAACTTCGTTGGCGATCACTCGGAGATTGCTCCCGGTAATTTGGGTAAGCAGCTCCAGAGCTGGCGCGGATATGCTCGCCCCGCACTGATTCACCGCCTGTTGTGCCCATGATGTCAGCTTTGAATCCTTCAGGAGCGGGAAGGTCTTGATCTCGGCCCGGTCTGCCAGGTCCTTGAAGGGGCCCTTCGCGAGATTGGGGATCTCTCGTTCAACCAGGACGGCAACCGTGGTTTCCGGCATGGTGGCGAGACAACTCACAAATGGGCGCGCGTCCTGCTGCTGCGCGGCGCGGCTGCCGCGTGGGGCGCTCTGTCCTGGCCCCGCTTTCAAACCGCTCGATCAAGGCCTCGATGATGACCAGGCGCTTTTCAGCCAGAAACGGGATCGTCTGGCACGCGTTCCTTATCTCATCCAGGGTCACCTTCTGGCCTTCGAGGACGGTTGTGCACGTGGCAAGAACCGTGGCGTCGCCCAGTCGGCTCTTGATTTCCTGGAGCGACCGGGTCAACGAGAAATCGTCGGGACCGGCGAGGATGTATAGCAACTTAGACCTCCGGAACGACGGGAATAATCCAACTCGTGCCTGCGGCCGGAGTCTGAAACCATCGAGCCGGTTTGCTGCCCGGAGGGCTCGTGATAATGGTTCTCCGGCCGTCAGTATGGTCGTCAGGTTGGCATTATTCCATGCTTCTTCTTCGGCCGCTCTTCTTGCTTGTCGAGTGACATCTCGAGGGCATCGATCAAGCGCTGGCGGGTTTCGGATGGCTCGATCACGTCATCAACGTGCAGGTGGGCCGCCGGAAGGTAGGGGTTCGCGAACTTCTCCCGATATTCGCGGACCTTCTCTTCCAGCAGGTCTTTGGGGCTTGCCGCGGCTTCGAGTTCTCTGCGGAATATGATCGGGGCGGCACCGTCAGCTCCCATCACCGCCAGCTCAGTGGACGGCCAGCAGAAGACGAAGTCAGCCCCGAGATCTCTGCTGCACATGCCAAGGTAGGCGCCGCCGTAGGCTTTGCGGAGTGTCAGTGTTATCTTGGGCACGGTCGCTTCGGAGTACGCATAGAGCATCTTGGCACCGTGGCGGATGATCCCTCCCCATTCCTGGTCGGTGCCCGGCAGGTACCCGGGCACGTCGACCAGATTCACCACTGGTATGTTGAAGGCATCGCAGAATCTGATGAACCGGGAAGCCTTGTCGCTGGCGTCCACATCCAGACAACCCGCCTTGGCCATGGGCTGGTTGGCGATGATGCCGACCGTCCAACCATTGAGCCTGGAGAAGCAGGTTACTATGTTGGTGGCGAAAATGGGAAAGAGCTCGAAATAGTTATTGCCACCTTTTCTCTGGTCGAATACGCTTTCGATTATCCTGTGAATATCGTACGGTAGCCGCGGGTTAGCCGGAACGAGGTCGAAGAGGGAAGCGTCCCGGCGGTCAGGCGAGTCTCCCCAGTCTACCCGCGGAGGGCTCTCCCGGTTGCTCGATGGCAGATAGCCGAGCAATTCTCGAATGCTGTCAAAGCACTCGGTCTCAGTATCCTCCGATCGGCAGACTACGCCTGCCTTTTTCTGCGCGGCGATCGCTCCTCCGAGATCTTCCTCGCTGACGTCCTGCCCAGTTACGGCTTTGACCACGCGTGGGCCGGTGATGAAAGCGTTGCTGATGCCTTTCACCATGAAGACGAAGTCCATGAGGGCCGGTGAATAAACGCCCCCCCCCGCGGTCGGCCCCAGGATAGCACATATTTGAGGGATCACTCCCGAAGCCTGGGTATTGCGGAAGAAGATCTGGCCGTAGCCGGCCAAGGCATCCACTCCGTCCTGAATCCTGGCACCACCCGAGTCATTCAGTCCAACGACCGGTCTTCCTTCTTTCTGGGCCCGGTCCAGGACACGGCATATCTTGAGCGCATGTATCTCCGACAGCGTACCGCCGCTGCTGGTGAAGTCCTGGGCGTAAACGTACGTTTTCCTGCCGCCGATTCTGCCGTACCCGGCTATCACGGCGTCGGCCGGAATCTCGTTGATGGCGCCCCGGCTCTTGGCGAAGAGACCGATTTCGCGGAAGGTCCCCTTGTCGAGCAACCGGTCCACCCGTTCTCGAGCCGTCAGTTTGCCCCGTTTCTGTTGGGCGGCAATTCGTTCCGGTCCGCCCATACCTTCGGCGGCTTCACGGCGGGCGCCGAGTTCCGCCAGTTGTCGTGCCTTGATGGCGGTATCTTCTGACATATCAGCCCTCTTTGGCCCAGTTGCGCATGAACTCCTTTATTCGCTGGGCGAGTTCAGGGCTGGCTCGTAAACGTTCGATGAAGACCGGGCAGCCCTCGAGCAATGAATTCTGTGCCGCGGTAGCCATTCCCGCGAATAGACTCTGCATGTTGTCGTTTGACGCACCGGCACCCATTCCCTGACCCGAAGCCTCCAATTGCCGGCGGAGGTCCTCAGCCGAGAACTTCATCGGCGTGACGCACGATTTATACCACGGGCAGTCCTTACACTGCATTATGCGGTAGGCTTCATTCAGAACATCACCCATTTTGAACTCCTTGATCCAGGGTATCAGGCGCTTTGAAGCTACCGGTCCCGTCGTCACGGCATGATACTGCGCAGCTCCGTTTCTATCGCCTTAACGTTCGGAAACGCCCCGACCACCTTCCGTATGATTACTCCATTGCCGTCGATGAAGAATGTGCTCGGTATCGAGCTCACCCCGTACTTGCTGGAGGTATTGCCCGTGAAGTCAAAAAGTACAGGCAGAGACAGGGCGTATTTGGAGAAGAAGTCCCTTACCTTGGCCGGGTTCTCCTGAATGTTCACGGCAAAGAACGTCAGGCCTTTGCTTGACTGCTGGTTGTACATCTGTTGAAGATAGGGCATCTCTGCTACGCATGATGGGCACCATGTGGCCCAGAAATTTATCACGACCGGCTTGCCTCGATAGTCAGTCAGAGAGATCGACTTGCCGTCAGGGTCGGCCAGGGTGAAGTCAGGGGCAACGTTGCCGATCTGCCAGCCCGTTACGGGCAGTCTTTCAGAAGCAGCAGTCTGGGGAGGGGCACAGGAAGACCCGGCCAATGCTGTGGCCAGGACCATCGCCAGCAACATCAATAAGACTCTACGGCGTTTCATCTTTCCCTGTTGGGACTCTACGCAGACTCAATCCCTAACAGGTATTCTACCCTATGTCACGCCCAATAACCAAAGAATCCGCTCCGTGATGAAGAGGATGCCAGCCGCTACCAGGATGCAGGGCGACACGAAACAGAGTATTCCGTAGCCAAAAGCGAGGAACACCGATACGTTGTCCACACTACTGATATTATGGCGTTTGTCTCGTTTCGGCGAGGGAGCCGGCCCCATCGGACGTACCGCGACGATGATGGCCCGGTGACGGGTGATCGTCTATAATGGCTTTGCACTCGCGACACCGGTCGAAAGGAGCACAGATTGGCCAGAGTAAACATGGATCGACTTTTTGCCCCCTCGTCCATCGCTGTCATCGGCGCTTCCGGAGATACGCATAAGGCAGGAGGGCGTTTCGTCAAAGGCTTGCGGGACAGTGGCTACGATGGGGTCATTTACCCGGTGAATCCGAACGCCTCCGATGTCATGGGCATCAAGTGTCTTCCGAGCATGGCCGATGTCCCTGACGGCATCGACCTGGCGATAGTGGCGGTACCTTCGCCGTTGGTGCCCAAGGTCGTCGCTGAGTGCTGCCAGCGGAAAGTGAAATACATCATTGTCCACAGCGCCGGCTTTGCCGAACTTGGTGCTGAAGGCAACCGTCTGGAACGGGAAATGATCCGGATGGTTCGGTCCGGGGATTCACGAATTGTTGGTCCCAACTGCATGGGCATCTACGTGCCCGGATCCCGAATCAACACCATCGTTTACGGGTCACCCGCTGGCGAGCCGGGCGTGGTTGCCTTTGTCGGCCAGAGCGGATGGGTAACCGAGAATGTCGTCGTGCTAGGCAGGGAACGAGGCCTACGTTTCAGCAAGATCATCAGTATTGGGAACCAGAGTGATCTGACGATAGAGGATATGATCGAGTACTTGGCCGATGATAGACAGACCCGCGTGATTGCCATCTATGCCGAGGGGATCAAACGCGGCCGCGACTTCCTGAGGGCGGTCAAGGACGCCGGTAGAACAAAGCCGGTGATCATCTGGAAGTCCGGGCGTTCGGCGATCGGCGGCCGGGCGGCTGCTTCGCATACAGGTTCGCTCGCGGGAGATGCCATGGTGTTCGACGCTGTTGCGACCCAGGCCGGGTTGATCCAGGCCCATGATCTGGATGATCTTCTGGATCTCATGGCGGGGTTCAGTGCTCCGGTATATCCGCGGGGTAGGCGCGTTGCCCTGTTGTGCGAGTCCGGGGGCGGCGCGGTATCAGGAAGTGACGCTGCCCAGGACTACGGCCTTGAATTGCCAACCCTCTCTCCTGACGCGCAGCGAAGACTGATCGAGGTCCTTACCGGGAGAATTCCACCTTTCGCCCCGCCCCGTAATCCGGTTGATATCGTCTGGGGACCCGCCGACGACCCGGGCGGACTGTTCGTCGCGTGCGGTCGCGTCATGCTTGGGGAGACTGATGCCGCCGTCATGCTCGACTACCAGCGGTTTGACGAGACGCTATCCCGGCAAATGGCGAACCTGAGGGATGACACCGGCAAGACGATCTTTATCGTCCCCGGGTACGTTACTCTGAATCGGTCCGGCATGGCTGTCCTGACCTGCAACGGCGTTCCCTCGTTCACGAGCCCGAGAAGGGCTTTGAAGGTCCTGTCCGAAGTGGCGCGGTATGCGCTTGCCGTCCGAGAGTAGTGGAATTCGACTCGCTGGCTAGCTCGTTCGCGCGGTCCAGGTCGGAGGGGTAGTTGATATTGAAGAAGGACAGCAACTGTGGGTCGAACGGCAAGTACTCTGCCTTTTCCACGTACCTGACCTTGACCTCATGGAGCAACTGCGAAACCGACAGTTGGTCGCTTTCCAGACGAGCTTTCATTCGCGGCATACATGTCCGGGCGTAGATCGCGTGCAGGGGCTCGATCATGCCTTCATCGAGCCTGGGAATGACGGCGTCGAATCCATCAGCCAGACCGAGCATGTACCTCAATAGTCGGCCGTTGACGAAAGGCATGTCGCACCCGACCACAATCGCCAGTGGAAAGTCGGCTCCGGCCAGTCCGGAATAGATTCCACCAAGCGGCCCTTTGCCGACGTACTTGTCGATTACGATTTTCGCCCGGTCTCCCAGGGGGAGGTCGGACTTCTCAGCCGATGTGACCACCAGCAACTGGCCGGACAACGGGGCGAGCTGATCGATGACTCTGTCAATTACCCTCTTGCCGTCGACGACCGCGAGCGCCTTGTTACTGCCGAAGCGGCGTTCTCTACCGCCACAGAGGATAATCGAAGTCGCTTTCATACGGGTGATCATGCGCATTCTCGTGGTGTTCCGAGTGCATCAGGCGGCGCCTCCAGCGCCATTCTCGCCGACTTGGTCCTCTCCTGAACGGTGCATCCTGCCACTGCTTCAGACCAGCGATCGCACCAGTCTCCAGGTAATGGATTCCGTAAGTACGGTGATGTCCTCTGTCGGAAGGTAATCTGGCACATTTGCATCGTAAAGTATGTTCCCTTGGGGCGGTAGCTCCTCATCGCCGGCCCAGAGGACGTATGTTATGGGGACGCGGGCAAAAGCGTCGATTGTTATTGCCGCATCGCCAAGATCGCTCTGGATCGTCCCCATCTTGCCGGCGGCCGTCACCAGTCGGACTGGTTCTTTGCCGAACGCATCAACAATCGGCTTGATGGCCCGCTTGGTGAAAGTCGGGAAGTAGACTGGACCCGCCGGCAGTTCTCTGAATGTCACCCGTCGCCCGGTGGGCGGCGTGCCGCCGGCAGTGTTGAAATAGTGAAGGATCAGCAACTTGTCTCGAAGCACCACCGGGTCGGTGCCGCCGGGCACCTCAATGTCAACCTCCGGTAAGGTAATCGTATGCGGCCGGCCCAGGAATTGCAGGACTATCTTTCGTCGTGAACCGGTTACCTCGAGGGCTGCGCCCGCCTTGCGGCATTGATCCTCGATGTCGACGTTTCCAGCCAGTCTCTCGCAGGCCAGTTGATAAGATAGCTCGTACGCCCTGTCGTATCCCTTCACCTGGGGAGGAGACAGCCTTCTAATCTCCATTCGATACCGTTCCTTTCTGCCCGCTGGCGCGTCTTGACTGCAAATGAATAGAGAGGGGCACTTGCCCCCCCCTATTAAAGTCCAATCGTCACTTTGTTTAAAGTGCCTGCCGTTCGAGCAAGGATGGGTAGGCAGCCGTCAGGCTGCCTCATACCTCAAGCCAGGAGTGGGAATACAGCGTGTCTCCCTTCAGCACTTTGACCGTCTTGACGTAGTCCGCCTGTTCCTTGGTGAGTGCGGCCAGGTTCGGGTTCTCCCCGTCCATTACCCGGTGGACGAGGTCCACAATATCGGGCCGTTCCCCGCGGGCAATCTTGACCAGATCACTGTCGAAGGCGTCCACGATTGCGGAGTACAGACCGTACCGCATCAGCATTATCATATAGGTGCGGTTCAGTACCGGCCGTAGCTTGTCTGGGGTTCCGTTGGAGATGTTGGACAGGCCAACCGTGCTCTTGCAGCCGGGGCAAATCTCGCCCAGCATGGTCATGAACTCGACGCATGATTTGACCTGGTTTATCTCAACCGATATCGGGCTTACAATAGGGTCGACCCAGATGTTCTCGTTGGGGACACCAGCTTCGTTGGCTTTGTATACCAGGTCGACGGCCATCGCGCATCTCTCATTGGCATCGCGTGGCATTCCATCCACGCCCCATAGGAGCCCGATCATGTCCGCATTGTATTTTCGGACCAGCGGAAGCTCGGAATTGAGTCTATCCGGCTGAAGCGAGATGGAATTGATCAGGGCCTTGCCTTTGTAGGCTCTGAGGCCCGCCTCCATCGCCACCGGATTGGTGGTGTCCAGAGAAATCGACTTTCCGGATACGGACTGAACGGTCTCGACAACCCATCTCATCATCTCATCGCCGAGTTTGCGGGCCGGACCGATATTAAGGTCAAGGTAGTCGATTCCCGCCTTGGTCTCGGCCACGGCGAGTTCCTGGATCGGCTTCGCGTTCCGCTCGCGCATGGCCGGGCCGATCGTCTTGGACATGATATTGATGTTTTCGCCGATAAGGATCATTCTTCCCTCCCTACGGTTTCCATGCTTTCAGGTAGGCCGGTATATGAGCGCCGTCCCGGGGCCCGACCAGTATCTGCCATCCGGCGAGTTCTTCTTCAAGACCCCCGGCCTCGACCGCCGCGTAACCGGGTATGACGAGCTTGCGGTGTTTGACCTTGTCGCCGATCCCGGACTTCTTCACGAAGGGCGCGATGGCGTCGGCGACGAACTTGCCGGCGGCCCACGCCGTCATCACCGATAAGCCCTCGGTGTCCATAACCAGTAACCAGGTGGGGACTTTGCTGTTTTCGATTTCGCCCGACACGATGAAGTAGGTCAACGAGAAGTTGCTTGTGATTAGGACCGGCGAATTCTCAGTGGGTCCGCCAATTTCGTAGATTCCAGCGGTGGTTGCCAGCGGACGCTGCGGGTCAGTGAAGATGTTCAACCGCTGGACGGCTAGTGGAAAGAGGGTCTCACCCTGCAGGTCAGAGAGGACGACGATGCCGCCGTACTTGGCCACGAACATCGAAGCGATGACGGCTTCCTTCAGCGGATCATTGGTCATCTCGGCCGGAAAAGTGATCGTGGGGTAGCCAAGGGGCCTGAATTTCTTCACCAGAGCGGAACTGCGGATCATGACTTGCTCCTGGAAGGCCTTCTTCACCGTCCTCGCTCCGGAATCGATGACTATATCGTTTATTCCCGCTTGCGTAAGTTTGGCCGTCAGTTCGGCAATCTCATCTATGCTGGAAGCCTGCACGCCCACCGGACAACCTTTTGCCTTGGCCAGCCCAGCCAACTTCTCCACATTCTCTTTGTTTGCGCCATAGAGTAAAGGCTTGCGGTCAGCACAGTCCTTAAGAGCGGCCTCCAAGCGATCGGCATTGGTGCTCATCAGAATCATACCGGCATCGGTCGCCTGCTTCACCCTGGCAGCCGCCGCCGCAAACGTTCCGGCATCGCCGGATTCGTCCTTCACAGCGACCAGGTCGGGACGCAGCGTCAGGCCGACCCTCTCGTACTGCAGCCGGTTGAACCGGTCCAGTCTACCGTCGATTTCAGCTTGAGGCATCGTGTCCTTTACCAGAACGGCAATGCCTGTCGGATTCTCAAATCGCTTCTCGTGGCGGAACATGACGGTCTCGCCACCGACTTTGAGCACCCGCTTGCCGGTACCGATAGATACCGGTCTGATCGGCGGAGCCGATGCTTCCTGGAGCTTTGCCTTCGCTTCCTCGGATACTTTGACGCATTTGGCAAGCTCAGCCTTACCGGTGGCGAGGTTCATCGCAAACGCCAGGCAGGTCGGCACACCGCATTCGCCGCAGTTTGTCTTCGGCAACAGCTTAAATATTTCAATCCCCGTTAGTGGCATGTTCCCGTCACTCCTTCTCGAGATATTGCGTGGACTCGACCACTGCTCCCCGGACGACACCTCGAGAGAGGGGCCCTGCCCCTCTCTCGACGAGACTTACAGCTAACCCAGTAGCGATGGCATGGTGAGCGCCGGATGACCCTTTTCTTGGAGGAAGGGAAGAATGGCGTCTTCGGTCGTGCCAACCGTCTCGTCAGCGATCATGTCCATAAGGTTGGGTACGCCTAGTTCGGCCGCCCTTGCCTTGAATCGATCACCTAATTCTTCCTTGAGGCTCTTGGGCATCCAGACCATCCGCAGCAGTCCACCGTCACCGGCAAGATATTTGCGCTGAGTGGTGTTGTACTTGCCGTGGCCGACGAAGCCGGGCGTGCTCAGTCCGCCCCCGATGGTTCCTGCCAAGGTGGTGAATTTCATGCCCGACGGCGTTTCTCCGGTATACTCCCGGTTTACGGTCATCACTCCGTTGCACATTGGGAGAACGGCCGCGATGCATTCGCAGCAACCGCAGGTGGTCATCGGGTCGTTGACGATGCTGTAGAAGTTGTAATGGTCGATCTTGCCCCGGGATGCCTTGAAGACGAAATCGTTAACTCCTTGCCATTGCCCGAGCTTGCCGTCAATTACCCCGGCCTTGACCACCGGCTGGTTCGGACCGGTGGGATTGATCTCAAACGACGCTTTGCAGTCCATCCAGTTGTAAGAGCCGCACAGACCGGTCCGCTCCGGGCTGATGACGCAGACGTGACTGGGGGCAAACGATTGACACAGCGTACATGAGTAGTAGGTCTCAACGCCCTCGTCCGTCATGCCCTCGATGCGGGCATCTCTCGTGTGATAGACATCGCGGGCCTTGTCGACGATGACCTTGACGTCTTCTTCATTTGTGTATAACTTCACCTGAAGCTTATCGAATATCCTGCCGAAGTCTTGGTGCAGTTTGGCGTGAAGGACCGTTCCGATGTGCTTCAGCCGGAAACCCTTGTCCATGGCCTGCTTACTCACCCGGATCCAGGCGATATCACGCTGGCCGATGTGCATCACGCCCTGGATGTAGTTGATGAGGTGGTGAATCTGGCGTTCCAGAATGGGCTCGTAGTCCTCCTGCATGTCCCGGCCGGCGACTTCTACGGTAATGGCCATGGGTAGTCTCGACCCCGGCTTGATGTCCGTGAGATCCGGCCCGATGAGCTCGACCCGGCCGTCCTCGACCTCGTCCATGCGCTTGCTGGTAACCCATTCCACCATCTTTGTCCGGCCGCCGCCGGCTTCGAGGTAGATGTCTTCGCCTCGCACCCTTTCGCCTTCGAAAGCAGCGCCAAAGGCCACCGGAATCGGGACCGCGGCCACGTTGACCTTAAGACCCCGGACTTCTATTGCCTTGGCCACCATCTTGTCGTGGGCGATATTCGAAACCACATGCTCGTAAGTGCATATTCCGGTGGGCAGTACCTCGGGGATCGGACTGTCGGCAATCACCGGGAAGCCGAAGTTGATGGCTCCGGCGGCGTTGGCGTACCACTCGTCGGTTACGTAGCCCATCGGCAAGGCGAACGCAAAGACACGGTCCTTGTTGTAGATGAGGACGTTACGGAAGTTGCCTGGCTCGATGCCGCCGAAGGATAGCGCGGCGCGGGTGGCAAAACCCATGGCGAAGACAGTCGCCGATACGTCCGGGCCAAATGAAACCAGGCGGGTCGGCCAGCCGATCTGGACACCGGCTTCGACAAGCTGCTCTGCAAAGCGCTTGCCGTTGTACTCGGCTGACATGAAGACATAGAGGTTCTTCTGTTGCAGTTCCTGGGCGATCTTGGCCGCGATTTCTTTGGTGGGAGCGGCGCCGAGGACGGCGGCAAACCCGGGGGCCGTACCATCGACGAACTCAATACCGCGCTTTCTCAGAATAATGTCATCGGCCGCGCCCAGCCAGATGTTCTCATCGGTCGGGTCCTCCGTCTTAGTGTAGAAGTTTGGAGTCTCCAGGTACCTGATAGCTTCAATTATCTCCTCAGCGAAAAGGGTCGCCATGCCTGCGTCGAGTGCCGGCGCCAGGTAGGGCAACGGGTGAGTCTCTCTTACCGGCGGCGGGAGTATCGCCCGGGTCTTCTTTAGTACGGCTTCCATGTCGCCGAGCTTCTCCACTTTCATGCCAAGGATACCGTAGATGACAGGCAGGTAGTACGCCGTGTTGGGGAAACCGACGGGTTCCTTGGCCCCCCACTTGTCCATAGCGTCCTGCCACTTCTTCTCAGCCCGGTCCACTATCTTGTGGGCCCCTCGAATTGCCGCTGACGCGATTATTTTTGACATTATTCAAGCCTCCGCTGTATTTCAGATGCCGGACTATTCCTTCTCCAACTCCCGACGCATCGCCATGTCATAGA
The DNA here is from genome assembly GCA_963735055.1 of uncultured Chloroflexia bacterium. Taxonomy (GTDB): domain Bacteria; phylum Chloroflexota; class Dehalococcoidia; order Dehalococcoidales; family UBA2162; genus JBBITI01. The sequence goes on along the minus strand of CAVTJN010000019.1, from coordinate 380,500 downwards.
GGACCCGTTCTCTGGCCTTGTCCAAACCGAGGGCCTTGCGCTTCTTGTCTATGTGATCGATCATCATCTTAGCCATCTTGATCGGGTCAGGCTCGAACGCCCACTTGCCACCATATATCGCCTCGTAGTCCTTAAAGAGGTAGTCGGTGACTTCCTGGTTTCCAGTTGTTGGCCAGTTGACACCGAAGATGGTATACACGCCTGACGCCACAAAGTATTGGCCGATGGCCAGCGCCTTCTCACTCATCCATTCGGGGGCAGCGCCGCACGCCGGCAGGTCGCTGATGTCATCGCCGAGTCCGCCGTCCTTGACCATGGCCGTAGCTGCCACCAGGATGCGCGAATTGTCGATACAGGCGCCCATGTGAAGCACCGGCGGAATGCCTACTGCTTCGCAGACTTCGGTCAGACCGGGACCGGCGAATTCTCTGGCCGCCTCGGGGACCATCAGGCCGGCCTTCGCGCAAGCCATGGCGGCGCAACCGGTCTCGAGGACCAGCACGTCGTTCTTTATCAGCTCTTTCACCAGCGTGACGTGATTGTTGTCATGGTTGGCCCGGGCATTGTTGCAGCCCACTACGCCGGCGACTCCCCTGATTCGACCGTTGATGATGTTGTCATTCAAGGGCCGGTAGGATGAGCGGAACAGCCCGCCCAGCAAATAGTTGATCGTTTCGTGCGAAAAACCGGCGATGAGGTCCGTCTTCTGCTTCGGAATGCGGACGTTCTTACCTCGGTTCGGGTAGTTGTCGATGACGGCCCTGAGTACCTCTTTGGCGGTCTCCATCGCCCGGTTTGGGTCGAATTCCATGTGAGTAGCGCCCTGAATGTGCACCCTCGGGTCGGTGGTAATCACCTTGGTGTGGTAACAGCTAGCGACATCGGCTAGTCCCTGCATGATGCACTGGACATCAACCACGATCCCTTCGAGAGCGCCGGTTACAATTGCCAGCTCCTGCTGCAGGAAGTTGCCGGCAATGGGAATGCCGTGTCGCATCAGAATCTCGTTGGCGGTGCAACACATCCCGGCCAGGTTGATTCCTTTCGCCCCCTTGGATTTGGCGTAGGCAATCATCTCCGGGTCCTGGCTCGCCACGGTAAGAATTTCGGCCAGATAAGGTTCGTGACCGTGGATGATCAGGTTTACCTCGTCCTCTTTGAGCGTTCCCAGATTGATCTGGCTGGCTACCGGTGAAGGCGTGCCGAACAGGATGTCCTGGAGTTCGGTCGCGATCATGCTGCCGCCCCATCCGTCGGCCAGAGAGACCCGGGTGCCGGAGTCCATCAGGTGAGTGGTAGTCCTGGTCGATGCCCATGTGGGTGCGGTGCAGCGCTTCCGACACTTCCATGTCGATTCCACGCGGAGCGACCCCCAGCTTACGCCACAATTCCTGCCGCTTTAGCGGAGCGCGTTTCAGGAAGACCAGTTCTCCTTCCTGTTTGCCGAATTCCTTCAGGAGCAGTTCGCCGACGTCCACGGCGATTTCGTTGTTCGTCCGGTCCCCGATCTTGACGCCGAGCTCCAATGCCAGTTGAAGCAGCTTCTGCTCGTCCTTTATCTCGAAGTCCTTGATTTCCCCGCGGGCTACCTTGAGGAATATCTTGGTTACCTCGCGGCCGTGGTCGCCGTGTGAAGCCGTCCCCACCGCCATCTTGCGGACCAGGTTACGGGCCGCGATTGTTTCTGGGGTGGCTCCGCAGACACCGGTCCGCCTGCGCTTCTCATCGGGCGTTTCGGTCTTGCCCTTGGGTAACATCACTCGGCATGGTCCCATGGCGCAGACGGCGCAGCAACTGCCTTCTTGTCCTATCGGGCACGCCCTGATGCGTTCCGCCCGCTCGAAGACGTTCAGGACTCCTTCCTCTTTGGCCTTCTCGATCATCTCGAGAGTGGCCTGGTCTATGCTCTTAATCTCTTTGTCCGCCAACGTTCCAACCTCCAGTTATGACGATAGCTCGGCTATCATCTCTCTAATTAGTCTAATTGCCTCGGGATGCCGCATCACCAGGACGTCGGCGCCCGCCAGGAGCAGCGACATTGCCGACATTGCCTCCAGCAGAATGCCTCGCTTGGAGGCATCGCCCATCTTGGGGTCTTCGCTCGCCGCGATCTTGGCTTCTTTGGTTTTCCACACCTCTTTTGAGATGTTGCAGATGATCGGGAATTGTAGCTTCTCGTCCTGTTGGGCAAGCCCCGCCATTCTCATCCGTTCCATGACGGAGTAGCAGTACTCGATGCCATAGCCGATGCCGCTCACGGTCGGGTCGACCACGATTTGCTGATCTGGTACTCCCAGATTGCCCAACAGGATATTCAATTGCTTGGCCAGGTTGATGTCGATTGGCGTCGACGCGGCGATGGTGTGCTTGTAGGCCATGGCCGCCGCTCCAATCCGCTTGTGATCTCCTTCTTCTACCGGTCCCAGAATCAGGCTCTTGCCCTGGCACAGTTCGCTAACCCTTCTCAACACCTCGGTGTCCTTGTCATGGTTAGCCGTTCCCCAGACGATCAGGGGCACCGAGATGGCGTCAGCTACCGTCTTAACCAATTGTGCCGCTTCCTCGGCGCCGCGATTGAGGCCGTTGGGGTCGGTGCTGATGAGCTGAAGGCAAATCATCTCGGCTTTGTAGTCGAGAATGCATTTCTTGGCCCAGGCAACCGGGTTGTCGGTTACTCCGGTGAAGGGCAGCAGGGCCGCTTCCGCCCAGTCTTCCGGGGGGCAGTCCCAGACTTCCATGGCGATCTTCGGCACGTTCGGCATCTGACCTTCAAAGAGGTAGAATGGGTACGCGGTTTCGCCACCCACGGTGACGGCCCCGGGGCCCGTGCCGAGGACGACCTGTTTTATTTTGCCGGTATAAGCCGTTTTCGGAATTTCAACTGCCATCTATCGCCTCCCTCGGCTATGCGGGCTTCTTTCTCTTCTCACTGCCGTACCATTCCTTCCCGTAGTAGTATCTTTCCCCACTTTCGAGGTATCTTAGTTTTTCACCGCGGCTGAGCAGCTTCTGCCGCCACGCTCCCATTTCCTGTCCTTGCGGAACTCCCGGCTCATAGGTCTCGCCGAGCACGTCTATCTGGTCCCATCCAGGTGCGCTCTTCTTCTCGACCTTGTACTCCATGGTGCCTCCTCCTTCCTAAATTCCGGCCGCTGTCTTGGCGGAACCAACAGCGCTAAGCATAAGCATGGTTACCAACATCGGTCCGACGCCTCCGGGGACCGGCGTAATCGCGCCGGCCTTTTCCTTCACGCCGTCGAAGTCCACGTCCCCAACGGTCCTTCGCCTCTTCGTGACCGGATCTTCAACGAACGTCCCGCCGAAATCTATGACGACGGCGCCTTCCTTAACCATGTCCGCAACGATGAACCTTGGCTTGTTGACGGAGACTACTACAACATCGGCGCGCTTCGTATAGTCTGCGAGATTCGGGGTGTCAGGATAGCACATTGTGACGTTTGCCCTCGCCCGCGCGTTATCCTGGACCAGTATCGAGGCCAAAGGTCTGCCGACCATCGTATCTACGTTGATAATGACCACTTCCTTGCCGGCGAAAGAGTATCCGCTGCGGATCACCATCTCCTGAATCGCGATGGCCACCGCGGGAACAAACGCCTTCTGCCCGAGCCAGGCCCGGCCTACGTTCATGGCGTGAAAACCGTCGACATCTTTATCGGGGGCGATCGCCGCAAGTGCGCCCTCCTCGGAAAGATGCTTCGGGAGTGGCAGTTGAATGAAGATGGCATGGACTTTGGGGTCTTTGTTAAGCCGATCGATGTTCTGAAGCAGTTCAGTCTGGGTGACTGTCTCCGGCAGATGGCACATCATCTCCTTGACGCCCACTTCTTCGCAAGCCTTGCTCTTGAGACCGACGTAGGTCACCGAACCCGGGTCTTCGCCCACCAGGATACCGGCAAGTCCGGGAACCACCCCCCGTTCCCCGAGTTTCCTCGTCTCTTCCTTCAACTCTTCCCGTATCTCGGCAGATATCTTGCGCCCATCCAGAATCCTGGCCGGCATGGTGTTCACCTCTTCCAGGTTATTTGGACTATTTGCTGATTCGTTCCGCGGCCTTGACCGTATTGGCCATGAGCATCATCGATGTCACTGCACCCGTACCACCGGGGACCGGCGTGATCGCCTTCGCCTTTTCCTTGACCGCATCGAAATCGACGTCGCCAACCTGCTTGTTCTTCCCGGTTGCCGGGTCGGGGACGAAGTTTACCCCCACGTCGATTACTACTGTCCCTTCCCTCACCAGATCCGAGGTGATCGCTCGGGCCTTGCCCATCGCTGCCACCAGGATGTCAGCTTGTCTGGTAATTGCGGCCAGGTTCTTAGTGCCCGTGTGGCACACGGTGACAGTGGCGTTTGCGCCCCTGCCTTTTTGAACGAGTATTCCTATCAAAGGCTTGCCAACTATGTTGCTCCGGCCCACGATAACCACATGTTTCCCATCGGGGTCGTTGCCACTTCGCACCAGCAACTCCTGGACCCCGTAGGGAGTCGATGGGTAGAAGGTCTCTTCTCCCAGCAACAATTTGCCGGTGCTCACCGGGTTGGTGCCATCGACGTCCTTGTCTGGCGAAATGGCGCTCTCCGCTTCGATTGCGTTGAGCTGCTTCGGCAGTGGCAGGAACAACAATATCCCGTGGACTGTTGAGTCACGGTTCAGTTCCTCAAGCTTGTGCAGCAGGTCCGCCTGGTTGATCGTCGCGGCGAGTTTGACCGCGTCCGTGGCAACACCGACCTCGCCGCAAGTGCGCGTGATGCCGCGAAGATAGGACAAAGACGCCGGGTCTTCTCCGACGAGTATGGTGGCTAACTTCGGGGTGATGCCCTTGTCCTGCAGTTTGGCTATGCGTTCTTTCAACTCGCCTTGGATTTCGGCCGCTATCCGTCTGCCGTCGATTATCTCTGCCGCCATATATCAGCTCCTTTCAAGTCTGCTATTTGCTTAGAATCCCCGACATCAGAGTGTCTACCGCGGCCACTGCAATGGCGTCGTCGGGCAGGTCAAGGAGTGTACGCCGTTCGAAATCGTATTTTCGTATCGTCTCATCGTACGGAATCAGGGCAAAGGGCTTGATTTCGAGGTTTTCCAGTTCTTCGCTCATCATGGGGTCGAGTCTCCCTGGCACAGAGGTAATGACTACCAATTCTCGTCCGATCCGCAGCTTCAGTTCGGCGACTAGTTCTTTGATTCTGGCCACCGCCCGCAGTCCCTTTATGGAATGGTTTGATACGAGCACCAGGACATCGATGTTGTCGGTGGTTCTGCGGCTGAGGTGTTCCATCCCTGCTTCGTTGTCCATCACCATGTAAGGGTAGTTCTGCACCAGCGTGTCCGCGAATTTCCTCAGTACCAGGTTTGGGTAGCAGTAGCATTCAGCTCCTTGCCCCCGTCCCATGGTCAACAGGTCCACCCCGCGGCTTTCCACCAGCGTCCCATTGAGTTGGACTTCCAGGTAAGCTTCCTTGGTCATTCCCGAGGGCAGGCGGATCTTATCCTCGTTGAAACCGGCGATCGTGGAGCCGACCGTCTCGGTGACCTCGAGGCCCATGCTTTCCCCGAAGTTCGCGTTGGGGTCGGCGTCGATGGCCAGGATCGGCACCAGTTTTCGCCTGATCAGATGACGAACCACAAGGGTAGCCAGCGTCGTCTTGCCGGTACCGCCCTTCCCTGCAACCGCAATTGAAAAAGTCAATTAGTCTACTCCTGGCCTCTTCCCGCGAGGCTTGGCAACCGTGCACTCACCGAGGGAAACTCTTCGCTGTCCGTATGGGGCAGAAACATTGCCGCCACGTAGTTGTTCATGAAATCCGTATTTTCGCTCAGTTCAAAATTGGTCATCGCCCTGGCAACCCGCCGGACTTCGTCGATGATGTCGATCGAGTAGTCGGCCAGGCGAGCGCCCATCAGAGAGCCGTTGCCGATGAAGATGAACCGTTCACGCGGCAAATCAGGCAAGAGCCCAATCGTGATCGCCCGGTCCACATTGATGTAGCTACCGAATGCTCCTGCAATGACTATCTGTTGGACGTCGTTCGGCACCAAGCCAACGCTCTTGATCAGCGTTCGAAAGCCGGCATACATGGCCGCTTTTGCCCGAAGGAGATTGTCGATGTCGATTTCGGTGAGCACGATGTCTTTCCCGATCTGGGTTTCGCCGGCCGGGGCTAATACGTACTCGTATCCGTCTTCACCGCGCCGGATGCGCTCGCTGTTGAGAGAGGTGTCGAACTTGCCGTTCTGGCCGATGACCCCGTTTTCTAGCAACTCGGCAACAATGTTGATCAGCCCGGAGCCGCAGATTCCTTTCGGCTTTTCGCCGCCGATGGTGCCGATTGTCGGCTCAAGGGTGGTCGGATTGATGTCGCACCCTTCGATGGCGCCATTGGTGGCGATCATCCCATGCTTGATCTCCCCACCTTCGAAGGCGGGGCCCGCTGAACAAGCGGCCGTGACCATCCAATCGGAGTTCCCGATGACGATTTGACCATTCGTGCCGATGTCCATGTAGAATGTCAGTTTCCTGGTCTGGTGCATGCCGGCCGCGACCACCCCGGCGGTAATATCGCCACCAATATAACTCGCAACCAGCGGAAAAGCGGACAGGTAGACGTGATCTGCCACCCTGACGCCCAGCGAGGCGGCCTTCACCGGAGGCAAGTAGGTGGCTGCCGGCGTATAGGGGGAGAGCCGGATGTACTTTGGGTCGATACCCAGGAATATCTGGATCATTGTGGTATTGCCGGCGACACTGAGGTGGCCAACATCCGCACGGTCCACGCTGCTCTGGTTGAGTAGTCTGTCGAGTATGTTATTGATCGTTTCAACAACGACCGATTGCAGCCTCTCGAGGCCGCCCGGCTTCTGACAGTATGTGATGCGGGTAATGACGTCGGCCCCGTACCTCCTCTGTCCGTTGTACTCGGCGCTCTCGGCGACGACTCGGCCGCGTGCCAGGTCAAGCAGCTGTCCTTTAACCGTCGTGGTCCCGATGTCCACCGCGAGTGAATAGTGTCTTTGCCGCGTATCCCCAGACTCTACGTTTACCAGCCTTGGCCGTCGCGTTCGGTTAACGGTCGACGGTTCTAGGGCCGTAACCAGCGTCGTCACCGTAGCGGTCCAATCCATGGCCCGGAGGACGCCAGGCAAGCGCTTAACCACATCAAAATCAACGGTCATGTTGCCCAGTCGGAATTCCTGCTTGAGACCTCGCAACAATCGTGACAGGTCGCTGCTGTTGTCGGTCAATGTCGGCGGCGGGAGTTTGAGATAGTACTTGGTCAGCGGAGGATTGAATCGCCATCCGGAGGCGAGGGCGTCGTCTCGAGAACCCGCAGCCAGTCCCTTGCGCTCGCGGGACAGCACCGCGGTCTCCATTCTAGATTCCACCGGTACGAACACCCTCAGGTCGGTCAGTACCCTGGTCTGGCAAGCCTGCCGAAGCCCCTTTGCGAATTCCTCATCAGACAGCTTCGCCGTCCGGGTGGTCTCGACCTCCCCCTCTTCAATTAGCACTTTGCAGGTCCCACAGGTGCCCGATCCGCCGCAGGCGGCCACAAGCCTTTCACAGCCTTGAATTGCCGCCTCCAGCAGATTACTCCCTTTTTCCACGACAACGTCACAGTTGCCTGGCTCAAAATGTACCCTGCAGCCTGCCTCCGCTACGTCTTTCGCCAACCCAACCTCTAGTCTAGCCTAGCATAACGCAATATCAGCCGAGTATGACTCTAGTCTACCTCGTGAAGTCCCCTTACCTTTCCCGTCTTAACGTCCACGTCTATTTTCCGGAATGCCGGGTCCGATCCGGTTGCCGGCATCAGGCTGATAGTCCCCGCCATCGGGCAAAGGAACTTGGCCCCTGAGTAGATAAGAACGTCTCTGATGGGGAGAGTCCAACCCTTGGGTACACCTTTGAGGGTCGGGTCGTGGCTGAGCGACAGATGCGTCTTCACCATCATGGTTGCGTATTCGTCGTACTGCTTGTCCGACTCAAAGCGCTTGGCCTTGGCTTCGGCGTCGGCAGACCAACTAACCCCGGCGGCTCCGTAGACCACCTTGGCTATCCTCTCAACACGGTCGCGCAGCTTCATCTCATTGGGATACAGGAAGTGGAAATCATTCTTCTCTTTGCAGGCATCCTTGACCGCATCGGCCAACTCGCCGGCGCCCGCTCCCCCCTGGGCGTAGTGGGTAGATACGGCACAGCGGGCCCCCGCCGCTTCCGCCGCCTTCCGTACGATGGCGATCTCTTCCTTGCTGTCGGTCGGGAACATGTTGACGCAAACAACGGGATTGATTCCCGCGGCTCGTATGATGCCGATGTGATGGACGAGATTGGCGCACCCTTTTTCAACCAGGTCGGGAGCCGACTTCTTGTAGGCATCGGGTAGAGCCACTCCCGGGGTTACCTTCGGACCACCACCGTGCATCTTTAGCGATCTCACCGTGGCGACGAGCACAGAAACGTTGGGTTTTAGTCCGCTGAAGCGGCTCTTCACGTTCCAGAATTTCTCAAATCCGATGTCAGCGGCGAAACCGCTTTCGGTCACGTGATAGTCGAACATCTTCAATCCAAGGCGGTCGGCAATGATTGAAGATTGACCGACTGCGATATTGGCGAAGGGGCCGGCATGGACCATGACCGGCTGGTACTCGGCGGTGCTGCATAGGGTCGGGTTGATGGTGTTCCGCATCCAGGCGGTCATTGCTCCGGCCACCTGTAGATCGGCGGTGGTGACTGCCTTGCCCTTCTTGTCATAGGCTACGGTAATGTCGTTCATCCGTGCCCTGAGGTCGGCCAGATCCCTGATGATGGAGAGTATTGCCATCAGTTCGGAACTCACCGCAATGGCAAACTTCGACTGCATCAGGAAGCCGTCGGTCTTCTGCGGCCCCAGGCCGATCACTATGTTACGGAGGCTCTGGGCGCAGAAGTCAATGATCCATCCCATTTCGACTCTCAGCGGGTCGATGTCCAGGCGGGGCATCTTGCTGAATTTCATGAGTTGCGCATCATCGTAGTTGCGTTCATGCTGCATTCTGGCGGTGAGCGCTACCATCGCCAGGTTGTGGGCGTTCATGATGTCATTGATGTCACCCGTCAGGCCCATGGACAACTCGGTGTGCGGGATGAGGATGGCGTTACCACCACCGGCCGCCGTCCCCTTGACATTCATGGTGGGGCCGCCCGAAGGCTGGCGGATACAGCCGCCCACGTTCTCGCCTTGCTTTCCAAGACCTTCAATAAGACCCATGGTCGTGGTGGTCTTGCCTTCGCCCAGTGGGGTGGGGGTCACCGCCGTTACCTCGATGTACTTTCCGTCCGGCCGACTCTGCAACCGCTCCATTACCTTCAGAAAGTCAAGCTTGGCGACCTTTCCGTGAGCCAGGAGTTCATCTTTCTTCAGGGCCAGCTTCTCTCGCCATTCATCGGGCGTGGGCATGTTCTCTTCGGCGGCATCAGCTATCTGCCAGTCGGCCATTTTGGAAACATCGTAGGGCATGCGGTCTCCTCCTGTTGTAGTTAGTGTCTCTTTGACCAATCGTTCGACTACTTCTTCGTCGAAATAAGAGCTTGGAAGATTTCTTTCACCGCCGCGATCACCCGGGGGCTGGCGGTAAGTACCGACCGGTTCGCCAGGTCGGCATCCACGACCGCCTGGTCGTAGGGGATGAATCCGAGAAACGTAAAACCGGGCAAGGCCGACGTCAGGAATTGCCGGTCCGATTCACCTCGCACTTTGTTGCCCACCGCAGCAAGGTTCTTCAGGCCCAGATCAGTTGCCAGCTTGTGAATGCTGACCGCCGTCTCGATGCTTCTCCGGCCCGGTTCGACAACAACCACCAGTCGATCCACTGCGCCGGCTGTGCCCCGGGTCAAATGTTCGATGCCTGCTTCCATATCGAGGATGACGGCTTCATTCCGGGCGACCAGCAGGTGGGCCATGAGCGTCTTGAGCAAGGCGCTTTCCGGACAGTAACAGCCGTGGCCGCCGCCCTTTACATCGCCCATTCGCATCAGCCTGATCCCCTCATGGCGATGGGCATATCTGTCCGGGATATCGTCAACCTTGGGGTTCAGAGTGAAATATGGTGCCACCTCCCCCGGACGGGTACCCGTGCGTTCCTCGATGAGTTCCTTCATCTCGGATACCGGGGTGATCTGTTCCGGGTGGGGAAAACCCAGAGTAGCTGCCAGATTTGCGTCGGGATCAGCGTCGATCGCGATGACCGAATACCCTGATTCAGCGAAAGCCTTGCACAGTAACGCCGACAGTAGAGTCTTCCCTACTCCGCCTTTGCCGCTAATTGCCAGCTTCATTGAAACCTTATTGGGGACATAATTAAAGCTGAGACTTCCGGGGGAAAGCACTCAGCTTTGCAGGAACGCCGTCTATTGCTTACCCATGACAGTATAGCCCATGCGGCGGGGCAAGTCAAGCGGAGGAAAATCTGGATGTCATCGTCCCTGGCGCGTAACTATTTGGATCGAAAGGACTAGTCCCTGCTACTTAGTCCCGAGGGCTTGGCATGGCCTTGGGAGTATCCTTGCGCAGCGGGCGGGTTGCTCATGCTCCCTATTCTACCGTTACACTCTTGGCCAGATTGCGCGGGAAGTCCACCGGACAGCCCCGCTCTTTGGCCGTGTGGTAGGCCAGCAATTGCAGGGCGACAACGTTCAGGACTGGTGAGAAGATCGGTTCTATCGGCGGAATATAGATGACGGAGTCCGCGAGTTCCTTGACCGAATCATCGCCTTCCTCAGCCACCGCCAGGACCGGCGCCCCCCTGGCTTTGATTTCCTTGATACTGGTTACCATCGGTCCGTAGGTGCCGTCCTTGCCCACAAGTGCAATCACGGGCGTGTCGGCCCCGAACAGGGCGAGCGGGCCATGTTTGATCTCCCCGGCGGCCGCGCCTTCGGCGTGGATATAAGAGATCTCCTTCAATTTCAGGGCGCCCTCCAGGGCTATCGGGTAGTTGATTCCGCGCCCGATAAAGAAGGCATTTTCGTATTGTGCCAATGACTTGGCCAGATCTCTGATGCTGTTTTCCTCGTCCAGCACCTGCTGCACCTTGGTCGGTAGTTGCCTGAGCTCCCCGTGCAAAGCCGCCACGCGCTTGGGGGGATCCTTAGAGTACGATATCGCCAGCCAGTACAACACCATCAGCTGCGCCGTGAAACTCTTGGTCGCGGCGACGCTCATCTCGGGCCCGGCCCGGGTGTAGATGGTCTGGTTCGCCACGCGCGTCGCCGAACTGCCCACGACATTGGTGATAGCCAGGATGGAGCAGCCGACCTCCTTCGATCGCCTCATCGCTTTTAGCGTGTCGGCCGTCTCTCCAGATTGGGTTATGGCGATGGCGAGCGTCTTTGCCAGTGCATGGCTGTAGTAGTTGAACTCAGAGGCCAGTTCGACCCTCACCGGAATTCTCAGCAGTTCCTCGATCATGTACTTGCCTACCAGCGACGCATGATAGGAAGTGCCGCAGGCAAGCATGAGCATCGATTCCATCCCGTCGTCGCGTAGTCGTGACAGGGCGGCCACCGGGTCCGGGTTGCGTGAGTATTCGGCCAGGGTGTTCCTGATCACCCGCGGCTGTTCATGGATTTCTTTGAGCATGAAGTGCTCGTAGCCGCCCTTCCTGGCCTCGTCCACTCCCCAGAGCACCTTCTGTTCCTCGACCTTCACTTCTTCGCCGTTCCTGATGACGCGGACGCTCCTTTGTTCGAGGACGACCAGGTCTCCATCTTCCGGGTAGATGACTCTGTTCGTATAATCCAACAAGGCCGGTACGTCCGAAGTAACGAAGTTCCCGTGGTCGCCGATCCCGATAACCAGCGGATTGTCTCGCTTCGCCACGACCAGTCTCGGATCTCCCGCCATCATCACAATGAAGGCGTAGGAACCCTCCAACTCGGCGACGGTCAACTCCACGGCTTTGACGAGGTCACCGTGATAGTGCTTCTCCACCAGGTGTGGAATTACCTCCGTGTCGGTTTCGGATAGGAACCTGTGGCCCTCGGTGATAAGCTGCTTCTTGAGTTGCTGGTAGTTGGCCACAACGCCGTTGTGCACCACCGATATCCTCCGCGAGCAATCCGAGTGCGGATGAGCATTGACTCGGGAAGGAGGACCGTGGGTTGCCCAGCGGGTGTGTCCTATCCCGATGGTTCCCGGGAACTGCGGGGATAGTCTGGACAAATCCTCGACCCTGATGGCATCCTTACAGGTCTGGATCTCTCCTGAGGCGACCGAGATGCCGCACGAATCGTATCCCCGGTACTCAAGCTTCCGGAGACAGTTCAACAGTATTGGCTGCGCCTGGCTGTCACCGACGTATCCGACTATTCCGCACATATTTACCTGCTAGAAAATGCGGCTTCTATCCTGGAAGCTGCCGCGGATTACTTTCATTGGCTGTACCTGGCAGTAGTTGCCGATTATTGAACCCGGTTCGGCCACGATGCTGTTTCCGAGCGAACAGCCGATACCCACCATGGCTCCCACAGTCACCCGGTGGTGCTCTTCGTCAATTTGCACCACGGTCTCTCCGCTCGGTGCTGAGAAGTGGCCTCGAATCACGGATCCCTTGTCAATTACCGAGTCCTCAATGATGGAAGCCGGTCCTATGCTCACGTCGTCCCCGATAACGCTGTTCTCTATGGTAGTAAATGGAGCGATCGAAACGTTGTCGCCAATACTGGTGGAAGGCAGAATGCACACGTTTGGGCCGATCTGGCAATTTTCGCCGATCACGGCGGGTCCCACTACGTACGAGTTCGACCTGATAATCGTGTCCATACCGACGGACACCGCCCCCTTCAGAGTGACGCAACTCTCGATGGTGCCACCCAGTCGCGGCGTGGTTCGTGCCAGGATTGCTCCGTTGAGTCTCACCAGGTCCCAGGGGTAAACAACGTCGAGCCATGTGCCCTGAGTCTCAAGAGCGTTGACTTTGCAGGCCCGGTCAAGCATTACGTTTATGACATTGGGGATGTCCAGCTCGGGACCGATGAAGTCAAAGACATCGTTTCGAAAGGCATATATCCCGGTGTTTATTCTGTCCCCTTGATGGCTCGTCGGCTTCTCGATCATGCCCTTTATCTCGCCATCTTCAACCCTTACGACTCCGTACCGGTGAGCGTCTGAACCTTGCTTCAACAACATCACTGGAGGATCGGCGTTGACGATTCCGGCAATGGTCTCGGCGTCGATCAGGTTGTCCCCACCGAGTACAAGGAACTCCTCTTCCGCCACGCTCCTCGCGTAGCCGAGGGCGTGGGCGGTGCCAAGCTGCCGGTCCTGGGTAAGGTATACGATTTCTACCCCCAACTGCTCGCCATTGCCGAAGTGGTCGAAGATCTGTTCCTTGCGATATCCGACCACCATGACGATCTTCCGGACGCCATTCTGGGCTAATGCTTCGATGACGTGCTGCAGTATTGGCTTGCCGCCGATGTTGAGCATCACTTTGGGTCGGGTGACGGTAAATGGTCTTAGTCTTTGCCCTTCTCCGGCGGCAAGAACGATGGCCTGCTTCATTGTCTTCACCTAAAACACCTTCGAATCCGGACTGACGATACCACTTACCACCGCCCCTGGTCCCACAAAGGAGCCGTTGCCTATCATTGTTCCTGTGTTGATTGAAGCGTTGATGCCTGTCTTAACCCCGTCTCCCAGGACAGCTCCGAATTTACGCCTGCCGGTGTTGCTGCCGCCCACCACCACCTCTTTTTCATCGAGCCGTAGATTGGCGATCTTCGTCCCCGCACCGAGGTTGCATCCCTCCCCGATGACGCTATCGCCGACGTAGTTGAGATGTGGTATCTTGCTGCCATTCATTACTATGGAGTTCTTCACCTCGACGGCTGCTCCGACATGGCAATGGTCGCCAATCGAAGTACAGGGTCTTATGAAGCAGTTAGGCCCTATGTCGCAGTGGTCGCCGATCACGACCGGACCGATAATGTAGGATCCCGACCTGATCATTGATCCTGCGCCTACCGAAACGGCGCCGTTGATGGTCACGTTGGCCTCTATTTTCCCCAGGGTTACGGCGTCCATCTTCGAGAGCAGGGCTTCGTTGGCGGCTAGCAAATGCCAGGGATAGCTGAGATCAAGCCAGTAGCCGATCTTGTGACAGATGATTTCTTCGCCCCGGTCAATCATGATCTGCAGCGAAGTGGTTATCTCAAACTCACCGCGGGTGGAAGCGGGCGTCTGTGCCACGGCGGCGAAAATGTCGGGGGTGAACAGGTACAGCCCGGCGTTGGCCATGTTGGTGGGGGGTCTTTCGACCTTCTCATGGATTCTGAGGACGCGCCCTCGCCTCGTCTCGACCATGCCCAGACCCCTCGGGTCTTTGACTTCGATCACCGACACAGCATTTCGGCCCTCATCGATTAATGCCTTGATGTCAGTACGGCCCACTATGATGTCCCCGTTCATCACCAGAAAATTCCCGCTAATCCTTCCTTCCAGCACTCTCACCGCGTCGGCCGTGCCAAGCTGCTTTCGCTGACTCGCATAGGTGAGGCGGATCGACCACTTGCGCCCGTCTCCGAAGTGGGCCCTGACCTGTTCGTCATGATAGCCCACAACAAGTACGAAGTCAGTGACCCCGGCTTCCCGGGCTTCAACGATAAGGTGTTCCAGGATCGGCTTGTTGGCGATTGGCAGCATGACCTTCGATCGAGTGTATGACAGAGGCCGCATTCGGCTGCCCTCGCCGGCTGCCAAAATCACCGCGATCAACCCGAGCTCCCTCCCGTATTCTTCCCTTCACCGAGTGTCTTGACCGTGATGTCGAACAACTGGCGGGCGCGCTCCTCGGTCTGTGCCTCGGCCGTAATCCTTACCTTGGGCTCGGTCCCCGACGACCGGACCAGCACCCACCCATCACCCATGGTGAATCTTACGCCGTCGATGGCGCTGACCTGTTTGGGCTGGAGCGCCGTTGTCAATCGGTCAGTATCGATTGAACGGCCATTGGCCAGTACGCTGCCACGGATGATCGGGTATTGCGGTATGCCGTCGGCGAGAGTTGAGAGACTCCCCCCGGATGCGATCAACGCCAGCGCGGCCGCGGCGTAGATGCCGTCGGGGCATAGCGAATTCTTGGGGAATACCCACGCTCCGGAAGGTTCGCCGCCGAAATCGCCGCCTGCGATCAGTTCCTCGGAGACGTAGGTATCGCCGACTCTCGTGCGTACCGTACTCAAGCCCAGTTCCTCGACCACCATCGACGCATCAACCGTGGTGACGACCCGCTTCGCCTCCAGGCTGCGGGCCAGCAGTATCAACAACTTGTCGCCTGGTATGAACCGACCTTTTTCGTCCACCGCCATCATGCGGTCCGCGTCACCATCGTCCGCGATCCCGACCGAATTCAGTTCCCTGCACACTCTGGCCAGATCAACCAGGTTCTCGGCGGTAGGTTCGGCATCATGGGGGAAGAAGGCGCTGGGGTGAGAATTCAGGCCGACTACGTCGCAGCCCATCCTCCTGAGCAGGACCGGGGTGATCACCGAGGCCGCCCCGCAATTGCAGTCCACCACAACTCGCATCGCCCTAGGGAGATCCACCTGCTCCATGATGTGTTCGACGTGCTCATTGACCGCGTCTTCGTAAGTTAAGAGGTTCTCCTCGATGTCCTGCCATGAGGCGGTGGGCAGCGGGCCTGCGAGCATCCTTTCAAGGTCGATTTGCTGTCCGGAGACATAGCTCGAGCCGTCCGGGTTAAAGATCTTGATGCCATTGTAGTTTGGCGGATTGTGCGAAGCAGTGATCATCACGCCCACGTCGAAGCTCCGGGTCGCGAAGGCAAGTGTCGGCGTTGGCACAACTCCAGCATCGAAGCATTTTGCCCCCGCCGAAAGCAGCCCCGAGACCAATGCGAACTTCAGCGCGTTTCCGGAAGTCCGGGTGTCCCGTGCCACCACCACCGTTCGGTGCATGCGCCCCAGTGCCAGCCCGGTCCGCAGGGCGATTTCAAGCAGGTTCCGGTCTGCGATTCTTCGTATTCCCGAAGTGCCGAACAATCCCATTGCGGTTGATTGTAACGTTCGCCGACGCGGCTGTCAACGCGTTTGGCTTGAGTCACCAGAGTATTTTGTTCAGTTGCCCGGGGGCGGCTGTCGGCTCAGGCCAACCTTATTGCCCCGATTTTGACTTGATGTTAGAATTGCCTAAGGCTTGTCGGTCAAGGAGGTCTAGCGATGTCTGGGCATTCGAAGTGGTCTTCAATTAAGCACCAGAAAGGCGTTACGGATGCCAAGCGCGGCCAGCTGTTTACCAAGCTGACCCGCGAGATCATTGCTTCGGCGCGCGAGGGCGGAGCCAGTCCTGACACTAACTACCGGCTTCGTCTGGCGATTCAGAAGGCGCGCGACAGCAACATGCCGCTTGATAACATCCAGCGTGGAATAGCCAGGGGTAGCGGCGGTGGGGAAGGAGCCGGCATGGTGGAAATGGTGCTGGGCGGCCGGGGTCCCGGTGGCAGCGCCATTCTCGTCCAGGCTATTACCGATAACCGTAACCGTACCGTACAGGAGGTTCGCAACCTCCTTTCGCGGGCGGGGGGAAGTCTCGGCGAAAGTAGCAGCGTGGCTTGGTTATTCGACTCCAAGGGAGTGATTACCGTCAAGACCGAGGGACAGAATGCGGAGGACCTTGAACTTCAGGCGATCGACGCCGGCGCCGAGGACGTCAAGGTCGACGGGGATGTGCTGGAGATATACACTGCTCCGGACAAGCTCGAGGCCGTGAGGAAGGGATTGGAGGAGAAGAAAATTCCGGTGGACAGCGCTCAGCTTTCAATGCTCTCAAAGGCGCCCCTGTCGCTTGAGGACAAAGCTTCGCTCCAGACCCTTAAATTGCTCGAAAGGCTCGAGGAGTTGGACGAAGTTCAGAACGTTACCTCCAATGTCGAATTCTCGGATGCGGTGCTTGAGAAGTATCAGAATGGCGTTCAGGTATGAGGATTCTGGGGATTGACCCAGGTACCGTGACCATGGGCTACGGGGTGATCGACGAGATTGACGACACGCTGACAGTAGCTGAGTACGGCGCCATCACGGCTCCATCACGCTCCCCGATCGGGGAGCGTTTGGTTTTCATGTATCAGCGGCTGCTCGAGATCGTCAAGAGCCAACGTCCCGACGCTGCCGCCGTTGAGCAGCCGTTTGTCGCTAAGAATGCCCGGTCGGCGCTCGCCATCGGCAGGTCACAGGCGATTGCCATTCTGGCCGCCGCAGGGCAGGGAATCCCGGTGTCGGAGTATACTCCGGCCCAGGTCAAACAGCGCGTCAGCAACTTCGGTGGTAGTTCGAAAGAGCAGATACAGGAGATGGTCAGGCTTCAACTCGGGATGACCCATGTTCCTGAACCCGCCGATGCCTCCGACGCTCTTGCCGTAGCTTTGTGTCATCTCTGCGAGACCAGACTTAGCCGCCTTCTCGCCGGTCAGGTGAGGCGATAGGTGATCGCCAGTCTTCGTGGCCGGCTTGAGGCGACAGGAGGAGACTGGGCCATCGTTGACGTGAATGGCGTTGGCTTTCGGGTCTTTGCGCCCACGTCCACCCTCAGCACGTTCGGGAAGATCGGCGGCCAGGTCCGATTGTTCACCCATCTTCACGTCCGGGAAGATGTGCTGGCTCTATACGGGTTCAGCACTTTCGAGGAGCTTGCTCTCTTCCAGACGCTGACTGGGGTGTCGGGGGTCGGGCCTAAACTCGGTCTGGCGATGCTTTCGTCTTTGAAGGTCGACCAGATTGTGGCGGCCGTGGCCAGCGGCGACGTTGAGCTCTTGACGACGGTACCGGGAATAGGGAAGAAGATCGCCGGGCGTTTGCTCCTGGAATTGAAGGACAAGGTCGGCGCAGGGTTGAATCTGGTTCCGCTGCAGGATAGTCAGGGGCAGACCGATGTGCTGGCTGCTCTCACCACCCTCGGCTACTCCGTAGCCGAGGCGGCTCGAGCGGTGGCGTCACTGCCTGATGATGACCTTAGCCTCGAAGAAAAGGTGAGACAGGCTCTGGGCTATTTCGCCCAGCGGTAGTCTAGTCTACCAGCGCCGGTATCGGGAACCGCAAGCACAGTTCCTTCACCTTGTCGGCGATCTGAGATTGTACCCTGGCATCATCAATGTGGTTGAGGACGTCAACTACGCTCGCGGCGATGAACTTGATCTCGGCAGGTCCGAATCCCCTGGTAGTGACTGCCGGAGTCCCGAGGCGGATCCCGCTCGTTGCGGCCTGGTGGCGCGGGTCAAACGGGATCAGGTTGTGGTTTGCTACAATACCCGCCTTGCCCAAAGCTTCCTCAGCCTTCTTGCCGCTGAAGCCATTGCGGGTAAGATCAACGAGGACCAGGTGCGTATCGGTACCGCCGGCGACCAGTCGCATCCCGAGTCTCTTGAGCTCAGATGCCAGGACTTGAGCGTTGTCGAGTATCGCTCGCTGGTATTCCACGAACTCGGGGAGCATCGCCTCGCGGAAAGCTACCGCCTTGGCCGCGATGGTGTGCATCAACGGGCCGCCCTGCATCTGGGGGAAGACCGCCCGGTCAACTGCCGGAGCCAATGCTCGGCGGCACAGGATGAAGCCGCCCCGCGGACCGCGCAGCGTCTTGTGAGTCGTCGAAGTGACGATTTCGCAGTAGGGCACCGGCGTCGGATGGAGGCCCACGGCGACCATACCGGCAATATGGGCAATATCGGCCATCAGGATGGCGCCGACACTGTCCGCGATCTGTCTGAAACGTTCGAAATCAATGATCCTTGGATATGCGCTGAAGCCGGCCACTATTAGTTTGGGGCGGTGTTTGACTGCGAGCCGCTCCAATTCGCGGTAGTCGATTCTTTCCGTATCGCGGTCAACCCCGTAGCTTACGACGTTGTAGAGCTTGCCCGAAAAATTGACGTCCGCTCCGTGAGTTAGATGACCGCCGTGGGCCAGCGACATTCCCATAATGGTGTCGCCGTGCTCCAGAGTTGCGTAGTAGGCGGCCATGTTGGCCTGAGCTCCAGCGTGGGGTTGGACATTGGCATGTTCTGCCCGGTACAAGGACTTGGCGCGTTCGATGGCCAGATCTTCAACCATATCCACGTTTTCGCAGCCGGGGTAGTGGCGGTGGCGGGGGTAACCCTCGGCATATTTCGAAGTCAAGAACGAACCCTGGGCTTCCATCACCGCCCGGCTCGGGTAGTTCTCCGACGCGATCAGGTTTATCCTCTCCTGGAGCCGCTGTTTCTCAAGTTCGATGGCATGGCTGATCTCGGGGTCAACTTGCCTCAAAGAGCCCATTCTTTTCTCCTCTTTTTGAAGTCTACAATGGGGAGGGGGGGCTGTCAAACGCAGTTTCCTGGGCTTGGTGGTGAGTGTCTGAGCTATGTGTTGTTCCAGGAACTCCTTTGCTTTTGGGAAAACCAGGGTGATAGAATGGCGTAAATCATGCAACCATCCGGAGGTCATACATGCCGTCGGGAAAACAGCCTCGGTTGACGGAGAGCGTGCGCTCGTCGGGCTGAGCAGCCAAACTGGGTCCGGAGGACCTGGACAAAGCCCTGTCGGGTTTGCGGTTTGAGTCAGATCCGAACGTGTTGCGAGGCGTTGAGAGTCGGGATAACGCCGGCGTCTACCGGCTGACCGATGACCTCGCCATAGTCCAGACGGTCGATTTCTTTACGCCGGTCGTTGACGATCCGTATAGTTTCGGGCAGATCGCGGTCGCGAACTCGCTGAGCGATATCTACACCATGGGCGCTCGGCCGGTCACCGCGATGAATCTGGTCTGTTTCCCCAAGGACATTCTCGACCCGTCGGTGCTCAGGGATATTCTTCGGGGTGGCCTGGATAAGATGAAGCAGGCGAGGGTGGCACTAGTGGGCGGGCACAGCGTAGATGATCCCGAACTCAAGTACGGTTTGTCAGTCACCGGAGTAGTCGATCCCAAGCGTCTGATTACTAACGGCGGCGCATTGGTCGGTGACCGACTCATACTCACCAAGGCCCTGGGTACCGGTATTATCAGTACGGCCTTGAAGAACGGCGCAGCTTCTAAGCCGGTCGTTGACCGCATCACTGAAAGCATGGCGACCTTGAATGAGAAGGCATCGGCGCTGATGACGGCAGCGGATACTCATTCTTGCACCGACATAACCGGTTTTGGCTTTCTGGGGCACGCTCTTCAGATGGCGCAGAACAGCGGTGTGGGATTTGTCATAAGAGCCGGCGCTTTGCCGTTCTTTCCGGAGGCCGTGGCCTTCAGCGAAGCCGGCTTTCTTCCGGGCGGATTGGAGCGGAATCGGGAGTACTACTCCAGTTGCGTCAGGTTCGCCTCTCCGGTCTCGGAACACCTGCAGCGGATACTTTCCGATCCGCAGACCTCGGGCGGCCTGTTGATCAGTGTCGGCGCGGCGAGCGCGGACAGGTTGCTCACTGAGATGAAGAGGGCGGGGATAGGTCAGGCGGCGGTCATTGGCGATGTTGTTGCCGAGCCGCGCGGCAAGATAATCGTAAGCTAGTCAGCGCCCATACCGAATCGCCTGGCCGATGTCATTATTGCTGCACTCATCGCCCTCGCGACTTAGATCATGCCGCTACCGTTGACAGGCGCTTTTCTACTGTGGTATTCTTTGCATTGACGATTAGGTTAGTAATGAATAGGCGGCCTGAAGAATGAAGTTATCAACCAGATCACGGTACGGAACGCGAGCACTGATCGACATTGCGATCAACTCAAACGGCAAACCGGTGTTGCTAAGAGACGTGGCGCGGCGGCAGGAGATCTCGACGATGTACCTTGAGCATCTTATTACGCCGCTTATCTCGGCCGGCATCGTCCGGAGCACTCGTGGTGCGAAGGGCGGCGTGTGGATCGCCAAGGAATTGGAAGACATTAAACTGACCGAAGTCATTCAGTTGCTCGAAGGCTCCCTGGCTCCTGTCGAGTGCGTTGACGATCCAAAGTACTGCCGGCGTTACGAGGCTTGCGTGACGCGAGAAGTCTGGACGGAGCTTAAGCGCGTGATGACTGGAGTGTTGGGGGGCACGACGCTGAAAGAATTGGTCGAGCGGCAAAAGAGGAAGCTCGAGGAAGTCCCCACGGCGAGCATGTACTACATTTAGGACCTGGTATCAGATTGGGTTATAGGAGGAGGGTGCTATGAAAGACTTGCCAACTGTTGAGAAGATTCGATTCAAGTCACTGGAACTGCCCAAGATAACGCGGGGGATTGCTAAAGATTCCACCGAGCTCATTGGTAATACGCCGCTGGTCAGGCTGAACCGGGTGACCGGGGGCGCCAAAGGCGAAGTGATAGCCAAGCTGGAGTCCTTCAACCCTCTGAGTAGTGTCAAGGACCGGATTGGCGTGGCCATGATACTGACTGCTGAAGAGTCGGGACTTCTGAAGAAGGGGACGACAATTGTTGAACCGACGAGCGGGAACACCGGCATTGCGCTTGCTTTCGTCTGCGCTACCCGGGGCTATAAATTGGTCTTGACCATGCCCGAAACCATGTCGATGGAAAGACGGCAGTTGCTTTCGGTTCTTGGAGCCGAACTGATTCTGACCCCCGGCGCTGAAGGTATGCCTGGCGCCGTGAGGCGGGCCGAACAGCTCGTCGCCGAAAAGGGCTATTTCATGCCGCAGCAGTTCAAGAACCTGTCTAATCCCGAAATACACCGTGTTACCACGGCCGAGGAGATTTGGCGTGACACCGGCGGCAGAGTTGATATCCTCGTATCGGGGGTGGGGACCGGTGGCACCATCACCGGGGTTGCTGACGTGATAAAGAAGCGAAAGCCGGAGTTCAAGGCGATCGCTGTCGAGCCGGTCAATTCGCCGGTCCTGTCCGGGGGAAAGGCCGGACCTCACAAGATCCAGGGTATCGGGGCGGGTTTTGTACCTGACGTTCTGCGCAGGGACCTTGTCGATGAGATCATTCAGGTCTCCAACGAGGATGCTGGGGCAACGGCCAGGAGATTGGCTAAAGAAGAAGGAATACTCGCCGGGATCTCATCGGGGGCGGCGACGTGGGCGGCTATTGAAGTGGCCAAGAGGCAATCGAGCGAGGGCAAGCTTATTGTCGTCATTCTGCCCGATACCGGGGAGCGCTATTTGTCTACCTGGCTGTTTCAGGAGCCTGTTCCCCCCACCGCCCCGGCGATCTAGCGGCCGGGCTGGTCAGTTGGTTCTAGCGCGTGGCGTGAGGCGTCGCCCATGAAATTCGAAACCATCGCGATCCACGCCGGCGAACGGCCGGACAGGGCCTACGGCGCGATGTCCGTGCCTATATATCAGACGTCCACCTTTGCTTTTGACGATCTGGGGAAGACCAGGGGATTCGACTATTCGCGGAGCGCGAACCCGACGCGGCGAGCCCTTGAAGAGACAATAGCCGGGCTTGAAGGTGGTAGGGCCGGTTTTGCCTTTGCCACGGGTATGGCGGCCGAAAGTACGGTGATCCACCTTCTCAGGGCCGGCGACCACGTCATTTCCGGGGACGACGTCTATGGAGGCACGTACCGGCTGTTTCACGATATCATGGGCGAGTTCGGCATTGACTTCACTTTTGTCAGACTTAACGACAGGCGGAAGCTCGAGGCGGCTATTCGTCCCAACACCAGGATGCTCTGGGTCGAATCTCCGTCCAATCCTCTCCTGAACATCACTGATCTTGAGATGGTCGTTGACGTGGCCCGAAAGCATCGCATACTGACGGTCATGGACAATACCTTCGCCACGCCGTATCTACTGAAGCCGGTTGCGTTCGGAATTGACCTGGTGGTGCATTCCACGACGAAGTACCTGAACGGGCACAGTGATGTCGTGGGCGGCGCCGTGGTCACGACGAGTGACGAACTGACCCAAAGGGTGCAGTTCCTGTTGAACGGATTGGGCACCTGCGCGGCCCCGTTCGATTGCTGGCTTGTCCTGCGCGGTATCCAGACCCTGGCAGTCAGGATGAGGCAGCACCAGGCGAATGCCGCCGCGGTCGCCGATTATCTTTGCCACTGCCCGGGCGTTTCCCGGGTGTATTATCCGGGCCTCCCGTCCCACCCGGGCCACGAAACGGCGCGCCGCCAGATGGCTGGTTTCGGGGGCATGGTCTCGTTTGAAACCAAGGGAGGTATTCGCACCGCCAATCGTTTCCTGAGGGCGATGAGACTCTGTTCATTGGCCGAGTCGCTCGGAGGGTCGGCCTCCCTTGCCGAACACCCGGCCTCGATGAGTCACGCTTCAATGCCCCCGGAGTTCCGGGCGAAGATCGGCATCAAGAATAGCCTTATCCGGCTTTCCGTCGGACTTGAAGATATCGATGACCTGATAGCGGATCTTGCGCAGGCTTTAGGCGCATTCGGATAGTGTGCCGGACGCAGCGGCCTGCAGCGAGAGCAACGCGTTCTCACCGGCATGGCGTGTTGGCTTGAGGTCGCGATCGCGGCCGGTCACGGAGAGCCCGCCTCGATACGCGATCACGGTACAGTTTCAGTTCCGGGCAGGTGTGGGAATAACCTTTGGAGTCTGTTTGAGACGCTCAAATCTGAATGCTATAATGCCGATATGAGAGCGACGTTCGGATGATGTTACGGAGGGACTGCGACCAATGAAGAGAATCTATCTCGACTACGCCGCCACCACGCCTGTGCACCCTGACGTAGTCAAAGAAATGTTGCCGTATTTCACCGAGTATTACGGCAATCCTTCTAGCATCTACTCCATCGGCCAGGAAGCCAAAGAGGGCATTGAGGTGGCCAGAACCCAGGTCGCAGCTCTCATTGGGGCGCAGCCTGAGGAGATCATCTTCACCGGAAGCGGCACCGAAGCCGACAATTACGCCTTCAAGGGACTCGCTTTTTCACGGGAGGCGAAGGGTAACCACTTCATTACTACTGCCATTGAGCATCATGCGATCTTGGAGACAGCCAAGTTTCTTGAGGAACGAGGCTTCGAGGTTACTTACCTGAAGGTGGACAAACAGGGGCTGGTCGATCCTCAAGATGTGAAAAAGGCGATCAGGCCCGGCACTCTCCTGGTGTCCGTAATGCATGCCAACAACGAAGTCGGCACGGTGCAGCCGATTGCCGAAATCGGCCGTATCACCAGGGAAGCCGGGGTGCTCTTCCACACGGACGCTGTTCAGACCATCGGTCATCTTCCGGTCGACGTCAACAGTATGGGAATTGACATGCTTTCGACGTCAGCCCACAAGCTCTATGGACCGAAGGGCGTCGGGGCCCTTTACGTTAGAAAAGGGGTCCGTTTGACTTCCTTGATGCACGGCGGAGCCCAGGAGCACGGCCGTCGGGCAAGTACCGAGAACGTGGCCGGGATCGTCGGATTTGGGAAGGCGGCCGATATTGCCCGGGACGAGATGGACGCCGAGGGCGCGCGGTTGACGGTCTTGAGAGACAGGCTCATCAACGGGCTGACCGAGGGCATGGACCGGGTCATCCTGAACGGCCATCCCACGCGCCGGTTGCCCAACAACGTCAATGTCAGCGTTGACTTTGTCGAGGGGGAATCCCTGTGCCTGAACCTGGATCTGGAAGGGATCTGCGTTTCGACCGGGTCAGCATGTAGTTCCTCGAGCGCGGAGCCGTCTCACGTGCTGATGGCCCTGGGAGTCCCTCCCCAATTGGGGCACGGTTCGCTACGTTTCACCCTGGGCAAATGGACCCAGCCAGATGAGATCGATCGGGTGATCAGTTCTCTGACCAATGTGGTCGGCAAGCTGAGGGCCATGTCTCCGTTGCTGAAAGGTAAGGTGGGGTAGATGGCTGAGATACCAGAGATAGGCAAGATTTCTCTTGAGATTTTTAACGAACTGATCTATCCGCGTCTTGGTGCCCGGAATGGCAGCATCCTCGTGGGACCTCAGCACGGGGTGGACGTCGGCATCGTGGAAATCGGTGGTCAGGCAGTGTCCTTTACAACCGACCCCGTGTTCATTGTGCCTGAATACGGGTGGGAGCGTGCCGCCTGGTTTGCGATTCATATCCTTGCATCGGATTCGGTCACCAGCGGTCTCAGGCCCAAGTACCTTTCGATAGATCTAAACCTGCCCATGGAGATCACCAAACAGCAACTGGTGACCATGTGGGACACCATGCACCGTGAGTGCGAGAAGCTTGGTATTGCGGTCATCACCGGGCATACCGCCCGCTATGAAAACTGTCACTATCCGATGGTTGGTGGAGCCACGGTAATCGGTATTGGCGGACTGGAAGAGTACGTGACTCCAAGAATGGCGAAGGTGGGCGATAAGATAATCATCACTAAAGGCCCGGCGATTGAAGCCACCGGGATCTTCGCCGCGATGTTCCCCTCGCTTATCGAGCGGGAACTCGGGGCCGCGGTGAGCCGACAAGCGGCGACCGTCTTCTACAAGATGTCTGTCGTGGAGGATGCCCTCACTGCGGTTAGCGTCGGAGTGCGGGACAACGGCGTCAGCGCCCTGCACGATGCCACCGAGTGTGGTGTCTGGGGCGGTTTGTACGAAATAGCGCAGGCATCGGGTCTCGGCGTCCGCGTTGAAAAAGACCGTATTGTGGTTGAAGAAAGCGTGCGCGAGGTCTGTCACTTGTTTGGCATCGATCCCTACGCCTCGATCAGTGAGGGTACGCTTATAATGTCCTGCCGTCCGCACAAGGCTGATAGTGTGGTGAATGCCCTTTCGAAGAAGGGCATCAAGGCCTCAATCGTCGGTGATCTGACCTCGGCCGAACGGGGAATGGTCCTGGTTGAGGGCGGGCGCGAAACGAAGCTGGTGCATCCGGTTGTCGATCCATTCTGGAAGGCTTTCTACGACGCCCTCGCACGGCGATCGGCCTTGGAGGGCAAGTGAGCGTTGAGTCCGATATCCTGACGTCCTACCGGATCGTCGCCGTCGTCGGACTCTCTCCAAACAGAGAACGAGACAGCTACCGCGTGGCGGAACACCTGAAGGAACATGGGTACCGCGTAATCCCGGTGAATCCAATGGCCCCTGAGGTCCTGGGTGAGGTCTGCTACCCGGATCTGGCTTCGGTGCCGGGGAACGTCGAGATCGTGGATATCTTTCGCCGGTCCAGCGACGTCCCGCCCATTGTCGAGCAGGCGATCAAGATCGGGGCCAGGGTGGTGTGGATGCAGGAAGGAGTCGTTAACGACGTTGCGGCCGCCCGTGCCAGGGAAGCCGGACTGGCGGTGGTCATGGACAAGTGCATGCGAAAAGAGCATGAAATGCTGCATGGGCTGAGGCGGGGTGAACCCCCGAAAGAATAGACAACCTTCCGTGTACTGGAGGACATACGATGTCCGGAGCGCTTGACGTTGTTGTCGGGATGAGCGGAGGCGTTGACTCATCGGTCGCCGCCGCCCTTCTCTTGGAGGGCGGTTATCGCGTTGCCGGTGTCACCATGAAGCTGTGGGACGGGCCTGCCTCGTCTGCGCAGGGGCGCCATGGCTGCTACGGCCCAGGCGAGGAAGAGGACATAGATGACGCGCGGCAGGTTGCACTCAAGCTCGGAATCCCTTTTCATGTGCTTGATCTTTCCGTCGAATACCGGTCGGAGGTGCTCGACTACTTTCGAAGCGAGTACCGGTCGGGGCGGACGCCGAATCCATGCTCGCGCTGCAACCCGGCGATAAAGTTCGGGGCGCTGGTCGACAAAGTCGTTGAGAGCGGTATCCGGTTTGATTACTTCGCCACTGGCCACTACGCCAACGTGGAGTATCGCCAGAGTGACGGCCGGCATCTATTGAAGAAGGCTAAAGACCTTGGCAAAGATCAGTCGTATTTCCTGGCACTTCTTTCCAGGGCACAGGTGGCTCGCTCTCTATTCCCTCTTGGTGGTTACTGTAAGGCCGACGTGCGCCGGCTTGCGATCGGGTTCGGCCTGCCGGTGGCCGAAAAGCAGGAGAGCCAGGATTTTGTCGACCGCGATTATGAAGGCCTCCTTGAGCCGTCCAATTCCGGCCCGATCCTGGACCGTAACGGAAAGGAATTGGGAAGGCACTCCGGTGTTGGGCGCCACACTATCGGTCAGCGACGGGGCCTTGGCATTGCCAGTGAGAAGCCGCTGTATGTGACCGCCCTTGACCCGGCTCGGAACGCTGTTATCGTCGGCGAACGCAGCGAGACATCCAGCGGCGGACTGATTGCCTCCAATCTGAATTGGATCGCCATCGACGGTCTTGAGGGGCCGATCGAACTCAGTGCAAGAATCAGGTACCGCCACCGGGAAGCGAGAGCGACGGTCATGCCTTTGTCTCGGGACAACGTTTATGTAAAGTTCGAGGAGCCACAAATGGCTATCGCCCCGGGGCAAACGGTCGTCTTCTACGATGGGGATGTTGTGGTGGGCGGCGGAATAATAGACTCGGTGAAGGAGTAGGGAATTGGCGAAGATATTGGCGGTGTGCCGCAGCGATCGTAAAGGCACTGTCAAAGATCCGATTGACGAGGGCCTCATCGAACAGGATTTCGGGCTCAAGGGTGATGCCCACGCCGAAAGCCACATCAAGCGTCAGGTCAGTCTCATGTCGATCGAGAGCATCAACCGGATGAAAGCAGAGGGCTACAACGTGGTACCGGGGAGCTTCGCTGAGAATCTCACCACCGAGGGCATCGATCTTATCCTGCCGGTCGGTACCCGTTTTGCCGTGGGTGATGAAGTGCTGCTTGAGATAACCCAGATCGGAAAGGAATGCCACACCGGGTGCGCCATCTTCAAGCAGGTGGGCAAGTGTATCATGCCCAAGGAAGGCGTGTTTACCAGGGTCCTTCGAAGCGGCGTAGTGAGGGCTGGCGACGAGATCAGGGTCAGTCAAGATGGAGACTGAGGTCGGTCAAGTCGAGGTATGGCGTGTATCGGAGGACGCAGGCACCACCGTTCAGGATGTGGTGGCCCGTGAGTTTCCGCTCACCGTCGTTCTGAACGATCGCGAGCTGGTGACGCTGCTGTGTTCGCCTGCCGACCTTAAGCCTCTGGCGATCGGGTTCCTGTTCTCGGAGGGACTCATCCTGTCCAAGAACGATCTCAAGAAGGTCCTGGTTGACGAGACTCGGGGCGTCGTTCGCGTTGAAACGACAGGGGACAAGGGTCAAGGCGATGAGGTGTTCCGCCGGTTCATCAGCTCTGGTTGTGGGCGGGGCGCCTCCTTCTACAGTGCCGCAGACGCGATCGGGATGGAGAAGATCAGTCTCTCCGATTTCGGGTTTCGACGGCCGAAATCGGTTCCCTCGTGAAAGAGTTCCAGCGCCGCTCCGACCTGTACCGGACAACCGGAGGAGTCCACAGCGCTGCTCTATGCGATTCGGAGAAGATACTTGTGTTCTCGGAGGACGTTGGCCGGCACAACGCTGTCGACAAGATATTCGGCCGGTGTCTTCTCGAAGACATCCCGACCGATGACCGCATGGTGGTCACCAGCGGCCGGATTTCCTCTGAGATCCTGCTCAAAGTGGCGCGGCGGCGTATCCCGCTGATCGCGTCCAAATCGGCGCCGACCGACCTTGGTGTCAAGCTCGCCAACGATCTGGGAATAACCCTTCTCGGATTCGTCCGGGGGAAGAGAATGAATGTCTATGCCAACCGGTGGAGGATTCATGATGGCGGACCGTGATCCGGCTCTGGTCGACAGTATTCTGAAACTGAAGAAGGAGCGGAAGGCGGTCATTCTGGCGCACAACTACCAGCTCGGTGAGGTGCAGGAAATCGCCGACTTCAACGGTGATTCGCTCGAGTTGAGTCAGAAAGGCGGCCGGGACAGACGCTGAGGTGATTGTCTTCTGCGGCGTTCATTTCATGGCGGAGACGGCGGCCATAATATGTCCCGACAAGACCGTGCTGCTGCCTGATTTGCACGCCGGCTGCCCGATGGCCAACATGATAACGCCCGATGGGCTTCGCCAGAAGAAGAAAGAGCATCCTTCGGCAAAAGTGGTGTGCTACGTAAACACTACCGCTGCGGTCAAAGCCGAATCGGATATCTGTTGCACCTCTGCCAACGCGGTGAGGGTGGTGCGGAAGTTGGGCGACGCCCCGGAAATAATATTCGTGCCGGATCAATATCTGGGTGGTTGGGTGGCCGAGCAGACCGGAAGATCGATGATACTTTGGCCGGGATATTGTCCGACCCACGCCCGGATTCTGCCCGAGGATATCGCCGCGTCGCCTGAAAGAGCATCCCTCCGCCAAGGTCCTGGTGCACCCGGAGTGCCGTCCGGAAGCCAAAGCGATGGCCGACGCCGTTCTCAGCACCGGCGGGATGATTCGCTACGCCCATGATACTGACGCTGCAGAAATGATAATCGGCACTGAAATCGGCATTATTCATCGTCTGCAGAAGGAGAATCCGGACAAGCGGTTCTTTGCCGTATCGGAGCAAGCGGTGTGCCCGCGGATGAAACTCATCACGCTCGATACGATTCTATGGTCGCTGCAGAACAATAGTCACGTGATCAAGATACCGGAACCCATCCGCGTCAAGGCGAGGCGCGCCGTTGACCGGATGCTCGAAATAGGGTGAATGCCGGCACGCCAAAAGAGCCGTGCGCCCCGAGGGCGCACGGCTCTTTCATTTTCGGTCAGACTCCCAGACGCTACAGGTCTTCGAGCAGGGTGCTGAAAGTGTCGTGATGGTCCTCTTCCTGTTTGAGAATACCCTCAAACATCAGCACGGTTGATTCATCACCATCTGCGGCGGCCTTGGCGATTATCTTCTTGTACAGTACGATGGCCCCTTCTTCGTCCTTGACATTCTGTTCCATCATCTCTTTCAGGGTGTTGCCGACGAAGATGGGCGTGGGTTTCGTGGTCGGGGTACCGTCGAAGTAGAACAGGCGTTCGGCGATGGCCTCCGCATGCTTCATCTCTTCGATGGCGATCGACTGTAACGAATCCTTGACGGCGAATCCTTTGACTCCGCTCCATTGAACGTGCTGCCACATGTACTGAACGACGACTTGAAGCTCGCGCGCGATCGCGTCATTCAACAGGCCCAGCAGTTCCTTGGAAACCTTGGTTACCGGTGCGATCTTTGCCATGGTCCTACCTCCAATTCTCTATTTGTGGGGCTGATTCTCTGCAGCCTAAGGTCCCGTATATCAGGTTGAAACCAACAACTATGGTTACGCAGACGCTATTTTAGTTTACCCATGAACTCATGTGCCTGGACATCCCATTCCTGTGATACGATCTCCACCGACGATCCCTTCTCTTCGGCCGACGACGTAACCTCGACGATTCCACCGCCCCCCTCGAACTTGACGCAACAGGGGCTGTCTTCGTACAACTTGAGACCATAGCCCTTGGGGCCAAAGAAGTCGATGGCTTTTCGGATGGCCTCTTCCGGTTTCAGTTTGGTCTTCTTTGCCAGTCGCACCATGGCTGCCCTCCGCAAAATCACTAGTCCATCTTTTCGAAGTCGCTCTTGGTCGCCCCGCACACCGGACAAACCCATCCGTCGGGGAGTTGCTCGAAAGGGGTTCCGGGCTTGATGCCCCCGTCCGGGTCGCCCAACGCCGGATCATACACATAACCGCAGACGGTGCAGCGATACTTCTGCATTCTGGTTGCCTCCATTTACTTGTCCGCCACGTAGCTTGGGGCCGCCTTGGGGGTGGTCCCCCGTTTGACCTGATGGTAGTAGGCGTAGCTCATACTTGCCTTGTCGCTCAGAATGTCGGCGGCCACGATGCTGCCAATGAAAATAGTGTGCGTTCCCATATCGACTTCTTTGCTTACCTTGACTTCAAGGAAAGCCGTCGCGTTTTCTGTGACCACTGGCGACCCCGTTTCACCGATTCGGTAGGTGACTCCAGCCAGTTTGTCGGTATCGCGCCCCGACTTGAATCCAAAACGGCCGATGAAAGTCAAGGGAGTGTCCTCGCCCAGGATCGACGCGGAAAACGCCCGGGTCTCCTCGATGAACTCGTGAGTGAGATTACTCTTGTTAATGCTCACCGCAACGGTCGGCGGTTCCGATGTTATCTGGAACAGGGTGTTCGCGACCTGGGCATTGAGTCGGTCCCCCTTCCGGGCGCCGATAATGTACATCCCGTATCCGACATTGCGCAGTGCCCCCAGGTTCATCGTGCCATGGGTCGTCTGTTCAGTCATTTTGTTCACTTCCTAGTCTAACGAAGGGTGTTCCTTGTTCACGAACCAGCCGGCTGGGTTTACAAGGTACTCATGATAGTCGGCGAGGGCAAGGGCGTGTTGCTGCTCCTGACCGCAGAGCCTCTCGTAAAATTCCTTTTCCGCGGGGTCGCTGGCTTGCTTCCGCCGCTGATCATAGAAATCGTAGGTCTTCCCCTCCATCGTTCGCGCTTTTTGCACCGCCGCGAGTTCGCTATCACCTGTCTGTGGCCGGGTCTCGCCCTGTTTGCCGGCAGAGGCGAATACCGCCCTCAGATTCTGTCCGCCGTCCGGTCTTAGGTCGACCTCGGGCCAGGCTTGCTTGGCCCGCATCGCCTCATAGATACGGACGAACACCTGGCGGTGAATGTCTTCTTCGCCGGCCAAGGCATTGAGCAGCTTCCTTCCGAGGGCGTCCCGGCTGTCACGAGCAGCGAGTTGGTAGAATTCCTTACCCTCGATTTCCATCTGAAGCGCAGTCTTTAGCGCATCGATTGTGTTCTGCTGTTCACTCACAGTGCGTTGCCCCTCTGGAGACGGTGGTACGGCACCCGCGGGCGTCTCCTATCTCTATAGTATATTCCGTATCGTTGCCAATGGTAACTCGGCTGGTACGGTGTGGAGTCGGCTTGCTGTTTTGGCTCTCGGCAGCCTGATGATCACCTGGTTCCGGTCGAACCCCTGAGTCCGCCGGCCCCGCAGGACGACGAGTCTGAACCCCATCCAGGAGTGCGTCGTTAGCTGCAGGTGGACACGGCCAGTCCGGGGCTTACTCGACTCGCTTGATCTTGTATCGCAGTCTGCCCACCGGGGCGGCGACATCGCATGTCTCGCCCTCGCTTCTGCCAAGGACTGCCTGCCCAATGGGTGAAACGCACGATATCTTGCCGAGTACCAGGTCAACCTCCCGGGTGCTCACCAGGGTATAGCGCATCTCCTCGTTGGAACTAAGGTCGCATAAGACCACCGTATTGCCAATAGCAACGTGAACTGAAGGCCGTGCTTTTTCGTCCAGGATCTTGGCCGATTTCAGCGTTGCCTCAAGCGCATTGATCCGGCCTTCGATATGTCCCTTTTCTTCCCGGGCCGCGTGCAGCGGCGCGTTTTCACGGAAGTCCTTGTCAGCAGCGGCGCGGCGAATATCCTCGATCACTTCCACGCTCTGCTTCTTGAGGGCGGCCAGTTCAGCCTCCATCTGGGCGTGGCCCAGCCGCGTCAGAAGCACCTCATCGGAAGCGGCTGGCCTGGTGGCTTCGGTCTGTGCCGCTCTGGTCTTGCTCTTCCGTATCTTGAGATTCGTGCCCAGGTTGCTTTTTGTCCATTTGGACTTCTTGGCGCCGGCCAGAAAGGCTTTTACGGTCTCGAGTTTTCTCGAGTAGTCTTTGTCGGATTGAGATAGCCGCTCGGCGTAGTTTTCCACCTCAGCGGCGTTGAGGCTGGCGATCGCTCGCTGGCTTCCGAACCATCTCACAAACCTATTGAGATCCGGCTGGCTTCCCGCCCTTTCCTCGGGCGTCAGCGTGGCTAGGAAACGGCTTGCGGCGTCGCCAAGGCCTATTTCAGCAACCTCGTTTGTCAATTGCCAATCTCCTCCGCGGACAATCCGCCCTCCGTACTGCTATTGTCGGGGGAACGGCTTCTTCATTCCTATAATTAGTTTAGCCAAAGTACCATCACTAAGCAAGTGCCGGACTGCTTTGCCGTGCCAATCGAAGGAGATATCGTCTTCGCCGAGCAGTCTTGTGATCCTACCTTGGGAATTCATTATGTCAAACACGCGGTCCACGCGTTCGTCGCTCTGGCGTTCAAGAATACTGCGTGCCCAGCTGCCTATTCTCAACTCGTGTCCCAACTGACGTTTCCACTTGCGCTGATAGTCGGCCAGTTGGCGATGAGAGAGATCGTTGTGGTCAAACGCGTGGTGAAGGACCTCGGCCGCCATGTCCGCCGAGAGCAGGCCAAAGTAGATTCCCCCGCCCGTAAGCGGTTTCACCAGCCCGGCAGCGGTGCCAATGACGAGCAGCCGGTCGGCGTAGGTCCGGGAAGCCGCTCTTAGCGGGATTGCTGCTGACGTGAAAGGAACGTCAATGTGCCGGATCTTGTTCCGTTCCTTGAGGACGGTCAGGAAGCTCCTGAGTTGCTGCCCGGGAGCGTGCCGGGACAACAAGCCGGCCAGTGCCCGGCCAGGAGATGTCGGCACCAGCCAGGCAAAAAGCTCCGGGGCAGACCTCCGTCCCAGATACACCTCCACCTCCTCCGCGCCCCGGGTCTCGACCTCTGCCTGTGCGCCGCCGGCGAAATCACGCGGTTGGCCCAGCCCAAGCGGCTCGGTCGGGAATGCGCTGGACCCGGTCGCCAGGACAACT
The DNA here is from genome assembly GCA_963735055.1 of uncultured Chloroflexia bacterium. Lineage (GTDB taxonomy): Bacteria > Chloroflexota > Dehalococcoidia > Dehalococcoidales > UBA2162 > JBBITI01. Next base: position 346,986 of record CAVTJN010000019.1, on the reverse strand, counting down.
GCTCTTGCCTCGAGATGTCGTTCCGTTCCTCCGGATGCCACGGTGACTGCTGCCCCTTCCCTGCTTATCTCGACTGCCACCGCTCGCGTTTCCCAAATGTAGCGTGCGCCCTGCTTGCGGGCGCGTTCGGCCATGAACGCGTTGAATGCCGGCCGATCGACGACGACTGCCTGGGAAGCCGCTCGCTCAAGACGTATCTTGATACCTGAAGGGGAATAGACGCTGGCGCTCGTGACATGGCGGAAAGACACTCCGGGGATGATCTCAAATGCCCGGAAGCATTCTTCGCTTATGATGCCCGTGCAGCAGACAGGACCCGAGTGGTCGGTCTTCTGTTCAACTACGGCCGTGGCGTAGCCCATGCCGGCGAGCCTGTATGCTGCCTGGCTGCCCACCGGACCACCACCCAAGACTAAGACGTCGTACAATGAGAGTCTGCCCTGATTCCAGCGTGCCGTTTGGTAAGGAGTGTCTCGAAATTCTATCCGCTTTGCCGCTCAGATTCAAGTGGAACTGAACCCGATGCTATTGACAAAATGAATTTCCGGCCATATCATAGTAGGTGAAAGCCGAAGGGGCCATCGATCCGCAGGAATGGGACGGTGAGCGCCAGGCTGGGTATCCTTAACAATATGTAGTCGCTTGGATCGGGGACGACCGAGACGGCAGAATATCAATGATATTTGAGGCCTCCTCGGCACGTCCGGGAAGGCCTTTTTTATTCTTGAGCGAGGTGGCGAAGTGCTCAGAGTAGGGTTCATCGGAGCCGGCACGGTGGGTACGGCGCTGGCGATCAGGCTGAGTGGCAGCGGGTATATAGTGTCCGCGACTGCCAGCCGGACTTTTGCCTCTGCCGAGAGACTCGCCGGTGCGGTCCCGGGCTGCCAGGCGGTGCCAAGTGCGCAGGCCGCGGCGGATGCCGCCGATATCGTCTTCATCACCACCCCGGACGGCGCCATCGGCCAAGTTGCCGCTCAGGTCAAATGGCGGTCCGGACAATGCGTGGTCCATTGCAGTGGAGCCGATTCAACGGCCGTGCTGCAGCCGGCCAAGGCTCTCGGTGCCGATGTCGGTGCGTTTCATCCGCTTCAAACGTTCGCCGGCGTCAAACAGGCGGTCGACAATATCCCCGGCTCTACCTTCGCGATCGAAGCTGAAGAACCGCTGCGGGCGACTCTCAAGGCAATGGCCGCAGCCCTTAACTGCTACTCAATCGAACTGAAGGCCAGTGACAAAGTCCTCTATCATGCCTCGGCCGTGATCGCCTGCAATTATCTGGTTACCCTGGTTAAGCTCTCCACTGATTTGTGGCGGTCGTTTGGTGTGCCGAGAGCGGACGCGGTCAGGGCACTGATGCCTTTGCTCAAGGGGACTCTGAATAACCTGGAGAGTGTGGGCATCCCCGATTGTCTTACCGGGCCGATTGCCCGGGGTGATGCCGGCACGGTGCGCAAGCATCTCGTCGCACTGGACGCTGCGGCGCCCGCTGTGGCGATGATCTACCGTGAACTCGGACTGGAGACGGTCCCGATTTCCGTCTCCAAGGGCAAGATCGACGAAGCTGCCGCCGACGCGCTGTTGGCTTTGTTGCGGCAACCCGTTCCCGCGCAAATTGGTGCGACTACGAGTAGGGGGTGATCACCATGCGAGTAATGTTGAAGAGCAAGATCCACCGGGCCCGCGTAACCGACTCTAATATCAACTACGAAGGCAGTATCACGATCGACCGCAAGCTCATGGAGGCCGCCGATATCCTCCCCTATGAGCAAGTTGATGTGGTGAACGTGAACAACGGTGCTCGCTTCACCACCTACGCCATCGAAGGCGAGCGGGGCGAGATCTGCGTCAACGGAGCGGCCGCCAGGCTTGCGGCCAGAGGTGACATCGTAATAATCCTCTGCTATCACCAGGTCCCCGAGGAAGAGGCGCGCCGGGCATCCCCCAGATTGGTCTACGTCAATGCGGACAATGCTATTGTGGAGGCAAAACGGGGACACCGCCTGATGACGGTGCTGGAGGCCCAATAATGCGTGTGAACATCGCCCAGATAAAGGAGATGAAGCAGAAGGGCGAGAAGATCGCCATGCTCACCGCGTACGACTACTCCACAGCCAAGATCGTCGATGAGGTCGGCGTTCCTCTGATACTGGTCGGTGACAGCCTCGGTATGGTCGTTCTCGGATACGAGACTCCGATACCGGTGACTATGGATGTGATGATCCACCATACCAAAGCCGTGGTGCGTGGTACGAACAAGGCATTGATTGTCGGCGATATGCCCTTCATGACCTACCATATCAGTATCGAGGATGCCCTGCGTAACGCGGCCCGGTTCATCCAGGAAGCCGGCTGCCAGAGCGTGAAACTGGAGGGCGGCGTTACCGTCGCCGACAAAGTGAAGAAGATGGTACAGTGCGGGATCCCGGTAATGGGACACATCGGACTGACCCCGCAATCAGTCAATCAGCTGGGTGGTTGGAGGGTCCAGGGGAAGACTCCCGAGGCGGCATCTCAATTGCTTCAGGACGCCCTGGCGCTTGAAGAGGCCGGGGCTTTTTCAGTGGTCCTGGAGCAGGTGCCAACTCCGCTGGCCACCCTGATTTCCCGGAGACTGACGATTCCGACAATTGGCATCGGCGCCGGAGACGGCTGCGACGGCCAGGTACTGGTCATCCATGATGTCTTCGGCCTGTCCGACCGGGTGCCCAAGCTGGCCAAGAAATATGCCAGCATTGGCGAGATCATGAGGCAGGCGGTCACCGAGTACTACGGCGAAGTAAAGACTGGGGCTTTCCCCACCGAGAAGAACAGCTTCACGATGGATGAGAGCCTGCTTGCTGAACTCAAGAAGTAGCAGGCGGCTCTCCGGAAACCGGCGAGATGAATACCAACCTCGATCCTTAAGGCACGGCACGCCGTGCCTTTTCCGTTTGGGGCCTCGTGGGCCGCGAAAAGGGGGTGAGATTCCATGATCGTAGTTGAATCGATCGCCGAGATGAAACGGGTCCGGCGCGAAATGAAGGGCGCGGTGGGCCTGGTGCCGACCATGGGTTATCTGCACGAAGGTCACCTGGAGCTGGTGAGGCGGGCGAAATCGGAAAATCCCCATGCCGTGGTCAGCATTTTCGTCAACCCGAGCCAATTCGGTCCCAGCGATGATTTCGCATCCTATCCGCGCGATATCCCGAGGGACGTGGCGATGTTGGGAACGGTCGGCACGGATGTCGTCTTCATACCGCCCCCCTCTGAAGTGTATCCTCCTCATTTCAATACCTGGGTAGACGTGGAAAAGGTCACCGAGAGGCTCGAAGGCGCTTCTCGTCCCGGGCACTTCCGTGGTGTGGCTACCGTGTGCAACAAGCTTTTCAACATCGTCGAGCCGGCCCGGGCCTACTTCGGTCAGAAAGACGCTCAGCAATGCGTTGTCATCAGGCGGATGGTAACCGATCTCAACATGAACCTCGAAGTGGTGATCGTGCCCACCGTGCGCGAGCCCGACGGGCTGGCCATGAGCAGCCGTAACACTTATCTCAACCCCGCCGAGCGGCGCGCCGCCGCCGTGCTGTCACGGTCGCTGAACGAAGCCCGGGACATGTGGTTGAAAGGCGAACGGAACGCGGAACGCATCCGACGGGCAATGATGGAGTTGATTCAAGAAGAGGCCCTTGTCCAGAGGATCGACTACATCAGCCTGGCCAACGCCGACACGCTCGAGGAGTTGGATGAGGTCAAGCCTCCGGTTGTCATCTCCCTGGCAGTGAAGATCGGCAGACCCCGGCTGCTGGACAACATCATTCTGGAATAGCGGGGTTCAGGAAAGCCATCACCTCCGCCTGAATTCGCTCCTCCACGCCGGCGTCCTCGATGTCGAACCAGGAGATTCGCTTGTCCGACAGCCGGAACCAGTTGTACTGGCGGCGGACGAAGCGGTGCGTTTCGTACTTGATCTGCTGGACGGCCGATTCCAGCGAGGCCCTGCCGGCCAGGTAGTCCCCGATTTGCCGGTAGCCGATGCCCGACATCGCGGGCAGATCGAAATTGTAGCCTCTGCTGACCAGGTTCCGGACTTCTTCGACCAGTCCCTCCGTCATCATGCGGTCGACCCGGGCATCGATGCGGTGGTACAGGCTGGCCCGTGCCGCGGTGAGACCGATAATCCGGGTCTCGAAAGGGGGCGACGTTTTCCGCTGCAGTTTGGAGAAAGGGACCGTCGCCGTCGTCGAGACTTCAAGCGCGCGAATAACACGGCGGATATTCCTTGGATCAATTCGCTGCGCTGACTCGGGATCGATCTTTGCCAGTTCTTCAAAGAGAGCATCCGCCTCCCCGAGAGCGGCTCGCTTCTCCAGTTGCCGCCGCAATCCGGTGTCAGGGGCGATCTCGGGTATGTCCCAGCCCTCCACCACCGCCCAGACGTAAAGCCCCGTCCCGCCCACCAGCAGCGGGATCTTGTGGCGGCGCCGGATGTCGGCCAGGGTCTGATAGGCCAAACGCTGGTACAGTGCCAGATTGAAGTCGCCGTCGGGCTCAACGATGTCAATGAGGTGGTGAGGGACCTGTGCCCGCTCCAGGGGAGTGGGTTTGGCGGTCCCGATGTCCATGCCGCGATATGTCTGGCGGCTGTCGGCGCCGACGATTTCGCCGTGAATCTTCTGCGCCAGACTGAGAGCCATGCGGCTCTTCCCCACGCCGGTAGGGCCGACGATGGCAACCACGCGTTCATGCATTGAGTTCTTTTTTCGCCGTCTGGAGTAACCTGCCGCATCGGCGGGCTTTGGCCTGTGCAACCCTCTTAGGCAGACATCCCCTTGATCTCGGCCGCCTTCCGCACGATGTCGATGAACTGCTCGGCTTTGAGGCTTGCGCCGCCCACCAGGCCCCCGTCAATGTCCGGCTGGCTGATGAACTCCGTGATGTTCTCCGCTGTGACGCTGCCGCCATAGAGAATCCGCATTTCAGCCGCCACCGTCCGATTGATCAAGGACCCCACGGTGCTCCTGATGAGGCCGATCGTCTCGTTGGATTGCTTCCCGGTGGCCGCCCTGCCGGTACCGATTGCCCAGATGGGTTCATAGGCGATGACAAGTCCGTTGGCCATGGTTATGTCAACTAGTGCCGATTTGAGTTGGTCGACCACCACCTGGGCGGTCCGGCCCCCTTCGTTTTCTTCCAGCTTCTCGCCGACGCAGAGAATCGGCTTCAGACCCGCCTTGATAACGGCCCTGATCTTCTTGTTGATGACGGCTCCAGTCTCGTTGAAGTACTGGCGTCTTTCCGAATGCCCGATGATGACGTACTGACACAAGCCCGCCAGCATCAATGGAGAGACCTCTCCGGTGTAGGCGCCCTTCTCTTCGAAAAAGACGTTCTGTGCCCCCACCTTTACCGAGGAGTTCTGCAGGGCTTCTGCAACGGCGGCCAGGGAAACAAATGGCGGGCAGACGACCTTCTCGACACCCCCGATTCCGTCAAGAGCCGGGCCGATCTGCCGTGCCAGTCGCCTGGCCTCGTCAACAGTAGTGTTCATCTTCCAGTTGCCGGCAATCAAGGGCACGCGTGCCTGGTTCTGCATCTTGTTCCTTTCTAAGCGCCGTATTTTGTCAGTTTGAACGCATTGGCCATGGCCAATGGCATGAGCGCGGTCGCCGGGATTCGTCCCAGCCCGCCGGTCAGGCAGGCCGATTCCGAGAACTCCGTCGCCCGGTCGGCACGGCATACCTCTGAGCAGAGAAGTGCCGGCACCGGGTGCCAGCTGTGGCCCTTTAACCCTGCCGGCGTCGAATGATCGCCGGTGACGACGATGACATCAGGCTTGAGGGCAAGCAGCGACGGCAGGGCCCGGTCGACCTCTTCGATCACACTGACCTTACGCTCGAAGTCTCCATCTTCGCCGGCCGCGTCTGCTCCTTTGACGTGTATGAACAGGAAATCGAAATCCTTGTAGTTAGCTGCCGCGGTGGCGAACTCTTCGGCGATACTGGCCCCCGTGGTCAGAATCTGCATGCCGACGAGTCGGGCCAGGCCGCGGTACATCGGATAGCTGGCAATAGCGGCCGCCTTCATCCGGTAGACTTCTGCCATGGCGGGCCAGTGCGGATGCTGCGAAAAGCCGCGGAGCAGCACCATGTTGGCCGGGCGATGCTGGGCCAGCTTCCTTCCTGCCTGGCGGATGAATTCGTTGGCCACTCGGGCCATCGTTTCGGCATTGGGACTGAGGGCGGCTACCGGTTTGGCAGGCACTCCGGTCATTTGCGGGTCGGAGTCGGACGCTTCTGCCGACAGCGTCCCGCCCCGGAACACCGCGATGAAGCGGTGTTCCTTCACCGGCCAAACGAATACCGTCGTGTTTTCGACGGTGGTCCCGTCGAGGAACCGGCACAGCTCGGCGCACTTTTCGGTCGTGATACGCCCCGCCCGGCGGTCTGTCACGTTTCCATCGGCGTCGACAGTACAGAAGTTGCCTCGCGTGGCAACGTCTCCCGGCCTGAGATCGAAGTCAACGCCCACCGCCTCCAGCACTCCCCGCCCGATATTGAACTCAATCGGGTCATAGCCAAACAAAGCCAGGTGTCCCGGGGCGCTGCCCGGCGTTATGCCCGGACCAACCGGGTCGGCCAGTCCGCAGATTCCTCTTGCCGCCAATCCGTCCAGGTTCGGTTTCCTGGCCGTCTCCAGTTCCGTCTTCCCGGTGTCAGGATGCGGCAGTCCGCCCAGCCCGTCGATAACCAGCAGGAAAATCTTCTGCGGGGACGGCTGAGAGAGCGACTTCATCAGGCTGAGACTGGACATCATTACTTTACCGCGCCCCCATCTTGAAAGCGCCGCTTATCCCAAAGGGCCTCCACTCCGGGCAGCTTCTCGCCGCTGAGGAACGACAGTGAGGCGCCTCCGCCGGTGGATACGAAAGTCATTTTTTCCTCCAATCCCAGGCTGGCCACGATGTCGGCCGTGGAGCCCCCGCCGATGACGGTGCTTGCCTGAAGACCGGCGATCGTTTTGGCCATGGCCTGCGTGCCTGCGCTGAAGGCGGGGATTTCATAGATACCCATGGGTCCGTTCCAGAAGACGGTTTTGGAGTCCTTCAACTGGTCCTTAAAGCTCGATATTGCATTGGTGCCGATGTCGACGATCCTCATGTCGGACGGCACGGCATCGGACGGGACGGTCCGGCTTGCCGCATCGGGTCCGATCTTGTCCGCGACCAGTACGTCAGCCGGCAACAGCAGTCGTATGTTACGCTTTTCCGCCTCCCTCATTATCTCCGCGGCGGTGCCTATGCGATCTTCTTCGGTGAGTGACAGGCCGGTACCATGGCCCTTTGCCCGGAGAAAGGTAGCTGCCATGCCGCCGCCGATCAGAACGCGGTCGACCTTGCCCATGATCGAACCCAGCAGGCCGATCTTGTCGCTGATCTTGGCCCCGCCGAGCAGGGCGCAGAAAGGATGCGCCGGACTCTCCAGGAGTCCGCCCAGCATCTGGAGTTCTCTCTCCATCAGTAGCCCCGCCACCGATGGTCGGTCCCGGGCCACGCCGACGATCGAGGCATGTTTGCGGTGGGCCGTGCCGAAGGCGTCGTCAACGTAGATGTCGGCGAGGCGGGCCAGCGCATCGGCGAAGGCCGGCACGTTGGCTTCCTCCTCGGGGTGGAATCGGAGGTTTTCAATCAGTAGCACGTCGCCTTTTCGAAGGCGCGCCGCCGTCCGTTCCGTCTCCGGCCCCACGCAGTCGTCCGTGGTGGCCACGTCCTTGCCCAGCAGCTCGGACAGCCGCCGCGCCACCGGACCCATCCTCATGCTGTCGACCACCTTGCCGTCAGGACGGCCGAGATGCGAGGCGAGGATGACCATGGCTCCGTTTTCGATCAGGTATCTGATTGTCGGCAGCGCCGCCCGTATCCGGCCGTCGTCGGTGATCTTGCCGGACTTCTCCTCGATCGGAACGTTGAAGTCGACCCTGACCAGGACTCTCTTGCCGTTGACACTGACATCTCGGACCGAGGCTTTGTCCATCATGCCACCTCCGAATTCAGGTTGATTCAACTACAGCCCGTCACTGTTGTCAAGACGCCCGGTTCCCCACTCCATGATCTCCGGCGTTGAATCGCCAGGCAGGCGAAAAGGGTTGACCTCGAATCTACGTCATGCTAGATTTATGAGAGTTACTCGTCCCTGTAGCTCAGTTGGATAGAGCAACTGCCTTCTAAGCAGTGGGTCGAGCGTTCGAATCGCTCCAGGGACGCCACATCCCTCATTCTGAAGCTAAATCAGACCTCCGTAACCACCTCCTGACCGACTCGCCTTCTTGCCACAGCGCACTGCGATATCCGAGACTCTTCGATCAACCGACTCCTGCAAGTGACTTCGACATTCGCCAAACGTTACAATAGGATCGTGCGACATAGTGGGGATAAGCGAGTGTACGTGACGTTGACACGTCTTTGTGTCCGGACGTAGACTATGGCGGCCAAGCGAGATGTCCCCAAGATCCCCCGGAGGGAGAAGACGAGTGAAGACGCAGGAAAAGCTGTACCTCCATTGCTCGGTGTTGGTACGTCAAGAAGGTGACCAATATGCTTCTTGGTGTCCGGAACTGGATGTTGCCAGCAGCGGCGCAACCATAGAAGAGGCCTCCACCAATCTCAACGATGCCATCCATTGTTTCCTGGAGACTTACAGCGAGTTGGGCGAACTGCCGCAAATGTTGAGGGAACGAGGTGTGGAGCTTGTAAGGGGCGAAGAATCCCCTCGGCCCGTATTCTTGAGTGGAACACGCATCGCTCTGCCTTCAATGGGATCGGAGGACACCTTTTTTGTGTCCCCGTAGATCGAGCCTCCCATCATCAAGAGAATTCGAGGACGCGCTCCTCAAAGATGGCTTCCGAAACAAGAAATCCGGGAGTGGAAGCCATCTTGTGTATGTGAAGGAGATACCCGGGCAAGTCACGAGAGTAGTCGTCGTGCAGATGAACCGCAAGGAAATCCCGGTCGGCACACTCTCCGCGATGCTGAGGCAAGCTGGATGGACCAAGGATTACTTTGAGTCCTTGCGCTAGATTGATCCCCCACCGATATCTGGGATCTCACGAGCGGATAACTGGACAGGTTTCGCTCAACTACTGGCCTCGTGTGCTATACCGCTAAGACAAATATACCTTCTAAACAGTGGGTCGAGCGTTCGAATCGCTCCAGGGACGCCACCTTTCGGTTTCAAGTCCGACTTTCTCGCCTCAGGTGTCTGCCCCTTGTCTCCCTTCCGCTCAACAATTTGCCTAACACTCTGAACGAGGAATCCAATCTTGTTTGACTCAGTCGCGGTCTCGGACTAACATGTGAGCCAGGACCCCGGGATGTAAGAGATACTGTCGTGACCGTTGACGTTTCTCCGCGGAGATGGTGGCTCCCATGGTCATCGGCGTTGTTGTCCGCCGTTATCGGCCTGTGGCCGGCGGCAGCGCTCGCCGACGGCGGTCCGATCGTCGAACCATCGCTCTACGCCCGTTTGAAGGAAGGGCAGCAAGTCGCCGTAGTCACCATCAAGGACCTCCAGACCGTCTCGGTCGAACTTTTCGTCTCGATCCTCGACGAGACCGGAGTCTCGCACGAGATCACGTACTTCGTCCCCCTCGGTGTGGACGCCGGCGGGCTTTCGGTCGGCGAAACGGACTCTGTCACTTTCTCCAGGAGCTATACTAACGAGTTCGATACCAGGATCTTCGAGTATCGTGAGCAGAGCCGTCAGTTCACGGAAACCCTGTTTGCCGGGGCGCTGCTCGCTAACGGGGCCTGGCTGGCGCCGGTCTGGATTCCGGTTTTCCTGACTGGATGTGACGCGGGCTCGGCACTGGCCCCGGTTTCTTCCTTCACCACGGAAAGCTCTGAGGTGAGCGTCTTTGATGTAAGCGAAGACACTGACGTCGACGCGCTGGCGGCTACCGCCGGCCTTGACCCGTCAGTCGCCGAGGCGCTGTCCCGGGTCAGAGGTCAGCAAATTGCCGTCGTCAAACTCCACACTGCCCCGCTGTCGGCCGGCGGCGACCCTGGGGGAGGGGCGGCGGAGATCGGAGAGCCCGGTCTCCATCTGTCATGGCATTCGGCGTTGGTTACCGCCAAGGCGGGACCGACCTACGCCTACCCGCTCAGTACCGGAGCTGCCTGGGCCAGCCCGATCGAGATGACGCGGGTCTATGTGGTGGCGCCCCCGGACCTGCATTTCAACGTGAGGTATCCGAAACTCGGGATTCGCCGTCCGGGCATGACCGTCGAAGGGGGCCGCTACGTGCCGCTGATTGCGCAGACCGGTAAGGCACCCGCCTATGCCGCCGAATCGGCGTTCAATCAGAAGACCACCTCTGGCTCGGGACATCCCTTTCTGCCTAATGAACTGACCGTGTGGCGCGGGACTTACGCTAACAGCAATGCCGCCGAAGACATCGTGATCACGGTTAAGTCGGGGGCTGCCGTCAGCGCCTTGGGCGCCAGGGTAAGGTCGGCCGGACAGATGCGGGTACTGATAAGCGGTCTGATCGCGGCAGCCGTATTCTGGATTCTGGCCTGGTGGTTCCTCATGCCCCGCCTCCTCGGCGGTGGCGTGAAAGCCGCTGGAGTCCTGGGGCTTGGGTTGGGGTTTCTGGGGTGGAATCTGCTGTTGTTCCTCCCCGGGGCGGTCGCCTTCTTGATTTCGACCATGGGGGCGGGACATCGCCTTGAGCCCCTGGTGGTGACGGTGCCCCTCTTCGCTCTGGCCGGAGCGTTGATGACCGGGAGGCTGCAGCGCCGAACCGAGGTCAGCCTGTGGACGGCCGTCAAAAGCGTGGCGGCGGTCACGCTGGTGAGCGGAGGCGCCTACATCCTTTTCGTCTTCGGCTTCGCAGGGCTGGCTGGGGCGATGTAATGGTTGGCTTAGTCCTCCGTATCCGCTGGCTGGATGGCGTTTTGCCGCTGGCGGTCCTCGTGATGCTTCTGTCGCTATGGTGGCGAAGGTATTTCGGGGCAGCGAGCCGACCACCTTTCTGCCGTTATGCACTGGTACTGGACTGTTGAAAGGAGACGCTGGATGAATCGTGATCTGACCGAACTCCTGGACCCCGAACTCAAGGGACCCGTCAAATTGATATTGAGTCGACCCCGTCTCCTGTCTTTTGATGATCTACCTGCTGCCCGCGTCGCCTCCAGGCAGATGTGGGCGGCCATGAAGACGCAGATGCCGGACATTCCGGGGGTAGTTGCCGAAGACCGGAAAATCGCGGGGCCCACGGGGCAATCAAAAGTCACGGTAAGGGTCTATCGGCCCGCAGACCGGTCTGGACCACTTCCTTCCCTGCTCTGGATCCATGGCGGTGGTTATATGCTCGGAGATATTGACCAGGAGGATATGACGGCACGACAGTTCGCTTTGGCCGGAGAATGCGTTGTCGTATCTGTAGACTATCGACTGGCTCCTGAGCATCCCTATCCGGCTCCACTGGAGGACTGCTATGCGGTGCTGAAGTGGATGTCATCTCATGCCGTTGGATTAGGGATTGACGCTTCAGGCATCGCGATCGGGGGCGCCAGCGCCGGCGGAGGACTCGCCGCGGCGCTCGCCATCGTGGCGCGTGACCGCGGTGAGGTCAAAACCATATTCCAGCTACTCGTGTATCCGATGATCGACGACTGCAATACAGCTCCTGCTAGAGACTCACTACCCGACACTCTGTTCTGGACCCGGGAGAATAACCGGATTGGCTGGCGCTCGTATCTCGGCTGCGAACCCGGAATTGACGGGATTTCCTGCTACGCGGCCGCTTCCAGAGCCGCGGATTTGGAGGGGCTGCCTCCGGCGTACATCGCGGTTGGAGACATTGACCTATTCGCCCAGGAAGACATCGAGTACTCACGGAGGCTGATAGCGGCAGGCGTCCCTGCCGAGCTTCATGTGTATCGCGGAGGCTGCCATGCTTTTGATACGTTGGTGCCCGGCGCCGATATCTCCAGACGGTTCAGCCTGGACATACGCCGAGCATTGAGGAGAGCGCTTCATGGCTGAAACGTGTTAGGATGCCGGCGCAAAGTCAGGCTCATCGTCCTCGAGGCTTTCTGCATTGTCGGCCTCTACCAGAAGCGCCGGGGCAGGCCGTTTTGCCATCTGTCGGGAAGCGCAGACCACAACGAAAGGAGCGGCCGTCCCTTGCCTGCCAGGACAATTTGCAGGCAAAGTACGATGCTCATGACGTCCAGCCATATCGATTGCGTTACCAGCATGTTGGAAATCACACCCTGGAAACAGCCGCACGGCATGATTCGTCCCTGAACAAAGATAATATCGATCTTGATTGAGAAATAGACCAAAGACATCGCCATCCAGCCGGCGGCGGAGAGTCTGGTCAGGATACCGAGGACAAGGCCCAGCCCGATGAGAAGTTCAACGTAAGGAACGACCAGGCCGGCAAACCGGGCGAAGTTGACGGGCTGAACGGGCAGAATGTAGTAGCTGTAGACCACATAGACCGAATTGAGGTCGATGTCAGCGAGCTTAGGGACAGCAGAAAGCAGGATCACCGCCCCCAACAGGTAACGCAAGGCCAGGCTGAGGCCACTACTTGTGAGGAACTGCCTCACCCGGTGCGCCGTTTGTCCACATCGGGTCATTCGGTCACAACGGGAAAGCCGAGTTCCAGCCAGTGAAAGTAGCCCTTCCAGAGGACCAGGATGTTCCGGATGTCGTAGCCCCTGTCCACCAGCCTTCGTGCCACACGGGCACTTTCATCATCCTTGGCTCAGTCACAGTAAAAGACCTTCAGCGAGTCGTTCGGCAGCCGGGAGAGATCGCGGTCCATCTGTTCTTCTGCCCCTGGAAATGGACTGTTGACCGAATAGGTGATATTGATCGCCCCGGCCAGGTGTCCAGCCTTGAACTTGTATTCACTCCGGTTGTCGACGACGATCATCGCGGACCCCAGCCGGAGCTTGAGTTCCTCCGCCGTGATCCTGGGTATTGCGGGATCAATGAAGGCGTCTCTGACCAGGGTCTGGTAGGACGGGGACTCCGAAGGCGCCGGCCCTTCCGGTGAGGTTGTGACCGGGCGGCCCGAAGGTCCGCACGATACAACCAGCAGGCTCAGCAGGAACACGAACTTCGCGATCGCCGGTGCGGCCTTCATCCTCGTCTTCTCTCTTGGGTCATCGCCTATTCTACAACACCGGGGAAGGCAAGAGAAGGATTGTTCAGGGCGGAGAAGCGGCCGTCCTGCTGAGATGAATTCACTCAGGGACAGCGATGGACCGGGGCTCATATCGAGGCCTGGTGAGGGTGGTCCGGCTCTTTGGGTTTGTCCTCCCGGGCGGTGCAGGCGCCGCCCGGGAGGATTAATGTGTTGATGCTTCTAGTAGCCCATGGACCGCTTCAGGTCCTGGTCGACCCAGTAGTACTTCAGGTAGTATGCCGTGGGACCAGCGCCGTAGGTGTTCTTCATCCAGGGCCACCACATCTGGTAGTTTAAGGGTTGTGGGAACGGTACCCTGAAAGCTTGTTCAATCAGGTACGGCCGAATCTCTTCGACCGCCTTGTAGGCGGCCGGCCAGTTAACATAGATATTCTCCTGAGTGGTCGCAAAGGCCTTTTCAATTATCGGATCGGGCGTCCCCCCGGCGTCGGTTCGGCTGGCAAACTGGGGCCGGTTGTCGCCCCGGTAGTAGCCAAAATAGGTATAGAGAGAGAACCCGAACGATGCCACCGTGCCGCCCGAGAAGGTGCCGTAAAACATGTCGGTCCAGGAGAAGGTGCGGGTCACTATGGACGTGAGCGCGGCACTGTCGGTGGGCTTTATGGTCAGGTCGACACCGATCTTCGCCCACATATCTTTGATAATCGAGGCCTGGTCTACGATTGAATCCGGCACACTGGGCACGAGCACCTCGGCCTTGAAGCCGTTGGGGAAGCCCGCATCTTTCAGAAGCTGTTTTGCCTTGTCGGGGCTATACTTGTACAGATCCTGAACTGACTGCGCCATGGTGTTCAGCGGCTTGTAGCCTTTTCCGGTGAAGTTCTTGTTAACCAGGACGGTGTCCTTTTCCGCCTTTCCTTTGAAGTAGCCGCTGATGATGGCGTCATAGTCAACGGCCAGCATGAGCGCCTGGCGCACGCGGACATCGGCCCAGGGTTTGGTCTTGTCGGCCAGGTTGAAGTTGACGGCGTGAGCGTTGGCGAACCCGTCACCGAGATACTCCACGTATTCCAGCTGTGGCGCCGTGCGCTTCAACTCGGTATAATCATCGTACGCAACCGGGCCTGACATGTCCATCTTGCCGGTGCGCACGGCCGCAAAGAAGGTCGACGTGTCGGGGATGATGAGTCTTTTCAACCTGTCCGCGTAAGGCAGCTTGTCGCCCTTGCCTGGACCAGCGGGGTTCACACCCCAGTAGTTAGGGTTACGCCTGAGGGATACGGAGCTTCCCGGGACCCAGTCATCCAGCATCCAGGGGCCGGTGCCCACCATGTTCCTCCAGTTGTTGATGTCTCCGTATTTGTCAACGATTTCCTTGGGGTACATGAACCCATACCCACCACCTTCGATCACCCACCACTGGGCGGTGACCGGCTGTACCGGGGCGGTTATGGTCACCTGCCAGGGGCCGGTCTTCTCGACCCCCATAGTGGCAGCCAGCCGCGGCTGCAAGATGCTTAAAGCCGTATTGGGACCCTGGATATTCCTTTTGTATGTCCAGACCACGTCGTCGGCCGTCATCAGGCGGCCGTTCACCAGCTTTCCCGCTTCAGTGTCGGGTTGTTGATAGCGGACGTTCTGCCGTATGTTGAGTATCCAAGTGTTAGGATTGGGCAGCTGTACGCTCTCCGCCAGCTCCCCCCCCATCATTGCTTCGGGACTGGCCACAGCCAGGGTGCTGTATTCGCCGGTGCCCGCCTGACCTTTTGCCCAGTCGAACTTCAGCAGTTGCTCGTGCGCGTACCACAGGCCCAGAGTGTTACTCATCAAGCGGTTGGCCGCGCTGTCACAGCAGGTCGGGTCGGTCAACTCCCTGATGGTGATGGTGCCACCGTACTTCGGTTTGTCCGAGGCGGCAGTCGTCGTTGGCTGAGGAGGGGCCGACGTCGTGGAAGTCGGTTTGACAGTCGTCGTTTGCGGCGCAGTTGTGGTGGATGGACCCGAGCCGCACGATACTAGAACTAGGACGATGGAGGTGAGGATGGCAAATGCTAAGAACACACCTTTCCTTGTCAATTGTTCCTCCTGCTTACTTATTACCTGCGGGTGTTTTCGCTTGGTTAGTCGGTCTCCTTGTCCTTTCGATCATTCGAAGGGCCGCTCGGCAGCTTCGGGCGAAGCATAACACGCGACTCCCTTCCTGTCAAGATTATGTAAGCGTCCATGCGATACCGGACGAGTGGGTCCGCCGCGGAGGCTATAATAGGGCTGTGGTCTCGTTGAAATTCGTCGGTTGGGCACGACATCGGGGGTCAGTCGCGTGCATATGAGTCACGGTGCGCATGAAGAAGAGAACCTGAAGAAGCCGCTGGCGCCGGTTGAAGGGGCGGAGTACGGGCACACGCCGGGGCATACATCTGGCCCGTCCGAACGCCCCGATCACAATGCCATGATGATCGCCGACTTTCGGCGGCGGTTCTGGTGGTCGCTGGCGGTCACCGTCCCCATCTTGATTTTTTCGCCCGTCATTCAGGACCTCTTTGGGCTCGGCGGTATACTCCGTTTCGATGGCGATGGCTACGTGCTGCTCGCTCTTTCCTCGGTAGTCTACTTCTACGGCGGTTACCCTTTTCTGAGAGGGTTTTTTGAAGAGTTGAGGACCCGGTCTCCGGGTATGATGACGCTTGTTGCAGTTGCCATCTCGACGGCTTACGTCTACAGCGAGCGCGGTCGTTTTTGGCCTCGCCGGTGAGGTCTTCTTCTGGGAACTGGCGACCTTAACAGACGTGATGCTGCTGGGCCACTGGCTGGAGATGAGATCGATCGGAGGGGCTTCGTCGGCGTTGGAATCGCTTGCCCGGATGATGCCGGCGGCGGCTCACCGGGTTATGGTTGACGGCCGGACTCTGGATGTCCCGGTTGGCGAATTGGCCATCGGTGACCGGATTCTGGTGCGTCCGGGCGAGATATTTCCCGCCGACGGTACGGTCGAGGAGGGAGGGAGTTCGGCTGACGAAGCCCTCCTTACCGGGGAGTCGGCGCCTGTCCCAAAGCAGGTTGGCAGTAAGGTGGTGGGAGGTTCCGTCAACGGGGACGGAGCCGTCACCGTTCGGGTTCAGAGGACCGGGGCAGAGTCCTATCTGGGCCAGGTTGCGGAACTGGTTCGACAGGCTCACCATGAGCGGAGGGGGCAAGCAAGCTTCCCACGCTACGCTCTGGACAGGCAGGGTGAGCGGGGAGGGGGTCCCGCAAGATGGTGGGCTCGGATTGCTTCGTCGCTACGCTCCTCGCAATGACTGATGGGGGTCAAGGGGACACTCAACGAAGGCGAACATCCGGACCGCGATGGTCTCCGGGATAGGGAGGACGACCACTTCTCCGCTTCGCTACGAAGGCGGTTACCCCTTGACCATTCCTCGCTGGGCTCGGAAGGGCACTCAACGACTCGACCGCCTGCGGATGAGCAGCTTCGCCAACTCAAGGACGGGAAAGACGGTGCCGGCGGCCAGAACGACGATCAGCCAGTCGGCCAGGCTCAGGGAGAAGGTGTGAAACGAGTCCTGAAGAAGGGGGGTGTAGACGATTACGGCCAGCAGGGCGGCCTCCCACAGGATGGCCAGATTCAGCCATTTGTTCTTGAAGAACCCGATGCTGAATATGGAATGGGTGTCGGAACGGAAGTTGTAGGCTTTGAAGAACTGGATGATTATGAGGGTGAGAAAGCACAGCGCCTGGGCCTCGAGCATGGGCCGGCCTGAATCCAGGGCCCATTTGAAGATGCCGATGTTGACGATGCACGACCAAAGGCCGCCGACGGCCATGAGGGTCAAGACGGGTCTGGTGAAGATGCCCTGTCCCCGGGGCCGGGGCTTCTGCTTCATGATATCGGGGGCGGGGGGGTCAATGGACAGGGCAATGGCGGGCAGTCCGTCAGTGGCCAGGTTGACCCACAGAATCTGAATGGCGATGAGAGGGATGGCGCCGAAGGGCAGTCCGATCACGGGGCCGAGAAGAATGGCCGCGGCCATGAGGAGTATTTCACCGATATTGGAGGAAAGCAGAAACATGAGGTATTTCTTTATGTTGTCGTAGATGCCCCGGCCCTCTTCCACGGCGGCCACGATGGAGGCGAAATTATCGTCGGTGAGGACCATGGCGGCCGCTTCCTTACTGACGTCGGTGCCGGTAATACCCATGGCGATGCCGATGTCGGCTTTCTTCAGGGCAGGAGCGTCATTGACCCCATCCCCGGTGACGGCGACGACGTGCCCTTGCCCGATCAAGGCCGTCACCACGCGCAGTTTGTGTGCCGGCGAGACGCGGGCGAAGACATCGACCTGACCGGCGATCTTGTCAAACTGGGCGTCGGTGAGGTCGTCGAGTTCGGCGCCGCTCATGACGGTCCCCTGTTTCAGGACCCCCAGTTCCCGGGCCACGGCGACGGCGGTAAGTTTGTGGTCGCCGGTGAGCATCACAGTCTTGATGCCGGCTTCCTCGCAGGACTTTATGGCGGCCTTGGCTTCAGGGCGGGGCGGGTCGATCATGCCCACCAGTCCGCTGAAGACGAAGCCCCTCCCGGCGACGCTCTCGCCCGGGGCGGCAACGGTCCGCTGGGCCAGGCCGATGAGGCGCAGTCCTTCACCGGCCAGCGTGCGGGAGACCGCCAGGATGTTCTCCTCCTCTTCGCCGGATAGACTCAGCGGCCTGCCATCGCGCACGACGTACCCGCATCGCTCCAGGATGACCTCGGGCGCCCCCTTGATATAGGCCACCTCGCCCTCGGGCGTCTTATGAAAGGTAGTCATCATCTTGGTCTCGGAGGAGAAGGGCATTTCCCGGACGCGGGGGTACCGGGCGTCTTCAACGTCTTTCATCAGCCCGGCCTTGGCCGCGGCGACGAGGAGGGCGCCCTCGGTGGGGTCGCCCTTGATCGACCACGCTCCTGAAGTCGCGCCTTCCGTCGCCGCGTCCGTCCGGACCAAGCGGGCATCATTGCAGAGGCAACCGATACGAAGCAGGTCGATTAACGCGGCGTCGGACGCAGCATCGTAGGGTTTGCCATCGAATAAAAAGCTGCCCACGGGCTCATAGCCGGCGCCGGTGACCTCGAGAAGCCGGCCGCCGGAGAGGATGCGCCTTATGGTCATCTGGTCCTGAGTCATGGTACCGGTCTTGTCGGAGCAAATCACAGTGGTACAGCCCAGGGTCTCGACGGCGGGCAGCCGGCGGACCAGGGCGTGGCGCTTGACCATTCTCCGGACGCCCAGGGCCAGACTGATCACGACCACGGCGGGCAAGGCTTCAGGGACGGCGGCCACGGCCAGGGCGATGCCCCAGACGAGCATGTCGAGGACGGCGTGCCCCTGGAAAACCCCAAGTACGGCCAGGACAAAACAAAGGGTCAAGCCAACGACGGCGATCCGCTTGCCCATCCGGTCCAGGTTGATCTGCAGGGGAGTCCGTTCCGTTTTCACGTCCTGAAGCATGACCGGCGATCTTACCGAATTCGGTCTTCATGCCGGTGGCGGTGACAACGGCGGTTCCCCGGCCGTAGACGGCGGCGGTCCCGGTGAACACCATGTTCCGGCGGTCGCCGATACCGACGTGCTCCGGCACGGCGGCGGTGTTCTTCTCGACCGGCGCCGACTCGCCGGTGAGAGGCGCCTCATTAGTTTTCAGATTGACGGCTTCGAGGAGCCGGGAATCAGCCGGAATCCGGTCGCCGGTACGGATGATCATGATGTCGCCAGGGACCAACTCCCGGGCGGGGAGCTGCTGCTCACGATCATCTCGGAGGGCGGAGGCGGTGGGGGCGGCCATGCGCTTCAATGCTTCCAGCGCCCGTTCGGCGCGGTACTCCTGGACGAACCCCAGACCACAGGCAAAAAGGACAATGACACCGATAATGATGGCGTCGATCGGTTCGCCGATAACCGCCGACAGGACGACGGCGATAAGCAGGATAACGATGAGAAAACTCTTGAACTGCTGGAGAAAGAGCATCCACGGGGACACCCCGGCCTTACGGGTCAGTTCATTGGCGCCGGATTCCAGCAGGCGCTGTTTGGCCTCAGCGGAGGTCAGCCCCCGGGGGCGCGTCTTCAGAGCGGTTAACACGTCCTGAATATCTCCGCCGTGATATGCGGGCGCGCTCTGGTGCTGGCTCACAGTTGAACTCCTGGTGCGCTTATCCGGCCGGCCAAGCAAGCGCCACCGCACTGTCGTGTTGTAGGGGGCACAGGCGATTGACGGCGTGGCGGGCCAGTGATATTATGCAAAACATTGCACGTATAAATTTGCGCATATGTTAACACAGGCAGCGGCCCGGGGTCAAGCGCCACGGGTGGGCCGGGAGGACAGCCCCATGAAGAAGGAATGGACATTCATCACCAACCACGGACGGGTGCTGGCATATGTGGCGAAACACCCCAGGAGTACGACCCAAGAGACGGCGCAACGGGCCGGTTTGAGCATACGGTCGGTCCAGCAGATCATCACCGACCTGGAGAAGGGCGGATATATCGAGCGGCACCGGGAAGGCAGGCGCAACCGGTATGAAATCCACCCGGAGATCCCCATGCGGCACCGTCTGGAGCGGGACCATGCGGTGGGCGACATTCTGATGGCCCTGGGCTACCGGGCGAAGAAAGACTGAAGAAATGGGGCGGTTGAAACATGGGGTCTTCGAGGGTACAATGGGGCGGAATCGGGGCCGATGGTTGGAATCCGCTCCGCTTCCTTCGACCCCACGCTGCGCTCTGGGCAGGCAAGCTCAAGGCAGGCTCTTCTGGCCATTCCCGCCTCCGCGGGAATGGCGGGGGGGGGCGCGTGGCCCAACGATGTCAGCGGAGCGCTGGATGGATAGGGCCCAAAGAAAGGAGGCAAGCCGTGTGGAACCAACTGAAGACTAACGAGTACGAGGGAATGCTGGCGGAGACGATCACGGTGCCGGGGTACAACGGGGACCTGATACACGGTTATCTGTCACGGCCGCTGGGCAAGGGGCCGTTCCCGGGGGTGGTGCTGATCGCGCATGCCCCGGGATGGGATGAGTTCTACCGGGAGACGGCCCGGCGTTTTGCGCAGCACGGGTACGCGGCGCTGTGCCCCGATATCTACTGCCGGTTCGGGTACGGGACGCCGGAAGAAGTGGTGGCCAAGTGCCGCGCCTCGGGCGGTGCGCCGGACGCCAGCGTGATGGGCGACTGCGACGGTTCGGTCAAGTACCTGAAGAGCCTGCCCAACTCGAACGGCAAAGTCGGAGTGATCGGCACCTGCTCCGGCGGGCGTCACGCCTTCCTGGCGGCCTGCCAGGTCAGCGGCATCGATGCCGCGGTCGACTGCTGGGGAGGCCGGGTGGTGGCATCGAAAGAAGAGCTGTCTCCGGCCCAGCCGGTGGCGCCGATTGACCTGACGGAGAAACTGGCCTGCCCGCTGCTGGGGCTGTTCGGCAACGACGACAAGTTTCCGACGGCCGCCCAGGTGGACCAGCACGAGGCGGAACTCAAGAAATACGGCAAGAACTACAAGTTCTACCGCTACGACGGCGCCGGCCACGGGTTCTGGTACTATCATACGGAGATGTACCGGCCGAAGCAGGCGATGGATGCCTGGAGCAAGGTATTCGAGTTTTTCGGCCAGTATCTGGGGAGTTAGGCCTTCACAGAAGAGGGGCTCGTAAACAGGTAACGGCTTTGCAGAGCACGGAACCATTCGTTGTCATGGCGAAGCCGGTGGGCCCGGTCTGTAACCTGGAGTGCGGCTACTGCTACTACCTGCCGACCGGCAGCTACTACCAGAGTCCCCACCAGTTCAAGATGCCGGAGGCGCTGCTCGAGGAGTACGTCCGGCAGTACATCGCGGCCAGCCCGGGGCCGACGGTCCCGTTCGTATGGCACGGCGGCGAACCGACCCTGGCCGGGCTCGAATTCTTCAGACGCGCCGTAGAACTCCAGAAACGCTTCCTGCCCCCGGGATGGACATGCTGGAACAGCCTGCAGACCAACGGCACGCTTCTCGACGACGAGTGGTGTTCGTTTCTGGCGGATGCCCGCTTTGACGTCGGGCTCAGCATCGACGGCACGCAGTGGGTGCACGACCGGTACCGCAAAGACAAGCTCGGCCGCGGGACCTATGGCGCCGCCCTGGCCGCGGTGCGGCGTCTCCAGGCCCACGGCATCCAGCCCGACCTGTTGTGCACCGTTACGTCGGCCACCGCCCGGGAAGCAAGCGCCGTCTACCGGGCTCTGCGGGACCTCAATACGGGGTGGATTCAGTTCATACCAATCGTGAGACGGACGCCGGACGGGACGGTAACCCCGGATTCCGTCTCAAGCGAGGCTTACGGCCGTTTCCTGAGCGCTGTTTTCGACGAATGGGTCCATCACGACCTGGGGAAGCTGAACGTGCAGCAGTTTGCCGAGATGTCGCTGGTGTGGTCGGGGGGGAACGCCAGCACCTGCTGGATGGCCCCGACCTGCGGCCGCGTACTGATCCTGGAACATGACGGGGCGGTCTATTCCTGCGACCATTTCGTCACGCCGGAGCACCGGATCGGCGACCTCGCGAACTCCCAGCTTGGTGAACTGGTGGACTCAGCGGTGCAACGCGGCTTCGGGGAAAACAAGCGCCTGACGCTGCCGGCCCAGTGCCGCGCTTGCCGGTGGCTGGCGGTGTGCAACGGCAACTGTCCCAAGGACCGGTTCGCCGTGACCGCCGACGGCGAGCCCGGACTCAATTACCTGTGTAACGGTCTGAGGTATTTCTTCGGGCACGCCGAAGGGACACTCAAGAAAGTGATCGAGTGGCGGAAGCAGGGGCGGCTTTCCGAGGCCATCATGGCCGAATTGAAGGCCGAACTGGCGGCCCGGTGGAAAGGCGTGGGACGCAACGACCCCTGCCCGTGCGGGAGCGGGCTGAAGGCGAAACAGTGCTGCTGGGGGCAGAGGGGTTAGGGGGGGTCCTTCGACAGGCTCTAGTTTCCGAGGTGTGGGGGACAACCACCTTCGGAGGGTGAGCGGAGAGCGGATATGTAAGCCGCTCGTGGTGAGCGTTTCGAACCACAGCGGCGGGAGACGCAAGTGAGTTTCTACACGTATATTCTTGGATGTGCAGACGGGAGCTATTACACGGGTCATACGGATGATCTCGAGGCACGTCTGATTGCACACGAGCAGAGGCTTCTAAAGTGCTACACGTCTTCCCGACTGCCCGTGAGGTTGCTTTTCAGTGCGGAGTTCCCCACTCGCGAGGACGCGTTTCATGCAGAGCGGCAAATAAAGGGCTGGTCGAGACGGAAGAAGCGGGCTTTGATCGAAGGGGACTGGGGGAAGTTGGTGGAGTACTCCAAAAATACTGGCCAGCGCCCTTCGACAAGCTCAGGGTGAGCGGGGGGGCAAGCTCTGGTCTCCGAGGTTGGGAGGCCAACCACCTTCGGAGGGTGACCCTTCAACAAGCTCAGGGTGAGCGGGGGGAGGCAAGCTCTGGTCTCCGAGGTTGGGAGGCCAACCACCTTCGGAGGGTGACCCTTCGACAAGCTCAGGGTGAGCGGGGGGGGCAAGCTCTGGTCTCCGAGGTTGGGAGGCCAACCACCTTCGGAGGGTGACCCTTCAACAAGCTCAGGGTGAGCGGGGGGAGGCAAGCTCTGGTCTCCGAGGTTGGGAGGCCAACCACCTTCGGAGGGTGACCCTTCGACAGGCTCAGGGTGAGCGGGGGGAGGGCAGGAATGGTGAGTTGAAACGCCGGCTCGAGCCGCCGGCAGGGAGGTTGATGACTCATGATTGAATTGCCGGAAGCGGTGACGATTGCAGGTCAGATAAACGACACGATTTACGGCAAAGTAGTGGCCGGGGTTGAGGCCGGACATACCCCGCACAAACTGGTGTGGTATTACGGGGACCGGCAAAAGTATTCTGAGCTTCTGGCCGGCCGGACCGTGGGAAAAGCACAGGCTCTTGGCAGTCTGGTAGAAATCAAGGTTGACGGGGCCAACATCCTTTTGGGGGAAGGTGCGGCAATCAGGTATCACGGCCGGAACGAGCCGCGTCCCGCCAAGCACCAGTTGCTGATCGAATTCGAGGACCAGTCCGCGTTGAGCGCTGCGGTGCAATTGTATGGGGGGATGGGGGTCTTTGTTGAAGGCGAACTGGACAGTCCCTATTACCGGGTGGCAAAGGAGAAGCCATCCCCCCTGTCTCCGGCATTTGATCGCGTCTATTTCGAAGGCATGGTGTCAGGACAACAGAATCAGAAGCTGTCTCTGAAGGGTCTCTTGGCCACCGAACAGAGAATTCCCGGGCTGGGTAACGGTACTTTGCAGGACATCCTCTTCAACGCCAGAATGCATCCCAAGAGGAAGCTGAACACAGTCTCCGCGGAGGACGTTGAGGCATTGTTCAGTGCCGTAAAAGGTACCCTTTCGGCAATGGCGTCCCGGGGAGGGAGGGATACCGAATTCGATATGTTCGGCAGGGCGGGGGGATACCGGAACATCCTGAGCAAGAACACGGTGAATACGCCGTGCCCCGTGTGCGGCACTATCATCGAGAAAGAAGCCTATATGGGCGGCGCCGTCTACTTCTGCGAGAAGTGCCAGATAATCTGACGGAAATTGACAAACCGGTCAAAGTGTGGTGCACTGGGGCGGGATATGGATCTATTCGACGGATTAGCAGGTGGTGCATGAAGAACAAGATATACCCCGGTTTTGACGAAGCGATTGCGGATATCTTTGACGGGGCGGTGATCGCCCACTCCTCGTTTGGCGATGCCAGCCGGCCGCTTAACATCTGGGAAGCGCTGTTTCGAAAGGACGTCAAGGGTCTGACCATCATCAGCAACATGCTGCACCCGCGCCAGCCCCCACCCCCCGGCCCTTCCCTGCGCATATACGGACCGGTCGACTGCATCATGCAGCCGGGCAAGGTGAAGCGGCTGATCACCGGTTTCACCAGCCAGGTCTACGGCGGTATTACGAAACAGGCGGAAGAGTATGAGGAGGCGATCAAAGACATGGAAGTGATCCCGGTCCCGTTCGGCAGCCTGTGTACGCGGCTGGAAGCGGCGGCCTGCGGCTACGGCGGGATCCTGACCCCGGTGGGCGTCGGATCATACCTCGAGGACTACTGCGAGAAGGTGGTGGTCGACGGAAAGGCTTATCTGCTGGAGAAGCCGCTGCAACCCGACTTCGGCTTTGTCAAGGCGTGGAAGGCCGACCGGCTGGGGAACCTCGTTTTCCGCCGAATGCAGCGGGTGCACAATCCGCTGGTGGCGCCGGGCTTCCAAGGTCACCATCGCCGAAGTCCTGGAGATTGTGGAGCCGGGCGAAATCGACCCCGACCAGATCCATACGCCCCACATTTATGTCGACCGTATCGTCAGGGTGCCCCGGGGCGGGGCGGGTAGCTACGACTGGAACGAAGTAAGCAAAGTCCTCGACTTCGGTCCGGGGGGCAACCGGCGGCGAAGGCTGGAACAGGCGGCGCAAGGACCCCAACCGGGCTAAGGACAATCAGATGGCCGATTTCTTTGAAATCGCCTGCGCCGAAGCCGAACGGGGAATCTCGAACGGGGACGGCGGTCCTTTTGGCGCCATCGTGGTGAAAGACGGCAGGGTAATTGCCACAGGACACAACGAAGTCCTGTCATCCCATGATTCCACGGCCCACGCTGAGATCGTGGCCATCCGCCAGGCGGAGCAGGCGTTGGCGACCCACGACCTGACCGGATGCGAAATCTACACCACCTGCTACCCCTGTCCGATGTGCCTGGGGGCGATCATGTGGGCCCGAATCGGCAAAGTCCATTATGGGTGCACCAGCGATGAAGCGGCGGCCATAGGCTTCGACGACCGCAGCTTCCACGAAGCCTTATCGACGCCCGGTTCGAACCGGTTCGTTACCATGGAAAGTCATGATAGTCCCCGGTGCCGGTCGCTCTTTCAAGACATGGCTGAAGATGGAGGACCGGAAGCTGTATTGAGCTTATGTAGGAGATTGGTACCGGCCCACCCGGGTGAAGTTGATGGGAAAGGTCAAGAGAAGTGACTTCAAGTGATCTTGCCATGTCCAGCGGCGGCCCGTACTATTGGGCTATGTCAGTCTGACATGGCGGGACAGCATCCGTGGGGGAAAGACCAGGAGAGGCCATGGTCATAGCGGAATTGAGAATCAAGTGCCGGCAGTGCGGCCGGGAAGAGCAAATCGTAGAGACGCTGGAAGACAGCGCCGTTGATTTCAACGCAGACAAGCCCTGTCCAAACTGCTTTGGCTGTTGGATGACAAAACAAGAGCTACGGCTATCCGGCAGGCGGGAAGAAGGGAGATGATGCTCCCAGTTCCTACTCGTCACCGGGTTCTTCCGGGGACATATCGACGAAAAATCTGAGGGAGACATCGCCCAGCCCACCAATTTCGCGCCTCGTTTCTTGGTCCTGACCGCCGATCACGGCCAAGGGCGCGCCGCATATCGAGCACGGCTGATCGGGTCGATATCTTAAGGCCCACCCCACGAACAAAGCCCCGCATCTCGTACAGATGGCTCTAGGCATATTTCCTCCCGGGGAGACGGCTCTACCAGTGTTGATTATAGCTCGAGCCGGGGGCTTTGACATTCGCCAGGAGTTGACACATAATCAGAGTAGCTCCTGACTCATCTGCACCCCTTTGCAGAGACCTCCGAAGCCGGTCTTCAACATCAAGAAAGCAGCCGACTCGCGACGGGCGGGACAACCGCGGCGCGAGCGGGCGCGGTGAGCCGAATATGTTGAAAGCGATCTCGTTCCTGGGCGCAGTCATTATTCTCCTGTCTTTTGTCGTGTGTCCGGCGGCAGGTCTGGCCCAGAGTCTGGACCAGCGGATCGTGGTGGACGACGCCGGGATTTTCGGCGACCGGACCAGTGAAGTGGAATCAGCCGCCGGCGGCACTGGTCCGCCAGGGCGCCGATGTCCGTGTCCGGACGATATCGACTTATGGCACCGCCCGTAATCTGGACCAGTATGAGGCCCAATTGGAACAACAGAGTCCTTCCTGGATAGGTCAAGACGGCGGCCGTCAAGAATAACCTGATTGTGCTGATCATATCTCTTCAGGAGCGGCAGACCGGACTGTACTACGGCGCTTATTGGGAAGACGCCATCGGCAACAACTGGCTGCGCATACAGACCGACGTCATGAATCCGCTTTTCCGCAGCGGTGACTACGCCGGCGGGCGCAGTCAAAGGGCTGGAGGAGATACAGCGGCTGATTCGGAAAGGACACCGGCCCCGACCGGGACGCCGGCGGCGGCCGGACCGGGCCGAGTGGTGGATCGTACCGCTGGTGATCCTGATCCTGGCCGGGTCGATCATCGGATCTGTTATGTTAAGTCGGTAACCGGAAAAACCGGGCCAGACGGCTGGCCGCCCGGCAGAAGGCGATGCTGGCCAAACAGGGCGGCGGCCTCCGGGATCAACGAGCTTGTTGAAATGGTGCAGATGCTGGAAATAAAGGTCAACGTGACGGCCGATCGCGTGGCGCCCGAAGAAGCGGCGCCACTCCGGGAGGGTCTGGGAAGCGCCAAAGGTCTGGTTGACCGCAGCGCGCAGGCCTACAGCGAACTCTCGCATAGCGCCGGAGACCCGGAGAACCCCCGGCTGGGCGAGGCGGAATTGAGCGTCCTGGAGCCGGAGTACGGCAAGATCCTCGATAACCTGCGCCAGGCCAGGGAATCGATCAATGGCGTAGAGGCACAGATCGCCGCCGTCCAACAAACGGTCGATGGTTTCCCCGGAAAGGTGGCGGAGGTGAATGCGGCGATCAGAGCAGGCCCTGGGACAAACAGGATGAACTAAAGAAGGGCCGGATTCAATACCGACTATCCGGCCGATCTGCTGGCCAAGGGCCAGGCGACGCTGCAGCAGGCGCAAGACCTGGTCGCAAAAAAGCGCTTCACTGAGGCGATGAAATACGCCAGCCTGGCCGGTGACCAGATCAAAACAGGCAGTGCGGCCGGGGAAGAGTTGCCGCAAAAAAAGCAGGAAGCCGAGGCGGCCATTCCGGCGCTGGCGTCGCGGATCGAACGGGTCAAAGCAAACGATCAACAACAGCAGGCTCGTTTTCGAAAGGTTATTCCAGAGTACGCAGAAACTACCTGGGAATCCGTCCGGGGCAATGGCACCGAAGCCGAAAACCGGGTTAACTGGGCGCTGGAAGCGCAGGATGATGCTCGCTCAGCCGCCGGGATGGAACAACAGGAGTGGCACAAAGCTCTGGAACTGGTGCAAAAGGGAAATAGCTGGCTGACCGAAGCTGAATCGTTAATGAAATGCCATATCCGAGCTTGAGGTGAACTTGATCGCGGCGCGGCGGGACGCACCTAACGAAATCGACGCCGCTCAGGCCGATGTCACCAAAGCCTGGGAATACATCAGACGAATATGACGACGATATCCGGGAGAGTCTGGAAGACGATTTACGCGCCGCCGAAAAGAACAAGAGAGCGCAGAGAAGAACTGAAGACAAGAGAAACCGGACTATTTCCAGGTGTGCAAGCTGGCGCGCGAGGCCAACGAAGCGGCGGACAAGATTCTGATTCAAGCCCGCAGACGAACACGAGGCGGCCGAGCGACTGCGGGCGAAAGCGGCCAGTGCCCGGAGAGACGCCAATGCCAAGGTATCGATCGCCAGCCGGTATGTCGAAAATCCATCACCCGGTAGTGCAAGGCGAAGCCAGAAGGTACCTGATACACGGCCGTAGAGGCGTTGCGGCAGGTCGACCTCACGGACAGACCCTAACTCTCAGATCTCGCTGGCGTTGAACGCCGAGTCAGCCGCCGATCAGGCCTATTCACTGGCCCAGAGAGATGTTAACAGCACCACTATGAGCATACCCGAATGTAAGCATGCCGACCATACTGTTTCCCCCGGTCGGGCACGCGCCCTCAGGCGGCGCCGCCCTGGGGTTCGCGACGGACCAGCAGTCCGAGTTCCCGCAGTACCACCAGGCCGGACGGGCGGTGGTTCGACCAGCTGGGGTTCCAGGGGCGGCAGGTCGGGTGGTGGGGGGGGTGCGCGTGGAGGGGGAGGTTCCAGCGGTTGGTAGACGGGACGTCATCAGGCAGGTATTACCGGAACAGCAATACCTGATAATATCGAATAGAAACGGGGAAACAAAGGAGGAAAGCCATGGCAGGATCTGTTTCAGAAGGCACGCATTGCAGCACTGAGCGCAGCCCACGCGCTGATGGACAAGGTAGTGGACCTGAACTCGATCGGGGCGGTCAAGCAGTATGTCAGAGACCTGGAGAACGCCCTGGAGGACCTGGAGGACGCGTCAGCCGCGGCAGCCGGACACGTGAGGACGGTACAGCGTGATACGGACCAGATCCGGTCTCAAATCAAAGAGCTGAACCAGAACATCGACTTCATTTTAGAGCGACAACAAACCGGAGAATGACTATCTGGCCACTCCGCTGGAAGCAAGGTTGATCGGTCTGGAGCAGCGGATGACCACCACAGACGAGGAAATAGCCACCGGACAGAAGACAGCACAGGCCCTCAATGAAGCCGTATCGACACTCCGCACCAGGTACCAGAATATGGTACAGCAGGTGCAGCGCCTGGAAGCCATGGATAAGGCGACCAAAGCCAAGGAAAGCGCCGTCGAGGCCATCAGGCAGGCCGGCCAAATCGCCTCGGCGGGCAGCGATGTCTCGATAGACGCCGTGGCCGACCGGATCCAGCGGCGGGCGGATGTGGCCGATGCCCGGTTTGAGCGAGCGCTGGGGGAGATGAACGGCGAGGTCGAAAAGGACGTCGTCATCGCCCAGGCCCAGGCCCGCCTGGAACAGCGCAAGGCCCGTTTGGCGCTCCCCGCAGGTCCCGGCAACAACGGATAGCGCGCAGGCGCCGGCCTACGGCCGGCCGGTGCGGCTGACGTTGGGGATGATTCTCAATGAAGGGCGTTAAACTCGACTACGGGGACGGCTACCTGTCGGTCGATCTGCCGGATTCGGCGGAGGTGGTCCGCTACGGAGAAACCTACACCGACCCGCCGGCGGTTAACCCGTACGACACCACCCGGGCGGCCCTCGAAAAGCCGCTGGGGTTTCCCCCGTTGCGGGAGATGGGGGGAGCGGGGAGGAGGGTGGTGATCGGTTTTCCCGACCGGGTGAAGGGGGGCACACAGCGGGACAGCCACCGCCGGGTGGCGATCCCGCTGGTCGTTGAAGAACTCCTCAAAGCCGGCACGAGCCTGGAGAATATCGTGCTGCTGTGCTGCGGCGGCCTGCACCGGAAGAACACGGTGGAGGAATGGTATTCCTACCTGGGGAAGGAAATAGTGGACCGGTTCTGGCCGGACCGGCTGGTCAATCATGACGCCGAAGCGCCCGACATGTGCGATTTCGGAACGGACGCCATGGGAAACCCGGTGCAGTGCAACCGTTTGATAGCGGAGGCCGACCTGCCGATAACTGTCGGCCATTGCGCCGGCAACCCCTACGGCGGCTACAGCGGCGGCTACAAGATGATCGCCACCGGGATAACCGGGAGGAGGTCGATCGCCGCCCACCACCGCCCCGCCACCATGCACCGCAGCGACTGGCTGGGGGCCGGCACCGACTCGCACATGCGCCGTCAATTCCACTCAATCGGACAGGCGATGCAGAAAGCGACCGGCAAGCGATTCTTTGCCGTGGACGCGGTGATCGGGCAGCGGTCGCAGGTTCTGGATGTCAAAGCGGGCGATCTGGACGAGGTGGAGGCGGCGACCTGGCCGCTGGCGAACCAGCGGACGAACATCGAACTGGCCGCGAGGGAGCCGGCGGACGTACTGGTGATGGGTCTGCCGCGTGACTTTCACTACGGTCCCGGTATGGGAAGCAATCCGATCCTGATGAGCCTGGCCATCGGCGGACAGTTATCGCGCTGCTGGCACGCTCTGCGCGAGGGGGCGGTGATCATTGCCGCGGCGGTCTGCGACGGTTGGTTCAACGAGGCCTGGTTCCCATCATACCGCGAGACATACGACGCTTTGCAGAAGTACTGTACGGCGGCGGAGTTCCTGGAGTCGGCCGATGCCTTGAGGATCGCCAGTGATCCGGAATACTGTTTCCGCTATTCCAACGACTACGCCTACCATCCGTTTCACGGCATGTCCATGGTCAGCGGGGGAAGCCTGCCGCTACTCCACTGTCCGGCGGTCTATATCGTGGGCGCCCAAGCACCGGGGTATGCGCGGGGGATGGGGTTCACGCCGGTAAGGACCTTTGAAGAGGCGATGGCGGGCGCCCGGAAACTGGTGGGGGCGCGGCCGCGGATTCTGTGCACGCCGGAGGCGTTTTCGGGCGGGGTGGGGGTGCACCTGCACCGGAAATCATGAACGGGTTTCCAGGATGGCGGGCCGGAACGGATCGCCATAGGGAAAGGAGGGCTCGCCGGTGAGAGTTCTAGTCACGGGTGGGGCGGGTTTCATCGGGTCCTACCTGGTGCCGCGCCTGCTGCAAAGCGGGACGGAGGTGATCGTGTTCGATCTCCCGGCGGCGCCGGAGACACTGGCCGGAGTGGCCGGCCGCATCACCTACATACGGGGGGACCTGGCATCACCGGCAGACCTCTACCGCACCATGATGACGCATCGCCCGGAAGGGATTATCCACCTGGGGGCAATCCTGGCCGGTCCGTGTGAGGAGAATCCGGTGATGGGGTTCAACGTCAACTTCAATTCCACCCAGACGCTGCTGGACGCGTCACTCGCGGTCAAGGCACAGCGGTTCCTGATGATCAGTTCCATTTCGGTGTTCGGCCGCGACGCGGCCGAGCCGGTGCAAGACCAGGCAGTCAAGAATCCGGAGACGGTGTACGGTCAGACCAAGCTCGCCTCGGAGCATTTGATGCGGTGGTATGCCCGCAAGCACGGCCTAGACACACGGGGACTGCGGTTCACCTGGGTATTCGGTCCGGGGCGGACCCGCGGGATCACGGCCGTCTACTCCTCCCTGGTCCTGGAAGCGATCGCCAGGGGAGAACCCATTTCCGTCCCCAACCCGGATGAAAAGGGTGACTGGCTCTACGTTAAGGATGCGGTGAAGGCGATCATGACGCTGTGGAACGCGACCGAACCCAACCAGCGGATCTACAACATCGCCGGCGGGGTGCATTCGATCAGGGAGGTCGTCGAGATCGCCCGAGAGTTCCGTCCGGAGGCCCGGATAATCCTTGAGGAAGGGGGCCAGAACCTGTCGCCATTCCCGACCGCCTATGATGATGCGCCCGCCCGCAGCGAAATCGGCTGGGCGCCGGACTACACCATCGAAGCGGCGGTACGGGAGCATATCGACATCGTGTCGGCGCGAGACACGAGACGCACAACGGGACCGCAATGAGACGGGTCGGGTTGATCGGGGTGGGGGTCATGGGCAGGACGGTGGCGCCCCGGATACTGAACGGGGGACACCAATTGCACGTTTTCGATGTCTCCAAGGAGGCCCTGGCAAGGGTGGCGAACCTCGGTGCCGCCGTGGCATCGAGTCCGGAAATGATCGCCGATAGGGCGGAGGTAGTGCTGATGTTCCTGCCCGGGCCGGGGCAGGTGGAAGAGGCGGTGAGGGGAGCGGGGGGCCTGCTGGCCCAAGCACGACCGGGGATGATCATAGTTGATCTAAGCACCGTCGACCCGCGCACCACGGAGCGGATGGCGGCGGCAAGCGGTCGAAAGGGGGTGGCGTATCTTGACGCCCCGGTGCTGGGAAGACCGGCCGCCGTCGGGGAATGGTCGCTGCCCGTCGGCGGTGACCCAGAGCATCTGGCGCGGTGCGTCGATATCCTGAAGTTGTTCGCCCGGAACGTGTTCCACATCGGACCCCCAGGGTCCGGTGACAAGGTGAAGCTGCTCAACCAGATGATGTTTTCGGCGATCAACGGCATGACCGCCGAAATGATGGCCGTGGCGGAGAGGGTCGGTATCCCCCAGAAAATGCTTTACGAGACCATTTCAGCCAGTCAGGCGGCCACCGTGAGCGGGCTCTTCAAGGAGCTGGGACAGCGGATCGCGAACGGCCGCTATGAGGACCCGACTTTTCAGGTAGACCTGCTCGCCAAGGACGTGAAGCTGGCCATTGAGATGGCCGAGGACGCCGGGGCGGCGCCTCCGCTGTCCAAGGTCAGCCAGCAGATGAACGAAATGGCCCAGGGGCGGGGATTGGGGCGGGCGGACACGTCGGAGATGTGGAAGATATGGCGGGACCTGGCCGGTCAGGCGCAGGAAGAATAAGCCGGAGGGGCGGGGAAGACACCGGGCCGCGGAGGGTATCAAATTGACAACGGCGATAAACATGGTGATGGTCGATTGCCGGACGGAAGTCGACGAACAATACAACCAATGGTACAACAAGGTCCATATTCCGATGTGTCTCAAGTACGAGGGCATGCTGGGGGCCACCCGCTACCGGCTACTCAAGGGTCCCCCGGGGCAGGCAAGATACTTGACCGTGTACGAGTTCAGAGATCAGAAGGCGATGGATGCTTTCCCAAGCAGTCCGGAGTGCGCGGCGGCAACCCAGGAAATGCGTCAGACCTGGCGCAACAACGAATTCGAGATTAAGCTGGCGGCCCAGTACGACACCATCGCCGTTATCGAGAGATGATGGGGGTTCTACCCCGGGTTCAGGCAGGGTGGTCAGCGGGCAATGGTGGGGGGGAGGGGGCGGGGTGGGACGACTTCGCCGCTTCTGAAGGCGGGGGTTGCCATTCGGTGCAGAATTCGGTCCCGAATACCCCCTGCCCCATGCACTCAAAAGCTTTCCGGCAAGACCGGCACAGGTCTTTGGAACCGGTGTCGCCGGTCATGTTCTCACGCCTCTCATTGATGCGAGTCTAGCACACCCGTGAACGGCCCGTCACAAGATGTCGCCGGCCTACCGGTGTTCGAGCGTCGAACCGCCGGTGATATCCATCCGGTTACCAAGCGTGGGACTGCCGCCGTACTTGAGTTCGGAAGCGCCGCTCAGGGAGACGTCAAGCCTTCCCCCCGCATCCACGTCGCCACGGGAGGCGCCGCTCAGATCGATGTCGGCGTTCCTGACACTGAAGCCCGCCAGCCGGGCGGCGCTTGCTCCCGAGCCGGTCAACTTCAGGTCCCCTCCGGATCCGGTCAACTGAACGTCGCTGGCCCCCGCAAGACGCACCATCGTGCTCGAGGCCTTGACACTACCCGTAAAGTCACTGGCGCCGGATGCCTGACAAACGAAGTCGTTGGTCTCCACGTCCCCCGCAAACGAACTGGCTCCCGACAACTCGATATGGGCGCTGATACTCTTGATCCTCGCAGTCAGGTGGCTCGCGCCGGATATCTCCCCGGTGAAATCCCCCGTTTCCACGTTCAGGTCGAGGGTGCTGGCGCCCGAAATCCGGGAATCGAGACCAGCGGCAGACTTAAAACCCCTGACCGTTCCTGTTGTGGCCCCCGAAAGCTCCAGGCTCTTGAGTTCGGGCATGGTTATCCTGGCCTGCAGGACCCGGGCGCCGAAGAAGACACCCGGCCAGTCCAGACTGATCTTGAGCGTATCACCAGTCTTGACCACTTTCACCTGTTTAAAAAGGCCTTCCTGCGTGGTCACCTTCACGCTGTAAGTGTCGGAAGGGGAGATATCGACGGTGAAGGCGCTCCCGACCTCCACAGCGCTGAAATCGGTGAAGTCAAAATCCCGGGTGGTCAACACCCCGGAATCCCTGGTGGTGACCAGCCAGCCGCATCCGGCCAGCAGCATGCCGGCCGCGATGGCGATTGAGGCTAATGCAGTGCAAAATGACCGTCGTTTCATCGATGTCCTCCGTTGACCGGCTTTCCTAAGGTCTTACCAGCAGGGTCTTGGCCATCTCCCCGTGCGCTTTGCCAATGGCCTTCGCCAGGTGCATCGTAGCCGTCAACAACAGCGCCCCGGCGACAATGGATATCGGAATCAGCAGTCCGGTGGCGTAGTACTGTTGAGACGCGATGACGAACAGCGGCAGTCCCATGGCGACGGCGACGACCGGCCACGCGACCAGCGCCAGGGCGACCGACAACAGCGTGACGAACAGCGAGAAGTAGATGACGCCCAGCGGCATCTGCAGCAGCATGTAGACCATCGAGAACCAGGTATGCCTGTCCGTGACCAGGTTCTTGAACCGTTGCCAGATGCCGGTCTTGCCCGCAAACCGGGGGCGGCGGGGCATCCTGACGCCCAACAGGGCTTCGACCAATCGTCCCTCGATCAAAGCGATGCCCCTGACGGATAGCAGGAACAGCCCGGCGATAGGCAGGCCGATTACCAGAACCAGAAGGCCGAAGGATACCGATATCCCGGTCACCACCCAGGTGAAGTATATGATGCCCGTGGCCAGGGTAAACAGCAGGTACAGGAACGACCCCCACGCCCTCGGTTCAGCGAAGATGCCGAAAAAGCGGCTGTAGAACGGGCGTCCATCTCTCACCGCCGGCCGCGCCGCTTCCGCCCGGGTCTCCGTATTCTGAAGGGCGGCCAGGGTGGAGGGCGCACGTGACTCAATCTGCCGGTAGGCGGCGGCGACCTCTGCCGGAGTGCCGTACTTGCCTATGACCGATTCCAGCGCTACGGCATCAGTCTCGGGGTTCCCGGCGGGTAAGTTACTCAAGGCGGTCCGCAGGTACTCCTCGGCATCGGACAACGCATCCTGAATGGTCGCCCGGTCGCTCTCCGAGAGCTCTTTCCTCAGTTCGGCCAGGTACTCCTCTACGCTATTGAACATCGTTCCCCCCTTTGAAGACGGCATCGACAAGGTCACGTGTCTGGTCCCAGATCTCCCGCCATTTGGCGAGTGTGTCGCGCCCGGGACCGGTGATCGTATAGTAGCGCCGCGGCGGGCTGGAAACCGAAGGTTCCACACGGCTTTCCAGCAGGCCGGCGCTTTCCAGCGACCGCAGCACCGGATAGAGCGCCCCCTGCTTCATGATATCGACGTCTCCCGAGCGCGCCTCGATCAGCTTGGCAATCTGGTAGCCGTACATCGGAACGGTCGGCGCGGTCCAGAACGCCGAGCAGAACGAGGGCAGAGGTGCCGCCGTTCAGCTCCTTCTGGAACTTCTTGATGGCTTCAACAACTTCAACCACGGATGCACCCTCCGCCGCAGCGCTGAAATACCATTTCGCGACAGCCTGCGGAATTCGAGACTCCAGACCAGAACATCCAGCGTTGTACTGTTACCATTTCAGTAGTAATAAGTTACCAGTAATATCGATGTCATAATACTAGTACCAGGACGATAGTGTCAAATTGGGCCAACGGCATACAAGAGGGAAAGGAGACGATGGGAGATCATTGGTATCGCTGATCCAGTGGTAACGCCTCGATTTTCGCTGAATATCTGTCGATATCTCCAAGTTTCGAACGCGACGCCACCGTGCAGGTGGATCCAAGAGATGCTGTGATGGTATGACCGCGGGCCGGCAAGAAGCAGCCGCCGGTGATATCGGCTACAGGATTTCCCTGATGGCTTTGATCAGGCGGGCTTCATCCGGCATGTAGTAC
The DNA here is from genome assembly GCA_963735055.1 of uncultured Chloroflexia bacterium. Taxonomy (GTDB): domain Bacteria; phylum Chloroflexota; class Dehalococcoidia; order Dehalococcoidales; family UBA2162; genus JBBITI01. The sequence goes on along the minus strand of CAVTJN010000019.1, from coordinate 311,321 downwards.
TTTTCCAGCACCGGCGAATAGGGAACAGGCGTATCCGGGCAGGCCACGATCTTCGAGCGGCACGTCGAGATAGTCGAAGCCTTCCTCGGCCACCATCGCCGCAATCTGGGCCGACGAACTGCCGGTCTTGGGCTCCTCGCAGATGGTCACCAGCCGGCCGGTCTTTTTCACCGAATCGAGGATCGTCTGCTTGTCGAGGGGCACCAGGGTGCGGGGGTCGACCACCTCGACGCTGATGCCCTCCTTCTGCAGTTCCGCGGCGGCGGCCAGCGCCACGTGTACCATGTAGGCCAGCGCCACCACAGTGACATCTTTCCCCGGGCGCTTGATATCGCCCTTCCCCAGCGGAATAAGATACTCCTCGTCGGGTATCGGCTGTTTGACCGGCGTCAGCTTCTTATCTGACAGAAACAGTACCGGATTATCATCACGGATGCTCGTCTTCAACAGGCCTTTAGCGTCGTAAGGCATGGAGGGGACGACGATCTTGAGGCCCTTTACCCCCATGAGCAGGCCGAGCATCGACTTGGAGTGCTGGGCGGCGTCGCCGAACCCCGCCCCGATACTCGCCAGAATCGTCAGCGGCAGTTTGATCTTGCCGCCGAACATGTAGCGCATCTGGAGCTGGTTGATCATCTCATCGAAGGCGCAGCCCAGGAAATCAACGAACATCATGGCGGCGCAGGGCCGCATCCCAACCGCCGCCGCCCCGATCCCACCCCCAAGGATCGCCTTCTCGGAAACGGGCGTCTCACGGACGCGTTGCGGTCCGTATTTTTCGATCAGGCCGCGGAACTGCCCGAAGGGGCCGCCCCAGTAGAGACCGATGTCTTCCCCCAGGATGAACACGTTCGGATCACGCGCCATCTCCTCGTCGAACGCCTGGCTTTCCGCCTGGGTGAACATCAGCTCTTTCATTTCATTCCCTGCCTGGGCGAAAACGTCTTCGCCGGCTTCGCCGGCCGGTCAACAGATCAGCGCTGTACCAGCTTTATCATGACATCACCGCCGTCCTTGCGGGTGTCCAGGTAAGCAAAGGCGGGGCCCCTTGGCGGCTTCCCGCTGAAAACGACCGCGACCCCCTTCGCCGCCAGCCGGGCCGTCTCCTGCTCGAGATCGGCCACGTCGAAGGTAAGGTTGATCACGCCCTCGCCCCGCCGCTCCAGAGACTCCTTGTAGATGGCTTGGCCCTCAACCGGCTCGATCAAATCGTAAGTCACCCCGGCAATGTTCATCAGCCGGGTCCTGGCCTTGATGGCGGCCCTAGTGGACTTGCCGTATACCTTGACATCTTTCAGCGAGGCGGTGTCAAACGTGGACGCGGTATGAAACGAGGCAATGCCCATGGACTGGTAGTACTTCACGGTCCGGGCGAGGTTTTTGACCACCGCGCCGACGCCGCGGTACTTCCAGTCGACGATGCCGTAGCCAGCCTTCTTGGCTTTGGCATCTTCCGACTGCAGGGGCCGCAGCGACAGCAGGATATTGCCGAACTCCCGCGTATCCAGATAGTCCTCGATACGCACGTCATTCAACTTGGCGTCCTGGATAATCCGGAAGCCTTTGGCCACCAGCACCTCGGTCTCCCCATCAATATCCGGCACGCAAAAGCAGAGGTGGTTAACGCCTTCACCGTAGGAAAGCGCCTCGCCCCGGGGACGCGTGGCCGGCGCATGCAGTACTTCGAATTCGAGGTCGCCGATATAGAGAAGCTCCAGGAACGGCGTCTTGGGATCGATGTAGTTGTCTACTACCCGCCCGAACTCAATGTTCACAAACTTGTCGGCCGCCGAGCGCGCCGGCCGTTGTCTCGGGCCAAGGTCCGGGGCCAGGCCTAATGACCGGTAGTAGTGCAGCGTTTTGTCAAAATCGCGGGCGAATATTCCGGTGTGACCGTGTTCCCAGTTACTCTTCATGTCATTCTCCCTCGCTGTGCGGCCGGCGCATGAGTCCGCCGGCTATCCGCTGCTTCGTGAGCGCGCAGCGAGGAGGGCGTGACGCCGGGCCGAATTATCACACCCAAGGTACCACCAAAAGCGGGTGTTTTCAAGGGATCCATCCACCGGGCATTGACCCCCCGGGGCGACTCCCCACCCGCCGGGGGGTATGCGACACTTGACAAAAAAGGAATAGGTGTTAGCATACTAACATCCGCGACAAGGGACATGTCCGTTGGCAGTACTCCATCCGTACGAAAGCCTGGGATACCACTGCAACCTGACCGTTAAGGCGTTTGTCAGCGCGGTCGAAAAAGAGCTCAAAGGGAGCGGTGTCAGCCCGGCCCAGTATGTCGCCCTGGCCCAGTTGATTGCCTCGGGACCGCTGTCGCAGGGGGAGCTGGTGGCCCGCCTTTCGATCACGCGGGCAACCGGCGTGCGGCTGGTCGACCGCATGGAGCGGGACGGCTGGGTGGTACGCCACCGCCACCGGTCGGACGAACGCGTCAAGCTGGTGGTGCCGACACCCCGGGCGGCGGAGGTGTGGGAGGGGATTTCCGGCGCCGGGCGCACGGTGGTGGACCGGGCGTATCAGGGTATCGGTCCGGAAGAAGTGGAAACAGCGAAGCGGATCATGGAGAGGGTGCGGGACAATTTAGAAGTCTGACTTGTCCCAATCCGGGCCGAGACACCGGACACCGATGGGATTTTCATGAGAAGAAGAGTGTGCGCTCATAGTGTTGTCCACGCAGGTCCCTTATTATTTGCGCTGCTTCCGGCGCCCAGGTTCGGCGAAAATAGCATTCCGCCGGCGGCTAACTTATCCATAGAAATTGGGAGGTATGATGGGGTACAGCATTGACATCGACACAGGGGGGACTTTCACCGACGGTTTTGTCAGGGGTAACGGCAAGATCGAAACGGTGAAAGTGCCGACCACGCCGCACGATCTGACTCTATGCTTCATCGAGTGCATCGAGGAGGCGGCCAAGAAGCTCGGCTACGAGTCGGCCCGGCAGCTGCTGCCGCAGACGGATACGGTGCGGCTTTCGACCACTATCGGCACCAATGCGCTTATCAACGCCTCCGGACCCAAGCTGGGCCTGATCACAACGCGCGGCCCCGGTGAAAACGCCTACACGCCACCGGACGCGGCGAATTCGGCGGTCAATTTCCTGGTGCCGGGCGACATGATCCTGTGCATCGACGAGGAAATGGGAACCGACGGAACCTCGATTACCGCGCCGGACAGTGCCCAGCTGCTCAGCGGCGTAAAGGCGCTGCTCGAGCGAGGGGCGCGCCGCATCGTGATCAGCCTGTCCCGGTCGCCGATAAATCCGGCCCATGAAAAGGCGTGCCGCGACATAGTGCTGGCCAACTATCCGGCGCACTATCTGGGTACGGTGCCGCTGCTGCTGTCCACCGAAATAAGCAGCGAAATGGACGACCGGTACCGCACCAACGCCGCCCTGATAGATGCCTACATCCACCAGGAGATGGCGCACTATCTGTACAAGGCGGACGAAGATGTCCGAAAGAACCAGTTCAAGTGGCCGTTACTGATCGTGCATGCCACCGGCGGGGTCTGCCGTGTGGCCAAGACGAAGGCGATTGATACCTGCGACTCGGGTCCGGCGGCCGGCTTGTTCGGTGCTGCGTTCCTCGCCCGCAGCTACGGCATCGATAACGTGGTTACGGTGGACGTGGGCGGCACAAGCACCGACGTCGGCCTGGTGCGACATGGTGAACCCAGCCGTACCGAGGAAAAGGACCTGGGCGGCATACCGGTGAAGGAGTCCGCCATTGAGACGGCCTCGATCGGCGCCGGCGGCAGCTCGATAGTGCGAGTCGATGCCAAATCGAAGCAGCTGACGGTGGGGCCGGAGAGCGCCGGGGGTATTCCGGGTCCGGCCTGCTTCGGCCTGGGCGGCGCCAACGCCTGCCTGACCGATGCCTGGGTCACCCTGGGCTACATTGATCCCGAACTACTTCCTGGGGGGGCGCAGGAAACTCGATCCGGGCAAGGGGCGGGCGGCGATCAAGCGGCGCGCCGCCGACGCACTTAAGGTGACCGAAGAAGCGGCCGCCCAGGCGGCGGTGGACCAGATGACGAAGCAGTGCGCCGACCTGGTCAAGGAGTTCCTGACCACAAAAGGCATTGAGGCAAAGGACGCCACGATGTTCGCCTTCGGCGGCAGCGGCGGCCTTTCCTGTCCCACGATCGCCCGGGCAGCGGGTATCGGCAAGACCTATTTCTTCCCGTTCGGCGCCCAGTTCTGCGCCTTCGGTTCGTCGACGACCGACATCCTGCACGGTTACAGTGTGGCCAAGAGCCTGGAGCTGACGGCGGTGGGCGACGGCGCACTGGCCGACTTCAATCAGGCGGCGGAGGCGATGGCCGCGGACGCCTACTTCGACATGGAGGGCGAAGGTCTCGACCGGTCGAAAGTCTCGCTGATGCTGGAAGTGATGATGTCTTCCGAGCATGATCCGCTGCGGATCGCCGTCAAGTGGGCGCCGCTGTCGCTGAAGGGCAAGGACGACGTGGCCAACCTGGCCGACCTCTACCGGGCACGGGCCCTGGCCTGCGGAGAACACGACCGGGTATTTGTGAAAGAGCTGAGACTGAAGGCGTGGTGCCATCTGCCCGATCCCGAGTTTCCGGTCCATGAAGCGGCGGGCGAGGACCCGGCTGCGGCGCTCAAGGGCGAAGCGGCCGGCTTACTGGGACGGGAGCGTCCGGGACGCCATGGTCTACGAGCAGAGCCGGCTGAAATGCGGAAATGTAGTGCGCGGTCTCGCCTTCGTGGAGAGCGTGAGCACCACGGTGCTGGTGCCGCCGGGCAGCCGGTACACGGTCGACCGCCACCTGAACGGCGTCATGGAGGAGGAATAGCTGATGGCCAAGAAGATCCAAATCACCGAGTATCTGGATATCGACCTGGAGACGGAGAAGTGGTGCTGCAACCGGTGCGGCCGGGAGCTGGTTTCCGCCCGGGACAACTACAAGAAGGGATGCCTGGTGTACGATCGAGACCCGAGGACAATCTATGACCCGGTCCTTGAGGACGGGAGCTTCGCGCCGGACCCGGAGATCTGCCGGATCGTGGAGTTCTATTGCCCCGGCTGTGCGGTCATGATCGAGAATGAGGTGTTGCCGCCGGGGCATCCGATTACGCACGACATCGAGATGGATATCGACAAGCTGAAAGAAAAATACGCCCGGGCGGAAGCGGGACAAGGAGACACCAAATGACTCCACACGAGGAGGGGAACGGCGCGAAACCCAGAGCCAGCATCAACGTCGATATCGGCGGTACTTTCACCGACTGTCTGATAAGCTACGGCGACAAGATGGTTTTCGGCAAGGCGCCGACCACCAGCTATGACTTGTCCAAGGGATTCATGCAAGCCCTGCGGGAGACGGTGGTGTCTCTGGACATCTCACTTGAGGACCTGCTGGAGTCAACCGACATGGTCCGCTATTCCACCACCCTGGCCGTGAACCGGTTGATCGAGAGGAAGGGCCCGCGTCTGGGGCTGGTCACCACCGAGGATTTCGAGGATACCCTGTCGGCGGGTAGGGGCGGGTCGTGGGGGGACGGCATACCACTCGGCCAGATGCGGAACCTCCCCCGGATGAGGAAGCCGGAGCCGGTCATCCTGCGTCACATGATAGTCGGCGTAAAAGAGCGGATGGACTATGCCGGGAAAGTAGTCAGGCCGCTGGACGAAGAGGACACGCTGGCCAAATTGCGCTACCTGGTGAACCAGGGCGCCCAGGGATTCGTGGTGTGTCTGATCAACAGCTACGCCAATCCCGCTCACGAACAGCGGATTCGCGAGCTGATACGGCGGCAGTATCCCGAAAGCTACCTGGGAAGCCAGATCGTGGTGCTGTCATCGGACGTGTCGCCGCGCTGGCGGGAGTATCCGAGAATGGTGGCGACCATGCTGTGCGCCTATCTCCACCGGGTAATGGTGGATGAGCTCAAGGGGATGGGCGACGAATTGCGGGGACTGAGATACAAGAAGGCCCTGATGATGGTGCACAACAGCGGCGGCATGGCCGAGGTCTTCCGCACCACCGCCCTGAATACCTTCAACGGCGGGCCCACCGCCGGCATTGTGGGCGCCGCGTACGTCGGTAAGGAGCAGGGGTTCAACAACATCGTGGCCACCGATATGGGGGGCACCAGTTTCGACGTGGGACTGATTGTGGACAACAGCCCCAGCTTCTACCAGTACCATCCGGTGATCGACCGCTGGGCGGTCGAACTGACCATGCTTGAATCAAGGTCCATCGGGGCCGGCGGCGGATCGATTGCCCGGGTCGACCCCCTCATGGGCAACCGGCTGCTGGTCGGACCGCAGAGTGCCGGCTCCCTGCCGGGGCCGGCCTGTTACGATCTGGGGGGGACCGACCCCACGGTAACCGATGCCGACGTGGTATTGGGCTACATCAATCCCGAGCTACTTTCACGGCGGGAGCATGCCGCTCAACGTCCAGAAGGCCCGGGAGGCCATACGGGACAAGATCGCCAAACCGCTGAAGATGGAACTGGAGGAAGCCGCCTGGCTGGTCAAGCGGGTCATTGACGGCCTGATGGCCGGGGAAATATTCAAAGAGACCATCCTGAAGGGCCGTGACCCGAAGGAATTCGTGGTCTTTTCCTTCGGCGGCGCCGGGCCGACCCACTGCTGCGGCTACACTTTTGAAGCCGGGGTGCCGAAGATCGTGACCTTCCCCACGTCTCCGGTCTTCTGCGCCCTGGGTTCGGCGGTCATGGATGTCGTCCAGTACTACGAGACCACCAAGTACGTGCTGTTCAAGCAGCCGGCCGGCCTGGGCGGCGTGGGCACGGGAGAGTATTTCACTGATTACGCCCGCTTCAACGACGTGGTACGCGATCTGCAGCGGCTCGCCATCCGCGATCTCCAGGGGCAGGGCATCCCGCCGGAGTCGGCCGCGTTTTCCCTGGAGCTTGAAATGAGGTACGGCGGCCAGCTGAACATGACCCGCGTCCCCTCCCCCCGCCTCTTCGTCAATGATAAGTCCGATGTCCTGGCAATCTATGAGAACTTCGAGCGGGAGTTCGTCAAGGCCTACAGCGCCCTGTCCGTCTTCCCCGAGGGTGGGGTGGACATATCGTCATTTGTCCTCCGGTCGACCTTCATATCGCCCAAACTGAAGATACCCCGATACCCGCTCAAAGGCACAAAGGTGGCCGGCGAAGCGCACAAGGGGAAACGAGAAGCTTACTGGCCGGAACTGGGCGGCTTCAAACCTACCGATACCTATGATCTGGGCCGGCTCGAGCCCGGGAATAAGCTGGAAGGCCCGGCCATCATTGAAGCCACCGACACGTCCATCGTGCTGCCCCCGGGACGCACGTTCACCATAAATGAGCATCTGAGCGGCATCATAATGTAGGATTCGCGGTTGCTCGGAGAGTAAGGAGGAAAGAGGGAGTATGCGGCCTACAAAAGAACAAGTCATGGCATTTCTGAAGCCGTCTCCGGTCACTCAAGAGGAGCTGGCCGGTCTGGAGATGCTGGCGCCCGGGGACTATGAGATCTACAGCGAACGGATAAACATGATTCTGGCCGAGTGCAAGGATGTCTTCACCAAGGTGGGCAATTCCAACTGGGTCCTCTCCGGCGACCTGATCGTTGGCCTGCACAACAAGGCGGGGGACCTCGTCAGTTCCTGCCTGGGCACATTCATCCACAGCGTGACGGCCCAAAACCCGGTCAAGTGGATCATGAACAACTTCTATGACAACCCCCGGGTCGGGGTCCACGAGGGCGACATCTTCTACTGCAACGAGGCCAGCTACGGCGGCATCCACAACTGCGACCAGCTGGCGCTGATGCCCATCTTCCACGACGGTGATCTGATCGCCTGGGCGTCATCCGGGACACACATGGATGAGACCGGCGGTATCGCTCCGGGCGGCATGATTGCCTACGCCAAGAGCCGTTACGACGAGGGGATGAACCTGACGCCGATCAAGATCGCCGAGAACTACCAGTTGAGCGACGATATGATCGAGATGCTGGTGAACCGGATCTCCCGGGCCCCGCGGCAGCAGGTCCTGGACACGAGGGCGCGCTGCACGGCGGTCGACCGGTTGAGACTGCGGATGCAGCAGCTGGCGGCGCAAAAAGGGAATGGGTTTGTACGCGGCCTGCTGCGGAAGACCATCGTGGTGGCGGAGGAAGGGGCCCGGAACCGGATCCGCCGCTGGAATGACGGGACCTACCGGAATCTGTGCTTCCAGAGCGGCATCGGGTCGAAGCCGGGCCTGTGGCGTATTTTCTGCACCGCCCACAAAGAAGGCGACCATATTCTGTTCGACTACACCGGGACCTCGCCGGAAAACGACAGTTCCTACAACTGCTTCCCCTGGGTCATGGTCTGCTATGCGGCGCTGCACTTGTACTCACACGGTTTCTGGGACTTGCCGGTCTGCACCGGAACGATGGCGCCGATCGACTTCCGGATTCCCGACGGCAGCGTAATCAGTCCTAACTGGGACGCCGCCATTTCAATGGCCCCGCCGGTCGGGGAGCTGAACACCCAGCTCCTGCCCAAGCTCTTTGCCTGCATGATGTTCAGCACCGAAGACCGGCTGGCGATTGCCGCGCCCCAAAACCAGATACTGGGGACGGGGGGGATGATCGGCGGCGCCGGCGGGGCGGGCGGCTTTGGATTCGGATCGGGAATGAACCAGCATGGAGTCCCCTCCATAAGTCAGGGCGGGGGCGGCTGGACGAGGAACACCGGCGGGCAGGGGGCACGGGTGGATTCGGACGGCATGGACAGCTCGATCTTCCGGTCGGCCGTACACGCCACCGGCAGTGACGGTGAAGAGGCCGAGGCCGACCAGCCGGTCCTGAATCTGTGGCAGAAGCACCGGAAGGACAGCCCGGGCAACGGCAAGTACCGCGGCGGCGCCAGCGGCTATGTGGCAACCGTCTTTTACGGCGTACGGTCTTCGAAGCGCGCCGGGACGGTCGGTGGTGGTACGCCCATTCCGCGGATGCTGGTGGGCCAGGGACTCTTCGGCGGCTATCCGTCAAATGCCGCGCCCGGCGTCGGCATTGAGAACAGCAACATACTGGAGCTGCTGGCCCGGGGGGAGAAGAACATCCCTACCTCGCCGGAGGAAATGATCCGGGACAGAGCCATCAAGGGCGACTATTTTCTGCCCTCAACGAGCACCGCACGTCCGCCCCGGGTGGCCTACGAGGGGTCGCTGTCGGCCGGCGGCGGGGCGCCGGGGGGGAAGGGTTATGGCGACGTGCTGGAGAGGGAGCCCCAGGCGGTAGTCGACGATGTCCGGAATGAAATCATCTCCGACTGGACGGCGGGCAACGTGTATCACGTGGCCTATGATGTGGCGACCTGGACGGCGGACATAGCGAAGACGCAAGAACTCCGGAAGCTGGAGCACGAGAAACGCCTGCGCCTGGGGCGGAGCTATGACGAGTTCCAGACCGAATGGCTGAAGAAGAAACCGGCTGAAGACCAGCTGGTCTATTACGGCTCGTGGCCCGATGCCCGGGTGGTCAACCCGATCATCAGAATCTAGCGAGTCGACGGTGACATAGGAGACCGCCTGGCCCCGGCCAGGGGAGAAGGGAGGCAAAGGTGCGACCGACAAAAGAGGCAGTCATGGCGTTCATCCATCCCACCAAGCCCAGCGAAGCGGAGCTGGCCGGACTGGAGATGCTGGCGCCCGGGGACTACGAGATCTACAGCGAACGCCTGAACATGATTCTGGCCGAGTGCAAGGACGTGTTCTCCAAGGTGGGTAATTCCAACTGGGTCCTTTCCGGCGACCTGATCGTGGGCCTGCACAACAAGCAGGGGGACCTGATCACCTCCTGCCTGGGCACGTTCATCCACAGCGTCACCGCGCAGAATCCGGTCAAATGGATCATGAACAATTTCTATGACAACCCGCGGGTGGGGGTCCATGAGGGCGACATCTTCTACTGTAATGAGGCCACCTACGGCGGCATCCACAACTGCGACCAGCTGGCGCTGATGCCTATCTTCCACCAGGGGGAGCTGATCGCCTGGGCGTCGTCCGGGACGCACATGGCGGAGACCGGCGCCATCGCGCCGGGGGGATGATCCCCTGGGCCAAGAGCCGCTACGAAGAAGGCATGAACCTGACGCCGATCCGGATCGCCAAGAACTACCTGCTCCGGGACGACCTGCTCGAGATGATGGTCAACATGATCGGCCGCGCCCCGCGGCAGCAGGTGCTCGACCTGAGGGCGCGCTGCACCGCCGTTGACCGGCTGCGAATGCGCATCCAGCAACTGGCCGACCAGAAGGGGAATGGTTTTGTGCGCGGCCTGCTGCGCAGGACGCTGATCGTAGCCGAGGAAGGGGCCCGGAACCGGATCCGCAAGTGGAACGACGGGACTTACCGGAACCTCTGTTTCACCAGCGGCGTGGGTCCCAAGCCAGGTCTGCTGCGCTACTACTGTACCGCCCACAAAGAAGGCGACCATATTCTGTTCGACTACACCGGGACCTCGCCCGAAAACGACAGTTCTTTCAACTCCATGCCCTGGGTGATCGTCTCCTACGCGGCGCTGTTCATGTACTCCCACGGTTTCTGGGACCTGCCGGTCTGTACCGGCACGCTGGCGCCCGTGGACTTCCGCATTCCCGACGGCACTTTCATAAGTGCCAACTGGGATGCAGCCATCGGCCGCGCCCCGCACGTCTGCGAGAACAACAACGAACTGTTTCCCAAGCTCTTTGCCTGCATGATGTTCAGCACCGAAGACCGGTTGCAGATCGCGGCCCCCATCAATGGCGTGGGCGGCGGCGGCGGTCTTGGCTTCATGGGCGGCGGGGGCGACGTCGGTGGATCGGGTCTGAACCAGCACGGTGTGCCGGTGGTGAGTGGGGCCGGCGGTTGGGCCCGGAATACCATGGGACAGGGCGCCCGGGTCGATTCGGACGGTATGGACAGCTCCCTGTTCCGGTCGGCCGTATACGCGGCCGGCAGTGATGCTGAGGAGTCGGAGGCCGACGTTCCGGCGCTGCATCTGTGGCAGAAGCACCGGAAGGACAGCCCGGGCAACGGCAAGTACCGCGGCGGCGCCAGCGGCTATGTGGCAACTGTTTTTTACGGCGTACCTTCTTCCAAGCGCTCAGCAACCATCGGCGGCAATCCCATCCGGCGGATGCTGGTCGGTCAGGGGCTCTTCGGCGGCTATGCGTCAAATGCCGCACCCGGCGTGGGTATTGAGAACAGCAACATACTGGAGCTGATGGCCCGGGGTGAGAAAAACATACCGACGTCGCCGGAGGAAGTCATTAAGGACCGGGTGCTCAAGGGCGACTACATGCTGCCCTCATCAAACGCGCCGCGTCCGGCCCGGGTAGTCTACGCGGGGTCGCTTTCGGCCGGCGGCGGGGCGGCGGGGGGGCAGGGATATGGGGACGTGCTGGAGCGGGAGCCCCAGGCGGTGGTCAACGACGTCAGGGACGAAATCATCTCCGACTGGACGGCCCGCAACGTTTACCACGTGGCCTATGACGTGGCGACCTGGACGGCGGACGTAGAGAAGACCCAGGGACTGCGCAAGCTGGAGATCGAGAAACGGCTGCGCCTGGGCAGGAACTATGACGAATTCGAGAAAGAATGGCTCGGGAAGAAGCCGCCGGAGGACCAGCTGGTCTATTACGGTTCCTGGCCCGATGCCCGCGTGGTCAATCCGATCATCAGGATCTAGAGGCTCACTGACCCTATGAAAGTGGGCGGCTTGCACGGCAGGGCCAACGAGGAAGCAGACGGCAGCGTGACCATGGGACATGTGTGGCGCAGCGTCATCGTGGAGGAGGATTCGCAAACGTAGATCGATACGGGTCTTGAAAACCGGTAAATAGAAAGGGAGGGCAACTAGTGAAGAAGAGAAGTGTGTATTCAATCCTGGGCGTTTTCATGACGGCTGTTTTCCTGCTGGCTTCTTGCGGAACGCCGGCCACTACAACGACAGCGCCGCCAACGACCACCCAGGCGCCGCTCGCCACCACAGCGACGGTACCGCCGACAACCGTAAGTCCGGCCGCGGACAAGCCGCAGTACGGCGGCACCATGACCTTCGTTTACACCGAGCCGACGGGCTTTGACCCGGCCAACACCATGTCGGTACAAATCTACAGCTCCCTCAGCTTCTGCCAGGACGAGATGGCCCAGGGAGACTGGGCGAAAGGGCCGGCCGGCACCAGCGAGACCGACTGGATGGGTGGCTACGTCGGCCGGGTAGGCCTGTTGACCGGCTCGCTGGCCGAAAGCTGGGACTTCCCCGACGGCGAGACCATCGTCTTTCACCTGCGCAAGGGCGTGAAATTCTGGAACAAGCCGCCCGTAAACGGCCGGGAGCTTACCGCCGCCGACGTCGTCTGGAGCATGAACCGGGAGTGGTCGTCCCCCAAAGGCTTCCCGTCGTTCTGGTTCAAGCCCGCCGACCGGCCGACCTCCTTCAAGGCGCTCGACAAGTACACCGTTGAGGTCAAAGTCCCGGCGACCATGCAGGGGGCGCTGTTTGTCTTCGTGGCCGACCAGACCCACATCTATGCGCCCGAAGTGGTCGATAAATCCGGGGACTATATCGACTGGCGGAACCAGGCCGGGACCGGGCCGTTCATGCTCACCGACTATGTTGCCGGCAGCGCCCTTACCTTCAAGCGGAACCCCGATTACTGGATGAAAGACCCGCTGCATCCGGCGAACCAGATACCGTACGTCGACGGCCTCAAGCAGCTCATCATCACCGACGTGTCCACCCGCCTGGCCGCTTTCCGCACGGCGAAGCTTGACTACGTCGGCATCTATCCAAACGTGACTTTTGACGACGCACAGACCTTGATGAAGGCGAATGCGCAGCTCAAGTACAAAGTGGTGACCGGCGCCGACAAGCAGTTGTGGATGCGGACCGACAAAGCGGACCTGCCCTTCAAGGATGTCCGGGTGCGCCAGGCGCTGAACTTCGCGGTCGACCAGCCCGATATAGTGAAGAGCTACTACCGCGGCGAAGCCGAGTTGCTCGGCCATCCCTACCCGCCTTTCAAGGCGTGGGAACCGCTGTACACACCGCTCAACCAGATGCCGGCTTCGGTCCAGGAGCTGTTCACCTATAACCCGGACAAGGCGAAGAAACTCCTGGCCGACGCCGGTTATCCCAACGGCTTTAAGACCAACATCGTGGCCGTGTCGGGACCGGATATTGATTTCCTTTCGATAGTCCGGCAGTACTTCCTCAAGGTCGGCGTGGACATGGAGATCAAACCGCTGGAAACGGGCGTTTTCGCCAGTGTGAACCGGATGCGGTCGTACGACCAGATGCTTTACGTGGGCAGCCCCACCGCCGCCTTCCCCTACACCATGCCCAGCGTGATCAAAGAGACGCTGGACGACAAAAGCTACTACGAGAACCCGCGCACGCGGGCGGTCTTCGACGAAGTCAACAAGTATTTCGGCAAGGATGATGCCAAGTGGATGAAGCTGCTCAAGGACATAACGCCCTTCATCCTCGAAGAATCGGTCGGGATATGGATGCCGGTGCCGCACGAGTACCGGATGTGGTGGCCGTGGCTGCAGAACTACCGGGGTGAGGGGCCGCTGGGCTATGACAATCAAATGGCTTTCACCCGCTACATCTGGATCGACCAGACACTCAAGAAGTCGATGGGATACTAGGGGACCGGTGCCGCCCTGGCCGCGGCCAGGGCGGCACCCCGGGACTCACTTTGACTGGCCCACCTCGACCATTGTTTCCAGCCGGGCCATGCGCTCGGCGCAGGCCACCCTCATGTCCTGGACATCCTTCTTCAAGCCCCCCAGCCCCCCGTTCCCAATGGTATGCTCCAGCTTTTCCAGTGCCGCCCGGAGCGCCTCAATATCGGAACTGGTCTTCTGCTCGTACGCCCCCCGGGCCTTCGCCGCCCGGAACCAGGCTATCCCCACCCCCACCAGCCCCGTTGACGTGACCGCCAGTTGCAGTAAGGCCACGAAGTCTTGTTCAGTCATTCTCTTTTCTACTCCGCCGCTTTTCATTGGGTGGCACATAGGGCCATAGGACATGCCAGAACAGCCACGCCAGGAACAGGTAGACCGCGAGCAGGTACCATCGGTGCTGCGCCCACATCAGGGCATCCAGCAGCATGAAGGTCCCGAGTGTCAGGACTGCCCAGGCGAGCTTCATCCGCTGCTGGGACCGCCGCAGCATGAAGGTGATCTTCTCCCGGTCGTCGGGCGTGGTCAGGTTGTCGTCGTTGTCCCGGAAGCCGAGGTACCAGAGGAGCCAGTAGTATGCTTTCGCCATTTGTGGTTGTCCTCCCACTGTGGCTGCCATCGATATCTTATGGAATCAGGGTTTCGGATTGCTTCGTCGCTGCGCTCCTCGCAAGGACAGGGGGGGAGGGGGCAATGGCCTTCCCATCCGCCGGGGACCCCCATCACGGTCTTCTCCCCCGCTGCGGTCGAAGGGCAGGCAAGCCGGGCCATGACGGTGATCTGGGCCCGCGCAATCATCGTTTCGGATTGCTTCGTCGCTGCGCTCCTCGCAATGACGAGAGGGGAGGACGTGGATGGCCTGGTCTCCGAAAGAAGGGGGACAACCACAGGGGGTCCCCCGATCAGGTCTGGTCTCCGGTGGTCAAGGGGACACTCGACGGCAGGGAACATCGGGACCGCGATGGTCTCCGGAAGAGGGTGGACGACCACTTCTGCGCTTCGCTACGAAGGCGGTCACCCCTTGACCATTCCTCACTACGCTCGGAAGGCGGACGACCATTCTCCACTGTGTTCCGAAAAGGACAACCACAGGGGGTCGAGCCCGGCCATGACGGTGACGGGGGCCTCGTCATTCCTGTCGAAGATGGTCAACGCCTTGATCCACGCAAGCAGGAATCCAGGTGGGTGGGGCGTGGATGGCCGGGTCGAGCCCGGCCATGACGGTAACGCGGGCCTCGTCATTCCGGACTTGATCCGGAATCCAGGTGGGCTGGGGCGAACGGTCCTTCCCGTCCGCCTAGACCCCCTCATCACAATCTCTTGCCCCGCCGGAGCGAAGAGGACCTCAGGCCCGGCCATGCGGTGACTTCATCACGCCATCGTTGCCACGAGAGCGCCCGCACTCACCTTGGCCACGTCCCCGGCCCCGATGACCTTCTGCACATCAAGCGCCCCCCACATCAGGACATGCACATTCGTCCCCCAGGTAACGTTCGTAACGTGGTCCACCAGCGCCCAGTGCGTTATCGTCCCCCAAGCCAGCGTCGCCGTCGGAAAGGTGATCTCGGAGGTGTTGGCCGTGGCCCCGCTTGACGCCGCGTCCAGTGCACACGTCTGCCTCGCGTAAGCCCCACCTGACACCTCCCCGGTCACACCGCTGTCGGCTTCGAGGCCGGTGTTGGCCGTGAAGAGTGCCAGGTAGACCGTGGCCGGCGGCGTGAACGCCTGATTCCGCAGCAGGTGGTCGATGATGTTATTTTCCAGGTAGTCTGACAGTGCTGACATAGGGACCTCCTAAAGCATGTATTGGTAGTCGTAACTGGTTCCGGAAACAGTCGGCACGAAGACGTGGATATAATCGTCCGCCCCCCACCGGATGGCGCAGCCGGTGTAGTCGATCAGCCTACGGAGTGCCGCCAGCCGGGAGCCGTTCGTGTAGATGCGGAAAGAGTCTTTGGGCATGAAAGAGTCGATCAGTGAGTCTTCGGAGTCGTAGACGACCGCATACTCCTGGCAGTGGGTGAACGGCGCGAGCGTCGCCGCGCAGACTGCCGTGATCAGTGCCTTCACCGTCAATGTATCCGCACTGGTCGGGGCGTAGGTGGCACTGGCCCGGTCCTCGGCCATCAGGTTCGGCCTTCCCCACCCGGTGAGAACGCAGGACAGGCCATCCCTAGTCGACTCGAACTTCTGGTCGATGATCCGGTACGCCGCGCCGGTGGAATACTCCTCGCCGGCGCTCGTCGTCAGTCCCCAGTACATGGTCGCCACGAAGCCCCTTAGATCGAGCGCGGTCAGTACCCTGTCAGCGTTGTCCAGGGTGACTTCCAGCTTCATAGACCACGGTGCGTCGTCCTGTTCGGCCGCCCAGATGCGCGTCCTGGTGTAGGTGTAGGTAGTCACGCCGTCCGTAAGGACGATCTTAACCAGCGGCTTCAGCGTGCCCCTCTTCTGGTAGGTGTTGAGCGTGTCTGTCAGTGTCCGCACCTTGTCAGTCCCTCGCGTACTCGACAAACGTCGTGTGAATGGCGCTCTGCCGCAGCTGCCGGATAGTGTCGGCCATCTGCTGCTGTCCCCACCCCAGCATCTCCGCCGGCGACCGTCCCGCCCCCACCGTGACCGACCCGATATAGGTCCGGGCTTTGTTGATGGCTACCCGGGCCGCTATCAGGTCGGCCAGGAGCGATTCGGAAAGAATGTCCAGCGTGGAAGTCGGCGCGGCCAGCGTTACCACATCGTCGGCGTCGGCTTGGACCACCAGGGCCGGAGTAATACTCACCGTGGCTTCGGCAGTGGCAATCGTAGCGTTGGAGGTGACCGTGTAGACCGTCGAATCCCCGGCGATGGTCAGGGATGTATCCTCGTTGATTGTGCCCGTGCCCAGCGACTTCAGCACGAGGGACGTTGCTCCGATCGCCGCCAGAGTCTTTGCCGCCCCGGCCAGATCGGTCGTCCCCACATTGACCAGCAGGTGCTTCTTGTGCAGGTACAAATAGATGCTTTCCCCGCCGGCCGGGGCCGCTGTCCAGTTTCAACCTCAGCTCGACTGGCGAACTGGGTGAAGTTGCGGCGGCACCTGGTCGGGTCCTGGCCGGACTGGGCGTTGTACTCCAGGGCCACGATCCGGATCAGGTTGCGGCGGATCTCCGAAGACAGGGTGACGTTCCACAGGTTCGCCGTAGCGGTCAGACTGGTGTCCTTCACCATGCGGGGCCGGTAGCGCGAGACTTCGGTCACCGCATCGGGAATGAAGGCGTCGAGTTCGGCCGTGGCGAATACCTCGTTGGCGCTGCCGCCCGGATCGATCCCGGCGTCGATCAGCGTCTGAAGGACGAGGTCTCGAATCTCGGAATATGTTCTGGGCATAGATGGTTGTCCTCCTGTTCTGGTAGACCATGGGATTACGCCTCTGAGTCTTCCCTTGGCCCTTCGACAAGCTCAGGGTGAGCGCGTCGGTGGATTCGGGAGCCGCTCATGGTGAGCCTGCTGCAGGTCCCCGAAGCGCAGCGGAGTGGGGTCGAACCAAGCGGCGGGGATCGGACGTGTCCCCTTGACCATCTTCCATCTCCTTCAGCAACCGTATCTCCCCTTCCAGCCGCAAGGCTTCTTCGAGTAGCCGCTGCCGCTCGTCCGCCAGGGCATTGATCCTGCCCACCAGCTGCGCCTTGGGTCTGCAGCCGCTCTTCAAGGCGTGTCCTGATGTCTATTGCCACATCGGCCTCGTCTTCTGGTACCACTCCCACTGTTCGTGAAAGCTGAAGGGCCGGGGATAGACTGTATGGGAGTGGACTATTACCGGACGTTGTGAGTTGTCCAGCAGTGACCCCTGGGCCCCTACTCTCAACGGCGATGCACTATCACCAACGTCTTCAGCCAGGGCAGTATCCACACCCATTTGCACGCCGTTGACGAACAACCGCATCACCGCTCCGTCCATGATGCAGGTAATCAGACAACTGGTGTTGAGGGATAGATTGGGAACCACCGTCGCCGTAATCCGATGATTGTTGGGGTAGACATACCACGTCACCCCGGACAGACTTTCGATACGGATGGCCGTCCCTACATTCGTATTCCAGTCGGACAAGACATATAAGTACCCCCCGGCTACGGCAACGGGACGTGCCCAACTGAAGATGGTGGCCTGGCGCCGGATGCCCAGGCCGTAGAGATCGGTCTCGAAACTACCGTAATCCGTCGGGGCGCCGGCGACAGAGGGGAAATTATCCCCAAGTAACGAGCGTCCTACATTCCCGGTCCGCGTGTAGGTATAGCCATGGCCGTCTCTGGTCAGGGCAACCGTCCCGGCCATCTTGTACAGGGGGGCATAGAGCACCGGGAGTTTGGAAAGAATGTATCTCTCAATCTGTTGATCCAGGTCGGCAAACCCTTACGAATCACACCACCACCTCCGGTCATCAGGTCTACCCACACCGGATTACTCCACGCCAGGGTGGCGTCGGCATCCTTGGTGATCTTGACCCGGACATACTTCTCGGAACCATTGCCGGTATACGTCGCCGAGGTCGCCGAGGCCGTAGTTTGCAGTGTGGCCCCACCCTGCCCGATGAAGTCGATTGTGCCCGCCGAACTCGTACCGGCCGTAATCACCAGCCCCGACACGCTCACGGCCACATCGGCTCCGGTCGAGGCGTAGAAGTTGCCCGCCTTCAGGTTGGCGATAATATCGGCCTCAGTCAAGGCGTCAGCGTAGACGACTACCCAACCCTTCCCTATGCCGGTGTCGGCGTGGCTGTCATCAACGGCTGTGAGCCAGAACCGCATTCCGAAGGTGAGCGCTTCGTCAACCCGGGTACTGGCGTCAGAAAGGGGCGTTACCACATAGTTCCATATTTCCAGGGCATGAAAGCCCGTCAGTGCCTCAATGGAGGCAGCAGGCCAACTGGTTCGGACTGGCAGGCCAGACCGGATGGGCCAGACTTAGGAATGACCCCTCCGTGATGCCGGTATTGATGGTGCCCTGCGACGTAACGGTGGCATCATTAGTAGCTGCCTTGATGCGGGTAATATGGTTTCCCTGCGACTCCTCGATGCCGGCGATGTAGAGAATCCCGGACACACCGGGGTCAGTGGTCACTTTGTCATGGTCGGTCAGCACGGCGAAATGATAGCCGGCATTCTTGTAGCCGGTTACAGCATCGGCCGGGGACTGGTTGCCGTCACTCTCAGTCGAATGAGCGTGAAGATTGCCCTTGAAGGCATGAGCCTTCGTTTGATAGGGACTGGTCAAGTCGATTGTCATAGCCTACGTGCCGGGCTCGAATTCACCTTGCAGGTAACTGGATTCCATGATGCGGGCGGTGGCGGTATTGTCCGCCGAGTCCGACTGCACGCCGATAGCCAGGCCAAAGGGCACGGCGTTGAAGTCAGCGGTGGTCAAGAGATAGGGGATGTCGTAGGTCTTGAAGATTTCGGTGGTGCTGAGAGCGAGCGCTCCGGTCAAAGCCAGGAAGGTTGTCCAGGTACCGTCCTGGTTACGGATTCGGGCCGTCAGTTTACCGTTGGGCGTGGCGCCGGAAGCGACGATGCCGATAGTCAACTGGCCGGAGACAACCCCCCCACTGGCCAGGCCGTCGATCTTGCCGGACCGGGCCGGGGCATAGACAACCTCCGTCCCCCAGACGGTGGTATCAGCCGAAGCCCCCGAATTGACCGTTGCCCCACCGCTGCGAGTCCCCGATGCTACTGCCCCGCTGGCCAGGGCGGCAGACCCGGGCCGGAAGAGGAACGGCTCTCGCTGGAGTGGTTGGGTCCGCGGCCGCCCATAAGGATCAAACAAAGCTGAGTCAACCATAGTTCACCTCCCCGAAGCGTTAGCGGAGGGTGGTCAAGGGGATGAGACCGGGGCCCCCGCCGCTTGGTTCGACATGCTCACCATGAGCGGCGCCGAATCCCCCGATCCACTCACCCTGAGCTTGTCGAAGGGCACAGCAGTCGCGTGTCCCCTTGACCATCTTCCTTTGCGCATTCAACTAGATGTCTTTTACCAGTTGGTCTTTATGACCCCGCTCGTGGCTCTCGTCAGAGAGCCGCCAGCCGAAGGAGAAGGCCAGCGGGGAGTACACCCGCCGCACCTCCCCCCGGCAAGCCGGGCATCGAACGGAGCTGAGTTGGTCGTACCGCCGCGCTGCCTCAAACCGGCCGCACTTGTCACAGCTGAATTCGAAGAGCGGCACTATCTCTTCACCTCCCTCAGCCAACAGCTTTCAGCGATCAGCTTTCAGCAAATCCTGACGACTGTCAGCTGACGGCTGACCGCCGACGGCCATCACCTCGTCCGGGTGTTTTCCCCCTACGGTGTTGGCCCGGGCCCCGAGGTATTCGGCGCGGATGTTTATGTCGTCCGTTATGGCCATGCCCACGTTCTGAGGAACGATTACGGCCGTAAACAGCCGCTCGCCGTCCGCGGTCACGATGACCGACTTCATCTCCCGGATCTGCCCGGCCTTAAGCGTATGGAACTCGTTGAACGTGATCTCCGGTATCTCTGACACTAAACCCTCCATCTGTCAGTTTCTCTTTCTGTACGTCTGGGAGCGGGGCAGCCCCGCTCCCAGACCAGCTGCTAGGCTACGGTGAGTGCGCCGAGTTCGATGTTGGAGTTGATCAGGTCCACGTAGGGGACCACATGCAGGCACAGCGTCCAGCGCAGGGCGGACGCATCCACGTCGCCCCTCTGGATAATGCCCAGGAAAGCATCGGTCGAGGTCCCTTTCGCCTTCCAGATCGGAGCCGCCGGGGGAGTCGCCAGGACGAGGGGCGCCATCAGCCTTTTGACGCCTGCCGTGTTGAGGGTAGCGGCAACCATGCCGTCGGCAATCTCGGCGCCGAGGTTCGAGCCCGCGGCGTTATCGCCCAGGCCGATGTCCATGTCGGTGGCCACGTTGCCGGAGGCAGTGGTCACGATCGCCAGGCCACCGATTACCACCAGGTCTTCCCCGTAGGGATTCTCCCGGTAGTAGCAGATGGCGGCCGCATCTACGTCGGAGGCACCGCGCAGACCGGGGAATCGCATCCAGAACGAACGCGTAGCCCCCGTGCTGTCGGCGGTCTTGCTGGTGTCAAAGGTCATTTGAATGGGTACGCTAGGTGATGCCATGTTTCATTTCTCCTTGTTGGATTAGGTTGCCGTGGCCGAGAACAGGCCGGCGGCCGCCAGTTTGTTGGTCAGGCGCATACCAGCGTAGAACTTGATGCGGACCCGCCTGGCATCCTTGGTCTCCAGCTTGTCGAACTTCTCGACCTGGATCATGCCTTCGCCGTTGATGCCGCACAGCCCGTCCTCAGCGAAGCGGACGGCGAAGATCGGCGAGGTGTCGTTGCCGGCGGCCACAGCCGTGGTCGGGGTGTAGGATGCAGGAGCGGACACCAGGGCCGACGGATCGGGGAAGTTGACCGGGGTATAGTCGTCGACCAGGACTTCCTGCTCGCCGTACCGCGTCACCGGCATGCCCAGGGCATCGGTGTCGTGCTGCAGGTTGTTGCCGGCGGCCCGGGCGAGAGACGCCAGCTTGCGCCTCATCAGCCGGTTCATCACGAGCGTGGTCGGCTTCGGTTTCACGAGGTCAACCAGAACGTCAACCATGTCCAGGGTAAGGGTCGCCGAGGCGCCGGAGGCCGCCTGAATGACCTGGGCATTGTTGGCTGCCCCGATTGCGGAGTACAAGGCTCCGTCAAGGTCGGTGGCGGTCGAGGATTCGGCCTCGCACAGCAAACGCAGCAGACCCTTGAAGTTCTTCTCGGCGCTGTACGTCGCCACCGCGGTGGTCCGTCCCAGAATACAGAGCTGGGCGAACCAGTTGGCCACGGCCTTGCTCTTCAATTCGACCATGGCGGCCATGGTGTCTTCGCCGTTGGCGGACAGCTTGCCGAAATTGTCATCGTCGGCATCTCCGCCCAGGATGGAGAGGTTGGCATCCCGGTATTCCCAGGTCGGCGTGCCTTCGATCCAGGTCTCGCCTACTTCGTAGGTCCCGGCGGCGGCGGCGGCCAGTTCCATCTTGTACCGGGAAGCGTTGTTGTTGATCTCCACGAAGGGCATGCGGGCCAGCCAGGGGAATTCCCTGACGATGGTGATGGCGATCCCGCGCCGTACCTCGGCCGCGTTGCCCAGGTATTTGTATTCAGCCAGTGTCGCTGCCATGTGTTACCTCCAGATTATTTCCAGTCTTTGAGTCCTTTGGCGATGCGGTCCCTGCTGGACGCATCGGCGGGAAGTCCGGTACTACCCCCACTCGTCTGCCCCGAATCAGGTGTGATGCCGGCCGGCCACAGGTCAGACGCCAGGCCGCGCAGTTTCCCGGCGTCCGTAATGCCGTACTGTGCTGCCTTCTCTTTGAGTTTGGCGGCGTCGCCTTTGGCAGCGGTGGCAATCTCAAGCACGGTCCCATCCCATTCAACCTCGGCGGCCTTCGCCAGGCGTTCGGCGTTGTCCTGCTTCTCTTTGGCCAGGGCATCACGTTCCGCCTTGAGGGCTGCCTGCTCCGCCAGCAGCTTCTTGCGCCGCTGGAAGATGTCGAGCTGGTCCGGGTCGTCCTTGTACTTCGCTTCGTCTACCTCGTCAATCCGTCGCTGCAGGTCCGCAAACTGTGCAGAAAGGGAGTCGTGCGAGGCTTTGAAGCTGTCCCGCTCTTTGGTGAGTTGGGCAATCGTCTTGTCCAGCTTCGAGTGCCGCTCATTCACGAGCTTCTCTACCTGTTCCTGGGTATACGTTTGGGTTGTGGTTGAAGGGTCTTTGGTCGCGGTGGAAGACTTTCCCTCTACGGAAGAGCGTCCCGCCGTTTCTTCAGTTCCGTCCATGAATCCTCCTAAAATACGAAGGGCCTGTACGTTCATATTCCGTCAGGCCCGCGGTTCAGCTTGGGGCGCTCCGGCCGTCGGCATTCCTGGCGCCGGTGCCCCCGGCATTCCGGGAGGGGGCGGCTCCCATGCCATCGCCTCGTCGTACATCCGGTCCAGATCGTCCTGCGTGAATGAGTCGCTATGGACGACGACCGAACCGCTGTACCCGGGATTCGGCCCCAGTATCCTGCGCGGATCGCCTCGCCGGTTCGGATTCAGACTATTGACCATTGCTCACCTCCGCGGGTTGTGGTTGCTTGCCGTTCCCCTGGTTACCCATCATGGAGGGCATAGCCAGAAGCGCCTGTTGACTACCCTTGGGCGCTTCAAGCGTGTTCGGTCTCGCCGGCGGCATAGCAGGCCTATCAACTGACTGCATCTTCCGCCGTTTGATCTCTTCCACCATGGCGTCGGCCAGGAGACGGGCCTGTCTCAGCAGGCGTTTCTTCTCTTCCCCGGTCTTCGTCTTGGCTACGTCCAGCGAGCGGGCTGACAGGTCATAATAGAAGATGACCGAGTTGCTCCTGCGGGCCTCTTCGCTCCGCAGCTTGTCGATCTCACCGTCAGGGTCGGCCACCTGGAAGATATCGCGGATGATGGTATCTTCCGAAAGCGTCCCCTTGAGCGCAATACCGACCGAGTAGTTGGCCAGCTTCTGGTGTGGGTTGTCCGGCATGTAGCGAAAGCTAATCGTGTACGTGTCGGGATCCGCTAGATCAGCCACCGAATAGGTCCGCCGGTCCGCCGCGCGGCCCAGCCGCACCTTGTCCAGATTCGACACCCGGGCCTCCCGGATGATGAGGTCCGCCAATTGCCGGTAGAACATCTCCAGCGCCTGAGTCCGCGGGACGAGAATCTTGTCCCGGATCAGCGTCTGCTCGGTCACCCAGGAAGCATTCCGGGCCCCCGAGACGTCGGCCATGTCAGTGATGTTGACCGAGCCCTTGTGAATGGCCCTACTCATGCCCGCTTCCGCCCCCTGAAACATACGGCTTATGTCCTGAGTCTGAAGCAGCACCGGGACCTCCCCCTCCCCCACCTCCAAGTTCGAGCCGATCTGGTGCGGATAGGGTTGCGGTTCCCCACCCGGCTCCTTCGTCTGGTGGACGTAAGGCGGCCGGACCACTTCCAGGGCCCGCGTCTGCTGAATCGACATCAGCCGGTTCCACTCGGCATAGAGCCCGCGCACCATGAAGAAGATCGACTCCCCCGCGTGCTCCAGGTAGCCCTCGTCGAGCAGCATGAAGCCGGTCGACGGGAATTGAATGGCGAAGGGCACAAGGCCGTAGGGATTCTTTCGTTCGACCGCCAGGATACCTCCGGCCTGGCCACCTACGGCCGGACCGGCGACATAGACCCGGTTCTTGTCGGCGTCCCAGTAGTCATAGACGCTCATATTGCCCTGAAAGTCGGGCAGGCCGATTATCTCCGGGTACTCCTGCTTGATGGCCGCCACCGAGCGCGTGGTGTGGTTGGCCACCCATCCCATCCCCTCCCGAAGGTCCAGGTCGAACGGGCAGTAGCGCATATCCACCGGCAGGCAGTTGGGCCGTCCGTCCGGATCGAACGTCCAGCGCGCCCCGATTGGCCCCCGGAGTGCGATGTGGTTGCAGACCCATGCCCAAAGCCCGGCGATGTTGCGCTTCTGCAGCCGCTGGTCGGCCGTGTAGAAGACATCATCCAGGAAAGTCTCAATCTTGCGGTTAGCCGTGTCCGAGAGACCTTCGACGGTGGTCTGCCGCTTCGCCCCCTGCAGGACCGAGATGATAGAGTTGGCGAAGACGGCCGGCTCGTTCATGGTTACCGAGACCGTCCGCGGTATCTCCTTGTCCTTCCACTGGTCGAAGCCGGTCAGCGTGTACTGTTTCAGTTGGGCGTTGTCTCTGTCCTGGTCCATGCGGGCATACAGCCCGGACAATTCGGACTCCCGGGCCATTATCATTTTCAGCGTGTCGGTGTCTGACATCTTATGCTCCGTAGGTCACCCTTGAGGTGCGCTTGACGGCCGTCTCCGGCGTGAAGTAGGTGTGCAGGTATCTTTCTGCCGCCAGCAGGTGCCTGCCGGCCTCGTCCTCATACTTGTCGGTGGGCTGGTACTTGTCGTCCAGCTCGTAGGAAAAGGTCTGCTTCTCCTCGATGATCTCGCGCAGGTCCCGGAAGACCTTGATCTTGTGCAGCCGCTCCCGGCCGATCACTCTCAGGACCTGTTCGGCCACCGACCGCTGCCGGGGCTCGAGGATATGCCAGCCGTGGGCGGTGTAAGCATCGCGGGTCTCCTGCTCCTGGTGGTTACCGCCGACCCGGGCGATGACGTTGTAGCCGGCGACGATCTTCTGCCACGCCTCAACGTGGTCATGGACCGACTTGCCCGACCCGGGCAGGTATTCGTGCCAGTAGAACAACTCGCCGCTGGCCGGGTTCTGAGCGGTGAACAGAGCGGCCGGGTTGGCGAGGCCGAAGTCATGGCCCACATACACCAGCCAGTCCTTCGGTATCGGGAAGCGGTCGATGATGTCGTCCGCCGAGAAGGAGTCGTGCACCAGACCGGCCGGCGTCTCGTAGCGGCCCCGGTTGAACATGGCGAACTTCCAGGGCGGGAGCGATGACTTCGCCCGTTCGTACTCCTCGAGGGGATAGGCCGGATTGGCGGTCGAGTCGAACTGGACTACCTCGATGTCGCTATCGCCGGCACGCCACCTGTCGTAGACGTCCGTCTTCAGCCAGCCCAGGGTGTACAGCGTGGTGGTGATCAGGATGCGCCCCCGGTTGATGGCCAGGCGACGGTTGACCGCCTGCCAGGTATCCTGGCGGAACTGCTTCTGCCCCGCCTCGTCCAGGTGGGCCGCCTTTGCCGTGGCCGACTCGATGGACTCCGGGTTGGTGGCCGAGAAGAAGATGATCCGGCTCTTCCCGTCTATCGAGGTGATAACGTGGGTACCATTGCGCTCGGCGTACTTACCCCAGTGCAGCAGTTCGCAAAAGACCAGGCGATACTCCGACAGCAGTTTCAGGTTCAGCAGCGGGAAGGTAGCGGTCCCGACCAGATAGTCACCCTCACCCCGCGCTGGGAAGCGCGGGTCCGGGCTACGATCGGGCAAGAGCCCACCGACGATCTCACGGTGCATCCAGTGCGGGCCGAGGACCGTCTTGCCGCCCTGGGTGCCCGCCAGCATGGCCACAATGCGGGCCTTCGAGTCCATGACGCGGAGCTGGCCGGGGTGGGGGTCGAAATAGAGTTTGCCCCCCTCCACTTTTCTGAAAGAATGGCCCGCGGCGGGTCCGGCTTGCGAGGGCACGGTCAACCGCCGGTGCCGGCCTCCGGCGCTTCCAGCCGGGCCGGTTCCGGACGGACCATAACGACCTCAGTGATACGGATAGCCGGGGTACCCGGGGACTCCGCGTCGGTGTAGAGCCCCTCCATCCTGTTAAGCAGGTCAATCGCCCGGACCGGATCGTGCAGCTTCAGCCGCGTGACGACGCTCCCCGCCTGCCCGTCCCTGCCCAACCGGGTCTGCACGCTGACCTCGGCCACCGCCCCGGCGTTTACGATACCCCGGTCCACGGCCAGGCCGTCGCCGGCGTCATTCAGGTAGTCGGTGATACGGGCCCGAGCAATTTCACTCAGGATGCGCTTGCGCTCCAGTATCTTGACCACCGCCGCATCCTCGGTGCGCCGCCGCAGTTCATTGATCCGGGCGGCGATCCGAGGATTCTTCATACTGCGCCAGCCCGCGTTGCGGGCACTCCTGGCGCGGTAGCCGGCAGCTATCGCCGCCTCCCTGAAATTACCGAGCTCCAGGTACTTGATACAGAACGCCTCCTGCCGGCTGTTGATGAAATCGGACATACCGCCTCCTTAAAACAAAAAGCCCGCCGGAATCCGGCGGGCCGCAGGTGCCGCGGGCAACAAAAAAGCCGCTCCCAGAGCGGCTGATTGCCGGGAGAAGTCACACCTTCCCGACACTCTAAATACTACCACAGCCTCAGATTCTTGTCAATATGCCGCCGGCAATTCCGGCATCCAGGCACAAACACCCGCATTTACTGTACACCCCGCCCCCGGCCTTTCGGTGGGGCATCGTCGCCGCGATCGGGCCTGGGCCACCTGACCGTTCGCCAGTGCCCTCAGTACAATAGCTACTTGTACCCGATGATCGATGGTTGCCGCCAACAAAGGAGGGGTCATGTTCAGCAGAATACTGTTGCCACTCGATGGTTCGGAAGTTGGCGAGACTGCCATTCCTTACGCTGAGGAGTTGGCCAAGGCATTCGGCTCCGAGATCGTACTGTACCACGCGCACCCTGAAGAGCACCGGTCCCAGGAGCGCATGCACCAGGTCTATCTGGAAAGCCTTTCGGCCAAGCTACGGACAAATTTGGAGCGCGGCCTGCCGCGGGCCGGGGCGGTCACCGTGACCGCCAGAGTCGAGGCCGGCGAACCGGCCGAGAACATCTGTAAACTCGTCGCGAACAATGACCTGGACTTGATCGTCATGGCGGCGGTGGGGGCCTCCGGTCTTCGAGTCGGCAAGATGCTCGGGAGCGTGGCCGATCATGTCTGCCGGACCGTACCAGTACCGGTATTGCTCATCCGGCCGCAGAACGTGCCGCGCCGCGGGGAGAAGGACCATCTCATTAACCGGGTACTGATACCGCTGGACGGTTCCGACCTCAGCAAACTGGCCCTGCCGGTCGGTGAGGAACTGGCGGGTAAGCTGAAAGCCGGCGTCACCCTCTTCCAGATGGCCCGCATGATCCGCCCCTTCGATGACGGGTCCGGCGGCGGTTCATACCATGCCGTTTACGCCGAATTCGACCAGGGGGAAAAGAAGCGCGTCGAGGCGGAGATGGCGGCTCTCCAGGAGACCCTGAAGCAAAAAGGACTGGACGCAAGCAGTGTGGTGACCTCAGGGTTTGATGCGGCCGGCGATATTATCGATGTGGGCAAGAAGGTAGGCGCCGACATCGTTATTATGTCAACCCACGGACGGTCCGGTCCCGCCCGCTGGATTCTGGGCAACGTTGCCGAAAGAGTCCTGCGGCATGGGGAAACGCCGCTCTTGCTGGTCCACGCCCGGGCGGGATAACTGGGAGCGGCCGCCTGCCTGAGCCGCTGCGGTCCAATTCATTCACGGGTGATCCGACGGCCGGTAACATTTTGCCGGTTTTTCCGTTACTAGAGGTGAGGTTTAGTGATCTAAGGTGACGATAAGATGGACCTGTGGCAGGATTTACAGACGTTGATGATCGCTGTTGGATTGATGCAGGTCCTGCTTGGCAAAGAGGTGATGACCGCTGACGGGGTGGGCGTTGGATTGGCCGCTGACCTCAAGCTGGACCTGAAGCACCACAAGATATGGGTGCTGGTAGAAAAGCAGGGGACGTGGAGCTCAATTCCAAGCGAACAGATCGCCGTCCTGCCCGGCAAGGCGGTGCTTTTGGGGGTTGGATAGAGAAAGGAGACAGGGACGACGATGGCTAGTCAGACGCTGATACCCAGATTCAGGGACGGACACCGGGTAAGGGTCGTGCTGCTCCGGGGCGATGACGAATCGACCGATTTCGTACCTGCACATCATCGCAAATACCACGGGATGATCGGATACATTGCGGAAACTAAGCACGCGCAGTCGTATATTCGATCCCTTCACTACGAAGTGTTCATTACCCGGATTGGAATCAACTTGACGCTGCTGGAAGAGCACCTGGAATCAGCGGACTCGCGTCGTTCTGTCCCGTAGTCAAAGCAGGTGGGGAGGGGTCGCCGGGCTCCACAAAGTCCCCCAAAACAGCCCTAACAGAATTTCCGTACATCAGCATGGCCTTCCCATTTGTAACGAATCTGTAAGCTATTCCCCGTCGATTTTATGAATTCGATATCCGTCGCGCGCTAAAATATGTCCAAGTGAATTCCTAGCTTTCCGGCTGGGTTAGCAGACATGTCACTACAAAACCGAGTTGAAACCACACCAGCCCGCACCCGGGACCAGACAAATACACCCTGACGGCCGGGACGGTTCGACCGGGACCGTATCATTGAAAGACCGGTCGGCCATACAGGCGCGCCTCGAGGAGATGGAGGCACTGCCGCACCGCAACGCAGCTCTGCACTGGGTCGCTTTCGGACTTGCGCTGGGGTCGTTGATCCTGCTGGCAAGATGGGGTCTGGGGACCCCGGGGCCGATACCCACCGCCTGGGTACTGGTTGACGCCGGGCTGGGGGTTATTCTCACCGCGGAACTACTTACCCGCAGCGGGTTCCGCTGGCAGCGGGGCAAATACTTGCTCACCCACTTCTTCGACTTCGTTGCCATCGTTCCGGTACTGGCGCTCATTGGCCACGGATTCGCGGGCGGCGGGGGGTGGGTTTGGCTATTCATGGTGGCCCGTTTTGTCCGGCTGGCGGACCGGTTTCTCGGCGACGGCTTCGTCACGCGTAATGCCCTGGCGCTGGTCGAGGGTTTCGAAGAGGAGATAACCGACCGGGTAACGGAGCGCATCGTGGCCCGCCTTCAGGCAGACATGGACCAGGCAGGCTTAAGTCATGGGGTCGCCGAGGCCCTGGTACGCAACAGGTCGGCCGTATTGCAGCGCATCCGGGCCGCAAATCCGCACGAAGGCCTTGTGCCCAGCATCGCCAGGATCGTGGGCCTGGACGCAGCTCTGGAGCGGGCTGAAGAACGAACCTACGACGCCATTGTGGGAATAATAGACAGCGAAGAGGTGGACCGCTCAGTCAGAGACGTGGTCAATTCCTCATTCGCCAGCGTCCGCAGCGAATTGGGGAAAAGAAGTTGGCGGAAGCACCTGGGCACACAGCGCCGCGCCAAATGAGTAAAAGTGGCTACTTGAAGAACGAGCGGATGGTATCGAACTCGCCGGGCAGAAGACCAAGCACCACGGGGAACTTGTCCACCAGGAATCCGCCAAGGAATGAGTTAGCGATAGTAGGGCCGCCGCCAGCGTATTTAGCCCAAATGGCCAGGATAGCACCCACGAAAAAGCCCGCCATAATCACGCCCAGAACGGCGCCGCCAATATGATTGAGCCAGCCCAGCATGATGGCGGAGGCGGCCTTGCTGAGGACCCAGGCAACTATCGAAGCCACCAGCATCACCACCACGAGGATCACGACATAGGCCACCACGCCGGCGGCTTTATCAGAGGAAATGAAAGTGAGACGGCCGGCCAGCGACAGATAGTAATGCCCGGCCAGGAATATGGCGAGGATGAGCCCGGCGAATGAAATCACCATTTTGATCAACCCTTGTTTCAGCCCGACAAAGAGATTGATCACCAGGATGATGAGAATGACAATGTCCAGCCAGTTCATTGACAACCTCCAGCTTTCACCATGGCGCTTAGATTCTCCTCATTCTACCATATGAGATATTGCCGATCAGCTTGCTTTGCACCTGGCAACAGTGAACTGAGCGCCACGTCAGGCCCCGGAAGAACCAGGCGCATCACGCCTTCGTCCAGGTGCCGGTCCTGGTGTATGCATCACCATGGCACCGCGGACAGCCGCCCCTCCTTCGAAAGACACTGTATATCATCGTGCGGTCGCAGCTATTACATCGAACGAGCTCATTCTGCCTCTTGTATCTCAAGTATACGTAGATGAGCGCTGCCGGCAAGACGAGGCAGACGACAACGGCCAGCCAGAACCCGATAGAGAGCAGTCCCCAGGTGCGTCCGGCGAAGAAGAGCGCAGTGAGGGCTGCAACTGCTACCACAGCCGGAACAATATACAGTCGTTTAGCTTTCATCTGCCAGCTCCTCCAGTCGCGCTTGCATCGGATAGTTGGCCGCCATAAAGCCGAAAAGGCCGGAAACTACGCTGCCTATTGGTTGAGATTGTTTCTCCCTCTTCACCTGGCTTTCCCGAGTCGGACGAGCTTGCTGAACGCGGCGATGAGGAGGACGTAGCCACCGACTGCCCACCACAAGACAGGCTGTTTCCACGGTTCCGGCTGTAGAAAAGATACGGCGGCAGCAGGCGGCCCAAGCGCCAGCAGACACCAGCCGACAACTTTCAGGAAGCTGCCAATTGGTTTCAGTGGGGAACTAGCGGTGGTCAAGTCCACGGCGATTCTTTCGTCGCCGCCATTGGTGAGTATGTTGACAAAACCTTTGTCTGTCAACCCACGGCGCAGTCCCCGGGTTGCCAGGCTGATGGTGTATTTAGTTCTTGTGCGCGGTTCGAGATTCACCAGATCAGGTGAGACTGACAGCCACGGTCTCGTCGTAAACAAATGCCCCCGGAGCCAGCCACGGCCTGTGTTGGCGATCTCCACCTGGCACGTTCGCGTAGCGCCCGGCTTCACACCTTTGAACCTCGCCGGTTTTGCCGGCAACACTTTCAGCGTCCCCGGCGCGGCTTTCATCCAGATTTCGATGGTGACGATGGCCTCGTCCACGGCCCCCGTTTGGATATTCTCGATCCTGATCTTGAGGTCGCAAGAAGCGCGCTCATTGGGCTCCAGAATACCGCTTGCCTCTATTTGCGCCTCCAGGGGGAGCAGTTCGCTACCGAGCGACCGGATTTCGGTCACTTTCAGCCACGGTGCAGGAGCATCATCTAACCAGACCTTTCCGAACGCCCCGCCTGCGCTGCTGACCTCGAAAGTGGCGCTCCGCCTTTCCCCGAAATCGACGTCCCTGAATCGCAGCTTCCTTGAAGATACGTGGATTCTTGGCGAATTGGCGAACGGATTGTTCGCCGGGTCCTTAAGAACACCGTAGGCCTCGTTTACCGCCTTGAGTTCTTCCTCCGCCTTCTTCCTGACGGCCGCGGGCTTGTTCGAGTTGCCATCGGGGTGCAGCAACTGGACCTTGTATAGGTACTGCTCGTGGACCTCTTTTGCCGTTGCGATCGGTGCGACGCCGAGGGCACGGCAAGCCTCTTCCCATGTCATAGGCTCACCCGCTATGTATTTACTATCGTCCGCGGCGGAGGCAAGAGCTGGGCCGAATCGACGATACCCTGGGCGAATTTCTCTGAGGGAACTTTCCTGCCGAGGTCGGCACGTGAAGCCAGCTTCTTCAGGAAGTTTTGGTCGGCGTCATCTGTACCGATGGCGATGATATCGATTCCTTCTTTCTTGGCAGCTTTGCCGGCATCGAGGGCAGCACCCACCTTATCCGGTAGGCCGTCTGTCGCTAAGATGATAACTCGATCGCCTTTAACATTCTCGAACGCCGAGATCGCGGCCTTTATTGCCGCGGCCATATTGGTGCCGCCCGCCGCATGGATGGTCTTCAGGCAGTCGGCCACAACATTGAGGTCCTGGCCCGGCTTGCAGAGAACCGTGGCACTTGAGGAAAACTCGATCAGCCCGAGCAGGTACTCTTTTCTGATGGCATCCCTGGCGAAATCGAGGATGCCCTGCTTCGCCTCCTCTAGTTTATATCCGGCCATGCTGGCGGAACAGTCAATCAGGAAGTAAGCCTGGCCGGTGTCTCTCTTCAGGTGCAGGTTGACATTCTGCGATTGGGTCGAGAGGACGACTCCACCGGACCTCACCGATACCGCTTTCGTCCCTGACTGCCGCGCAATTTCAATGCCCTTGGACTCGTTGCTCATGCCAACCGCCCTCCGCGTCCGCTGTATTGACTCTCTCCAGAGATTATAAAACCAACGACCCGCGAAAGACAGTGAGCGCCATCGTTGGAGGCTGTAGCAGGGTCCCACCGCATATTAGGATATCGCCCGTAAAGAAATCACAACATGCACCTGAAAGATATGAAGAATTCGTGACAGATGAAGGTACCAATGCTTCCCATCCTGATGGTCCCATACCATGAAACGTCACGGTAATGTCAGTTCCGGGCATTCGATTTTATGACTTTGTAACACCAGTTAACCTACAATTTAAGGAAGGGTCCTGAGCAATGCAAGAACGTGGGACGTGGGGCACCACGACTCTGAAGGAGCAGCATACGAAGAGATTCTCAATTATCGGGACGGCGCTGGTTTTGGCGCTGCTCTTCCTGTCCTCCTGCGGGACCGGCACCGGGCAGCCGCAGAAGGACATCGAGAGAAGCGGCGCCGTCACCCTGGCCGGCGAGCCGCTTACGCTGCTCGGACCGGAACTGAAGGTCGGGCAGAAGGCCCCGGACTTCAAGCTTGTCGCACCCTATGACCGCGTAGAGAACTCGGCCGGCGCCACGGAGGTGGAACTCGCCCAGAGCAAGGGAAAGGTGCGGTTAATCAGCGTGGTGCCGTCGCTGGACACGCCGGTTTGTGACCTGCAAACCCAAAGGTTTGAAGAGGAAGCGGGGAATTTTCAGCAGATCGCCTTCTACACCATAAGTATGGACCTGCCCTTCGCACAGGCGCGATACTGCGGCGCCAAGAACGTCACCCTCATGGAAGTGCTTTCGGACTATCGGGAGGGCAGCTTCGGGAGAGCTTACGGGGTGCTCATCAAAGAACTCAATTTACTCACCCGGGCCATTTTCGTCGTCGACAAAGATGATACCGTGCGGTACGTCCAGTACGTCAAAGAAGTCTCGCAGCATCCCGACTACGATGCCGCGCTGACCGCGTTGCGCGGCCTGGTCGGGGCTTCCCCGGTCCAACCAACGCCAACGATCGCGGCGTCGCCAACCGGTTCCCCGGTTACGCAGACGCCACCGACTACGCCGGCTGCCTCTCAAGGCCCGCAGGCGGGAAGCCCGGCGCCGGGCTTCCGGCTGACCGGCCTCGATGGAAAGCCAGTGTCCCTGGTTGACTTGAAAGGCAAAGCCGTGCTACTCAATTTCTGGGCGACCTGGTGACCGTTCTGCCAGGCGGAGCGGTCGCTCTTACAACAAATACACGACGAATGGCGGGACCGGGGTGTCGCGGTGCTCACGATTGACATTATCGGCTCCAAGCCCACCGAAACCCCGGCCGCGGTGGCCAAGTTCATGGAGGATAACAAGTACTCCTTCGCGGTGCTCCTGGACACGAACCAGGACGTCACCAAGAGCTATAGCATCAAGTCCACGCCCACTAATTTCCTGATCGACAAAGAAGGCATTATCCGGGAGATAAGGGTGGGGAGCTTCCCCAGTAAGTCGGCATTGGAAGACATCCTCACCAAGTTGGTGGCCGGCTAGTCGAGTAAATGTCACGAATCCTTTATCAGACCCCCCTTGGACTTTATGACTTTGTCACGTGCCGCATGTGATACTGAAGTATTAGCGAAGGGTCCAAGGGCGTTTCGGATTTCAGCTGCCCGGGGCAGCCGGGGACCATTGAAAGCTCAGGAGGTTATTGAATGAGAAAGCGATTACTGGCAATTGCAGCGATCCTGCTCACGATGGGCATGCTGACGGTGGGGTGCGCCCAGAAGGCGGCCCCACCGAAGGTGACCATCACCGAGGGGACCGTCACCGATGTCAACCCGCAGGAGAACACAGTGACCGTGACCACCGAAGAAGGGCCACAGGTCTTCAAGCTCGGTCCGCAAACGCTGATCACTTACGACGGCAAGTCGTGCACGCTGGCGGAACTGGCGGCGCAGGAGGCATCGGGTCAACCTCTTACCTGCACCATAGTCAACGACCAGGACGAGCAGGGCACCGTCATCTCCTTCTATGTCCTGCCGAAGCCCAAACCCGCTTCGGTTGAAGGGACGGTCACCGATGTCGACATCGAGAAGTCCACGATCACGATCAAGACTCCCGATGGTGAAAAAGTCTATGAAGTTGATGCCAGGACGGGCATTATCATCGACGGCGTAAGCTGTGACCTGGCGCTGATCGATTCCCTGGCGGGGATCGGCTTCGACCTGCCGTGCACCTTGATCTACAACCTCGACGCCTCGGGAAAGGCAGTCTATGTCGACGTCGTCAATCCGCCGGATCTCACTTCCACCACCGGCACCATCAAGGATGTCGATCTGGTCGGGTCCACCATAACCGTCAAGACGGCCTCGGGCGACAAGGTCTACGACATCGATCCTCAGACCGGGCTTGCCATCGGAGGTCAGGTCTGTGACCTGGCCCTGTTGGATGCCCTGCTGGCCTCTGGCGAGTCGCCGACTTGCACCATCATTTCAAGCAAAGACCAGCAAGGCAATGCACTATATGTTGACGTCGCCTATCCGGAGGGCCTGACTTCGGTAGCTGCCACCATCAAGGATGTTGACCTGGCCAAGTCCACCATAACGGTCAAGACGGCCGGGGGCGACAAGGTCTATGACGTCGACCCTCAAACCGGGATTGTCATCGGGGGCGTGGTCTGTGACCTGTCCTTCATCGACCAGGTTACTTCTTTGGGCGAGCCGCTGTCGTGTACCATCATCTCCAGCACAGACCAGCAGGGCAATGCCATATATGTCGATGTTGCCTTCCCCCAGGGCCTCACGGCGGTCGAGGGCACGGTCACAGATGTTGACGTGGCCAAGTCCACGATAACCGTACAGACGGCCGGCGGCGATAAGATCTATCAATTGGATCCGAAGACCGGGATTGTCCTTGGTGGGGTTGTCTGCGACCTGGCCTTTATCGACCAGGTGATATCGCTGGGCGGCGATCCGGCGGCATGCACCATCGTCACGACCACCGACAAGCTGGGCAACGCGATCTATGTTGATGTCTCCAATCCACCCGATCTGACCTCTGTCGAGGGCACCATCAGCAAAGTGGATGTGGCCAAGTCAACCGTGACCATAATGACGGACAAAGGAGAGCGTACTTTTGAGGTTGACCCGCAAACCGGCCTCATCTTGAGCGGTCAGGTCTGCAGTCTGGCAGATATCCAGGCGTTGGATGCTCAGTTGCCGGGAGAAGACCTGGGTTGTACCATTATCTATTACTTCAATGACCAGGGCCAGGCGGTGTACATCGAAGTGAACCGACCAGCACCGTAATTCCGGGTCCGGGCTCCTTGACGCGCCGTTCCCGGAGCGGATGAACCAGGTCCTGCTTGACGGACGGTCAAGGAAACGTAAGTTGGCCATCGGGACTCCCCTCAAGTCAGCCGGAGGGGAGTCCCCTTTGTAAGAGGATGGACGCAAACGAGATAACCGTTCTGGTTGCCTTCGGCTACGGCCTACTGTCGTTTCTGTCGCCCTGCATTCTGCCCCTGGTGCCGGTGTACATGGCCAGCCTGACCGGCCCGGAGATTCTGGCGGCGGGGGGTAACCGAAGGCGCCTGGCGACCTTCCTGCATTCATTGAGCTTCGTGATCGGTTTCTCAGTGGTTTTCACGCTCTGGGGGGCCGGGGCGGGGTTGCTGGGCGGCGTCCTGGCCGGTCACCTGTCTGTCGTGCGCCACGTGGCCGGCATCCTGTTGATCGTGTTTGGGCTGGTCATGCTGCTGTCGTTGAAGGTCCCGTGGCTGAACTTTGAACGACGCCTCAGGCCATCTTCGTCGTCGGCCACCAGCTACCTGCGTTCTTTCCTGATCGGGGCAGTCTTCCCGGTAGCCTGGATACCTTGTACCAGCTGGGTACTCGGTGGGATTCTCTTGCTCGCCGGCACTTCGCAGACGGCCTGGCACGGCGCTTTCCTCCTGGCGGTGTACTCGGCGGGGATGGGCATACCTTTCCTGGTGCTGGGGGCGGCCTTCAGTTTCATTACGCCGGTGGTGAGAGCCATCCAGCGCTACTCCACCTGGGTGTACGTGGGTAGCGCACTGTTGCTGGTGGGGGTCGGCGCCTTGATACTTCTCGACAAGCTGTTTTGGTTTCAAGGCCTGTTCTAGCTTAATATAGAACCAGGTACTCAGATGAGTAGATTGATCAGGTCCATGGCCGCAATACTGGTTTTCGCCCTGCCGGCGGTCAGTTGCGGGTCCCCGGCGACACCGGCTACCGGGGCGGGAACTCCGCTGACGCCAACGATCTCCCGCCCCACCTCCAGTCCGCCACCGACCACGGTCCCGGTCACACCGACGACCACCATTCCGCCGTCGCCCACTACCACCAGGCCGCCATCCCCCTCTAATACAATCCCGGTAGGTGTCCAGATTGGCAACCGGGCACCGAACTTCCAGCTTCAGAATCTAGCCGGGGACAACATCTCGCTGGAAGGCCTGCGCGGTAGTCCGGTGCTTATCAACTTCTGGGCCACCTGGTGCGGTCCGTGCAAGATCGAAATGCCTTACCTGCAACAAATATACGATGGCCAAACGGCGAAGGGACTGGTGTTGTACGCGATTGACGTCGGTGAAAGCGCCGCGACCGCCGGCAAGTACCTGGCGGATAACAACCTGTCCCTGCCGGTGTTGCTTGACACCGACCGGAAGGTGACCACCGCCTATAGCATCACCGCCATACCGACCACCTTCTTCATCGACCGGAACGGCATAATTCGACACAAAGTAATCGGCGCCTTCCCGAACAAAGAGGCCATCGAAAGCCAATTGAGCAAGATCCTCCCGTAAGGCGAATTGCCGGGTCGCTGCCATGCCGGGGGGCTCTTCTTTCGCTCCGGGCCGTATCCCCCAACTAGTTGTTAGCGCCAGACCTACTGCAACTTGGTCACGATGTTACGGAATTGATCGTCACTAAATGCCTTCAAGGTCTCAGTGCGCACGTTCCCCTTGCTTCCCGTGCTAAGTGCGATATTTGCGATCGCCTCATCGTTCGGAGCATCGACAATGGTCACGATGTCGTACCGGCCCATCGTAAGGTAGAAACCGGTCAATTTCCCACCGGCAGCCTCGACTGTCTTTCTGAAGGCATCTATCCGCTGAGGGGCGTCCTTGATACCCTTTATTCCCTGGTCTGTCCAGCTGACAAGATTGATGTAAGTTGCCAAAGTATCCTCCTCTTATTTTGCCATGGGTCCACGATTCAACGGTTATCGGTTATCGTCTTACATGCCGTCCTCCTTTCCCGGGATCGAACCAGTGGACTGCCTTTCAATTGACCTCCATCCATGGTACACCCGGACCCATCACATAGTTATGAAATCGAAGCCGCTATAGTTACGGTTTTGTGTCATTCTGCCGGCGCCGCATGATGACGTTCTCGCAGATATTGTGCCTCCCCGACCCCACTTTCTGGCTGGAGTCACTGGCGGTGGTTGCCTTCGGTGTTTCCTGGCCGGTGAAAGGTGAGACGCTTCTCCGGGACCGCAAACCTCACGTTACGACTGGCGCAGGGGTGGGCTCCGAAGACCCGGGTAACCCTATGACCTGATCGGGTACTGGCATCAATACGCTCATCTGCCAAATTGAACTCCGAGAGCTTCGGCAATCGTTTAGTTAAGACCCTGCGGCGGGACTCAAACCCGGGACTCACACCTCCGTCACGGGCCTTCGTGACCGAACTACAGGGGGCTCATCAAACATAAGGATACAACTGCCGCCCGGTGTCATCTTCGACAATAATGGCATCCTGGGGACAGCTTTCGGCCGCTTCAAGCAGCTTCTTTTCGCTTACTGAGGACAGGTTAGTGGCCACCGCTTTGTTTTCCTCGTCCAACGCAAACACAGACGAGGCAACGGCAACACAATTGCCCAATCCGATGCACAGTTCTCGATCTACCTTAACCTTCATCTTACCTCCCGTCATGCCGCCAACAAGTGGGCCGGGCACCTCGCTGACTGTACGATATCTGCCTCCGGGTATTGTGTGAGTTTCACGAACTCCGGAGTTCCCGGCATCTTTATGAATTATAGTCGTTCGCTTTGTGGCCAGAACCGGCCCTGGAGCATGTCATCTCTCTCCTGGTCGCTCCTGTCCCGGGCTTAAGCCACAATCACGTCTTCAGCGGGGAGCGGACAGATTGGACTCGCCGTTGACACCCGCTCCGGCAAGCACTAGAATCGCCGCCAGGGAGACTCAATCGTCAATGGAGGCCGACCATGCCCGGGAGACAATCAGACCTTGTCGTCATCGAAACGGTCCAGGGAGAAATGACCGCGTACATCATGAAGACGCACCTGGAGAGCGAGGGCATTCCGGTGCTCTTGAAGTCGGAGAGTCTGGGGACAATCCACGGATTGATTGCAGATGGACTGGGAGCGGTCAAGATCCTGGTGCCGCGGGAACTTGCCGAGGAGGCGCAGCGAATAGTGCGGGGCGACGCTGCTCCAGGACCTGACTGAGTACCACAGATGATCCGGGATCTGGTCTCCGGCAAAGATGCTGATAGCAGTAGGCCGTTTCAGGCGCCGCCAGGTTCTCCTGCCAACGCTCCTATTATGACTGCTCCAAGGCGGTCAGCGATCTGGGCATGCCGCAAACGCCGCTGGAAAAGACAATTGATGCGGGGGTGGGGTGGTTCAGACAAAACAGTGCCTGAGAGCTCAGATAGGTCCCTTGGATTAGTGGTGGGGCACTCACAGTACCTCACCGCTAATCCAAGGAATAAGCTCTCCAGAGTACGGTCACTACATTCGAAGGTCAAGCCGCGGCTCGAGTAGTCGTTTCGGGACGTTCGTTTCCCGCATGAACTTCAGCTCCAACTGGTGTAACTCACGAGCCACGTCCATGTTCTTGCCGATTACATTCTTCTCCTGGTTAGCGTCAGCCGACAAATCATATAACTCCGATCCACCCGGCTCGCAGTCGTGAAGTAATGACCACCTTTCGGTCGTGATGGTCGCCATTGAGGGGGTAACGCATTTTCTCAACAGGTGGTCCACCAGCTGGTCCGTGTCCCCCGCATTGATGAAAGGGCACGAACTGACCACGAAGTCACGGCCGGGCAGAGCGGGGTTTTTCACCGCCGCCAACAGCGATCTACCCTCAACCCGGGATGGTATGGACTGCTCGAAAAGATCAAGTACCGTCGGCATGAGATCAACCGCCGACGTCAGCCCGTGATAAGCCCCGGGTTTCATTCCGGGGACGTAGATCGTTAGCGGAATCGCCACATTTTCTTCATACAGCGGCGACCGCGCCCAGGATCCCGGCGAGCGTCCATACTTGGTCGGCCCGGCCGCCTCTTTTGGATCCGGTGCAAAGACCATCTTCCCGAAAATGCCATGTTCTCCGAAGTAGAAACCGTGATCGGTGGTGAAAATGATGGCGGTGTTTTCCATCAGCCCCATATACTCGACTTGTCTCAGCAGGTTGCCGATCCAGGCATCAACCATGCTTATTTCGCCACAGTAGGCCGCATGGGCCTTCCTCAACTTCTCTTCAGTGAACCCGGGCACTTCCTTCAAGTGTCGGTAGAAGGGCATGATCTGTTCGCCGTCGTAACCAGGCCAATAGGGTTCGGTGTAGTACTCTGGTGCGTTCCAAGGTTCATGGGGGTCCCAGGTATCGAGGTAGAGAAAGAAGTGCTCTTTGTTGTTGAGTGCCAGCCATTCCATCGCTTTGTTGAACGTCTTTGGAGCAAAACACTCCAGATCAAGCGGGTGCTGGGGACGTCTTTCGAGCAGTTTCCTGTATGGGCTGCCTGGAGGGTTGTATCCTCCCTTGGCGACGAAATAGTGGTCCGGTATTTCGTAAAAAGTCGTAAAACCCTTGTCATAATTCATGCCGTCACGAATGAAGAAGGGTGTATCCACGATCCCTGCCGTGGTAACGCCGGCTTCTCTAAGCAATTCTGCCAGCAACACCTCTCCTGGCGGTATGGGCGTCCACTGCATGAACGACATCGTCCAACGGCCAGTCATGAAGTCAGCTCGAGTCGGCATCGTGGGAAACGAGGCGCCGTAGTGGCGATCAAACCGCATCGACTTGGCAGCCAGGGCATCTATAGAAGGCGTGCGTACCTTGGTGTTTCCATAGACGCCGACGTCCTTTCGCCTTACCGTGTCAGACACTATCCAGATTACGTTCACCGGTCCTCCCTAATACTCGCAGATTTCAACAACTCCATCGCCACGACCATTGTGCGAACTCAGGCTCTCGTGTCACGACTACTCCAAGTTCAGTAGCCCATAGGTCAACCCGTCCACAGGGTCAATGGTGATCAAGCCCGACGAACAAGGCAGTTTGGCCTCAGCTTATCCAGCTCGGATTGGCGATTCTGACCAGTGTATGCGTATATGTACTACCCGCGCCCTGTTTGTAGCACTCCATCAATTGAATGTCAAACCGACGATGCCCCTGAGCGACACCGTCTGGAATCGATCATCGGTAGGGAGCCGCCACGATCCGGTCATAGTGTCTGTTGCTCAGAGATCCGCGTATTGGTTTCAACTTTGCGACCCTTACCCGTGCTGTCTTCGGTTTGACGTCAGCGCACGGACCGGTATCCGCCCACCACCCCATTCTTGGAAAGCACTATCTGCCACAACTGATTCCCCCTGGCCCGGAAGGCTCCTGCGCACGAGAGAAGATAGTAACGCCACATTCTATGGAATCGCTCATCGTAGTGCGCCTTGAGCTCGCCCCAGTTCTTCTCGAAGTTCTCGTGCCATCTCATCAGTGTCCTGTCGTAGTCGGCACTGAAGTTGTGCCAGTCTTCCATGACAAACCGGCCTTCCATCGCCCCGCCCAACTGTTTGATGGACGGGAGCATCCCGTTGGGGAAGATGTACCGGTTCATCCACGGATCGACGGATCTGACCGACCTGTTTCCGCCGATAGTATGCAGCAGGAACAGGCCGTCGTCCTTCAGGCAGCGGCGCACGACCTCCAGATACGTACGGTAATTCTTGTAGCCAACGTGCTCAATCATGCCGACCGAAATCACCCGGTCGAATTCCTCGTGGACATCTCGATAGTCCTGGAGTCTGATATCGACCGGAAGTCCGGCACACATCGCCCGTCCCAACTCCACCTGTTCTCGGGACACCGTGATCCCGACGGCGCGGACATCATACTTTTCGGCAGCATACTTCATGAAACTGCCCCAGCCACAACCGATATCGAGGACTTTCATCCCGGGTTCAAGCCCGACCTTCCGGCAAATCAACTCCAGCTTGTCTTCTTGCGCCTCATCCAGAGATTGAGCGTCTTTCCAGTAGCCGCTACTATAGGTCATGCGTTTGTCCAGCATGCCGACAAACAATTCATTGCCGAGGTCATAGTGTCGCTCTCCCACCTGGAGGGCTCGTTTTCGGGACTGCATATTGAGAACCCGGGCCAG
This sequence comes from uncultured Chloroflexia bacterium, assembly GCA_963735055.1. Lineage (GTDB taxonomy): Bacteria > Chloroflexota > Dehalococcoidia > Dehalococcoidales > UBA2162 > JBBITI01. The sequence goes on along the minus strand of CAVTJN010000019.1, from coordinate 269,758 downwards.
CAGTGCCTGAGAAAGCACGTTCCAGTTCCTCCTTACTCGATTCGCCAGTTGCGCCCGGACGACCCGGAAGAAGAATTCATCAAGAGCCTCACAATCCCAGCAGCCATCCACGTAAGCTTCGCCGAGCCCGAGGGATCCGTGAGCCAGGACTCTGTGGTGAAAATCCCCGGTGCGCACCTTAATATCCCAGGGATTGTCTCCGTCGATCGCGATCCCTGCCTGGAACAGCATCTGCCGCGTGACGTCCGGTGATCGGTCGAGTTTCATTGACCAACCCTCCCTTCGCATTAGCCCCGGTTGGACACGCCTCAACTATACTACAGGCCCCGCAATAATTCGCCCGGCGGCACCAGCAGCCTCGAGATGAGTGCGGCCACCAGAAAGAAGATTCCTGCCACCATACCGAAGATGGGTTTGAAGCTGGAACGCGTGCCGGTTCCTGCGAGCGTGCGAGGAGACTAACTGCCAGACCCGGCGCGCTTCTCTACTGGGAGTGTGAAGCAGAAAGTTGAGCCTCTGCCGCGCTCTGATTCAACCCATATGCGTCCGCCGTGTGCTTCTACCAGCCGGCGGCAGACAACCAGTCCCAGTCCGACTCCCTGTATTGAGGTCCACGGGCCAGTCTCCAACCTGTGGAAGGCCTGGAAAAGATTCACCTGGTCTGCGGCATCGATACCTATTCCCTGGTCGCTGACGCCGAGCACGATATTGCCCTGCTGCACTTCGGCCGAAACCCTTACCTCCCCGCCTTCCGGGGAATACTTGATGGCATTATCGATGAGGTTCTCCAGTATGCGCTCGAGCCTGGTCCGGTCGGCTTTGACCGCGGGCAGGTCATCAGAAATATCTGCCACCAGCCGGTGTTTGTCAGTTTTCTTCGACGATTGAACGATCCTTTCGGATATAACCTGTGCGAGGTCGATCGGTTCCGCTCTAAGAGTAAGGCGTTTTGATTGCCATCTGGATAGCTCAAGCAGGTTATCCACTATGTCGGCCATGTTGTCAGCACCCCAGGCAGCATCGTTCAGTAGCGACTGCTTGTCCTCCGGCGCGATTTCCTCGGACATGGCGACAGCCAAAGCCCCGATGATCACCGTGAGCGGGGTCTTCAACTCGTGTGACACCAGACCGATAAACTCGTCCTTGATCTGATCCGCCTGTTTGCGTTCGGTGACGTCGTGGACCGTGCCGACAGACCGGACAATGGCGCCGCTCTTGTCCTTGATGTGCTCGCATTTCTCGTGGACGTACAGGACTTCGCCGGTGGATTTCTGCACAATCCGGTGGTCGATCTCGTAGCCGTCCGTTCCTTCACGAATCGAACCAGAATAGGCAGCGTCAACCGCAGCCCGATCGTCGGGATGGACCGCTTCGAGGAAGGCTTCGTACGTCGCCCCGAACTCCTGCGGTTCGAGCCCGAAAATCCGGAAAACCTCGTCTGACCAGGAAAGACGGTTGTTGCCTACATCGAGTTCCCAGGTGCCAAGATGGGCGATATTCTCGGACCTCTTAAACCGCTCCTCGCTCTGACGCAGCTTATCGTTAGCCGTGCGCAGCTCATCCTCAACCTTCGTTCGCGCCGCAATGTCTTCCTTCAAGGCCAGGTTGCTCTTTGCCAGTTCGGTGGTCCGTTGCCTCACCAGGTCCTCAAGCTGGCCGCGGTACCTCGAAAGCTCTGCTTCGCTCTGTCTCCGGGCGCGTGATTTCTCGGGACGCTTCCGCGTTCTTCCGCCGGAGATTCGAAGCCAGATAGCTGACTGTCAGACCCGTAAAGAGAAATATGGCCACAATCGGGGCTTCCACGGGATCGCGCACATTGAACTGGTGAAGCGGCGGAATGAAATAGTAGTCGAATGCAAAGACACTGAGAATGGCGACAAAAATAGACGGACCGAAACCAAAGAAAATGGCCGTGGGGACGATGGCCAGGAAGTAAAGGATCGGCACATTGGCGGGGATAATTGAGGGCTGCGCCAGGGACTTCAACCCGGTGGCTATGGCTACTGAGGCAACGGCCACCAGATAACCCCACCACCATGGAAACAACTTCGTTTCTGTTCTACCGGCCATGGTGGCGACCCTCCGTTACGACCTTCACAGGTTTTCCTAGATCTCCTTGAGCAACGGTGCGGCCTCGGCCCCATCGATCGGAATCCAGCCCGTATAGCCGCCGTATCCCGTTACTTCGGCCATGGTTTCGCTTGCGACTCATCTCTTACCTGTCCAGATTTCCATGATGATCATCGTCGGATCGGAGCGGACTCGTCCGACGACGATACCGTTGCCCCGTCCCGTGTGTAATGCTGGATTTTCGTTGCACAATGGACCGCGATGTGACGTTCAGGAGAATCGTTGTCTCCGAGCTATTTCCAGAGGTCATCACTCTCGTTAACAAGTCCCAGGTTGTGAAGCGTCTCCGGCAGGGGTCTGCCGGACTGCCTGTCCCATCCCATATGTTTGTAGTAGGCATCGAGCATATAATCCCAGTGGGCCATGATATCCCTCCCTTTGGCCGGCCCGTCCGCGGGCACCGAGCCGTACCATGAGGATGGGATTTCTACATCGAGACCAACCCCATGCCTGATATTGAACGCCCTTAACAAATTCACGGCCCGGTTGGCAACGGCGATGGCTTCATCTGCAGCAAAGTCCCAGCCCGTAGCCGCGTTAACAACCTTCAAGAGCAACGCGAAGTCCTGGCTTACTCTCATGTTACAGACTCCCAGGCAATCCGTAAACTGGCGCTTAGGCTTGAATTTCGCAACCATGAGCGGGACCAGGTCGGGGGAAAAAGGATCCGTGAATCCCGGCAATCTGAATTCGGCAGGTACCCCGCTAACCGGGCCAGTTTCGATGGTGCCCTGGCTGGAAGTGGCATAGTCCAGTATCTCGGTCCAACGGGCCCTGTGGTCGTGCCCCCGCGGGGCGTGACCCTTCTGGATATACACGGCGTGCTTGAGGGCTTCGCCTCCAATCTTCTCAGCTGCCCTCTTTATGCCCTCGGCCAGCACGTTGCCGAAACCTTCCCGCGTGGCGATCTTGCGAAGCATGGCCCGCGTCGCTTCGACGTTTCCCCAGGTCATCTCCAGACCGTCGGTATCTTTCCTGGTGATTATTCCCCGGTCGTAGCAGTCCATCACGAAGGCGATGAGCCAGCCGGCCTCGTTGAGGTCGAACCCAAGTCTATCCACATCGTTGCTCAGCACGAAAGCGCCCACAACATCACGGTTCATGATGAGCGGCCCAAGCTCGGACCAGCACTCGTATTCGGGTTCCTCGCCTTCGTAGCCGGCATAGGGTCCTTCCACCACCTTCATCATGTGGAGATGATGTGACGGACATGCCCAGCACGGACTTGGCTTGATCTCAAAGGCTGGGCTCACGCGGTAGTTCTCACCCAGGAACTGCTCGTAATCCGGGAAAAGGCTGGTGTTCATATTCTTTATCGGCAGGCTGCCGTTGGCAAGCATGCCGGGAAAGGCCATACTGGTACCCCAGTCGAAGGCGGACTTCCCCTGCGGGGTGCTCAGGAGAGACTCGCTCATCTGTGCCGCCAGTGAGGCGAGAGCCTCCCGATCGTGTACTTCGACGCTGGAATTGCCCCGGGCAACTGCGATGGCCTTGAGTTTCTTGGAACCCATCACGGCTCCGGTCCCATTGTGGGCGGCGGCGTGGCCCTTATCCCCGACGACACCGGCGAACTTCACCAGGTTCTCGCCGGCGGGACCTATGCCGAAGACACTCATCTGCCTCTCGGCGAAGCCGAGTTCTTTCTTGATGGCGTCCTCAGTCTCCCAGGTGTCCTTCCCGAGCAGATGCCGGGCATCCCTGACTTCTGCCTCGCCGTCGTGAACATAGAGATAGACCCAGTGATCGGAAGCTCCCTGCACCACCACACCCACCAGTCCATTGAATCTCAGGAAGGCTCCGAGATAGCCGTTCGCCTGAGTGGCCGTCCCGCCGTTGGTGAGGCATCCCTTAGTCACCACCGAGAAAGTACCCGAGCCGGTTACTCTCGTCCCCGCCAGCGGGCCGGTGGCAAATATGATTCTATTGTCCGGATCGTCCCAAGCCACACCAGGTTTGACCTCATCGTACAAAATCCTCGCCCCGACGCCCGTGCCCCCCACATATTCCCTCATGGTCTTCTGGTCGAAGACCTGTTCGGTGGTTCTGCCGGCCGTCAATTCGACCCTGATGAATTTACCTGGATAAACCGCAACCCTGTCTTTTGCCATGACCCAACTCCTCCTGGTTCATTTCCGATCAAGATGAAAATGGCACCCTATTGCCGGATACTTCACCCACCGGAATATATTGGCTGAAGAGCCACCGTATCGTTATTTGCCAGCTTGGTCTCCGATATCTCAGCGAACGTCAACAACTCCTCGTTGAGCACGACGTTAGTTTGCTCGTTGACCAGACCCACATCCGGATTGAAGACCGACTCGCGAAAGCCCGGGCGGGTGAGGACGAGAATTGACAGTAGTTCGCGTACGGTAGTCCCCTCTTCGATCTCCCTATCCAGCTCAAGCCAGCCGGTAGTCTCCACACCAAGCATTTTGGCAATGTGCGATGGTAACCTTATCCGCACGTGGACCATGACGTGGATTGTAGCGTCAAGGAAGGAACCTTTCAAATCGAGAGACACTCCTACGGTATCCCAACCCCAGGGAGTTCCGGGTATCATCCTGCGGGCGGACGCGACACATGACAACCAGTCTTTCCGTGTCAAATAGCGTTGCAGTATCCGTGTATCCCTTGCTTTGGATTCCTGGTCCGCGCCATAATTGCGCTACTATTTCATCCCGGAGCCGCCGCTGGACAGGTACGGGCTGACACGGTTGCATTTCGCGCCTCGACCGGACTCGATGTTCCGCAGGATCTTCACTCATGCCCAGATCGAGGGCCACCTCGAACATCTCAAGAGCCTGCAACAGGAAGACGGCGGTTGGCCCATAGCCTGGAAAGCTCCGGGCGCCGCTTCGGTTTGTGAATGGCGAGGGCGCGTGACTTTGGACGCCGTCTGCCGGTTGGTCCAATACGGCGTTATCTCCAGCCGGTGAATCTTACGTTTCACTTCTTACCTGTCGTTGCCTCGTTCTTCTTGCTCGTTCCCGCCCGCTTGTTCGTGGTAGCCGCGGACTCTCCCCTACTCCGGCTCGGCGCTCCCTTCGGTCTTTTCCGGGTCTTCGACAGGCGGCAGGACGTCATCCGGCGGAGCCACCGCGATGCCTTTGTGTTTCCTCAGGTTCTCGATCCGCGTCAGCACCCGGTCCAACTGGTTGGACCGGACGGCGACCAGTCTCTGGTATTCCTTCTGGGCGTCATCGATGCGGCTGCCCATTTTGTCCATTTGTGTCCTGAACGCCAACCACTGTTTGCCAAAGGAGCCCATAAGCCCGATGATCTCTGAAGCCGTATTCTCGAGGCTGAAGTTGTCAACCGCCTGCCGGATTATCGCCAGGATGGCATACAATGTCACCGGCGAGCACAGGATCACTTTCGTCTTCAGCGCGTCATCGATCAGGTTGCGGTCATTGTCGTTGATGAAGCAGTACACCTGCTCATTGGGAATAAAGACCAGTACGTAGTCCACCGTCCGGTCTTCGGGACAGATGTACTCGCGCGTCGTCACCTCTTTGATTCGCTGTCGCACGTCCCTCAGGAACTGGGCCTTGTAGCCATCTCTCAGACCCTCGGACTCCTCAGCCTGGTACTTCATGTAGTTGTCGAGCGGGAACTTAACGTCCATGTTGACCTTGAGGTGCTGCGGAAGTAAGAACGTGTAATCAGGCCTTGAGGTGGTAGTCTCCAGGGCCGTCTGCTTGACGTAGTTCAAGTTCTCGGCGAACCCGGCGAGCCGGAGGACGTCTTCGGCCATCCTTTCGCCCCAGCGTCCCCGGGCACTGGTGCTCGCCAGCGCGGTCTGCAGGTGGCCCGTGGTGTCCTGGAGCTTGCTGGTTGCTTCGGCGGTGGTTCTCAACTGGTTGGAGAGCGCCTCGTACTTCCTGGTCCTGTCCTTCTCGAAGTCGGTGATCAGTTGCTCCACGTTCTTGAGGTTCACTTTCATGTCTTCGACAGTCTTGTCGATGAGTTGTCGCTTGCCCTCGAGCTCCCCGGCACCCGACTGAGACTGTTTTGACAGGGTCTCATTTGCGAGTCTCAGAAACTCCTGGGAATTCCTGGAGAGGGCATCGAACGAGAGGGCGGCAAAGGTCTTTTCGACATCCTTCCTGCTGAGCCGGTTCAGCAGAAACACGACGGCCCCCCCGCAAGCCAGGCCGAGGATGAAGATTAGCAGGTAATTCATGGTGGGGCGCCTCCTTATTTGCGCCGGGCAGCTTGCCGGCTCTGCACGGCGTCAAAATGATATTCGCGTATTATCTGCGCCCGATGGTTGATCTTAACCACGAGCCGGTACCTGTTGCCGCAGATGTTGAAGACCATTCTAGCGTTCTTAAGGACGCTAGCATAGTCGTTCCCGCTATGGGAACCTTGTCGGCGGAGCCAATGCGCCGGCCATTTCAGGTCAGGATTGGCCGCGGACTCTACGAGGATGCGCCATGAGTTTGAGTCCACGATGGTGGGCCACTTGCAAAAGTAAAGCAATGCTCTAGCATTTCTTTGCAGCATCTTTGTAGGTCTCTTGGCGTTTCACCGCCCTCCGGAAACACCTGACCGAGCCTTCGAAACTCCGCTGCAGGCCAGGAGGTTCTTCAGCTCAAAGAGGTAGAAGAACCTGTCCCCCGGGACACTGAAGCGCCGATTTAGAACATGGCGTCGCTCCAACTCTGTTTATGAAGAAGGCATGCTATTTCGTGTTACAATAGCCTCGTTTTCGACGACTTCGCACCCCGGAGGGATCTTTGGCTGAAGCGGCAACGACACTACTGGCGACCAAGCTCTTCGTTCCGCCGGCCAAGCCCGGGCTGGTGCAGCGACCTCGCCTCATGGAACGGCTGCAGGCGATCCTGACTTGCCGCCTTACGCTAGTCTCCGCCCCCGCCGGCTTTGGGAAAACCACCATGGTCAGTGAATGGGTCGCCGGTTGCAGGCGACCAGTCGCCTGGCTGTCGCTCGACGAGGGCGATAATGACCCCGCCCGTTTTCTGGCTTATCTCGTCGCGGCTCTACAGACGGTCATGCCGAGGATTGGAGAAGGGGTATTGGGTATTCTCCACGCGACCCAATCTCAGCCGCCACCCATCGAATTGCTGTTGACAACCTTGCTCAATGAAATCAGCACCATCCCGGACAATTTCATCCTCGTCCTCGACGATTACCACGTGATTGACTCCAAACTGGCCGAACGTGCCCTCACCTTTCTAATTGAGCATCTACCGCCCCAACTGCATCTGGTCATCGCCACTCGCGAGGATCCTCCTTTGCCATTGGCCAGCTTACGCGTCCGTGGCCAATTGATTGAACTGCGCGCCGCCGATTTGCGTTTTACACCCGCTGAAGCAGCCGAGTTTCTTAATAGGGTGATGGACCTGAACTTATCAGCGGAAGACATTGCCGCATTGGAGACACGCACCGAAGGCTGGATCGCGGGCCTGCAATTGGCCGCGATCTCAATGCAGGGACATCAAGATACCACCAGTTTCATCAAATCTTTCACCGGCAGCCACCATTTCGTGGTGGACTACCTGATTGAAGAAGTCCTGCATCAGCAGCCTGAAAGCGTTCAGACTTTCCTGCTACGGACTTCCATCCTCGACCGCATGTGCGGTCCGCTGTGTGACTCTGTATTGGGTTCACCTTCTGTTTCCGGGCAGGAAACCCTGGAATATCTCGAACACGCCAACCTGTTCATCGTCCCCCTGGACAACGAGCGGCGTTGGTACCGCTATCACCGTCTCTTTGCTGAATTGTTGCGGCAGCGTCTGGGAAGACCCAAAGAATTCGCCGAATTCAACCTGCGCGCCAGCCAGTGGCATGAAGAGAACGCCGACCTGGGCGCGGCGTTTCGCTACGCCATCGCGGCCGAGGATTTTGTCCGGGCGGCGGGGTTGGCTGAAGCAGCCTGGCAGCGGATGAATGAGAGTTTCCAGATGGCCGCCTGGCTGGGTTGGGTGAAGAAGCTGCCAGAGGAGGTCATTCGCGTCCGCCCGGTGCTTTGCACCTTGCTTGGTCGCGCACTCACTGATGCGGGGGAACTCGAGGCCAGCGAGTTGCGCCTGCAGGACGCTGAACGATGTCTTGATGGCTCGGACGTAGCGAATGAAGCGCTCCTTAAGCCCTTGCCGGCGATGATCGCTTTGGCCCGCGCCTACAACGCCCAGGTGCAGGGTAATCTCGCCGCAACGGTGAAATATGCCGAACTGGCGCTCCAAATCATCCCCCAAGATGACTTCGTCCGGCGCGCCCAGGCCATCATGTTACTGGAGGTCACCAACTGGGCCAGCGGCAACCTCGAGTCGGCCATCCTGGGGATTGGTAATGGGGTAGAGAGCATGACCCAGGTGGGCAATCACGTCTTCGTGGTTGCCAGCGCCTTTGCTCTAGCCGACCTGCTGGTGGGCCTGGGGCGCCTGAGCGAGGCCGAGCGGGCTTATCAGGATGCCCTACAACTGGCCGCCCAACACGGCCCGGAGGCCGAACACATCACTGCCCACCATCATCTCGGCTTGTCCATGATCTACCGTCAGCGAGGAGATGACAACCTCGCCGCTCATCACTTGAAACGGGCCGCCGAATTGGGTGTGCAAACCACCCTGGTGGATTGGCGGTACCGCTGGCATGTGGCCCAGGCCCAACTGAAAGAGGCCGCAGGCGATCTGGAAACCGCCCTGGCGCTACTCGACGAGGCCAGATTAGTCTATATCCGAACCCTCGTGCCTGACCTGCGCCCCATTGCGGCCCTGAAAGCGCGCATCCATCTCAAACAGGGGCGGCCCGATAAGGCCCGGGCGTGGGCGGCAGAACGCGGGCTTTCGCTGGCAGATGAAGTCAGCTACTTGCATGAGTTCGAGCACCTCACCCTGGCCCGGCTGGAAATCGCCAACCCGCTGGTCAACGCCCTGCTCGCACGCCTTTTGCAGGCCGCCGAAGCGCAAAAGCGCTGGGGCAGCGCGCTCGACATCCTGTTGGTGCAGGCCCTGGCCCACGAGGCGCAGGGCAATCGCCACCAGGCTCTCGCCGCGCTCAAACGTGCCCTATCCATGGCCGAGCCGGAAGACTACGTTCGCATCTTTGTGGATGAAGGCGAACCGATGCGATTGTTGACTGAACAACTTTTGCGCAATCGAGACTATCCTTTGAGCGGTTATGCGGACAAGCTCTTGGCAGCTTTTGCGCCACCCGTTAACAACCAATCAACAATCAAGAATCCAAAAACAGAAATGGGTGAGCTATTGAGCGAGCGCGAGCTGGAAGTGCTGCGGTTGGTCGCTCAGGGACTTTCGAACCGACAGATTAGCGAGCGGCTTTTTCTGGCCTTGAATACGGTTAAGGGGCATAATCATAAGATCTTTGGCAAACTGCAGATTCAAAGACGCACCGAAGCTGTGGCTCGCGCCCGCGAGCTGGGTCTGTTGTAGCAGAACCTTCGGTTGCTCGCAAACCCGGCACCAAGAACTGCACGCAGGCGGTTGATAAAGGCAAAGCCTTAGGGCTTCGACCCTCCAGCAACCCCAAAACAATACCCCCAAACAACACTTTAGTTTCTATACGCTAATACCGTATTGCAGATATCCTACTTGTACATCAAGCAAGTGGCACGGATTGTAATGAACGGCCACTAGAGGTACAGGGCGATGTCAGACGGACTCGAACCAAGAACTGATCCAAGTCAACCCGTTGTCTATCAGATCAGGCTCAAGGGCCATCTGGGCTCTCAATGGACGGACTGGTTTGGTGGTTTGACCATCACTCTGGAAGACAACGGCGATACGCTTTTAACCGGCCCGGTGGTCGATCAGGCCGCGTTGCATGGATTGCTGAAAAAGGTACGTGATTTAGGCATGCCATTGGTCTCGGTCAGTCATCTCGAGACAATCCAGGCGGATCAGCCAGAGATCAAATAGCAACTGGACATAGGCTACTTGGAAAGGAGGTTTGCCCTTGATCGCATTTCTAGCCCGATTCAGCCCTTAGTAACAGGGTGGCGACCACAATCTTATTCAAGTCCAATTCAATGAAACTGATCGATATCGTTAATAAAGGAGAGGGAAAATGAACACTAGGAAAATGACCGCCGTAATGAAAGACAAGAAAGTAATCCTATCAACACTATGGATATTTGCTACGCTAAACTACATTTATGCGGATATTTTTACATCATTCTTTGATCCTGAGGCTCAATCGGGAACGATGACAATGACTCAAGGGGCTGTGTTTGGATTCGCAATATTGATGGAGACCGCGATTGCTATGGTTCTCCTGTCCCGCGTATTGAAGTACGGAGCAAATCGCTGGGCAAACATTGTCTCCGGAATAATACATACTGCGGTTGTTGGCTGGACATTGCTTGGCACACCACTTCCTTTCTACATATTTTTTGCCTCTATAGAAATTGCCTGTACTTTGTTCATCATCTGGTACGCCTGGAGATGGCGCAACCCTGAAGGTCAGCCCGCATAATAGAATCTAACAAACACAATACCTTCGCCCAGGAATGGATTGGCGAAGGTGTTTTGTTCCTCAGGGAGACAAAATGAAAGCGATTATATGCACAAAATACGGACCACCGGAGGTTCTACAGCACAGAGAGGTGGAAATACCTGTTCCCAAGGACAATGAGGCACTTGTCAGAGTCTACGCTTCATCCCTAAACTTGGCTGATCTAGAAATCTTGAAAGGTGTATTTGTGAACCGAATCGCAGCGCCTTTGAGACCAATGCACAAGATACTCGGAACTGACATAGCGGGGCAAATCAGAGAGGTTGGTAGGAAGGTAAAGCGGTTTCAGCCTGGTGATGAGATATGGGGGGACTTATCTTTTCCGCTTGGCTCCGGCGCTTTTGCTGAGTATGTATGCGTTCCTGAAGACGCATTAAGGTTGAAACCGGCTAGCATGACGTTCGAGGAAGCAGCGGCCATACCTACAGCAGGAGTCGTCGCCTCGCAGAATCTTCTTGCTAAGAGACCGATTCAGCCAGGACAGAAGGTTTTAGTTAATGGTGCAGGCGGTAGTGTGGGTACGTTTGCAGTTCAGATCGCCAAGCACTTTGGGGCCGAAGTGACTGGCGTGGACAGTAGGGAGAAACTGGAAATGCTGCGTTTGATCGGTGCCGACCATGTCATTGATTACAACCGGGAAGATTTTACCAAGAATGGACAGCATTATGACCTGATTCTGGATATTGTGGTACGGCGTTGGATTTTCGATTACAGGCGTGCTTTGATTCGCGAGGGAATTGTGGTCATGGTCGGAGGTTCAATGATTCGAGTGTTCCTAAACATACTTCTTGGGAAAATGATGACTGGTAAGAAGAAGATCGGTCTAGGGGCATGGAGACCAAATAGAAAGGAAGATTTGAATTTCTTAGAAGAGCTTTTTGAAGCCGATAAAGTAAAGCCCGTCATTGATAGATGTTACCCGCTAAGTGACGTTCCCGAAGCTTTCCGGTATCTTGAGGAAGGACTCGCCAAAGGAAAAATTGTCATAACTGTGGAAGATACTAACAAAACCTGACAAAGCGGTGCAGGAATTACTCGAAGCATCCCTTGCGCGAAGTCAATCGCAGGAGCATAATCCGTTGTCCAATAGGCTCGATTCCGAAGCATCAAGCTCCCGCTTCCTCAGCAGCTCCGGCTGAGCACATTCGAACTTAGACCGTCAGAAGACGAGTGAGAAGACCTTCTCGAAAGTCCGAGTTCCCCTGTAAAGTGGCGTGAAGCTAGGTGCCTGGAATGAGACACAATTAAAGGACCTCACAAGGAGTCCCTCGGTGAGGACACGTATGTGCCTTATTGGCGATGAACGGCGGGAGGTGGCTGTACGTAGATTGATAAGTTCCCCTGCGTACCCCTGCCCCAGGGCAGGGATGACGATGTGTTGTTCTTCTGTGCCACCGGATCAGGTTTTACCTCGAGGTCTTGCCTCAAATTTTCGAACGATCCTTGATCCTGCCGTTCATCGCATGGAGGAAGCTACGTTGCCGGTAGAGGAGACAGTTGCACTCGGTAGCCCAGGTCTTCCAGCCGGCGTTTCAGCCTTTGCTCCAGAGCCTTCTGGTTGAGCCGGTCGAAGAAGTCTGGCCCCAGCTCCAGATAGGATTTGTCTTCCTTGAGTTCGTGATAGATCGCACGTATCTGTTTGTGGGCAATGGCGACGATCGCTCTACCTTTGCCTCGCCTGGCGCCACCCGGCGGTAGAAGCTCTTGAGATAGGTGTCCTTGGTTCGACAAGAAGCGTGGGCTGTCTGCACCAAGATAGACTTGAGCCAGTTGTTTCCTTTGGTCGTACGCCCGCTCTTCTGCTTGCCGGCGCTCTCGTTGTTGCCCGGGCATAGTCCCGCCCACGAGGCCATGTGTCGTTCGGAAGGAAACAGCGCGATGTCGCCGCCGATTTCGGCGAAGGCGTGCTGCGCCGACGCCACATCGAAGCCCGGCGTCGTCCTGATGTTGTCAATCTGCCGCTGATAAGGCTGCATCTTCTCAGCAATACGATCATCAAGCTTGGCCACCGCTTCCTTGAGGTACCCCATATGCTCCAGGTGCATTGCGGATGAGGAAGCGATGATGTTCGCTTACATCGCCTTCTAAGGCTTCTATCAGCTGGGGTATCTTCTCCCGCAGCTTGCCTTTCGCCAAATTAGCCATCTCCTCCGGGGTCATGTCCGTCTCCAGAAGAGCTTTGATCATGGCTCGCCCGGACACTCCAAACACGTTGCGAGGCCACGGATGCCGAGCTTGATGTTGGCATCCTCGAGGACCTTCTGTACGCGGTTCTTCTCGGCAGAGGTTTGCTCGATCAGTTTCCGGCGATACCGGCAAAGGTCCCTTAGCTCTCTGATCGGCGTCGGCGGGACGAGGCTTGGTTTCAGGAGACCCCAGCGCAAGAGCCGGGCAATCCATTGGGCATCCTTGAGGTCCGTCTTCCTTCCGGGTACCTGCTTCATGTGGCTGGCATTCACCAGGAGCACGCTCACGGCATCCTCGAGGATGTGGAACACGGCCTCCAGTAGATCCCGGTGCTCTCGATGGCCACATGGGTACAGCCGTTGTGTTGAAGCCAGTCCCGCAGCGCCAGAAGGCCTCTCGTAGTCGTCTGAAACGTACGTGTAGACTCTCTGGGCTGCTCCTGCAGGGGACCTATGAGCAGGCAAGCGGTGATCGTCTTCTGGTGTACATCCAGCCCGCAGCCTCGCTCCAGAACCGCCTCCCAGACTGCTTGTCCCGATTCGGTCGACGTCTGTGTCGTCTGCATTGCTCCTCCTTCCGCGAAAATACCCAAGGCCTAAGCCTTGGCTTATGCTGTCACGGCAAAGACAGCGATGCAAGCCACTTTACATTCTGGATTGTGAGCGGGCAGGGCAGCTACAGACTGAGCGCAAATGTCTTAGTGAAAACCCTATTCACCACACTTGGGTCGCTCTGCAGGCCCGCTCATGTATGGTTTTACCTACTGGACGGAATGGTGGGCGCTAATGCCCAATGGGCAGAACCAAGGCCTTCGAGTTGACTGTTGTGCTGTGATCGTTGCCTGTTTCAATCCCCACGGCTGGGCGCTTCGTAGAGTCGTCGTCACGACAAGGATAGCTCAGCGGGGAACCAGAGGGAACACTAAACCGCTAGTTTGTTATCGTGCCTTGGAGGTATAAGACCGCTCTGCCACAGAACAGTGAGCAACGAAAGGGGACAGCTGGGCTTGAGGAGGGGAAGGCGGAAGTCGTGCCAGTCCCTGATCTCGCCGGGGGTAACCCATCGGGTCTCTTCTCGGGCGCCGCCTTGCCCCGCTCTTAGGGACCATCATACGCCACCCAGGCGGACGTGAGCGATATGCAACCGCCGGCAACCAAAGACGCAGGAGACCCTGGTTTCACAGGGTCTCCTGCCAGAGGTTCCTGACCGCGCTGCCCTCGATCCGCGTGCCCTCTAATTCTCGGTGCGGGTGGCGACGAAACCGTGCCACATCCCACCGAGGAAGTAGCGGCCGACCAGGTCCCCACGGGAGTTGCAGCCCCATACGGCTGTTTGGTCTGCCCCTGGGTAATCTATCCGCGTAAAAGACCAGTCGGCGACCGAGGTGCCGCGGCGCTTGGCGATGTACCCGTGCACGTTCGTATTCCCCAGCCCGGGGTCCTGGTAGAGCCCGACGATGATGAGGCCATCGTTGCTCACGTCCCAAGCCATGGAGTTGATGGTTGTGGCACTGGGGTGGAAGGACTTGAAGACGCCGCCTTCGAGCACGTAGGACTGAAATCCCGCTCCCAGCGGTTCGGGGTCCCAGTAGCCCACGATGGTGGTATAGTCAGGCGTGGCGCTTTCGTGACAGGCGTTAGGGGGGTCGGTGAGGGCAGAGATGACGTTGCCTTCCGGGTCACGGACCACGGCCGTCATGTTCAAGCCTGCCGAGCTGTCCATGTAGGCCCCGACGGTCGTCCCGTTGGGGAGAATGCGCGTGATGCCCGTGAAGTTGTGACCGGGGGTGTCGATGGTCTGCCACTCGCCGTGCTTGGTATACACGAAGCCGTGCTGGCGACCGGTAGTGCTCTCTCCGTAGTAGCCCGCTATGTCGCCGCCGGGGTTAATGCCCCTGACGTTGGTGAACGTCACGTCGCTGCCGGGAAAGTCAAACGAGGTGAAGTCTCCAGGGGTGCCTGAAAACCCGTGCAGCTTGCCTCCGCCCAGGTAGCTGCCCACGATCACGCCTCTTGGGTTGATGTCGAATGCCATGGTGAGAGTGGCGCCCGGCATGTCGATTGACGTAAATGTGTACTGTGGTGTGGCGTCTGCCCCAACCACTACAGGTGCCAAGGGGAAGGCGACCGCCATGATGAGCAATAGCATGCCGATGATTTTCCTGAATGCGTTTTTCACAATTGTCTCCTTCTTTTTCTGACTAAACAGGTTTGCCATACATTCTTCGTTTTGCTGTCACATCTTGCTGCCCTCCCTTTCCGGACCGGGTCTGCTACTGACGGACAGGAGTCGAATGCCGAGGCTTGATAGTCTTTCGAGTACACCGTAGAGCGCCGATTGGTCCCTGAGTGGTCCGGAAATGATGGTGTCGCCTTCAGAGGTGTGGCGAACAGAAAGACCTCCAAGCCAACTGGACCAGGTCCGACCGAGTTGACCTTTTACCCGGATTTCCACCGTGTCCATGGAGCCACCTCACCTGACCGTGTTAGACAATGAGGCAAGCATACGAGTTGGCTGGTATGAGAGGGAATACATCCAAAGATCGATTTGGGGGCTGATTTGTGGGTTTTGACCCGCATCGCGCGGCAGGTCAACAAACGGAAATGAGGAGGAACTAAAGCAGTTTCAGGTTCTTGGCGCGGGCAAGGATCTGCGTGCGGTTCTTCGCATCCAGCTTCTGAGAGATGTGGTGAACATGGGTCTTGGCAGTGCTCAGCGTTATGGACAGCCGGTCGGCAATCTGCCGGTTGGTAAGGCCGGACTCGATCAGGTGCAGGATCTCGAGTTCGCGGCCGCTCACGAGCCCGGGCGCAGCGACGCGCGGGGATGCCGCGCCGACAGAGCGTGACTGATGCTCCTCAGCAGCGATTGTGCTCATCAGTCTTGCCGTGTACTCCGGCGTGATACCGCGGGCGAGTGCCTTCCGCAGCAACGGTTCGAGCAGCTTGCCTTCGTCGACGAACGTGCGGACATACCCCTCGGGTTCACCTTTGACAAGTGCTTCGGACAGAAACGCCAGAGCTTCATCTTCCGTCTCGGCGGCCAGTGCCTGGCAGACCCGTATTCCGATAGCCAGGCCGTAAGCACCTGCCTTCGCTGCATTGTCATGGACGTTGCGCAATTGTGCCGCTGCCTCGGCTTTCTTCCCTTGAGCAATAAGGAGGCGAGCCGGGACATGAGCGAACTCGAAAGGATAGCAATCTGGAAAGTCGCCTAGCCGCTTGCCCCATTCGGAGGCGGTCTCAAGATCACCTCACCTGACGGCGAACATGACATGCCCCACCACATGCCTGGCATGGAACAACCGCATGATTTTGGGGTCTTGCACAGCAAGGTCGCAGCGCAACATTGCTTCGACAGCACCAGCCGTATCGCCGGCGGCCAGTTTCGCCATCGCAACATAGATGTATCCGACTACTGAAGCTGAGTCTCCGGCCAGCCGGTTCCACTCGGCAGCCAGTTGCGCGTTGCGTACTGCAATATCCAGATCGTTCATCTCGTAG
The DNA here is from genome assembly GCA_963735055.1 of uncultured Chloroflexia bacterium. Taxonomy (GTDB): domain Bacteria; phylum Chloroflexota; class Dehalococcoidia; order Dehalococcoidales; family UBA2162; genus JBBITI01. The sequence goes on along the minus strand of CAVTJN010000019.1, from coordinate 253,442 downwards.
GGGATCATGCTCAGCCGACAATATGGACCAGCCGCCGCCGTTGACTGCCCTGCTATCTGTAAGCCACGCTTGGCCAGCTCCAGCGCCTTCCTCATTTTTCCCTGCTGGTGCAAGACTGCAGCCAGAAAGTTGGCCGACCATGCCGCCGTATTGCGGTCTCCAATCTGCTGGGCGATCATCAGAGACTCAGTCAAATGGTCCTGAGCGGCGCTGAGTGATCCACGGTGGTGCTGGCCGAACCCTGCCCTGAAGTTGGCCAGACAGAGATACGCTCCGTTGTCGGGGTTCAGGAGCGAGACGGCTTTCTCGGCCAGCTGGATAGACAGGTCCACTCTACCGCTTCGTATTGCGGCGTCAGCTCGCAGGTAGGCGACCTCGCCCTCGAGGTTCGAATCGACGCGAGTTGCGAACTGCAGGTGCTGCAACGCTGCCTCGGCGGCCTCAAGGTGTCCTGTCCCAGCGAGAGCGCGGCAATAATGACGGTACAGGTCCAAATCGGCGATCAAGTAGCTTTGCGGAACGGCTCCTAGCCACTCAAATAGCGTTACAATTTCGCCCTGTTTGAGGCGGCCTTCCGCCACTTTTCCGACGATCTTTACAGCCCTCTCCCAGTCTCGTGCCGCGAGGGCATGGTGCACCGCGTCATCAACAAGGTCATGTGCTTGGTACCACTCGCCGGCCATCCGGTGGAGCTGCTTTACCCTCTCCTCGCCTTCGGAAATCTCCAATTGGTGGCGTAGCAGATCGCCAAACAGGTGATGGTAACGGTACCACCGCCTCGAATCATCCAGGGGGACAAGGAAGAGGTTTGACCTCTCCAGTCTCTCCAGCATGCTCCGGCTGTTGTCGAGCCCCGTAAGCGCGTCGCATAGCGCCGCCGTTATCCTCTCCAGCACGGAAGTGCTAAGCAAGAAGTCGCGCACATCCTGAGGTTGTCTGGTGAGCACTTCTTCGACCAGGTAGTCCATTATGTAGCGCTGGCTGCCGGTGAACGACGCAACGAACTCGCCGCCATCCTGCCGCCCCCGCATCGCCAGTGCTGCCATTTTCAGTCCCACCGCCCATCCCTCCGCCCTGCCGTTGAGGGCGCCCAGGTCAGTAGCGTTAAGCACGACGTCCTGGAGCTTAAGGAGGTCGTCTGCTTCCCGGGAAGTGAAACGTAAGTCGTCAGCGCCGATCTCCACCAGGGTGCTCCGGCCTCGAAAATGCGGTAAAGGGAACGGCGGGTCGGCGCGAGTGGCAATCGCCAGGTGTATTCCAGACGGGCAATGATCGATCAGAAACGCCATGGCCGCATGGATCGCATCGGTCTTGATCCGATGATAATCGTCCATGACGAGTGTAATGCCTTCCGGCACAGTCGTCAGGTCATTGATGAGGGTGGTCAGGACAGCTTCAATGGCATACGCTTGAGGCGAGTGCAACATGGTGGCGGCGTTTTCGCCAGCACCAGGCTGGAGCTTCTTTACGGCGGCGATGAAGTAGTCCCAGAAACGGACCGGGTCGTTATCTCCTTCGTCCAGTTGGATCCAAGCAACTGGACGCGGCGGCTCGTGAGTGGCGATCCATTGACTCAAAACAGTTGTCTTGCCAAAGCCCGCCGGCGCTGAGACGAGCGTGAGAGGACCCGTGAGGCCAGCCTCAAGCCGCTCCATCAGCCGCGGGCGCATGACCAGGCCCGGTCGAGTCGAAGGAACGAACAGCTTGGTCGACAGCAGAGGGATGTCCACATGACCCTCCGACAAGCGCACAACGAATGGTGCGATTATACCACAGGCTTCTCAATGAGGAACAAAACGATGTCTTTCAGCGCTTGGAAGGATCTGGTCATAGTCGACGATCTCAGGATCACTTTCAAGAAAAAGTCTGAGCAAGGGTACCTGATTGATGGAGCCCCGGCTCACAGGATCAGAGAGAAACTACGCTGGAAAGTCTCACCTCTTGAACACGAGGTGGTCGATCTTGAACTCGACCCAACCATTGTGTACGAAAGGCAAAAGTACCGAAACTACCAAGACTGTGTGTCATGGACGGGTCTGGACGAGGCTATCGTCTGATAACATGTTCCTTTGCTGCATCGGATTCCTGTGCCTGTCGCCTGAATATGGAATAGCCGGCCAGCCCGATGCCCACAACGTACAGAGCACCCATAGCGGCATACAATTGCCATCGTGCGTTTCCGATGGGTGCGGAGGCGATGAAAGCCATCACTTCCACAAAGCCGATCCCAAACAGCAACGTCCAGAAGGCCCATCTTTGGCCGGCGATCAGGCTTTTTCGGATGAGGAACCATACCGCCACCGAGAGAACCACCGAGCAAGAGTTGTACAGGATCGTCAAAGCATTGAGCGATGCAACGGTCTTGGCACTCAGGTTGGCGACCTCAGATTCTTCAAACACCAGGTCCAGGATTGGGGAGTTTGCCTTGAAAATAACGACCATGGTCAATATGGCGGCCGAGACGAGGAGATTGATACCGCTCCATAGGGAGAGGAGTCTGGAACCTGCTTTTAGCATCTAGGCTTCCTCCTTTCGATGGATTGTGTCCGCTTCATGATGTCTGTACCACGAGCATTTACGCGTAGCTGAGCGGGGAGGCAAATCTATGACGCCCTTAGAAGCTCGTTCGTCGCCGTATTCGCAGACCCGGAAGCGATTGCAGATGGATTGAATCCTTTGACTATCAACCATACCGCCAGGGTCAATTCCTGCAGGCCGATTGGGATGCTCAACAATAGGGTTGGTGACCCCGAAAAGGGATCAATCTGATGGAACATCGTGAAGAAGACTGAAGTGAGATGCAATATGATCGCAACTATGCCCCAACCCGACAGCCACCTTGGAATGAGTCTTGATCGATAAAATATGTAGTAATACATCAAAGCGCCCACGACAAAACCGACTTGCGACAACACCAGGCTCGCCCAATAACGAACTGCGAGCACCAAGGCGCCGGTAGTTTGAAGAGCGGAGGCAGCAAGAGTGTCTGCCTTTACAAAGTCCTGGCTTAATGTCAATAGTGATAGCAGGCCGAGCGCAGCAACAATTTGGAACACATTCTCGATAATTCGAAAACCGACAGCTCCAAGAGCTAAGGATCTATTGTGCTTCTTTAAGATTGGATACAATCCAATTGCAATGCCCGCACACGCAAAGGCCATGACTATTTGAATGAGCGCCCCCACCATAACCTGGTTTTGATTCTCGAATATTTTGACAAGATAGCTTGGACTATCCAAGATGGGTTTGACAATTGCGCCGAATGCGCCGGCAAGCCCAAGAAGGAATAGCGCCCCCACAACTATTGCGGTCTTTCTGTGTGTGTTCATTTCGTCTCCCGTCTCCATTCCGTTCCCTCCAAGCCTGCCTTCGCGGAAAGGGGAACTACTCCCGGAACATTGAATCCCTTAGCTATCAGCCATACCGCTAGAACCATTTCCTGCAAGGCGATCGGGACTGCCAACACTACCAGCATACCTGAAGGTCCTGAAATTCTTTCGCCGAATGCAATCGACAGAGTCATCGAGAACAACAACGCGAGCCCAGCCAGACCCCAGGCGGATAGCCAGCGGGGGATGAGTCTCGATCGATACAACACGTAGTAGTACATACCCGCGCCCAAGCAGAAAGCAATCACGCCAAGCACAAAGCCCGCCCAAACACGTACTGCGAGAATCAAGTCGCCCAGGACTTGAATGGCTGGAGCAGCCTGAGGCCCTGCGCCCGCATACTCCTGACCCAGTGACAGTAGAGAGAACAAGCCGAGTGCGCTGACAAGATAGAACACTCCCTCGATAAGCCTGAAACCAACTGATCCAAGAGCTAGCCCTTCATTGTGTTTCCGCAAGACGGGGTAAAGCGAAATCGCGATGCCGGCGCTTCCGGCAGCCGCGACAAACGCAAGAAGCGCTCCCACCAAGACCAGGTTCTTGTTTGCAGCAATCTGGACAAGATAATCCGGAGCACCCACAATGGAGCCCGTGAGGGCATTACCCAGTAGACCTGCCACCGTCGCAATGATGAAAATGATTCCCGTGATGATCGCTGTCTTTCTGTTCTTATTCATTTCTTTTCTCCCTCTTTTGTACGTGGGTTCGTTGAATTTTGGCTTGAATAGGGCTCGCTTAATGCTTGACGTCCGGAGTACCTGCCTGACCCGGTTCGACAGGACAGACCGAGACCAATGGCAATCCTAAATCACGTATCTTCTTGAGCAATCCGTGTAACGCAGCCTGATCGACCACAGCGCCGGTTACAAGGGTATCGCCGTTATCCTCGAGCGTGATGGCCAGTCCCTCAAACCAGTCTGCCCACTGACTACCCAGATGGCCTTTGATTCTGATCTGGTAGACCGCAGGTTGATTCAAAGCCGGTTTGGGTTCACGTTCGTTTAACATTGGCTTCTCCACGGGAAGGCTGAATATAGCCACTTGTTGCGCTACCTGTTTGATTCACGAATAGCGTATCTGCAGCGCGGTGTTGGCGAATAGACACTTTGGTGTTGTTTGGGGGTGTTGTTCTGCTTTTGAGGGGAGAATAATGGGAGGGCTGGCTACGGAAAGGCTTCTTAAAGACTTTGAGCGGGGGGTTTGCCGCTGGTAGGATTATTGAGAGACTGGGGTCCCGGCTACAGCAGTCCCAACTCACGGGCACGCGCCACGGCTTCCGTACGCCGTTGGACCTGGAGTTTGCCAAAGATGATGCGGTTGTGTCCCTTGATCGTATCCAGGGCCAGGAAGAGTCGCTCGCCAATCTCACGATTCGAGAGTCCCTTGGCCATGAGTTGTAATACTTCTAACTCGCGCTGGCTCAATGGCTCACTAAGACGCATTGCAGTGGGGTGAGAAGACTTGCCTTCGGCCTTCCGCCCTTCAGCCGCAAATGAAGCCAACAACTTGCCTACATAGTCCGGCATGATCCCTTCAGCGGCTGCCTCAGACAACAGGTGAGCCATCGGAGTACCTTCATCCACAAAGATGCGGATAAAGCCGCCCGGCTCGGCCAGCGCCATGGCTTCAGCCAGCAATTGCACAGCCGTGGCGTTTTCGCCTTTCAGGTGCAGCGCAACTGCCTGTAGAACCATTGCCCTGAGACGTTCGTCGGCCCAACCCTTTGCTTCCATTTGCTGCCGCAGTGGTCCCAATATCGCCAACGCTGCGGAGGGGTCTCCCTGGGTCAGGAGTACCCTGGCCCGGCTTATGGGCAGATCATGGGTCTGAGCCAGATGAGCGGCGGCCGCCAGATTGCCCTGGTGAAGCAACGTCGTCACCTGGGCAGCGGCGACCTCAGGCATTCGCAGCAAGAAATTGTTCTGGCGCACGGACTCCTCAGTCTCAGCCAACATAGCGGCCGCGCCGGCCACATCACCCCTGGCCAGTTTGAGACGGGCCATGAACACTTGGCCGACAATGAATCTGTCAATGAGGCGACCGTACTGCCGTGAGAATTGAAGGCTCTGTTCAGCGTACTCTTGGGCAGTATCCAGATCGTCCCATTCGTAGAAGACGCGCGCAAGGCCGAGATAGGCTTCGCTGGCACTCGGCGGCGGTTGATCACCGAGCAGCTGCAGGGCGCGCCTGTAATTCTCGACCGCTTGGTAAAGCCGGTTATCAAGTTCATCCATATCTCCAAGGCACAAGGTTGCCAGGAAAGCACCGCGGATATTCCCTGACGCCTTGGCAATTGATAAGGCCTCGGTGAATGCCCGGCCGGCCGCGGCCCGTTCTCCCCGCAAACGATATGCGAACGCCACCGTCCAATTTGCTACGAAGCGCGAGTACAGATTGTCGGGCGGCAGGTACTCCAGGGCGCGCAGCGCCTGTGTGATCATGGCGTCCGGCTGGTAGCGAGTGAGTGCCAGAGTAGCCCTCGCCGCGGCAATCCGCCCGATCAGGTCGCGGGTCTTGTCTTCCCCCTCCGTACCCGGTAAGACCGCTTCAGCGGCTTGTAGTTTCTCTTCCACACCGGTCGTTTGGCCTCCACCAAGTAAGGTGGAAGCGTACTTGACCCACAATGAGGGCCTGGCATCCAGCACTTGCGCCGGCAGCGATGCCAGCCAATCAAGCAAGGTAGCCCTTGCGCTAAAGCGATGGGATAGCCCCCTGTCATCGATCAGGTGTTCGGCGCGCTCAATATCATCGGCCGCAGCCGCATGCTGAAAAGCTTCAATGTCCTGTTCGTTGTCTTCATACCATTTGCTGGCACGCTCATGCAGTTTAGCCTCACCCTTTCCCGCATCTCCCTTGAGTTCGGCCATGCTCTGGCGCAGTCGCTGCCGCAGCAAATCAGCGAACAGATGGTGATAGCGGTACCAGTGCCGTTCGTTGTCAAGTGAAACAATGAACAGGTTACAGCGCTCGAGATATTCCAGAGTCTTCTGTCCTGAACCAGGACTGTCAAGCAGGACGGCATCACAAAGAGGCCCACACAGCCGGTCGAGTATGGAAGTACGCAACAAGAAATTCTGGACGCTTTCGGACTGTCTTTGCAGGACTTCTTCAAGCAGGTAATCCAGTACGAAATGATGGCTGCCGGTGAAAGACTTGATGAAGCCGGCGTTGTCTTGATGTCCCTGCATGGAAAGTGCGGCTAATTGCAGGCCGGCAATCCAGCCTTCGGTGCGGGTTTCCAGCGCGCCGATGTCTTCGGCAGAGAGATTCAATCCCATCGCCTGATTGAGAAACTCGGCGGCTTCAGCCGGCGTAAACCGCAGGTCGGTGGCGCGCAGTTCAGTCAACTGGCCACGGGCGCGCAGGCGGGCCAGGGGTAAGGGAGGATCTTCACGGGTTGCAATGACCAGGTGCATCTGTGGCGGAAAATGCTCAACTAAAAAGGTCAGGGCTTCGTCAATCGGTTTGGCATCAATCGTGTGGTAGTCGTCAAGGACAAGGACAAAATTGTCCGGAATGGTGCTGATTTCGTTAATCAGGGTTGTCAACAGCGATTCAAGGGGTGGTGGCCGGGACTGGGTTGTGTCAAGAAGATTCAGTATCCCCGCCCCGATCCCTGGCTTGATCGTCCGCAAGGCGGAAACGAGGTAGGCTAGAAAACTCGCGGGGTCGTCATCGCCTTTGTCCAACGACAACCATGCGACCGGTCGCCCGCAACTGGAAACCCACTCGCTTACCAGGGTTGTTTTGCCGAAGCCGGCCGGAGCGGAGACCAGTGTCAACCTGCCATGCAGGCTGTCATGAAGCCGCTCGATCAAACTGGGGCGGGTGACAAGTCCAGGCCGAAGCGAAGGTACAAACAGCTTGGTAGCCAGCAGGGGTGCGTCCATATCCTCCTCAGGCTGCTAGAACACGACGTGACCGTAATGAGAAAGACGATCAGACTGACGCCATTGTACCATGTGCTCTTGCTGCGAGACGGACTCGACCGGTTCGACGTCTTCACGCAGTAACTCGGACGAGGCAGAGCAATAGGGAGAAGGTTCGCCCGAAGGACATACTTTTACCTTTCGTACAGTATGGTGGACAATAAAAGACGCATGGTCTCTAGCTGAAGAGGTCCTTTGGGTGCGTGGTGTTTGCATGCATGGCCGCAAGGTCGAGCCGGCCGGCAGAGAACCCTAGCCTGCCTTCGTCACCCGGCACAGAAAGGATCGCCATGACTCCGAACCCGTGTGCGGGTCGAAGGGCAAGCCATGGGTCAACATGTTAACGTTCGACTCGCGGAAACCGTACTCGGGCGGGGCCTTTTCCGGGAACCACCAGGAGTGTTGCGCGCTGACCACTCGGCGATGGACAATGCCGGTGAGCCTGGCCTTCAAGATAATCCTGCCACCCCGCGGTGACTCCACCCACACACGGTCGCCGTCGCCAACTCCCAGTGAACGGGCGGTATCCGGGTGAATCTCAAGGATCGGATCGGGCATCATCCGTCGCAGCGACCCGATCTGCCTGCCTTCGGAGTGGAAGTAGGGTTCGGTCCGGGCGCCTGTAGTCATGACTAGCGGGAAGTCTTTCAGTGTCTCCGGTGTCGAATACGGGCTCTCCGGCGGCTCAACATAGCCAGGCAGTGGATCAAAACCCATCGACTCCAGCGTCGAGGAGCGGAGTTCAACCTTGCCCGACGGCGTGGCGAAACCCTCCTTCTCGTACTTGCGATAGCGCATCTCGCCTTTGAGGATCCCGAGCTTCTTGAACTGCTCAAATGTCAGGCCGGTGTCCTTCAGCAGCCAGTCGCACCAGTCGGTCACCGTGTTCCAGGGGAAGTCTGCCTGCAGGCCAAGCCGGTGTGCCAGGTCGATGATAGTCTGCTTGTCATCACGGCATTCTCCCACCTGGGCAACCTTCTGCCTGGCCAGCACGCACCAGGTGAAATGCAGGTCCGCAACGTCATCCTGTTCCAGCCAGCTGGCGGCGGGCAGAACGATGTCGGCCATCTGGGTTGTCGGGGTCATGAATAGATCGGTGGCCACCGTAAAGTCAATCTTGTTTAAGGCCTCCATCATCTTCTCGGAATAGGCATGGGCAACGAGAATATTACAGCCCATAATAAACAGCGCCTTTATGGGGTGGGGCCTTTCGCTCACAACCGCGTCGAAAAATTCCTGCGGTTGTACCTGGTCAATGAACGGATAGCGTCCGGCGCCGATCCGCTTCGCCGTAGTCTCAGCCGGCAGTGGCGGGCCAAGGATGCCCGGGTTCAGACGTGGCGCCTGGATGACGATGTTCCTGGGCGGCACGAAGAATACGTCGCCGCCCGGGACGTCCAGATTACCGGTGATGGCTGAGAGACACAGGATCGCCCGGCTGGTCTGAAGATTGTTCGTTCCCTGGTCGATCGCCACGCCCCACTGGATGCAGGCCGGCTTCGTGGTCGCGTAGGTTCGGCTCGCGGCACGAATGCTCTCGGCTGGGATCCAGGTGATCGCCGCGGCCCACTCCGGGGTGTATTGAGCAACGCGTCGGGCGAGGTCGTCAAACCCAGTGGTCCACTTCCCTACGAACTCCCGGTCGTAGAGACCCTCGGCAATTATCACATTGAGCATCGCCAGGGCCAATGCCGCGTCTGTTCCCGGGCGCACTTGCAGCCAGTGCGTAGCGCCGGTGGCCACGCCCGTCTTGCGGGGGTCGACCACGATTGATACCACCCCTGGCCTGATCAGTGTGCGCTTCAGCTGGAAACCACACATTCCGTCCGAGGCCCCCGTCTCGGTGATATTGCAGCCCCAAACCAGGACGCATTTCGGGTAGGTCCCACCGAAGCCGTAATAGTCACAGATCGGAAGGACACCGGTGGTGAGCGCCGCCGTTGCCAGCCTGGGGAAATAGCAGATGTGCATCCCGCCGAAGAAATTCGGCGTGCCCAGCGAACGGACGAATCTCTCGAAAAAGACGATGTAAGGGCGCCCGGTGCCGTGAGTGGCCGCAATATAGTCGGCGCCGTACTGCTGTTTCACTTTCGTGAACTCGCCGGCGACCGTGTCGAGGGCTTCGTCCCAACCTATACGCCGCCAGTTGTTTTCACCCCTGGAGCCGACTCGCTTGAGGGGATACTTGAGGCGGTCAGGGTGATACAGCAGCTCCGGGGCGGCCCGGCCCTTGGCGCAGATGTACCCGAGCGAAGTGGGGCAGTCCTTATCGCCGGTGACCTTCACCACCACGCCGTCGCGCAAGTGGACGTTGACGCCGCATACCCCGTGACAGCCCCGGCAGACTGACTTGACGACGGTCTCGCCCATGCTGAATCATGCCAAAAACGGCGGTTTGTAGTCCAGACCGAGAAGCGCCCGCGCTTTCATCTGAAGCTTCTTCAGGAGGGCCGCAAACTCGCTCTTCTCCTCTTCTGATAGGGCGTCAAAGATCAGGTAGATGGAACGTTCAGTGATCGTATTGTTGTAGATGTCCTTGCCCCTGTCGGACAAGGTCACGTATGTCTTGTCGTCTCCCGGTTTCTTGCGCTTCTTGACAAGGCCCTTTCTTTGCATCCTGCCGATGAGTGTTGAAATGGAGTTCAACTCCCTGACGGTCCCGATTGCCAGTTCGCTGAGAGTCATCCCGCCATTGCCTTGCGCGAGCATGTGCAATATCTTGACCTGTGGGGTACTCATCTGGTACTGACCGAGCTCCAGCTCCACCGCCTTTAGGATCGCTTCGCTCGTCTGGTCAAGCAAACCGTACAGAACAATCCGCGGATCGTCTGCCTTCCGCATAATCCCCCCTTCGATCCTACGCCTCCGCAGCCCATCGCCAACCGCCACTTTGTGATCCCGATAATTGGATTCTATTGTACTCATCCGAACCCAATGACGTCCATCCCGTAGGTAGCCAGGTTGGCCATTGACAAGCCGCGCGTCCTTGTGTTATATAGGAATGCCATGACGACTTCGCATATGATAACATGTGCGAACATGCAAATGCAATGGAAGTCGGAGTTACCGGAATAGGGCGTCGGCTGGATTGGCTACTGTGGTTGATAGCTCTGACGTGACGCGTGGACTGCAGGCGCCGGCATTCCAGCCGTCGTCGGACTATCTGGCCCGGCAAAAGCGCATGGAGGATGCGTTCAGCCTCCGGCAGCCCGATCGTGTCCCCGTGGCCCCGGTGGTCGTACACTACTATGCCGCCAGGGCGGCCGGTATGTCGCACCGGGACGCCCAATATGATTCGGGACGTAATCTGCAGGCGCTCAAAGAGGCCACGCTAAAGAACGACTGGGACGCCGCGGTCCCGGGCGTATCGGTCTTCGCCGGCAGGCCTCTCGAACTGCTGGGAATCAGGCAGATGAAGTGGCCTGGCGCTGCCCTGGGCGACGGCGTGCCCTTTCAATGGGTCGAGAATGAGTACATGCTTCAGAACGAGTATGACGAGATACTCAGGGACCCGAATGGGTTTGTCGTGAAGAAGCTGTGGCCGCGCATCTCGACAACCATGGGGCAAGTGGGCCGCCTGGCCGAAGTCGCAAGTGCAATGCAGCTTCTATCGGTGTCGAGCGCTTATGTGCTGCCGAGCTTCGTCGGGGGGATCTTCTCCCAACCGGACAACCGAGCGCTGCTGGAGAAGCTCCTTGATCTCAGTCGGGAGACTGAAAAGAATGGCCGAATGGTGGGCCGATATAGCCTCGAGATGATGGATCTCGGGTACCCGTTCGTGGCGGGACCTATGCTTTTTTGCGCCTTCGATTGGATATCTGACTGTTTGCGCGGGTTACGCGGCAGCTCACTCGACATGTACCAGGTGCCGGACAAACTGCTCGGACTCATCGACATGGTCAATGCGACGCTCGTTCCGAGTGCGGCCATGATGGCCGAACAGAGTGGCGTCAAGGGGGTAGTCATCTTCCTACATCGCGGTTCGGGTGGCTTCATGTCCGACAGGCAGTTCGCCAGGTTCTACTGGCCGTGCCTGAAATCCCTCATCCTGGGCCTGATCGAGGCCGGGTTGAGGCCGATCGTCTACGCCGAAGGTGACTACACGCCACGGCTGAAGTATTTCCGGGAGCTGCCACCGAAGAAGTTTGTCATGCACTATCAAGACGTCGACCGCAACCTGGCCAAGAAGCTTCTCGGCGACGTTTCTTGCTTCTGGGGCAACGTGCCGACCGCTCTCATGTGCACCGGAACGCCGCAACAAGTCAAGGATGACGTCCGAGAGCTCATCGACATCTTCGCCGACAATGGCGGCCTAGTCATTGACAGCGGCGTCGGATTGCCGGACGAATCAAGGCCCGAGAATGTCCGGGCCTTAACAGAGGCCGTTCGTGACCACGGATCTTTCAAGTAGGAAGGAGGAGTTAATGGCAGAATCAGAGGCTAAGTATCCCCCGGGGTGGATGGTCGTCGACCACATTATCCCTGGCTGCACGGAGGAGATGATCGACTGGTGGTGGGTCAACATGGAGAAGGGGTACGAGTTGTGGTGCCCCGAAGAGCACAAGGGCTTCAAGTGGGAAGTGCCGCCGCCGCTCGGCGGGCATATTGGCGCCGTTCAGATAGCCAAGGAGAGCATTGACTTTGGCCCGGTCATGGACCTGCGCATCGAGTGGGTGGATCCGAACATCGGCACACCGGAGCACAAGGACTTCTGGACTTACAGCCATCTCCTGGCGGCGGGCCGACCGGCGACTGAGCCTGGGGGGGTCGGCTTCGTCAACCTTTCCCATCAGTGGGAAGCTATTCCCGGCGGCTGCAAGATGCGGTCATGCATGCACGGATTTCCTGGCGGACGTCCTCCAGGTGGTCCTCCCGGGGGTGGCCCTCCCGGAGGTGGCCCCCCGGGCCTCGCCCCGGCGGACCTCCGCCTGGTCCTCACCCCAGCGGCAAGAAACCGACGGGAGGCGGCTGGCCCGCCCACAACATCTCCGAAGTAAGCACGTTCAAGGCCTTCTTGCCGGCACTGTGGGGCATCTGGCAGGCAGTGCCCGACCCCGCCATCAACCGTAAGGCCTCGCTGAAGATCAAGAAGGAGGCAGGCAAGATCATCTACGTCAAGTAGATGTGAGGAAAGAGGTGAGCATGGAGAAGCGTACCGAAGAACTGGGTGGAGAAGATAGCATCGACCTACGACACGTGCACCAGCTGCAAGATGTGCGTAAGCGCCTGTTTTGTCGACGCCCTGCGCTGGGACAACGAAACCGAAAAGCCGGTCGCAGCCTATCCCGAGGACTGCGTCTGGTGTCTGGCGTGCGAAGCCGCCTGTCCAGTTAATGCTATCGAAGTGGTCCCCGTTGTGCCGGCGCCCCTACGGTCTTCATTCTAAGAACAAGGAGGAGACAGAAATTGGCTACATTAGAAGAGCTCGGCGAAGTTGTCGCAACTGATTTGCTGATAGTTGGCGGTGGCGTCGGAGGACTGGCCGCGGCCATCAAAGCAAAAGAGGCGGCTCCCGAACATCGACGTGCTGATGGTCGAAAAGCAAACCGTCGGTTTCGCCGGAAAAGCGACCAAGATCGGCGGAATCCTGGCATTTCTTGCTCCCGGCAACGATGGCGACAAGTTCATTGAGTTTCAGGTCAGGACTGTCGGGGAGTTTCTCAATGACCAGGAGGCGCTGACGAAATACGTTGGCGACACGTACACCGCCATCGAGCAACTCGGCAAGTGGGGAGCCAAGTTTGCCAGGCAACCGGACGGTAAGCTGGCCGTCATGGGCAGCATGGCCTGGGCGCCGGAGTACTCCAGCACGTTCATCGATATCGATATGATGGTGCCGCTGCGGGCAACCGCCCGGAAACTGGGCACCAGAATGCTCAACAAGATCCATGTGGTGGACCTGCTTAGAAAGGACGACCGGGTTATCGGGGCCGTTGGTTTCGATATCATCACCGGCAAGTTCTACGTTTTCAAGGCAAAGGCCACCATCCTGGCCAACGGCAGTTGCGGCTACAAAGTCAGGCGTTTCTGGGTAGCCGGCACCGGTGATGGTATTGCCGCTGCCTACCGGGCGGGCGCCCAGATGAGGAACGCCGAATACGGCAACCTCTACGGCCACGTCGTGTACCAGGACTTCGACGCCGGCCAGGTAGGACACCAGTTCCTGGTGAACTCGCTCGGCGAGAACCTGCAGCAGAAGTACATGCCCGTCGCCGGTCCTGCCGGGGTATTCCTGCCGGTAAGGATGGCCGTGGGTTTGGAGAAAGAGATCGCCGAAGGCAGAGGACCGATACTGTTCTCGCCGCCGGCGGGATCGCCGTTCGGCGGTCCACCTGGACAGCAACCGGGACGAGGCCCGGGAGGACCGCCGGCTGGAGGACCACCGCCGGGAGGCCCGCCGGGAGGGGGCCAACGGGGATCTGCAGGGCCGGGCATGATGATGGGCGCCGGTCTCCCGAAACTGAGCGACTGGAATCGCCGCATGCGGGAAAAGGAACAGAAATACGGAGGGCCTCCGTCACCGAAGCGAGCCATTGCCGTGCCGTTCCATGGAGAGCTCTCCTGCATACGGGTAGACCACGACATGAGGACCACCATCGAAGGTCTGTGGGCCATCGGCGACACCAGTTACGCCGGCTCGGCGGTGGCCGGAGCCATCGCGTCGCCTCCTGGGGTCACACCAGGGTCGGGGATCATGTTCGCTGTGGTGAGCGCCGGTTGGGGAGGACCTTCGGCAGCTCGCTTCGCAGCGTCCACATCCTCGGTCGAACCGGACCCTGCTGCCGTGAAGCAACTCAAAGATCGGATCATGGTCCCAGCTCAATCCGACAAGAAGCTGTCGCCCTGGGACGCCATCGCCTCGCTGCAGGATGTCATGGCGCCCATGAGGTATAGCCTGCGGCGCAGCAAGGAGAGGCTGGAAGAAGGTCTCGCCAGGGTCCAGCAGGTAAGGGAGAGACTACCGGAGCTCCATGCCAAGGACTTCCACTATCTCAGCAAATGCCACGAGGTCGTCGCCATGACGACCTGCGCCGAGATGACTTTCCGGGCCGCCCTGATGAGAACGGAGAGCCGCGGTTTCCATTTCCGGGAAGACTATCCCGGCCGCGACGACAAGAACTGGCTCAAATGGATACTTCTCCAGCAGTCGAACGGTAATATGGCGCTTTCCACCGAGCCGGTACCGATTAGCACTTACAAGGTGAGGCCATCTTAAGAAGGAGGGTAACGGTATGAAGAGGATCTTGGTATTCGTAATCACTTGCATGACCGGGGCGATGCTGCTCCTGAGCTCGTGCGGTCAAGGGGGCGGGACACCAACACAGACAACAACGCCGCCGCCAACAACACAAGCCCCAACTAAAACAACAGCCACGACGGCACCTGCAGCCCAGGCGCCGAAACCCGGCGGCACTCTCAGGATCAATTCGAGTTTGGACATCGCGGGTTTCGACCACGCAATATACCCGCAGGGATTCCTCAACAATGTGTTCTTGGTGAATGACACCACGGTGCTCGGAGACTGGTCACGAGGTCTTGCCGGCACTGGGGAAATCGACTGGGCACTTAACAGCCAGAAAAGGATCGACTATACGCTTGGCCTCGTTGCCGAGAGCTTCACCCTGCCGGCGCCCGGGACGATTGTCTTCAAAATCCGCCAGGGCGTGCATTGGTCGATGGACTCGACCAAGGACGCCAGCAAGCTGGTCAACGGGCGGGAAATGACCGCCAGTGACGTCGCCTTCTCACTCACCAGGCATATTCAGTCACCGCTGTCCTACGTGCGTGTCACCCAGCCCACCGCGCCTGCGACGACAACGGCGACTGTCACCGGCCCTTGGGAAGTCACCCTGAAGACCTCCATCTATGACCTGGATGCCGTGTGGTTGATAGTCGGAGAAAGGGAGATATGGCCCAAGGAGCTCATCGACAAATACACCAGCGTCACCGACTGGCGCAACCAGGTGGGCAACGGCCCTTTCATGATGACGGATTTCGTTTCCAACAGTTCGGCCGTTTTCGTCAAGAACCCCACGTATTGGGGGAAGGATCCCGTCGGCGCTGGCAAGGGAAACCGGCTACCTTACGTCGATCGTATCGAGATGTACATTATCGCTGATGTTTCCACCCAGCAGTCGGCGTTCCGCACCGGGAAGATTGACGTCTTGTCTTTGCTGAACCACGACGACTTCGTCACGCTGCAGAAAAGCACACCGGCATTGCAGTATCACAGCTACATCAGCGGCGCTCAGATGATATCGATGAGGCAGGACAAGCCCAACCTGCCTTTCAGCAACATCAAAGTGCGGCAGGCCTTGATGATGGGCACGGACTTCAACTCTCTGATCAAACAGTTCTACGCTGGGGAGGGGGACGTGCTGGGCTGGCCGATAATAAACACCCCAGGGTACGCCAAGGCCTACATGCCGCTTGACGAGATGCCTGCTGAGGTGAAGCAGCTCTTCACGTACAACCCGGACCAGGCCAAGCAGCTTCTCAAGGACGCTGGATGGCCGAACGGCTTCAAAGCCACGCTGCTGACGTCCAGTCAAGCCAGTGCTGTCGATTTCTGCTCCGCAATCAAGGAGCAGTGGTCCAAGATTGGCGTGGACGTGACTCTCGATCTCAAGGAGACGGTCGCCTACTTCACCATCATGATGAGCCGCCAGTACGACTCGATGGCCTTCGGTTTCTACGTGCAGCCGGGGCCCTATGCGCAGTTGCTGCCGTTCCGTGGAGACAACACATTCAACCGCAGTTGGGTAAAAGACGACAAGGTCGAGTCTACGTACCAGGAGATCGTGAAGTCCAACCTTGTGGACCAGGCGAAAGTCGATCAGCTACACCGCGCCTTGATGCCCTACGTGCTCGGGCAGGCCTGGTACATACCGCAACCCGTTCCCAAGGTGAACAACGTTTGGCAATCGTGGCTGAAGAATTACCACGGCGAAAATCTGATCGGTTACCAACCAGCCTGGGTCCGCTACGTCTGGATCGACCAGGATCTGAAGGCGCAGCTCGGTAAGTAACAGATCCCTCCTGCTTCGACGTGACCCGGCGGTGTTCAGGTGGTGGGGACGTCGCCGGGTCCGTCGCGGTATCGTCCATGGTAGAATACAGACCTGAACGAAAGAGTGTTCAGAAATAGACGTGTCAATCAGGAGGTGAGGATGGACAAGATGTTCGACTTGACCGGGAAAGTGGCTCTGGTCGTGGGAGGACACGGGGGCCTCGGCAAAGCCATTGCCCTCGGCATGGCTGACGCCGGGGCCGACGTCGTCGTGGCCAGCCGAAACGTCGAGGCATTGAGGGCAACGGTGAAGGAAATAGAGTCCAAACGGCGAAAGTCCCTGGCCGTCAGCGTCGACGTGGTTGATGGAAAACAGGTGGAGCGAATGGTCGAGGACATCCTGAAGGTGTTCCCCCGGATCGACATACTGGTGAATGCCGCCGGGCTGGCCATCCGCAAGCCTGCCGATTCTTTCCCCGTCGATGACTGGCAGCGGGTGATGGATGTCAACACCAGGGGCACGTGGCTGTGCTGCCAGGCAGTTGGTCGCGTGATGATCAAGCAACACTCCGGCAAGATCATAAACCTGTCTTCGGTGAGGGGAAGATACGGGTTGCCCGCGGGCTATGCGGCGTACTGCGCAAGCAAGGGAGCCGTTGACACCCTGACCCGAACGCTCGCGTGCGAGTGGGCCAAACATAACGTACTCGTGAATGCCGTTGCGCCGACGGTGGTGGAGACTGAACTGACGAAGGAGTTGCTGGCCGACGTCGAATATGCCAAGACCATGAAGGCCCGTATCCCGATGGGACGGTGGGCGACGACCGGGGATATTGTCGGGCCGGCCATCTTTTTCGCGTCTGACGCGTCCAATTTCGTTACCGGGCAGATTCTTTACATCGATGGTGGCGTTACCACCTGGTAGCACCCAATTTATGGAATAGGAGGAGATTCGTTATGGCCGAAGTGTTAGTGGACCTAAGTCATCCTTTCGGTAATGGCTCGCCGCTCTGGCCCTACTTCGCCGACGTCAAGATCGAGCGTATGCATTACCACGCGAAGTCGGGAGTGCTGTCGCAGACGGTGACCACAGTCATGCACTGCACGACTCACGCTGATTCGCCTGCTCACGTGTTTGAAGGCGGGCGTTTTACGCACGAAATTCCTCTCACGTGCTATTACGGGGACGCGGTTGTCTGGGACATCCCTAAGAAGAAGTGGGAACTGATCACCGCCAAAGACCTGGATGCCGCCAACAAGAAGCTGCCCATGAAAGAGGGGGACATCATCATCGTCCACACTGGATGGAACAAATACTGGGGCGACAGTACTCAGTATTTCTGCAACTCACCTGGCCTGGGGAGAGAAGCCGGCGAGTGGTTCGTGGCCCACAAAGTAAAGGCTGTCGGCGTCGACCAGCAGGCATTGGACCACCCGCTTCATACGGCCATCGGACCCCATGGCGCCGGACCGTTGAGAAAAGACGTCAATGACGAATACAAGCAGCTGACCGGGCATGAAGTCATCCAGGATTTCCCGGAATGGGAACCCTGCCACAATCTTCTACTTCGCAACGGCATTCTTGGTTGGGAGAATGTCGGCGGTGATATCGCTAAGGTCGTCGGCAAGAGGTGCAAGATCTCAGGATTCCCGATCCGCTGGTACTTGGGTGATGGCTCTATCGTCCGCATGGTCGCCTTTATCGACGAGAAGGACCTGAACCAGGTGCCTGACCGGGTCTACAAGTACGGCACTTTTTAGGCCGAGACTGGGCAGCAAAGAGGATAACCATGAAGAAAGTAAGCTTGTCTCAGGTCAAGCCCTACGAAGCCGCCGGTCATTTCAAGATGACGGCCATGAGGCTTCAAGGGAAAGAAGAAAGCGGTATTCAGAAGTTCTGGATGGGCCTGTCCTATTTCCTTCCCGGAGGTGGTGCCGGGTGGGCTTACGAGGATTCACCCACCGAAAAGGTCTACCTCGTCCTGGACGGCGAGATCACAGTCAAGTCCAAGACCGAAGAAGTGACCTTGGGCCCCATGGACTCGCTTTATTTGGCACCGAACCAGGGCAGAGAGATCATCAACAAGACCAACAAGCCGGTGACAATGCTGGTGGTCGTCTCAAACTAGGATGGATGAGAAAGGCAATCAGCACATCTGGAAGCCCTCGTTGGAGAGGAAGAGAGCGGCCAACCTGACCAGGTTGATCGCGCTGACCAACGAACGTCACGGGCAGTCCATCGCCACGTACCGCGAGTTGCAGGAGTGGTCCGTAAACCACATCCCTGATTTCTGGGCGCTTATGTGGGAGTTCGGCGGGGTCAAGGCTTCGGTGCCCTACGAGACCCCCGCCGCCGGTCTCGACGACATGCTGGGGGTCAGATGGTTCCCCGGCGCCAGGCTGAACTTCGCCGAGAACCTCCTCAGGTTCCGCGACGATCGCACTGCCCTTGTTTTCAGGAGCGAAGTCTCGCCGCCGAGACGGCTAACGTACGCCCAGCTATACCACCAGGTCGCGCAGCTCGCCAGGTCACTGAGACAGACTGGAGTTGGAATCGGAGACCGCGTGGCCGGGTTCATGCCCAACATGACGGAGACGGTCGTTGCCATGCTGGCAACGACTAGCCTGGGCGCCATCTGGTCATCTTGCTCGCCGGACTTCGGTCCCGGAGGCATTTTAGACCGCTTTCAGCAAATCGAGCCAAAGGTCCTTTTCACCGCCGATGGCTATTCCTACAACGGGAAAACCTATGATTCACTGGAGCGCGTGGCCGCGGTACTGCCCGACATTCCGTCAATTGAGAAGGTCATCGTCGTCCCGTACCTTGGCAGTCAGATCAAGACCCCCGACAAGACCATTTGGTACGATGACTTCCTCGCTCAAGGTTCAGCGACGGACATCAAGTTCGAGCAACTCCCCTTCGACCATCCGATCTACATAGTCTTCTCGTCTGGCACCACGGACAAGCCAAAGTGTGTCGTGCATCGTGCCGGCGGCATCTTGATCCAGCATCTCAAGGAACTGATGCTCAACACGGATATGAAGCGCGACGACACGATCTTCTATTTCACGACCTGCGGGTGGGTAATGTGGAACTGGCTGGTGAGTTCGCTATCGCAGGGAGCCACCATTGTTCTCTATGACGGGTCACCCTTCTACCCGGACAACGGAGCCATGTTCGAACTCGTCCAGGACGAGAAGGCTACCATGTTCGGAACGAGTCCTCGCTACCTTGCGGCGGTTGAGAAGGCCGGCCTTAAGCCAGGTATTAGCTATGACCTGAGCCGTCTCAAGACGATGATCACTACAGGGTCGCCGCTTTCCGTTGAGAACTATGAGTTCGTCTACAAAGACGTGAAGCCGGATGTGTTTCTGAACAACATTTCGGGCGGCACAGAAGCCATCGCTTGCTTTGGCATCGGCAATCCGGTCAGCCCCATCTACTCGGGGGAAATGCAGGGGCTCGGCCTGGGGATGAAGGTCAATGTCTTCGATCCCGAGGGCAGGTCGCTTGTTGGCGCGGAGGGTGAGCTCGTCTGCACGGCACCTTTCCCTTCCATGCCGCTGCGCTTCTGGAATGATGAAAACCACCAGCGGTACCGGAGCACTTATTTCGACATGTATCCAAACGTCTGGCGACACGGCGACTTTGCCAGGATCACCGAGAGTGGCGGCCTTATTATCAGCGGCCGGTCCGATGCTACCCTTAAGCCGGGCGGCGTCCGAATCGGGACCGCCGAAATATACCGGCAGGTAGAAACGGTACCCGAAGTGCAGGACAGCGTGGTCGTGGGTCAGGACTGGGAGGGCGACGTCAGGATCGTACTGTTCATCAAACTCGTTCCGGGTGCGCTGTTTGACGACGTCCTGATGCGAAAGCTCAAGACGGTCATCAGGGACAACGCGTCGCCGCGTCACGTCCCCGCCAAGATCATACCAGTGGCTGACATCCCCTACACGGTGAACGGCAAGAAGGTCGAGTTGGCGGTGAGAAACGTTATCCACGGCAAGCCGGTTCTGAACCGGGAAGCCCTGGCCAATCCCGACGCGCTCGAGTTGTACAAAGATATCAAGGATCTCAGATCATAGAGGACGGCTGCAAGAAATGCCAATCGAGTATCGGAAAGAGGGCAAGATTGCGTTCTTCACCATCAACCGCCGGGAGGTTCTCAACGCGCTCAACCTCGAAACGCTGCGGGAACTGAGCGACGATTTGGCTGACTTCCGTGATGACCCGGGGCTGAGTGTCGGAATCATCACGGGCGCCGGAGACAAGTCCTTTTGCACCGGAATGGATTTGAAGAGTACTATCGGGCTGCCGACCGATTCGCTTTTTCCCGAAGGCACGTTTGTGCGGGGTCTCGAAGTGTGGAAACCGCTGATAGCGGCTATCAACGGGTACGCGTTCGGCGGGGGATTTGAGATCGCCCTCGCCTGCGATATCCGCATCGCGTCCCAAAACGCCAGTTTCGGGCTGACCGAGGTCACCGTTGGCCTGATGCCGGGCTGGGGGGGCACCCAGAGGCTGCCCCGCCTCCTGTCCGTTGGCAAAGCCGTCGAGTTGATACTGATGGGCAAACGCATCACGGCTGACGAGGCATTCCGGCTTAACCTCGTCAGCGAAGTCGTGCCGATCGGCGATCTGGCAACCGCGGCCAGGGAACGGGCCGGGCAAGTTGCCGCGCTGGACTCCACGGCCGTACAATCAGTGAAACAGGCCATGATCAGAGGCAAGGACATGGCTTTGCGGGATGGCCTGAGGATCGAAAGTGAGCTGTTATCTCGACTGGCCGCTTTCAGAGACTCTGATGCAAGGCAAAACGCTATTGTTGAGGAATAAGGAGGCAATAAGATAATGGGCGAAGCAACAATTTACGAAAAGAAGGACCATCTGGCAATCCTTACATTGAACCGCCCCGAAGCGATGAACGCCATGAACGCCGCCATGCGGCGCGAGATGGGAGAAGCGTTTGTTAGTTTCCGCGATGACGCTGACGCCTGGGTCCTCATCATCACCGGCGCCGGCGACCGGGCATTCTGTGCCGGTATGGACCTTCGGGAGATGGCTGCCGGTCTCGCACAGAGGGCGCAAGGTACGCAGCGGCAGCGTGAAGAGCCTGAGATTAGTCTGATGGCTGGGAACACAGAGATATGGAAACCAATAATCGCCGCGATAAATGGCGTGGCTGTGGGGGGCGGTCTGGAAACAGCGCTGGCATGCGACATCAGGATTTGCGCTGAAAGCGCCCGGATGGGCCTCTCCGAACCGAAACGCGGCATAATTCCCGGCGGCGGGGGACTCGCCCGTCTGCCGCGCCTTGTGCCGCTCGGGGCCGCCATGGAAATACTGCTCATCGGCGACCTTATCAGTGCCCAGGAGGCTTACCGGATCGGCATGGTGAACCAGGTCGTCCCGGCCGCCGAGTTGATGGCTGCCGCGAACAAGATGGCGGAGAGACTGATGGAGTCCGCGCCGCTCGCCTTGCGGGCAATCAAGGAGACGGTCATGAAGACGCGGCACATGTCGCTTGAAGAGGCGCTGCCGGCTCGCTTTGGGCCTAATGTGATGGCCAGCGAGGATGCCCGGGAAGGCACTGCCGCTTTCGGACAAAAACGAAAGCCCGCGTGGAAAGGCAAATAGAACCGGCAGATGCCAGAAACGACAAAAGAGCATTCCGGGCCGCTGGACGGCGTTCGCGTCCTCGACCTCACGGAAGAGCGTGGTCTGTATGCCGGCAAGGTGCTGGCCGACCTCGGCGCCGATGTCATTTTGGTTGAAGACCCGAAGGGGAGCCGGGCCCGAAGCCTTGGCCCTTTCAAAGAAGACAACCCGGGAATCGAGAACAGCCTCTATTTCTTGAACTTCAACAGTAACAAGAGAGGCATCACTCTGAATCTGGACAGTCCGCCTGGCCAGGAGATATTCAGGCGATTGGCAAGAGGCTCCGATGTCGTGGTCGATGACCACCCCGTCGGCAGAATGCATTCACTCGGCCTGGACTACCCGGCCTTACGCGGTATCAATCAGGGCATCATCATGGCCTCGCTCACCGGTTTTGGCTCAGCCGGGCCATACTCCCGGTACAAAGCGCCCGACATTGTCAGCCAGGCGATGGGCGGGCTCATGAATGTCAATGGTCCGGCTGATGCTGCGCCGGTGACTGCTCCTTGTGACCAGGCCAACCATAGCGTGTCGGCTACCGCCGTATTCGGCATAATGGCCGCACTCTTTCTCCGGACCAAGACAGGCCAGGGCCAGTTTGTCGAGCTGTCGTCGCAGCAGGTAATGGCTACTATTTCCGGTGGCGTCTGGCAGTACGGCGCGAACACCAATATTGCCAGGCGGGCCGGGAGCCAATTCGGCGCCGTGCCCGGCAGGATTTTCCCGTGCAAGGACGGTTACATCCATATCTTGACCATCCGCCCGAACCACTGGCGGGGGTTGGTCGAAGTCCTCGGCAACCCGGATACGCTTACTGGTGACGAGTGGCTGGCAGGCGAATACCGCAACGCCCATCCGGACATCATCGATGCTTACGTCACCGAGTACACGATGGCCCGTGGCAAAATGGAGATTGCCGAGGCCTGCCAGGCGAAGGGCGTGCCCTGCGCGCCCGTCAACGAGCCGGCCGACTTTTACCAGGATGCGCACATCCGGCAAAGGGGGACCTTCGTCAATGTCGAGCACCCTTCATTCGGAGGATTTCCCTTCGTCCGTCCCGTTAGTGTCTTCAGCCACACTGGTTGCCGCATCCGCCGCCCGGCGCCCCTGCTGGGACAGCACAACCGCTCTGTTTACGGCCAGGAATTGGGAATGGCGGAAACGGAGATGGCGGGACTAAGGGCTGAAGGAGTCATCTGACAATGCCGCTGGCGCTTGAGGGAACAAGGGTCCTGGATCTCACCGACGGCGTTTCGGGCCCGTTCTGTGGGATGCTTCTCGCAGGCTGTGGAGCCGAGGTGATCCACGTCGAGTCATTGCGTCATCTCGGCTTCCGTGGAAACGCCTCCGGCGTCTCGCCGCTCGTCAAGGGGGACAGCACCCTGGCTGGTATCGACGTCAGCCAGCTGATCACCGCCAATTTTGCCCGCTACCATCTCGACAAGCTCAGCGTAGCTCTGAACCTGACCAAGCCTGAGGGCAAAGAGATCTTGATGAGACTCGTAGGCATAAGCGATGTTGTCCTCGACAACCTTAGTTTCGGAGTCATGACCGGGTGGGGCTTGGACTACGAGGGATTGAAGCGGGTTAAAAAGGACATTGTCGTCGCCAGCCTTCCGGCACTCGGCGAGGGGCCACATGCCGCATGGACGACCTGGGGCATGAACCTCCTGTCGTTCACCGGTTTCGCCAACAGTTGGGGGCATCCTGATACGCCGGTAGAACAGCGAGCCGCCAGAGATACCTATCCCGACTATGTCGCGGGCACTCTGGCCGCCGCCAGCATTCTGGCGGGCCTCTACCATCGTGGCAGGACCGGGGAAGGGCAGTACATCGAGGTTTGCCAGACTGACTCGACCGTCGCCCTGCTTGGCGTTGTGTACCTCGACTACTTCATTAACCATCGGCCGCCGCGGCCGGTAGGCAACCGCCATCCGCAGTTCGCTCCTTACAACTGCTACCGATGCAAAGGAGATGACCGGTGGTGCGTGATCGCCACTTTCGACCAGGGTGACTGGCGGAGCCTCTGTACGGCTATGGGCAAGCCGGACTGGATCCGTGACCCCAAGTTCGCAACCGTGGAAGCCCGCCTTCGCCATGTCGAGGAATTGGATAGGAATATCGAGACCTGGACGGGCCAGCGGACGCCCCACCAGGTGATGAAGCTGATGCAATCCGCCGGCGTTGCCGCGGGTGCCGTCCAGAACAGTGAAGACATGTACTACGACCTTCAGCTCAGAAGCATGGACTATATGATCGAGGTGGAAGTGGGCGGCCGGGGCAAATTGACGTTTGATGGTCCGCCGCTCCGGCTGCCGGAAGGACAAAAGGTACATACCGACCGGGCTCCCCTGCTTGGTGAGCATAACGAATACGTCTATCGGCGCTTGCTCGGACTGAATGCGGAAGAGGTCGACCGGCTTATCGCGGACAGGGTGATCTACTAAGTGGAAAATGAGCGTTACACAGGGATGGCTTGCCGTCAGCGTGGAGGCCACTGTGAATAAGAGTAAGGTGAACGAATGGAGTTAAGAGACTTAAAGGACAAGGCAGCCATTGTGGGAGTGGGCTACACCGCCAGGCAGGGCACTGTACCTGACACGAACGCGATGAGGCTGGCAGTCGAGGCGTGCAAGAACGCCATTGAGGATGCGGGTTTGAAGAGGGAAGACATCGATGGCCTTCTCCTCCAGCCGGTTATGGGAGGGACGCACTCCTACAACCTGGCCGCGCATCTGGGAATCGACCTGCGGTTTACGGCCAACTATGATGTCATGGGCGCCAGTGCCGGCTGCATTGCCCAGCATGCGGCCACTGCGGTGGCCCTTGGCCAGGCCAACTACGTGCTGTGCGTCTACGCCACGACTAGCCAGTCGGGTCGGCCACAAGGTGGCGGGGCGCGGCCACCCGCCTCAACCGAGGCGGCTTACGGCATGTTCGGTGCCGCCATGGGATACGCTTTGGCCGCCCGGCGGGCTATGTATGAGTGGGGCACCGGTCCCGACACTTGGGCACATATCGCCATGAACACACGAAAATGGGCCAACCTGAATCCGCGGGCCACTTTCTATGATCGGCCGATGTCAATGGATGACTACCTGGCGGAGCCGTGGGTGGCTGAGCCATTCCGCCGCGCCGATTGCTGCCTGGTAAGCGACGGGGCAAGGGCTTTCATCGTGACTACCGCCGAAAGGGCCCGGCATCTGAAGCAGCCGCCAGTCTACATCTCCGGCTGGGGCCAGTACCATCACACCGCAGACGTCATCCAGTCGCCGTTCGTGACCGGCCCGACCGGGGCCAAACAGTCAGGCGCGATGGCTCTCAACATGGCCAATATCACCCTCAAAGATATCAGCGCTTGCCAGATCTATGACTGCTTCACTTACACCGTCGAACTCACCATGCAAAGCTATGGCTTCTTCAAGCCCGGCGAGGGGAAGGACTTCTTCAAGAACGGGCGGACGGGCCCGGGCGGGGAATTTCCGGTGAACACCTCGGGCGGCTTGCTTTCTGAAGTCTATTACATGGGCTTCACACCCCTGACCGAAGCGGTTGTTCAATTGAGAGGTCAGGCCGGCCCCCGCCAGATCAAGGACCCGCACCACATCCTGGTCAGCGGCAACGGCGGAATCCTCCAGACCCACAGCACGGTGATTTTAGGAAGGTAAAGAGATGACAATGAGACGCTCAGGCCCCCCGCCCACAAGGCCCCTCCCGGGAGTTGACGAAGACACGAAACCATTCTGGGACTTCTGCAAGCAGCACGAGCTTCGAGTCCAGAAGTGTTTGAATTGCGGTAAATTGCACTATCCGGTCAGCCCGATATGCCCGCACTGCCTGGGCATGGACCATGAGTGGGCCAAGCTGAACGGCAAAGGTACGGTCTACAGCTTCATCATTGCTCGGCGGAGCTACAATCCAGCCGTCCCCGTCCCCTATGTGGTGGCAATTATCGAGCTTGAGGATGGCATCCGGATGGTCTCAAACGTTGTCGAGTGCAAGCCGGAGGAGGTGCGCGTCGGCATGCCGGTGGAAGTGGTCTTCGACGACATCAGTCCGGACTTCTCGCTACCTAAGTTCAAGCCAGCGGCGTAGGTTACCACTGGCGAGCTGGGCTTCAGAGCACAGGGGACGGACTTGCTTTCGGCTGCAGTCTGAGACTGGCCGATGCCTTCTGGAGCACGCCGCACGGGGCAGCGTCTGGTTCTTGGTCGAGACCGCCCGGTCGCAGCCGTTCACTGTGCCCGAAAACAGGAAGACGCCGTCCCTCGGCTGAAGGACGCCCGCGGTTGTTGCGCCGAGAGGCTCTAGGAGGTGGTGACCGGCTTCTTCTTGCCCTTAGTGGTGCCGTATCGTCCCAGACCCCCCCGCAGTCTCGGGTCGAGGACGTCCCGCAAGCCATCGCCGAGCATGTTCATGCCGTAGACGACAAGCGCCAGAGCCAGGCCGGGCCAGAGCGCCATCCAGGGAGCTTGCAGCATGTAGCTCCGGGCCGGGCCGCTGAGCATACCGCCCCAGCTCGGCGCCGGTGGAGGGATGCCGTAGCCGAGGAAGCTCAATGTGGACTCCGCCAGAATGGCGCCGCCCATGCCCATCGAGAAGCTGACGATGACGATGGCCATGATGTTGGGCAGGATATGCTTCACCATAATACGCCAGTTGGTCGCGCCAGCAGCTTTCGCCGCCTCCACGTACATGTTCTGCTTAATGCTGACTACCACGCTACGCGCCACCCGGTTGCCGCCACCAAGGCCGCCCAATATCCCCAGCAGGAGGATGACCTGAGTTAGGCCCGGGCCAATGATGGCCACCACTGTCAGCATGATCACAAGTCCGGGGAAGCACATGACTGTGTCAACGAACCGCTGCACGATCATGTCGATCTTCCCGCCTAGATAGGCCGAGGTACCACCGATGAGCAGTGTCAGCACAGTCGAGATGGAGGGCACGGCCAGGCCGACGATCATCGAGATGCGGGCGCCGTAGATGATCCGGCTAAGCAGATCCCGGCCGATGTTGTCTGTGCCGAGCAAGTACTTCATCGAGGGGGCCTGGAGGCGAGCGTTCGCATCCTGGTAGTTGTATCCGTACGGCGCGATTAGCGGAGCGAGGATGCCCACCAGGAACAGGACGAGAACAATCAAGCCCCCGAAGGTGCCGAGCGGCTTCTCTTTGACCAGCCGGACAAATACCTCAAGGAGAAATGGAAGACGCTTCTTCTCCTCACGGACGGTGGCTACTGTAGTCGTACTTCCTGCCATCGCCTTTCCGTTGGTTTATTGGTACTGCACCCTGGGATCGAACCAGCCGTAGGCCACGTCCACAGCAACGTTGCAGATGAGGACGGCCGTCGCGATCACGAAGTTTGTCGCGCAAATGATCGGGTAGTCGCGCCGGCCGATGGCTTCGAGCATGTACCTTCCGATCCCAGGCAGGTTGAAGACCTGCTCGAAGATGACGTTGCCGGCCAGCAGGCTTGGAATTCCCATGCCGACCATGGTGATCACCGGTATCATCGTGTTCTTGAGTGCGTGGCGCATGATGACCACCCGCTCGGTAAGGCCCTTCGCCCAGGCGGTGCGAATGTAGTCCTGGCGCAACACCTCCAGCATCAGCGTGCGAGTCATTCTCATCATGCCGCCGGCGAAGCTCGCCCCCATGATAACCGCCGGAATGATGAACTGCATGAGATTCCCCGCCGGATCCTGGGTGAACCGGATGTACTTCAGTGAGGGAGTCCATCCCCACCATATTGATGGAAAGACGATCACTATCGTCGCGATCCAGAAGCCGGGCAGCGACATCATCAGAATGGCAACCGTCCGGCCGACGTAGTCTCCCACCGTGTCCTGCCTGACGGCCGAATAGATGCCGATGGGCACTGCAATCACGATACCAATGATCATTGCCATGATACCCAGCTCGAGTGATATGGGCAGCTTGGCGACCATTTCCTGGGTAATGGAGCGGCCGGTCCATAGTGAATTGCCCAGGTCGCCGCGGACCACCTTGGTGAGCCACTTCCAGTACTGGACGTGAACAGGCTCGTCCAGCCCGAGGGTGTGTTTGATGTACTCTTGGTCGACCGAACGGCCCAACGAGGCCTGCCCGGCCCCCTCGGCCACCATGGCGTCGATGACGCTGCCCGGGACGATACGGATGGTGAGGAAGACCAGGATGCTCACCAGCAAAAGGGTGGGGATGACCAAGATGACCCGACGAATCAGGTACGTACGCACAATCCCTCCCTGTCAGGGCCAGTCCCATTCGGGCCTGGGCTCGATAGCCGGGCAAGTCTACGTTGCATCAAGACTCGTGAGGTGTGCTATCATATATGAAGTCCATATGGTATTCCTATATATCACGGGCATGAACAGCTTGTCAATACCTTGGTTCTCGGATATCGTTCAGTGCCACTTTACCCAGTGGCTTCAATACGGAGATCATGGGAGAATTTCGGCAAGAAGGAAGAAGTCAAATGGTTGGAGCAAGAACGATTCACGAAGCAGCGCGGGAAATTGAGATCTTTGCCGAAGCGGATGTCGTAGTCGTGGGGGCCGGCCCGGCGGGGGTGACTGCCGCCATCGCGGCGGCGCGGGAAGGCGCTGACACGATCTTGATGGAAAGGTATGGCCATCTTGGTGGCATGGCCACGGGTGGGTTGGTGCTGATGATGAACCCATCCGCCGGTCAGGGCCAGGAGTGGATGGATAGGCTGGAAAAGGTCGGCGGAGTCCATGACCTTTCCAAGACCAGGGAGCCGGAGTGGAAACACGCCATCATGGTCGACCCCGAGCTTCTTAAATGCATTCTGAACGATATGGCGCTTGACGCCGGCGTCAGGCTGCTTCTCCATTCTTGGAGCACCGCGGCATTCGTGGAAAGGAACGCGGTCAAAGGCGTTATCTTCGAAAGTAAGTCCGGGCGTCAGGCCGTCATGAGCAAGGTCGTGATTGACGCCACGGGTGACGGCGATGTTTTCGCTTCCGCCGGCGCCGACTTCGATGCTTCGTTGGACAAGGGCTACCGCACGTCAGAGATGGCCATGGTTTTCCGCATCGGGGGAATTGACTTTGACAGGTTCGCCGACTTCCGTAAGGCACGGCCGGACGACTGGGTGAAGATGAGAGGTGAAGGCTTTGGGTTGGCCGGATTCCACATTGCGCCGGTGCCCGCCCAGCGCCAGGACGTCTTCTGGGTCAACAGCTTCATACGCGGTAAGAGTTGTCTCAAGGTAGAAGACCTTAACTGGGTAGAGGTCAATGTGCGCAAGGCAATGATACCGCTCTGGTCATACTACAAGAACACCGTGCCCGGATTTGAAAACAGCTACCTGTATGATAGCGCCTCGCAGACCGGCACGCGCGGCAGCCGCCGCCTTGTCGGTGAATACGTGTTAACCGGCGAGGAAGCGAAAGCTGGCAGCAGGTTCGATGACACCGTGTTGATATTCCCGCGAGGCGTACCGCTCACGTGGCCCGCGGAAAGACCGGCCGAGAATGTCGAGATGCCTTACCGCTGTCTGGTGCCTGCCAGGCTGGAAGGGCTTCTTGCCGCCGGGCGCTGTTTCTCCTCCGACCAGGCCGCCAATTCCATGTTCAACGTCATCTCGCACTGCATTCAGATGGGGCAGGCCGCCGGTACTGCCGCGGCACTGGCTGTCAAGAGCAAGGTGCAGCCGCGCAAAGTCGATATCAAGGCTCTGCAGAAACGGCTTAGCGCCCAGGGCGTGGAACTGCCATAGGTCCTATCGCAAGGCCCGTTACCGCACCATAAGAGACCCCGCCGTCCGGAAAGAGCCCGGGGCAGCAAGACGGGTTGTCAAGTGGCCACCTTCCCGTCGCCGGAAAGGCGGGGGTTTTCTGATCAGCGGCAGGATGGCCAGCCCTGCCACTGCCCCGCATGCGCTCGCCGCCACGTAGAAAGCTGGTGCCAGACCTATGATATCCGCCAGCAGACCGGTCACAAGCGGCCCCGCGAACATGCCCAGAGCGTATGTCGCTTGATAGACTCCCATGGCAGTTGCTCGAAGTGACTGAGGCATCGACTGCACACTAAGGGACATGAGGACGGTCTGTAGCAGCCCTCTTCCGACACCATTTATCAACATCAGCACAGTCAGTGCCGTCAGTGTGTGTACCGCAGGCACGAAGATCATTGTTCCGCCGAGCAACAGTGAACCGATCACGACGGTCAGAGCGGGCCCTACCAGGTTGACCATACGCACCGTCACCAGGGACACCAGTGCTGAGGCCGCCAGACATAGCATCGTGATCATTCCGAGGCTGCTGCTGCTCGCTCCAATGCGGGCGGCGTAGACGGGGACAAAGCCAAATAAGCCTGCCCAGTTGGCGAACTGGGTGAGCAGACCCATTAAGGAGACGATGAGCAGCGGCCAGTACCTGAACACACCCGAGAGATTCGCCCGCGAGGTCAGCGTTGCGTGCTCTGTCACTGGCTCCTTAGCTGCCAAGTGGGCTGCCAGTGCCACCAGGCCCAGGATAGCCGCGCCGAAGAAGGCACCACCGTAGCCAAACCGCTGGGCCACCAATCCGCCGGCGTAGGTGGAAATGACCAGAGCTGCGCCCTGCACCGAGTTGATGATGCCAATTGCCCTGGGAGCCTCCGACGCCGGATAGTATGCGGCAAAGTAGACCGTGAAGACCACCCAGGTGGCCGCGCCAACTCCGGTCAGCATCCGCGCCCCAAAAAGAGCCCAGGTGTTCGACCCCACGGCGAGGCCCAGCGCACCCGCCGACGTAATCAGGATTCCCACAGTGATCAGCCATTTTCTTCGGCGTAGCGAGTCAAAGAGGATACCCAGCGGTATCCGGAAGAGGAATTGCGGGATCGCGTACGCCGCCACAATCAGCCCCACCATCGAGAGACTTGCACCTAGCGACTGGGCATACACGGAGAGGACCGGAACGTAGATGTAGAGTGCCGTCCAGAAGAAGAAGATCCCCGCCGAGAAGAAGATCACGTCTCTCAACGGTATCGCCGTTGCGGTTGACCGGGGCACTCCCGGCGGTGAACGTGAGGTCATGGGCTGGCATTATATCACGGCTGGCCATAGGACCGTCTCTGCACAGAAGAATCGACCGGGATGATACCCGGCTCCAGCCAGCGGGATTCGAAATTGGACCTTCAGAAGGCGAGAGCGATGACCTTCTCGATAGTCCGGGTTTTGCCTGCTGTGCATCCTTCAAGGTGAACTGGCCACCGCAGATGCCATCCCGAAATTGAAACGGCTACTGTCAAGTGCCTAGATCCTGTCAGGACCGGCCGTCCCCTTATCACGGGCTGTCGCGCATATGCACGAACGGGTTGACAAAGCTCCAACCGAGTAGTATGCTTTGATTCCCATCAATATATATCATTCCTGAATAGGCGCTGCTGCCCCACCGTCACTTGTCTCAGTCTGTATCGAGGAGGGACACGATTATGACCTGAGACTCTGGTTAACAGCCACGCAAGAAGGGCGCGATGAACTGCCGCCTGCAGATGGGCACTTGGGCGGCGGGGAGTCCCGACGAGGTCGGGATGAAACCGACCTGTACGGGTCGGTTTTGTGTTTTTAGAGAGGTGACCCCGCCACCATTCGATCCAACCCATTGTTAGATTCGACGGGAAGATGTTCCCGGGGGACGACACCGCAACACGTGCCTAGTCTAAACTGGAAAAGCACATCTCACTGTCAAATTTGACGGCATCACACCAATAACATGAAAGGAGAAAGTTGACGAATTTCCTGCGGACCACTACCTACAAGGATTCCTGGTACGCTCTCACCCCGGAGAGGCGCTCCGAGATCACCACCGCCGCCGTTGCCTATCACGAAAAGTATCTGAAGGCCGGAAAACTCAAAGACACCTATACTTTTGCCGACAACGGGAAGCTGATGACCATCTGGAACGTCGCGTCTTTCGAGGAACTGGCCACCATCATCATGGAATCGCCTCACGTCACCTTCGTCAATTCCGAGACCGCGGCGTTCCTCGACCATCAGGAAGTAGTCAGGCTTATCGCCGCAGCTAACGCAGCCGCTAAGAAAGCCGCCAAGAAATAGCCCGTTCCTGACTGGCCCGCCCGGCACGGGATGCCAACCATCAACATCAGATCATCGGGAGTTGCCAATATCGAAAAGGAGGAACCATTCGTGTCAGTCGAACAGAACAAAGCTACCCTGAAACGCCTCTACGACGAGGCGTGGAACAAGGGGAACCTGTCGGTCATACCCGATCTGGTATCCCCTGACTACCTGACCCACACCGCCCAGCGAGACTTCAAGGGTCTCCAGGGTTATCGGGATAATGTTACCAGCCAGCGAACGAACATGCCGGACCTTCATTTCACCATTGAGGAGATCGTGGGTGAAGGGGACAAACTGGCTTACCGCATCACCGGGCACGGCACCTACAAAGGCAAGATCGGAGACGTTGACGTGACCGGCAAGGAGTTCACCTATAGCCAGGTGCTATTCGCCGAGTACAAGGACGGCAGGGTTGCCAAAGCCGCAAGTACTATAGACACGCTGGACCTTTACAGACAGGCGGGCGTGAAGCCCCCGGGGTTCGACGCATCAGTAGAAAAGAACAAGGCTTCCATGCGCCGCTGTTTCGAGGAAGTCTGGAACAAAGGGAACCTGGCCGCAATTCCCGAGGTGATAGCGCCAGACTACGTAGGTTACACCGCTAACGCAACAACCAGGGGGCTTGCCGCTTTCGAGCAGTCGGTAAAGAATGCCCGTATTCCCTTCCCTGACCTTCACTATACAATTGACTCAGTGGTGGGTGAAGGTGACGCGCTCGGCGATCCGTTTGACACTGACCGGAACGTTCACAGGGAAGTTCGGGAACACAGAGCCGAACGGCAAGAGTTTCAACTTCAAAATGGCGCTTTTCAATCGATATTCTGACGGCAAGTGCGTGGAGTCAACCCTCGTTGCGAACAGGCAGACCATCTATCAGCAACTGGGGATAGCCGAGCCTGCGACGTAAGATTCTGCGAGTCAAAGTAGCCCGAGGGGCAGGCAAAGAACCTGCCTCTTTCTGCTATTCTATGGCTTTAAATTGACTACGGACTAACCTTCATGCACTTATCATGGCGGTCCCGCATAACCCCGTCTGCTGCTTTCAGTTCAAGTCAGGATGAGTGTCTCCGGCGATTGCCGAACGGACCTCCAAGCGAGACACTGCCTCCGCATTTCACCCGCTGAACTACGGGTTGAGCTGGGGCAAGACCAGGTCCAGCCCTTTGTCGCTCGGCACCACCATGAGCTGTACGTTCTTGGCCAGCCGGTCGAGCAGGATATACTGCAGGACCTCGGGCGACAGTGAGCCGGAAATGGACTTGTTGGAGTTAACCTGCGCCTCGGTGATGATGCGGATATACTCGGCCTCACCGGTTGCCTGCGCGATCCGGGCATTTGCCAGACCCTTGGCCTGAGCCTCCGCCTGCTGCGCTTCCACCTTCACCCGTTCCAGCTTGTTCTGCGCTTCCAGGACGGCCTGCAAAGCGGCCACCTTTGCCTCGATGGCGGCCGAGAAGACCGGGCTGAACTTGAAGTTCGTGATCGAAATGGTCTCCACCGCGATGCCCGCGTCCCTGAAGGCGCTGTGTAAGACTATCGGTGATCGCCGCCTTAACGGTGTCTCTCCGCAGGATCAGGTCCTCGGCCAGGTACTTTGCCGTGATCTCCTTCACCGTCTCCTGTACCGCCGGAGCGGCGATGGTCTCCATGTAGTTCAGACCCAGCGTCCGGTAGACGTCAACCGCCGCGTCCGCATTCAGATGGTAGTTCACCGCAATATCGGTCTCCACGTCCTGAAGGTCCTGTGATGCCGCCGTCGCCCTGGCCGAGTAGACCTCGGTCTTGATACTCATCCTCACGATCGTGTCGATGAATGGCGCCTTGGTCTGCAGCCCCTGGGGCAGCGCCGCCCC
This sequence comes from uncultured Chloroflexia bacterium, assembly GCA_963735055.1. Lineage (GTDB taxonomy): Bacteria > Chloroflexota > Dehalococcoidia > Dehalococcoidales > UBA2162 > JBBITI01. Next base: position 219,506 of record CAVTJN010000019.1, on the reverse strand, counting down.
GGTCACCCCACCGAACCGGACGACGACGCCGACGCTCCCGGCCGGGACCGTGGTGAATAGCGAGGCTATAACCGACACCACGATCGCCAGACCCCCCACCACCAGCAACGTGTAACCGACCCTCGTGTTGGGGTTCCGGCTGCTGCGGTTAAGCAGGAATATAATGCCCCCCACCACCGCCACCAGAATCCCTAAAACCAGAATGCCTGTCATCTATCTTGTCCTCCTCTATCTGAAGCAATCAACACCACAGAAACCCCCGTTATGTCAAGTCATCCGCGAATCCCTTTCCACGGCCCTCTTCTTCAAGCGGCCGCCCACCAGCAGGCCGGCGATCCCGCCGCCGACGATTCCGGCTAGCGCCAGGACGTATGCCCCGGTCGCCGTCCCGAGCGCCCAACCAACACCACCCCCCACCACCGCCCCGATCAGCGCTCCGGCGGCCAGATAGGCGTCGCCGGGCTTCTTCACCGGCGGCTTTTCCGGGTCGTCGTCCGGCCCGATCTTCTTCTCCAGTTGCGCCTGTTCGAACGCGATGTCCGCCTGCTTGCTTTCCGCCATGTCGTCTCTCCTGAGTAGTCCTGACCCCGCCGACGGGTACTAGTGTGGTGCATCTAACGATTCGGTACTTTCCTTGGATCCGGCGTCACGATCCGCGCCGCCCGAAGGTGGTGAGCCTGCCTGCCCCCGAAGCGAAGCGGAGCGGGGTCGAACCATCGGCGCCCTTCGACAAGCTCAGGGTGAGCGGAATCAGAGGATAACGCTATTTGAGACGCACTACACTAGATAGCTTCCCTATTCCCACACTCTGGACCATAGCACCCTGGTGCGGAAGCCCAGTCTCTCCAGCCAGGCGTTGCCGGCCATGACCCAGACCGATATCAGCATTATCAGCACCACCGGCGGCCACAGCGCCATCCACGGCGCCTGCAGCATGTACCTCCGGGCGGGACCGCTGAGCATACCGCCCAGTTCCGGCGCAGGCGGCGCCACCCCGAAACCCAGATAGCTTGCCCCCGCGATGAACAGGATGCCCCCGGCGACCGCAAATAGCAGCATGACCGGCATGGCCAACAACACGCTCTGGAGCCACCCCCTCCCCTCGGGCGGCGCGCGGTAAGCTTCCTGCATCATCCCCACCGCCCGTGGCAGCAGCACCAGGCCGGCGGCCAGGGCTACCGGCAGGGAGTACCGGGCAAAGGTGACTGGCCCGGAAGACGGCATCCCCACCAGGCTCATCAGCAACAGGAGCAATATGAACCAGGGCAGGGCATACAGAACGTCCCGCGGCAGCATGACCAGGTCCTCCAGCGTATCGCCCCGCCAGTCATCCGACCTGCGCACGTAGGCTCCCAGTATGGCCCAACCACCCGCGATCACCACCATGACGCCGGCGGCGATCAGGCTCAGGAAGATGTCCTGCCGGATGCCGAAGATCAACCGGCTGAAAATGTCTCGCCCCAGGTTGTCGGTGCCCAGGATGTATTGAGCTGAGGGTGCCTGCAAACGGGCATTGATGACCATTTCGTTATAGTGGTGGGGGGCGATGGCCGGGGCGGCCAGGGCAACCCCGACTGAAACTACCACCAACGCCAGACAGGCGACCGGCAGCCACTTCGGCAACGCCACGCCCTTTGCCTGCGGCAGCTTGCTGAGAGTGCTCTGCGCCGACCGGCGACTGAAGCTGTAGCCGGCCTCGATCAGGTCCGCTGCCAGCTTCGCCAGCACCACGATGACGGCTGAAGCCCAGACCAGGCCGAATATGATGGGAAAGTCCCTTCTGTTGATCGCATCAACGAACTGCCGGCCCAGGCCGGACAAAGATGTGCTCAGCACCACAAACACCCCGATGACGATGATGCCGCCGGCGAGCTTCAGTATTCTGATGGCCAGGCTGATGCTCAGATGCCGCCACAGCGCCCCGCTCATGAGGCTGGGCGTTTCCGGCCACTTCGCAAGCTCTCCCTGACCGTACTGCACCAGCAGCCAGGCGGGCAGCGCCGCGGCCGTAAACGCCGCGATAATGAAGACGGGCGCACTGCTCTGCGGCAGCCCCCACCACACCGCCGGGTACACCACCGCCAGCGTCTCCCAGGCGAAAACCGGAGTGGCGACGGCGGCGCTGATCAGCAGCAGCCGCAATACACTCCGCGTCTTTGCCAGCCACGCCGGCCTGCCGGTGGCCCGGGTTATCAACATCCCGGCCAGCAGGAATACCAGCGCCAGCAACAGGCTGAAAACGGCCGTCAGAGCGATGAAGCCAAGCGTGCCGCCCAACCGTTCACCAACGATTCCGGCCACCGGCTTCCCGCTCCACAGGGACCTGGACCAGTCCCAGCTCCGGGGGTTGGCGGAGATTGTCTGGCCCGTCTGGGACTCCATCCTCATCTCGGCATTCATCGCGGCGATAGTATTGGCGGGAACAGCCCCCCTCAGCCCCAGCAGCGCCAGCCAGACGATGAGCAGGACCAGCCCGGCGAAAACCACCTTCCGCCCCGCCCCGATCAGGGTGCGTTTGGTTGCTGCGGTCATCTGTCTTCTCCTTCAAGCGTTCCCGTGGACGAGGTCAACTGCATTCCATTCGCTCTCATTCTCTAAGAGAGGAGCCCGCTCCATACTATGCGCTGCCCGGGTATAGTTGGAATATGCCGAAAGATATATCTTCCCTAAATCAGCCCCAGCTCACGCCCTTTGGCGACGGCTTGAGTGCGGTTTCGCGCCTTCAGCTTCTCCATCAGATTGTGGACGTGTACCTTGACTGTCCCGGCCGTTACCACCAGCCTGACGGCGATCTGGCGGTTGGCCAGTCCGGCCGCCAGTAGTCTGAGCACCTCGAGTTCGCGTTCCGTCAACGGCCCGGAGGTGGTAACCGAGGGCGCTCTTTCCAATCCCCCTCCCCCCCGCGGCCGCCCTTCGTCTTCGATAATCCGGATCAGCCGGGCCGTGTAGTCCGGGGTAATACCGCCCTCCAATGCCTGGTGGAGCAGCGGCCCCAGCAGTCTGCCTTCATCGACGAAGGTGCGGATGAAGCCCTCCGGTTCACCCAGTTTGAGCGCGTCCGCCAGGAACGCCAGAGCCTGGGCGGGTTCGGTCGCCGCCAGGGCCTGGCAGACGCGGGTCACGATGACCAGACTCTGGGCATCTGCCTGGGCGACCTTTTCATACAGTGCCTGCAGCCGTTCCGCCGCCGCCACCTTGTCCCCCTTCGCAATCATCAGGCGGCTCGGGACATGCTGGAACCAGACGTCGGTAATGTCATCAGAGTACTGCGAGAGCCGGTTGCCCCAATCCACCGCCGTCGCCAGATCATTCAACCGTATCGCGAAAACGACCCGGGACGCCGCGTGCACTGCCCGGTACGAGGGTGACACCGCCGGATGGCGGGCCGCTTCGTCGGCACTCTCGATTTCCGTCGCCGCCCCTGCCGGGTCTCCCCGGGCGAGCCGCTCCAGGACCAGGCAGTAGTGCGCGCGCCGGCGTACCCCCGACAAACCCTCCATTCTGCTGGAGGCGAGCGCTAACCGGGCGCTTCGTGGCCGCACCTTCCAGGTCGTTGCGCTCGTACAGAAGAAGACACAACCCCGACTGCGGCGCCGCCGCCAGCGGAGTCTGTCGCGCCATGTCTACCGCCCGCTGGTCCATCTCCAGCGCCTCACTTAACCGGCCGCGCAGCCATAGAATATAGCCCAGGTGGGTGGCGGCGCCGGCCGCCGTCCAGTAGTCTCCCTCGCGCTGCTCCATCTCCAACACGTCGGAGATCAACTCCTGCGCTTCCGCCAGGTGGACACTGTCAATCTGGACGGTGCCCAGTATGAAGCTCACTCTGGCCCGCATATTCAGATTGTCCGGCGGCAACAGGGCCAGCGCCCTTTTCGCACTTTCGATCGTCCGGGGAATATTGCCTCGCCGTCTCGCCAGGATAGTCTGCATGAGTGCTACCTCACCCTGCAGCTGCCCGTCTGACCGCCCGGCCGTCTCCAGATAGTCCAGTATGGGTTCGGCGACCGCGACTTGATCCCGGGCGATCAGCACATTGGCATACTGGCCGTAAAGCCGGAGGTTGGTACGCAGCACGTCATCGGGCACCGTCTGCAGCCACCGGTACAGCGTGTCCCATTCACCCCGTTTCAGCCGTTCGTCACTCTGGTCGTGGATCAGCCTCACCGCCGCGTTCCAGTCGCCGCCCGCCAGCGAGTGGTGAATCGCATCATCACCAAGACCGGCGTTTTCGTACCACTGGCTTGCCCGCCGGTGCAGGCGGTGTACTTCACGCGTGCCCGAAGCGACCTCAAGCTGATGCCGGAGCAGCTCCCCGAATAGTTGATGATAGCGGTACCAGCGGCGGGAATCGTCAAGCGGGAGGAGAAAGAGGTTGGACCTTTCGAGTCGCTCCAGCATGGCCTGGCTTTCGCCGCGCCCCACCAGGTAGTCGCAGAGCGGCGCGGTCAGCCTCTCCAGGACCGACGTACTCAGCAGAAAGTCGTGGACCTTTTTGGGTTGCCCGATGAGCACCTCATCGATGAGGTAGTCCATGACGTAGCGCTGGCTCCCGCGGAACGAATCCACAAAACTGTCGACGTCCTGTCTTCCCCTCAGCGACAGCGCCGCCATTTTTAGACCCACCACCCATCCTTCGGTGCGGGCGTGTAGAGCGCTCACCTGCTCGGCAGAAAGCGCCACGTCCTGGTCCTCTTTGAGCAGCGCCGCCGCCTCGTCGACCGTGAAGCGCATATCGTCGCCACCGATCTCCAGCATCGTGCCGCGGCCGCGGAAGTGGGCCAGCGGCAGGCCCGGTTCCGTCCTGGTGGCGATGACTACGTGCATTCCGGGGGGTATGTGGTCGACCAGAAAGGCGATGCCGGAGTCGATGGCATCCGTCTTGATCAGGTGGTAGTCGTCCAGGACGATGAAGAAGTCACCCGGGATACCGGCCAGGTCATTGATCAATTCGGTCAGAACTGACTCAATGGGAAAATGCTGGAGCAGAATGCAGCATGCTCGATGCCGCACCACCCGCCTCCGGCCTTAAGGTCTTGACCGCGGCGACGAAGTAGTCCCAGAATCTGACCGGGTCGTTGTCGCCCTGGTCCAGCGAAACCCAGGCCACGCCACCGGCCGGTTTCCGCTCCGATATCCATTGGATCAACGCCGTCGTCTTGCCCGACCCGGCCGGGGCCGAGATGATCACCAGGCTGCCCTTCAGCGCATCCCTCATGCGTTCCAGCAAACGCGGTCGCGCCACCAGCCCGGGCCGGGCGGGCGGAACGAACAGCTTGGTCGATAGAAATGGCGTGTCCATCATTTTCACGCCTGAATTCTATCACGGCCAACCCCACAAGACGAGGCTCGGCATCTTCATCTCACGAACTGGACTTCAACCCGGCAATGTCGCCGCCGTTCCAAGATTGTTCCTGTGAAGCCAGCTGAAATCCGGGCGCGCCGTGCCGAACTCTCTTCCGGGGGGAGACTCTGAGGGCACGCCTATCAATAGCATCGTAGCCAATTCATAATCCTCCGTGATGCCGAGGAGTTTCTCAACCCCTGTTTTGTGCTCCTCACGAAGAATAGAAATCTGAATGCCAATTCCGTCACCTGTTGCCGCCAGCATCATGTTCTCGATGCACATCCATGTGCTGGCTATATTCTCGACATTCATCCAGGGCTTTCTTCCGATGCCATGACCTTTCTGATTGCACACCGCCACCACCGTGCACCTCCGGTATGCCTCTTTCTGTCTGACGGCGCCTCTCGGCGAAACAGGGATCTGACGGTTCGGATCGAAAACCTTCTCAATGGTTGACGGATCATTGAGAAACATGGTGTCGAGGGCCATTTTCAGTGTCTGCTGATACTTGTGTTCGGCGATTTGTTCAATGATCTTCGGGTCGTCAACGATGATGAATTCCCACGGCTGAACATTCGAGCCGGAGGGCGCCTTCACGCCTGCCAGCAGCAGCCTTCCCAGTTGCTGTTCCGACACTCCCTGACGGAAAGAGCGGATTGTTCTTCTCTTTTCGATAGCCTCGTAGAGTTCCATTGCTCCTCCTCGCGCCGTTACTCCCCTCCGGCGACCCATCACGCAGGTTCACCGCCCACTTCCATGCCTTCGCGGAGGCCGTACCGGGGACGGCTCTGGATTCCCTCCGGAGCTTACCCCGTACTTGATACGGGGTCGGGGAATGGGGAGATCGTAAAATGCCGACTCCATCGTTGTTGGCGTATGGCATGATGACCCTCCGTATTCACCGAATTGCTTACGCAGCCGTTCCCTCCTGCGTCATGCCAGCCTCCGTGCTCAAATTGACATATTCGACAACCTTACCATCTTTGAACCGGACGAAATAGGTCTCCTTTTCGACGAAAGGCTTGCGGTTTTCCGTACCTGTAATGGTCATGCGCATCGCGACTTTGTCTCCCTCGGCGACAAAATCATCAATGGCAGCGTGAAAGTCCGGTATGTTCTTCAAGACCATGCGCCGAAGTCTATGTACCCCTGCTTGTCCATGGTCGTCCCGTCGTGGGCATACCTAACAAAGCTGTCGTCGAAGAACTCGTCGATGACTGTCAGATTGCCTCTGTTGCATTCATCCCAGATGCGGCGGATCAAAGCTTTGTTCTCTTCGACTGACATAGGGGCACTCCTGAGTTTCATCAGTGTTATTTCTGCGCCATCGGAGGAATATCCCGAGTTGCTGCATCATGCCCAGCATATCGACCTAGTCTCGAATTCCTCCACTATTCTATTGTCCTTGACATCAAGGACACACTTCCCTTGACAACTATCTCTTTTCCGTAGGAGGCGTGAGGACTAATGGGTTAAAACCTGTATGCTTGTCGTGGGTGGTATAACGCAGGGCTACTCTATCACCTTGAATGATTGTCTCTTCCAGGTCAATGCGTCTGTCTGCCAAGCCCTGATGTATAGCGGCGGCTTTCTTGGAGTCTTCCTGTCCTGTTACGTCAGTAAAGGGTGGAAGGTGAGAGACTACGTCAGGAGCATAGATCTCATCCAAAACACCTGGGTCGACTCTTTCGATATAGTCCTCGTGTACCCTCTTCCATTGTCACGCTGCAATCTGCTCGATTGACAGCGTGGTCTTGTTCTCTTCGATTGACATCGTCTTCTCCTTCTGCTTTGGCTCTCCGGGCGTGTTGCCTTGCCTATGCATGTTCCGTCCCTGATGGCCTCACTCTCAGCCGGAGGGTGAACGGAATGATGACCAGATTCAGTGCCACGAGCAACAGCATCCCGGTCAGGAAGCTGCCGGTTGCCTCGAGTCAGATCCCCATCAGCCACGGGACCGCGAATCCCCGATCTGGAAGACCGAGAAGAGTGCCCCGGTGGCCGAGCCGAGGTATTCCGTCGGCACTTCGGAGCTGTCCATCAGTATCAGCATTGCCATGGGGAGAAAGGCCGATACGCCGAAACCCATGAGGACGATGGCTGCGTACTGAAGCGGTCCCGAAGTGCCGACGATCCCCCACAGCCCGATGGCTACCCCCACGAAGCAAATGGCCAGCGTGCGACCTCTCAGGCGCGCCGGCACCAGGTTGGGCAGGAACAGCACCGCCGGCACGCCGGCGAAAACGCTCACGGACGCGGCCACTCCCGCCGCGGCGGGGGACATGCCTCCCGCCTCGAGTAGCCTCGGCAGCCAGGTGCCGGTGCCGTGCAAGGTGCCGAACACCACCACCCCCATCACGAGCATGATCTGGACATTGCGTACTCTCACGATCCCGGCCAGTGCCTTGAGCGGGCTCATCCTGCCGGCCGCCGTTTCCGGTTTCATGTCCCTGGCCAGCAGCCACCAGAGCACGCCGGCCAGGAAAGCCACCGCTCCGTACGAAAGCGTGGTCATCCGCCAGCTGTTATTCATCAGGGGCATGACAACGCTGTTGGTCAGTGCAAGAACGGCGATGGAACCTGCCCACGCCCCGGTCATGTAGACGCTCACGGCAGTAGCCCGTCGCCTTCCTTCGAACCACCGCGCGATCACCTTCTGCCCGCCCACGGATATCATCGGCATGCCCATGCCGAAGAGTGCGACCGCGAGCAGCATGGTTTCGAAGCCGTTCGAAAAGAAACGGAACACGGCTGACAGCGTGGCGATCAGTGCTCCGGCCAGGATGGACTTCTTTTCGCCCCAGCGGTCGATGATCGTGCCGGCCAGAACCGATGAGAATATGAACACGAACTGCCAGGCCCCCAGGATCAGTCCCATCCGAGAGGGCGGGATATCGAGGTCCCTGGAGATCGGCGTGACGAGCGGGGCCAGTCCGCCCGCCAGGCCGATGCCGAAGTACGTGAACCAGAGCAGGGCCAGCATGACCCACCGGTAGTTTGGCCTTGAAGTTGGCATGTTCGGCGGTCTCACCCTTCCCTCCTTTGCGCCGGCAAGCTGCGAGGGCAATCGGCCCGTCTAGCTTTTCGCCCACAGGGAGAGCCTGAGCTGCTCTAAATACTCATTGGGACTGAAGAAGGTGGACACGACCCAGCCTTCCGCTATTTTGCCCTCAGCTATTCGGGCCATGTACATGCCATTGATTTCGATCTTCTTGCCGCTCGGCGGGACATCCAGGAACTTGCCGAGATGCGTGCCCGTGGCCGAGTAGCGGGCTGCCACCTTATCACCCTCGCCGAAGATATCGCCAACCCGGTAATCTAGATCCGGAAAAGCGACTATCAACGAGGGCAGCCACTTCACGAGCTCTTCGCGAGACATGCTGAGACGCGGCCCGAAATGCTCCACGTAATCCGGAGTGAACAGCTGTGAAAAGAAGAGTCTGAGGCCCTGCTCCACCATCGCGGCCGGGTCAGCGGCTTGCTGCATTCGCCGCCTGCGTTCGTCCCTGGTGGCGGCACTGGTAGGCTCCAGGTATTTCCGCACAATGGCCTTGTTCTCTTCGACTGACATTTGAGTCCCTCCTGTCTTGCGATCTGATCACTCTTGCTCACCCCGGGCAGGAACTCGACGGTGTTGGCCCGTCAGCCTAATGGCGCGGCTTGGCAGGCGCGGTCGGCGCGGAGACGTACTCGTGGCCCTTTTGGCCCTGGCCCGGCCGATAAGCATTGTCCACCTCGATCACGGTGGCCTTAACATTGGTGATCTTCATTTCCACCTCCATGGGAGCGACGTCTTGTCCCCGGGGTGGCGCTGCGCCTTCAATACATCCACCGCAAAGCCTCCCGGGAGACTCTTCGCTGGTTCCAACGATGGATGACCTCTCAACCTTTCGGCGGATTGTCTCTTTGTCTCAGCAACGCTGCCCGGTAATGGCCGAGAGTGTAGGTTCTGTCAGAAGTGCGGTCTGCGGCCCTCCAGCAGTACCAGCTGTCGCACGTCTGTCCCCTGACCGCGGTGGCGCAGGCCAGCGGGCCGTCGTAGGTCTTCTCCTGATAACGGATCCTGCCATCGGCCAGGAGAGTGGCAGTGACATCTCTTCCCCTGAGACTGATGGTCAGTACGTCATCGGCCTTCAGTATGCCGGCGTCGAGCAGGTCTTTCAGGGTCACCAGTTTGTTTCCCGGCAAGGGAGCACCACAGTTGCCGCAGAAGTTGTTCTCGTCCGGGTTAATGTGATTGCACTTGACGCAAAGCATAATCCCTCCTACGCCTTCAATATCTCCTTGTGCCGCAGCGCCCGCCCCAAGCTCGGCCTCATCTTCATCTCGCGGAAGGCATTGCTTTGAGGCCGGCAGACACCGTACTTTATAGTCGCGCCGTTGCGGGGTCGTGCATTCGAAAATGGGCGATTCGAATACGCTTCATCTTGCCAGCCTCAAAGTCATACAGCACGAAGTTGGTCAGCACGGTCACATCTCCCTTTTTCCACTTCCGGCCGGAGTCGGCGGGCGGATCATTGAAGGTATGGAACTCAGTGTAGAGCTCCACCAGCATATGATTGCCCGAGGACATGAAAGTGCCGAGTTCCATCGCTTCTCTGGTATGTGCGTGGAGGGCCTTATAGTGGCCGATGAATTCCTTCGCTCCGTGGGCCGTACGGGCCGGCGGTCCCGTGTAGCTGGCGTCATCGTAGTATTCCACGGTCACGTCGGGAGCAAAATAGCTTGTGACCGCGTCGTATCTCTTGTTGTTGAAGTGGTCGACATACTCGAGAAACTGCTGTCTGTTCACTTCGGCTTCCTCCTCCTGCTCATAGACTCGAAGCGCATGATTGTCCAGACTTGGCCGCAAGGCTCACGCCTTCAACATCTCCTTGTGCCGCAGCGCCCGCTCCACTGATATCAAGAGAACTCGAGGTTGTTGCGACTCCCTAGTACCCTTCCTCTTTCCATTTGGACCAGTCCACCAGTTTTCTTTCTTCCTCGGTCAGTACCTGCGGATAGAGTTTCTCCGTGTGCACCGGACCCTGGTTGATCTCCACAAAGATCCACGGCCTGTCCGTCCTCTTGATGATGTAGGGGCAATGTATTACGTTCGGCGGAATAAAGACCACGGTAGACTTTGTCATCACGTGCGCTTCCCGCTCCGCGCCCATCTGCAGTTCAACTTCCGCTCCCAGGTCCGTTGGGTCGTCCGGGTTGGTGCCGATGAGCATCAGAATTTCCGCGTCTTTATGGGTGTGGGGAGGATGTCCCACGGCAATCATATCGGCGGAGTGCGCGGCGGCTTTGGGCAGATTCCAGTGGACCCAGTAGAAGTTACAGCCCTTGAATGTATTCTGGTCTACACGCGCGATCCCTGTGCGGCCCCGTTCAATCTCCTCCGGTTTTGCCTGGTAGCCCGTGAAGAACCGTCCGTATTTGTCGGCCATTTCCAACCTCCTTGTTTCGTGCTTCGACATTCGAGTTTCGGATTTAGGCTCTATGTATCTCCTTCCGTCTCCGCTCTCTCCAGACTCGGCTGCATCTCCATCTCGCTCCATCGTCACGGCGGGGCGTTTGTTTCGATTTTCGAGTCTGTTTCGTGTTTCGTGTTTAGTGTTTCGCCCCTGCGCCTTCAGTATCTCCTTCTCCTCTCACTCTCTCCAGACTCGGCTGCATTTCCATCTCGCTCCATCGTCACGGCGGGGCGTTTGTTTCGTGTTTCGAGCTTTGAATTTGTTTCGGATTTCGTGTTTGTTTAGTGTTTAGTGTTTAGTTTTTAGTGTTTCGCCCCCTACGCCCTCAGTACTTCCTTCCTTTTCGTCGCCCCCCCGGCGACGGCCCCATCTTCATCTCGCGGAACTCGTTGACGCCACGTCGTTTCGCGACCTGGCGTCACAAGGTGAGCACGGTACGCTTTCGGATTTCGTCAAAATCAAATTCTACGCCCAGGCCCGGCCTGGTGGGCAGGTGGACAAAGCCTTCCTTGTCGATCTCTACCGTGTTCTTGGAGCAGACATCGTATGGTTCACCGGGCTCCACCTTCTCGAAGAAGTCGCAGTTCTTGATGGCGCCGCTTATGTGAAGGTTTGCGAACTGGCTCGCTGCGAATCCCCAGCCATGTGGCTCGAACTTGAGGCCACAGGCATCGCAAACGTCAGCCACCTTCCTTGACAAGGTCAGGCCGCGCTGGGCGTCGGCGCGAATGATATCGAAAACATGGTCAACTATGTAGGGTGTGAAATGGGCGGATTTGGTGTAATACATGGCCTCTGTTCCCGCAATGGGTATGTCCAGCATCCGGCAAAGCTCCTTATTGCCCTCCAGGTCAGAGTTCCATAGTGGTTCCTCATACCAGTAGAAATGCAGCTTCTCCAACTCTCTGCCTACCCAGAGGGCTTCCTGGCGGTCATACCGGCACATGCTGTCCAGCATGAGGTCAACTCCATCACCGACCGCTTTGCGTGTGGCGCGGCAGGCCTCCACATGCTCCCTGGCGCCTCCCTCGGGATGCAGCTTGATCGCGGTGTAGCCCCTGGCCACCAGTTGCTTGAAGTAGTCAAGATCAAGGCCCTGAGTGCTGGCGTAAGCCCGGATCTTGTCCCGGTAACCGCCGAGCACCCTGTAGATCGGCAGGCCCGCGGCCTCGCCGGCGATGTCCCACAAGGCAACATCCAGGGCACCTATGGCATTCATGGACACGGTGGCCGTATGGCGGTTCACCACCGCATCCAGGATCGCCTCCCTATCAAAGGGGGTCCGGCCAACAAGCATTGGCTTGTACTCCTGCACTATTGTGTCGGCCAGACCTCGACCCCCGGTGCGGCCAACCGACGCGAGGTAGTCTCCTTCAATCCCTTCGTCAGTAAAGACTTGAACAAAGTCAGCCTCTCCCCTACCGCCGCCCATTGGATTCTCAATCCCGATGACAGTGACCTTTACATCAGTGATCTTCATTGTTTCTTCCTTGTCCTCATGTAATTCTCAAGCCGGTTACTTTCGCTCTACCCGAAGCCGCCGGAAGAACTGACCAGGGGCACTAAGAATACCGCTCCTCCCGCCCTCACCCAGGAACTTCTTGACCTGATAGCGGCCGTTGGCGAGGGACGATTCGCCGCATTGGCCACAGAACTCCGCCGTTTCTCGGTCCTCGTGTCCGCATTTTGGGCACTTCATAATCGATGCCCTCCCGTACCCTGGTCATTCGGGAAACTGGCGATTGGCTACTGTCTGGTGATTGTATTTTGTATCTTGGTCATTCCCTCGTGTTTCGTATTTCGAGCGTTGTGTTTGTTTCGGATTTCGTGTTTCGAGTTTCGTGTTTGCGTCCGCCTACGCCCGCGTAGCCTCTCGCTTACCGCCTACTGCGCTTGCGTTCCGTTTTTCGTATTTGGGGTTTCTTGTTTTGGATTTGTTTAGTATTTAGTGTTTAGTGTTTAGTATTCAAGAAGTCAGTGACTGCGGCCATGAACTCTTCGAACTTCTCACGCCGGATATTGTGTCCCGCCCCCATGATCCGCACCCACCGGAACGGCTTCTTGCTTTTCCACAGTCTACTGGCGTTTTCCGCCACCTCAGTCGTAACAATGCCTTTCTCCGCGCATATGAGGAGGGTGGGGCAGTCGATCAGAGGGACAATCTCGGTATAGGAGCGCCAGCTGCGAGGCCCGCTTGAGAACATCGCCAGGTCGAACTGGTGCTTGGCGACCGCCCAGGGGATTCTGTCCTCCTCCGACCAGGTGGGGTCTGTCTTCCGGTTCTCTGCAAGGATATCGTCTAGCCTCCGGTGAAGGAATGACTCGGAACGGGCACGAAAGTCCTCCGTCCGCTTTCTGCCTTCTTCAGTGTCGGCCGCGCTCGGCGGCGGCGAGACCCAACCGGGGTCTTCGAGGACAAGAGCTCCGGGCAGAGAAGGATACCTGGACGCAATCTCATCGGCGGTGCTGGCACCCATAGAATGCCCCATGATGACAGGTTTCTTCAGGCCAAGTCCCGCGGCCAGGGCCGCAACCTGGTCCCCAAAGCTGTTCGAGGAGAAGTCGGCGCTGATTCTGTCCGATAGTCCGTGTCCTTGAGCGTCCGGCATGACGATGTCGTAGTCCTGGGCAAGTTCCGCGGCCACACGGGTCCAGCAGAGCCCATTGTCAGTGGCGCCGTGGAGCATTATGAAGGGCGGCTTCTCGCCGCCAGTGCGATAATAGTGGATTCTCGTCTTACCTGCCTTGAAATCACCTTCGCTATAAGTCAGCATCTTCGCTCCTTCTGTGCGACCGATTACCCGTAGTGGTTTGGCGTCGATAGCTCGCCATACTCGGGCTTGCTGCGCCTTCAATACCTCCCGCTCCGTCTAGATCTCATCCTGTTCATCGTCACACCGGGGCGTTTGTTTCGTATTTCGAGTTTCGTGCTTGTTTCGGATTTCGATATTCGGATTTCGGATTTAGGCTCTTAGTATCTCCTTCCTTCTTAGCGCCCTCTCCAAGCTCGGCCTCATCTTCATCTCCCGGAACTCCTTGATCGCGAAGTCGAGGTGGTCCAGGGCATCCTTCTTCTCTTCCGGGTAGTGGTCCAGCAAAAGCTCAGCAAGCTGCAGCCGGCTCAGTGCCAACTCCGGCCGGAACCTCATCTCGGTGCAGACCCGGATGGCTTCTTGGTAGTGCTGGCGGGCTTTGTCGAATCTCTCGAGGAAGGCGGCAGCCCCGCCGAGGTGCCGGGCGAGGACCGTGGTAAAGCATGTGCCTGACGTACGGATGGCATTACCGGCGAAGAGGTTGAGTTCTTCTTCCGCGGCCTGGCGATGCTGCGTCAGTATGCTCGCCTCAAGAATCAGCATATCGGCGAGCGCGGGTACCTCTCTACCTCCTGCTTGCCGCAGTGACATGGATTTTTCCAGATCGACTTTGGCCTCGGCAATCCGACCTGAATGCGCCAGGCCCACCGGCATCATCAACGACCGCACGACGGGCCCGACCTTGGCCAGAAGAGGTTCGATCGGCAGGCCCAGGTACACGTTTGCCCTTGCTTGGCTATAGACAGCAAATGTTCCCAGATCGGGCAGGCCGGCTTCCTGGCTCCGGGCCTGTATACTCTCGGCCATGTTGGTGGCCTCTTCAAGGCGTCCATCCATAACGGCAAGCACCAGATCCATCGATTGTGAGTCAAACTCAATCCTTTTGTTGCCGCTCCTGGTCGCCAATCCCCGAAGTGCCGCAAAGACCTCTTCAGCGTCGTTCCGGCGACCGGCAAACAGGAATGCATCGCCTATATAGGCCAGGGAATGGAAACCTGACCTGACCGTCAATACCGGGCGTAGTCGCGCCCACATATCTTCCGTGACTCGCAGCCTTTCGGCGGCTCGATGCGGAGCAGTGTAGGCAGCGACGACAACCGTACCGGCAAGCGATATGGCCAGCGCATCTTTGAAACGGCAGGCCGTTTCGTAGGCCCTGGCATACAACTCCTGAGCCACCGGAATCTCGCCCCTGGCGTACTTCATCAAACCCAGCGCCCAATCGGCGGTGGCTCGCTCAACCGTGTCTGAACCGGCACAGCGGTCAATACGCCCCGCCCACTCAACCCACTGCGGACTTCTGTATGCGACGCCGCCCAGTTCGGTGCCCATGGCAAACAGGGCCGCGCTGCAAGCCCTGACGGCACGGGGACTGTCTCCAGTGCTGTCGGCCAGCGAAAATGCCTCTGGGGCCTCCGCATCGCAGAATGCGTTTGGTATCCGGTGCCTCCAGCAGGGCGTCACACAGGTCCAGCAGAAGGTCACAGATCTCTTCCTTGTCCTCCGGGTCGAGCACCTTCTGCACCTTGATCGCCTGGTCGAGCAGGCGTACCGCTCTCGCCGTAGGCATAAACGGCGATCGCCCTCCTGGCCGCCATCTCGCCGTAGGTGACGGCCTTCTTCAGATCCGCCGGGTCGGTGGACTGGGAGAAGTGCTCCGCCAGCTCGGAGGCATGCTCCTCGAGTCGGCCCGACATACTGCGCTTCCAGCGCCCGGGCGACCTGCTGGTGCAGTCGGAGACGCTGGGGGGCGATCATCTCCTCGTACAGCGTCTGCCGGAAGAAGGCGTGAGTGAAACGGTAGCGCACGCTGCCCACCTGGCGGACGCTCCTCGAGCACCGACAGCCGTACCGCCTCCTTCGAGGGCACCGACGAACACTCCTTCATCGACGCCAGCCACGGCTTCTGAGCGTCTCCAGCGAGAACTCACGGCCGATGACCGAGGCCACCGAGAGAAGCCGGTTGCACTCCTTGCTGAGGAGCGACACCCGCTTGCCGATGACATCCCGCAGCCCTTCGGGGATGCTCATCTCCAGCGGGGTGTCCCGTCCTGGCGCTGCCACTGGCCCGCCTCTCCCGTTCGATCAGTCCTTCCTCGTTCAGATACCGGACCACCTCCTGGACGAAGAGGGGATTACCCTCGGTCTGGCGGTGCACCGCCTCGGCCAGGCCCCAAGGGACGCTCTCCTGGGTGATGCTCTCCAGCATGCGCCGGACCTCATCGGCATTGAGGCCGCGCAGGAGCACCCGGCCGTAGGTGGAGACCCGTCGCAGGTCGGCCAGCGCGGCCGAGAGCGGGTGGTTCCGGTCGACCTCGACGTCCCGGTAGGTGCCGACGACGAGCAGTCGGGCCCCGGCGAGGTGACGGGCGACATGGGTCA
This sequence comes from uncultured Chloroflexia bacterium, assembly GCA_963735055.1. Classification (GTDB taxonomy): domain Bacteria; phylum Chloroflexota; class Dehalococcoidia; order Dehalococcoidales; family UBA2162; genus JBBITI01. Next base: position 203,508 of record CAVTJN010000019.1, on the reverse strand, counting down.
GCATGTCCAGGGTGCCCTTGTCGGCATCGTGCAGGTCTTCGAGCACCACGAGCAGCGGCTGCACCGCTGGCGGCGTTGGTCAGGAAGGTGGTCACCGCCTGCATCAGCCGGTAGCGCTCTTCCTCGGGGTCTTTCTGGGGCCGTAGCTGACCTTCAGCCTCTCCCGTATCTCCGAGACGATCCGGGCCACGTCGGCGGCTCCGGTGCCAAGCTCCTCCCGCAGGTCTTTCGACGTCACGGGTCAGCACGTACGACCGCATGCGCCTCGACGAAGGCCAGGTAGGGAAGAGACAGTGAACCCTCTTCGTAGCAGTGGCCGACCAGGGTCTCGCCGCCTCGGAGCGTGACGTAGGTCGCGAGTTGCTCGCACAGGGCCGTCTTGCCGATGCCCGGCTCGCCGACCACCATCATCAGCGCGCCCTGGCCGGACATGGCCCCGTCGAAGGCGGACTGCAACTGCTTCAGCTCCGCTTCCCGTCCCACGAACACCCGTCGGTAGAGGGGATTCTCGGCGGACGGTTGGTCATTGTATCCTTGGTGTTGTTCCTTGGTCATTCGGAGGTTCCAATCGACTCCAGCGCCTGGAGGACCACCGTGGCCGACTGCGGTCGCTTCTCGGGGTCCTTCTCCAGAAGCTGCATGATCAGGGTCTCCAGGGCGGGCGGCAGATCGGCCCGGTGCCAGGTCGGGGAGACCGGTGGGGTGTTGATGTGCTGGCCGATGATGGCCACAGACTCGTCCCCGACAAAGGGCGGTCTCCCGGTCACCATCTCATAGAGCATCGCACCCAGGGAATAGAGGTCGGCCTTGGCGGTGACCTCCCCGCCCATGGCCTGCTCCGGCGGCATGTAGGAGACCGTCCCCACCATCATCCCCACCTCGGTCAGCCGGGATAGGTCAACGGCCACCGCCAGCCCGAAGTCCCCGATCTGGGCGACGCCCTCGGCATTCAGCCAGATGTTACCGGGCTTGATGTCGCGGTGGATGATGCCTTTGGCATGGGCGAACTCCAGCCCCCGGCAGACGCACCTGGCGATCTCAGTGGCTTTATCCAGGGGCAGCTTGTGGTCGGTGGCCTTCTTGATCAGTCCTTCAACGTCGCCTCCGGGCATGAACGGGATCACGATGTAGGGCTGTCCCTGGTGATCGCCGATGTCGAAGATACTGACGATGTTGGGGTGGTCGCCGAGCTTGCCCATGGCCTGCGCTTCCCGCTTGATACGGGTCCGGGCCGACTCGTCCAGCTTCTCGGTCTTGATCAGGGCGAAGGCGACGTCCCGGTCCAGCTCCGTGTCATGCGCCAGGTAGACCTTCTTCTTGCCGCCTTCGCCGAGGAACTTCTTGACCTGGTAGCGGCCGTTGGCGAAGGCGGTGGGGATGGCGGTAGTTGAACTGGCCGTTACGGTAAGAGGAGCTTGAGTAGCGGTGAGTGGTTGTCCGCACTGAAGACAGAATACACTGTCTGCTGGATTCCGGTGCTGGCACTTGCTGCAGACCAACTCGGTCTGCAGGGACCTCCCGCATCGATTACAGAACTTGGAACCGTCGGGCAGATCGCTTTGGCAATTCGGGCACTTCATGACAGATGCCCTCCCGCGCGGCTACCAGTGTATGACTGGAGCTAGGGGATGTCAAGTGCCTCGCAGGTGAGCTATCGGTTGTTTTGTCTTTTGGTCAGTCCGCGTTGCTATCTTGTGCCGGTCATCTTTTGCCTGAGGTCCTGGTCGAGCCAGGCAAACTGACACCATTTGAACGTATTGGCATAGCCCAGATTCTGTTCGCCATGGTAGTTCTTCAACCAGGGCCACCAGACGTCATAGACGTAAGGCAGCGTCGTGCCTATCACCCAGGCCTGTTCCAGGACGTAGTCCTTCACCAGCCCGCGATAGAGCTGGTCGACTTTGACCCAGTCCAGTCTGTTGAATGCGTCATAAATCTGTGCCTTGACCTGCCGGAGATAGGGGTCGTCAACAAAACTGGCGTTATACTGGCCCGTGCCGTCCATGTTGTTCATCTTAAAGTAGGAACCGATACCGCCGGAAATGGTGAGGACACACTCACTCTGGGCCCTGGATTGGAGCAGGTTGTTGAATACGACAGGTTCTCTGGCATCGATCGATAGGGTCACACCGACCTTTGCCCACATTGCGGCGACTGCCGAGAGCACGTCAATGTAGCTGGCTGTGTTTGAAGTCAACACGCTGGTCTTGAACCCATTTGGATAGCCAGCTTCAGCCAGCATGGCCTTGGCCTTGTCAGGGTTGTACTTGTAGAGTTCCTGAACCGGTGCGGGACAATCTTCAAGCGGGGTGTAGGCGCTAAGGTAGTCCTGGTACCGGTATATAGGCCAGGCGAGTACCTCGGCCTCACCTCCGTACAGCTGGCTCTTCAGAGTATTGAAATCGGTGGCTAGCAGCAAGGCCTGCCGGACCTTCTTGTCTTTAAACGGCAGATTCGGCTTGTCCGTCCTCATGTAGATGTTGGAACTGGCCATACTGGGACTTCGTTGAGACTTCAGATCAGGACTGGCCTTGATGAATGTTCTGTAGTCATCAGCAACAAGACCAGGCAAGTCCGAGATCTTGCCCGTCCGAAACGCAGCCTGGGTGGTAGATGTGTCGGGGATGATCAGTATCTTGACCCCGTCGAGATAGGGCAACTGGTTACCCTTACCCAAGCCGATCGGGTCCGTGCCCCAGTACTTGTTGTTCCTCGCGAAGGTGACGGAGCTTCCGGCGACGTAGTCGGTCAACATGAAAGGTCCGCTGCCAACCGAATTCCTCCAATCGCGAACGTTCACGTATTTGTTTATCACCTCGGGTGGGAATATGCTCGACCAGTCGGGTAGCATGGTGAGCGCATCAGCGAAATACTCCGTGGGGCATTTGATATCAACTGTCCACTTGTCGGGCGCCGTTATCGACACCGTGCGGCACATGTCGGGGTAGCCGGCCCGAATATAGTTCGTAGGCGTAGTGATCAAGCGGTTCAAATTGAAGACTATGTCATCGGCGTTGAGTTCTCTTCCGTTTGCCAGACGGCTCGCCTCACTATCCGGGTTAAGCGCGAAGTGGACTCCGTGCCGGATGTGAAACACCATGTGCCCGACTTCGGGGCTTTCCCAGCGTTCGGCCAGCAATCCCACCTTGAATTCAACGCGGTTGGCACCCGAGGAAATGAATAGACACTGACCGGTCCCGGCCGGCCCTTTCGTCCAATCACCGGTAAGCAGTTCCTCATTGGTCAACTTAATAGTCGAAATAGTATTGTGGGCCGTGAAAGCCTCGTCAAAGCCCGTTACATCGCTGGCCTGAGAGACTACGAGCACGCCGCCGTATCTTGGCACGTCAGCAGCAGGCGAAGTCGTCTTGGATGTGACCGGCGGGGCTTGGGTTTGTGGTGAAGGTCCTGTCGTCGTTGCGGGACTGGTGATTAGACTGTTATTGGCGCCGCAGGATACCAGTGCCAAAATAGAGAGGGCAAAACAACTGAGGGCTGACCACAGACCACTCCACTTCATGCTCGTGCCTCCTCAACGTTAGTTACGCGGGGGTCGAATAGCGCAAGAGGGGCGCCGGCTTCTTCCAGAGCCGGCCACCGGTCGCCTGAGTCTAGCACCGTAGTGGACCCCTGTCAACGTGTGTCATCCTTGGGTGACCGGATCGTGGTGGGAGCGTCCCGTGCTCGTCATCGAGGGAGTCGCTGGCCTTTCAACATGTCCCACTCATTGTCCATCTCTGCCGACGTCACTCTGCCGGATTGTACCGTAACCACGGCTACATGGGGGGTGATGACCTGGGCCAGTACCTGTCCCGTCCTGTTCCCATAGCCGGGGTGCCGGTTCTCCAACTCGAAGGTGTACTCCCAGCCGCCACCCACCGACGTCGTGCTCTTGAGCTTCAGACTGTTCGGGATCCCATCGAACCGGAATGTTGCCTCCGATCTTACGAATTCCTCGGCGACTTTGGCCCCTTGCTTTTCGGAGCCCACAGGCGCCGCGGCGCAGGCTCCGCCCGTGAAGGCCAGCAACACCAGCGATCCAAGAATAAATGACAATAAGGTCGTACGCATGCCGATGCCATCCTTTCCCGACTATGAACTCAGGACACCCGTGATGATCAACCACTTGAGAAGCGTCATTTGAATCACCATTGTACCTTCTTCCCTGCTCCGGATTCCGGGCCCTGATACGAGTATAGCTCGTCGTTCCCGCCCCTTTTCACCATTCCCGTGCCCCATTCCCGCGCCCCTTTCCGTCATTCCCGTCGAAGATGGTCAACGCCTTGATCCACGCACCTTGTCCCGTGCATCGACACGGGAGCGGGCCTGTCCTCGAGGCTTGTCCTTGAGGAAATCCACGTCCCTCGTCTTTCCCGCCGGCCCCTCGTCATTCCCGCGGAGGCGGGCCTGTCCTCGAGGCCTGTCCTTGAGGAAATCCACGCCAAACCCTCTTCGTGCAAACAGGTGGCTGTTCTCATCGTCCCCCCTCCCCCGGGTGACATCTACTATGGAGTCAAGTCGGTCCCTTGACAGGTCCACCCCGGCGGGCTACAGTGTGGGTACCTGGGACTTCGAGTTTCGTCATTCGGCTTGGTCTGGTATCTCGTATTTAGTTTCTAGTATTTCGTATTTCGTATTTCGTGTTTGGTCGCACATATGGTTTCTTTCATATCATTCATTCCAACCCCGTTCGAAGACATCGACACATTCTTCGAGCTGGCCCCCGTGTCCTCCGTTGACGTCGTCTATGACCTGGGCTCCGGCGACGGCCGGCTCCTCATCGCCGCCCTGCAAAAGGGCGCCGGGAAAGCCGTTGGCGTCGAATTGGACCGCGAACTCGTGCAAACCGCCCGGGAAAGAGCAATGGAGCGGGGGCTCGGCGACCGGGTCACCTTTTTGGAGGCCGACGTCATGGCCGTGAATTTGTCTGAAGCCACCGTGGTCCTCTGCTACCTTGGTAGCGCCGCCCCGATGGCATTGAAACCCAAGTTCGAAGCCGAGCTGAAGCCCGGCGCCAGGGTCGTCACGGAGGCTTATCCCGTCCATGGCTGGACGGCCGTTGCCGTCAAGGCAAGAGGGTACCGGACGTTCTACGCCTACCGGATGCCCGGACCAGAGCCCCTGCCGGCGAACCCTGCGGACGAATCTGCCGAGGACAGTATTGAAGCCACCGTGGCCCGGCTCAAGAAGAGACTGTTTGGCCATGCCGCTGGTGCGTGGCAACCGGATCCACCGCTTCCTTCCTGAATTCCCTCGTGTACTGCCTTCTCTTACTTAGTATTTCGAGTTTCGTCATTCGGCCTGGTTTCGTATTTCGTGTTTCGAGCTTCGTCTTTTCTTAGTGTTTCGTGTTTCGTGTTTCGTGTTTAGTATCTCGTATCTCGTTTGGCTCTTCCATCCTGGCCGGTTCCGGACGCACCATGACGACCTCGCTGATGCGGATTGCCGGTGCCCCCGGGGACTCCGCGTCCGTGTACAGCCCCTCCATCTTGTTAAGCAGGGCAATCGCCCGGACCGGATCGTGCAGCTTCAGCCGCGTGATGACGCGCCCCTCCTGCCCCTCCCTGCCCGGCCGCGTCTGCACGCTCACCTCGGCCACCGCCCCGGCGTTTACGCTGTCCCGGTCCACTGCCAAACCGTCGCCGGCTTCATTCAGGTAGTCCGTGATACGGCCCCGGGCAATTTCACTCAGCATGCGCTTGCGCTCCACCACTCTTATTACTGCCTCATCCTCCGCCCGTTTCCGCAGTTCATTAAGCTTCGCCATAACCAGGGGCTTCCTTAGATTGCCGGACCCCGCGTCCTTCGCACTGCGCCGACTGTACCCCGCGGCCACGGCGGCCCGCTCCACCACCCCCGTTTCAAAGTACTTGATACAGAACGCCTCCTGTCTTTTCGTCAGCACCTTGTTCATACCACCTCCAAAACAAAAAGCCCGCCGGAATCCGGCGGGCTGCACGTGCCACTGTCAACAAAAAAGCCGCTTTCAGAGCGGCTCATCACCGGGAGAAGTCACACCTTCCCGACACTCAAAATACTACCACAGCCTCAGATTCACGTCAATATGCCGCCGGCAATTCCGGCTCCCAGGCACAAACACCCGCATTTGCTGTACACCCCCGCCCTGGCCTGTTTCACCCTCTCTCCCCGCCGGGGGAGAGACCAGAGTGAGGGGGTCCCCTTGGACGTCCCGTCAACTGGGGGCAGGGCGCCAACCTTCCCCCACATGGTCGATACCTTGACCATCAAGGAGGAAGGGATTGAGGAGGGTCGAAGGACCATCCTACCAATGTCGCTAGTACCTGACCGACAGGATCACCAGGATCACGAGGCCCATTGCCTTTGAGTGAACAATCGGGATGAACGTTAGTCCATAGTAAATCAAACTCGCGCCAACAACGAACGATGCGCCAACCAAGGCCGCATGCCCTCGTAGCCCGGTAACGTTACTTGTGTCGCTGGTCCCACAGCTGAGCGGTCAATTGGACATGTCCAAGGTGGGTTGCATAGTGACTGATAAGGTGAAGGACAATCCACTGGACGGTGATACTGGCAAATTCCGGTCTACGAGGGACGGTTCTGATCTCCAGCAACTGTGCATTACTCAGCTTGCCGAGCATCGACTCCGTGTCCACCCACGCTCTTTCCCAACGGTCAACCAGTTCCGCTAGGTTTCCCGAAGCGCCAAACTCGGCTTCCCGGTCCCGCTTCACAGTCTCGCCGATGATGACTTGGCGCACCCAGAAGTTGTCAACACCGATGATGTGCGACAGGATGGCATAGACAGAGTTGGTGCCTTGCGGAAGCGGGTGCCAGTTGGCAGCCTCGTCCCCCATCCCCTTGATCGTGTCGCGGATCTGCCCTCTCAGTATGCCGAACTCGGTCAAATAGCCCTGAATCTCAATCTCCACTGTCGCCTCCTGGAGTCTGTAGGCATCCAAGGACGCATGATAGCATATCTCAACCACGCAATGATGTGAACTGCCGGCTGGCAATGAACCGTTGCCTCTTTCAGCAAGTCTCAATCAGAGTGGTCGTGACGTCGGTCTTGGCATGCACCGATTTTATCACCAAGCACCTGACGGCCTTTATGGCCACTGTGGAAGGCACGAAGCCTCACGTTCGGGCCATGGGAACGTACCGGGCAGACGAAGATGGCATTATTCTCGCCATGCAGTCGCCCAAGGATGTCTGCAAACAACAGTTCAAGAATCCGGAAAAGGTGACCAGGCTTCGTCAGCTTTTCCGGATAGGGACCTGACAGCCACAAAAAAAGCGGAGGTCACGAATTCGCTCGTACTTGTTCGAGAATAACTGCTGGGTCTGGCCGGCGGCTCTCGATAGAGCCACCGGCCAGACCCATCTTCATGGTCTACCCTGGAACAGTTACCTCGCAGCGTGCTGGCCTAGTACCCCATAGATTTCTTCAATGACTGGTCCACCCAGATGTACTGAAGCTGGTCGTTGGGGGTATAGTAGCCACCCCAGCCCCAAGCGCCATAGGAATTCTGCACCCAGGGCCACCAGAAGCTGTAGACCTCATATGCCGGCAGCCATACTGCGTAGGCCGTTGCCAGGCCCTTCGTGGCCACTTCCTTCAGAATCGCGTTTACTCTCGCGTCGTCGTAGCCAACCTTCTGACTGATCTCCTCGTATGGCGCCCTGAAATAGGGGTCGCTCACGTAGGCATTGTTGTCCGCGCTCTCGATCCGCAGCATCAGCATTCGCCAGGGGTACTGATAGTCCATCACCAGTCCCTTGAAAGTCATCTCTTTGTTCGTCCTGCCTCGCTGCACAGCCGTGTTCACGGTAGATTCCAGCGCGTTAATCTGCATGTCGACACCGATGGCCAGGAAATTCTGCCTGATTATGGAAAGGAAGTCCACATTGTCTTGAATGCAGTCGATGGTGGTCTTGAAGCCGTTGGGATAGCCGGCATCGGCTAGCAGTTGCTTGGCCTTGGCGGGGTTGTAAGTGAAGAGGTCCTTGACCTCCTGCGGCTGCTGGTCGAGAGGGGTGAAGATCTTGGAATATGCCGGCGTTGGCGGGTAGGGGACGGCGAAGAGGGTGGCATGACCTTTGTAGTAGTCTTTGACTAGAGAATCACGGTCAATGGCCATGTTGAGTGCCTGCCTGACCCTGATGTCCTTGAATGGTAGCTCCTGCTTATCCTGCCGGCCAACGGGAACCGCCGGTGAGGATAGCCACTGCACATACTGCAGCCGAGGCGTAGTCTTCATCAGACTATCAGCATCGTCCCAGGTTATCGCTGCTGGTAGCCCTGGGCCGAGCACGTCCAGCTTCCCCGTGCGGAGCGCCGCGTATCGGGTGGATGCGTCCGCTATGTTAAGGCCCTTGATCCTGTCAATGTAGGGCAGCTGGTTCTGCGGATGAAGCGGGTCCTTCTTCCAGTAGTTCGGGTTCTTCGCGTAGGTCTGCGAACTGTTTGCCACAAAGTCCGTTAGCATCCACGGCCCCGTGCCGCAGGCATTCTTCCAGTCCCTCATGTCCCCGTACTTTGCTATCATGTCGGGTGGGTAGTTGGTCATGAAGTCGCCCATCACCAGGAACATCTGCCCGTGCATGGTCAGCGGTACCTTGACTTCCACGGTGTACTTGTCGAGCGCCTTCACGGACGTCGGCCGGTACTGAGCAGGATAACTCACAAAAAGGTAGCTGCCCGAAGATGTGAAGGCGCGATTAATGTTGAAGACAATATCGTCTGCGGTCAGCTCTCGGCCGCTCACCGGCGCGATGTTCTGCCAGTGGACCCCTTTTCGAATGTGGAAAACGATGGTTGTCTCATCCGGAAACTCCCAGCTTTCAGCCAGACAGCCGGTCAACAACTCGGAGCGGCCGATGAAGCCCATCGCCCAATCTTGATCGTGGCTGCCGGCGGGTCCTTTCTTCCAGTCGCCCTCCAGCAACTGCTCATTGGTCAGATATGGAGTCGTTACCATACCGCCCACGTGCCCCAGGTTGAATGCCTCGTCAAAGCCCCCTGCGGGGTCATTCAGGTAGACGGTCAGTGTCCCGCCGTACTTTGGCACCGTTGCATCCGGGGCCGTTGACGTCGGTACTGGTTTCGCCGATGTTGGTGCCGTTGTCTGTTGAGGGTTGGCCGTTGCAGAAGTGGTGGTTGTGGACGCCGTTCCCGGCCCGCAGGATGCCACAACCAATACCATGACCAAAGTCAAAGCGAGCAGGCACACACGATTTCTTATCATCTTGCTATCCCTCCAATGCGTGGTCCGATGCCTCCACGTTTATCCCGGCATAGTGATAACCTCTCCTGGTCCCGAAAATGCCTGAATCACCATATTCCAGCCTGTAGAGGCCGTTGTCCCAAAAAGCATTCGCAGGCTGAGAATATACCATGAAACGCTGTGATTGTCAATATGGATATCAATCATGTATACCAGTATTTATCCCGACGCCGGCTGCTGCGACTTCTGCGCCTCCTTGTCCCACATCATGTCAACCGCCATCCTGATCACCGCGGGGACTGCGATTCTCAGGGCAAAACTCTACAACTTGAGTTTGGACCTGGTTTCAGGGTCAAGCCTCATGGAATATGTACGGAAACAACAAGAAGAAAGACTAGCTGGAGCTATTGGCCTCGGGGATACAGTATGCTGATACCTCAGCTCCAGCTGACGGGACTCGAACTGGGCCCGTCAGAACACGAGGGAGAAGGTCTTCTCAAAGGTTATACCTTTCGTGCAGTATGGGCTGCCGTTGGTACCTTGATATCTCCATCGTGAAAAAAGACGCCGGACACAAGCAGCAAGGCACAAAGGGTCGAAGCCGCACATAAGTCACCCCGTGGTTGACAACTACCCTATATCTAGCTGACATCTCCAATACTCTGCTCATCTTCTACAAAACACAAAAAACCGACCCTGTTCAGGTCGGCTTCACTGTTGGCTCCCCACGCCAACGCACACGCCAATCATTATCTTGGGCAATGAATATGGTCCGGTTGGAGCTATTCCTCGCGGCTTTCCCGCTTACGTTTCTTCAGCTCCTCACGTATCAGGTCCGATACCCAGGACTGGATTGACTTGCCGTCCTTTTCGGCTTCGATTTTCAATGGTTTGAGAATTATCATGTCTATCCGTATCATCGTGCTTTTCATGCATACAAGTGTACTGCGCTATTCACCTTTATAGAAGTCCTTCCCACAACCATGGCAGTGATACACCTTCATTCTCTGACCACGCATTACCTTCACGTCGCCTTTGGATATGAATCTCATGCTGCCGCAGTTGTTGCATCCCAAACCGTCAGCCCGTTTCGTCGCTGCTTTGGGTTTGGGAGCATTTAGAATATCTTCTAAACTGAAGTCGGGCAGTTTCCTTGGTGCCTTTATGCGCTTCTTCTTCTGTTTCAATTAACCGATACCATCAACAACGCAATCATAACCCGACGTTCACCTGCCGGCAAAGACCGCCAGCGCAATTAATGCTGTGAAGGGAACGACAAGAACCTGGAACACTTGCAGGGCAACGTCGACGCCGTCGTGGTTCGGATAGTCGGTGGGAAACAGTAGCCCCGCCAGGAACATGGCCAAGACCAGGAAGACGCCATACGCCGCCTTCATGCCGGCGTCGCCGTGGTAGCGAATCATGAATACTATGAACACCAATGTCAGGACCCACGGCAGAGGCACTACCAGCCACTTCAGCCGGGGATGCGCCGTGTACATGTCAGAGTGGTGGTCGATTCCTATGTGATCGTCAAGGTCGTGCTCGTTCTCAAACACCTCCCCGCAGTGCGGGCAAGTGTGCGGATGGACACTATCCACATGATACCCAAGGGCGATAATGGTCTCGAAAATCGCCCCGCACGTCGGGCAGGAATGGCCGGAATGAGCACGTTGTATGTGACTGCCGAGAGCAGCTTGATCCCGAAAACGTTCTCCGCAGGACTGGCAGGTGAAGTCGGATTGCGAACCGTCGCCAGTCAAAGGATTAGTCTCCCGGGGGACACCAGCGTGGCCATGTGCACCTTCATCCCAGGGAGTCTTGGAATCCATCAGCGTGGGCCGCCCCGGAGCGTCCAACGCCCGCTGAACGCCCTCATTCTACCACTGCACAATCATCGCCTGAAGAACTCAGGCACGCTCGAAATTTATTACCACTGAACGAACATGAGGATAAACGTTAGTCCACACTAAATTACGGGATCAACAAAGGCAAGACGCCAGAGACACGACTTCGATGATGATCTGAACCTTTCCGGAGCGTCTTCCTCTTTTTGCACCTTATCCCCATCCTCAGGGACGCCTGAGCATCTTGGCCCGAGCGGCCTGTGCCTATTGGTCAAGCTACGGTGACCAGGCAGGTTGACTCTCATAGCTGGGGATATTGTCCTTGGTTAGATTGTCTTGCGCATTGTTTTTCGAGTTCCAGACCCACACGTCGTTTCTTACAAAGGCAACTCGAGTGCCATCGGGTGAAAAGGAAGCTTGGCCACTGTAATCATATGGGACCGGATTCGGATCATGAATAGAACTGAAAGGCGTACCGTCGGCGTTCATGATACGGATCACATGGTACTGCCCATGCATACTCTGTTCTTCATAGGCCAGTTTGCTGCCATCGGATGACCAGACCAGAGGTCCGTGTTGATCTCCCCCATACCCCCTCGGACATCGCAGGTTGGTTCCATCCGCTTCAACCAGAACGATTCCTTCCAGACCCACTGTCATGAATGCTATTGTGTTGGCCGTGGGAGACCATGCCGGAAACAGGCTTCCTTGGGCGCTGTCTGTCAATTCTGTAATGCCCGACCCGTTTTCAGCCCATATGTATATCTGAAATCGCCCGTCGCGATTGGATTCAAAGGCTATCCTGTCGGAGTCCGGGGACCAGGTTGGTGCTCGGTCAGTGCTTTCACAGTTGCTGATGTTCGCCTGCCCTGTTCCGTTGGAATTCATGATGTACACTTCACCGTTACCGTCACGATCTGAGACGAAGGCAATCTTCCTACCGTCTGGCGACCAGACCGGGCCCGAGTCGGAGCCCGGGCTTTTAGTCAAGTTCCTCTTGCCTGCGCCGTTGGCATTCATCAGGTAGATTTCGCTGTTGCCGTCACGGTCAGATACAAAAGCCACCTTCTTGCCGTTGGGCGACCAGGCCGGTGAAGTGTCACTGGACGGGTCGTCGGTCAGATTCGTGGCGTTCGTGCCGTCCGCATTCATGACGTACACTTCAGGGTTGCCATCCCGGCTGGAGACGAAGAGTATTTTGCCCATGTCGGGTGCTTTCTCCCGAGGCGCGGCCGCCGCAATGATGGGCAACCAGAGAGCCACCAGTCCGCTGGTTACCGCGATGAGACCTCGAACGATGTGCTTTTTCATCCTGACCTCCCTCCTTTGCGTCAGCCTTGTTCTTAAAACATGGTGTTGCCCTCAAAACCGTCTGGATATCTGCCAACTCCCTGGGGGGCGTGGCCGAGGCAGAGCCAGCCGGTGAGCTCCGAACAGTTGTTTCTAGAAGCTATTGGCAAGCGCGATTCGTATGTCTGCATCACCTTCTATAGGTTTCATTAGGCTTCATATCTCCCCTTGACTCGGATCCCCCTCCCTTATCATTGGAGACATACTAACACGATCCCGGATTCAAAACCTGACATTAGACTTCCAGCTTCTCAACAAAACAAAAACCGACCCTGTTCAGGCCGGTTTCGCTACTGGCTACTCGCCGCCAAAGCGCACAAATAGAGGTGGCGGATCAACGCCCCTTGTGTTGTGTGTGCGTTCCACTCTGAATCGTTCTAATGGTCAAGGTACTATGTCAGAAGGATGCTTGCTTTGATGTCTATGTAAGAATCTCTCAATCTCATTGACAAAAGCAAATGTACCCGTCTCAATTTGCTTTGTTAAGGCATTCAAATCACCAAAATCAGGATTGTCGGCCAATGTGTATTCCACAATCGAATCAACGCCTTTTGCAGCACCGGGTATTCGGTATTTCGTCCAATCCTCTTCCTTGAACAACTGCCGGTATTCTGATTGAACCTGTCTATTCTGTGCTGCTAACCAGATTTCAAACCTGATTGTTTCATGAATAAGAACTATCGCTATTTTCAATTTTCTGCTTGTCAGTTCTCTTGGGAAAATGGGAAAGTATGTCATATCCATATATCCCTGGTAAATATTCCCGGGTGTAAGATCAGGGTATTTCTTGCTAAAATGCATCCTCAAATCCATAACATAGTCCATCAAGCCCTGATAAGCCTTCTGAATAATGCCTTTCGCCAGCTGTTTTCGATATTCTTCTATATATTCCTGTAATGATTCCATGTTAGAATTCTCCATCTAATGGTCTTGGAAGCAATTCAGCTCACACCTTAATGCTTGTCTTTCCAGTACCACCATTCTAACTTCTCAGATCCGGTTCTCCAGTCTCTGCAAAACATACAGAATATCTACAGACGTGAACAACGCAACGGTCGACCTCCCAACCATGCTCGGCACAAATCTGAGAGTACAGAGAGGCGCCCAGCCGAAGGCTGGACGCCCTCTTTTACCACCACACAGTCATCACCTGACAGACTCAGGCACGTTCGAAATCTATTACCACTGGACGAACATCGGGATCAACGTTAGTCCTAAGTAAGATCGGGGCGTCCGGAAAAGCAAGAAGGGGAAGCTATCTATCCTCTCGTTTGACGTAACCAGCGCCATGCCCTATTATAGCTATTGATATACTGTATATAGGGTGGAAGCGAGTATGCCGGAGACCGCGAAGAAGACAAGGTACTTTCTGGATCTAGAGCCGGAGTTGCGCAATCGGGTCAAGGCGTTTGCTGCCTTGAAAGGCAAAACGATGAAGGACTGGCTCACCGAGGCCATAATAGCCAAGTTGGAAGACGAAATTGATGCCTCTGAAGGGCTAGCGTCGCTGGCGAATGCGGAAGGGACGCTTTCGTTGGAGGCGTATCTGAAATCGCGTCCACACGTGGCTCGGTGATGTACCGGGTTGAGGTAAGGCGCCAGGCCCAACGGGCACTGGACAGGCTGCCTAAGTCCGATTTTCAGGCGGTGGTTAACACGCTCACAGACCTGGAGCAGACGCCGCGCCCGAGAGGTATCGAAAAGGTGAAAGGCACCGGCCTGTGGCGGATAAGGCAAGGCGATTACCGGATCGTGTATGCCATAGACGATAATGCCCGTCTTGTTACCATTGTCCGCGTCGGACACCGACGAGAGATATATCGCGCCCTGTAGTCCAAATCATCATCAAACGACACGAACAGGGCGTCCGGCCTTCGCCAAACGCCCTCTCTTACCACTACCAACTCATCACCTGACAAACTCAGGCACGCTCGAGATCTATTACCATTGAACAAACATCGGATGTTTGCCCTTCCATGGGTATGTCAGCACGTACCCAGTTCTGTCTCAAATACGAGATTATAGTAGATGTAATTAGAGTATTTCGGTATGACTTTCTTTTCAATGTCTCCATTTCGGATAGTTTCAAGCGTTTCTTCAACGGTCATTTTGACATAGTCTAGCCATGATTAATGATTCACTCGTGAATGACTATCCCAAGAAAAGACACCACTGTCACCATCTCGAAAGGGGAATATACCGTATATGACGTGGGTTTGAGTCCTGCCTAAAATAGGCACATCTTGCCGAAATCTTGGGTCTAAGTTACGTTCGGTTGGCGCATCCGCTGTGCAATCAAGAATTCTTCGTACTACCCAAGCTTCGCCGCCCAATATGGCAATACCTGCGTTTAGACAGTAGTCGAGAACAGGTTGAATGTCTTTCCTTCGCCAAGCACGCTCGTGTCCTAAAATGAAGGCTCTTTCCTGAATGTGTTGAGGGAAATATTCGATTGAATTATGCACGAACCTATCGTGCTATCGAGAAACGCCAGAAGCAAGAGCTCCAGATAGTTTGAATGTTCGGCGATAATTCGAGGCTGTCGTCAGATCACGCGGCTATCGGCTCGTCGAGACCGCGAGAGACTGTTGGTCGACCTTCGAGATTCCCAATCCGTTCCCTGCCATCGATGTCCCTGCAGGATTCCGGCTGCAAAGCCTTGCGGAAGAACACGACCTTTACAGTACTGACCGGTTGGCACGCCGAGGCTTCTACCACAGCCGATAGCTCTTGCCGGGCAGCTGACTCCTGACCGACCTCGTACTAGTGTCGCCTGTACTTCATCGACAGGATCACCCGGCCCAGGATCTCCAGTTCCGAGGCGCTGATGTCCTTGGACTCGCCGTGGGACGAGACCAGCCGCGCCCCCCCGTTGTCGCGGAACACGTGCCGGGCGGCCACCTCCGACCCCAGCCGCACGATGTAGATTCTGCCGTCAACGTAAAGCGATTCCGGGTCCACCACCACGGTGTCGCCGTCGTGAATGCCATCACCTTCCAGGGAATTCCCGCTCACCCGCAACGCAAACAAACTCTCCAAACTCTTCACTCCGCTCAAATCTCCGCGCACTACCTTAATCAAACCTTCATCCTGCTCTTCAACCGGAAATGGATAGCCGGCGGGAATCACCCCGCGCAGCGGGATCGGGACCAGCGCCATGCGCTGCACGGCCGCCTGCGCCTCGCTCAGTATCGTCTCCAGGGAACGCGCTTCGGTCGCCTCGGAGTAGAAAGCGGCCGGTTCGACGCCCAGGGCGCCCGCCAGGGCAACCACCGTTTCCATCGACGGCCGTCCCCGGCGCTTGCCGCTTTCAACCTGGTTGATATACTCCCGGCTTACCCCGGACAGCTCGGCGAGCCGGTTCTGGCTCAAACCCTTCTGTTCCCGGGCGCTTCTAAGACGATCGCCGAAAGTTGGTACCGCCATATTGCTCATCATTCTATCGGCCGGCCTGGACCTGTCGCTACTGTAACGATAGATAATATAACATGTTGACAACTACTGACTTATATGGTAGTGTAGCAATAAACATAGTAACGCTTGTTAACAAGACTGTCAAGACCCCCGCCAAACCCCACCCCCGCCGGCTGGGACCGCCCCCCTTGGAGGAATGAGATATGGCCTGGATCGAGTCGCACCAGAGCCTGGGTACCCACCGCAAGCTCATGAAGCTGATGCGGTCGCTGCGCATCTCCGACGCCTGCGCCGTCGGCCATTTGCAGTATCTCTGGTGGTGGGCGCTGGACAATGTCCCCGACGGCGACCTGTCCGGCCTCGCCGCCGAGGATCTGGCCCTGGCCGCCCACTGGACGAAGGACCCGGGCGTCTTCCTTAACGCCCTCATCGAAGCCGGATGGATTGACTCCGGCCCCGGCGGCCTCTGCCTGCATGATTGGGATGACTACGCCGGTAAGCTATTGGGCAGGCGGGCCGCCAACAAGGAACGGATGAGAGTTGCCCGTGCCGCGAACGTGCATCGCACGTGCACCGGATGTGTTGAGCCACCGTACCCAACCGTACCCAACAGTACAGTACCCAACCGTATTAAAGAAACTAATAAAGAAAGTAACAAGAAAAGTAACAACGAAAAGGGTTGCGTGGTGGGGGAGGGCGTCGTCATGAGTGACGATCAGATGAAGGCATTGATTGCCCGTTTCGCCTTCTCAACGAGGCCCAGGACTACCGGCGCCGGCAGCCGCCGCGTCAATCCGGCGAAGACACGTTTTCAAAAGGGGGGATCCAATAGTATTCTGATCTCAGGAGTCTGGCCATCTGGTACTCATTCGGCGACACGCTCTTCTACCGGCGGTCCTGTGACGGTTGCCGCGCCAGCGGGGTCTGCCCCCGGAAGAAACGCCCCTCAATTACCTGCGCAGAGTGGCTACTCCCGAGCCACTACCGGCCAGCCGCCGCTCACCGCCGGCACCCAACCCCCAGCCTACCCCACCGGAACCAGACGCCGGCAGCACCGGTTTCGCCCCGGCCGATATCGGACACACCACCACCCGGATGACGCCGGCCAGCGCACTCAGTTCGTCGCAGATCAGCCGCTCCGCCTCACCGGGTTCGTGGCCGCAGGCGATGGCCACGATGTCGTAGGGCCCGGCCACCCTTTCGGCAAACTCCACCCACTCGCACTTCTGCAACTCCAGTGTCACTTCCCTGGACCGGCCCACCGCCGTTTCGATCAGAACGTACGCCTTGTTTGCCATGTTGCACCCCCCCAGCTGTTTCAGCCGTACACAACGCCAGGTCGGATCGAGGTGGTGTCAGGGTCCCGTTACACCGATCACTATTATACCCCCCGGATTATGAATAATGCATTAAATCGCCGACCAAAAACATGACAAATTCGTAACATCCGATGGCCCTGCTTAGCCTCAAGCACTCTCGGTACCCCCGCCCCACCCCATCCCCATGCCATAGAAATGTAATACTCCCCACGATACTTTATGTCATCCGGACTCGCCCTCCGGCCGGGACCGTTCCCACCTACCCCGGAAGCGACTCGCAGGCTTTTCATTTGACACCGCCGCAGAGCCCCACTAGACTGAATTCAGCCCTCCGCCCCCGGCCCAATACCATCAGGACGGCAACAGGATCCATGACCTACGACTACGAAAGCGGCCCACGGGTACAGCGCCTGACGATCCTCCTCCACGGCGGCTCCTATGACCGCGTCACCAACGCTTTATCCCTGGCCATCGTCGCCCTGTCCATGGGGATGGAGGCCCACATCCTGCTTACCTATGAAGGGTTGCAGCGCTTCGTCCGGGGCCATCTCGAAGACGCCGAAGGGACCGATGCCGCACTTTTTGGCCTCATGCAGCGGGGCGTCGACTCCGGACGGTTCCACACCATCGGCGAGAAGCTCCAGGCGGCCCGCGAGCTGGGCCTTAAGCTCTATGCCTGCACCACTGCCATGGCCACCCTCGGCGTGGAACGCCAGGACCTGGTCGACGAGGTCGACGAAATTATGGGCCTGGCCACCTTCATGAACCTGGCCAAAGAGGCTTCCATCAACTGGTACATCTAGGGTGGCCCGGACCATGATACAATCAGATGGTCTGTGAGCATCATCAAGTCCGCCATCGATTTCATCCTGCACCTGGACGTCCATCTGGGTCAGATCATATCCACCTACGGCATCGCTACTTACGCCCTGCTGTTTGCCATCGTCTTCGCCGAGACCGGCCTGGTCTTTGTGCCCTTTCTGCCCGGCGATTCACTGCTCTTCGCCGCCGGCGCCTTTGCCGCCCTCGGTTCGTTGAATCTCTTTCTGCTCCTCGGCCTGCTCATGGCCGCCGCCATAATCGGTGACACCGTCAACTATTGGATCGGTCACTTCATCGGCGACCGTATTGTGGCTCACCCCCGGCTGCCCATCAAGAAGTCCCACCTGGAACGGACCAACGCCTTCTTCCGCAAACACGGCGGCAAGACCATCATCATCGCCCGCTTCGTGCCCGTAGTGCGCACCTTCGCCCCTTTTGTCGCCGGCGCCGGCCGGATGAACTACTTGCGGTTCATATCCTACAACGTCATCGGCGGCGTCCTGTGGGTGGCCGTCTGCACCCTGGCCGGCTACTACTTCGGCAATATCCCGGTGGTCAAGAACAACTTCTCCCTCGTCATCCTGGGCGTGGTGGCCGTCTCGTTCATTCCCATCCTGGCCGAACTGTGGCGCAACCGGCGAAAGCGATAGCCGGGCCCGGAGACATACTACCCCCGTCATACCTGCGCCCCTCGTCATCCCCGTCTCCCCTCGCCATTCCCGTGAAAACGGGAATCCAGCGCGCCTCGTCGTTCCCGTGCCCCATTCCCGCCGAAGGTGGTCAACACCTTGATCCACGGAAGCGGGCCTGTCCTCGAGGCTTGTCCTTGAGGGAATCCACGTCCCTCGTCGTTCCCGTCGAAGATGGTCAACGCCTTGATCCACGAAGCTCGTCCCGTACCCCGGCACCTCTTTTCGTCATTCCCGCGGAAGCGGGAATCCAGCGGGCGTTCAACCACCTTTTAGTCCGGCCTTAGATCCTCCCGCACTCGAGCTCTTGAAGCACCAAATACTGTCCGCCGAAGATCGTCTCGTGATGATATTGCCGTAACCCCGGTCGAGGCTTATCATGGTAGTGCGAATCTGGACCGGAACTTTATGACTAGATACGACAGAGACGGCAGCTACAGAGACTTCT
Source organism: uncultured Chloroflexia bacterium (assembly GCA_963735055.1). Classification (GTDB taxonomy): domain Bacteria; phylum Chloroflexota; class Dehalococcoidia; order Dehalococcoidales; family UBA2162; genus JBBITI01. The sequence continues at coordinate 184,413 of CAVTJN010000019.1, read as the reverse complement.
GGGACTGGCTTTTCTATTCCCGGCATGCCTGGTGGTTAGCAAACCTCATCCTCGCCTACCTGGCGTACCTTTACACCACGACACAAGAGTAGAGCCCACTTCGTAAAACATGAGGATTTCGATTCTGCCCCGGACTCTTACCGGCAAATGGTGCCTTGCCTTCGCCATCGCCGCGGTGCTGGCGTTCATCGCCTGGCAGATCGGCCTGGCATTGGAGCCCCGTCCGTCATTGGGGCCCCCTCCGGTGGATTTCAACTGGAGTCTGGTGTTCTATGTTTCGGTGCTTGCCCTCATGGCAGCGCTTCTAACCGGGCTCTTCAGCATCATCAAAAGCGGAGAGCGGTCGGTCCTGGTTTTCCTGACCACCCTGCTCGGTCTTTTCGTCTTGCTCTACGGGCTGGCTATAGTCCTCTTTGCCCACGGGGCCTAGGCTCTTGTTGTCGGCCTTTCCAACCTGAAATAGCAGGACACTGCTGACATCAAGAGGGGCTCCGATTCTCATCGGAGCCCCTTGTATCGCACTTGCCTGGTTTTACACTCAGACCGTAACGGTCCCGCGCTCATCGCAATTGTCTAGCGCTTGGAACCGCCGGCATTCGAGTTCTCGTTCGGCTGGTTCACATCCGGCGCAGTGCCGGCGGACTGCCCCCGGGTGCCACCCGGAGTCTCCGGCTTGCCGCCCCCCTTGCCTTCGGGAGGTCCGCCTTGCCCGTCGACGAGATTGTAGGGCTGGTTGGCGCCGCTTTCACCGATCTGCGGTTTCAGGATATACTTCCCGCTTTGGCCGGCTTTGATGATGGTGATGTCGAAGACAAAATCGACCATCGAGCTCTCGCCGGTCAGGTTGACCGAGAACGGCTTGGAGATCTGGAGCTTGCCGCTCGGCAGCTTGACCGTGACGTTTTCGCCGGCCACATCGCCGTTCTTCAGGATGCCGTCAACGTTGTCGACGTAGATGAATACCTTGGTGTAGTTGCCGCTGGCAACCAGCCCGTCCCACACTACGGTAGCGTTGTCGCCCTGCAGCTTGGTCAGGTCGAAGGTGCGGCTGACGTTGGCGGTGGTCCAGTTGTCGGTGTCGGCCGAAAGAAAGCCGATCTGGGAGACGGTGACATTCACCGAATAGAAGTCCCCGATGTCGTTGGGTTCGTCACTGACGAGTAACCTCAGGTTGGTGCCGCCCGTCTGACCCTGCGGTCCGGCCACCTCCCCCGCGCAACCGGGCAGGAATACGGCCAGGAGCGTCAGGGCGATAAGGCCGGCCAGTAGTTTCTTCATTTGTTCCTCCTTGTGATGGTTCGACTGTTGCCGCACTGGTATCCCAATGCCTATTACAACGTTGCCAACGGCATGATGTCAGGTAAGCCCGGCAGGGGACTCCGGTTCATTTGTCAGACGCATCCATTACGCCGCTTTTCAGGCAGCGGAACCGCCTCCGGTCACATACCCCCGCTCCAGTGTAGCCCACCGCTGACAACTGATCCCCCCCCCACGTTGTAGCCATTGATGGACAAACGGTAGGGAGCGTGGCCGACATGGACTCTGGTCAGCGAGCGAATCGGGGACCCCCGCGGAAGCGGAGGCGCCCGCAACCAGAGGACGGCATGCCCACAGCCATATGCGTGGGGTGCGGCACCCTACATTCCGGCTGGGCGCTACGGCACCAGCGCGAACCGCGATGTTCGCTCTGCGGCGCGCCGTTGGCGATCGTGAGCCCGGGGGGCGGGGCGGATGACCTTCCCGGGGACCAGTCCCCCACCGTCTTCAGATGTCCGCCCGGCGCCCCGGATAGCCTGAAGGGAGATCAGGGACCGTGACCCGGCCATCCACGCCCCCCCTTGGATTCCGGATCAAGTCCGGAATGACGAGGGCCTCGTCACCCTCGCGGTCGGGCTTGCCTGTCCTCTTCGTAGCGCAGCAGAGCTTGTCGAACGCGGTATCCCGGTCCACGACGGACCCGCTCCCATTTACGGCTTCCGCGATGGCGCCACCGCGGCCTCGATGGCGCAGCGGGCGCAGTCGGACGGATGCAGGGCGACGATGATCGAAGCTGTCCGCACAAACCACTGCGCCGCCGACTCCACGTCGCCGGCTTCCTCAGCCTTCCTCGTGTCGATCACCACGTAGTCCAGGCCGACTTCCTCCAGCACCCCGGAGGGAATGTCTCTCTCGTCGGTGCCGGCCGTGGTGGTTAGCTCAACCTCATGCCCGACCAGGTCCTTGATTCTCCCGGTGAAGTCCATCGGGTTCATTCCAGTACTTTCCATCCCTCCATTGTATTCGTTTTGCCGTCCGTCCGGCCAGTTGCGCCCATGCGGCAGCGTCTCCGACCCACATGAATCAATGGTTATCCGCGTTAGGCTACGCTGAAGGGTCATCCCATGGCACTTCAAACAACGGACCGCACGGTACCCATGTACCGTGTACGAAGCGCTTCCGGCAAGAAATGAGGTTCAGAGTTGGTTCAAGTGATGTTGACCCAGGACCCGAGCAATGGTACTCTTGGGGTGCTTTGTTCTTACACTGATGATTGTTTGACGTAACCGTCGACAGCGAGCGGCGGCGTTTCTGACGAGAGGAGGAGCGGAGATTGAAAAGGCTGCATTTGATGGGGGTAGTTCTGCTGGCTCTGGCGACCATGATTATTCCATTCGAGCGCGGCCGGCGCAGCGGGCTCCAAGAGCTGGTATCTGGACAGCGCGACCCACGCTTTGATATCCAGTTGTCTGAGAATGGGAAATCCGGTCACGACAACCGGAAACGTAAACTTCAACAAAGAAGATGAACATACTTGGCTGACCGACCAGGCAGCACAAGGCGATGTCACCTTTCCTGATGGTAGCAGTTGGACGCTTCTTTTGAAGACGGGGGATGATTGGTCAGCGGACATGCTCGTAGAGGTGGGCTACTGGGATACTTCATTTCAACCATTCGGCGGGACGCCAACGATTACCCCTATAGGTAACGGGTTCTTGCAGGTCGTGATTGCTACGGGTTCGGTGACCGTGCCCAATGGGGACTATTTAGCTTTGCGTATCGTGAATACCGGGAAGAACCCGCACCACATCCTCGTGGGAGAATCGAAGCTGGACACGCCGCCCGGAGATCCCGGATATCCGCTCCCTGAATTGGCAAGCGGCGCCCTGTTCGGCCTGGGTTTGGCGGGGTTGGGAGCATTCATATTGCTTCGCCGGAGACCCGTAAGGACGCCGGCGCTGTAAGACGCAAAGCCATCCTTTCAAACCGACCTTCAAGGTGGCGACGTCCGGGAAGGGTCGGGAATCCGCATCGTAAACGAGCCCCCTTTGGGGGCTCGTTCGTGTTTGTGGTGGAAGTGAGCGAGTCGAACCGGGCCTGAATCAGCGGTAGGCGGATACCTCATGCCCGAGGCACTTGACATCCCCGCAGTGCGGTCATATATTGTAGCCGGGTGGGAGGGCATTCATGACGAAGTGCCCGAAGTGCTCTACCGACAACCCGGAAGGTTCCGGTTTCTGTCGAGGCTGTGGGCAGTCTCTTCAGACCGAACTCGTCTGCAGCCGCTGTCAGTATGTCAACATTGCCGACAGCCGGTTCTGCAACAAGTGCGGTCAACCGCTGACGGCGGAGAAGGCGTCGCCTCCCACCCCACCCCCCCTACTCTCCCCTCCCCAGCGCCTTCGCCAACGGGCCGGTATTGAAGGCGTAGACCCCCTCCCCATTCCCACGCAGGTGGGAATCCAGAGTAGGTGGGGTCTCTGGATGGCCGGGTCTCCGTAAGAGTGGTCCCGGGAAGAGGGTCGACGACCATTCTCCACCGGGTTCCGAAGAGGACAACCAAGAATGGTCACCCGATCAGGTCGAGGGCAGGCGAGCCCGGCCATGACGACGGAGCTAGATGAAGATGCGTCCTTCCCTGGAACGGGCGGCGCAGCACAAAGAGATATTGAAGGCGCCTCTCGTCATTCCCGCGACCGCGGGAATCCATATTGGGGGGAGCGGCACGCGTGGATGGCCGCGTCAGGCGCGGCCATGACGACGGACGCGGTGAAGATGCAGCCGTCCCTGGAGCGGACGCTGCGACATAAGGAGATATAGATGGCTGTAAGCGTGTTTCCGACGGGGACTACGGTGTATGATCCGGAAAAGTGCTGGAACGGCTACACGGTGTTTCCAGCGAGCCTCTTTGAGGGGAGCGATGTCGCCGCCATATTGATCGACATGAACGGCAATATGGTTAATCAGTGGAAAGGCCTGGGCGGATTCCCCAACAAGATGCTTCCCGGCGGATATGTTATGGGAAGCACCGGAAAGCGCGACCCGAAGCACGGTTTTCAAGATGAACTCGACCTCGTCCAGGTCGACTGGGATGGCAACATCGTCTGGCGATTCAACAGGTATGAACGCATAAAGGACCCGCGCCGACCTCCCGTCTGGATGGCGAGGCAACACCATGATTTCCAGAGACAGGGCAATCCGGTTGGATACTACGCACCCGGAGTCGAGCCTCTGGTAGACGGCGGGAACACGCTCATTCTCTGTCACAAGAATGTTCAGAATCCGAATATCAGCGCGAAGAAGCTTCTCGACGACACGATCATCGACGTGACGTGGGAAGGAAAGATTGTCTGGGAATGGATATGCAGCGAGCATTTTGATGAGCTGGGATTCAGTGAGGAGGCGAAGAACACCATCGCCCGGAATCCATACGTCCGGAACGTCGCCGGAGGGGTGGGCGACTGGATGCACATCAACTCGGTTTCCAGGCTGGGGCCCAACAGGTGGTTCGACGGCGGAGATCAGCGGTTTCGTCCCGACAACATCATCTGGAGTGCCCGGAACGCCAATATCATGGCTATCATCGACGGAATAACCGGGGCAGTCGTATGGCGTTTGGGTCCGGACTACTCCGGCACCGATGCTTTGAAAAAGCTGGGCTGGATCATAGGTCAGCACCACATCCACATGATACCGGCTGGCCTTCCCGGCGCCGGTAACCTGCTGGTCTTCGACAATGGGGGACAGGCCGGGTACGGGTCTCCAAATCCGGGGTCCCCTGCCGGCGTGGGAAATGCGCTCAGAGACTTCTCCCGCGTGCTCGAATTCGACCCGGTGACGCTGGACGTTGTGTGGACGACGGCACCTCCCCCTCCCGGACGAAGCCCCGGCCGTCCCCAGGGGCAGCGGTTCTACAGCAACTTCATCAGTTCGGCGCAGAGACTGCCCAACGGCAACACGCTGGTAACGGAAGGCGCTGGAGGGCGCATCTGCGAACTCACGCCTCAGTTTGAAATCGTCTGGGAGTACGTCAGTCCAATCTTCGACAGGAAAAGAGGCGTGAACTCCGTCTACCGCGCCTACCGGGTGCCCTACGAATGGGTCCCGCAGGCAGGACGTCCGAGTGAAAGAGCTGTGCCGCGGCCGGACAACAGCAGATTCAGGGTTCCCGGGTCAACGCTCCGGAGAGGGGGCAAGGTGACCAGAGTGAAGACCTTGTCCCGGTGATACGTCCGCATCGTCAAAGAAGGTGAGACTGGAGTGACTGTGCGCGGACGCCCGGTCATAGGGGGATGCTGAAGGCATGAGCCCCAGCGTGGGCCCCTTCGTCATTCCCGACCTGATCGGGAATCCAGAATGGGTGGAGTCTCTGGATGGCCGGGTCAAGCCCGGCCATGACTACACAGCGAGATGAATATGCGGCCGTCACTGGAGCGGGCGCCGAGACACATGGAGATACTCAAGACGTATACTCCACTCCCCATTCCCACGCTCCCTTTCACCATCCCCGCGCCCCCTCCCCATCCCCACGCAGGTGGGGATCCAGAACCGGGATGCAGGAGAGTCCCGTGTGTTCACAGAGATCTGCTCACTCATTGATCTGGATTCCCTCAAGGACAAGCCTCGAGGACAGGCCCGTTCCCGTATCGGGGCACGGGGCAAGTCTGATGGACTAAAGTGTTAACCACCTTCGGCACGAATGTGGTACTCTGTTGCCCGACGGAGTTGATCGCGCGGAACGTTAGTCCCGATCGAGGAGGATCATCATGCCATACGCCAACAACAATGGAGTCAAGATCTATTATGAGGTGGAGGGGAATGGGCCGCCGCTGGTGCTGGGGCACGGGGTGACCCGAAGCATGGACCGCTGGCGGCAGATCGGGTTCGCCGACGCCCTGAAGAGAGATTACAGACTGATCCTGTTTGACGCCAGGGGGCACGGCAAGAGCGACAAGCCGCACGACCCGGCCGCCTATGGAGCCAACATGGTGAATGATGTCCTGGCCATCCTCAACGACCTGAGAGTAGACCGCACAAATTACATGGGGTACTCGATGGGCGCTGGAGTCGGCTTTGCGGCGGCAGTCCGCCATCCGGAGCGGTTCCACAGCTTTGTCCTCGGCGGGTGGAGCCCGTACCGCGGCCCGGCTGACGCTCCGTCCAACCCACCAGTAGTTGGTCCCGCCCAACAGATAAGGATGCTACGCGCCGACCCTGAGGCATACCTCCGCTCGCGGGAGCAGCAACTGGGGCGGACTCTGACGCCCGACGAAAGGAACGCCGAACTGGCAAACGACCCCGAGGCGCTGGGCGCCCTGATGGCGACTTTCCGCGACGCCGCTACCTTCAGCAACCAGGAGCTGTCTCACATTTCAGCGCCCTGCCTGCTCTATGCCGGATCGAGTGACCCGATGCATGACGGCGTAAGGGAAGCCTCAACCCAAATGCCGCGGGCGACCTTCTTTCCGCTCCCCGGCCTGGACCACGTTCAAGCCGGCGCCAGTCCCCTGGCACTGCCCCACATCAAGGAGTTCCTGGCCGGGGTGAACAAGTAGCGAACGCATCACAGAAGCGGAAATACTCAGACGTCACTCGAAGAGAACAAGGCCATTGTGCGGAGATACCTGGAGCCTACCAGTGCCGCCACGAAGGAAGAGCGCCGGCGGCGTATGCAGGGCAGTTCGTATTGTACTCGTTGGTATAATATGGTTAGGAATGATTGTCTGGGTACGCTACGTTGCATGTACTGGACAATGGGTTAGAAGCGGGATAATACTGCAACCAGTGTGGGGTGACGTATGAATGCTAAGCAATCGTTCATGCCTGCCGCTGCATCGCGCATTGTACTCGCTTTCATCGTACTGGCGTTATCAGCTTGTGCCGGCAATCGTGGAGTGACGGCATCCCTGGACAGGGAGTTCTCCCTGGCCATCGGGCAGACAGCCCGAATATCCGGGGAGAATCTGAGCATAAAGCTGGCTGAGGTGACTAACGATAGCCGTTGCCCGGAGGGGGCAAATTGTATCGTGGCAGGCGAAGTGACATGTGTACTCGATATTGCTCTGGAAGGCAAGACTGAAAGCTACCAGCTTGTGGTCCCGGGCACCGGAGGAGCCGGTAACCACCCCTACCGGAATTATGCTCTCAGCGTGAACGTGGTGCCATATCCAAAATTGGGGGTCGAGATAGACAAGACCGATTATCGCATGAAAATGAAGGTGAGCGAGACCGGCCCATCGGGGATGGATATCCAACCGGCCCCTATCCATGAAGTGGACATCAGGTTCGCCAAGAGTCTGCCGGTGCAAGTATCTGTGTTCATAAGAGGGGGACTCAGGGACGGCTGCACGACTTTCAAGGAGTTGTCCACTACCCGTAAAGACACCGTTATTGAAATCGGCGTCCTGGTTCAGCGCCCCTCGGACAAGATCTGTCCCGCAGTCTATGGCTACTTCGAACAGACCGTGGAACTAGGTTCTGATTTTGTTTTTGGTGAAACCTATACCGTCAAGGTGAACGACGTCACCAAGACCTTCGTGGCGCCGTAAGCCGGCAGTCCAGGAGGAGATAGGATGTCAGTTGAAGAAAACAAGGCAACCATCCGCCGCATCTGGGATGAGTGCAACCGGGGCAATTTGACGGTGATTGACGAGTGTTTTGCCGATGACTTTGTGAGATACGATCATTTTGGTAAGACGATGGACCGGGCGGGCTACAAGCGCATGTGCGCCTGGATTCTGAAATCGTCGCCCGATTTTCACGTAACCGTTGATGACATGGTCGGGGAAGGCGACAAGGTGGCTTTTCGCATTACGCTGACCGGCACCAACAGGGGGCAGCCGGGCCGACCCCGCCAACCGGGAAACCGTACATATTCAAAGAGGTCTACTTTGCCCGCTTCGAAGGCGGGAAAATCGTCGAATACGTGAACCTGAACAGGGACGTCACCGTACAGTAACAGAGGCCATAATGATGGCAGTCGGCCCGGTGGGCATCATCCATGCAGCGGAATGATCAGGGTTAAATCTGGCGTGTAGCAGTTGCGACGAATCCCGGGTACATGTCCGCTACGTCCTACCGAAGACGTACCGACGAGAGATATATCGCCCCTTGTAGATGAGAAGGCATCGCACGACGACGAGGCTCCAGAAGTCAGTGTGACGGGCACGTTCAAGGCAGGAACGGCGGAGGTGGGCAGGTCCGCTTTGATTCAAGAGGATGGCACCGGTTGCGCTGTGACAGGCGGTGAAGTCGCCGGAGGGGGAGGGCGGCTAGTGGGTTTGTCTTCAGGACGGCCGGCCCCGCGTGGTGCGTCGTATGCAGGATTAATGCGCCACTCAGCCGAGTTTTGCGAAATCGACACATAGATACGGCTATTGCCGTTGCCTCCATAGCCCGTAGGTTCGTTGGGCGTAACATGGTATGGGACGTTGACGGTCCAACTCCCAGTGGCTACCGACTTCACCTCGACCCTTATTGCTTCTATCGAGCCGTTTGGCGGAACCTTACCTTCCCATGAAGGCTGCCCGCCCACGAGTTCAAGTGCAGGGGGCAGATCAAGCCTGACACTGATGGTCATTTCAGTCCTCATGTTGTTCTTCACGACAGACGCTAGTTCTGCAGTCTGATTTGCGGGTGGGGCTCCGTCGGGAAACGAGACGATCACTTCAACGGGTGGGACCGGAGGCGAGGGGGTGGTGGTCACGGGTCGCTGCGTGGTCGGCTGCGCGGATGGGGAAGCGCCGTTCGCAAGGCAACTGGTCAGTAGAGTACTCAGCAGAATCGATGGCAGCAGCAATTTCTCAAGCGTCTCTTTCAGAACTGCCATTCACAGCTTCCTTCCCGCTGTCACAGATCCCCGCTGACCGGGTCGACTCTGGATGGGGCGTCGTACCTGGCGGCAATATTGACCTGCCGCTTTGTGGTCATGCCCCCCGGTTCAGATGATCGGGCAACTGAGGTCGGTTGTCAAGAGGACCAACGCAGAGGAAGGCGGAACAATGCCAATGACGGGCGATGAAAAGAGAGTCTACCAGAGAGAGTACATGCGCGAGAAGCGGTTGGGTCTAACAGGGTCTAACAGGCAATTCGCATGAACAGATGGGGATTTGAATGTCGGGGTGAGAGGATTCGAACCTCCGGCCTCAGCGTCCCAAACGCTGCGCGCTAACCAGCTGCGCTACACCCCGCCGGTACCGCACCCCACCCCGCCACCACCCAAACCATAAACTCGAAATCCGAAACCCTAAGGCCGATTAAGCCCGGGAGACGGAAGCGGCACGTCCGCGATCTACGATTAGTGTACGACATCTCAGGGAGCGTTGTCGTCTGATGTCGCTCACCATCCGAAGGTGGTTGTCGCCCTTACCGAGGAGGCCAGAGTTTGTTTGCCCCCTCCGCTCATCCTGAGCTTGTCGAAGGAGGCGGAGTTGGGTCGAAGGCGCCGATGGTTCGACGGGCTCACCATGAGCGGCGCCCGAATCCCCCGACCGCCTCACCTCGGAGACCAGCGCCTGCTCAAGGACGCGGATCGTAACACCTGGTCAAAAGAGACCAAGGAATTCCTGGAGAGACCTCACTAGGCCGCCGCCGGCTCGATGCCCGATTTCTTCTTGAGCTCTTCGTACTCTCGAGTCACCCGCTCCTGGATCGTCTTGAGCGTCCCCTCGGTCAGATGGCCGAACCGGCCCTGCACTTTAGTGTACTCCTGGACCGGGCGGATCGTGGATGGGTTAACGTTGAGTTTGTACTTGCCGTTCTCAATTTCGTAGAGCGGAAAGACGGCCGTCTCGACCGCCAGGCGGCCGATGCTCACCGCGATGTCGGTGGCGCAGCGCCAGCCGGTCGGACAGACCGACAGGATGTGCAGGTAGGCCGGGCCCTTTACCGCCAGCGCCTTCTTCACCTTATCCATCAGGTCGAACGGATAGCTCGGCGAGGCCGTCGCCACGTACTCAATACCGTGGGCGGCGCAGATGGCCGGCATGTTCTTCTTCCACGAGAATTGCCCTATGCTCTTTGACCCCGGCGGCGAAGTGGTCGTGGACGCTCCGAAGGGCGTCGATGACGACCGCTGAATACCGGTATTCATGTAGGCCTCATTATCGAAACACATGTACACGAAGTCATGGCCCCGCTCCAGCGCCCCGGACAGCGCCTGCAGACCGATGTCCGCCGTCCCGCCGTCGCCGGCCATGGCCACCACCTGGGGCATCGGCTCATAACCCCGGCCCTTGCGGGCCATCGCCTTGAGCGCCGATTCGATGCCGCCGGCCACCGCCGCCGTATTCTCGAACAGGGTGTGAATCCAGGGAACATTCCAGGCGGTGTACGGGAACTGGGAAGAGACCACTTCCATGCAACCCGTGGCATTGGCGATAATCACGTTGGGCCCGATCGCCTTGCAGACCAGCCGCACCGCCAGCGCCTCACCGCAACCCACGCACGCCCGGTGCCCGGGTGTGAAATATTCCTCGGTCGTTACCTGACGTCTGCCGAACTTTACGAATTCCGCCATTATTCCCTCACCCCGAACATTTCGAACTCGGGCGCCCCCGGCATGGACGACAACGCCACGCCGCGCTCCACGATGGCCTCAAACCCGGCCACGCTGATGTCCCGGCCGCCCAGGCCGCCGATCATGCTCACCACTTTGGGTTTGTTCTTTTCGGCATACAGGGCCGAGCGCACCTCAGAAGCTACCGGTCCACCGGGACCGCCGAACGAGATCGCCCGGTCCAGCACCACCAGCACCTCCGCCCCCGCCACCGCCCGGCGCAGCTCCTCAAACGGGAAGGGCCGCCACAGCCGCAGCCGGATCAGGCCCACGTCCTTGCCTTCACTCCGCATCTTGTCCACGGCTTCCATGGCCGTCTCCGAGTAGCTGCCCATGGTCATCAACAGCGTCTTCGGCCTCTTGCCGGTCGACCAAGGAGATGCCGGATAGGTCTCCACGGCGTGGTATTGCCGCCCGAACTGACGGGCGAACTCCGCCCACACCTCCCCGATAACCGCCCGCGAACTCTCCAGGTTATCCACCTGGGCCTTCTTGGCCTCGGTGTAGATATAGGACGGCCCGACCACCCCCATGGTCACCGGGTGGGCGGGGTCGAGGGCGTTGGGATACTTGTACGGCGGCAGGAATTTGTCCACCTCTTCCTGGTCGGGCATCAGGACCGGCTCGATCATGTGCGTCAGGTGAAAACCGTCTAGATGAACCATCACCGGCAGCAGCACCCGCTGGTCCCAGGTCATCCGAAAAGCGCACAGCGTATTGTCCACCACTTCCTGGCCGTTTTCGGTGAATATCTGGATCCACCCCACGTCGCGCGCCGACATCACATCGGAATGGTCCCCCCAGATGTTCAAGGGCGTCGACAGCGCCCGGTTGGCCACCGCCATCACCATCGGCAGGCGCATTCCGGAGGCCACGAAAAGGACCTCGTGCATCAGCTCCAGGCCCTGCCCGGCCGTGGCCGTAAAGGTCCGGGCGCCGACCGCCGAGGCCCCCAGACAGGCGCTCATCGCCGAATGCTCCGATTCGACGGGAACGTACTCCGCATCCAGTTTGCCGTCCGCCACCAGTTCCGCCAGGTGTTCCACGATATGCGTCTGCGGCGTGATCGGATAGGCCGCAATCACATCAACATTCGCCAGCCGGACGACATCGCCGAGCGCTACTGATACTTCAACCCCAACTCGCTTCGCCATCTACTCTCCCTCGTTGACCATGGTAATGGCCTTTCTCGGACACTCGACAGCGCACACGGCGCAGCCTTTGCAGTATTTCAGGTCGGCGATGAACCAGCCTTCTTTATCGGGCTGGATGCAGCCTTCGGGACAATACACAAAGCACAGGCCGCACTTGGTGCACTTCGGCTTATCCAGGATCGGCCGCCGCGATTTCCAGTCGCCGGTCTCGTAGTCCATGGCGCCGCCCGCCTCATGGATAGCCACCCCGGTTTTCAACTCGGTCCAGCCCAGGTTCTCTCTCTTGGCCACTAGCGCTTCTCCTCCACGACGGTCTCCTCCACTGCCCGCTTCATGGCATTGACGTTTCTTTCGGCGATGCGCCCGAAGCGCTCCTGCAGCGGCTCCACCAAAGACTCCGGCTTTACCACGCCGCTCGCCTTTATAAGTGCGCCCAGCATGGTCGTGTTCACAATGGGCACGCCCAGCGTCTCCCGGGCGACGCGCGTGGCATCGATTACCGCCAGCCGCCAGTTGCCCTTGAAATCGGCCTTGAGTTCGGCCGCCGTCTTCTTCGAATTCACCACCACCACGCCCCCGTCCTTCAGCCCTTCGGTCACGTTGACCACCGCCAGGACGGTCGCGTCCAGCACCACCACGATGTCCGGCTCGGCAATACCGGCCCGCACCCGGATCGGCTTCTGGCCGCTGATGCGGTTGAAAGCCACCACCGGCGCCCCCCGCCGCTCCGGACCGAACGCCGGAAATGCCTGGGCGAACTTACCCTCGTGAATGGCCGCCTTCGCCAGCAGTTCCGCCGACGTTACCGCCCCCTGTCCACCCCTCCCGTGCCATCTGATTTCAACCAGGTCACTCTTTTCCATGAACTCTCCTGAAAAAAGACTTGGCCCAGACAAGTGCCCCTGGGGCGACTCGAACGCCCGCAACCGGCTTCGGAGGCCGATGCTCTATCCAACTGAGCTACAGGGGCGCGGGGACACCAGTCCCAATAAATATTAAACTAACCATCCCTCAAAATGCAACCGCCTTAGGGCGGGAAAGGGCAGAATCGTCGGGAGGGGCCACGCAAGTTGGATTCCCTCGAGGACAGGCCCGTTCCCATGTCGGGACACGGGACAAGTGTCATGGAGCAAAGCGTTGACCACCTTCGGCGGCAATGGGGCGACGTGGCAACGGTCCTCTCCCCATTCCCACGCCCCCTCTCCCCATTCCCACGCAGGTGGGAATCCGAGATTCGGACGATGGTCAAGAGACCTGGATTCCCGTCTTCACGGGAATGGGCCGAAGACGCTCCGGAGGCAGGCAGGCTCACGATCGAACGTTCTGGCGTCCCTAAAGGACAGGCCTCCAGGAGAGACCCGTTGTTACGGGAATGACGGAAAGGGGGGGTAACGGTCGGGACCGGATTGTTCCTTAAGCGGGTTTGCGATACCATGTTTGGATTGTATGATCTCGATCATCGTCCTCCTGGCCGTATTCGTCCTCATCACCGTCCGGCGTATCGGCCGCTACCGGCTCCAGATCTGGCACATCATGCTGCTCGGGGCGGTGGCGGTGTTGTTGACCGCCCAGATCTCACCCCCGGACGCCGTCCGCGCCATCAATCTGGACGTGATGCTGTTCCTCTTCGGCGTCTTCGTCATCGGGCAGGCCCTGGAGGAAAGCGGTTACCTTTCCCACCTGTCGCACCGTCTCTTCAACAGAGCCCGGACCATCGACCACCTTGTCCTTCTCGTCCTGTTCGGCACCGGGGCCGCCTCCGCCCTTCGTCATGAACGACACGCTGGCCATCATCGGCACCCCCGTCATGCTGCTCATCGCCCGGGAAAACTCCAATGCCTGCAAACAGCCCAAGATCCTGTTACTGGCGCTCGCCTTCGCCATTACCATCGGCAGCGTCGCCAGCCCCATCGGGAACCCGCAGAACCTGTTGATCGCCCTTAACGGGCAGATCTCCAACCCGTTCCTGACCTTCTTTAAGTACCTGCTGGCGCCCACCGCCGTCAACTTGTTGCTGGCCTACCTGGTACTCCGCCTGGCCTTCTGGAAGCACTTCACTTCAGTCCCGCTGGAGCACCGGCTCGAACCGTTACGGGACCCCGCCCTGGCCCGGCTGGTAAAGGGTTCACTGGGCATTCTGGTGGCCATGATCTGCGTCAAGATCGTCCTCGTCTTCGTCGCACCAGGGATCGAAGTGAGACTGACCTGGATCGCCCTGGGCGCCGCCGCCCCGGTCCTCCTGCTCAGCCGGCAACGGGTGGGCATCGTGAAGCGGATCGACTGGACCACCCTGGTATTCTTCGCCGCCATGTTTGTTCTCATGAGCAGCGTTTGGGCGTCCGGCTTTTTTCAGAGACTGGTCACCGGCGCCAGCCAGGACCTGACGTCAACCGGGGCCATCCTCGCGGTCAGCGTCGGGTTGAGCCAATTCATCTCCAACGTACCCCTGGTGGCCCTCTACCTGCCGGTGCTGATGCACGCCGGCGCCTCCACCGCCGGACTGATGGCGCTGGCCGCCGGCAGCACCATCGCCGGCAACCTGACCATCCTGGGCGCCGCCAGCAACGTCATCATCATTCAGAACGCGGAGAAGAAAGGAAACCAGACCATCACCTTCTGGGAGTTCGTCCGGGTGGGCGTGCCGCTGACCGCGGTCAATGTGCTGGTATACTGGGCCTATTTCCGGGTCGTGTCCTGACGGCCCGGCCCTACCTGGCCAGACTGATCAGGCCCAGCAAGTCCAGGCCGCGCAGCACCATGCTGACGGCGATCGCCGCCAGGATAAGGTTGAAAACCCGGGATACCGCCTTGAGACCGCCCCGCCCCATGAAGCGCACCAGCCGGAACCCGAGCATAAACACCGCCCAGGTGATGACCAGGTTAAGGGCAAAAGACAGCAACACCAGGCCCAGCGGGTACTTCTCCACGTCCGCCAGGAACAGCAGCGTGGTGATGGTGGCCGGACCCACCACCAGCGGCGTACCGATGGGGACTACCGCCATCATCTCTTCCCGGGCGGTTTCCACCATATGACCGGTCAGCATGTACTTGATCGAGAGCACCAGCAGTATCAATCCGCCGGCGATGGCGAACTCCCCGACATGGATACGGAGGGCGTTCAGGATGAGCCGGCCAAAGAACAGAAAGGCCAGACCCACTACCGTAGCGGTGAGGACGGCGATATTGATCAGGCGGTGCTGTTCCCGGCGGTTCAGCCCCTCCGACATGGACAGGACCACCGGCAAATTGCCGACCACATCGATGACGATGAACAGGGGCACAAAAGTGAGAACGAATGATTCCCAAAAACCGGGCATCGGCGTCACCCCCAGGCCAGATTATGATGGGATGACGGCCCAAAAGTCAACGACGCGGCGCACTCGCCGCTGACCCCACCCCACCGGCTCTGGTATAATTCTATTTGAGTCACGGTTCATCAGCCGCGAACCTCTGGACGGGACAGGGCTCAGCAGGCTCGCCGGGCCCCGGAGGGAGTTGTGGAACAGCTACTGACGATAATAATGGCCGGGGGCGCCGGCGACAGGCTGCAGCCGCTCACCAAAGAACGCGCCAAGCCGTCGGTGCCGTTTGCCGGAAAGTACCGCATCATCGACTTCACGCTGAGCAACTGCATCAACTCCGGCCTCCGGCAGATCTTCATCCTGACCCAGTACCGCTCCGAATCCCTGAACCGGCACGTCCAGGAAGGCTGGGGCATATCCAGTTCCGGCCTCGGGGACTTCATATACTGTGTCCCCGCCCAGCAGAAGCTGGGCGCCGAGTGGTACCGGGGCACCGCGGATGCCGTACGTCAGAACATGAACCTCGTCAAGAGCCGCAGGGTCGATACCGTCCTGGTGCTGTCGGGCGACCACGTCTACAAGATGAACTACCAGCAGTTGATCGCCTGTCACCGGGAGCGCAAGGCCTGCCTGACCATCGCCGCCGTCCGGGTGAAGACCGGTGAGGCCGCCGGGAAACTGGGCGTGCTCGAGGCCGACAGTGAATCCCGGCTGGCCGGCTTTCAGGAGAAACCGCAGAATCCCGCCGAGATGTCCGGCGCCGCCGGGTTCTGCCTGGCATCGATGGGCGTATACCTGTTCAATGCCGACGCCCTGATGCGTGCCCTGGGCGGGAGCGAGGATGATTTCGGTCATGACATTATCCCCAAGCTGGTCGGCGGGCCCGACAGTGTCTTCGTGTACGACTATGAAAAAGAGAACAAGATTGCCGACTACGTGGTCGAAGTGAGCGATGGCCGCCGGAACCGGATGCTGGTCGACTGCACGCGTGACTCCGCCTACTGGCGCGACGTCGGCACCATCGATGCTTACTATGAAACCAGCATGGAGCTCCTGTCGGTCGATCCCGTATTCAACCTCTACGGGGAGAAGTGGCCCCTGCGCACCTACCAGCGGCCGTTGCCGCCCAGCCGTTGCGTCCTCGGGGGAAGAACCCCGGAGTCGCTCGTCTCCGACGGCTGTATTGTCAGTGGCGGGACCGTCTGGAATTCGATACTGTCGCCGGGGGTTAGTGTAGAGCGGGATGCGTTCGTCGAGCAGTCGATCGTTTTCGACGACGTCGTCATCGAACCCAATGCCCGGGTTCGCCGCGCCATCGTGGACAAAGGCGCCCGGATTCAGGCGCACGCTTCGGTGGGGATGGACCGGGACGCCGATCGCGCCCGCGGCTGCACGGTTTCGGACGGCGGCGTGACCGTGGTGCCCAAAGGCGCCGATATCGGGCGCATCGAACCGTCGCTGTTCTGACATGGCTCGGCCCGACGTCAATCCCCCCGGTGTCACCGCCGGCGCTGCCGCACGATCGTATAGTCGTTGACAGCACTTGCGAATGATGTTAGAAATGATGTAAGAGTGGGTGCGAAGCCCACCCGGGGCAGCTTGGGACAAAGCTAGCCCGTTCAGGAGGGGAGGGTAACTTGAAAATAGTAGTTGTGTTCCTTCATGCGTGTGCGCTCATCTCCCTATTGATTCTTGCCTCGTGCGCACCAACCGCGACAACGACGCCGCCCACCACCGTGCCGCCGACCACCACCGCGGCGCAGCCGACCACTACGGCGCCGGTCCCCACCACATCCGCCGACAAACCGAAGTACGGCGGGACATTCACCGCCATCGGCGTAGAACCGACCAACTTCGACAGCGGCCTCCGCGGGCAGAGCGGGGGACTGGTCGAAACCGTTTATGAACAGTACATGGGCGCCGACTGGACGCGGGGCCCCGCCGGTACGGGCGTGACCAACTTCGCCTCCGGATCGAATACGCTGGAGGATACCTACGGACCGTACATCGCCGAAAGCTGGACGACCAAAGAGGTCGGCGTCTGGGTTCTGGAAATCAGACAGAACGTGCGCTGGCAGAAAGTCGACAGCGATGCCGGCCGCCTCATGAACGGACGGCTGATGACCGCGGATGACGTGGTCTCCAGCTTCAAGAGACTGCTTGCAGTACCGACGTCCTGGATGAACGTCGGCCAACCGCGGGCCGCCAAAGCGGCCAGCATCGAGAAGACCGGTCCCTGGCAGGTGACCATCAGGACGCCCGTGGACGCCATGACCTCCTTTACCTGGCTGATCCAGGGCGCCGGCTTCAACCGGGTATATCCGCCCGAGGTGGTGGCCAAGTACGGTGACATGGGCGACTGGCGCAACGCGGTCGGCACCGGACCTTTCATCCTGAAAGACTACGTCGTCGGCAGCTCAATGACCTTCAACAAGAACCCGGACTACTGGGGGACTAACCCTGTGGGGCCCGGGAAGGGCGACCGCCTGCCTTATGTCAACACCTACAAGGAACTTTACGTGCCTGACCTCTCAACCCGTCTGGCAGGCTTCCGGACCGGCAAGATCGACATGCTGGCCGCCATCGTCAAGGATGACGCTCAGAATCTGTTGAAGGGGAACGCGAAGATTCAAAGCGTGACTTACATGGAGAACACCCCCTGGGGCATGACCATGAGAACGGACAAACAGGACCTGCCGTTCAAGGACAAGAAGGTGCGCCAGGCTCTGGTGCTGGCCACGGACTACAAGGCATTCAACGACTACTTCGGCGGCGACTCCGACTACGACGTCTGGCCGATCAACAAGCAGGTCTCATCCATGTTCGAACCTCTGAGCAAAATGCCGCAGGCGGTCCAGGACCTGTACAAGTACAACCCCGAGAAAGCGAAGCAACTCCTCAAAGAGGCCGGTTATCCCAACGGATTCAAGACCACCGTGGTCGTGCCGACTGTCCCCATCACCGCCGTTGACGAGGTCACGGTGTTCAAGGAAATGTGGTCCAAGATCGGCGTCGAAGTGGCCCTGGACCTCAAGGAGCCGGCCGTCTACAACAGCATGAATACGGCCCGAAATAATGCCGAAATGTCCTATCGACTCCTCTGGGGCGCCTATGCTCAACAGCTGTACTTCTCGCCCTTTTCGACGGCGAGCACGAACAACCCCAGTTACGTGAACGATCCGGCGGGAACGGCGCCCTTCTACGCGAACCTCTACAACGAGGTGGGCAAGTACCTGTTCATCGACATGCCCAAGGCTTACGAGGCCTACAAGAAACTCAAGCCGGTCGCCCTCGAGGATGCCTGGTATATCATGAGGCCGACTCCCAACACCTACATCCTGTGGTGGCCGTGGCTTAAGAACTATATGGGGCAGGGGAACGCCCTGTTCAGATTCCGCCAGACATGGATCGACCAGGACCTGAAAGCGTCCATGGGATACTAGCACACAGCCGGCCGGGTCGGCCGGGCGAGATTGTTTGACTGCCGAAGGTCAGAGCCCGGGCGGCCCGGTCTCTGACCTTCGGATCTTCATGGGATAGAAGCCGATGCCGGGAAAATTCAGCCAGAGACTTCAGTATCGAATCACAATCCTCGTCTGGGGTATTCTCCTGGTGTTCGGCCTCGCCGGCAGCGGGACGGTATTGTACCTGGAACGCCAGGCCACCGTATCCCACTTTGAACAGTCCACCATCACCCTGGCGGCCACCCTGGCGGATACCATCGAGCGGGACATGCTGCTGGGAGACCGGGACCACATCCAGGAGTCGGTGAATCGTATGGCCTCGCGCAGTCCCATCACCGCCGTCACCATCGTCTCCAGCGACCACCGGGTCTACGTCTCGGCCAGCCAGGGCGCCGCCGGGCAGATCAGGACCGACAAGGAAATCCTCGCCGCCCTGCAGCCAGGCCCAACCGACGTGGGCGCGCTGAGCCGCTACGCCCAGGACAGCCTGTACGTGGCCTTTCCGGTCGAGAACAAACCGGAATGCCACGTCTGTCATGGCGCCGAAACGAGGATCCTCGGGGCCATCGAGATCGGACGGGACTCGGCCCCCCTCAATGCCCAGAGCCGGGAGCAGACCATCATCATGCTGGTGATGGCCGGCCTTACCTTCGTCGCCATCGGTACCGTCCTGGGCCTGATGCTGCGGTCGGCGGTCGTCAGACCGCTGGCGCAGGTGGCCGAATCGGCGCGGCGGGTGGCCGCGGGCGACCTGACGACCCGGGTGGAGGTGGCCCGGGACGACGAGGTGGGGATGGTGGCGCGCGCCTTCAACGACATGGCGGAGAAGGTTGAACAGCATTCCCGCGCCCTTCAGGAACGCACCCTCCAGCTCCAGCAAATGGCCGGGATGCGCGGGGAACTGCTGGAGCAGTTGATTTCAGCCCAGGAAGAAGAGCGCCGCCGTCTGGCCCGGGAACTCCATGACGAAGTCGGCCAGGCCATTTCCTCGATCATGCTGGACCTGGCCATGGCGGTCGACGGGTTGCCGCCCGATGCCGTGGCCGCCCGGGAAAGACTCTCCCAATCACGGGAACTCGCCGCCCAGACCCTCGGCGAGCTGCGCAAAGTAATTTACGACCTGCGGCCGGAAGTCCTGGACCAGCTGGGCCTGATTCCGGCGCTGCGTTCCTACGTCAAGAGCCATCTGGAGGGACGCAATATCAAGTCCCAGCTCCGGTTTCACGGTCTCAAGGGCAGACTGCCGCCGCGCACCGAAACGACCCTGTTCAGGGTCATGCAGGAAGCCATCACCAACGTAATCCGCCATGCCGGCGCCACCATGGTCACCGCCGAAGTGGCTGTGAAGGACTCGACACTGGTGGCCTCGGTCGAGGACAATGGCCGGGGATTTGACGTGGAGAAAGCCCTGAAGCTGCCCGAATCGTGGGGATTGCGCGGCATCCGGGAGCGGGCCACGGCCATCGGCGGCACTTTCAGTATCGAGTCGAAACCGGGACGGGGCACCCGGATCAAGTTCGAGATCCCGTTGGAGGACATGAAATATGGATAGACTCAGAATCTTGATCGTCGACGACCATGCCGTGGTGCGGGCCGGCATCCGATCGCTGATCGAGGGACAGCCGGACCTGGAGATTGTGGGGGAGGCCTCGGGGGGTGAGGAGGCGATCCAGAAGACGGCCGAGTTGCGCCCGGAACTGGTGCTGATGGATATCGCCATGCCCGGCATGAGCGGTATCGAAGCCACCCGCCGTATCAAGAAGGACTTTCCGGGCACGATGATACTGGTACTCACCATGCATGATGATGAGGAGTTCTTCTTTCCCGTTCTCCGGGCCGGGGCCTCGGGCTACGTACTCAAAGAGGTTGAACCCCAGGACCTGCTCAACGCCATCCGGGTGGTCCATCAGGGACAGGTTTTCTTTTCGCCGGCGGTGGCCAGGGTACTGTTGGAGGGGTTCGTTACCGCCTCCCCCGATGCCCGGGATGAAAAATACCGCTCGCTTACCGCCCGGGAAAAGGAAGTCTTGAGATTCGCCGCCACCGGCCAGACGAACCGGAAGATAGCCGAAGAATTGTTCCTCAGCGCCCGGACGGTGGAGAAACACCGCCAGGCGGTGATGCACAAACTGGGGCTCGACAAGCGGGAGGACCTCACCAAATACGCCCTGCGCCAGGGTCTCATCGATCCCGAAGAATAAGCTGCCCGTCCACCATACCCGCCCGTATCGGGTAGTGACTACCCGCCCTTTTTGGGTAGTCGCTACCCATCACAAACCGGGGCCCGGGTGCTAGACTCAGCTTAAGTATCCGTGGTTGGCGGGAGTCCGTTCGTGGACCGCCCGCCAGATGGCTGGGTAGTACGCCCGGCGCCGGATACCGGTGGGAAGTCATTGGGGCACTCAGTACTCGGGACAGATGCGTAGGGACATTGCGGAAGACACCGGGGACCGGGACGATCTACCTCAAAGCAGAGGCAGCACCCTAAGGTCCCGTTTCACCCGGATTTTCATCGCCGGAGTTTTCGGCCTGCTGCTGGCTGCCGGCATGGTCATCGTCGTCCGCAGTCCGGACGCCACGGTAGCCGCTCAGACCAATCAGACCAATCAGGTCAAAGAACCGCTGGATTGCCTTGGCTGTCACCCGCGGCAGATGCAGTACCATGACAAACTCGGGTTGGGCAACCGGGCGTGCTGGGTTTGTCACGACAGCACCGACATGAAGGTCCTGCACTTGCCGGACGGGACGGCGCTCACCCTTGAGGACTCCGCCCCGCTGTGCGGCCAATGTCACGCGGCGAGATACCAGGCCTGGCTTGAAGGCACTCACGGTTTGCCTCTGACCGATCTGTCGGCCCCGAAAGCGCAATGCTCACTGTGCCATCACCAGCATGCGCCCCAGGTTGTGTTCGCTAATATCACGCTGCCCCACCCCACCCCCCAACCCGCCCCGGGCCAGCCATCCACCGAACTCCTCGTCCTCTTCGGCACCGCCTCGGTGCTGGTGGTCACCGTCGGCATCGTGCTGGTTAAGAGACGCTGATGAAAAGGATCGGCCGAAGACAGTTCATCGCTTACTCCGGCGCCGCCCTCGGGCTCGGACTATTCGCCAGATACTCCGGCCGGCTTCTGGCCGCGGGACGCCCGGGCGTTCCGGCGGCGCCGCCTTCCCGGAAGACGGTAACGCGCACCGCCGACGGTCTGGGGACCACGGTTGACCCGGCCAAGAAGTTTGCCATGGTTATTGATGTGGGCGCCTGCATCGGTTGCCGCCGCTGCCAGTGGGCCTGCAAGGAAGAGAACAACGTACCCGACACCATTTCGCCGCCGTGGATCGAAGTGTTTCAGATGAAAGACGAGGTCGAGATCAGCAGCGAAGCTTCTCACGAGGACCTCCTGAGCGGGGCGACCACTGACTACACCCATTCGCCCACCGAAGGCAACTGGTATCTCCCCACCCAGTGCCATCACTGCGACAATCCACCCTGCGTCAAGGTGTGCCCGGTTGGCGCCACCTACAAAGACAGGGATGGCCTCGTCCTGATGGACTATGACCGGTGCATCGGGTGCCGCATCTGCGTGGTTGCCTGCCCCTATAGCGCCCGTCGTTTCAACTGGCTGCCACCCCGGATACCGGAAGACAAGGTGAATCCGGCGGTGCCGTTACGGCCGCTGAGCGTCATCGAGAAATGCACGTTTTGTGTCCACCGGGTGCGCCGCGGCCAACTGCCGCGCTGCGTCGAGGCCTGTCCGGTCCAGGCCAGGCACTTCGGTGATGTCAACAACCCCGACAGCGAACCGAGCCGGCTGCTCAAGTCCAGCCGCGGCGTGCGCCTGCTGCCGGATTTGAATACCCACCCCAACATCATCTACATCACGCGAGGTAAGAAATGGTACGGATGATGCGCTGGCCGGCAAAGCCGAAGCCTGATCAGCCGACGCTCGATTTCATGCGCCCGGTGCTGGCTACCGGTAAGCATTTCCCGCTCCTGATGGCGGCGTCGGCCGTCATGTTTGCCATGTACGTGTACGTCTTCTACCTCCAGTTCACCGCTGGCCATGGCTCGGTCACCGCCCAGTCCACGCCGGTGGGGGCGGTGTGGGGCCTCTACGTGGCCTGTATCGTCTTTCTCATCGGCGTCAGCCATGTCGGCATCGGCGTCTCCGCCGCCACCCGGCTCCTCAACCTCGACTACTGGCGGCCGTACGCCCGGATCGCCGAGATGTTGACGCTGGTCTGCCTTCCGGCCGCGGTGCTAATGATTACGGTCGACATCGGACGCCCCGAGCGGTTCCTGCTCAACGTCATGCGCTACGGCCGGATCACCGCTCCCTTCGTCTGGTCGGCCACCGTCATCTCAACCTACTTCTTCGCCAGTACCGTCTACCTGTACCTGTCGATGCGGCGGGACATCGCCCTGGCGGGCGAACTGGCCTCCGGGAAGCGGCGCTGGTTCTATCGCCTGCTGTCCCTCGGCTACAAAGACTCGGTGGAGGAGCGGCGCCTCCATGAGCGCGTGCTGTGGTGGATGGGGATCATTCTCATCCCGGTGATGGTGTCGGTCCATTCGGTCTACGGACTCGTGTTCGGCATGCAGAGCGCCCGGCCCGGCTGGTTCAACCCGTTCATGGCGCCCTACTTCGTCCTCGGCGCCCTCGTCAATGGCTTTGCCACGCTGGTGATCGTCGCCTCACTGTTGCGATGGATCTTCAAATGGGAACCGCATCTGCCGGTCCGGGCCATCCGGAACATGGGCCGGTTCCTGTGCTGGATGACGCTGCTTTATATCTACTTCTCGGTTGCCGAGTACATCACCTACATTTACAGCCCGCTGTCGGGCGAAGCGGTGGTGGCCGGGTCGCTGTTCATGGGCCGGTTCAAGATGGTCTTCTGGCCTGCCATGGCCACCCTCCTTACCGGCTTCCTGCTGCTGTTCTTCAACCAGACTATTTTCCACAAGCAGTTCCGGCTTCGAGTCACCGTCATTGGCGCCATCTTGATCAACATCACACTGTTCGTGACCCGCTACCTGATCGTGGTCCCGTCGCTGATGAGACCCCTCCTCCCCTTCCCCACCGGCGTTTACACGCCGACCATGTACGAATATGCCACCGTGATCGGTATCATCGGCTTCGCCATCGGCGCCTATGCCCTCTTCATGAAAGTATTCCCCATCGTCGAACTGCCCCATGCCGGGGACTCCGAGCACAAGGAGTAGCATCCCGTGAAGAGAGCGATTATCGCCGCCAACGTGATCGTCAGCCTGTCCCTCGCCGCCACCGGTCTCACCCGCATGATACTGCGTGATCCCCTGCTGGGGACAGGTTACGAGTGGTCTACCCTTATCTGGATATCCGGCGTGGTCAGTCTATTCTTCATCCCCCTCGAGATCTGCCTCATCAAGACGCAGCCGCACCGTTGACGCCGCTCCCGGTGGAGCGTCCCCCTCGGCCCGGTCCTCCAAAATGATGGCCTCCGGCCCCCGGATTGTCATCTGAAGTCTGCCTTACCTTTGCGTACTTCGAACCACTAGAATTAGGTAGTGCGAAGAAGGTGGGGCAATGACTCTTGATCTATCGGCCGTGCCCAAACTGGACCGGCCCGTGATGATTGCCAGCTGGCCGGGCATCGGCAATATCGGTCTCCTGGCCGCGGACACGCTGCGGACCCAGATCGGCGCCGACAAGGTGGGCGAAATCGAGCCCCAGGAGTTCTTCTACCCCCGGAAGATCGTCATCCGTGATAGTGTCCTGGAATCCCTGGAATTCCCCGCCAGCACATTTTATGTAAAGAAGCTGCCCCTCCATGACGTGGTCGCTTTTGTCGGCGAAGAGCAGCCCACCGACGGGAGCCGCCCGTTTGCTGAGGGCCGCCAGGGATACAGATTGGCCAACCTGGTGGTCGACGTCGCGCAGACCCTGGGCTGCCGGCGGGTCTACACTTCCGGGGCCGCCGTCTCGCTCAGCCACCACGCCCTGAAACCGCGGGTCTGGATCGCCACCAGCAGCGAAGCCCTCAACAAAGAAATGACCTCGTATGAGAACACTATTCTGATGGGCCGCAGTGAGGGCCGGAGCCGCGGTGGAAGTATTACCGGTCTGAATGGCCTGATGCTGGGAGTCGCCCGGGCAAGGGGTCTCGAAGCCGTATGCCTCATGGGCGAAATCCCCGACTATCTTTCTTCCGCCCCCCTCCCCTATCCCCGGGCTTCCCGGTCAGTGATCGAACTGTTGAGCAAAATTCTCGGAGCGGAAGTGGACTTCAGCCAGCTTGACGAAATGGCCGGCCACGTCGACGGGATAATTTCGGGCATCTACGACAATCTGCCGCCGGAAATCCGGGAGCGGGTGGAACACCGGAAGGACCTTATGCAGCGCAAGGCCGGAGCCATCACCGCCGAAGAAGAAAAGTGGATGAAGGAACATATCGACGAATTATTTAAGAAGGGTGACAAACGGGATGAACGGGCCGGTTGAATTCTCGCGCCGGCCCGATTTCGAAAGCCCCACCTTGATCGTGAGCTGGACGGCCGATGCCGCCGGCCTCAGCGAAACGGTGACCGCCTACCTCAACCGCAAGCTCGACAATAGTGCCTTCTGCAGCATCGACCCCGTCGATTTCTTTCAGCTGGACGGCGTTAGCATCGAAAGCGACGTCATTCAGTTCCCGGAAGCCAAGTTCTATGCCGGGGCGCGTAAGGATATCATCATATTCCGCAGTACGCCGCCGCGGTTTGACTGGCACCGGTTTCTCAACCTCGTCCTCGATGTGGCCCAGAAAGAATGCGGCGCCACCGGCCTGTATGCCATCGGCGGGATGGTGTCGCTGGTCTCCCATGTTGCCCCCAGGGAAATGCTCGGCAACTTCAGTACTCCGGAGATGAAGGAGTTGCTCGCCGGCCAGAACATGAGCATGACCTGGAACTATGAAACGCCCCCCGGGCAACGCCCCACCCTCAACTCGTACCTGCTGTGGGAAGCCAAGAATCGGAGCCTTCCCGCGGCCACCCTGTGGGTCCCGGTCCCGTTCTATCTCTCCTCTTCCGGCGACCCCAAGGCCCAGCTGCGGGTACTGGAGTTCTTCAACCGCAAACTGGACCTGTGCATGGGCTTCGACGATCTTGACGAAGCGGTCCGGCGCCAGAACCGGGCGATCGCCCGGGCACGAAAAGAGTCTCCGGAAGTAGACGAATCCATCACCAAGATCGAAGCCGGCGATAGCCTGTCCCCCGAGGGCAGCCAGCAACTGGTGTCGTACATCGAAAAGGCGCTGGCCGCTCCCCAGGAGTAGCCGGCGTCACCCCCCGCTCCGGATTCAGGACGCGCCCTCGCGCCTATCACCCCCCACCGCATGCTGACAGTTTTCACCTTGCGGCGTTAACTATATCAGTGAACACCGTCGTGAACCTTCGCCAGTGCGCCGGAGGAGCGCGGTGGGACATGAGAATGGTATACTGCGGGGGAGGAAACGAATCTGAGTAAGTTGTGATGAGCAAGGCTCGAGACAGGGATCGGAACGACATCCGGACGCAGCGCGAGGCCGCACTTGCCGGGCTCCACGAGGAGTACTATGACCGCATCGTACGCTACGCCCGCGTCCACATCGGGGACGGTCCTGATTCCGAGGACATCGCCGGGGAAGTGTTCCTGAAAGCCCTGCAGTCACTTGATTCATACCAGGAGCGCGGCGTGCCGATGCAGGCCTGGTTGTTCAAGATCGCTCACAACCTGATCGTCGATTATCTCAGAAAGAAGGCCAGAATGAGTGACACTGCCCGTGGACATGGAAACGCTGACGGTGGCGGCCGGTGATCCGGTCGCCATGGCGGAGACCAACTTGCAGATGGAGCGCGTTTCCGCCGCCATGCAACAGTTGACGGCCGAACAGCGAGAAGTGGTGGGGCTGCGCTTCCTGGGCGGCCTGGCGTCGAAGGAAGTGGCCGCCGTCATGAAGAAGAGCGACGGCGCCGTGCGCGAGATGCAGCGGGCCGCCATTGAGAAGCTGCGCACCGTGCTGGTCGCCGGATCATAGTCTCCGGCAAGAGGACAACATGGCAGAGAATTTTGACACCGAACTCGATAGATGCCTGGACCGCCTTCAGTCCGGCGAAACTGTAGAATCGGTCGTCGCCGGCTACCCCGCCGATGCCGCCCGGCTCAGGCCGCTCCTTGAGGCCGCCCTTCGCACCGGCGCCGCCTACGCGCCGCCCCGTCCGCCGCCGCCAAACGTTCCTCCCGGCAGCAGCTTGATGCCGCCATCGTTGCCTTGCGGGAAAGCCGCCGTCAGAAACGGCCCTGGTTCAGCCGGGCCATCGCCCGCCCCGCCACCTGGGCCGCCCTGGCTACCCTCGCCGTGATACTGGGAGTAGTGTATATCGGCGTACGTCCGGTCCTGTCGCCCGGCGCCCCCCAGATACTGCAGATCGTACCGGTTGCCAGTCCCAACGGCAACTTCGCCTTCCTGGTCAGCGACGATGTCAATGCCATCGCCGAATTCAGGGATGTCGTCGTCACCATCGACCGGATTGGCCTGCAGCAGAGTTCCGACGGCAAATGGATCGAATTCAAACCCAGCGTCCTGTCGGTCGACCTGACCACGGTCCCGGGCGATCTGGTCCAGGAGATGTGGCGGGGCGACATCCCGGCAGGCGACTACCGGCAGGTCTTTATCTACGTTGACAACGTTACCGGCACGCTGATCTCATCGGGCGAGAAGGTGGAAATCAAACTGCCGAGCCAGAAGCTCCACCTGAACGTGCCCTTTACCGTCGCCGAAACCACGGTAACCAGCTTTACCTACGACCTGACCGTCATCCGCACCGGCAACGCCCAGAATGGCCGATACCTGCTGAAACCTCAGGTTTCCGAGAGCGGCGCCACTCAGGCGCCGCGCGGTGCTCAAGGACAATGGCCAGCCGGGCGAGCCCGGTAAGCCCGTCGTCCCGCCGGAGCGGCCCACCAGCCTTCCCACCCCCGCAAACAAGCCGACCAAGAAGTAGGGGGCTTCCGACCCTTACGTAATTCCTTCCCCCTTGAGGGGGGAAGGCCAGGATGAGGGTGAAGTTGACATGACCCCCTCACTTACCCGTGTGGTTGTCCAACCAACTCGGAGATCACTTGTGGTTGCCCTCCCTATCTCCGAAACCAGAACCATCGGCGCCCTTCGACCGCTAGACGACTCCGGACAGCCTCAGATACGCGGCCACCGCGATCGCCGCCGTATCCACCCGCAGCACCTGCGCCCCCAGGGAGACCGGCTGAAAGCCGGCCTGGCGCGCCGCCTCGACCTCTTCATCCGTGAAGTCGCCCTCCGGACCGATCAGGACCAGCACGCTCGCCGGCCGCCGGTCGGCCAGCACCTCGCCGAGTGTCTGTCTCGCCCCCGACAACGTCGGTATCAGCTTCAGGTCGTATCCCGCCGCCTGTGATATTACCTCGCCAATGCCGGACAACGGCCGGAGTTCCGGCACGTTGGCCCGCTGGCTTTGCCCGGCCGCACTCTCCGCCAATTTCCGCCACCGCTCCAGTCGTACCGCGGCCGCCGCTTCGCCCAGTCTCACCACCACCCGCTCCGTCCGCATCGGGATAATAGTGTCGACACCGAGCTGTGTCAGTTTGTCCACGATATCGTCCAGGCCTTTCTTGGGCAGGGCACAGGCCACCGCCACCCTGGCCTGCGGCAGCGCCCCCATCCGCCTCCCCTTCACCCGGAGCGTGACCCCTTGCTTACCTTCTCCAGTAATCTCGCACTGGTATTCCTGGCCGCCGCCGTCGAACACCGTTACCTCGTCGCCGGCGCCCAACCGCAGCACATCCTTCAGATGATGGATCTGGCCGGCGTCGCTAAGGACGATGATATCGCCATCCGCCCGGTACGGGACGCGAAAAGTATGCATTTCAAAGACCCCCGCAGGCGCCGGCGTCCGGCGCCCCGCTCCCAACTGGCTGCCAACGTCCGACTGCCGGTCATTATAGCATCCGAAAAATCCCGCGCCCAGAGCAGCTTATCTGCCTTCGAAGTGCTGCATCCGGACGCAGGGATGATTCCGTCACGTTGGTAGGCGATTCGCGCACGAGGTATACTGTGGCGAGGTGCCCATTCCGGGACTATGATCTATCGATGGACCCCGTTGCCGTGGGTGAAATCCATAATTGAAGTGTGAAATGCGTAATCTTGAAGTGTGCTGCCGCACCCGCAAGGGCAAGGGCAGGGAAGTCAACGAAGATAGCTTCTTAGCGGTAACGATTGGTGATGTCGCCATACTGGCTGTTGCCGATGGGCTGGGAGGCCACGCCGCAGGGGAGGTTGCCAGCAACCTGGCCATAACTGCACTTGAAGAATTCTACCGGTCGAATTTGGCGAACGGCAATCTTCGGGAGGTCACCGAAGCGGCCTTATTCAAAGCCAATGAAGCCATCAACCTCCGGGCAGCATCGAAACAAGCCTACACCGATATGGCCAGCACCATCGTCGTGGCCGCCATCACTCAAGATGAGTCGCTTATTGCCCATGTGGGCGACAGCCGGGCTTATCTGGTCGGAAACGCGGTCACCAGAATAACTAAAGACCATTCGCTGGTACAGCAAATGATTGACCGGCGGTTGATCTCTGAGGAAGAAGCGTTGTCCCACAGTCAGCGAAATATCATCACCATGAGTCTCGGCGGTCGGAGACAAGTCAGTCCGGATTACTACGAAGTCGACCTCTCCCGGGGAATCCTGCTGCTGTGCTCAGACGGACTGACTAATGCGGTGCCCGATGAGCAGATCGGCGAGATCATTCACGCATCGGCGACACTGGAGAATGCCTGCGATGGGCTGATGAATGCGGCGGCGGCCAATAACGCCTCAGATGACACGACCATTATTCTGGCGAGAAGAACTCGGACCGGTAGCTAGTCCAGTCGATATCCGTATGCCGGAATATTGACGGCATATTTTCCGTAGTCACCAGGGCATCCCTTCAGGCGATGAACGATAGTGGCCAAGCTCCAGCGCATGATGGTATCCCTGCTTTGGCTTGCCCGGTTGGGATAAGACCGGTAAGCTCCGCTTGGAAGCGGAGCTTACCGGTTCAACACAGCGACGAGTTGGTGGTATCGCCTACTTTGTCTCGAATGGCAATACCTGTAGGGTTGCCAGGCTGGTAAGATCGTTCAGTTGCAGTCGGCTCTGGGACAAAGTATACAGGACGTTATTGATATATAGGCTGCGGGTGATATCGCTCTGTCCTCCGTAAAAGTACTCGCCGCTCTTCTGAAAGGTATCGTTTGTATCGTAATGGGTGACCTTGCCCTTGAGGCTAAAACCGTTTTTCAGCGTCAGGTTGTATACGTAGGCGCCTTGAAAGACATACTCTCCCTGCATGTTCTTGGGCTGGCCCGGCTTTAACTGAGCCAAAGTAACCGGGATGACCAGAAGGCCTTTTTCTTTATCGAAGAGAAAAGCCTTGTGGTCCTGGGCAGCCAGACTTTCCGTGCCCCGGTCGCCGATGACCTCTTTGTAGACCTCGATCGGGTTGGCGACATCGCTCACATCAAAGAGAGCCAGTTTGACACCCTGGATCGCGGTATAGTAGACCGCATTCTCGGTGTGGATCAGGTTCGCGTCAATGCTGGCGTCCACCTCCTTGCCGATGCCGATCAGGTGTGTCTCATCGTAAGGCTGCAGATAGTCGCTGTAGCCGGGTATTTTCAGCTTGCCCAGAATCCGGGGCGCTGCGGGTTGTGACAAATCAATCACGAAGAGGGGGTCGACGTGCAGAAAGGTGACCAGGTAAACCCGTTTGCCCATGAAACGGACAGCATAGATGCTCTCCCCGGGAGCCACGTCTTCCAGAGCGCCCGTCGCCTTCAGGTCGCCATCCAAAACGTAGACGTTATTGGTGGAGGTATCGCGGTTATTCACATAGCCGCTGATGGTGGTGGCGATCCGGAAGTAGCCGTCGTATTCGTCCATGGCAAACTGGTTCAGGATATGTCCCTTTACTTTGCCGGTGGCCGCATAGGTTACGGCGCCGCCGGACAGGGCGAATTTGGTAATCACAGTGCTCTGGACATTTTCGTCGACGGGCCGGCCGAGATTATCGAAGGACGGCCAGGAGGTCTGGGCAATGTAGAGGTTGCTTAGCGAGGCAAAGACGTTTTCGCCGGAGCCGACAATGACAGTTTTGCCCATTTCTCTGGCCGCGTCGCGAATTGACAGAGAGGCCACCGTGATGAAGTTAGTCGCCTGCCGCGGCGGGATATAGCCTATTTCGCTGTAATTCGCGATAGGCTTTAGGTTGGCGGAAGGCTTGGCGTCGCCAATATTCTCCCGATACCCCGGGATGATGTCGATGGCCATCGGTTGAGGTACGGTGAAGTTGGGATAGGAGTTTATGACAAAGTAAACATCGGTATCCGATTTTACGGGAGGTCAGGTAGCTACCTTCGATATCAACGCTCTTCAGTAGTTTCGGATTTGAACGGTCCTTAATATCGTAAAGTTTGATGGCGACCAGGTTACCCCGGTTGGGATAAGGCATGATGGCGACACCCGACTTAGCGATACCAGGCTCGGTGGTGACCGGATAACCCGGCTGCCCGATCGTAGTGGGGTCGTCGGGAGAGTAGTAAGTTGTACCGAAGATCATCAGGCGGTCTCCTTCTATAAAAAGCTCCTGGGGGTTAAACCCCGGGATGGCGATGTGGGTCAGTATCCGGGCCGATTCTGCCGGGTATGCCTGGGCTATGTAAATGCTGTCACGGGCCATGACGTAGATGTATTTGCCGTCCGTTTTGACGATATCGGCCTCATCTACGCCGGCTACCTGGACATTAGTGTCGGAGTAGGAAATGTCACTGGTTCCCCCGCCAGCGGCTGCTTCCTGCAGCAGCTGCCGGAGCCATGTCCATCACGTCCCAACCGCCTTTGGTGTAGTAGTGCCCCGGTAACCCTGGTTACGCCCTTCGGTGAAGGCGGTAACCAATTCCTCTTCCGAGGTAAACCTGGGCAAGCCGCTGGCATTGGTGGTTGCGATTGTTGGGTGTTGGGCTTAATATCATTGAGGCCGCAGCCGGTGGCGGCCAGCATGGTAGCCAGAACCAAAACGGAGAGATAATAAAGAATATTCTTTTTCATGGCGCTTTCACCTCGTATTAGCGTTATCTGTTCTTAATAACGAAAACGGCCCGGTTTGGATAGGACTGGAGGCATCAATGAACGATTTCCGGGAGGCAGGAGTGGTGACAGACAAGCAAGAAAGAACGCAGGAGACTCCCTGGGAGCAACTGACACCGGATGAGAAACTGGAGAGACGCTGTGAAGCGTGGCTGTCCCCGCCGGGGGTCGAGTTCGCCTCACCCCAGGCCGAGGCGGGATATAAGTCGCGGGTCGCCCGCCTCATAGATGCGATTCTCTTCAGGAAGAAGCCCGACAGGGTGCCGGTCACGCCGCACCTGGGAGAATTCGCCGCCGCCTACTGCGGTTACACCCAGAAAGACGTCTGGTACGACGTTGACAAGGCGATCGACGTCGCAAACCGCTGCACCCTGGAGTTGGACTTTGACGCCAAGACCGATGCCGGCGCGCCGCAGGGAAGACTCTACGAGATTCTCGAGGAGAAGCAGCGGAAATGGCCCGGACATGGGCTGCCGGACAACATAGGCATGCAATTCGTTGAGGGCGAGTACATGAGGGCCGATGAGTACGACGCCTTCATCCTGGACGAGACGGATTTTCGACTGCGCCGGTATCTGCCCAGGGTGTGGGGCGCCGCCGAGGCGCTCACGCAACTGGCAACCGGGAACATCGCCTCATTTGGAATTCCCGAAGTACAGCTGGCTTTGGGCAAACTGATGAAGGCCGGGGAGGAAGCGCGCCGCTGGCAGCCCAAAATAGCGGCCGCCAACCGGCGGCTGAGCGAACTGGGGTACCCGGACCTCCGCGGCAGTATGGGGCTGGGTGGTGGCGCCCCGTTTGACCGCCTGGGGGACAACCTGAGGGGACAGCGGGGCATCGGTCTCGACATGTACCGGCAGCCCGGGAAGCTGCTCGAAGCCCTGGACGTGATCACCCGGAAGAAGCTGATCGATATCAGACAAAGCTCCAAGACCATCAAGCTGGGGGATAGTCCCATAATTGGCTTCCCGCTCCACAAAGGGGCGGACGGCTTCATGTCGGACAAACAGTTTCGGACTTTCTACTGGCCGACTTTGCGCACGATCTGCCTGGCCCTCATTGAGGAGGGGTTCATCCCCGAATTGAGGACCCAGGGCAGTTACACCACGCGTTTGGACGCGGTCCGGGGCGACCTGCCGCGCGGCCGGGTGATCTGGCACCTCTATCTTACGGACATGAAGCTGGCCCACGAGGCGCTCGGGAAGGACTACTGTCTCGTCGGAGCCGTCCCGCAGTCCATCCTTTCGACCGGCCGGCCGGAGGACGTAGAGAAATACTGCCGGCATCTCATCGACCTCTGCGGCCGAGATGGCGGCTTCATCGTGTCCAGCCCCGGGGCCCTGGGGACCGACGCGAAAGCCGAGAACGTACGGGCGATGGCTAGGGCGACCAAGGAGTACGGAGTATACTAGAGAGTCCCCGCCCTGACCGCCCGGAGAATATTGCCCCGATTGTGAAGGATCAGACTCCTACTTCTGTCCGACCTTGGAGAACCCCGACCTCACCTCCGGCTTGTCGGTGATGTAAAGATACTGGTCCTTGCCCTCATCCCAGGCCGGCCAGTCGATCTTGCCCGGTATGCTGGGGATACCCGTCCGGGCGAAGTTGGTCCAAATGGTCATCATCAACTCGGACACAGTTCTGTCGGCCCCGGTAAGACCCGGGTCAGGCGACTTGGCACCAGACGGTTTAGCCAGGGCGTACAGCAGGGTCCATAGAAAATCATTCCAGTCCCAATCGCCGAAGACATACGGTAGTTCCATTGCGTGAGTCGCCACTACGCCGTTCTTCTTCCATCCTGCAGGTACGTGGTCGAAGGCATACGCATACGCCTTCCCGCCGACTTTGTTAGCCCCCACGTACAGATTTACGTAGCTCGGGACCACTTGGGGCATCAGTATCATACCGGGACCGGTCAGTTCCCCCATGTTAGTGCCCATTATGAACGGAACGATGTTCTGCCTGCCGGCCTTAAAGATACTGGCGGTGGTATCTGGTAGAAACCAGCCGTCGACCACTGAGTCCCAGGGCCCCATCGGGAGCTTCAGGTCCGCGGATACGGCCATGCCGGCTTCGACAATTTTCGACCAGGGGATAGCCCGTGCCGCCGCCAGCGGGGCTGCTTCTTTATCCACCCCGAGCTTGGCGAATAGTTTCTCACCTGCCGCTTCCATGTCCGCCAGCGGTGTGCCACGGCCGCCTCCGCTCTCGCCGATCGCCCTGTGGAAGAGCCCCTTGGCCAGCGGGGAGGCCAGCAGGTTCACTACTTTTGCCGAACCGCCGGATTCTCCGAAGATGGTGACATTGTCGGGGTCGCCGCCGAACGCCGAGATATTCAATTGTACCCACTTCAGGGCGGCCACCATATCCAGAAACAGGTAGTTGCCCGAAATCCCCTGCGGTGATTCGGCAGAAAGGAGCGGGTGAGCGAGGCAGCCCAACGGTCCCAACCGCGTATTAACGGTAACCAGGACGACGCCCTTCGAGGGAAGCTGGGCCGAGTTGAAGTATGCCTCGTTCCCACTGTTGGATACAAAACCGCCGCCATGGAACCACACCATTACCGGCAGCCCATCAGCAGCCCCGGTTGCCGGACTCAACACGTTGAGATAGAGGCAGTCCTCGCTCTCCGCAAACTCCAGCTTTGACAACCCCAAAGATACCGTCTGCGGGGCCATGCGGACTGAAGGCAGTGCATTCGCGGATTCCCGGACCACCTTGCGGCCGGCTGCGGCGGCTTCCAGCGCAGGGGCCGACGGGTGGGGCGGCGTAGGGTATTCCTCGATATACGTGTATTGGTTTCTCCGGATCACCGAGGACCGTCCCGGATATGTAGCCTGAATCCGTCTTGACTACGTTCATGAGATGACCTCCATCACTGTTTCTCGGGCGGGACCGCCCCGATTTGCTGCATCAAACCCAGCCAGTCCATGCTGGACCAGGCTTCGACAACTCTCCCGTCTGCAATACGGTACGTAACGGTGTATCCCAATTCCACCTTCTTGCCCGTAGGAGGTGTGCCTTTGTACGGGCCTCGATGGGTGCCACTCATCTTCCCCAACACCACGACCATGTCTCCTTCGGCCACCATCCTGTCCAAGGCCCAATTGCTGCCGGGAAAAGCAGCCATTAGCTCCAGATTCATTTGTAAGGCCTGTTCTCGACTCCGATCGCCGGTGGAATCATGACTGACGAAATCGGGGGCCATTATGCTCTCAAAATGTGATTTGAAGAATCTCCCACCTTCGATCGTCGGGTCTTTGGCTTCTCGGATTCTCTGGATCGCCTCGGGCGATGGGACAGGGGCAAAATACCGGCGAATCAAGGCTTTGTTCTCTTCGACTGACATACTCCCTCCTGGCTTATTAGCTCTTGATCATACCGCCATCGACATTCAATGCTTGGCCTGAGATGTTCGCTGCGTCTTCCGAGGCCAAAAAGACAACTGCCTGACCGATATCCCTGACCGTTTGTTCTCTCCTCAATGGAGTGGGAAGATTCCCACCGGGTATGAATTGCCTGCCATCAAATAGTCCGAGGAACCATTCTCTTGGGTCCATACCTTTGAGTTCAGGTTGAGCATTTATGATCCCTTCCGCGACATATTTCCAGAGGTCGGTATATATGATACCCGGGCAGACGCAATTGACATTGATGTTGCTCGGCCCAAGCCTATCAGCTAGCCCCTGGGTGTAGCGGATTATGGCGGCCTTCATGGTGCCATAGGCGTCCATACCAGGAAAACCTGGTTTTCCCGCTACCGAAGCCACATTGATCATCTTGCCGCTTCTCTGCTTGATAAAGTGCGGCGCTACCGCTTCGCACATCAAGACCTGGGCCCGTAGATTCTGCTCGTATTGCGTGTCCCAGGTTGCGGCGATTTGACCAAGTGGGTCTTCGCCCGCTTCCTTCGGTGTCTTGGATATTCCGCCAACGTTGTTTACCAAAATGTCAATCTTACCATAGGCCCTGATCGCATCCATGACTGCCTGGGTGATCATCTCAGGCTTGGTTATGTCTCCGGCAACACCAATGGCCTTTCGGCCCATCTTGATGATTTCATCAACGGTTGAGGCTGTGGTCTCTCTTGTATACGAATTGATGACGATATTGGCTCCCTCGGCGGCAAGGCACACAGCTATGCCTCGTCCTATCCCCCTTCCGGCCGCTGTCACAATGGCTACCTTGTTCTCCAGCTTCATGTCTATGCCTCCGCGGTCATCTTCTTTTTCACGCCGGCTAGGAACTCCCTGACGTGAGGGAGCACAAGATCGATACGGTTGAAAGCTGTCCCGTGCGTGAGGCCGGGGAGAGAGATGAACTTGGCATCTGGCATGTGATTGACGCTGTCCTCGGCCCCCGGGTGGAACCCACCTTCGTCGGCGTCGCCGCAGAGGACCAGACACGGATTCGATATGGTCTGCAGGTCTTGCTCGGTCATCGGTGGCGAATCGAGCCAGGCCGTCCACATGGCAATAATGGCCTCTGCATCCTGGGATTGGTATGCCTTCTTCTCCTCGGGTGTCATCGGACGCCTGAGCACCTGTTCCCGTCGAGTCACAGCGGCCTCGGGGTCGGTCATGGCCAATCTCAGACCTTCCTGGATAGCCTCTGCAATGTTGACGGTGGATTCCGGGATGACGCCTGGAGTCATGCCTGCAAGTACGAAGCCATGAAAGCGTTCAGCGTGACGCGTGGCGAGCCAAAAGCCGACCCTGGAACCCAGCGAATAACCCCAGTAGTGTGCCCTGTCAATTCCGAGTTCATCCAGTATGGCAAGCACGTCAGAAGCGAGGACGCTGACGGCGCACGCCGAGGCTTCATGGGGCTTGTCACTCCGCCCATGCCCTCGGAAGTCAAGCAAGATCAGCTGGAAATCACTCCTGAGGGCCTCGACGTACTTCTCTCTCCGCCACATGTACATGCCCGCCCCGCCGAGCGCATGCCCCAGCACCAGCGGCGGCCCCTGCCCCTCCACCTCGTAGTAGATCTTGACTCCATTGTTGTTGGCGTAGGGCATTGGGACCTCCTAAACCGCCCGAGGCGGAAATCCGAAATTCGAATACCGAAATCCGAAACGAGCACGAAACGAGCGAAATGACCAATAACCAAGATATCCCGATTGGCTGCGCCATGCGGGATGCCGGAGGAGTAAGGGGGCCTGCACAAGATACAAACAAACCTCAGTGACCAAATACCAAATACCCGCTACGATTTGAACACCCCCCTCCCCCTCGTCTCCGACTCAGTCGGCAGGGTCTTCTCCCAATCGAGCAGGGTCTTCACATACAACTTCGGGTCCTCCCTGTGCATTAGATGCCCCATTTGTGGGAACGAATGAAAGGTCAATGGCTGCCCCGCGCCTTTGATCTGATTCTGAATGTGCGCCACCATTTCAATGATGATGGCCTCCTTGGCTGAACCGGTCATACTGGCGCTGATTGCCGAGTGAAAAGTGTACAATATCGGACACTTAACACGTGCGAGCATTTGAGTGTGGTCGCACGACGCGCTCAGACTGCCAGATATCGTCGCCCTGCCCCATTCAGGGTCGTATTCCTTCAGCCTCTGTTGCGGTTCTGTTTCCGATCCAAATGCCACCTGGAATGCAGGTGGTGGCATTTGGCTGGCATCCCTGAGACCCTGCCAGTCTCCGATACACCACTGGTCGCCTAGATAGGTCGCACACAGGGCAAACATCCTGCCGCCGGCGAATTGCCTCACCGACGGGCTGATCGGGGGAGTCAACTCACTGACGATCAGGGCCGGATCTTCACAATAGGCGCCGCGGATCATCCCAGGAGGGGCGAAGGCTGAAAGCCACGCCGCGAGAACCCCGCCCGAAGATGTACCGGCCACGACGACCGGACGTTTGACAACGAAAGTGATGAATCTCACCAGGTCGTCGCCCATGTTGTCGTAGGTGTAGCGTCCCGGAGTACGGCTTGATCGGCCTTGCCCCCGCAGGTCAACGGCATAGGCCTGGAAGTGCTCCGAGAGCAGTCCCATGGCCGCCTCGTAGCCCCACCATGATTCTGTTTGGGCGGGGATGAGGAGTAGAGCAGGCTTGTCGGATGAGCCCGTCACCGCGTAGTTCATCATGATTTCACCGGTGTCGAAACAGGTGTTCCTCATACTTGTGCGGCACATAGGTGATATCGGGGTTCTCGGGGCCGTATCTGAGTCTTGGCATCGTGTCCTCCGTTCTGTAGTTCGCGCCGTCCATCTGCTGGAGACAAGAGGCACCGGCCTGCATCCTTACAAACGTCCCCGGTGCCTCTCAATCCGCGATAGGTTGTCTGCCCCTTCGAGTCGGCGGGCAGGTCCCGCCACGCGCCCTATTTCCTGGCCGTCTTCTTGGTGGTCTTGGCGGCCTCCTTGAGAGCGTTGCCGATCATGTCATTCTCTGAAAGCACGATGATCTCGGAGTCAAGGTACCCCCAGACCGGGGACTCGCGCAGGATACGGCTCATCTCCTCGCCGGATGCAAACTCCCAGATGGCAATCCCTCCCCTGCCATTTGCAAAGAGGTACTCCTTCTTCCATTTGCCCAGGCTGGCGTATTTCTGGACGAAAGGCGCACTCGCTGCCGAAAGCTCTTTGACCTTTTCTGGAGACATCGCGTAGGCGGAGTCTTTGTATCTATGGATATCAGCAACCAGCATAATCTACTCTCCTTTCTCAGTACTGGTCAGGTCTACGCCTAACCGGTGGCCACTTGCCGAAAATATGGTGCCGCTAATTGCCGGCCGTCACAGATTCTTTTGCCGTTTCTCACCTCCTCTATTCCGCAATTGGCCTTACTCAATGCACTAGCTGCCTGAGAAGGAGTTGTTGACGAAGTACGTGCGTTGAGGAAGGAGAGTGCCCGCAAACAGAGACAACGTCCGTTTGAGTTGCTCGGGGGAATAGGCGGCGACAAAGGCATCATAGTCCCCTTTCTCTTCCCACATGGTGAGCAGGCCATATTCGTTCTTGGCCGGATCGGAGAAGTAGAT
This sequence comes from uncultured Chloroflexia bacterium, assembly GCA_963735055.1. GTDB lineage: Bacteria > Chloroflexota > Dehalococcoidia > Dehalococcoidales > UBA2162 > JBBITI01. Next base: position 145,522 of record CAVTJN010000019.1, on the reverse strand, counting down.
GGCGCTCTTAAACCCTTTTTGCCCTTTGAATGTCTGAGGTCCCTCCTCGGCTGCTTTCACCATTCGGTCATTGTTGCCGGGAACGGCTATCCAGATCACGATTGATGCGTACATGTATCAGTCTCCTTTTCCAATTCCTTTCGATGTTGAGGCAGACCACCTTCCATCAACGGGGACCGCCCGCTTCATCTCCCCAGCAGCGGTATGGCCTCCTGCGCCGTGAGCATCGTCTCGAATGTGAACTTGAACCCTTCCACGCCATAGAACTGAACAAAATAGCGGGTCAGTTCCTTGATGCCATCCGCCACCTTGCCATCATCGACTTCATAGATTCCCATCACCTTTATGCCGGCTTCCGACGGGGAAGTAAGGACATTCACCCGTTTCATGAATGATGGTAACGGTACTGCCACCGCCTTCTGGAATATGGCCACCACTTCTCTCGCCTTGATGGGCGGATAGGTACTGGTTGTGACGACAAACATTGGGGCAACCTCCTCGTTTTTCCCGTTTCCCACGGCCCTTGGGATCTCCTGGAAAACCATGTGTTACGCTCGGGCTTTGCCGTTTGAATCAAAAAGGGGCACCATCAACCGCTTCCGGCGGTTGATGGTGCCCATCGTATGATCATCGTCACCTCCTATCGTTCAGGAAGGTCGAGGATAGCTATGGATGATGGGGTTGGGAATGGAAATCGCGTTGGTGGGCTGCTGGATTCGGACTTGTTTCGAGTTTCGTATTTCGAGCTTTGAGTTTGGCATTTGTTGTTTGGTATTTAGTGTTTCGCCCCCTACACCGTCAATATTGCCTTCCTTTTCAGCGCCCGCTCCGGGCTCGACGGAGACTATTTCATCAACTCCAGGTCTCGCAGCCGGCGCTCCTCCCAGTCCTCGAAACTGACCGGAACGTCGAACCATTCTTCTCGCGACACTGGCATGAGTTCGATGGCATCCCCCGGGCATTTGATGACACACAACCCGCAGCCGATGCACCGGTCACGGTTCACTATCGCGATGCCGTTCGTATCCTGAACAATAGCGTGCATCTGACAACGTTCAACACAGACTCCGCAGGCGATGCAGTTCTCGGCCGTAAGCGCCGCTCGATAGTTGGATCTTTGCGGCCCTTCTGCCACATTAAAATCGTTGACCGCCCGCAGTATCCCGCAGCAGTCTCCACAGCAGTTGCAGCAGCCAACGAACTGGGGTGACTCGGCGGTCGAGACAAACCCGTAAAACCCGGTGTGAACGTGGCCTTCGTCTTCGAGTTCGGTAAACAGAGTCAGCGCCTGTTGGCGATCCAGCACGTGTTCGGACAAAGGCGCCTGGGGCGGCAGTCCTACGAAACCACACCGCTTCACGGGCATCGCGCATTTGCTTCCCAGCAGATTACGTTCGATGCGGCAGACGCAGTCAATCACCCCGAAACGCTCGTGCCTGGCAAAATGAGCGTCAATGTCGTCATACGGCTGCAGCAGTTCGGGCTTGAGGGAGCCTCTGACAGGCACCACGCCGAGGAGGCCGGGGCGGGGGGCCATGATCCGTTCCCCACCCCCCTCCCTCATGTATTGCTCAAAGAGCGTGGCAAACTCGACATCCTTCCGCATCGACCCTTCCATCATGGCTTCATACCAGCCAACGGCAAAGGGTCCGAGTCGATACTCCGTCACCCCCTGAGTGACGCGGGCGCGGACCAATTTCCGCGGCAGCAGCCTTTGCAGCAGGTCCTCTCGCTTTCGCCTCGCTCAGGCCCGACCTCGTGGCGAGCTCCGCAGCCTGTCTCGTGGGTGCGGCTCATCCTCCCGGCGAATTCGGCCTCTTCGGGGGTGAATGCCTTCTCAAGTCAAGCGAAGCTCAACGTGAGAAGTGGTCTCGGGGAAACCACCAGGGAGCGCATTCAACGCTCTGGCTAGTTGTTGGTAACTGTCGTAAAACATGTTAGGCCTCCATCGGGCGTTGAGACTCTACGCCTTCAAATACTCCGTGTGTCTCAGCGCCCGCTCCAGCGACGGCCTCATCTTCATCTGTTCCCACCTCCTCGCACACTCGGCGAAGTGTGGTCAGTTCTCTTCGACTGACATGAGATAGTCCCCCCTTTGTCACCCCACATGACGGGAGACTTGACGGGCAGATGAGACAGTTGGCGCCAAAACGCCTACGCCACCTTCTGTCGTATCCAAGCCGCCAGGCAGGCGAGGATGTAGGCGAAGCAACCGACGGCGCACGAAACTACCACTACCATCGGCAGGTCCGTGCCGTCTACGAAAACCTTAATCAAAAAATATAGAGTGACCAGCGTGGCGAGCACGGCCTTGAGAAACAACATCCAGACCGAAATGTTGATGATAGTCTTGAAGATACCTGGCATATCCTTACCTCCTGGAATTCCGCTGGCTGCTGATGGTATGCAGATAGTTCTTCTCCGATACTCATCACCTCCTCTTCAGAAACAAGAGACACCGGCCGGTATCCATCCCGTCCGAGTGTCTGCTACTTCATTGGAGTGCTTGGAACGATTGTTTCCTATCATCTGCAAAGACTCCTTCGGTACGGCTGGCTCCCAAGCCCATGATATGCGCTAGTCATTCGAGCGATATGGGTGCTCTGTGTCCTCAATATCTCCCTGTGCCTCAGCGCCCGCTCCGATCACATCCGCATTTCTCGCCAGGTATTCGTCCGCTAACCTGCAAGCGGCTGCCAGCTCCAGGCATCTCCTTTCGTCACCACGCGACCCAAAGCCGGGAACGGGAGGTGAAACGCCAGCACCAGGCACTCGTCAGACGCTGCCTTTGCGAGGAGCCGGTGCCTGGTAGCCACGACCTCGCCGGGGATCAGATCGACCGCCGCGCACCATCCCGGCTGCTCCAGATGAATGGGATGCAGAAACACGTCGGACGCGTAGAGGAGCGTTTCGCCACCCGAGGTGATCTCAAGCGCCATCTGGCCGGGCGTGTGCCCGGCAGCGGCTATCGCTCGTATGCCGGGGACGATCTCGGCTTTGTCGGCAACCAACTCAACGCGCTCTTGTATCGGCGGCAAGTTCTTCCGGGCAATTCCAACCAGCATAGCCCTGGAATGCTCATCCAGAGTCGCCTCTGCCTGACCCGACGTCCAGAAGTCCCACTCGGTCCTCCCCATGAAGTAGCGGGCTTCGTGGAAGACGGTCCTGCCATGTTCATCGGTGACGCCTCCGATGTGGTCGGGATGACCGTGAGTCAGGATGACCGTGTCGATGTCCCCCGGCGCGATGGAGGCCGACTGCAGGTTTCTAAGGAGCTTGCCCGTGTCCGGACCAAGCGCACCGGCGCCCGTGTCTACCAGCACGAGGTGCTTCCCCGTGTTGACCACCAGGCACGTGTAGCCGCTTGTCCACTCCGCCCACCGCTCCGCCTCTAACCCGTGGTCGCCGAGCACCCCGGGCCGACTCTGCGCTTCTACATTCGCGAAGAGGAAGGTGGCCGGGGGCGGGAACATGGGCGGCGCGTAGGTCATCGTGCCGTCGCTCACGGCCATACAATCGAACTGACCCAGTCTGAAGGTATGAATCTCCGCACTCATGGTTAATCTCCTTCCCGGCAAGAGGCAGGCGCCAGGTGGACCCCGCTTATTTTTGGCCATCGCTCAACCGGACATCACGAGGCGGTTGGTGCGGGATAACACTCTTGGCTTTCGGTATCTCTTTGTGCCGCACCGCCCGCTCCATGGACGGCTGGCCTAGCTCTGGGCTTCGAGAACGCGTTTCAAGTTCTCGAGGCTCTTTCTCAGCTCCTTCCTCATCCTGTTTACCAGCATCGCCGACATCAGTCTGAAAATGCCGCGGATTTTAAGGTCGTACAAAATTGTGAATTTCGTACCGACCCCGACCGGGTCATAGGTGTTATGCTGTTCATTGATCAAGGCCATTGAAGTGATGGTCTTGCCGTATTTCGTGTATGGTACATGTTCCGTGGTCTTTGCCGTCCACTTCATACTAAGACCCATCATACGCACAATACCTTTGAAAGTGGTGCCCACGGCAACGGGCCCGGGCGATGTTTGCTCCGCCTGCGGTAGAATCGTCTGCCATTTGGGCCAGCTCCTGGCGTCCGTCGTGTAGTTGAATATCTTCTCAATCGGTCTCTGGATTTCTATGCTTTCTTCGATTCTGGCCATTTTGCCCCTCCATCTATGTCTACGCCTTCAATATCTCCTTGTGCCGCAGCGCCCGCCCGGGGAGGGCTGCGTCAGGAGTCGCCGGGGCCGGGTCACGACTTCACTTCGAACCGGCCGGGTTGTTCTCCTCCAGCTTGGACTCCCTGTCCATGAGCTCTTTGATCTTTCTGTCCTCCCAACCGGAGCCCAGGAAGGGGCCGTACACCGTGGCAGCGTGAATGACGACCGCAATGCCCCAGGCCAGGGCGGGCCAGTAGAACCACCAGTTGTTCGGGTCATCTTCTGCGAAGACATCGATGAAGAACAGGGCAGCTATCACCAACAGATATGTGACGAGGTGAATGAAGAAGCGCTTGATCTGAGCAACGCGCCTCTTTGCTCGCTCATAGCTCTGGTTCGTTTCCATGGCCGTTCCTCCTTTCCGATGCGTGATATCGAGACCAGGATCGTTCAACAATTCGTGGTCATCGTCCTAGTCGACTTGTGATGCAAGGCTGGCCCTACTCCTTCGATTTTTCCTTGTGCCGCAGCGCCCTCTCCAGACTCGGCTGCATCTTCATCTCGTTCCGTAGTCACGCCGGGGCGCTTTGTTTCGTATTTCGGATTTTGAGTTTGTTTCGGATTTCGTGTTTAGAATTTCGTGTTTGCGTCCGCCACGCCTTCACTGTCTCCTTCTGTCTCAGCGCCCTTTCCAGGCTCGGCTGCATCTTCCTCTCGCTTCGCCGTCATGGTCGGGCTCGACCGCTTGTGGTTGTCCTCTTCGTAGCACAGCGGAGAATGGTCGTCCACCCTCTTCCGGAGACCACCCTTACGGAGACCAGGCCATCCAGCGGCCCCGCCGGTCTCCTGACCGCTGACCGCTGTTGGCTGACAGCTCTCAGTCTATGCCTTCAGTATCTCTTTATGCTTCAGCGCCCGCTCTAGTGACGGCCTCATCTTCATCTCGCGGAACTCTTTGATGGCGAAGTCCAGGTGCTCCAGGGCATCCTTCTTCTCGGCGGGATAGTGCTCCAGCAGCAGTTCGGCGAGCTGCAGTCGACTGAGCGCCAGCTCCGGCCGGAACCGCATCTCGGTACAGACCCGGATAGCTTCCTGGTAGTGCCGGCGGGCCTCGTCGTATCTACCGAGGAGAGCGGCGCGCCGCCAAGATGTCGGGCGACGCTGGTTGAAAACGAAGCGACAAATGCGAGGCTATTCTTCGCAAAGCGCTGATACAGCAAGTCCACCGAATGGCGGTCTCCCACGAGGATCGCCGACTCAAGACGGACAACATCCATCCAAGCCATAGTCAGGTCTTCGGTGGAGGCGATGTTAGGCCGCCCCTCCAGCGCACGAACGAGCCTCTGCTTCGCCTCAGTTGCCCGGCCAAGGTACGCCTGCAGAAGAGGAATTGTGCGGAGCTGGCGGTTGTTCATCGCGTCCTGCAACACAGGCCAGAACACGCTCTGGGGTCTGGTATCCGGCCCGCCCAGATAGAACAAGGGCCTGAATCCCCACCAGGCATCGAACATACCCAGACCGCGGCGACGCCCACCTCATGACGGTAGTGTACCAACCGTTCGAAGATCTCGACGCTCTCCTCCAATCGCCCGTCGAGGAAAGCGAGAAGGGCCGTCTACGTTCATTGACTCCTCAACGTGGTGCATTTCGCGGGTAGTGGCGGCCCGCTGCCTGATCGATTGGCCTATTTCGTCAACTCTGCGCCGGTCCCCGCAACATAAGACCAGCATTCATAGCCCTAAACTCCATTTGCATGCCTTTGGTGACGGTCTCTTCAGCCACCTGTCTGAGCTCGTCGGCCGACCACGGCATCACTCCAGAGATAACCCAGCCCAATCCCGCCAACGACAGCAGCTCTCGGTCTCTGTTTGCTCGGGCATACTCAAGAGCGGACTTCATCAGTGACACCCCTTTGGCATCGCCGCGGGCATGCTCATTACTCCTCCCAGGATTACCTCAGCCCAGGCACGCTCGGGACTACCTGGCTGAGCGTATTTTGCGCCTTTTTCAGCCCACTGGAGGAGTTCCCGGCCGCCCTGTCTGACACCGCCCACCAGCCAGCCATGGCAGCCCATCTACACACGACAGCCGCACGACGGTTATCGCCGATTGCCTCGGCCAGCGCCAGTGCTTCGGGATACTCCACGTCAAGAGCATGGCGACGCTCGGGTGTCAAACTGAGCGTGCGACCAAGCGAGGTAAGCAGGTCGCAGCGTTTGGCCTTGTCGCCTGGGTCAAGCACCTCCTGGACTTTGAGGGCTTGTCTTAGTAGTCGAGCTGCCTCTCCGTAATCATAGACACCCACCGCCCGCTGCGCCGCCATCTCGCCATAGCTGACTGCAGCGGTCAGGTCGGCCGCTTCTGTGGAGTAGGAGAAATGCTCGGCCAGCTCGGTGGCGTGCTCTTGCAGGCGACCGAAATACACTTCCTCCAGCGCCCTGGCAACTTGCTGGTGAAGGCGGATACGCCGCGGGGCTATAGTCTCTTCGTAAAGCGTGGTCCGGAAAAAGGCGTGGGCGAACCGGTATGTCACCGCTGCCGCCCACGGACGGCCGCTCCTCAACCACAGCCACCCTCTTGGCTTCTTCGATCGACTCGACCACAGCTTCCTCAGGCAGGCCCGAGACCTTTTGCAGACGTCAAGCCGGAAGTCCCGGCCGACTACAGCGGCAACGGACAAGAGCCGGTTGCACTGATCACTCAACTTCGACAGCCGTTTGCCAATGACGTCCCGTAACGCCCTCGGGGATGCTCATCTCGAGCGGTGTGTCGACCGGTCGTGATCATCTTCCCGCCGGCCCGGATGAGCAACTTCTGTTCGGTCAGGTAGCGGACCACCTCCTGCACAAAGAGAGGGTTCCCTTCCGTCTGCCGGTGGATCGCCTGCGGCCATCCCCAGGGGCACGTCGTCATGGGTGATGCTCTTTAGCATCCGGCCTGACCTCATCGGCGTTGAGTCCCCGCAGGAGGACCCGCCCGAATGAGGACGACCGCCTCAACTCGGCCAGGGCTGCCGACAGCGGATGGTTACGGTTCACCTCGACATCGCGGTACGTCCCCACGATGAGCAGCCTGGCCCCGGCGAGATTCCTCGACACATAGGTCAGCATCTCCAGGGTGCCCTTGTCGGCATCGTGCAGGTCCTCTAGCACCACCAGCATCGGTTTGACCGCAGCCGCGTGAGTGAGGAAGGAAAACACCGCCTGCATGAGCCGGTAGCGGTCTTCTTCCGGGTTCTCCGCCTGGCGCGGTTGGATATTCAGCTTCTCCCGGATTTCAGACACGATGCGGGCGACGTCGGTCGCCCCGGAGCCGAGCTCCTTCTTCAGGTCTTCGGGTTCCCGGTCGACGACGTACGAACGCATCGCTTCCACAAAGGCCAGATATGGCAATGACAGCGAGCCCGCTTCGTAGCAGTGGCCCCACATGGTCTTGCCGCCGCGGAGGGTGACGTAGGTGGCCAATTGTTCGCAGAGGGCCGTCTTGCCGATCCCCGGCTCGCCCAGCACCATCATCAGCGCCCCCCGCCCCGACACCGCCCCATCAAAGGCCGACTGCAACTGCTTCAACTCCGCTTCCCGCCCCACAAACACCCGTCGGTACAGCGGGTTCTCGACCGCCAGTTTGGTGCTTGGACCCTTGGTTCTTGTATCTTCGGCGCCCGTCTCTTTGGTGCTTGTACTCTTGGGCAGTACTTGGACCTTTCAACCGTTTCCAATGCCTGGAGGACCACCGTCGCCGACTGCGGCCGCTTCTCGGGGTCCTTCTCCAGCAGCTGCATGATCAGGGTCTCCAGCGCCGGCGGCAGGTCGGCCCGGTGCCAGGTGGGGGACACGGGTGGGGTGTCGATGTGCTGCCCGATGATGGCTACCGATTCATCACCCACGAACGGAGGTCTCCCCGTCACCATCTCGTACAGCATCGCTCCCAGGGAATAGAGATCAGCTTTGGCCGTGACCTGACCTCCCATGGCCTGCTCCGGCGGCATGTAGGACACCGTTCCCACCATCATCCCCACCCCCGTCAGTCGCGACATATCAACGGCTACCGCCAGACCAAAGTCCCCGATCTGGGCAATGCCCTCGGCATTCAGCCAGATGTTACCGGGCTTGATGTCACGGTGGATGATACCTTTGGCATGGGCGAACTCCAGGCCACGGCACACGCACTTGGCAATGTCCAGGGACTTGTCGAGAGCAAGCTTGTGATCTGAGGCCTTATTGATCAGTCCCTCAACGTCGCCTCCGGGCATGAACGGGATGACGATGTAGGGTTGTCCCTGGTGATCACCGATGTCGAAGATACTGACGATGTTGGGGTGGTCCCCCAGTTTGCCCATGGCCTGCGCTTCCCGCTTGATCCCGTGTCCGGGCTGACTCGTCGAGCTTCTCGGTCTTGATCAGGGCAAAAGCGACGTCCCGGTCCAGCTCCGTGTCATGGGCCAGGTAGACCTTCTTCTTGCCGCCCTCCCCCAGGAACTTCTTGACCCGGTAGCGGCCTCTGGCGAAGGCAGTGGGGAGGGACGGGGGAGTTGGAGCGGGCGATGGGGTAGACGAAGGCTGTGTAGAGGTCAGGGGCTGACCGCATTGATGACAGAACTTGAAATCCTGGGGATTGATTTGACCGCACTTTGGGCATGGACGATCCTTACTCAGGGATTGCCCACACACACCGCAGAACTTCGCACTATCAGGTAGTTCGGTCTGACAAATCGGGCACTGCATCATGCCCTCCCGCGTGGCTACCAGTGTATGACTCGAGCCAGGCGATGTCAAGTGCCTCGCGGTACGAGGTATCCGCTTACTTCGTCTTCACATGACCAAGAAGAACATGACCCATGACCTCTTGGATCTGGGGATCGCCCAATACCTCGGCGAAAAGATCACGCAGGACAATGTGAAAGCTATCGCTGCCGGCGAACGGGGCATGCCGGCAGAGCCTTCACGCTTTATCCTTCAATTCCGCCGGTGGGCAAGAGCGAAAGGCAAACATGGCAATGGTCGATCTCGATTGAGCAAACATGGGATGTCTGGGCCAGGAAGACACGACATGGATCGGACTCTGCGTACTAGGTATGAATCACCACCTCGCTGCCCTCCCACTCATACCGGGCATTTAGCTCGGCGCCTTTGGTTATGTTGTTCATATACTCGAAGACTTGCTGGCCCCTTGCATCATTCCTGAGTATCTCTGGCGGCTGATTCTGCCCGGCGAGACATGGAAGATAGCTCACCTGGGAGATGCGCCCATCGTGTATGCGGCATTTGGCGATAATGGTCAACCCCTGCTCTGGAGTATAGGGAAACGGCGTCTGTTTGCCGCCGGGTTCGAAGAAGAAAGGACCGCCATGCGCCCTGACGAACTGCCGCATCTGGGAATCCCCCGTTGCCGGTGCCGGGGCAGTACTGATTAGGAAATTGCCCAGACCATGAAAGATCCACTTGCCGTTGTACTGCTCGACTCCTTTGAGTATATGGGCATGCGATGCTAAAACCAGGTCAGCCCCAGCGTCGATGGCGGCATATGACACTTGCTGTTCATACATTGCCAGTCTGGCTGGCAGAAAGCCAAGCCCCTTGCTGAAGAAGACTACCAGAACGTCACAAAGCGGCCTCAGTCTATGGATATCGCGTACCATCGCCTGCAGCCTGCCCGGCTCAGCGAAGGTGTAAGTGGTTGGATAGCCTCCGATGACAGGGAGATCCAGTTCGTAGGCGGCGAGGACATGCAGGTAGGCGCACCCCGCCTTGTGTGGGAGGGCCCAGGAACCCATCGGGCCCGTGCAGTTGTAGGCCAGAAAACCGAAACGAGTTCCGTCACGCTCGACTATGGCCGGGCGACTGGCCTCATCAATGTTCATTCCGGCCCCACAAGAAGCAATGCCCAATCCTCGAAGTCCAGTAATGGTGTCCTCTACGCCCGGGTCTCCCGCATCCCAGGTGTGGCAATTGGCAAGAGTGATCACATCAAAGCCGGCGTCATGAAGGGCACTCATGTTGCGTGGATCGCCACCAGGTTCTTCAATCCTCTCGCCGACCCTGGCGAGGCCCATGTCTGCAAAAGTGTTGATGCCCCTTGAGGTGAACATGCACTTCCCATGGCCAACTGCAACATCGGCCGACCTCAGAACGGGCGCGACTTCGGCGAACAATGGCTCAGCAGGCGGCTGGCCATGCAGATAGAGATCTCCCACAGCCAACATCGTCAAGGTCTTTGTGCTCATCGTCCCCTCTCCTTCTTAGTTCATGAATGTGAAACAGATGTCCTTACGCCTTCTTCTCATATCCGCGTAGGCTTGCATCACCTCCCAGTACCTGGATACTGAAGGAATGCCCTGCCCCCAACGGTGATGCCGGTTGTCAAGTCACAGCTATCGTGCTCTCATTGAAGTAGCACTGGACTGAACCCGGGCTCGCTCGGGAGCGGACGGGACCATCCCCTACCTGGAAAGACAAGCAATCATCTGTGGCCCGAGTCCACTCGTACCCGTTCGAAACTGACTATTGGGCGATGGCCGGTGCCGCTCAATGGAGAGCCACCGGCCATCGCCATCTTCATAGTCTACCCTGGAACAGTTACCTCGCAGCGTGCTGTCCTAGTACCCCATAGATTTCTTCAATGACTGGTCCACCCAGATGTACTGAAGCTGGTCGTTGGGGGTATAGTAGCCACCCCAGCCCCAAGCGCCATAGGAATTCTGCACCCAGGGCCACCAGAAGCTGTAGACCTCATATGCCGGCAGCCATACTGCGTAGGCCGTTGCCAGGCCCTTCGTGGCCACTTCCTTCAGAATCGCGTTTACTCTCGCGTCGTCGTAGCCAACCTTCTGACTGATCTCCTCGTATGGCGCCCTGAAATAGGGGTCGCTCACGTAGGCATTGTTGTCCGCGCTCTCGATCCGCAGCATCAGCATTCGCCAGGGGTACTGATAGTCCATCACCAGTCCCTTGAAAGTCATCTCTTTGTTCGTCCTGCCTCGCTGCACAGCCGTGTTCACGGTAGATTCCAGCGCGTTAATCTGCATGTCGACACCGATGGCCAGGAAATTCTGTCTGATTATGGAAAGGAAGTCCACATTGTCTTGAATGCAGTCGATGGTGGTCTTGAAGCCGTTGGGATAGCCGGCATCGGCTAGCAGCTGCTTGGCCTTGGCGGGGTTGTAAGTGAAGAGGTCCTTGACCTCCTGGGGCTGCTGGTCGAGAGGGGTGAAGATCTTGGAATATGCCGGCGTTGGCGGGTAGGGGACGGCGAAGAGGGTGGCATGACCTTTGTAGTAGTCTTTGACTAGAGAATCACGGTCAATGGCCATGTTGAGTGCCTGCCTGACCCTGATGTCCTTGAATGGTAGCTCCTGCTTATCCTGCCGGCCAACGGGAACCGCCGGTGAGGACAGCCACTGCACATACTGCAGCCGAGGCGTAGTCTTCATCAGACTATCAGCATCGTCCCAGGTTATCGCTGCTGGTAGCCCTGGGCCGAGCACGTCCAGCTTCCCCGTGCGGAGCGCCGCGTATCGGGTGGATGCGTCCGCTATGTTAAGGCCCTTGATCCTGTCAATGTAGGGCAGCTGGTTCTGCGGATGAAGCGGGTCCTTCTTCCAGTAGTTCGGGTTCTTCGCGTAGGTCTGCGAACTGTTTGCCACAAAGTCCGTTAGCATCCACGGCCCCGTGCCGCAGGCATTCTTCCAGTCCCTCATGTCCCCGTACTTGGCTATCATATCGGGCGGGTAGTTGGTCATGAAGTCGCCCATCACCAGGAACATCTGCCCGTGCATGGTCAGCGGTACCTTGACTTCCACGGTGTACTTGTCGAGCGCCTTCACGGACGTCGGCCGGTACTGAGCAGGATAACTCACAAAAGGTAGCTGCCCGAAGATGTGAAGGCGCGATTAATGTTGAAGACAATATCGTCTGCGGTCAACTCTCGACCGCTCACCGGCGCGATGTTCTGCCAATGGACCCCTTTTCGAATGTGGAAAACGATGGTTGTCTCATCCGGAAACTCCCAGCTTTCAGCCAGACAGCCGGTCAACAACTCGGAGCGGCCGATGAAGCCCATCGCCCAATCTTGATCGTGGCTGCCGGCGGGTCCTTTCTTCCAGTCGCCCTCAAGCAACTGCTCATTGGTCAGATATGGAGTCGTTACCATGCCGCCGACGTGCCCCAGGTTGAACGCCTCGTCAAAGCCCCCTGCGGGGTCATTCAGGTAGACGGTCAGTGTCCCGCCGTACTTTGGCACCGTTGCATCCGGGGCCGTTGACGTCATTGCCGTCGGTACTGCTGTCGCAGGTATTGGTGCCGTTGATTTTGGTACCGTCGGGGCTGACGCCGTTGGCGTATTGCCGCAAGATGCTGTCATCACAGACAGCACCGCCAGGGAAATACACGCCAACCAGACAATTCTCTTTTTCATCTACTCCTCCTTGTCAGACATCAATTGGCACAGATCACGATGCTTCTTCGATATGCATCACCTCGCCTTAAAAACACAAAAAACCGACCTCGGAATGGTCGGTTTCACTATTGGCTCCCCGTCGCCCAAGTGCCCATCTACAGGCGGCAGTTCATCGCTCCCTCTTGGTTCTTGGTACGGGCAGTCTCACGGCATAATCGTGTCCCTCCTCGATGCAGACTGAGACAACCAAAGGGGATTGACGGGCGCCTATTCAAGGTTGATATATCAATGGGAATGAAAGCATACTATGCGGTTAGGGCTTTGTCAACCCGATGGCCCGTTGAAGTGTCAGGAACCCCCCTATTGGATATTGGTATTGGAAGCAGAGCTTCGGCGGTATGAAAATACCTTACTACCACGGCAAGGCACAGATTCACGGTGACCTGGCCGGGATGGTAGAACCTACTGGACCTGATCTGTTGCCTCATCCGCTACATCACCTTCCTCCCTAGGTCCTCGGTAGCGAAACACTGAATGGTCTTGCCTGCACGAAACTCAGCAAAGGGGGGCTGGGCTGTACGAAAGGCACACCCCACATGAAGAACTAGCGCACTGATTCTGTGCGTTAAATTCCCTCATGGTCGCACACACATGCCGATCTTTGCGCACCGGTAAACCAGCGAAGTGATCTCTCGACCGTTGTTTCCGACCGAGGTTGCCTCTCCTCTACCACACACACCGCACTTCTGGTCAGACAGTCTACCCGGGCACCCTGAGGATGATGACGGTCCCACTGGACGGCTCTGACTTCACAATCAGGGTGCCTCCTATCAGACGGGCTCTTTCCCGCGCTCCCATTAACCCAAGCTTTCCGGATTGGGCCAGGTCACTTATCCGCTGAGGCGGGCTGAATCCCTGTCCGTTGTCCTCGATGGTCAGCGTAAGCGCATCCTCACCAAAATCGACTTTGAGTTTGACGGCCGAGGCTCGGGAATGCTTCCTCGCGTTGTTCAGAGCCTCCTGGGTGATACGGAAAATCGCCAGCTCTTTCTCGGATACAAAACGGCGCTTCAATCCCGTCACGCTTACGGTCGGTTCAATCTTGTACTTGGTCAGATCTGAGGCAAGCCACTCCAGGGCCGGCACCAACCCAAGATCATCTAGGATGGACGGTCTGAGATCCTGGCCGAAGCGGCGGACGCCTTTCAGAACGCCGTCGGCCGTCTCGCGCAGCCGTCCGAGTTCCGAGATAGTTGCTTTGGGCATTCCGGGCTCGCCTGTAACGATCGAGTCAAGACCCCGTGAGATATCGGCCAGCGCCTGTGCCGTTTCATCGTGAAGCTCGCGTGAGATGCGCAGACGTTCTTCTTCCTGGGCCTTGGTTATCTGGGTCACATAGTATTGCATATTCTGGTGCAACTGTTTCTCTTCGGTGACGTCTCGTGCGATGGCCTGCCACCCGATGGTCTGGTTGTTCTGTACCACCGGGCTCACCCGCAGCTCGAGAAATACCTCGGTCCCGTCCTTTCTCATCAGGCGGACCTCCTCGGCCTTGCCGACTGTCATCCGGTCCGGTTTATCCCGAAGGAGCCGGTCCATGATGTCAGCACCTATGCCCGAAGACAGTCCCTGCATGTTGATCGACGTCAATTCTGCACAGGTGTAGCCCGTGAGATACTCGACGGCGCGGTTCACAGATGTGATCTGGCCGCTGGCTGAAAACACAAATATAGCTTCGCTCGCGTTCTCAAACAGCCCTCGATACCGCTGTTCCGAAAGCCGAAGCTGTTCTGTGATTGACTTCTCATCCTGGTCAGCCCGGGCGCGCTCAATGGCAATACCGATTCTCGTGCCCAGGCCAATCAACATCTGCATATAGTCCTCGGCCGTGTCTTGCGCCGCCGTCAGAATCCCCAGAGTCCCCTGCACACCGGCTCTACTTTGTAGTGGGACCACTGCCGCGATTCCACTCCCGCCGGGCTTGGTTGCGAAGCCGGCATCACTATCAGGCGTTACTGTCACGGGTGCTGCAGATTGGAGCACTCGCCCGTCCACGTGCTCCCCCGGCCTTATGAGATTGCCCTCGTCAACGTATTCTGGAACAAGCCCCGTGCGCGCGGTGAGCGTCAAATCACCCCTCTCATCCGTAAGATATATCCAACCGGCCTCCGCCCCAGTTGCCGCGGTAACCTTTTGTAGAGCATCGCGGGCGATCTCCACCACGTCGGCCGTCCGGTATATTATGGTCGAAATATCGGCGTAAGAGGCCAGCATCCGGTTCTGCCTTTGGACGACTTGCAGCGATTCCGTCAGCTCTCGCTGAGCCTGGTCGAGGTGCTCAACTGTCTGTTGCTGCCGGTGGATCAGCCAGGTGACCAGGAGGCCGATGAACAGAAAAGCGAAGACTTCCCCAACGACTTCAGGTTCTGGTGATATGAAGAGGGCACGGGGCAACAAGGCCAGCGTTATCACTCCGACCGTAAGTAATCCCCCTTTGAGGCGGAAGATGTAGGCAGCATAGAACACTGGTATCAACGACAAGATCCGGTGGATCGAATACCGCGCAATGTGAATTGGAGTCAAGTTTACCAGGCGCTCGAGCCACGGAATCTGGTCCGCGTAGTAAAGAGTCCCTCCACACAGCATTATGGCCACTATGAACCACAAATGGCGCTGTCTGAGTAGCCCTTTCATTACCCCCCCCACCGGTGCGCGATCACCCCACGTCGTCAAGAGTAATCCAGCCCTTCTTCAATGCCTGCAGAATGGCTTCGGTGCGCGAGCCAATGTCCATCTTGCGGAATACACTTCCAAGGTGTGCTTGCACCGTACGCCTGCTCAGGAACAACCGGTCACCGATTTCCTGATTGCTGAGTCCTCTGGCGGCAAGTCTCAACACCTGCATCTCGCGTTCGCTCAGCTGCCCGAACGAGTTCAATTCGACGGTTCGTTTGTCTTTTGAGACCAAACGCTGAAAGATCCGCTGGGCGACGGATGGGTGAAGCACTGACTCGCCGCCGTGCACCGAGCGAATGGCGTTCATCAGGTCGCGCCCGCTCACGTTCTTGAGGAGGTAGCCGGCGGCACCCGCCTCGAACAACGCCATAACGTATTGTTCGTTATCATAAGCGGTGAGAATCAGGACGGCCGTCGGCGAGTGACTGGATTTGATCTTCCTGGTTGCGTCGATACCGTTCATCTTGGGCATCGCGATGTCAACCAGTGCCACATGCGGCCGCAGCCGGTTCACAAGTTCCACGGCCTCTTCGCCGTCGCTCGCCTCGCCGACTACTTCAATGTCGTGCTCGGCTTCGATGAGTCTACGAGTGCCCTCGCGGAAGAGAAGATGATCGTCGGCGATAATTACGCGTATCTTGTCCGCGCCTTGCCTGTGGTCTAGCTCATTCTGCGCTTCGGATGCACACAACTGATGTCCTCCAACCCTTCGCGCTTCATGTGCAGCCCTATTCTATTCTTCAAATTCCGACAATTCAATCGGTGGCCGCTGCGACGCCAACGATGCTACCATTTTTCTTGCTGCAGCCGGGCGATGAGCCATTTCTTCAGTCTCTCGTCCAGTTTCCCGGTCCATGATTCTATTCGGTTGATATCACCAGTGGCGATAGCGGCCCTCTCTTCCGCCGTAAGGTCGTATTCCCTCAGTGCCTCATGCGGATTCTCGGCCAATCGCGAGAAAAAGGCGTTGTCCGCGGCGGCCCTGTCCAAGACAGTCAGCACCGCCCGCACCGCCGACACTTTAAACTCCGGGATCTTGGCGAGGGGATCAAGTGCTGTGTTCGTGAGTACGTTCACGGACGATTCGCGCCAGTGGAATGCCATGAAAGCAAGCCCCGGCGACGTCTTCTCAGTGACGTGTGCCTCGGTCTCAATCTTTCCCCGGTCTGAGGATATGTTGACGCGGTCGCCTTCCGCGATTCCAAGCTTCAGGGCATCATCCGGATGGATGTCCACCCTGCCGCTGGGGCAAAGGCTGCTCAACACCTGAGAGCGGCGGCTCATGCTCCCCGTATGCCAGTGCTCAAGGACACGGCCAGTGGTCAGCACCAGAGGAAAGTCGACCGAGACCACTTCCGCCGGCGGTCTGTGTTCGACCGCATGGAACCGGCCGCGGCCGCGGGTAAATTGACCCCGGTGCAGAATGGGTGTGCCCGGATGAGCCAGGTCGGGACACGGCCATTGGAGGCCGTATCCGTTCAACCGGTCGTGATGAATGCCTCCGTAGATGGGCACCAACGAAGCGATCTCCTCCATAATCTCCCCGGTACTGCCGTAGTCGAACGGGGACCCCATCTTCCCTGCCAGATCACTGACGATCTGCCAATCCGGCCGGGCCTCTCCCGGCGGCTCTATCGCCTTATTCAGCTTCTGCACGCGCCTCTCAGTGCTGGTGAAAGTGCCGTCTTTTTCGGCATAAGCGGCCGCCGGCAGGACGACGTCCGCCAGAATAGCGGTCTCGGTTGGGAATATGTCCTGGACCACCAGAAAATCCAGGTGTTGCAGTCCGCGTCGTGTATGGGCGGTGTAAGGCTCGCTCATGACAGGGTTTTCGCCGATCACATACATGGCTCTGACCTCACCCCGGGCGGCGCCTTCGATCAATTCGGTGACCGTCAGTCCCGTCTTCTCCTTCACATCGCACTTCCAGGCCAGACCAAACTTGTTCCGGGCTTCGGGGTCGGCGAGCCGTTGGTAACCCGGCAGCCAGTTGGGCAATGCCCCCATGTCACAAGAGCCCTGAACGTTATTCTGTCCCCGCAACGGGCTGAACCCGGTGCCCTCGCGCCCTACGTTTCCGGTCAGCAGCAGCAGGTTGGCCAGGCTCTTAACATTGTCGGTTCCAGTTGTATGCTGCGTAATCCCCATACCATAGACGACGACGGCCCTGCGCGCCCCGGCGAATAGCCGCGCCGCTCTCACAATATCTGCCGGTCGCACCCCGGTGACCTCGGCCGCCATCTCGGGAGTGTAACGCTTGACCGTTCCCGCCAACCCTGCGAAGTCCTCGGTGCGCTCGGTGATGAACGCCTTATCATGGAGATCCTCTCTCACGATCACGTGCATCATGGCGTTAAGCAGAGCGACGTCGCTCCCGGGCTTATGGCACAGATGCACCGCGGCCAGTCTTGACAGCTCAACAGGGCGGGGGTCGGCTACAATCAGTGTGCTGTGCCCCGACATGACCCGCTGGCGGACAATTCGGCCGATCATGGGATGGCAGTCGGTCGTATTGGAGCCAATAACGAAGATGAGGTCTGCCTCATCGATGTCAGCCACAGAATTGCTCATTGCGCCTTCGCCAAAGGCGGCGATGGCGGCCACCATGGTGGATGCGTGACACAGGCGGGCGCAATGGTCGATGTTGTTCGTGCCCAGGACGGCCCGCGTGAACTTCTGGACCAGGTAGCTCTCCTCGTTGGTGAACTTCGCCGAACTCAGCACGCCAAGGCTGTCCGCACCCCACCGGCGCCTGGCTTCGGCGAACCTGGCGGCGACCAGGTCCAGTGCCTCATCCCAGGTTGCCTCTCTGAACACCTCCTTGACATCACCGCTGGCGTCCACGGCCTTGCGCATCCCGCCTCTTCTGATCAGTGGCTTCGTGAGCCTGTCGGGATGAGTGACGAAGTCAAGGCCAAATCGACCTTTCACGCACAGGCCGCCCTTGTTGACCGGACTCTCCCCATCTCCCCGAACGTTCACAATCTCATTACCGCGTACCCCCAGGTAGACCGAGCAGCCGACCCCGCAGTATGGACACAGCGTTCTCACCTCGTGTGTCGGTTGTCTGGCACTCTTAATCGAGAGTGCGCCGGTCGGGCATCTGGCCACGCACTCGCCGCAGGACTCGCAAATAGACTGTCGGATTGGCCGGTTACCGAAGGTGCTGACACTGGCCGCGGAGCCACGAAAAGCGATATCGATGGCACCGACGCCGGCGATTTCGTGGCAGGCGCGGACACATCTGGTGCAGAGGATGCACTTGTTTGGATCACGCACAAACCCCGGGTGACTGTCGTCCACGGCAACAAGCCCGGCTTTACGGTGCAGCCTTCCGAAGTGCCCCTGCTCTATCCCGAGATACCGGGCCACCTTCTGCAGTTCACATTGCTGGTTCTTCCGGCAGGTCAGGCAGTCGCCATTGTGGCTGGCCATTATTAGTTCGAGCGTCGTAATGCGGGACTTGTTGACCGCCGGTGTCTCAGTATGCACGATCATCCCATCCTGTACCGGGGTGGTGCAGGACGCGGGCAGGCCGCGCATCTTGTCGATTTCAACGACGCAGACACGACAACCCCCGTAAGGCCTCAGGTCCGGTTCATGACAAAGGGTGGGAATGTACACACCACCCGCTCGCGCCGCCTCCAGGACTGTGGTTCCGCTGGCCGCGGCCACTCTACTGCCGTCGATCGTCAACGAGACAAGCCCGGTGGCAGCTTCCTGCGTCGCAGTCGCGGCGGCAGTGGTCATGACCGATCCCCCGTTCTCCCTCGATCTGCGTCAGAGGTTATGCCGGACGCCGCGGAAACGGCACCGCCCGGGCCCACCATCGCCTGCCCGGAAACCAGGACAACGGCACCGAATTTGGATGGGCAAACTTCAAGACAGGTACCGCATTTAGTGCACCCGGTCTGAGAAATGGTGTGTGCCTCCCCCTTCACTCCGGATATCGCCTTAGCGGCACAGGCCTTGAGGCACACGCCGCAACCCCGGCATCTCTCGGGACGGATTTGGTAGGACACCAGCGCCTTGCAGGTCAGTCCCGGGCATCGTTGCCTTTGAATATGCTCTTCGTATTCATCTCTGAAGTAACGAAGGGTCGTCAGGACGGGATTGGGCGCCGTCTGCCCCAGTCCGCACAACGAGCTGGCCTTGATTTGTTCGCCCAGATCCTGGAGCAGTGCAATGTCTTCCGGTTTCCCATCACCACCGCAGATTCGTTCCAGAATATCGAGCATTTGCCCGGTCCCCAGCCGGCACGGCACGCACTTCCCGCACGATTCAGATTGGACAAAGGTGATGAAGAAACGGGCGACATCCACCATGCAGGTGTTCTGGTCCATCACCACCATGCCGCCTGAGCCCATAATGGAGCCGGCCCGGTTGAGCGATTCGTAGTCCACCGGGAGATTGAGTTGGTCCGCCGGGATACAGCCACCGGACGGTCCTCCCGTCTGGACTGCTTTGAAATCTGCATCATCAAGGATGCCACCACCGATGCCGTAGATGATTTCTCCGAGAGGAATGCCCAGGGGCACTTCGATAAGCCCGGTACGCTTTATCTTGCCTGCCAGAGCGAAGGTCTTGGTCCCTTTGCTCTTTTCGGTGCCAAAACTCGAATACCATTCACTGCCCCGCTGCATTATGGCCGAGACGTTGCCCCAGGTCTCCACGTTGTTGATGTTGGTCGGTTTGCCCCACAGGCCCGCCTGAGCCGGGAATGGTGGGCGCGGATAAGGCATCGCACGTTTACCTTCGATCGAGGCGATCAGCGCGGTCTCCTCGCCGCACACAAAAGCCCCGGCGCCTTCCCTCACCTCAATCTTGAAGCTGAAACCAGAACCCAGGATATTCTCCCCGGCGAGTCCATTATCCGCCGCCTGCTTCAAGGCCGTCCGAATACGCCTGATCGCCAACGGTTTTTCCGCCCGGCAATAGACATATCCCTTGCTGGCTCCGATGGCGTAGGCCCCGATGAGCATCCCTTCCACCACCGAATGAGGATCACTTTCCAGGAGCGAGCGGTTCATGAACGCCCCGGGGTCGCCCTCATCGGCGTTGCAGATGACGTACTTCTCTTCGCCCGGGGCCTTCCGGCAGAGATCCCATTTCAGACCGGTCGGGAAGCCCGCCCCACCACGGCCACGCAGCCCTGACTTTGATATTTCGGCAATGACATCTTCGGGCCTCAGTTCAAGCGCCCTGACAAGGCCGCTGTATCCCCCATTTGCCACGTAATGGTTCATGTTCTCGGGGTCGATCAGGCCGCAGTGGCGCAGGACGATGCGGACCTGGGGGCTGAACATTGGCGTCTCGAACAGTCTTGGTATTCCGGCAACTGCAGCGTCGCCGGTGGTACCCAATGCCAGCTCGGGATGGCAATCGTCGCGAACAAGGTAGTCCTTGGCGATTGCGGCCGCCATTTCAGGGGTCAGATTGCCGTACAATATCGGCGGGTGCGGAGGTTTGATGATGTTCATGATCGGTTCAGCGAAACAAGCCCCCACGCACCCAACCTGGATGACGTTTGCTCCGGTCCGCTCCTCTTCCAGCACCTCTGTGACAGCCGCCAACACCTCCAACGCCCCGGCGGCGCGGCCACAGGTGGCCGCCCCCACCATCACGGTCGGCAGGCTGCCGCGTTGCATGGTTTCCCATTCCGCAACCGCATTCTCTCTCAAGGCTTCAAAGGCGATCGTCATATCCTTTCGCTATCGCCTCTCAGGGGCCTGCAGTATCTGCTTGACCCTGGCCGGCGTCATGCGGCCGTAGACTCTCTCGCCGACCACCACCACCGGCGCCAGGGCACATGAGCCGAAACAGGCAATGGTCTGGATGGTATTCTCCAGGTCTGACGAAGTCTCCCCTTGCCTGGTATTGAGGCTGCTTTCCACTTCCCGGAGGATGCGCGCGCCGCCTTTCACATGACACGCGGTGCCGCGGCACACTCTGACGACACGCCTTCCCGATGGTTTTAGTCTGAAAAGGGCATAGAAGGTGGCGACGCCGAACACTGTGGAATCCGGAATGTTCAGGTACGCGGCTATTCTCAGCAGCGATTGTTCGGGCAGGTACCCCAGCCTTTCCTGCACCCGCTGCAGCACGGGGACGAGTTCCGACTGCTCTCTCTGATGATTCAGCAGGATTTCGTCAACCTGGTCCCCTGGTTCACCGGGAGACAGAACTGCAGGGGTGCCAGTGTCAAGGGACTCCGATGCTGCACCCATTGAGCGCCTCCTAGGCTCACCATTTCTCTTGTTGCAGTCGGCACCAGACCCAGGTGCTCAACCGCTTGTCCAGCTTGCCGACCCACGATTCTATTCGCTGCAGGTCTCCGCAACCCAAGGCCGCTTTCTCGTCCCAGTTGAGGTCATATTCCTCAAGCGCCTTGGACGGGTCCTCAGCCAGGCGCGCCAGGAAAGTAAAGTCATCGGCGGCTCTACCCAGTACCTCGAAGATGGCTTCTTTACCCGAAGCCCTCTTCGGTTTCGGCGCAGGCAACGCCTTGACTTCCAGTCCCTTCTCAAGCTCCTTAATCGTTCTGGAGACTGCGGCAAACCAATCTGCTGTCCGCTCCTGAGTTGCCTTCATCGCACACACCTCCTCTTGTCCCATTTTCCAGATTACCACCGGGCGACCCGTTTTTCTTCAGCCACGGTGCCTAATTCGGGGCGCGCCGGATGGCCTATTCTTCATGCTTGATCCGACTGGATGACAGCACCAGACCAGAAACAACGCGGTGGCGAACCAACAGACCAGGCTTCCGATCAGACGCGTATTCGTAGTATCCTTGATGTAAGGGACGCAACCGCCACGACGCCGGAAGGCATCAGATGCAGGTGGACGGGGAATCCCCAATTTACGGGAGAGGATATGGAGTTGAATCAAGCGAACGGCGACAACAGGACGGCCTTGGTCGATATTTACGGCAGCAACGTGTTCAACGATTCGGTCATGCGCCAGAGCCTTCCGAAGGAAACCTACCGGTCTTTGCGCAAGACGATCGAAGAAGGGCTGCCGCTCGATCCGCAGGTTGCGGAGGTGGTGGCCTCGGTGATGAAGGACTGGGCGATAGGCAAGGGGGCAACCCATTTCACCCACTGGTTCCAGCCGATGACCAGTATCACCGCCGAGAAGCATGACTCCTTCATCTCACCCACGCCCGATGGCCGCATGATCATGGAATTCTCCGGCAAAGAGCTGATCAAGGGCGAACCGGACGCTTCTTCATTCCCATCCGGCGGACTGCGCGCCACCTTCGAGGCCCGCGGCTACACCGCCTGGGATTGCACGTCGCCGGCGTTCATAAAGGACGGCAGCCTGTATATTCCGACTGCTTTCGCCTCCTACACCGGTGAAGCGCTCGATAAGAAGACGCCGCTGCTGCGTTCGATGGATGCCCTGAACCGCCAGGCCCTGCGCATCCTCCGGGTTCTGGGCAACAAGACGGCCACCCGGGTCACTGCCACCGTCGGCCCGGAGCAAGAATACTTCCTTATCGACCGGAAGATGTTCGACCAGCGCCAGGACCTGATCCTCACCGGCCGCACTCTTTTCGGCGCCAAGGCGCCGAAGGGACAGGAGCTGGAGGACCACTACTTTGGCCACATCAAGGACCGCGTCGCCGCGTTCATGTCCGATCTGGATACGGAACTGTGGAAGCTGGGTATTTCCGCCAAGACCAAGCACAACGAGGTCGCCCCGGCGCAGCATGAACTGGCGCCGATCTTTACGACTACTAACATCGCCACCGACCATAACCAGCTGACGATGGAGACCATGAAGAAGATCGCCCTTCGCCACGGACTGGTCTGCCTGCTTCATGAAAAGCCGTTTGCCGGTATCAACGGGTCCGGCAAGCACAACAACTGGTCGATGGCCACGGTTGACGGGCAGAACCTGCTGGACCCCGGCAAGACGCCGCACGACAATATTCAGTTCCTGCTGTTTCTAAGTGCCATCATCAAAGCGGTCGATGAATATGCGGACCTGCTGCGGGTCTCGGCGGCCAGCCCGGGGAATGACCATCGCCTCGGCGCCAACGAAGCGCCGCCGGCCATTGTCTCGATATTCCTCGGGGAACAACTCACCGACATCCTGGACCAGATTGAAGCCGGGGGCGCCTCCCGGAGCAAGTCCGGCAGCACCATGCACCTGGGCACCAATGCCCTGGCGTCGCTATTCCGGGACACCACCGACCGCAACCGTACCTCCCCCTTTGCCTTCACCGGCAACAAGTTCGAGTTCCGGATGGTGGGTTCGATGCAGTCGATCGCCGGGGCCAACTTCGTTCTCAACACCATCGTCGCCGAAAGCCTCCGTCAGTTCGCCGACCGGCTTGAGAAGGTAACCAACGTCGACCGGGAAGTCAACCTGATAGTCCACGAAACGATCAAGAGCCATAAGCGCATCCTTTTCAACGGCAACAATTATTCGGAGGAATGGGTCATCGAGGCCGAGAAACGTGGCCTGCCCAACGTCCGCAACATGGTGGATTCGATCGCGGCCATCCGTTCGGAAAAGAACCTCGAAGTGATGGAGCGGCACGGCGTACTATCCCGTGTCGAAATGGAGTCACGCGCCGAGATCCAATACGAGATCTACATTAAGACGTTGAA
Organism: uncultured Chloroflexia bacterium; assembly: GCA_963735055.1. Taxonomy (GTDB): domain Bacteria; phylum Chloroflexota; class Dehalococcoidia; order Dehalococcoidales; family UBA2162; genus JBBITI01. Next base: position 121,623 of record CAVTJN010000019.1, on the reverse strand, counting down.
CATCGAGGGGCTGACCATGGTCGAGATGTCCAGACGCCAGATCCTGCCCGCCGTCATCGACTTCAAGAGCGGCTCTTGCCGACTCGATAGCCAGCATCCTTGCCGTAGACGGCAATGCCGATGTAGAGAAGGAACTGTTCAACCGGATCAGCAAATCGCTGACGTCCTTCAGCGCCGGCCTTACCAGGCTGGAGAAGGCCATCGACAAGGCGGCCAACATGCACGGCGAATTCGCGGCCCAGGCGGTCGCCTATCGCGACCTTGTTTTCAAGGCGATGGGTGAGCTGCGCCGGCATGCCGATACCCTCGAGACCATGGTCGACGGTGATTATTGGCCAATCCCCACCTATTCCAAACTGCTGTTCAATATTTGAGGTCGGGGGTCTGTAGAGATCGGGAGAGCACTCAACCTGGGCACCGTCACTGTGCCAGGGGGGAGGGGAGAAGACTCATGGATCTAAAAGAAATGATGGTGCTGGTCGTCTACGAGAGTCCAGACGGCCTGGCCCCGCTGGAGATCGTCGAAGCGGTGACCCGCCGCTTTGAGGCGCAGACCAACGCCAGGCAGGTTCTGCAGACGGTGAGCGCGAATCCGAAGCTGTTTGTCGAAGCGGAGGGAAGGATCAAGAAGTCGTCGGGCAGCCCGTCGGAACCAAACGACTCCCGAATGGACCTTAAGCAGATGATCGTATCGGTGGTCTACGAAAGTCCGGAAGGCCTGGTTCCGCTTGATGTAGTTGATGCCGTGACCCGCCGCTTTGGCGCGCACAGCAATACCAGCCAGATTATGCAGACCGTAAGGTCGAACCCGAAGCTCTTTGCCGAATCGGGGGGCAGGGTGAGGAAGCCATCGGACAGCCCCCCGGAACTATCGGATTCTAATATGGACCTTAAGCAGATGATCGTAACGGCAGTCTACGAAAGTCCGGAGGGCCTGGTTCCGCTTGACTTAGTTGAAGCGGTGACCCGCCGCTTTGGGGCGAAGCCCACTACCAGGCAGGTTCTGCAGGTCGTCAGCGCCAATCCGAAGCTGTTTTTGGAATCGGAGGGGAGGATAAAGAAGCCGTCGGGCAGCCCCCCGGAGCCGGCGGATTCGCGGATGGACCTCAAGGATATGATGATAGCCGTCGTCTACGATAATCCGGATGGGCTGGTTCCGCTGGAGATAGTGGAAGCCATCACTCGCCGATTCGGGGCACCGATCAACACCCGGCAGGTTCTGCAAACCATCAAAGCAAATCCGAAGCTGTTCGTCGAATCCGAGGGCCGGGTAAGGACGCCCTCCAATCATTCATAGACGCGTAATTTGCGCCGACCTCCGGCGTCTGGTAAGAAGGACGGTGCGGCCAGGACTGGTGACACCATCGAAGCAGAAGCGCGTTGTTTTCGAAAAGGGGGGACTAATTGAGTATTATGCCCGGGCAGCTTCTAGAGCAGCCGGCGTTCCCGGGCCATCGAGACCGCCCCGGTGCGGCTGGTGGCGCCGAGCTTCTCCAGGATGCGGTGGACATGGGTCTTGGCCGTACTGAGACTGACGGTCAGTTTGCCGGCGATCTGGCGGTCGGATAGCCCCGCCCCCATCAACCCCAGGACCTCGGTCTCCCGCTCGCTCAGGACCCCGGCCGCCGTCGTGGTTGACTTTCCTTCGCCGCCCCTTGTCTTGCGCTGGCGCTCTTCGGCCTCGACAATGGTGAGCAGCTTGCGGGCGTAGTCCGGCTCAATGCCGGAACGGATCGCCTGTCTCAGCAGCGGGGCCAGCAGCCGGCCTTCATCCACAAAGGTCCGTATGAAACCCTCGGGCTCGCCCATCTTGAGCGCGTCGGCCAGGAACACGAGGGCTTCGTCCTGGGTTGCGGTGGCCAGCGCCTGGTAGACGCGTATCCTGATGGCGCATCCCCGCTCGTCGGCCGTGATGGCTCTTTCATAAAGACCGCGCAGTCGCTCGGTTGCGGCTGCTTTTTCTCCCCTGGCGATGAGCAGGCGGGCCGGAGCATATGCCGCCAGGATCCACTCAATGTCGGCAGGGTATTCTGCAAGCTGTCGGCCCCAGACTTCTGCGGACGTGAGGTCACCGCGCCGGACCTCAAACATGACGCGGTTGGCGACGTGCCACTCTCGAAAGAGGGGAGACACGGTTGGATGGCGGCTCGCCTCGTCTGCTTTGGCCATCGCGTTTTCGGCCTCTGCCCCCTCTCCCCTGGCCAGGAGGCTCTGCGCCATGCAATAGTAGATCGGTATGAGCAGCTCGGCATACCCGCTGAGCTCGCTCCACTTCATGGCCAGGTTGATACTGCGGGCGGCCTCTTCAAGCTCATTCCGTTCGTACAGAACAATCCCGACCATGCAGTGTGGCCACGAGGCTCCTGGTGATTGTCCGGCCAATTCGACTGCCTGTTTGCCGCTCTCGAGCGCCTGGCTCAACCTGCCCCGCAGCCACAGGATGTTGCCCAGATTACCGGCGGCGGTCCCCCCTATCCATGACTCCCCGGTGGCATGTGCTATCCGTAGGGCCTCGGCCTCTCGCAACTGTGCTCTGGCCAACCTCCCGGCGGTTGTGTCGAGGACCGCCAGAATGTGTAATGCCCTGGCACGCATGGCGCCCTGCTCCTCGGTGAGCTGTTCCACAGCCCTCTCTCCGAGTTCAGACGTCCGCTTCAGGTTCCCTCGCCGGTAGGCCACGGACATCCTGAAGAAGGCAAGCTCGCCGCGCAAGTTCTGGTCTATGTTCGGAATGCTTTCCAGATAGCCCAGCATCGCTTCGGCGTTTTGCAGCGAACCGCGCGTGATAAGCACGTTGGCGTACTGGACATATAGCCGCGGATCACTGCGCAACATCTCATCGGGTATCGTCTGAAACCAGCCAAACAGAGTATCCCATTCTCCTCTCTTAACTGTTGCCTCGTACTGGACATCGATCAGTGCCATCACCCTGTGCCAGTCCCTGGCCGCCAGAGCATGGCGAATGGCGTCACCCGGCAGATCATTCTCCTCAAACCACGCACCGGCCAACCGGTGGCGGTGGTTCACTTCGTCGGTCCCGCCGGTTACCTGGAGTTGGTGCCGCAACAGGTCGCCAAACAGATGGTGATAACGGTACCACTGCCGGGAATCGTCCAGTGGAATGAGGAATCCTCCGAAGGAGGACTCCAGACCGGCCAGCATATTCTGACTTCCGGCGCGCCCGGTGACGGCATCGCACAGTGGGGCGCAGAGCCGGTCGAGTACCGACGTGTTGAGCAGGAAGTCGCGCACGTCGTCGCTTTGCTGCTTGAGGACCTCTTCCAGCAGGTAGTCCATAACGTAGCGCTGGCTGCCGGTGAAAGAGGCAAGGAACTCGGCGCGGCCTTGCCGGCCCCGCATCGAAAGCGCGGCCATCTTCAGTCCGACGGCCCAGCCTTCGGTCTTCGAGTTCAGAAGGGCGATTTCTTCCGCGGAAAGCGGGAAGCCGAGCATCTCCTTCAGCAGAGCCGCCGTCTCATCGGCAGTGAACCGCAGGTCGTCAGCGCCCAGTTCGACCATGACCGCGCGGCCGCGGAAGCGTGGCAGCGGCAGAGGCGGGACAGCACGGGCGGCGATAATAACGTGCATGTTTGGCGGCAGGTGGTCAAGCAGGAAGGTGATTCCCTCGTGTACGGCGTCGGAGCTGATCAAGTGGTAATCATCGAGGACGACCGCACAGTCCCCAGAGATGCCGGCGAAATCATTGATCAGGGCAGTGAGCACCGACTCAGTGGGATACGGCTGCGGGGAATGCAACATGTTCGAGGCGGCCTGGCCGATGCCGGGCTTAAGCTTCGTCAACGCGGCGATGAAGTAGTCCCAGAAGCGGACCGGGTCGTTGTCGCCGTTGTCCAGGGACACCCAGGCGAGAGGCGGCGCCTTGCCCTGCTTCGCCCACTGGCTGACAGCCGTCGTCTTGCCGAATCCGGCCGGGGCGGACACCAGCACCAGGGCGAAACTGAGCGCCTCGTCCATGCGCTCCATCAGGCGGGGGCGGGCCACAAGCCCGGGGCGTGGCTGGGGAACAAAGAGCTTGGTCGACAGCAGCGGAGTGTCCATATGCAGTCTCCAGCAACCGGGCAGATCGCGTCGGCACAATAAGGTTACGCGAGATCATACCACAATTGTTGATTGGTGATGATTACGACCTGCGCCCGACTGCGGCCAACCTGTCAAACCAGGCACCCGTCCCCGTGACAAAGATGCCTGAAGCCGCCGTTCGCTATCCTGGAGGATCAAGCCGCGCGTCTCCCCATGACAGGCAGACCAACCCTTGAGAAGACGGCATGCCAACGATGACCCCGGCATTGTCCAGACCATGCCTGGCGGGGAATTCGAAATCGATGTTACTGAAGACAAGCGGAAGCATGCACCGGTATGTGCCGCCGTGCCCCACCAGGGCAATCCCCCCCGCCAGCAGGCTTTCTCGGCGGACGAGACTCTCCACAAACGGCACAAACCGATCTCTAATATCGACGAAGCTCTCGCCTCCCTCAATCCGGCGGTCCCATTCTCCCCGTTTCAGCCATGCCTCCATCAGCTGCCGGAAGAGGTCCCAGCTGGCCTGATCTGACTTTCCCTCCAGGAGCCCGACATCGAATTCGCGCAGGGCGTCTTCAACGGCAAAAGCAACTCCCAGTTGGTCGGAGAGGATCTCGGCGGTTTGCACCGCCCGCAGCACCGGGCTGCAGTAGATTCTTCTGATCGAGGCGCCGCTGAGCCGCTCAGCGAGCGCCCTTGCCTGTCGACGGCCTTTCTCGGTTAACGGGTGTTTGCCGGGTCTGTTTGAAAACTCGTGAAGAACGTTGGCCTCACTTTCGCCATGACGCAGGAAGTAGAGTCGGAAAGCCGCGGACTCGCTTGAGATCGGTGCTGCCTGCACAACGCCCCCTCCGTCGTATTCGACCCGGCCCCTAACGCCGCCCCATAGTGGCACGGCAAAGCCGGTCGATGCAAGTGACTCCGAGTTCTGGGTTGGGTCCGGATCACAATACCCGGGAACTACCGACTTCGGGAACCAGGATGGATGGAATTGGTGATTGGATGCCGGGATTGCAGCGGCGCGGCCTCTGGCGTCTGGTAAGAAATGCGGCGCGGCCAGGACTGGTGACACCATCGAAGCAAAGGGGCGTTTTCTTCGAAAAGGGGGGATAGCTGTCATGATACGAAGAAGGCGTGGACCCTCTGGCGTCACGATTGATAAGAGTGATGGATACCATCTTTGTCGGTCGACAGAGCCTTGGCCATCTCGTCAACCATCGGAGCTCCGTACCGGTACTGGAAAGGCCACATGCTCCTGAGGTCAAAGAACGCCACCCGGTCGTTGTCGGCGAGAACATGCTCCAGGTCCGGTTGAACGCCAGGCATGGCGCTCAATTGCCCGTTGATGAAAGTGACGCCTCGCTTCTCCGTAGGCATGTCCAGGCGGGTCAGAAGGTCCCGGATGGTGGCGTGGTCCTTCAGCACGACCTTGGTGTTTGAGTAGCCCGAGGCTCCCTCCGGGACGGCGTACCGGGCAAGTTCGCCATACAGGAACAGGTCTATGCTGATGTCCATCTACCCACCGCCGACCGGAGGAAATATCCCAACCTCGTCATCGTCCTGCAGCCTACTATCCAGGTCTTCAGCCCGGCCGTTGACGAAGAACAGTCTCCATTCGCCCTCAGGCAGACGTAACTGCGATGCCAGGCCGCGAAGGTCACTCCCTGAAGGCAACTCCACATCCATAGGGGTGCCTGCGGTTGCGCCCGGCACCCGTTTCGCCAGGGTAGCAAAGAGCTTGACTCTGATGCGCATGATACGAAATCCCAGGGGGCATACTGTTCCGCGCAGGACCGCGGACGATTGCCCGCAGTCCTGCGCCCTTCCCTCAAAGACCGGCGTACACCGAATCCAGTACCTCATCGGAGATGTCAAATACCGTGTTATGTGGCGGGAGCGGCTCAAGTGTCATGAACTCAGGCAGTCTGTCATGGGCCGCGCCAAGCCCGGCCCTCTCGTTGAACGCCCGCTCGACCTTGAGAATGTCTCCTCCAATTTTGACGACGTCATCCGCCGCCCATTTGGTGCCCAGCACTCCGTTACATTCATCTATCATGCCCTGGTAGCCGGCGGCAATGTCCAGGATGGCAAAGGCGATGAACAAACAGTGTCCGGTCGTATCGATGAAGGCCGTGGTCGCCTGAAAAGCCCGGCTGAGAGCGGCCTTGCCCTCAGGGCTCATGGCATCCACTTTACCGCCCACCGCAAGGATTTCGGGAGCGATGGTGTAGCCGGCCGTGTGGTCAGCTCCCATGGTGCTCGTCGCATATGTCGTACCGATCCCCTTGACCGCCCGCGGTTCATAAGCGGGCATGCTTTGGCCCTTAACGGTGGGCACGTGACTAACGCCGAATACTTTGGCGGCCGTCTCTGTCCCGCTTCCCAGGATCAGGCCCATGGCGGTCCCTTTCTCTATTTCGCGCATCAGCTCAATCGCCTTCTTGCCATCGCCGAAGGGAATGACTCCGGCCGCCATGGCGATACCAAGGGTGGTTCCCATCTCGATGGTGTCGACGCCGTCACCGTTGCACATTCGTACCAGTTCGGCGATGTCATCGAGGTCATCGATGCCGCAGTTTGCGCCCAGTGACCAGGCCGATTCATATTCGACACAGGAAACATGCTCCTTGCCGTCCGGCTTGTGCCAGGTGTTCGAACACTGTATGACGCAACCGGGGCTGCAAGCGTGATTGTAGAGCTCTCTGCCAAAGCGTTGCCGGTTCCCCTCGAAGATCGCCTCGCCGGCAATCTTGCCGGCCCCTTCAAACCTCCCGCTGGTGAAATTCCGGGTGGGAAAGCCGCCGGCTTCGTTCAGGATATTGACCAGCACGGCGGTGCCGTAGGTGTTCAGCGCGCCCTTTGGTTTGGTAATGGCGTGGGTTCGCAGGGCCTCGAGCATCTTCTTCCGCCCTTCCTCGAACAAGTCCGGGTCTTTGATCGTGACTCCCGGAGACCCGGTCGGATCGATGACGATGAACTTCAACCCTTTACTGCCCATCACTGCTCCCAGGCCGCCCCGACCTGCATACCGGCTGGGATGCTTGGCAAGGTCGTTGAATGCGATGCCGGAATTGGCGAATCCTCTTTCCCCGGCGAGCCCGCAGGCTGCCACTGATGCCCTGTTGCCGAATCTCTTAACGAGCTCGGGAAACACCTCGTAAAGGTCCTGGTTCCTATATTCGGAGGCGTCAAGGAAGTGGACGGCAGGCTTCCCGGAAGCTGAATCCCAGGTAAGGTGGGCTCCCCACAGAGAACCTCGACCGGCGGGCTGGCCTTCGACGACGATGGCTTGGATTCGCATCGATGCCAGATCAGCGGCCCATGCGGCGCCGGAATTCGACTCCTTGATACCCCCGGTGAGAGGAGACTTGCCGCCAACCGAGACCCGGGCAGATGTTGGGGAGCGGGTCCCGGTGACCAGCCCCGGCGCAAAAACGAGCTTGTTGCGCGGTCCCAGGGGATGGGTAAGGGGGGGCACTTCTGAAGCTACCAGTGAGGAGGTCAACCACCGTCCACCCATCTTTGGTTCGAGTGCATCGTGCAAGAGGTAGGTGCGATCAGTCATATTCAGGCGAAGGATTGCCGACATGAGTTCCACCTCCTTATCTCCACGCATGCCTTCAGGCACGCGGCGGAACGCGAGCACGTTCTCAGACAATAAGTGGGTTGCGCGGGCTTCGAGCGCAAGGGACGGCAACGAGCATGAACCGCCTCCTCCACGACTGGCCGATTGCCGGTCTCCAGTTGTACGGGAGTGAACGAAAGAAGCGAGCACCTGAATGATACCCGTCTCGGGACCCGATGTCAACGGTTGGTTCTCGGTCTCGCTGTCTGGACTTACCGGTTACCCCGCTCGATGTTGAACGGGTCGGTTCTCCTTGATCAGAACCAGCATCCCCAGCATCGCCAGCAAAGCGAGTGAACCTCCGAAGTAGAAGGTCGATGAGGGGCTAACCGCCGACCACAGCCACCCGGCGATAACACTGGCGGGCAATATCATCGCCCCGACGATACCCTGGAACAGGCCATAAGCGGTCCCCCGCTTTTCGGCCGGAACAAGGTCGGCGATGAATGCCTTGGCATTACCTTCGACCATGCCGTAGTAAATTCCATAGACGGCAAACAGCACCCATGCCTGCCACTCCTGTGTTGCCAGGGCAAATCCAAGATAGGTCAGACCGTAGACCAGCCAGCCGGCGATGATCACCTTTCGCCGGCCAATCTTGTCGGAAAGAACGCCCATCGGGTATGAGACCATGACATAGACGGCATTGAAGGCGAGCAGCATCAGCGTCACCTGCAACAACGGCACGTCCAGCTTCTGCGCACGGAGTATGAGGAAGAAGTCGCTGGAGTTACCCAGGGTGAAGACCGCCATAATAGCCAGAAATACGTAAAAACGCCTGTCGAACTTCACCGATGCTCTTTGCGCTGGAGCAACCCCTGATGCCTTTGACAGGTACCGGTTTCCTGATCTCCTTGACCAGGACACCGAGAATCACCACACCGATCACCGCCGGAATCGTGCCGTAAATGACCAGCCACCGGAATGTTGCCAGGCTCAATGATATGGTGGAGGTTCCTTCAACCGCATAGATAATGACCGCGGCAAGAGTCAGTCCGAGAAAGGCCCCGGCAGTATCCATGGCGCGGTGTAGACCAAAACTCCGGCCCCGCTCCGACGATGGTGCCGAATCGGCGATCAGAGCGTCGCGGGGCGAACTCCGGATGCCTTTACCGATGCGATCGCCGAACCTAACGCCGAGAACGGCGCCCCAGCCCCCGGCAAAATACATGAAAGGTTTACACAGCGTTGACAAACCGTAGCCCAGTACGGCAAGGAGTTTGCGCTTGCCTATCTTGTCGCTAATCCAGCCGCTGGGTATCCTGACCACCGCATCGACAGCGTCGGTAAAGCCGCCGACGAAACCAATGATCGTGGCTGAGGCGCCGAGCACATTGGACAGAAAGAGCGGCACGAGGGTAAATATCATCTCGCTGCTGACGTCCGTCAGCATGCTGACCAGTCCCAGAAAGAAGACGTTAGGTACAACGCCCAGGAATTTCTTGTCTCTTGCCGCGACTGCTTCCGTCATGACACTCCTGAGGTGAAATAACGCGCTGCCAGATCTGGAATTGTCCCTACGATAGCACTATTTCCCTATCGCCGCAATTCGGGTGTCGAGCGTGTCATCGCTGTTCCCGTTCAGATCGACGATGTCTTCCGGATGGGCCGGCATGACCCACTTCGCCGCTATGAACGCGGGTTGACCCGGGGCTGGCGGGCCTGCTGGCCGGCCCAGGATCTTTTCGGCCTACCTGCCCAATCGACCAGGCCTAAGACTGGCCGTCGTTCCTGTCGCAATCCCTACCAAAGCACGGCGCAGGGGCCCGGCCGAGCTCATATACTCTCATCGGATAAAGGAGGACCGAATGTCAACTACTGCCCCCGCAAGAGTCTCCCCGCCTCGCCTCTACTACCTTGACTGGCTACGCGTGTTCACGATACTGGCCGTCTTCCTGTACCATAGCAACCGCTTCTTCACGTTGAATGACTGGCACATCAAGAACGCCGCACGCAGTTTAAGCTCGACGATCGTGATGGATTCATTCAATCTCTGGATCATGCCTCTGCTCTTTACCATTTCCGGCGCGGCGATATACCTTTCGTTGAAATCACGCGGGCCCGGGTCGTACGTAAAAGAAAGGGCCTTGCGTCTCCTTGTTCCCCTCGTCGGCCTCGGGATAGTCTTGCTGGGCCCGATCCAGATCTATCTCGAACGGCTCACCCACGGGGACTTTACCGGCAACTTCATCCAGTTCCTGCCCCATTACTTCGATGGCGTTTATGGTTTCGGCGGCAATTTCGCTTTCATGGGCGTCCACCTGTGGTATCTGATGTTGCTTTTCCTGTTTTCGCTGGTGTCTTTACCGCTGATGTTGCCGTCCCGGAAGACGGGCAAGAGCCCGCTGTCCCGGCTTGGCCAGCGGCTGAACTCGCCCTGGACACTGGTGCTAGTCTTCGTGGTGGTGTCCCTGGGGGCGCCCCTCGCCGACGCAATCGGGCTGGATTTCACCCGCGAGATGGGGAGTTGGGACATTTTCAGCTACTTCCTGATGTTCCTTGCAGGATACCTGATGTACACCAGTGCCCGAATGCAGGACGCGCTCCGGCGGTACGGCCCCGGGCTGTTGGTCGCGGGAGTCGTGCTGTCCATTGTCCACCTTACGCTGCTATTCAACCCGGCCTCGGGCCAGGCGTATGACAACTCTCCCGTCGACCTGCGTTTCTTTGCCTCCTGGGGCCTGGTTACCGGTATCCTTGGCACCGGCGCCCGGTGGCTGAACTTCAACCGCAAGGGTCTGAGCCACGCAAACGAGGCTGTCCTGCCATTCTACATTCTCCACCAGCCGGTACTGCTGGCGGTGGGCTACTTTGTCGTCCAATGGTCGCTGCCAATACCCGTGAAGTACGCGATGAATAGTCGCCTGCGCTTTCATCGTGATCGTGGCCGTCTACGCATTGCTGGTGCAGCGTGCCAACGTGGTGCGCGTCCTGTTCGGCATGAAACCGGCGAAGGCGAAGGCCGCGGAGTTGGCGGTGCCTGCGGAGTATGCCAGGAGCTAGACCGTGGACCACTGTAAGGTGGCCACGAAAAGCTGGGCTGGCTGTCAAGAGCGAGTGCTGCTCCCAGGATGCCGACTGGGAGAGCACTCGCTCAGGCTATGGCCCGTTTCTTTTCTTCGAATTCGTCCTTGCCTATCTCGCCGTTCGCATAGCGTCTCTTGAGTATGTCCAACGCGGATTCTGTCTCCCCATCCAATCCTGGCCACATCATGTACTTGTACCTCTCTTGTTACTTACGACCTGGCCGGCAAAACGAAACGGTCTTCGCCGCTCTAATCGGACGCCGGCAGCGTGAAATGAAACGAGCTTCCTTTGCCCTGGGTACTGTCGACCCAGACCCTGCCACTGGTGCGCTTCCACCAACTCCTTCACCACTGCCAGGCCAATCCCGGAGCCGCCGGCCCGTTTCTCGGCGGCCCGGGTCCCCTGGTAGTAGCGATTGAAGATGTAAGGCAAGTCCTCGGCGGAGATGCCCTGCCCGGTGTCCGCCACCGAAACCAGTAAAGAACGTCCCGTCGATTTGTCCTCGGTCCGTGACAGGTCGACACTCACTGCGCCCCCGGCCGACGTGTAACGAAGGGCGTTGCTCAGCAGGTTCTCCACAATCTGCGACACCCGGTCTTTGTCCATCAGGACCGGCGGCAAACCCGGCTCTTCCTTAAAGGAAAGCGCGATGCCCCGCCTCCGGGCCTCGGCTTCGGTACCATTAACGATCGATGACAGCAGAGCCCCGAGGTCGGCGGGGGCGGTGGTGAGGCCCAGCTTGCCCGACTCTGCCTGGGACAGGGTGCGCAAATCGCGGACGAGACGCGACAGTAACAGTGATTCCTGGTGCAGCGACGAGATGTTGGATGGTGATGCTTCCACCACGCCGTCGAGCATGCCTTCCAGGTTACTCTGCAGTACCGCCAAAGGGGTGCCCATCTCGTGGGCAAGGTCGGCCATCAATTTGCGACGCGCTTCCTGGTTCTGGTCCAGGGATTCCACCATGCCGTTGAAGGTGCTGGTCAGTATGCCCACCTCATCGGTGGATTTCGAGGCCACCCGCTGCGACAGGTCGCCCTGCTGGACCCGGGCCGCGGCAACACTCAGCCGGCGCAGGGGCGCCGTGATCTGCCGGGAGAACAGGATCGCGATTCCCCCCGCCGCGGCCACCGCAATGACGCCGGCAATCCACAATGAGCGCCGGATGGCGCTTAGAAACTCGGTTTCGAATGGCCCCATCATTATGCTCCCGAAACCGCCACCCATCATCTGCCCCATACCCCGGACGTGTTGCAGGTAGCTACCGAAGTCACGGGAGGTGGCGTTGCGGATGAGCAACGCGGCAATGGCGATACCGACTAGGGCGGAGACTGCCGAAACGGCGGCGAGCTTGAGCCAGAGCCTGCTAATGCGCATCGGCATCTACCTCCAGTTTGTAGCCAACCCCACGGACGGTTTCGATCTGACAACCGCACGTGATCCGGCCCGAGGTCATCTTCTGACGCAAGTTCTTGACATGGGCATCGATGGTACGCTCGTAGCCCTTATAATCAATGCCTTGAACGACATCCAGCAACTGGGCCCGGCTGAACACCATCCCGGGATTACCGGCCAGTGTCGACAGCAGCTTGAATTCGGTGGTCGTGAGATCGAGCCGGTGTTCCCCGCAATGGGCCTCGTAACGGCCGGGATCTATGGTCATGCCGCCGACTGTCAGCCGGTCGGCTGGCGATGCCTCGGGGCCTTGCCGGCGCAGGACCGCCTTCACCCTGGCCACGATCTCCCGGGCGCTGAATGGTTTGGTGACGTAGTCGTCGGCCCCCAGCTCCAGACCAACTATCCGGTCTACTTCCTGGCCCCGGCCGGTGAGCATGATGACCGGGACACCAGACTGTTTCTTGATGTTACGATAGACCTCCAGCCCGTCGATATCGGGCAGATTGAGATCGAGGATGATGAGGTCAGGTTTGTAACTGGCCGCCCTTTCGATCGCCTGTCCGCCGTTGGATGCGGTCGCAACCTGGAAGCCGTCACGCTCAAGGTACAGCTTCAGCACGTCGGTGATCTTGGGCTCGTCGTCTACCACCAGGATCCGGTTCTTCGGCATCTTCCACCCGCCACTATTCTACACCGTCACAGCAGGTCACTATCACTAAAGGCAGGAGTCCGGGGGAAGAACTTCGCCCCGGACTCCTGTTTGATTGCGCCTCGGTTATTCTACCAGCGGCCCATCATGCCACGGCCGTAGGTGGGCGTCGAGCCGGTGCCGGAAGGAGAAGTCTGGTTGGACCAGGCTCCCGTCCCGCCACAGCCGTAGCCGGGGGTCGGACCGGTACCCGACTGGGGCGCCCCATTGAACCACCCTCTGATCATGCCACCAATACTGCCCCGGGCGCCATTGCTGGAGTCCAGCTTACTCGTGATGACGGTCTGCAGCCTGGTTTTCGCCTGCTGGGACATGGTGTCGGCCTGTGCCTGGGTCAGGTACCCGTCTTTCACCATCAGGGCAAGGTGATCACTGTAGGATCCCATCATGGTCTGGAGCAGTTGGTCCTGGGTGACTCCCTGCGCGGTCGCAATTTCGGCCAGGGTCTTACCGGTGTCCAGTTGCGTCTGAATCTGCTCCGGGGTGAGTTTCAGCAGGGCCGCCACCTGAGGTGTCAGGTAGCCTCCCATCAAACCACGGCCGCCGCAATACATTTGGCCTACCGTCTCGTCGGCGAAGGCGCTGCCGTCGCTGGGAGCATAGAACCCCGCCTGGAGGTTCGAATTGGCGTCGGCGCTTCTTGCCGCGGCGATGCCGATTCCGGTACTGATGGCCAGTACGCCGGTCAGTATCAGTACCCCTATCGTCAATTTCCGTTTCATACCATTCTCCTGTCGTTTCTTCTAGACCCATTCTGGCAGGCCTGTGTGAAGGCTGTGTGAAGACTCCCGACAGATCGTGTGAAGATTCACCTGCTGGAAGGAATATTGGGTTCAAGTTATGTGAAACAGGGATGATACAACGATGGGCAAAACAAATTGCCCCGGAAAGCTGAAGGCTCACGCGCTCTCATACGCGTCTTGTCTTCCAACGACCTTTCCGGAAGTAGATGAGCATGGCGACGCCTCCGACAAGAACGCTGGCGGCCATGGCCCAGCGTATGCCGAGGACCCCGAGGCCAGTGTACTTCGGCAGCAGGTATGCCAGCAGAATAGTAACCAGCCACGTATCGGCGACGCTTATGATCATGGTGGCGATCGTATCCCCGGCACTTTGGAGGCAGTTCATCAAGGTGAACATGAAGCCGATCATGAGCCAGCCAACCATGGCGATGCGCAGGTACTGGACCGCGGCGGCATCCAAGCCCGGATCGGTACTGAAGATGCGTACCACCGGACCAGTCCAGACGAACATGACCACGACCATCACAACGATGAAGGCCTCGAGCAGCCCCACGGCTATCCAGGCGCTCCGCTCCGCCCGCTCCGGCTTTCCGGCGCCCAGGTTCTGTCCCACCAGCACACCAGCTCCCGAGCCAAAGGACATCGCCGGCATGAAGAGAAACATCTCCACCCGCTGGGCGATGACGTGGGCTGCCAGTGCCGCCTGACCAAACGGGGCCATGAACACCTGCAGTATGAACTGGCTCAGGCCGCGCTGGATGCCGGAGATCGATGCAGGCATACCGATGCGCACGATTCGCCAGATTATGCCGAAGTCGAAACGGAAGTCGCGAAAGCTTAGCTTCACGCGCGACCGGGCCCCAAAGAGCACTCGCAGCCCGAGGAACACGCCGAGACCCTGTGCGATGACCCCGGTCAACGCCGCGCCGCTTACCCCCATCTCGGGGAAGATCCACCAGCCAAAGATGAGGAACGGACAGAGAGCGATGTGAACCGACCGGTACACGCCGGCGATCCACATCGGATTGAAGGTGTCCCCGGATGCCTGCATCGTCGTGTCCATGGTCATCCGGAAGACCATCGTGGCGCCCCCGATGAACTCGATACGCAGGTAGATCGTTGCCAGACGTACGATCTCCGGATCGCTCGTGACGATGAGAATGATCTTTTCGCCGAGGAACTGGCCAACCAGAGCGATGAGGGCGGCGAAGATAGCCGAGAAGACGATCGCCTGCTGGGCGACCCGATTCGCCAGCACGAAATCCTTGGCGCCGACGGCCCGCGCCATCAGCGCCAGCATGCCCATGGTGAAGCCCATCATAAGGCCCATGATGAGCATCACCGCGACGCCGGCGACGCCCACCGCGGCCACGGCCACCGTGCCCAGTTTACCCACCCAGATCGTGTCGATCGTTGGGCCGAGCGTCATCATGAGCTGGGTGACCGTAATCGGCCACGAGAGGACCAACAGATTCTTGAGAATGCTTCCTTGGGTCAGATCCCGGCGGAACCGTCCACTCGCCATAGACGGGGGCGCTCTTCTGTCCATTACTCTCGCTCTCTCGCGCTCAATCACACGCCATCGCTAGACCACGGCCCACTCCACACATGCATCCTGACGGCTATTCCCGAATGCCAGCAGACTAGCTCGACGCGTCGTCACCGGCGTTCGTCAGGAGGACGTCCCGGATTTTCCTGAGGCAGCGCGACAGGTCCTCCAGTTCTTCGTCGCTCAGACTCGACATCATCTCACGCACGGCGCTGATGGTCTTCTTCTTGTGCCGCCGCAGCATCGCTCTCGCCGTCGCCGTAAGAGCTATGTCGTGGGTCCGTCGGTCTGTCCGGTCTATCTCGCACCGGACAATGTTCAGCGCAACGAGCCGATCGATGAGCTTGGTCATCTGAGCCTTGGCGATCTGCAGTCGGGCTCCGATCTCGGAAGGGTGCAATGTGCCTTCTTCTTCGAGCAGCCGGATGATCTCGAAGTGATGAGGCGTGATATTGATGTCCATTTCGACGAGCGTGGTCCGAGTGATCCTCTTGCGTACCGCCCGGAATACCAGCGGCGGGATTGACATCAGATCCATGGAGACCCTTTCCAGGATTGCGCGACGCAACTGAGTCATCCTGAGTATCCTATACTATATAGACAGTATATAGACTATACTATATCCGACCGGGCGTCAACAACCCCGATCCTGAGGGTATCATTAAGCTCATCATCAGTAACCCAAGGATTACGCGGTCCCGCCGCACGTGGTCCATTCCCTCATTTATGCCCTTGAAAGCGCTGAGGCCGTGGCTGACGGGGGTTCCGGTTTAAGGCAGTAACAAGAAGAAGACGACCGAACTCAGATATATTAAGGTCATGACGAAGTAGACTGATTGAAAGTCAATGGCCTGAACCATAAAGCCGGCCAGCGCCGGAGCAAATAGCTACAGCGTGTTCTCTAACCCGGAGCAAGTAGCTACAGCGTGTTCTCTAACAAAGAACCCAAGGAAGCATCTGTGCTCGCAGCTCCGCGAAACGCTAGGGGTTTGCCGCGGGGCCACTCTGACCGATCGTGATGAAAGTAGCCTGGACGCTACCGTCTTGGTCTGTGTTTCCTATCGCCGACACGAACTCCCCGACCTTAAGGTCTGACTGGCTGCCACTAACCACCTGATCGATCGCGGTATTAGGTCCGATTGTCAAGGTCGTCTTCTGCAACTGCGTGTTGGTGATTGTGATGGTGTTGCCATTTAGCGCAGCGATCGTACCAACGGCCGCGTTGCCACCTCGGAATCCACCGGGGGGTGTGCCGCTCGGTCGAGTTGCTGTCGGGCTGGGATTTACTCCCGCCGGCGGGGTGAACGATGGCAATCCCGCATTGTCAGCACGAACCGAGATTTGGCTGGCCGCGATGACACCGTTCGCATCAGCAGTTCCGACCACCGATACGGTCTGGCCAACTTCAAGGTCGGATGCGGTAGCTGAGACTGTCTTAGAGATTACGGCGTTGGCCGGTACGTTCACAGTAACCTGCCCGCTCTGACCATTTACGGTAATTGTGGAACCAGAGACTTGGACAATGGTGCCACTGGCTCCCGGCCTGAAACGACCTGGACCGTCAGAGGATGAAGGCTGGTTGGATGGGATTGGGGCAGTCTGAGCGGCTGCCGGCGCGGACTGAGGCGACGTGGCTGTTGATGCAGATGAGCAAGACGCCAGAGCCACCGTAAGAACTGCCACCACGCCGACCGTGGCCAACAAGAGGACTCGCCGTTCACAGGCTGTCTTGGTCGTTTGGTGGTCGATACTGAGAGTCTTCATGGGAACATTGTAGCCCCCCATTGTTAGGATTTCGTTAAGCCAATGATACGGACCTTCTCCTCAGCCGCAGTAGTTCCTGATCCCCGGCCACCAGAACGGGTACAGGTGTGGCTGCGCGGTCGGAATGTAACGTGTTCAGTGATAGGGGTTACCAAGAGTGCGCATGACATGCTTGCGAGTTTCTAACCTCAATGATACTGGTCGAGATGACGCAGGCCACGTGTACCTTCGTCTCCACCCCGGCTTTCCAGGAACGTCCGGTTCGGGGAGGGTCAACGGGGACGCTTGCGGTTATTGACAGCGCGGCCCCGCGGTGCTATTATCCTCAGCCAGTTAACCAACCTCGTCGTACCAGAACTTAACGTGCAGGCGTGGGGTCTTCCCGGGGGTCACCAACCAGTGGCGGCGGTTCACTTGTACCCGGAACGGCCAGCTTCTGGAGAAGGCGATCGTTGACTGATTCGGTACTTCGCCGTGGGCCCTGAAACGAGAGATCTGGCGAAGTCCTTCTTGGGGGGTAGGGGCGGCGCTCTGGAGTGAACATCCAGAGAGAAGGACCGGGGAACCTGCAACGAGGGGGACGGACATCGAAAAGGGACATGTTACCGGTCGTCCAGCGACGCGCCGTGGCCGTACGGGCGCCGGCGCGTTATTCCCAGCCGGGATAGACGATCGACTCTGCGGCAACCACTTATCACACATCCCCGGCACCACCTTCGGCAGGCGCGACCATACCACCCCCCGGCATTTCCCATCTGCGAGCCGGGCTAACGGCGCGACCGCCGGCGGCCGGCACCAACCATGGTATCAGCGGGACCGCGACGGGAACCCAAGTAGAGATGGTCCGGCTGTCTCGCTTCAACATAAGGAAAAGGAGGAACTGTGAAGGGAAAGAGACTCTGGTTAGTCCTCGTCACCATGCTCGCTCTCGTGTCCGTGCTTGCCGCTTGCGGCAATGGTGGAGGCGGAGCGACCACGACCACACCCCCGACCGGCGCAGGGTCGGACAAGCCGCAATACGGCGGCACCATCAACATACTACTCAACAACGACGTCACCAACTTCGAGCCGGTGACCAGCGGCCAGCTTATCGGACCGGCGGTCGCCTGGACCACCAACGAGCAGTGGGTCCAGTTCGACTGGACCCGCGGCCTCTCCGGCACCGGCCAGACCGACTGGATCAACGCCGGATCAAGCCTTGAAGACTTCATGCCCTACCTGACCGAGAGCGTGACCTACCCGAAGCCGGGCGTCATGGTCTTTAAAGTCCGCCAGGGGATCCACTACGGCCTCAATCCGAAGTCCCCGGCCAGCGTCCTGGTCAACGGCCGCGAGATGACTGCCGACGACCTGGTCACCAACATGAACAAGTTTATCAACCACCCGAATTCCTTCTTCTGGAACAACTACAATTGGTTGCCCGACAAGATCAAGGTGACCAAGACCGGCCCGTGGGAAGTCACGTTCGACATCACCGCCGCTGTGGCAGACGAATTTCGGGCCTGGCACTGGCTGGTGCACGGCGGCGGCTATCACTTCGTCTTCCCGCCGGAGCTGTGGGACAAGTACGGCGATCTAAAGGACTGGAAGAACAACGTCGGCACCGGCGCCTGGATGCTCACCGACTTCGTGTCGGGGAGCACGGTCACCCTGACCAAGAACCCGAATTACTGGCAGAAGGACCCGGTGGGGCCGGGCAAGGGGAACAAGCTGCCCTACGCCGACGAGGTCACGATGTATATCCTGCCCGACCTGTCGGCCCGGCTGGCGGCAGTGCGCACCGGCAAGGCCGACCGGATCACCGGGCTCACGGCTGACACCGCTAAGAGCCTCACGCAGACCACCCCCGATCTGAAGTCGGTCAAGTTCCTGGACGGTTTCAACATCAACGTGGTCGGGATGAGGCTCGACAAGCAAGATCTGCCCTACAAGGACAAGAGGGTGCGCCAGGCGCTCATGTACGCCACCGATTTCAAGGGCCTGGTGACCGTCCTGGGTGGTGACGCCGAGATCGATTCTTACCCGGTTAACAAGTCGTTTAAGGCGGCTCACATGAACATGGAAGAGCTGCCGGCAAACGTCCAGGACCTCTATAAATACAACCCGGACAAGGCCAAACAACTGCTGGCGGATGCCGGCTACCCCAACGGTTTCAAGTCCCAGATCGCCTGCTCCAGCGATCCCGCCACCGTGGACCTGCTGTCGGCCTTCAAGGCCATGTGGGGCAAGGTCGGCGTGACGCTGGATATCCAGCCGAAGGAAATCGGCGTCTGGTTCGCCACCCTGATGGGCCACCAGAACCAGGACATGATCTTAAGCCAGTGTTATTCCATCTTCCCGGTGATCTACTACTTCAGCAACTATGCCGAGGGCAACTTCGCCAACTCCAGCAACGTCAACTGGCCGGCCGGTTCCGAGCCGACCCTCCAGAAATACTATGAACAGGTCACCGCGAGCTCGTTCACCGACCCGGCGAAGGCGACCAAGGTCATCCGTGACATGACGCCCTACGTCTTGGAGCAGGCCTGGTACATCCCGGCGCCGGAGCCATACCAGTACAACTTCTGGTGGCCGTGGCTGAAGAACTCCCACGGCGAGGCCAACAGCGCCTTCCTTCAGTACTTCTGGATCGACCAGAAACTCAAGACCTCACTGGGCAAGTAGACTAGACACGATCAATGTATTAGCGGGAGCGGCGCCGTCTGGCGGCGCCGCTCCCCTTCGTATCCACGGGACGTGGAGGATGTGGGTGACGCTTACTATGAGTCAGTCCGTTTCCTTGACAGGGTTCGCGAATGCGGTATAGACTGGCCGCGTTGATTCCAGGTTGGAGCCGGACTGACTCCGAGGGGTTATATCGTGCGTGAGTTCATGATCCGCAGGCTTCTGTTGCTCATTCCGACGCTGGTGGTGGTGAGCATGCTGGTCTTCCTCACCGTCCGTTTCATCCCGGGCGACGTCGTCGAACTCATGGCAGCGCAGATGTCGCAGCAGTCCGCACAGGGCCAGCCGATCGATAAGGAGTACCTCCGGCGCGTCATGGGGCTGGACAAGCCGATTCATGTCCAGTACTGGAAGTGGGTCACCGACGCCGCCCGGGGTGACCTGGGAACCTCGCTGTGGAGCAACCGCTCCATCACCGAGGAGATCGTGAACAAGGCGCCGGTGTCGATCGAACTGGGCGTCTGGGCGCTGGTTACCGGTCTACTCATCGCCCTGCCCATCGGCATCTACTCGGCGATCCGGCAGGACACGCTGGGAGACTACACCGGCCGCACGTTTGCCATCCTGTGCATTTCGCTGCCCGGCTTCTGGCTGGCCACGATTGCCGTCGTCTATCCCTCAATATGGTGGGACTGGTCACCCGCCCTGAAGGTTATCCCATTCAATAAGGACCCCGTCGGGAACATCGTCCAGTTCGGCGTACCCGGCATTATCATGGGGGCGAGCTTCTCGGGCGGTACCATGAGGCTGATGCGTACTATGATGCTGGAAGTGCTGCGGCAGGACTACATCCGGACGGCTTGGGCCAAAGGCCTCAACGAACGGGTGGTCATCATGCGCCATGCCCTGAAGAACGCCATGCTGCCGGTGGTCACGGTAATTGGCATGTCGCTCCCCATGCTGATCGCGGGCGACGTTATTTTCGAGCAGATATTCTCTTTGCCCGGGGTGGGGCGGTACCTGCTCGACGCCGTCGGGCGGCGGGACTACCCGATCATTTGCGGAATCAACCTGGTGATCGCTACCCTGGTGCTCGTCAGCAACCTCGTGGTGGACCTGGCCTACGGCTGGCTCGATCCCCGCGTACAGCGCCAGTAGACCAAAGGAGAGACCATGGCACAGAGTCAGACTACGCCGGCCGCCGCGGCGGCAGGGAGAGAAGCACCCTCCCTTTCTCGTTGAAGTCGTCGGCCGTCTCATCAAGGAGAAGCCGCTCGCCACCTTCGGGGGGGCGATCGTCCTGGTCATGTTCGTGGCGGGCATTTTCGCCGGCTGGCCGCCCTTTGCCGACGCCTTTGGTGGGGAGAGCACCCATTTGCTGGCCCCCTACGGCTCGAACGCCCAAGACTGGGGCGCCCGTCTTCAGGGCCCCTCCATCAAGTACCTGCTCGGCACGGACAACCTTGGCCGCGACTTGCTGAGCCGCATCATCTACGGCGCCCAGATCTCAATGATCGTCGGTCTGGCGGTGCCTGCCATTCAGACGGTCTTGAACCTGGTCATCGGCGGCGCCGCCGCCTATCTGGGCGGGAAGGCGGACATGATCGTGCAGCGTTTCGTGGACGTCGTCATGTCTTTCCCTGGCCTGGTCATAATGTTGACGGTCGTCGCCATCACCGGCCCGGGCCTCACCCAGGTCATCCTGCTGCTGGGCATCCTTGGCGGCATTGGCGCCGGCAACCGGGTGATACGCAGCGCAGTAATCGGTGTCAAGCAGAACGTCTATGTGGACGCCGCCCGGGCCGTCGGCTCGCCCGACCGGCACACAATGCTGAAGCACATTTTGCCCAACGTGATGCCCGTGGTGATCATCGGTTTCACGTGGAGCATGGGCAGCGCCATCCTGGCCGAAGCCACGTTGAGCTTCCTGGGCTACGGTATCCCGCCGCCGATGCCGAGCTGGGGCGGCATGCTCAGCGGCCCGGCCCGAAGCTACATGTTGCAGGCTCCCTGGATGGCGATCTGGCCCGGCCTGGCCCTGGCGCTCGTTGTCTACGGCATGAACATGCTGGGCGATGGCTTGCGGGACATTCTCGACCCTAGGCTGAGGGGTGGCCTCGGACGGTACGGCCGGACCAAGGCCGGGAAAAAGAAGCTGGTCCCGAACTCCTAGGGCTTCCGGGCGTAACGACCACGAGAAGTCCCGCTTCGAGAGGTCGAACGTCGGGCGCTGTGGTACAATGCGGGCCTCAGCAATCTTCACCTATTCTCGAATCGGAGTTGTGCTCCAAGTGATGGGGAGGGCGAAATGGACACGCCGCTGCTGGCGACCAAGCTCTTTGTTCCCCAACCCCGGCCGGGGCTCATCGCCCGGCCACGTTTGATGGAACGATTGCAGAATGCCGCCGAGAGCGGTGTGACCCTTGTCTCTGCCCCTGCCGGATTCGGCAAAACCACGGTCGTGAGCCAGTGGGCGCGCCAGCGCAAAGAGCAGATGCCCGCCGCCTGGGTCTCTCTCGATGGCGGCGACAACGATCCGATCCGCTTCTGGGACTATTTCATCGCCGCTCTCAAAACAATCCGACCCGCCGGCGGGGACGCTGCCTCAACGATGCTGCATTCGGCGCAGACATACCCCACCGAGTCGGTGCTCACCGTCCTGATTAATGACGTATCGAACGTACCTGATGACTTCGCCGTGGTCCTCGACGACTACCACCTGATCAGTTCCGAAGCCGTGCACAGCGGGGTGGCGTTCTTGCTCGACCATCTGCCCCCGCACATGCACCTGGTTCTGGCCACGCGCTTCGACCCACCGCTGCCCCTGGCTCGTCTACGCGCCCGGGGGTTTATGCAGGAGGTGGGCGCCGACGACCTGCGCTTTACCTTGGACGAGGCTGCTCGGCTCGTGAATCCCATGCTGCAGACGCCGCTGTCTACCGAAGACGTCGGCTCGCTCAATGCCCGCACCGAGGGCTGGGCGGTTGGCCTCAAGATGGCGGCGCTTTCGATGCGCGGGCAGAAAGACGTCCGGAACCTGCTGGCCAGTTTCACCGGCAGCCAGCGCTACGTTATGGACTATCTGGTGGAAGAGGTTCTCAAGCAGCAGTCCACCGTAGTGCGGGAATTCCTACTGACGACAAGTATCCTGGAAAAGCTGACGGCCCCCCTGTGCGACACGGTGACGGGACTCACTGTGAGCCAGGATATGCTCACCACACTGGAGTCTCTCCTCGAGGGATTCGTCGTCCCTTTGGATGAGTCGCGGCGCTGGTACCGCTATCACCATCTTTTTGGCGATCTCTTGCGTCACCAATTGGAGGTGGTTTCTGATGCGGCCCGTGTGAAGCAGCTTCACCGATTGGCAAGTGAGTGGTACGAGGACAACGGTTGGAGTCATGATGCTATTCATCACGCCCTGGAGGCCCAGGATTGGGAGCAGGCCGTCAGTTTGATTCATGGTGCCAGTGCAGAATTAGTCAAAAGGGGGGAGATATCGACCCTCCTGAACTGGCTTTGGCGAATACCGGATGAGTTGCTGCGCACCAATCTTCTACTCTACCGCCAGTATGCGTACGCGCTTCAGCTTGCCGGTCACCTGGAAAGGGCAGAGGCCGCTCTGAATTATCTAGAAACAGCCGATGAAGCCGACCCGGCGCTAAGAGGCGAAGTCGCCGTCTCCCAGGCCGATCTAGCCCGGCAACGAGGTGACAACGCCCGCGCCGTTGAACTGGCCGAAAGCGCTCTTGCTCTGTTGCCGCCTGACGCTCTCGCCATGCGGGCCAGGGCCAACTACATCCTGGGGCTGGTCCCATACGATGAAGGGGCATTCGATCGTTCATTCTCGTTCGTGACCCGCGCTTATGAGATCGGGCGGCAGGCAAAGGACTATGTGGTCGCTTCTCGGGGACTTGCCTACACGGCCTGCTGCGTCCGACTCATGCGAGGTGACTTGAGCCTGGCCGACAACCTCGCCCGGCAGGCGATCGAGTTGGCGGGCAAGACCCCGGCATCGTCCGTAGCCTTGTATGCTCTGGGGGAGGTCCTTTACGAACGAAACGATCTGGAAGGGGCTGACCGCAATTTCCAGATGGCCTGCGAAATGAACGAGCTTTTCGGAAATCCGCATCCCAAGGTCAGCAACTACTACCACCTGGCCCTAACCAGAATGGCGGCAGGAGATATGGACGGAGCCGTGGAGGCCATGGAGAATTCAGACCGGGCGGCCGGTCATAGCGCGATCAGGCCTGCGATGCGTGCCTACCACGCATGGGCTCGCGTGGTCTTCAGTATTCGCACGGGCGACATCGCCGCAGCCAGGAGTTGGGGTAGCCGGCTCTCCGGGCAAGGCGAAAGTCTCATCTTCGAGGTAAGACACATTCCTCCACGCCTGCTGATTGCCCGGGGCATGATGACTGAGGCGTCACAGCAATTGCGGGAGCTGTACGAAAAGGCCAGACAGTCTGCACAAGGATACGTCATTACGATACGTGTCCAGCAGGCGCTGGCGGCGGAGACCGCTGCCGAAGCACTCGCCTTTCTCGCTGAGGCTCTTAAGCTGGGGGAACCCGAGGGTTTCGTCCGCACTTTCGTGGATGAAGGCCGGCTGCTGGCTCCGCTGCTGAGACAGGCGGTCCGTTCCGGCATTGAGCCGGACTACGCCCGCAAACTGCTCACCATTTTTGAAGCCGAAGAGCACCGGCGCAAGACAAGGAACGGCGAAGGAAAGTCTTCCACGACGGCGGCCGGGGTCCTCAGCGAGCGGGAAACGGAGGTCCTGGGGTTGATGGGGGCGGGGCTATCCGACCGCCAGATCGCCGCCAAGCTGATGATCAGTCTCAGTACGGCCAAGACCCACGTCCACCGCATCCTCGAGAAGCTTGGCGCCACCAGCCGCACCCAGGCGGTCTCGATGGCCAGAGAACGCCGGCTGCTCTAGAAGCTGCCCGGGCACAATACTAATTAATCCCCCCTTTTCGAAAAAAACGCCCCTTTGTTTCTGTGGTGTCCCAAGTTTCGACCGCGCCGCATTGATTCTTTCCTCGCGCATCAATCCGCAGAATCAATCCAGGATTCAATCTAACGATTGATTACAGTCAATCTTCCCCGCTGGTAGCATCGGTACAGAAGAAACCAATGGATCGGCAGGAGGCGGCCAGATGCAACAGATAGAGCTCCGGATCAAAGGGCTGATTGACAGAGACTGGTCGAACTGGCTGGCAGAGTCTTCCGTAATTCAGACGCCGCGGGGCGAGACACTGCTGGCGGGCATCGCCAGGGACCAATCAGCATTCTACGGACTGTTGTCTCGGCTCTCCAGTCTCGGCCTTCAGGTGATCTCGCTCACCTGTTGCAGCGACGACTCCGATCCAGGCGAGGAGGTCAAGAAAGTGTGAAGCTCAAGATAGGCCCGGCCCGGGTTGATCACTGGGAAAGGAACGAAAAAGAAACAAAAAGTGGAGGAAAACCGTGAACAAATCAATCATCGCGATCGTAATCTCTGCTACCCTGGTAACCTCATCCGTGTTGGCCGCCTGCGGTCAACCGGCGGCGCAGCCCGCTGCCATGATCGCGCCACCGGCCACGACCGAAGTCGCCGCGAAAGTGGTGGTGGCGGTGGGCCCAACCGACGTAGAGCGTCTGGAGGAGATGCAGCGCTCGATCCAGATGCTCATCTGCCAGTCCCTGGAAAACGGGGTGGTAGTCTCCGACGCTGTTAATGATCAGACCCAGGCCATTGAGAAGGCCAGACAGGAGTTGCTTGCGCTTGATGGACAGAGATCCGGCACGCACATGCTCATCGGCCAGTACATCATGTCGGGACAGGAAGCCCCGGACTACCAGTACGAACTCGCTGAGTCAATCGAGCACGCCCGGCAGGAGATCCTCAAGCGCGTCGGCCTGGCAGATTGAAGCGGTCCCGCCAAAATGCAGCTAGTGCCCGGATGGGATAAGAGACTCAAAGGCCACATCCTGAACCAGATCATGAGACAGGGAGTTCCCGACAATGCGGACTCCCTGTCTTTCTTCTTAGCGGACGCCAGAGGCCGGCGACGCTGCAATCCTGACATCCGTTGACCGGCCGGTCTCGGCCGGCCTAACCCTCGATAGCCTCCCGGAAAGTCCGGACCATCGCCGCATTGTAGTAGCATTGGTCCTTGGTCAAGTCCTTGCCCGGGGTGGCGTAGCGCTCCATCATCCCTCCGCCGAGTCTGTTGGCCTCCTTGATCGTCTCTTCGCTGAAGGCATATTTTTCGTATTCCCTGCCCACCGCGGAGAAGGCAAGCCAGTTCTTCTTGCACAGCTCTTCGAGATTGATAATGTACTGGATCGCCTGTTCGGGACCGTTGGTGCTTACGGTGGCCGCGCCGTGCCCCGCCAGCAGCACGGCGCTGTATTTGCCAAGGGCTCTGGCCATGGGAATGCCCGTTTCCGGAGAGGCGATCATGTAGGGCTTGTCGTATATGCCATATCCGTTGGTGACGAAGTTAATGCCTTCCATGCTGAAGGCTTTCAGCTTCAGTCCAAACTGGCCACAGAGAATAGTGTAGTCGGCGTGGGCGTGGCAGACCGCCGCCACCTCGGGGCGGGCCTCATAGATGCAGGCGTGGAGCTCAATCTCGCCCATGGTGGCCACTTCCATCTCGCCGGCAACTTTCGCCCTGGTGGGGATATCGATCTGCACGATGGTTTGCAGCGTGACCTCGGACATCAGGTCCCGCTCGGGAGACCGCCCTTTGGTCACAAACGTGTTCGTTCCCGGCACCCGCGCCGAGACATGGCCCGTCGTCATGGCCGAACAATCCCGCCCCATCTGCTGATACCAGTAGCCCATCGCCCTGTTCGCGGCAACGACTCTCTTTTTCAGGTGCCGGAGCTCCTCGGCGCTCAGGTGGCCGGTCAACTCCCTGGGGACCAGATACATGGCTTGCTTGTCCGGCATGGTCGGTCTTCTCCCTTCTTCCGTTACTTGCGTCCACAGTCTACTGCAACGTGGTGCTGTCCTTTATCCTACACCCAAACCGGTAAACTAGTTATATAATCAACGCTGTCAAAGTCGCTTCTCGAGTGTTCCCCGGCGATCCGGGTACAGGGGATGATCTTGAGTTAGGGGGCATAACATGAGTTTCAATGAAATCAAGTTGGCGGAACTGGACCTGAATCCATTTACCAAGATCGAAGAATGGGCGCTGCTCACGGTCGGTGACCGGCAGGAATTCAATATGATGACGATCACCGGACTGATGATGGGACAACTGTGGATAAAGAAGACACTGGAGGTGTACGTCCACCCGGCGCGGTATTCTTATCCCATCATGAACAAGAGCGCCTATTTTACCGTTTCCTTCTTTCCTGAACCTCGGTGCAAAGCGCTCGAGATGGCGGGGAAGTTGCATGGCAACCAGTGCGACAAGACCAGGGAAACCGGCCTAACACCCCAGTTTGACCAGAACGGGGTGTATTTTGGCGAAGCGGACATCGTCTTCATTTGCCGGAAAATCTACCACACTGATGTGGAGCAATCGTTGTTTGATTCCAAAGAAATATTCAACGGATACTATCGTGACGGCACCGTCTTTCACCGCATCTTCATTGGGGAAATCGAGAAGACACTCAAGCGAGCCCGAGTCAACGGTTAGGGGGGAGGGTGCTGCGGCCTTCGAGGAGGTCCGGGGCAGGCGAACCTTACCGCAAGGCAACGCTGATGCTAGAATCTGCCTGACCGGGAGAGTTCCTTTCCGAAAGTGGGATTACGCTTCTTGGCAACGGGCACTCAAGCTTGAAGGCAAACAGCGATAAAGGCGGCCTCGCTCCAGCGAACTACTGGAGTATCCCTTTTGAAAGTCTCGAGGCGGCGGTCAAAGGCAGCATCACCGGCCTCTCCGGAGTCGAAGCCCGGGAGCGCCTCCGCAAGGTCGGACCCAACACCCTCGAAACGAGAAGAAGCGCCACACCGGTCGGGTTATTTCTAGGGCAGTTCAAGAGCCCGCTGATTCTCATCCTGATCTTTGCGGCTGTGGTATCGGCCTTTCTCAAGGAATGGGTGGATGCCGCCATTGTCATCAGTATCGTCCTCGGCAGCGCTATGCTCACCTTCATTCAGGAGTACCGGGCGAGCAACGCCATTGAAAAACTTAGAAGCCGGCTGACGATTAAGGCATCTGTACTGCGTGATGGCCAAATCGTATCGATTCCCTCCTCCGAGGTGGTCCCGGGGGATGTGGCCATCCTTTCTGCCGGTAGTCTGATTCCGGCCGACGCTGTCATCTTCGAGGCGAAAGACTTCTTCGTGAATCAGGCTTCACTCACCGGCGAATCCTTTCCGGTAGAGAAGGGTCCGGGCGTGGTTGCCGCCGAGTCTGGCCTCGCCGAACGTACCAATGTTGCCTTCATGGGCACCAACGTTCGCAGCGGCAGCGCTCGAATTCTGATTATTAATACCGGGAGGAGCACGGCCTACGGCCGAATTGCCCAGCGTCTGACGCTGCGTCCTCCCGAAACGGAATTCGAACACGGAATTCACCATTTCGGCTACCTTCTTACCCAGATCATGATGTTCATGGTGGTATTCGTCTTCGCCGTCAACCTTCTCTTCCATCGTCCGCTCATTGAATCGTTCCTGTTCTCCGTAGCCCTGGCGGTCGGTCTGGCCCCCGAACTCCTGCCCGCGGTTATCAGCCTCAACCTGTCGAGGGGAGCACAAGTCATGGCAAAGGAGGGAGTGCTGGTACGGCGACTGTCTTCGATCCAGAATTTCGGCAGTATGGACGTTCTTTGCACGGACAAGACCGGCACTCTTACCGAAGGCGTGGTAAAGATGGATGCGGCGAATGATTTCGATGGACATCCCTCTGAAGAAGTCTTCCGCTACGCCTATCTGAATTCAGCTCTTCAGACCGGGCTGGCAAATGCCCTGGATGAAGCCATTGTCGCCCAGGGAAAGGAGCGGTTTCCGGACCTGCTAGCTTCAGGGAACGTCAAGAAGCTCGATGAAATCCCCTTCGATTTTGTGAGAAAACGCTTGACCGTCGTCGTGGAAGACAAAGGCACCGCCCACGCCGGACTGATCATGACCACCAAAGGGGCCCTTGATAAAGTCCTGGAGGTGTGTACCCAGGTCCGGCACGAAGACCGCAGTTCACCGTTGAACGCCGAGGTGCAGAATCAGATCCAGTTGCGATTTCAAGAGCTGAGCCGGCAGGGGTTCCGCGTTCTGGGTGTGGCCACCAGGGAGGTCCCTCCGCTTTCGGTATACAACCGCAATGACGAGCATGACCTTGCCTTTTTGGGCTTTCTGCTATTCCTTGACCCTCCGAAGAAAGACGTCCGTGAGGCACTGGAGGAACTCGACAAGCTGGGCGTTCGGGTCAAGGTCATTACGGGCGACAACCGTCTGGTGTCCCAACACGTGGCGGAACTGGTGGGCATGAGGATCACCGGTGTAGTGACGGGCCGAGACATGGCTCAAATGAATAATGACGCCCTGAGGCAGGCGGCCGACGCCGCCAACGTCTTCGCCGAGGTTGATCCCAGTGACAAGGAACGCATTATTCAGGTACTGAAACACATGGGGCACGTTGTCGGATTCATGGGCGATGGGATAAACGATGCCCCGGCGCTCTACGCCGCTGACGTCGGCATTTCCGTGGATTCAGCGGTTGATGTGGCCAAAGAGGCCGCTGATCTCGTATTGCTGGAACCGGACCTGGAAGACCTTCGACGCGGCATCGTGCTGGGAAGAAAGACTTTTTCCAATACCATGAAGTACATCTTTACCACCATCAGCGCCAATTTCGGCAACATGTTCAGCATGGCGGCCTCGTCGTTCTTTCTGCCCTTCTTACCCCTCCTGGCCAAGCAAATCCTGCTCAACAACTTCCTGTCCGATTTCCCGGCTTTGACCATAGCCACCGACAACGTGGATGCTGAGATGATAGCCACTCCTCCCCGGTGGGATCTACGGTTCATTCGCAACTTCATGATCGTGTTCGGACTCGTCAGCTCCGTTTTCGACTTCCTCACGTTTGGCTTGCTGCTTCTCGTGTTCCGGACCTCGCCTGAAGCGTTTCGTACGGGCTGGTTCATTGAATCACTTATGACCGAGTTGTTCATCGCTCTGGTAGTGCGAACACGGAAATCGATCTTCCAAAGCCGGCCGGGGAAATATCTGTTTATCAGTACTCTTACCGTTGCCGGCATAACCGTGGTTATACCTTACCTCCCGTTCGCCGCGTACCTCGGATTCACGCCATTGCCGGTGACAATAATGCTTTCTCTGGGGGCTATCACCATTCTGTACGTCGTGGCTTCGGAAATCGCAAAGAAGGCCTTCTACGTTCGGGCATCGAAACACGTGGTGGGGATACGAACCCATCGCGGATGACGGGTGCCTCCGCCATCTCGCATAGCTCACGTCAGCCAGGGGAACTGGAATTTGAGTAAGCGAGTACCAGTTCGATCATAGATGCTTTCGGACAACTCACGATTACGTCGGATAATGCCGGTGACGGCGGCTCCCCAAAGCGGAAGGCCGAAAGACACACTAATGTAATAGTTTTCGCAGAAATTTTAGGACTTCTTCACCACTCAGGTGCTAGAGTCAAGAATGGATATCTGTTCTAGAGGAGCGTGAGATGGCGAAGTACCTGTTCGTATACTACGGCGGCATGATGGCAGCGACCCCGGCGCAGCAGAAGAAGTCGATGGATGCCTGGATGGGATGGTTCGGCAAGCTGGGCCAGTCTCTGGTCGACGCCGGAGCCCCCACCAAGCCCGGCAAGTCAGTAAGCAAGTCGGGAACCCGGACCCTCGGGGCAAATCCGGTCACCGGCTATAGCATCGTTCAAGCCAATAGCGTCGAGGCGGCAGCGGAAATGGCCAAAGGCGCCCCGAGCCTGGCCGAAGGTGGCAAGGTCTCCGTCTACGAACTGCTTCCCATGTGATGATCGGGGCCGGCGGTCAGCGGCGTCCTCCCCGAAGTAACCCAGTTCGCCAAAGACCTGCCGCCCCCACCCGTCACGACGGCCCCCCTTCGCGACCTGAGGCAATATCAAGGGACAAGTCATCGAAGGCGGCAACGTGTTTGAGGGAGCCCGCCAGCGCGAGTACCCGCTGCCGCCGCTTCCGGATTTCTGCCTGGGCGGTCTCTTTACTCAGGCGACCAAGAAGATGGGTTATCATCCATTTCCGGGAGCCGCAGGAATACTCTCGCGCGACTTTGACGGGCGTTCGGCCTGCACGTTCTGCGGCTGGTGCTGCAGCTACGGCTGTCACATCGATGCCAAGACCAGCACCCTCGTTTCGACCATACCCAAAGCCGTCGCCACCGGCAATTTTGACCTGCGCCCGCTGAGCCGCGTCGTTAAGCTCAATACTGACGATAAGGGCAACGTGAAAAGTGTGACTTATGTGGACGCGGGCGGCGTGACTCAGGAACAGGAGGCGAGCGCCTTTGTTCTGGCGTCTTACACTTACGAAAACGTCCGGCTCATGTTGGTCTCCAAGTCCGACCTCTTCCCCAACGGCCTTTCGAACAACGCCGGCATGGTAGGTAAGTACTACTTTGGCCACGGCAACTGGTCGGTGAACGGCATATTCTCTCAGGGCCTGAATCTGTTCTGCGGTCCTCAGGGCCAGGCTGTGAATATCGACGATTTCAACGCCGACAACTTTGATCACAAAGGACTGGGTTTCATACGCGGCACTTACATTTGTGCCCGGAACCAACTCACGCCCATATCGGGTGGCGGCAACCTGCCGCCCGGGACGCCGCGTTGGGGGGCCGCCTACAAGGACTTCATCCGGAAGAACTTCAATCATATCGGGGGCCTCGGCTCGGCAGGAAGCGCAGAAGTCCTGCCATATGACGGCAACTTCCTCGACCTTGACCCCGACGTCAAGGATGACATCGGGCATGCCCGTCACCAGAATCACGTTTGATATTGGCGACAATGAGAAAAAAATGTATGCTTTCATGCAGGACAAGGCCGAAGCAATCATGAAAGAGATGGGAGCCACCGGCATCTGGAAGCCGGCGGCGGGTGCAGGGCGCGCCTCCACGCATGCCCAGGGGGGCACGCGTATGGGCAACGATCCCAAGAGAAACGTGGTCGACCAGTGGTGCAGGTGCCACGAAGTACCCAATCTCTTCGTCTTCAGCGGCTCGGTGCATCCAACCACTTCGGCCTTCAATCCCACCGAGAACATTCAGGCGCTAGCCTGGCGCGGGTCGGACGAGATCATACGCCAGTTAAAATGACGATATTTCGAGGCTGAAATGATGAAGCGAATACTCGCCGTCCTCGGGGCGGCAGGGCTCCTGGTGGGTTGCGGGGGAGGAGTCACAACGTCCTCCCCTGCCACGACACCGCCGACGTCCACTTCGGCGTCGCCAACGTCGGCCATCGACGCCCGGGCCATCTATGCCGCTAATTGTGCCGCCTGCCACGGGGCCAACCGCCAGGGATTCGTAGGCCCTGAACTCACCGCTGCGGCTCTCCAGTCGCGAGGCCGGACCGATGACTACATTCGGGACACCATAGCCAACGGCCGCAACGGAATGCCCACCTGGAAGGGAAAGCTCACTCCGGCGCAGATCGAAGCGCTCATAAAGTTCCTGAGGTCGTAGGCATCGCTCTCTGATCGGCGCCCACCAGCGGGGCGCCGATAAGAGACCACTTAGCTGACTGGCCGGGACACGGCTGATCAGAGGACCAGCGTGTCCAGTATTACTGCCCCGAACAGAATCGCAATGTAGACGATGGAATAGCGGTAGAGACGCCCCGCCCGGGCCGCGTGAGTCTCCCCGGCCCATCGGCAACGCCAGGCCCAGGAAGGCCATACCGAGCAGGCCGGCGGTCATTCGATAGAAGATGCCCAGGTGGGCGACCGGCGCCAGCAGCAGGGTGGCCGCTACCATGAGCACGGACGACGCGACGATCCAGACGCCGGCCCCACGCTCCGGCGCCATGCTCAGTCCGGCCAGCTGGTAATCGGCGCGCCGGAAGATGGCCAGCGTCCAGAAATGGGGCAGTGTCCAGAGCATGATGATCCCGGACAGAAGGAAGGGCGTGACTTCAAGACGCTGCGTCACCGATACCCATCCGATCAGGGGCGGGAAGGCGCCCACGCCGCTGCAGATGACCGTGCTCCACCAGGTGCGCCGCTTCAGCCATCGCGTGTAGGGCAAAACGTAGTAGGTGAGGGCCATCGCGGCCAGGACTGCCGCCGCCCAATTCACCAGCACGCTCAGAACGACCAAGCCGACCAGGCCGGCGCCTGCCCCAACCACCAGTGCCTGATTGGGGCTGACCTGGCCCGAAGGCAGCGGCCGGTGGCGGGTCCGTGCCATCAATGCATCAATGTCCCGGTCGGCGTAGGAGTTGAAGGTATTTGCCGCCGCCGCCACAAACGCCCCACCCAGCAGTGTGAACGCCAGTCTGGACGCTGACAAGGAAGGTCCGGCGGCCAGAAACATGGCGGCGGCCGCGGTCAGCAGGTGGGGCCCGATAGACCGCGGCCTGGTCAGTGAGAGGTAGTCACCAACCGTGCCGTACTTTACCCGTCGCGCGGTCACCGTTACCATCGAAATCACCTTCACCGCCCGATATCGAGGATTACCGGCCTGGGCACCCTAACTCACGAGATACAGCGCCGGGAAAATGAACAGCCATACCACATCCACGAAGTGCCAGTACTTGATAATGCCTTCGACCCCCCAGTGATTGCCGGGAGTGAAACGGCCCTTCTGTCCGGGGAGAAGAAGTATCGCCAGCGCCACCAGACCCGACAACACGTGAAAGGCATGAAACCCGGTCAGCGTGAAGAACACCGTTCCGAATCCCGTCGCCGGCGGGAAGGCCCGAAAACCCTCCGCCCACTCCACCCCCACGCCGGCCAGGAACAGACAACCCAGCACTATGGTAAAAACGACGTTACGCCGAAAGCGGCGTTCCTCGCCGCCGGCCACGGCGGTCTCGGCCCGGTAGGCCGTCAGGCTGCTGACGAGCAGCACGACCGAGATGGCAAAGCCGAGCGGCTGGTTCAAGTCGGCCGGCCGGTGGACGCCCTGGAGATAGAACCGGGTAACCAGCAGGGCCGAAAAGAGAAAACTCTCCGACAGAAAGAACAGCCACAGGCCCAGACGGTTGATGGCCAGCCGGCTACCGGCGTCGCTCACCACCCTATTCATGACCACTCCCCTTGGGGCGCCCGAGCTGATCGATACGCATGAAGAAATACAGTATCAGCAGGCTGCCCCCGATGGCGATGAGGGCGAGATACCCCCAGCCACCCGAGTGAACCCTGGTTCCGATGAAGTACTCGGCCACTTTGAACGCGATCAGCCCCGCGAAAACAGCATATCCGGGCCCTGATCGACGTTTCGGTCCAACCGCGGTTTTCACATCCCCTCCGAAGACACTTTCCGGCCCGGAACCACAGCGTGGACCGCACCGGGAATACCGTAGGCGTGCGGCTCGCCAACGACCCGTGGGATCACGGCAAAGTTGTCCTCCGGCGGTGGCGAAGAGACTTGCCACTCGAGAGTCCGCGCCTCCCACGGATTGTCGCCGGCCGGGGCACCGGTTTTCAGGCTGCGCACAATATTGACGGCAAGAAGGACCAAGCCGGCAAAAACGATTATCCCGGCGACGGCGGTGAGGATGTGCAACTGTTGGGCGCCCATCCCCGTGGTGTACTCGTCAACGCGCCGCCGCTGACCCAGTATGCCCAACCCCATCATGGGAACGACCAGACCAGCCGAGCCCAACGTCAGCGCCAGCCACTGCCACCTGCCGAGCCTTTCGGACAGCATCCGGCCGGTGGCTTTGGGGTACCAGTAGAAAATTCCGGCCATCAGCGGCAGGAAGAATCCACCGAACAACGTGGCGTGAAAGTGCCCAACTACAAAATAGGTATCGTGAAGGTACAGGTCGGTGGGCACAATGCCCAGCGGTATCCCGGTGAGGCCACCAATCAGGAAGATCAGGATCGAGGACAGGACAAAGAGGAACGGCACCGTGATGCGGAGCTTGCCCGACCACATGGTGGCCACCCAGGCAAAGACTTTCACGCCCGTCGGCACGGCCACCAGAAGAGTGCTGATCATGAAGGGAACGCGCAGCCAGCCGGGCATGCCGGCGGCGAACATATGATGGGCGAAGACGAACGTCCCGCCCAGGGCGATGCCCGGGCTGGAGACGGCTACCCCTTTGTAGCCGAAAAGCGCTTTGCGGGCGAAGACCGGAATCATGTCGCTTATAAGACCAAGTCCCGGCAGAACGAACACGTAGACGGCCGGGTGGGAGTAGAACCAAAACAGGTACTGGTACAGCAGGGGATGGCCCCCCTGTTCCGGCCGGAAGAAACCGAGCCCGAACTGCTTTTCAAAGAGGACCAGCAGGAAAGCCACCGCAACGTACTGGGTGAATACCAGACTCAATCCAGTCGTCGCCAGGGCCGACCAGACGAAAACAGGCATCCGGAACAGCGTCATGCCCGGAGCCCGCATCTTGAGTATCGTGGTCAACAAGTTGACTGCCGTCAGAATGGACGACAGGCCGCCCACAAACACGCCCAGCAGGATGAGGTTCATCCCGAGTTTCGCGTACGAGGAACTGAGCGGGGCGTAGACCGTCCAGCCGGTGTCGAACCCGCCGGCCGCCAGACTGAAGACGGTGAGCAGTCCGGCCGCCGGGACCAGCCAGAAGCTGAGCGCATTGAGGTGCGGGAACGCCATGTCCCGGGCGCCGACCAGCAGCGGAACGACATAGTTCATGACGCCGGCGAAGGCCGGAAGAACGACGATGAACAGCATGACGATGCCATGATCGCTGATAATCGATTCGTAGGTGGCGGAGGTCATCAAAGAGCCGAAGAGCCGGGTCATCTCCAGCCGCCCCAGGATCTGAAGCGCCACGGCAAAGGGCAGGAAAATCAGCGCCGTCACCAGGTACTGAATGCCGATGACCTTGTGGTTGGTATCGACACTGAAATACCGGGTCCAGCCCCGCCGGACCGTTTCTTCTCCGTCCCCCCGCCCCCCGGTCGCCCAACGCGCCCAGTGGGTGAAAACACCGGCCCCGGCCAGGTAGGCGGCCACCCCGGTCAGAATGCCCACCGTGAACACCGCACCCGGGTTCCAGGCGGCCATACCCACTGCCCAGCGCACCAGCGCCGTAAGTCCGGCGCCGCAGATGGTCCCGGCCAGTCCGGCCACAGTGCCTCTCACCATCCCCAGCGACAAAAAGACCTTCATATCCGCCGGTCGCTCATTGGACCACAAATTTCCCGGTCATAGTCGTTCCGTGGACATCACAGCGGAAGAAATATGTCCCCGGATTCATGGGGGCCATGAACTGGTACACAATGGTCGACGGCCCGGTAATCACCTTGCCCTGGAAGATGGTCTTCTGGAGGGCCGGACTATCGTAAACGGCGAAGTTGTGGGGAATGCCGGTGTCCTGATTCCTGAGTTCAACGGTTATCGAGGCTCCGGCGGGCACTGTAATCTCATCCAGGCTGAAAGACATGTTGAGAGCGCTCAAGATTACGCTCGTGCCCGGCCGGCCGCGCCCGTCGCCGCGGGCGTCAGCGCCGGCTGCGACTGGACCCAGTGCTCAAAATCGGCGGCCGATAAGACGCTCACGGGGGCCACCATGAGCGTATGCCCGGAGCCGCACAGCTGCGAACACTGCACTTGAAAATTCCCGGTCTTCGTCGGCGTGATGCGCAGTTCGGTGGTCAACCCCGGGACGGCATCCTGTTTGGGACCGAATTCCTGGACCCAGAAAGAATGCACCACATCCAGTGACCGTATCCGGAACAAGACGGGGCGACCTACCGGCAACCCGAGTTCAACCGACCTGATGCCCAACGACGGATATTCAAACAGCCACCCGAACCGAAACGCGGTCACATCGACGGTGATCTCCGACAGCCCCGGGTCCGCCGTCCGGGGCGGCGTTTCCATCCGGTCGAGCACCACCGTGCCGTACACGCCCAGGGCAACCACTACCGCCAGCGGGACCAGCGTCCAGGTCAACTCCAAGGGAAGACTGCCCCTGGTAGCCGGGGCATCCGTGTCATCACCGCGCCGGCGGCGGAAGAAAAGCAAGGCGTATATGCCGGCCGTGACTATCACCACGAAGAAGACGCTGGCGATGGCAAAGAGGAGCTTCAGGAAGTCGTCGATCAGCCCCCTTTCCACGCTGGCCGGGTTCGGTATCAAATCCACCTTGAGGAACAGGTAGGACAGGCCAACCGATGCTGCCAGCATAATGAGACACATCACAACGATGCGATACCGTGGTTGCGGCCGGCGCCGTGACTCCAATTTCCCTCCTCGCGAAACGATCGAGAACCCGATCGGCTAGTACATGATATAACCCGCGGCGGCGTAACATCAATGTGACCCGGCGCCCTGAAAACCGGATGGCCGCCGGATGGCGTCGGGCAGTCCGGCGCCCGATGTACTACACTTGTACTACATCGAAAATCGAGTGGGGGGTGAACGCTTGGAGAAGAACACAGCCCGTATCGACGTGCCCGCGGACATTCGCCGAATGCTCCTCGCCAACGAGACGGTGCTCCTGACCGTTAAACAGTCGCGGTGGAAAGCGCTTTTCACACCCGACACGATCGTGGTGACCAGCCAGCGGGTGATCCGGTACTCGCCTTCGGGATTCCTGGGTTTAAAAAAGGACATCGAGGACTACCGCTACGAAGACATGGCCAATTTCAAGGTGAACAAAGGACTGACGTTCGCCACCGTAACCATCGGCCACCGGTTCATGAGCGAAAGCCTCGTCCTGGACTATCTCCCCAAAGGGCGGATTGCCGACATCTCGAGAACGGTGGAGGAGAACATCGGGCACACCCGGGGCACCATGGCATCCATTCAGGTCCCGCAAGCCCCGCGCCGGGACGCCCTGGAAACGCTCCGGCTGCGCTTTGCCAACGGCGAGATTACCAAAGAGCAGTTCGAAGAGATGAAGCGCACCCTGGAATAGCCGCAGTCCCGTCTCTCGAAGACGGCGCGGCCCTGATTCTCAGGTCCGAAGATGGTCGAACGGTGATCTCATAAGTAACTAAGACTTTACAAAAAGCGTATAGTATGTTACACTACTCCCAAACATGGGTGAGGGATGACAGTGAAACGCAAGATTACGGACAGGGACATATACGTTGTTGCCGGCTTAATCGTGGTTGCCTGGATCGCGGCCTCGGTCCTGCTCGAAATTCTCGAAGTGGGATTGGCCGTCCGCATCCTGATCGGATTGGTCCCGGTGGGGTTGATGGTGCTGCAAATCGTCCTGGCGTTCCGGTATACGGTGAGTCAGGACGAAGTGCAGCGGCGGATCATCGTGGAAGGGCTGGCCATCGCTTTCCTGATAACGCTGCCGGTGATATTCCTGATCGGCTTCATCATCAAGGCGGGAGTGAATCTGCCGCTGGGGTTCATCGACAGCGGCTACTTCATGGAGGTGGCCTTGCTCATCGGCTACGCCATCGCCTACCGGCGGTACCAGTGAAGAACCGGCTGCGGGTGCTCCGGGCCGAACATGACTGGACGCAGGAAGACCTGGCGCGCGAACTGGGAATTTCGAGGCAGGCCGTCATTGCCATCGAAAAAGAGAAGTACGATCCCAGCCTGCCATTGGCTTTCAAGATCGCCCGGCTGTTCCACAAGCCGATAGAAGAGATCTTCAAGTACGAGGTCGCCGGCGGACCCGGCTAGTGCGGGTATGCGTTCTTGCCCGGACTGTTCGGTTTTGGCCCGCTCATGCATTACTATTATGTGGGCATGGAAAGGACGAGAACACTGGGTGGACCGGGGACCCGATCCGCGATCCGGTAGCTCTGTGGAGGGACGACGTGAAGAAGAAGTGGATGCCGCTGACCGCCGGCTTGATGCTGGCAGCGGCATCAGTGCCCTATTTCGTGGCCGCCACCAGATTCTTCTTCCACCCGGAGAATCTGCCGGGGAGTCTGGGCGGGACGCGCATCTGGGCTCCGGCCGGATTTGTCGTCTGGCTGCCATTCCTGTTGCCGCTTATGCTGGGGATGGTCTCCGCCCTTATTCGCCGGACCTGGGGACTCGTGGTCGCCTGCGCGGTTATGCCGCTGGTCTTCACCATCTTGCTCAGTCCCTGGACAGAAACGAGCATAGCGAAAGCCTTGTTCTTCTCAACCACGATCCCGTACGGGGCATGCAATCTTCTGGAATTCGTTACTTACACTTTGATGGTGGCGGCGGCCGTACTTGCGGTGGTATCCAGAAAGACAGCTTTCTCAGGCAGAGAGTCGGCCACCGAGTATTTGTACGGGCCTCCCAAGTGGTGGCACGGTCCGTCATCATAGGTGACACAGTACAGCCGCCTCACGGGCGCAGTTCGAGTCCGTTTTCTCATCTGTACCAAGCCCATCACCGTGCCCTCCGGCAAACCGTGGATGTCAAAACCTGCCTTCGTGGCCCGCACTACTTCACCGACCCGGGCGTTCCCAAAAACGGACGCATAGAAATTGGCCGCCTCCTCGGCCTCACGGTCAAACCACAGATTCGGCGTGGTCTTCTGTTTGATATCAGTCATGGCAATTCTCCCGTGTACGAATTGTCAATGAAGGCAGCTTCAACGATCGGGGCGCAACTACAAGCGTCTCAGGTCTGCGTCCGGCTCAGACGGTTGGGTCTGAACTTCAGGGCGGCGTTGCGCTGCGACTCGGAGGTCTCTTTGCCGGTCACCGGGTGCTTGAAGTGAAAGGGAAAGATGAAGCCGGACGGATAAAGAGAATCCATTCCGCCGGGCGGGACGTCCGGGTTCAAGGTGAGCCGGCGCCCTTCAGTTGCTCCCGGCCTGGCGACCTTGTCCGGTCTTACCCAGCCCTCCCGCGGGTCGGCGGCCAGGTGGAGGCTGTACTTGAGCTTGAGGATCTTCCACTTGCCGTCTTCCTTCGTGTATTCAGCCTCGTAGATCCCGCCCATGAAGAATTGCCTGATGCCGTTCTCACCGGGACTTGCCACCGCCCCCCAGCTGTACCATCTTCCCCGGGCCGATTCCCCGTCGGGGTCCACATGGATAATGGGCGACAGTTGCATTACCTGGTGCAGGAAGGTTGGCGGTACCCCTTGCTCTCGTTTGAAATACCGTTTGATCCCTTCCTTGCCCAGCCATGTCCCTTCGTAGAGGGACAGCTCAACGTCGGGGCGGTCGGCAAAACAGTCAATCACCTCGTCATCCATCCAGTGCTCCAGGTAGTAGCCATATGCCCGCTGGAGGATTTCGATTTCCTGAACGTCTTTCAGAGTCCGGACCTCGCTCTCAAGGGTCTTGATGCGTTGCTCCAAGTCTTCAATGGTCATGGTGCAGCCTCCTTCGGTCATCCGAATCGCAGAATTGTCGAGACGCCGCCATTATATTCCACGACGAAGGCTAAAACGAACTTCCTGGCGGCAAACGGGTTCGGGTAGTCAGTCCGGTCGACTCCCGGGTCATGGATGCCATCGTGGTCCAAATCGCCGAACCGGGGAACGCCGGTGCCCCACATGGTACGCTGAATCCGTGAAGGCGTCAACGCCCACGCGGCCAGGTCTCCGGAACGCCGTGTCCGTGGCTCAGGGTTGAGTCATTGTTGTGGAAGTGCTAGTCTCTTGTACAAAACCTGCTGACGTGTGCAGGTCCGGGACGATACCAGAAGCTATACGGAAAGAGCCCCCTGATGGTCAATATTCGTGCCCCCTCACTAAAGAATCCGCGTCTATGGTACGTCACCATGGCATTGGTGGCCTGTTCAGCGTTCTACTACCTCGACACGATAATCGATTTCATGGGGTGGCCAAATCCACGGTGGGGCGTCTTCTACACCGTTCACGACTTGCACCGGCTGCTCTTCCTGATACCCGTACTGTTTGCCGCGTATTCATTCAGGTTGAAGGGGGCCATAGTAACTTCGCTGGTTACGATGCTGGTCTTTCTCCCCCGCGCCCTGTTCATTTCTCCTTACCCCGATGCCTTACTCAGAGCGACAGTCTTCTTCATCGTTCTGGGTATCGCCGGCGTATTGCTGGCCCTCCAGCTTGATGCCGTTGACGACGGGAAGAAGAAAGAAGAGCTGATAAGGGGAAACCGGGAATTCCTGGTGAAGGTGATCGAGTCTCTTCCCTACCCCTTCTACGTCATCGATGCGAATGACTATAAGATCAAGCTGATGAATCAGGCGGCGAGCGGCGGGAAATTGTCAGACGACCTTCACTGCTACGCCTTGACCCACGACCGGCAGACCCCCTGCGTCGGCCCGGTTCATGTCTGTCCCCTTGAAGAAGTGAGGCGCACTCAGAAACCTACGGTCGTGGAGCACACCCACTATGACATGCAGGGGAACGCCCGAAGTGTTGAGGTGCATGCTTATCCCGTCTTCGATTCCCGGGGAGCCGTCATTCAGCTGATTGAGAGCGTCCTGGATATCACCGAACAGAAACGGCTGCAGGAGAACCTGCGCCTGTACTCGCGGCTCACGGCAAGGGTCCTTGAGTCTGAGCGGGCGCGCATATCTCATGAGCTATACGAAGAGATAATCCAAACACTGTCCGCACACGCTCGCCAATTGGACCTGCTGGCGGCTGCGAGCGAAGCCGGTCCGGCCGTGAACCCGAATCTCCTGAAGGCCATGCTCACCCAAACCCAGGATATCATTCAGGACCTGCGGCTGCTGGGTTCCGGCCTCCGGCCGCCCCTACTTGACCATCTCGGCCTGGTGCCGGCA
Organism: uncultured Chloroflexia bacterium; assembly: GCA_963735055.1. Classification (GTDB taxonomy): domain Bacteria; phylum Chloroflexota; class Dehalococcoidia; order Dehalococcoidales; family UBA2162; genus JBBITI01. The sequence goes on along the minus strand of CAVTJN010000019.1, from coordinate 80,341 downwards.
ATACGGTCGCTGGCGGCAGACATGAAAGAAAGGTCAGGGGTGGAAGCCGCTGTCGAGGTCATCGGCGCGGAACGCCGCCTGCAAAGCGAATCTGAGCTGGTATTGTATCGTGTCGTTGAGGAGGCGCTCAGAAACACGGGCCGGCATTCGGATGCGACCAATGCCCGGATCTCTGTTGAATACCGGGAGGACATGACCAGGATAGCGGTTGTCGACAACGGTAAAGGCTTCAGCCGGCCCAAAATAGTGACCGACCTGGTGAGAGATGGTAGACTTGGTCTGGCGAGCATGGAGGAGAGGGTGGCTTCGGCTGGAGGCCGGCTGACGATAGAGTCACAGTCAGGGCAGGGAACGAGCATAACCGTGGATCTGCCCGCGTAGAAAATTCGGCGCCGGGACAGGCTGGCGGTTCAGACCAACACTATCATGCGAAGGAAACCAAGAATATGAAGACGGTATTCAGATTTGCCCCAGTAATTGCGATGCTCCTGGCTCTCGCTGGAGTCGGCGTCGCTTGTACGTCAAGCCCGAAGTCGACTCTTGATGAGAGCGCGGTGCGGGCCTACGCAGACCCGGCAACGGAAACTACGTTGCAGGGTCTAAGCGAGAAGAACCTGGCCAAGTATGTCCAGTACGGGAGCGCCCAGTTCAAAGCCGCTCTGACCCAGGAAACGCTGGACAAGACCTCGGCCCAGATAGATGGCCAGCTGGGCTCCTATGGTTCAAAGGAGTTCCTGCGAATTGAGGAGCAGCAGGGCTACGTCCTGGTTCACTACAGGGCAAAATATGCCAGGGGAGAAGTGGGCGTACGCATGGTCTTCGACAGCGACCAGCACGTTGCCGGTCAGTGGTTTGAGTAATTGTCAGTCATGGCTTTTGACCGAGACCTTCCGGGAGCTGGGCCAGCGTGTTGAGTCAAATGACTCACTTTTTCACGTCGGCCTTCAATTTTCCCGGCCTTAGCTGGACCCTGATTCTGGTCGCGGTGGCCATCGGCATCATCTTCGGGGCTATCTGGCTCACGCCCTACCGGCCACCAATGGTCAAGAGGCCCTGGCTTTGGGTGGTTGGCATCACCAGCGCCTTTCTAACCTGGACGGCCATCGCTTTTGTGCAGATCCCCCTCCAGAGTTGGGCTGGACAAGCTCTCGTTCATTTCTGGGACCAGGGGACACTTACCCGCTGGCTGCTGCTTGCCGGAATACCACAGATTCTTCTCAGCGGTCTCGTCCAGGAAGCGTCAAAGCTCGTTCCCGTGGTCTGCTACTGGTGGCGCAATCACCGGCGCTTCACCCCCAGGTTCGGCCTCATCGCCGGAGCGGTCTCCGGAGCCGGATTCGGCGTGTTCGAGGCGATCTGGGTTCACAACACCATATTCGCCGCCGGCTGGACCTGGGGTACCGTGGCAACGAGTGGCCTGCTGTCCCTGATGGGATTCTGGGAAAGGTTCTTCAGCGTATCATTTCACATCGCCGTCTCGGCGCTGGCGGGTTACGGACTGGCCAAACGTCGGGGCTGGCAGTTCTACCTCATTGCTTCGTTGCTGCACGGAGCCACCAACTACTCCGTGGTCTTGTTGGGGGCCGGCCTGCTTACTTCTATTCAGGTAGAAATCTACATCGCCATTCTATCGCTGGCAGTCACCGGATGGGCGTTATGGCTTCGCTGGCGCCGGACTGACGGGATGGAGATCGCTGGCTGAGCCGCACGGCGCAACGACGTCGGGTATCGCTCCCCGGAGTCCGGCCTTCAGATTCCCGCCACCATTCCTCTGAGTTCATCGGCCAAAGCTTTCTGCTGCTCGGCCGAAGCGTGTCTCGGTGGTTCCGCCTCATTGAGCTTCTGGACGGCGTAGACACCGTAGGAGGGCAGGCTCCGGTGCTTAGGCAACAGGTGGAAATGGAAGTGCTGCCACTTGTTACTGTCGCCAACGGAGACAACGTAAGTCTTTCGAGTCCCGTACTTCGTCTCAAGTGCCCTGGAGACCCTGGCCAGCAGGTCCATGACCGAAGCGTACTCATCCGGCGCAATGCCGGAAACGCTGATGACGTGCTTCTTCAAGGTGACGATGCAGTGTCCTTCCCGCCATTCGTCGGCCGCCGAAGCAATGGCGTGCTCGTTCTGGAGAATAATGTTGGAGCGTATCGGCTTTTCGCACCCATTCGCAGGTCGGGCAACCTTCCATTACCATTGTCTTGACCCTCCTTCAAGCCTGAAATACAAGGGCGCTCTCAACGGATGCACTGGTCCAGCGCCAGGAGTAGCACGCCCACCGCCACGGCGAAGGCGGCCAGCCCCAGGAAGAGCCCGATCAGTCCGTGCTTCCACCGGGACCGCGGCGGCTCAGCCCGGAATACTTCGTCGGCCAGACCGTACTCTTCGACGGCCTTCTCGAAGGGATCAGGCCGCGATCCCGGGGACTGTGAGGGCCATTCCCGGTTGTTCACATCTCTCTCCCATCGCTCCCCAGGACAGCTTCGGGCTGTCTGCCACCGATTATCTCACGAATTTGGGGGCGAAGCCAGGGCGGGTGCGGTCCGACCCGCCGGTCCGGTCTGCTGATCAGCGGTCCCGCCGTGATTCATCGACCCAGCAAACCGAGGGTCGCCGCCCCGGGGTTGGTCAATCTCACGAGTTTCTTGTTTCATCGGAGTCCCTCATACCTTTCTGTCTTGAGATGCATTTTCTCCTGAAAAGTCTCTTGCGGAAAATCACCAGTACTGTGACGACGAGCACCAGCAGCACCGATGCCACGACCAGTGGAATGACCAGAGAGAGCAGAGAGGTACCGACTGCAGCAGCGTGTTCTCCCGTCGCGACAAGCGGATTCGCCGTTCCCCCGGTCGTCGCGGTGGAGGTCAATCTCGCGAGAACGGTGCCGCTTTGCACCGTGGCCGCAACACCTCCCCCGACAACAAACCCGGTGAGCCATTTGAGCATACCGTTGTCAATGGGAAGGACCGAGGTCAGCAGCAAAGTCCCGGCGCCAACAGCAAGGGGAGTGGTGATGCTGTCAAGCAGGTTATCCACAAGAGGAATGTAGTACGCAAGTATTTCGAAAAGCGTGGCCGTGCCGAAGCATAGCATCGCGGGCCAGCTTGCCAGCCAGGCGAAACTCTCCTGCAATGGGAAGACCCCGAAATGCCCGGCTATGCTGGCTACCAGCATGGGCACGAATACCCTGAAGCCGGCAGCGGCAGCGAGCCCTATCCCCAGAGCGACGGCCGTGATCAGTTCATTATCCATCAACCATCATTCCAGTAGCGGGAAAATGCGTCCTGGCGATCATGGCAGTATCCTATTCATTTCGCGGTTCTTTCGCTTCTAGAGGTCCTTCACCGGTACGGCACTAAGCGTTTCTATCACGTAATCAGTGGCAAATCCTACTTCAAGTGCGAAATTGAGTGCTCTCTTTTCGTCAGGTGCTTCAAATAGTATTACACCATCATAACGGCCAAAAGTGATGCAGACATCCCGAATTGTGATTCCCTTTGGCGCCGTGAGGTTCTTGAGGTAGTCAACAGCTTCTCTCCCTTTTCCCTTTGGCAACAAAAGACTCATGAATAACACGGCTTTACCTCCTGTTTCTTCCGGCCAAAGTTACCAGGCCGAACATGAACTTCCTTCTTAGGCTTGCTCTCATGCCAAGTATTAGAAATCCTGTTGATATCTTACCTCTTAGTACAAGCAGGTGGCTAGATACAAGGCAGGCGGGCCCACCCCGGCTTGACTGCTTACACTCGACTTGCCGTTATCCTGACAACCGACTATGATGGGTGCGAGAAAATGGCCTCGAATGGTGCGGCCATTCGCCATCCCGGGCAACCAATGAAACGTTAGGCAACTCTTGCCAACATCAAGGCATCTCAGGCTCATTGCCCTGCTATTTTCAAAGAATAAGTATGGCCTTTCCAGCGACATTGAGGGACACGCCGAAGTCTACCGGTACATTGGCCAGCAGATGCCGGAACCGATGAAACAGTATTATCCTAGGATGTTTTAGCAGCCGATTAAGACCAGGAGCTTGCTATGACCGCCAGCGATGATCGAGACAGGCGCACAGTTGAAGCAGGACGCCGCCGCAGACCTGAGGCGGCGCCACCCGGGGGGCGCGAACGAGCTGAGGCACCACAGCGCAGGCGAGACTCCGGGAGCAGTTACGGCGGAAGCAGCTCAGGTTCCGGGGGGAGGACTGGCCTGCCGCTTCCGGGAGGCAAAGGCTTTCTAGGGGGTGTCGGGACCATCCTGGTAATCATAATCGTTGCTATTGTCTTTGGCATGCAGTACTGCGGAGGTCCTGGCATCGAAGATGGCACTACCCCACCTCCCACCAATCCTGTCAGTGGTTCAGGCACCGGCCAGATCTCCGGTCTTGCTTCAGCTGCTCCGTTCACCACGAACCTCCCTGCAGTAGCCAGCCAAGCTCCGGCCAAGATTGGCCAGACCTGGCTGGTTATGCTCTACCAGGACGCCGATGACAAGATCCTGGAAAAGGACATCTATTTCGACCTGAACGAAGCCGAAAAGGCCGGGGCGTCCGACCGGGTCAAAGTAGTGGCACAGATCGACCGCTATAACGGAGCCTACAGCGGAGACGGCGACTGGACGAGTACCAAGCGCTTCCTGATCAGCCAGGATAACAACCTGGGACAGTTGCATTCGCAACAGATTGCCGACCTGGGTGAGCTTAACATGTCCGCCGGCCAGACTCTGATCGACTTTGCTACCTGGGCGATCAAGACCTATCCGGCGGACAAATATGCCCTGATACTATCGGATCACGGCATGGGCTGGCCTGGTGGCTGGACCGACCCCATTCCCAAAGGCAGTGTGGACGCCAGCATTCCTATGGAGGCCCGCCTGGGCGATATGCTCTATCTGAATGAGATGGATGATGCCCTGGGCCAGATCCGGGCGAGTACAGGGCTGGACAAGTTTGAAGTCGATCGGCCTCGACGCCTGCTTGATGGGCCAGATTGGAGGTCTTTACCTGCTCTGGAGCCACACGCCCGTTATGCGGTCGCCTCTGAGGAGGTGGAACCGTCCCTGGGCTGGGCTTACGCCGACTTCCTCAAGGCGATTGACCCAGAACCCTGACATGGATGGGGCCGAGTCTCTGCCAGGTTGATCGTGCAGGGTTACATTGAGAATGACCAGATTATTCTGGACAGCAGCGCCAGGGCCGAGTTTCCTGGGTCAGGGTTCGCCGATGGGAGGTCTTTTCGGCCAACCATCCGACGTTTCGCCGCAGCAGTTGGCCCGTGAGATCGGGCAGAGCAGCACACTAACGGCAGTCGACCTGGGCAAGATCGGCCCGTTGAACAGCAGCTTGAACAACCTGGCTTTCATTTTCCAGAACGCCAACCAGAAGACTCTGGCCAGTAGCAGGGACTATGCCCAGAGCTATACCAGCGTCTTTGGCTCCCAGGTTCCGTCTTCATATATTGACCTGGGCAATTTCGTACAAATGCTCAAGCAAAATAGCAGCACGGCCGAAATCACCCAGGGCGTCGGACGGCGTCCTGGCCGCAATTAAGCAGGCGGTGATCGCGGAAAAGCACGGTCCTCAGAAGCCGGGATCCACGGGGATAGCCATCTACTTCCCCAACTCCCAGCTCTACCAGAACTCGATCACCGGGAGCGCAATCCTACACTGCCATCGCCAACCGCTTTGCCACACGATCCCTCTGGGATGATTTCCTGGCCTACCATTATTCCGACCAGAAGTTCGCAGAGAGCGACACCCGCCCCGTCGTACCACCCGGTGGGTCGGTACGTGCTCCGGCTGCCGGTGGGATCACAGTGTCTCCGGTTACGACTTCAAGTACCGAAGTTGGCCCCGGCCAGTCGGTGACTCTGAGCGCCGATGTGAGCGGCGAAAATATGGGCCACATCTACCTGTTTGTCGGTTTCTACGACCGGGCGTCCAATTCCATCTTCGTAGCTGACCAGGACTACCTGGAGAGTTCCGTAACTCGCCAGGTAAATGGTGTCTATTACCCGGACTGGGGTCAGGGCGACTTCACTCTGAAATTCACTTGGGAACCGGTGGTTTTCGCCATCAGCGACGGCACGACCTCGGTACCGGCCCTGTTCAAGCCTCAAGATTACGGGCGCAGTGCCGAAGACGCTATCTATACCGTCGATGGGACCTATACTTTCGCTGGCAGCGGTGAGACAGGTCAACGCTGCGCCTTAGCTTCATAGACGGGGTGATGCGCCAGGCGTTTGGTTTTACGGGCGAAAGCGAGGCCAGCGCGCCGCGCGAGATCATACCCAAGGCCGGCGACGAGTTTACGGTTCTGGAAAGATGGCTGGACCTGGACAGCAGCGGCCAGGTGAGTGGGGACGCCTTCCAGGAAGGGAAGACGCTGACTTTTGGACAGCGGATGTTCACCTGGAAGACACTGGATGCGGCAGCGGGCGATTATGCGGTCGGCTTTGTGGTGGAAGACCTCGACGGTAATCAGCAGCAGGCCCTGACTCGCATCACCGTGAGATGACCGCGCGTGACCCGGTCGAATCCGACCTATGCCGCGGGATGAAGAACGCGTCCCAGAAATACTACGCTCTTGGTAGCGATGTGCCGGATAAGGAAGATGAAAGGACGGTCGACATTCATCTCGACTGCCAGCGCAGGCGCGAATTTGGTCGTCATTATCACCGCCGTGGCCGCACCGGCCTTGGTTCCGGCTTCATCCACCGAAACAAAGGCCTTATGGATAACATCTTGTATGAAAAGGTCGCGCTTGCGGTTCATTCCCGAGAAATCCGCCTCCGAACTAAAGGCTACCCGCATGCCGAGCATACTGAGGGCTTCTTTCAGTCCGAAACCGAACTCGTATTCAAATCGGGGCATTACCAGAGTCACTTCCTGCATCGCCAAATCACCGACGATTGCCTCAACGAATCCCGCCTGCAACTTGTTTTCGAGGGCATCAAGCTGCCCAATTTCAGGGAGCAAGATCAACATCGAAAGGTCATCACCGTCATAGGGCAATTCGACAGCCTGGTACCCACCGCCTTCGCCGTAGCGGAATGATTTGGTCTGCTGCATCATGGGAACGGTTACGTCGGTATCGCCAATGAGATGGAAAGTGCCATCAGCAGTCAAACTCGAGTTGAAGGAGTGCTTCCAGGCCGCATTGAAGTAGATAGCGTTGGTTAAGACGAGCCGCGTCAGATGGTCGATCGCCCGCGCTGGAACCAGGTCTTGAATTCTTCCCTCAGTCTGGTCACTGACCCACTTGTTGATGGCGGACCGCGACTGTTCCGTTTCATTTGTGAAGTCCAGGGCCCGCAACCCTGAACCATAGTTCTGTGCAAGAGTGTCAAGGAACGGCGCCAAGAACTCATAGCCCTTTTGTCCCCAGATGGCGTTGACCACGTGTAACCTGAAACCGCCATCATCCTGGCCGCTTGCTCCCTGACCACGAGTCTTGAGCCGCTGGTCAAGACCATGAAACGCCGGGTGCAGGAGACCCGGCGGCAGGCTGAAGTGAAGGGTTTGTGTCATGTCTCTTGAGGTGTCGCCGTGGGCCCCGGCGACGGCCATCGCCAGTGCTTCCGAAATGCTGTAGGGTGAGAGGAACAGGTTAGTGCCCCTTTTTCGTATTGTCCGATACAAATCGAAGGCAAACGCGCTGTTGCCGGCCACCAGGGCTGCGATGTCGTTATCGCCCTCTTTTCTTCTCATGTTACTGCTCTCAGAAATGATTCTGCGATACTGTCCGGTTTCCGCTGGTAGGCACAATTGGTGCGGGAATGCCTGAGGCAGTCCCGGCTTGGTGGCCAGGGGTTCAGGAGTTTGAGAGCCGGGCGCGCCGGGACTAATTGTATTCTCACCGCCGTTGCGGATCAAGATTCTGACTTCCGTGAGTGTGGTGAACGCGTCCGGTCGATCTTGGAACAGAGGCCAGGCGCGACCACAAGACTCACCCACACTCGCACGCGCAAAGGAGGACATCCCAAAGGAGTATCCTCCTTCGATTTCGCGCCGTCAATCAGAATGCCACGGCCGACCTAGTCACCCTCTACGGCGTCGAGGACCCATGCAGTCACACCGGATTAAGCTGTTCCAACGAGCTTTAAGCGGTTTCGCCAGGTTTACCCACTGCCCACAACGCTTTGATCGCCGCGATGATCGCCGCCGGCGCCATCAAGGTAGCAACGTAGACCAGTACGTTGTCCAGATGCTTGCCCAGGCTTAACACAGTGAGCGGGCCAAATACCGCGCCCAGCCACCATAAGAGCTATCGTGGCCACCAGAAATAGCATGGTTTCCTTAGCCGTTACATTGAGGAAGCCGATTATCAGCCCGAGTACTAGCAAGGCTATCACCACGCCATTGTTATTTGCCCAAGCGAAACCGGCGACCACACAGAGAATCAGACCGATGATGAATGCCCAAAAACCGATCTTGCTAAGCATGTATCTGTTTTACCCTCCTCGTATTATCACCACCACGCAGAGCCGGCGAAGACCTCGTCCACGCCGGAAACCACTGATGGTACGTTCAATCGTTGTTCTGAGTCAACCTCCTGTCGTTCGATTTCGCGGATGCGCACAGAGCGCGCGACGATCGACAGTATTGCACGAAAAGCAGAACGCCGGAAGGTATTATGTTCTATTGAGATCAACACCTAATTCAAGCTTTTCAGGCCCAGAGGCCTGTCACGATGCGTCGAACGGATGCACGTATTGATCTCAATGAAAAACACGCCAAAGACGCCGGGCGCAAACGGCAACGGAAGGAGAGCTCGTCACTCAGTCTCGGGCTACATCTCGTTGAATTGCCCGCACCTGGGGCACTTAATCACAATGCCGGCAAATTCCGTGCCAATCATGCCCTGAATCAGGACGGTCCCGCAAGAGCCGCATTGGACGTTAACGTCACCGCTGCTGACGGCCACGGGCAATGACTTCTGGTCGATGATTGGCCTTGTCCCGGGACTGGGTTCCGAAATGATCTTCGCTTTCCTGTCAGGCATCCTTCGTTTACCTCCCAATCAGAATAAACGTGCGTCGCCGGTAATGCGACCACATTGACTCGGATGGCGATCGCCTGCCCTGGACACCTATTTCAGCGCTTTCTCCAGCAGCCCTTTGGCTCCATCCCCTCCTTTGCTCTGGACGAACTGGAGAATGATGGGGACAAACTTGGCCACCATGCCACTATCCAATCCCAGCTTGGAGAATCCGCCGGCCACGCCCGCCAATCCCCCGCCGCCACCAAACATCTTGCCCAGTCCACCCAGCATGCCCCCACCTCCGGATGGCGCAGCAGCAAGCAGACCGTCCATGCCGGGGACTGCCGACGACACCTTGGAAAAATCCCCGGCTCCCAATTTGTCTTTGGCCAGCTTGAAGAGCAGCCCGGCTCCACCTTGGGCTTGCGCTTCCTTCACCCCCAGTTGTTTGGTCAAGAGATCTGTCAATTCCATCTGGTTCCACCTCGATTCGGTTATTGCCGGTCCGGGATCATGGAGCTTTTACCAGCTCCCGTGTAAGCGCGATATTGAAGTGCTCTTGGGAATGCGAGGGCTTCCGGCGTTGCCAGAAGCCCTGAGGGAAATGGCCACGTTGCCTTACTGCTCTACGATTTCGGCGGTCGGCGCATTCTTCTTGACGGATTCTATACCATCCTTGGCGCTTTCCTTTGCTTTGTAGCCCTCTCCTCCGTTGGCGATGGTTTGCCCATTAGACGCTACCAGCCTCCAGCGGAATTCACCCTTGGCATCCTTGTACAATTCGAATTTTGCGGCCATGTCAACTCCTCCTTCATGGTATTGCCTGCAAGTATTATAGTCCCAGGCGACCAGGGGAGTCAGGACACTGGACACGGGAGACCGCTGCTGCCGTTCCAATGTGCACTTATCTCAGTAGGCATCGAGGAGGGACCCGATTTGACCTGAGATTGCGGACTCAACAAGCGGTGAGCCGCCACCCTCAAATGGACATTTGGAGGGCAGGGGAACCTGACCGATAACAACGCGCAGGATACTGCTCCGGTATGGTCCCCATAGTCAAAGCATCAGGTATCCGAAACCCTTCCGGCTGATGAGGTGTCTGGGCCGCTCCGGATCAGCTTCTATCTTCTTCCTGAGCCGGTGGATGAGCTGGTCGACCGCGGACTCGGACACCCCTCTCCCGCCGGGTACTTCGGGCCACACTCGCTCAATCAACTCGTCCCGGCTACACAGGCTCCCGAACTTGCTGCGAAACAGCAAGACCGCTTCATATTCCTTTGGTGACAGCAGTATCTGCCTTCCTTCAACGTGGACGATCTTCCGGTCTTCGTCAACTCTCAACCAGCCGGCATCGGCATCGACGCTCTCCGGTGGCGGTGAAAACCCGACATCGGAGTTTGCGAACTGCACCAATATGTAGACATTCCCGCTCACAATCGGGCCGATCGATCCGGCATCAAGACACGGCGATCGTTGCCCTATATGGAACGAGGCGTCTCCCGACACGATCAGCCGGAGGAGGATGGGGGCCGGCGCCGACGCTCCGATAGCGGCCGACCCGGCAACGTCCCATGCCAAGGCGCGCGCGGCGTTGTACTCGATAGTGTTTAGTTCCCGCGGCTGCTGATTACCCATCGTTGGCCTCCGTACGGCTTCACTACGTGTCTCCCCCCCAATCGATCCTTCATCCGGTATCGCTGACCTGTGACACCATTCTGTGCTACCCAAGTGCCACGCACAAGTACATCCGTCGTATATTTTGCATCGTCTTTTGATGTACGTAGCATACTGCCGCCTGTCGACCGTAGCTGCTGCTACGGGTTCCATCTGGATTGTTGGCCCGGGCCGCGAAGACGCGTCCGGCAACGTCACTTGCACCACCATGCCGGGTATGTTACAAGTCACTGCGGAGACAGGGGCATGGACAGTCTGCTTTGATGCTATGTGTATCAGGACTGAAGCCGGGTGACGGTGGCCGACCGGTCACGATACTGGAGAAGCGGCATGCTTGCCAGATTTGAACTGCCGCGGGACAACCCGCTGCGGCTGATATCCTACCTCAGGAAATACAAGCGGTATTTCTGGATACAGACCGCCGGGGGGATCATCTATAACACCGTCATCGTGGCCGGCCCCATTCTCCTGGGGAAGATGCTTGACATTGCCGGACGTCTGGAGACGGACGGCGTCACTCCGGAGCGGGTCAGGAGCCTGCTCCTGCTGGTTATCAGCTTTGGCCTGGTTACCGTCTTTTTCCAGTACGGCCGGTATGTCAAACGGTGGTACCTCAGGGTGATGACCAACCGCATGGCCAGCGACATGCGGGCGGGGTTGCTGTCCCGGGTGCTGAAGTATCCGATGGCCCGGATCGAGCGTGAATCGGTAGGCGATCTGATGTCCCGGACAGTCGGTGACGTCGACCAGATCACCAACACCCTGCAACAGACCATCAATGAAGGCTGGGATACCGGGCTGCTCATGATTTCCTATTTTGTCGTTTTGCTGTGGTACGATTGGCGCATCACCCTGATCGCGTCCATTCCCATTCCGGTTGCCATAGCCGTCGCTGAACTTGTCAGGCATCCCGTCTACCGCTATTCCTTGAACTCGCGTAAAGCGGCTTCGATCGTCGCCTCACATGTGCAGCGGACCCTGGGCGGTCTTAGTATCCTGCGCCTGTTCGGCCGGGAAGACGTTGAAGCTGAGAGACTGAAGGACTACAGCCGCAATCAGATGAAATGGGACGTCAAGACCGGTCTCCTGCAGAACGCCATGATGCCGGTATACGCGGCGCTGGCATCCCTGGGCATCATTGGCGTCATCATTATGGGCGGAAACAAAGTCGTGGGCGGCGCCTGGACAGTGGGCACCTTTGTCGCCTACGTAAGCATGTTCGTCCTGATGGCGGCGCGCACCCAGGTAGCGGCGCGCATCTTCAACCAGTTCCACGCCGCGTCGGCGTCGTGGGATAGAATCAAGAACAAGCTGGGTGAATCCGAAGACAGCCCCGTGGCGGCCGTCACCCCTGAAATGACCCCTCCCCACACGCCGGCCGTCAGCACCGACCAACCGGCGCTGATCGAGGTAAGGGACCTGTCATTCAGCTACCCGGGATCGGACCACCCGGAGTTGCTCAACATCAATCTCCGTGTGAAACGGGGCGACTTTGTGGGCGTAACCGGCCCGGTGGGATCAGGAAAAAGCGCCCTGGCCACAGTGCTCACCGGCCTCTATCCCTACTCGGGTGAGATCATGGTTGACGGCCGGAGTCTCCGCACGCTATCTCCCGGGGAGCGGGCGCGTACCTTTGCCTATGCCGGAGAGGATGCCTTCCTGTTTTCGGCCAGCATCCGGCAGAATATCACCTTCCACGAGACGGCGGAATCGGAACAGGACACTGCACGGCTGGGCAGGGCGGTGCATACCGCCGCCTTGTCCGATGACATGGCGCTCTTCCCCCAGGGTCTGGACACGATCGTCGGCGAGCGAGGAGTGCGGCTCTCGGGAGGCCAGCGGCAGCGTGTCGCTCTGGCCCGAGCGATTTACTCCGGAAATCCAGTCCTTATCCTGGATGACCCATTCTCGGCCGTTGATATCGGCACTGAGCAGAAGATGATCGAGCGCATAAGGGAGTCCCTGAAAGGAACCACCATCATGGTCTTTTCCCACCGCCTGGCATCTTTTACCGGCGCCGATCTGGTTACCGTGCTGCAAAGGGGAACAGTAGCTGAGCAAGGGGACCACCGGCAACTGATGGCCAGTGGCGGCTTATACCAGAAGATCTATGCCGCCCAGACGTGGATGGAAAGTGAAGCAGATGCCTGACATCAAGCGGACCCACGTGAAGAGCATCACGGTTCTCAGGGTGCTGGGCCGGGCGCTGGCCAATTCTTTCCGCACCGCGTGGCCGGCATTCGTGGTCATGTTTCTGGCAACCATCGCGGCGACGTTCCTGGAGCTGGCGCCGCCCCTGTTGCTCAGGAGGATAATCGATTCAAATCTGAACGTCGGCAGTCTCAGTGGCCTGCCGCTGGTCGCCGCCCTTTACTTTCTGGCGGTCATCGGCTCGAGCATCGTTGGTTTCGTACAGGTCTTCGTTAACCGGTACATCGGCCAGAACATGGTCCTGCAGCTCCGGTTTTTTATGGCCGAGCACCTTTCCCGGTTGCCGATGAGCTACTACAACCGGACTCCGGTTGGCGATACCATCAGCCGCCTCACGTCAGATGTGGAAACGGTGAGCACGGTCTTCTCGCCGGCCGGGGTTGGCGGGGGTGGGGGTGGGTTCAATAATCTTCCCACCAACCTGTTCAAGATCGCCGGTGTCCTGGTGGCGATGTTCGCCATCAGCCCCCGGCTTGCCCTGATGGTGCTCGTCTCGGCGCCGGTGGTCTATTTTGTATCCAGTTACTTCAGGAAGAATACCCTGCGCGTGCAGACGCAGGTAAGAAGGACCGTCAGCGGCATAAACGTCTTTCTGCAGGAGACTTTCAGTGGTATGCGGATCATCAAGGCCTATGGCAAAGAGGATGAGTACGGCGACCGTTTCCAGAAGCCGCTTGAAGGCAATCTTAAGGCCGTTAACAACGCCGCCGTCTATGACGCCTATTTTCCTTGCGTGATGCAGGTGATAAGAGCCATAGTCATCGCCGTTGTGATCTGGTTTGGAGCAAGAACCAGCGTGACGGAGACATTGGCCATCAGCCTGGGGAGTCTGGCTGCCATGGCGGACCTGGTTACGCGGTTCTTCACGCCGATTGATGCCATAGCCGGCGATTTCCAGACCCTCCAGCAGGCCATCGCCGGACTCCGGCGCATCGTCGAACTACTTAAGGAAGAGCCGGAGGCGAAGTGGGCCCGGCAACCCGTTCCGGTGGACATTTCCGCCGCCGCCAACGGGACCGCCGTAGAGGTCAAGGGAGTCGATTTCGGCTATCGCCAGGGAGAACCGGTGCTCCGAAACGTCAGTCTGAAGGTACGCCGGGGCACGAGAGTGGCCATTGTGGGGCGTACCGGAGCCGGAAAGACCACCCTGCTCAACCTGATGGCCGGGCTCTACAAGCCTGACCAGGGCGCCGTCGCCATCCTGGGATACGACCCCCACCAGATTGAGGCGAAGGACCGACGACGGCTGATCGGAGTCGTCCCTCAGAATGTCCACGTTTTTGAAGGCACCATCAGGGAAAACATAACCCTGCGGGATGACACTATCCCACGGGAGGATATCGAGAGAGCCGCCGCCATGGTGGGCCTTCACGACTTCATTACGCACCTGCCGAAGGGATACGATACCCTGCTCGGAGTTGAAGGTACCAAGTTGTCGCGCGGGCAGGGCCAACTGCTGTCGCTGGCCCGGGCCGTAGTCTCAGACCCGCCCATCCTTCTGCTCGATGAACCGACCTCCGGGGTCGATGCGGTCACCGAGGCGGAGATCATCAGGGCGTTCCGTCAGGCCAGCCAGAACCGCACCATTATCACCATCAGCCACCGCCTCTCGGGGATCCTCGATGCCCAGGAAGTGCACATCATGGGCTCAGGCAAGATCGTCGAATCAGGAACGCCCGAGAAGCTGGCCGGGCAAGCAGGCTGGTACAGCGTCTACAGGCAGCTTGAGAACGTGGGGTGGAAGCTGGACTAGGATGTATACCAACCTGCTCTGGTGGGGAAGGGGGGATTTGAACCCCCACGCCTTGCGGCACTGGATTCTAAGTCCAGGCTGTCTGCCAATTCCAGCACTCCCCCATCCCGGTGAATGTTAGCAAAAAGGGTAGGGCCGGGCAACCGTTCGGCTTCTCCCGCCGCCCCTCCCCCGCCACCGGTTGTGGTATGATGATTTCTTCCGCATGAAGAAGATTATCACCCGCGAACTGGTCGCGGTGATCGCGACCGTCGGACTGGCAAGCATGGCGATGGCCCTGCTCCAACCGATGTTACCGCTCTACCTCACTTCGCTGGGTATCAGCCCGGCCACGCTCGGGTTCATGTTCTCGGCCGGGATGGCCGGCATGGTGCTGGGCGAAAGCGCCGGCGGCTGGCTCGCCGACCGCGTGGGGCTGAAAATACCGCTGCTTATCGGCACCTTCCTGTGCGCCCCGCTGGTCCTTTCCTTCGTCTTCGTCACCAACCCGGCCATGATATTCGCCGTCTTCTTCATCTGGGGAATCGTCCGGGCGGCCATATTCGGCCCCGGACGCGGCTATATCGGCACCGTAATACCGTTCGCCCAGAAGGCGACCTTCATGGCCATCTACGGAGCCGCCATGGCCGGGTTCCGCGGCCTGGGTACGCTCTCCAGCGGCTTCCTGGTTGACCTGCGGGGTTACCCCTGGCTGTTTTACGCGGCCACCGCCGTGGGCCTCATCGCCGGCGCCATCGTGCTGCTGGCGGTCAAGAAGTCGCCCGAACGCAGCCGGGCGGCGACGGCCGCTCTGACCGCCGTCGCCGCGGTCACGGAGAGAACGCCCCCCCTCTACCGGCAACGCGCCTTCATCTCGCAATCGGCCATCGCCCTCCTATATTTCGCCGCCATCGGCCTGGGCACATACATTTCATTGCTCGCCCGGGAGGTCGCCGGCCTGTCGTTCTCGCAGGTCGGCATCATCTTCACTATCGGGGCGGTGGTGAACGCGGTCATGCTGGTACCGATGGGTATCGTGGCCGACCGGAGCAGCAAGCGCACCATGATGATCGCCGGATTGCTGGTGACCGCCGCCGGCCAGGCCATCGTCGGATTCTCAACCGGATTTCCCCAACTGGCCGCCGGCATGATCGTTCAGAGCGCCGGCGGCGCCATGTTCGGTCCGGCCGCGGTGGCCCTGCTTTCGGAGAACATCGCCCGCCAGCGCCAGAGCACGGCCATGGGCATCTACGGTGGTTGTGAGGACCTCGGCGTGATCGTGGGGATGGCGATGGGTGGGGTGGTCTGGACCAGACTGGGACCGACCCCGACCTTCCTGATCATCGGCACCGCCTCGGCCGTCATCGGCGCGATTCTGACCTTCGTCCTGCTCAAAGACCCGGTCCGCAACCGGCCACCCGCGTAGGCCCGTTCGACCGCCCCTGAAGCGGGACCGAGAACACCACCCTGACGGGCATGTAGTAGTACACTACTTCCGGATTCGCACGCAGCATTCTCAAGATTGCCGGACCATGGTAGAATGCGACCATCGTCCGCCCCAGGAGAAACAGGGTTGCACCGTATCGGCGTTGATATCGTGGAAATCGGCCGCATTGAACAGGCCGTGCAGCGGCATGGGACCAGGTTTCTGAACCGCGTCTACACCGAAGCTGAGCTGCTGTTATGTAAAGAAATGGCAAACCGGCTGGCGGTCCGGTTTGCCGGCAAAGAAGCGGTCATGAAAGCGCTCGGCACCGGCGTCAAAGGGATCGGATGGCGCGAGATCGAGATCCTGGCCATGCCCAGCGGCGAGCCGGTGGTCCGGCTGTACGGCAAGGCCCTGGCCAAGGCCGGCACCCTGGGCCTCACCGAGTTCGCCATCAGCCTGTCGCATTCCCGGGAATACGCCGTTGCCAGCGTGATTGCCGACGCCCTTCGCTAGCACTTGGTGTAGGCGCAGGCGGGGCAGATGAAGCAGCCTTCCTGATATCTGAGGAGCCCGCCGCAATCGGGGCACTGCCCGGCGATATTCTTGACCGGACCGGCCTCGACCGCAGCCGGAGCGACCGCTCCCTGGACGTTGCCCTGGGCCGCCGCCTGGCCGCTGAGATGGCTGTCCAGGACGGTGGCGATGGCATCGGCACAGGAAAGCACCGACTTCCCCTCTTCCCAGGCGATCGAGGGGCAGCGAATACCCTTGAGCATCTTCACCACCTCGGCCGGGTCGACCCCCGACCGCAGCGCCAGCGAGATGAGCCGGCCGGTGGCTTCCAGTTGGGCGGAGGCGCACCCGCCCGCCTTACCCAGGGACACAAAGACTTCGCACAGACCCTTGTCGTCCGAGGCCACCGTGATGTACATGCTCCCGCATCCGGTGGTGACCTTTTCCACGAAGGCGGTGGTCTTCTTGGGGCGCCGGCGGGGCGTGATCCCCGCCCCCGCCTCCACCTTCTTCTCCGCCGGCTTGGTGCTCATGGGCTGCGCCTCGCGGGAGCCGTCCCGGTAGATCGTGATGCCCTTGAGCCCGAGCTCGTACGCCATCTGGTAGACTTTGCCCACGTCCTGCGCGGTGGCTTCGCGCGGGAAATTGACCGTCTTGGAAACGGCGTTGTCCGTCGACTTCTGGAAAGCGGCCTGCATGCGCACGTGCCACTCCGGGGCGATATCGTGGGCGGTCACAAACACCCGCTTGACCGCCTCCGGAATACCCTCGACATCGTGGAGCCTCGTCCCGGCGGCCAGTTTCTTCATCAGTTCTTCCGAATAGAAACCGCCGTGCCGGGCGGCCTCTTCGAAGACCTGGTTGACCTCGATCATATTGGCGCCATCGAGAATGTTCCGGGTGAAGCTCAAGGCGAAAAGGGGCTCGATGCCGCTGGAGCACCCGGCGATGATGCTGAGGGTGCCGGTGGGCGCAATGGTCGTCCGCGACGCGTTTCTTACCCTCGGCGCGCCGGGCGCATCGTAGACGCTGCCCGCAAACGCCGGGAACACGCCGCGCTCCGCGCCGAGTTCCACCGAGGCTTTCAAGGCCTCGTCGTTTATGAAGCGCATCACGTCGGTCGCCACCGCGATACCCGCTTCCGAATCGTACGGGATACCCATCTGCAGCAGCATGTCGGCGAAGCCCATCACCCCCAACCCCATCTTGCGCGTCTTCCGGGTCATGGCGGCGATCTCGGGCAGCGGGAAGTTGTTGACGTCGATGACGTTGTCGAGGAAACGGACCGCCGACTTGACGGTCCGGGCCAGGCGGGCGTAGTCAACCTCGACGCCGGCATGCGGGGCGCTCTTCCGGCGCAGCATGCGAAAGAGATTGATCGATCCCAGATTGCATGATTCGTAGGGCAGGAGCGGCTGCTCGCCGCACGGATTCGTGCTCTCAATCCGCCCCAGTTGCGGGGTGGGATTCTTCTCATTTATGCGGTCGATAAAGATGATCCCGGGATCGCCCGTCTTCCAGGCGGAGGCCACGATCTTGTCGAATACTTCCCTGGCATTGAGCTTTCCGGTAGCCTCCCCGGTATGCGGATTCACCAGATCGTACTTGGCGCTGTTGTTGACCGCCTCCATGAAGCGGGCCGTCACCGCCACCGAGAGGTTGAAATTGGTGAACACGTTGGGATCTTCCTTGGCGGTGATGAAACGCATGATATCGGGATGGTCGACGCTGAGGATGGCCATGTTGGCCCCCCGCCGCATCCCCCCCTGTTTGATGACATCGGTCGCCGTATCGAAGGCGCGCATGAAGGAAACCGGGCCGCTGGCGACGCCCCCGGTGGTGCCCACCCTGTCCTTTTCCGGACGCAGCCGGGAAAAGGAAAAGCCGGTGCCGCCGCCGCTCTTATGAATCAGCGCCGTGTTTTTCACCGCATCGAAGATGGACTCCATCGAGTCCTCGACCGGCAGCACGAAACAAGCCGACAGCTGTCCCAGTTCCCGTCCCGCATTCATAAGCGTCGGCGAGTTGGGCAGGAACTCGAGATCGGTCATCAGACGGTAGAACTCGGCCTCGTACGCCTTGACATCGGCTTTCTTGTCGTAAATCAGTTCGGCCGCGGCGATGGCGCCCGCCACGCGTTGAAACATCTCTTCGGGACTTTCCACCACCCGGCCCTTCTTGTCCTTCTTAAGATATCGCTTCTCAAGGACCTGCCGGGCGTTGTCGCCCAGTTTGACTCCGTTGCTTATGTCAGCCTTTGGCTCGTCGTGAACCGTGGGTTCGGCCATTGGACTTCCCTCCTCTTTCGTTGGCTCGGGCCGGGCAGCGGCCTGCCCGTGTTCGGCGAGGATCTCTTCCACCATCGCCTGGATTTCGGCCCCGGTGGGGAGGCGGGGCTTGGACCGCTTTCCTTTTAGTACCAGACCTTCCATTCCCGGTAGGGCCGTCTGCTGCTCCAGCCGCTCAATAACGCGGCTCGTCAACCACTCAACTTTCTCGCGGTCCCGCAAACCCATGGACTCGGCATCGGCCACCACGGCCCGCAGGATGTCGGTACGGTTGACCGTCAACCGTCTATTCTCGGTCTGATCGGGGCTCATCTCCGGCTCCTCCGGCGGCGCCCGCCCGCCTCTTCAAACTCCCCGTCCGGTATCAAGGGCAGCTGGCTGGTGAGGTCGGCTACCTTCTCCCCGCCGTTCACCAGGCTGTCCACTTCCTCTTTGAAGGCCGTGATGTCGGTGAACTGCCGGTACACACTGGCGAATCTGATGTAGGCGATGTAGTCCACCTTCTTCAGCCGCTCCATCACCAGGTCCCCCACCACCGTGCTCGGCACTTCCGCCTTGCCGGTGGCATAGATCGCCGCCTCAATATCATCCGCCATCTTGTCGATCGCCCCGGTCGGCAACGGCCGCTTTTCGCACGCCTTGCGAATCCCGGTGAGCAGTTTGTCCTTGTTGAACTCTTCCCGGCGCAGGTCTTTCTTGATCACGAACAACCCGGCCGCCTGCAGCCGCTCGTAGGTCGTGAACCGTGAGCCGCAGGCCAGACACTCGCGCCGGCGGCGAACGCCGTCGCTCACGTCGCGAGAGTCGACAACCTTAGAATCGTGACACTGGCAGTAAGGGCAATTCATGCGGCAAGACCACGTCCCGTTGTAGAACGAAGCCAGAATACCACAAGATGTAGTGGGTGTCAATAGGATTTTCGACTATTTTTTCGCCGGGTTTCGGCCCCTCCCACAACATGAGGCGGGGCTTGCGGCCGGGCCCGCCTTCAGCTCTGAGAGGCAGCCTTATTGATGCGCAGGTCGCATCCCGTTACGGCGCACTGATTACAGGTGGTGTCGCAGGGTTCCACGTGAATGGTGACGCTCGAGTTCGAGAGTTTCATCTCGATGTCCTGCTCCAGGTGGTCGCACATCGAGTGCGCTTCTTCGACGCTGGTACCCTTAGGCATCACCATGTGCAGGTCGACGTAGTGCTGCCGGCCTGAATGGCGGGTGCGTACGCGGTGCACGCCGACGAATCGCCCGGAGTGCTCCATGATCAATGACATCAGGGCCTCTTGCTCATCATCGGGAAGCTTGACGTCGACCAGGCCTCCGAACGCCATTCTCCCAACCCGGTAGGCCGCCCGCAGGATCAGCCCTGATACCAGGATAGCCAGAATCGGATCCAGGATATCCAGATGAGCGCCGAGCGCATGTCCGACCCTGACGATGGTCAATCCTACCATCACGCCCGCCGTCGAAAAGACGTCGCCGGTAATGTTGTTGGCGTTTGCCTCAAGGGCGACCGAGCCGGTTGCCTTAGCCACCTTAAATAGGAACCGGGACAGGCTGATGCTCGTTACCAGCGAGACGAGCATAACGGCAATACCGGCCTCGGTGAGTTCCACGGTAGTGC
The DNA here is from genome assembly GCA_963735055.1 of uncultured Chloroflexia bacterium. Lineage (GTDB taxonomy): Bacteria > Chloroflexota > Dehalococcoidia > Dehalococcoidales > UBA2162 > JBBITI01. The sequence goes on along the minus strand of CAVTJN010000019.1, from coordinate 59,905 downwards.
CGGAGACTATCCGGCCGATGGCGGAATAGATGATCACCGCGGCAGCGACGAGCAGCAGTCCCGCCTGGAGACCCGCCCCTACGTCCTCCGCCTTACCGTGACCGAAGGGGTGCTCAGAGTCAGGTGGCCTTGCCGAGTAGCCAACGGTGAGAAAAGTGATGACAACGGCAAAGATGTCAAGCGAACTGTCGGCCGCCTGGGCCCAGATGCTGATGCTGCCCGTGACCAGGCCTACCAGGACCTTAAGAACAAACAGGCCGACCACGGTGATGAGCATCAGCCGGGCCGCGCCCCTAGGCGTTGAAAACGTGGTTGACCACCTCCCCTGCGGTGCCGCTAGGCGGTGACCTTCCGCCCGATGAACCTGCCCCACTCGTTCTTATCCCAGACCACGAGCAACGAGGCGGCGGTGCCAAATGAGCTGTAGGTCCCCGTCAGAATACCGACGAGGAGAACGACGGCCAGGTTCTGTATCGGGCCGCCGACGATGATCAGCAGCGAGATCAGGACGAAAAGCGTGCCGACGCCGGTGATCAGTGTCCGCGACATCGTTTCCACCAGACTGCGGTTGATCACGGCTTCAAAATCACCACCCGGGTACCGGCGCACGTTCTCCCGTATCCGGTCGAAGATCACGATCGTGTCATTGACGCTGTACCCGACGACGGTCAGCACGGCGGCGATGAACATCAGGTCTACCTGCCAGCCAAACAGGCCGCCCAGGAGGGCGAACACGCCCACCACAACCAGCATGTCATGCACCAGCGCCACGATGGCGCAAGTCCCCCACCGGAACGGTCTGGGCATACGGCGGAACGCCCAGCTGATGTATATCAGCATACCGATAGCCGAGATCAGCACGGCGATGAACGCGTTGCGGGTCATCTGCGTCGCGCTCTCCCGGGTAACCGACTCGAACCCGCCGTCTCGAAATTCACCCAGCTTCTGAGTCAGACCGGCCCGCAGCGAAGCCTTGGCCGCGTCATCCAGCTGCGGCAAGTCAACTATAAAATCGGTGCCCGCCTTGCGGACGATGGAATCCTCGCCTCCGTATCCGAGCTCGGCCAGCGCCCCAACCAGATCGCTTTTGGCCACCGTCACATTTTCGCCAAAGGTGACGATCAACTCGGAACCGCTTCGGAACTGCACTCCCGACTGCAGTCCGAACACCGCAAACGAGATGATCCCCGCCACGATTACTACTCCGGAAATCAGAAAGAACCAGAACCGCTTGCCGATTATGTCAAACATTCGTCTTCCTTTGATACGGGGCGAATAGCGACGCCCGCTGAGCTAGACTGGTACCGACAAAGAGCCTGAGAATAGTCCGGCTGACGGTCACTGCGGTGAACATGCTTACCGCCACACCGATCATCAGGGTCACCGCAAATCCCTTGGCCAGGTCGCTGGCGATGAAACTGGAACTACCCAGCCAGTAGAGAATGGCGCCCGCCAGAAGGGTGGTGACATTGCTGTCCACGATTGCCGACCAGGCCCGGGCGAACCCGGCCTCAATGGCCCCACCGAGCGTCCGGCCCACCCAAAGCTCCTCTTTCATACGCTCGAATATAAGCACATTGGCGTCGATCGCCATGCCCACCGACAGGACGAAACCGCCGATGCCGGCGAGAGTCAGCGTCACGCCAAGCAGCTTGAAGATGGCCAGCGTGACCACCGAGTAGTAAGCCAATGCCAGCCCCGCCGTCAAACCGGACAACCGGTAGTAAATGGTCATGAACAGTATCGTCATGGCAATGCCGAGAATGCCCGCCTTGACGCTCTTCGAGACAAAGGATTCTCCCAGGAATGGCTCGACGGTCTTTTCGTCGCCCGTCCGCTCCAGGGGAATTGGTAGCCGGCCGGCATTAAGCTGGGCCGAAAGCCTCGTCGCTTCCTTCATACTGAGCCCCTCAATCTGCCCCCGGTCGCTGATGACACCCCGCACACGTGGCGCGATCGGAACACCGTCTTCGCCCAGCAAGGCCTGATCACCTTCAAAAATCCCCAGCTGCTGCTCCCCGTTTATCAGCCGCCCGGTGACCTGTTCCGAAATCTTGCTCCCCGTGGCATCCCACTCGAATATCAACAGCAGTTCACCCAGGCTCCCCTGGGTAACGTAGGTGTTGGACTTGAAGTAGGAACTGGTCAACGGCAGCGTCACGTTGTCGACCAAGCCGGTGGCCGGCTGCCATTCGCCCAGTTGATTGCTCCAGCGGCCGGTCACGTTGGCCGCGACCAGCTCCCCGAACTCGAGCAGCGCCACCCGGGAAAGACTCTCCTTCTCGGCGTCGGTAAGGCTCCGGCCGGGGATTTCTACCAGGATCTGGTCTTCCCCCAACCGGTCGACCCGCGGTTCGCTCACCCCCAGCGGGTTGATCCGGTTAGACAGCACCGCCACGGCCCCATCCATGGCATTTCCCCGCTGCCCGGACGGGATCGACGAGAGATCGGCCCGGTATACGATGCGGGTACCGCCCTGCAGGTCCAGGCCCAGCGTAATTGGCCGGTTGGGCCATAACGCACCCCGCTCCATCGGAAAGACCTCGAGCAGGGCCACGATCAGCAATACGAAAACACCCAGAAACATCCACGAATGTCGAGACATTTGGTTATCCCGCTAACAGCTTAACGGTCAATCCTCCTCTTCTCGCTAATGCCGCGCCGACGCGCATCAATGCCGGGGCAATTAAAGACTCAGTCGGGTCCTCCGTCCCGGTTACCGCCCCCCCCACCCGACGCTCCCAGCAGTCTTCCGACCAGTGCCAGCGCTTCTTCCTTGCTCCTAACCTCACCTGAAGCCTGTGCCTCAAGTACATCTGCGAGAAGCTCACCAACGCGGCGTCCGGGCGGCAGACTAAAGAAGCTCATTATATCATAACCGTCAACAAAATGAAGCGGCTTCGCGGGCGCTTCCCCACGCTGCCCCTGGATGTCCCGTACCGTGTCCACATGCAGCTGCCAGTTCGCCCTATCGAGCTCCGGCCCGCGCGTGGCCAGGTGATCGGCCAGGCTGAGATAGAGCAAGCCGGTGGCCGCCTCCCCGGTGTCCCGCAGATACCGGTTGACGGCGCGCCGCGTGGGCAGATTCGGCCAACCCATCTGGGTAGGTCTCAAATGGTGTTCGACGGCCGTCATTACCAGACTGGTCTCCCGCGTGCCAAACCCCAGCCGCCCCAGCACCTTCCCGGCCACCGCGGCGCCCTGCTGAGCATGCCCCAGGAACCGCACCTTGCCGCCTGGCTCCACGGTCCTGGTACCCGGCTTGGCCACATCATGAAGCAGGGCGGCCATTCGGAACAAGCCTGCCCGGCTAGTACGTGGACCAACCTTGGCTTCGAAGTAGTCACCGGCCCCGGATGACCAACCGGCCAGGCCGGCCACCGCCGCGTACGGCCAGTCCCCCTGCCCCAGCAGGTGATCGAACGCTTCCACCGTTCTCAGACTGTGTTGCAGGATATCCCAGTGGTGCTCCGACGGCTGGACCACCCCCCGCATCACCTCAACCTCGGGGATGGCGGCGCCGAGCAGCCCAGCGTCATCCATATACGACAGGAAGCGGCCCGACCCCGGCGCCGACAGGAGCAGGCCCAACTCGGCACCGATCACTTCGGGCGCCACCTGCCCGATCAACGCCGAATGGGCCCTGATCATAGACTCGGTGAGCGGCTCGATGGTGGACCCGGTTTGGGCAGCCAGCCGGACCGCCCGCAACAAGGCGGCCGGATCAGTCGTAAACACCGTGTCGGCGGCAGCCCGTATAACCCGGTCCTCGAGACCGTCCGATACCCCGGATGGGTCAATCACCTGCCATCTCCATGCAGCGCCGGCAATCGGCAAGCATCATTCATCCCATGTCCACTATTCGCGCAGCACCAGATACCCGCCTGACGGCCTCCCGGATACCCCTTGTTTTGCCAAAAAAGGTGTGATATACTTGCCAACGGTTTAGGCCGGAGAGGTAAACTTGTTAACGTCCTGGGGCTATATCGCGCTGTTCTCCATTGTAGCCGCCGGCTTTGCCGTCACCACTATTGTCCTCCCGGCCGCCCTCACCCGTTTTAAGGTCATTCCGCACAGCCCCAATGCTCAGAAGTATACCAACTTCGAGTGCGGGCTGGAAACCATCGGCAAGACCTGGATCCAGTTCAACACCCGCTACTATTTCTTCGCCCTGGTCTTTCTCACCGTCGACGTGCTGGTCGTTTTCCTGTACCCCTGGGCGGTCAGCCTCCGGGAAGTTGGCTACGGCGGACTGGTTCGCATTTTGGTCCTCCTCGCGTTGGTCCTTACCGGCTACGTTTACGCGTGGAAGAAAAAGGCTCTGGAATGGAAATAGACTTCGAGAAAGAACCCACCTACTCGCCGCTCGAATTAGACCGGCGGGAGGGTCAGGGTATCGAACTGCTCAAGAGGAACAGTCAGCAGATCATTCCCGACCGTGACCAATGGCTTGAGGAAGACATCCACCGCAATATCCTGCATGACGACCGTCGACGCCGTCATCAACTGGGCGCGCCGGTCGTCGCTCTAGCCGGTGATCTGCTTCCCTGCCTGCTGCGCCTTCGAGGTTATGGCGGTGGCGGCCTCACGGTTCGACCTGTCCCGGTTCGGCATGGAAATCCTGCGCGCCTCGCCCCGCCAGGCCGACCTGATGATCACCGCCGGCACCCTGACCTGGAAGATGGCCCCCCAGGTGCAGCGGATCTACAACCAGATGGCCGAGCCGAAATGGGTCATTGCCATGGGCGCCTGCGGCATCAGCGGCGGCATTTTCCGCTCCTCCTACAACGTCGTGCCCGGCTATAACCGGATCGTCCCCGTCGATGTGTACGTTCCCGGCTGTCCGCCCCGCCCCGAAGCGCTGATCTACGGAATCAGGATGCTGCAAAAGAAGATTGCCCGGGAGCATGTCCGGTTTGCCTTGCCCACCCTGTCCGACCTGATGCCCGGAAACAAGACCGTTGGCGCCGGTTCCGACGACAAGAACCCGGAAGGTCAGTCCTGAATGACAGTCATGCTTTCTACCCAGGACACGGCGAAGAAGATCGCCGCCCAATTCCCCGGGGCCGTGGTCGAAGTTACCGACCGGGCCATTGTGCTGACTTCCGAGTCTCTGGCCCGGGTGGCCGGTTATCTCAAGAATGACCCCGGCCTGGCTTTCGATTACCTCAATTTCCTCACCGCCATCGACTACTACGACTACTTCGAAGTCATCTATCAGCTGACCTCACTCGGACACAATCACAGCCTGGTGTTGAAGGTACGCTGTGACCGCCTCAAGCCCGCCGTACCCTCCGTCTACGCGGTGTGGCGGGGCGCCGACCTTCAGGAGCGGGAGATCTTCGACCTCCTGGGCATCGTATTTGAAGGGCATCCCAACCTGAAGCGCATCGTCCTGTGGGACGGATTCGAGGGCTATCCCCTGCGCAAGGACTACGTTTGGACCGGAGAGACCAGAACTTGACGCTCAAGACCGAGCCTTTTGTCCTCAATATCGGCCCGGTCCATCCGAGCACGCACGGCGTCTTCCGCATGAGAGCGACCCTCGACGGCGAAGTCGTGACCGACATCGAGCCGGTCTTCGGCTACCTGCACCGCGGCATCGAAAAGCTGGCCGAAGAGCGCACCTACACCGGCATTATCCCGCTCACCGACCGGCTGGACTATATCGCCTCGATGAGCAATAACCTGGCCTACGTCCTGGCCGTCGAAAAGCTGGCCGGCATCAAGGTGCCCGAGCGGGCGGAGTACATGCGCGTCATCATGGCCGAGCTGCAGCGTATTGCCAGCCACCTGGTCGCCGTCGGCGCCTTCCTCAACGACTGCGGCGCCTTTTTCACCCCCTTCCTCTACATGTTCCGCGAGAGGGAGAAGATCTTCGACCTGTTCGAGATGGTGAGCGGGCAGCGCCTGCCCTACAACTACATGCGCATCGGCGGGGTCAGTCAGGACCTGCCGGACGAATTCCTGCCGGCCGTTCGCGATTTCGTGCACAAAGTAATGCCCCCGCTGTCTGGATGAGTACGACCGCCTGCTGGCCGAAAATGAGATCGCCATCGCCCGGTCCAAAGGCGTCGGCATCCTCCCCCGAGAACTGGCCATCAACGTCGGCGCCAGCGGCCCGGTGCTGCGCGCCAGGGGCGTGAACTGGGACCTCCGCAAGGCCGACCCCTATTCCATCTACGACCGCTTTGAATTCGATATCCCCACCGGCACCGCCGGCGACTGCTATGACCGCTACCGGGTGCGGGTGGAGGAGATGCGCCAGAGCGTGCGCATACTGAAACAGGCGGTGGAGCAGATTCCGGAGGGGCCGGTGAAGACGCCGGTCTCACAGAACTACCGGCCGCCGGTCGGGGAGGCCTATGCCCATATCGAAGCGCCCAAGGGCGAACTGGGATTCTACCTGGTCTCCGACGATTCGATCGCCCCCTACCGCTGTCATGTCCGCGCCCCGTCACTGATCAACCTGACGGCGCTCAAAGAAATGACCGTCGGCTGGAAGATACAGGACCTGATAATCATCTTCGGCAGCATCGATATCACCATGGGTGAGGTCGACAGGTAAGCGATGGTTGACGGCAGTCTCGCGAAGATCGCGTCCGGCCTTCCCCCGGATTGGCCGGGCAACTTCTGGTGGCACCTGATAATCTTCAGTGTCATCCTGCTGGTCTTTGTCCTGGTCGGCGTGATCGCCTTTATCTATATCGAACGCCGGGCCATGGGGCGCATGCAGGCGCGGCTCGGCCCCAACCGCGTCGGCCCCTTCGGCCTGCTTCAGCCGGTTGCCGATGCGGTCAAGGTCCTGCTGAAAGAGGACATCGTACCGGCCAGCGCCGACCACATCGTCCACCTGGCGGCCCCGGTGGTCGCTTTTGCCCCGCTGGCCATGGTCTTCGCGGTGGTCCCGTTCGGCAATGGGGCCTTGCTGGCCGACCTGAACGTCGGCATCCTGTACGTGGTCGCGATCGCCTCCGATCACTTCGGTAGGCATACTCATGGCGGGGTGGGGCTCCAACAACAAGTACTCGCTGCTGGGCGCGATGCGCGACGTGGCCTCGATGGTCAGCTACGAGATCCCGCTGGTGCTCTCCATCCTCGGCGTGGTGCTCATCGCCGGCTCCATGTCGCTGAACCAGATCGTCCAGTCCCAGGACATTCCGTTCATCCTGCTGCAGCCGCTGGGCTTCCTCATCTTCTTTATCGCCGGCTGTGCTGAGATCAACCGCAGCCCCTTCGACCTGCTGGAAGCCGATTCCGAGTTGACGGCCGGTTTTCACACCGAGTACTCCGGAATGAAGTTTGCCCTCTTCTACCTGGTGGAATACGGCGAAGCCCTCGCCCTGGCAGCCATGCTGTCAACCCTGTTCCTGTCAGGCTGGCGCGGGCCCTTGCTTCCGCCGTGGCTGTGGTTCATTGTCAAGGTCATCTTCGTATTCTTCGTCATGGTCTGGACACGGACGACCTTGCCCCGGGTCCGGATCGACCAATTGATGGCGCTCGCCTGGAAGTTCCTGTTCCCGCTTTCAGTCATCAATTTCCTGATGACCGCGGTCGAAGTACTGACCTTCCCGGACGGCCTCCCCTGGCCGGTGGTCCCCGTCAATTTCGTCGTCGGCATCCTGCTGGTGCTCCTGTTCTCAAGATCTTACAAAGTGGGGTGGGGTAGAGTTGGCATTCAGTAATTACGGCAAAGGCATCGCCAAGGGCTTGACGGTAACTATCCGGCACCTGTTCCGTCATCCGATTACCACGCAATACCCGGAGCAACGGCTCATCACCTCCCGCCGCAGCCGGGGCAATGAACTGGTCTGGGATGACGTCAAGTGCACCGGCTGCACCACCTGTGCCAAGGCCTGCCCCCAGGGCGCCATCGAGATTGTGACCTCGGTCAACGCGAAAGAAAACCGCTACAAGGTGGAGAAGTACCGGGTCGATACCGGATACTGCATCCAGTGCGGCCTTTGCGTCGAGGCCTGTCCCTACCACGCACTATATCTGGGCTATTCCTACGAACGCGCCCGGTACCGCCGCGCCGAACTCGTCCAGGCCGATGAGGCATTGTTCGCTTCGGAACAGCGGCCCGCCAGCGGCTACATGTATCCCGAAATGGCCGCCCAGCTGCCCCCCCAGACATTGCTTGTCTACCGCGATAAGGTGAAGGAATAGATGGGACTCGATATTGCTTTCTGGCTGCTGGCGGTGGTCATTGTCGCCGCTGCGCTGACCGTCGTCATCGTCAGAAACGTATTCCGGGCCGCCCTCGCCCTCATCCTCTGCTTCGCGGCCGTGGCCGCCCTGTACGTTACCCTGAGCGCTGACTTTCTGGCCGCGGTCCAAGTCCTTATCTACGTCGGGGGCATATCGGTGCTTATCCTGCTGGCGATCATGTTGACCCACAACGTCCCCCAGGGCAGTCCCGCCAACCGGCTGCGGCTTCCCGCCTTCCTGATGGCCGCCGCCCTCCTCGGTCTCCTGGTGTTCGCCGTGATCAACACCGCCTTCCCGGTTTCCGCATCGCCACCCGTTGAACCGACCACCACTACCCTGGGACAGCTCATGCTGGGCGAGAATGGCTATGCCCTGCCCGTGGAGATCGCCGGAGTGCTGCTGCTGGCCGCGGTGGTCGGGGCGATCGTCATGGCGAGGGAGAAATAGGATGACTGTCGGACTGGAGCACTATCTCGTGTTGTCGTCGACCCTCTTCGCCATTGGACTCTATGGAGCACTGACCCGGAGAAATGCGATCGTCATCCTGATGTCGATTGAAATAATGCTGAACGCTGTAAATATCGCCATGGTAGCCTTGTCCCGCTTCGTTACTCCAACGTTGCTGACGGGACAGGTTTTCGCCATCTTCATAATGGTGGTAGCGGCGGCCGAGGCTTCGGTCGGACTGGCTATCCTGATTTCCGTCTTCCGGAACCGGCAGACGGTAGACAGCGCCAAGATGGACTTGCTGAAGTGGTAACTGAAGTGGTAACTGAAGTGGTAGCTGAAGCGGTGCCAGAGCTGACGGTGACTAGAGCGGTGCCGAAGTGGACTAAAGCGGTGACTAAAGCGGTAGCTGAAGCGGTGCCAAAGTGGTGACTGAAACGGTGCCGAAGTGGTAACTAAAGCGGTAGCTGTGTGCCGGTCAACGAACGGCAGGCAGATCATTCACGACCGGGTGCGCCGTGGTATCCGGAAGTTTGATTTCTGGCTTCGGGGTTTGAGTTAGATGTGGGTTGAAGTCAAGAAAGCGCCGAATCTGATGCTCGCCGAGATGTGGAAGGACCTTTTTGAGGGCGAAGGAATTCCGTCCCGCCTGATGCCCGAGACCGGCTTGCCCATCGGCCAGGAGTTCGCCGCTTACCGCGTGCTCGTCCCCGATGACAAGAAGCATCTTATCGAGGAGATATTGAGGAAGCTGTAATGCCGACTGGACTGGTCTGGCTGATCCTGCTGCTGCCGGTGGCGTCCTTTGCCGTCATCGCCCTGCTCGTCCGGCCCTTTGTCAAAACCGGGTCGAAGATAGCGGGCTACATCGCCATTACCGCTATCGGCGGCGCCCTGGCCCTCTCGCTGTGGACTCTGTTCACTGTCATGGGCGAGCCGGAGCACGTTCTCCACATTCCCGAGATAAGCTGGCTCACTGTCGGCGCCATGCATTTCAGCGTGGGCGTGCTCATGGACTCGCTCACCGCGGTAATGCTGGTGGTGGTCACCACGGTCAGCCTGATGGTCCAGATCTACTCCCAGGGCTACATGCACGGCGATCCCGGCTATCATCGCTACTACGCCTGGATGTCGCTGTTCACCGCCTCCATGCTGGGCCTGGTACTGGCCGATAACCTGCTGCTCATGTTCGTCTTCTGGGAACTGGTGGGCCTGTGCTCCTACCTGCTGATCGGCTTCTGGTTCCACCGTCCGTCGGCGGCCAACGCCGCCAAGAAGGCCTTCATCGTCACCCGTCTCGGCGACTTCGGCTTCCTGGCCGCCATCCTGCTCCTCTACTCTCAACACCGGGACATTCGACATCGCCGAACTCCACGAGATGGCGATTGCCGGGACCCTTGCCGGCACCGTTCTGACCTGGGCGGCCATCGGCATCTTCTCCGGCGCCGCCGGCAAGTCGGCCCAGTTCCCGCTGCACGTCTGGCTGCCCGACGCCATGGAAGGCCCCACCCCGGTCAGCGCCCTGATCCATGCCGCCACCATGGTCGCCGCCGGCGTCTTCCTGGTGGCCCGCACCTTCCCCCTGTTCGTGCACTCGGAGCAGGCGCTCACCGTGGTCGCCGTCATCGGCGCCTTCACCGCCATCTTCGCCGCCTCCATGGGCCTGGTCATGACCGACATCAAGCGGGTGGTGGCCTATTCCACCATCAGCCAGCTCGGCTACATGATGCTGGGCCTGGGCGCGGCCGGCCTGGTGCTGAGACAGGAGGGGTACCTTCGCTCGAAATCGCCAAGGCGGCCACCGCCATCGGCATCTTCCACCTGTTCAACCACGCCTTCTTCAAAGCCCTGCTCTTCCTGGGCTCGGGCAGCGTCAATCATGCCACCGGCACCTTCGACATGCGGCTGATGGGCGGCCTGCGCAAGGCCATGCCCTGGACCTTTGGCACCTTCCTCATCGGCGGGCTGAGCCTGGCCGGCATCTGGCCGCTGTCCGGGTTCTGGAGCAAGGACGAGATTCTGGTCACCGCCCTCCATGCACCAGCCGGTCCTCTTCGCCCTGGCGATGATCACCGTATTCATGACCGCCTTCTACATATTCCGGGTTATCTTCCTGACCTTCGGCGGCGAGTACCAAGGGGGCAGCTCCCGATGAACACGGCCATGCGCACTCCCACGCCCACGAGTCCCCTCCGGTGATGGTGGTCCCGATGCTGGTGCTGGCCGTGCTGGCCATCTTCTCCGGCTTCTGGAATGTCACCGGCGGTTTCAACGCCTTCATGGGTGAAGGCGAGACGCACGGCTTCTTCCAGGGCCTGTTTGGCATATTCACTCACTCCGCCCTGCCCGCCATCGCCTTGATGGTGGCCCTGCTGGGCATCTTCCTGGCCTACGCCATCTACAGCGCCAAGTGGTTCTCGGCCGAGAGCTATCGGCCGCACCTTCAAGCCGCTGTACAACCTCTTCTACCGCAAGTACTTCATCGATGAGCTTTATCGAGGATGTGATCGTCAAGCGACTGCTGATTGGCGGACTTTTCGCCGGATTGCAGAAGATCGACACTTAGGGCGTGGACGGGGCGGTGAACGGCGTGGCCCGGCCGCCGCGGCGGCCGGTCAGCGCTGTCCGCCGGACTCAGACCGGCCAGCTCCAGCTCTACGGCATGGTCATCGGTATCGGCGTTATCGCCATCGTCCTTGTTATCCTGTTTCTGGGTTAGAAACGTTGGCATTACGGACCAGACTGAAATAGGCTCGTAGGAACAAACGGAGAGATAATCGTTGAATTTCCCCTACCTTTCGACAATCATCTTCCTCCCGGTCCTGGGAGCGGTCCTGGTGCTGCTGCTTTGGCAGCCGCGACCGGCTGGTCAAGTGGCTGGCGGCGGCATTCACCTTTATCCCCTTTGTGCTATCGGTAGTCCTTTTTGCCACTTTCGACCGTGCGGCGGGGGCCGCCGTAATCCAGTTCGAAGAACAGGTGGGCTGGATTCGGCCCGCTCAACGTCACCTACCACCTGGGCGTTGACGGCCTCAGTCTGCCCCTCGTCGTCCTGACCGCCTTCCTCGGTTTCATGGTCGTCCTGATCTCCTGGAAAGAGCACGTCAGAGTGCGCGAGTACTTCGTCTGGCTGCTGCTACTGGAAACGAGTATCCTGGGCGTCTTCGCCTCCCTCGACCTGCTGCTCTTCTTCATCTTCTGGGAAATCGAAGTCATCCCGATGTACTTCCTGATCTCGGTCTGGGGTTCGGGGCGGAAAGACTACTCCGCCATGAAGTACGTCCTCTACACCCTGTTCGGCAGCGCCCTGATGCTGGCCGGCATACTCAGCCTCTACTTCACCACCGGCAGCCACCGACATGGTTGAGCTTTCCAGCCGCGGGCTGGCCATCGTCCAGTCGGTCATGCCGGCGGCGCCGATGTTCTTCCTGCTGCTGGTCGGCTTTCGCCGTCAAATTGCCGGTGGTTCCCGTTCCACACCTGGCTGCCCGATGCCCACACCGATGCCCCGACGGCCGGCAGCGTGATGCTGGCGGGCGTCCTGATCAAGATGGGCGGCTACGGCATCATCCGCACTGGTGAGCATCTTCCCGGATGTTGCCCGCCAATACGCCCTGCTGCTCGTCATCGTGGCCGTGGTCAGCATCCTGTACGGCGCCGCCATCACGCTGCGGCAGACCGATCTCAAACGGCTCATCGCCTACAGCAGCGTCAGCCACATGGGCTACGTCCTGCTCGGCGTCTTCGCCCTGAACCAGATAAGCCTGACCGGCGCCGCCCTCCAGATGGTCAGCCACGGCTTGCTGACCGGCCTCGCCTTCGCCATGGCCGGCCTGACCATCCACAATGTCCACGAACGCAACCTGGCGCAAGCTCGGCGGCCTGGCCCGGCAGATACCCTTCATCACCGTTGTCTTCTCCATCGCCGGGCTTGGTTCGCTGGGACTGCCGGCAACGAGTGGCTTCGCCGCCGAGTTTCTGGTGTTCACCGGCAGCTTCTCCAGCACCATTGTTGCCGGCATGCCGCTGTATACCCTGCTGGCGGTTGCCGCCGTGGTCCTGGCCGCCGGCTACATACTGTGGATGATCCAGCGCGCCTTCTATGGGCCGGTTCAGGACAAGTTCAACGGCGTGGCGGACGCTGATGGGGTGGACAAGGTGTACATCGCTCGTCTTTGTGGTGCTCATTCTGGCGATCGGTATCTACCCGGCCCTGTTGACCGGAACCATTCAGCGCGGCATTTCGCCGATAGTCAAACTGATCGGCGGATAAGGGGAGTCGAGCTTTGAACCTTGAGCTATTGATACCCGAGATGACCCTGGCAGCCGTTGCCGTCGCCATCATATTGCTCGACCTGTTTGTTGAGCGCAAGAGCGTACTGGCCGTCGTCGGGTTTCTGGGCACGCTGGTCGCCATCGGATTCACCGTGTCGATGTGGGGGACCGCCCGCAGCATTCTCGGCGACCACCTCGCCGTCGACAACTACGCCCTCTTCTTCAAGGTACTTATCGCCGGCATTGCCGGGCTGGTGATCCTGGCAACAACCGACTACGCCGCCAAATTGTCCCGCTTCCAGGGCGAGTATTTTGCGTTGATCCTGACCTCGGCCATCGGCTTGATGGTGATGGCCGCCGGGAACGATCTGATCACCATCTACATCGGCCTCGAACTGGCCAGCATCTCCCTTTACGCCCTGACCGGCTTTCTCAAAGAGCCGAAGTCCGCTGAGGCCTCGCTGAAATACCTGCTGCTGGGCGCCGTTGCTTCGGCCGTTCTGCTGTACGGGATGGCCCTGGTGTTTGGCCTGACCGGGCACACCAACCTGGCGCAGATCGCCGCAGCCATTCAGGGTCTGTCGCTCGACCGGTTGGCCGCCAATCCGGCCTTACTTCTCGGCGTTGTGCTCATCGCCGCCGGATTTGGCTTCAAAATTGCGGCCGCCCCTTTCCACATGTGGGTCCCGGATGTCTATGAGGGTGCGCCCACCCCGATCACCGCCTACCTGTCGGTGGCCAGCAAAGCCGCCGGCTTCGCCGTAATATTACGCGTCTTCTACACCGCCTTCCGTCTCCCCGACTCCCTGAGCCTGCAATGGGCGACGCTGTTCGCGGCGCTGTCAGCGGTCAGTATGACGCTCGGTAATCTGGCGGCGATACCGCAGACCAATATCAAACGGATGCTTGGGTACTCCAGCATCGCCCAGGCCGGCTACATCATGGTCGGACTGGCGGCCGCCGGCGCTGCTTCAGCGGAGGTTCTCGGCCGCAGCGGCGTGCTCTTCTTCCTGGCCGGTTATGCCATGACCAACCTCGGCGCCTTCATCGCTATCATTGCCATTTCCGGCAAGGTCAATAGCGACCTTATCCAGGACTTCTCGGGAATGGGCCGGCGGTCCCCGGTGATCGCCTCGGCGCTGACGCTGTGCCTGATCTCACTTATCGGCATGCCTCCGGCAGTTGGTTTCATGGGTAAGTTCTACATCTTCAGCGGCGCCGTGCAGAACGGACTTCTGTGGCTCGTCATTGTCGCCGTCGTCAACAGTGTTATTTCCGCCTACTACTACCTGCGAGTAGTCAAGGTGATGTGGTTCAACGAACCCGCCGCCCCGGAAAAGGTTCCGTCCTCGTGGGCGCTGCGGCTGGCGTTAGGCCTCACCTGCCTCGGCGTTCTGGTGGTCGGCATACTGCCCGCTTCCATCATGAAGCTGGCCGAGACTGCCGCCAGAATGCTGAATTCGTAGGGACCTTGAGGCGGGCGCCTCAACCCGCGGCAACCTGAGTCCGTGAGCGCCGGAACAACCACAGCCCGGCAAAGAGCCCCACAGCCACGTAGGCGGCCGCGGCGAAGCCAAACACGGGGCGGAATCCCACCGCGCTGACCAGCAATCCGCCCACCAGCGGACCCAGCCCACCCCCAAAAGCCCCGGCGCTCTGGGCAAGACCGTAAGCGATTCCCTCCTGCCCCTGGGGCACCGACAGACCCACGATCGCGTTCGATGACGTCGATATGCCGCCGCGGAAAAGCCCACCCAGTGCCAAGAACACCGCTAGCGCCCCAATCGAGCCCGCCCAGATCGGCGGAAGGTACAGCACCCCGGCCGCCAGACAACAAAAGACCAGTATTGACTGCAGTCTCACTCGCTCCGCCAGCCGTCCGAAGACCAGGCTCGACACCGCCGCGGCCAGACCCATGAGACTGAAAGTGAATCCGGCCGCCGTCGCCGCCTGTCCGGCCGGATTCAGGTCCTTGATCAGAAGTGAGATCATCGGCCCCACCAGCGACGGGCCAAAATTCAGCATCGACAGCGTGATCAGCAGCGGCAGCATCTGCCGCGAGGTCGCCAGCCGGAACGTAGCCCGCAGCGACGCTCCCTGCCCCGCCGGCGGCCTTACAAAGTGCTCATCGATCAAAATGAGCACCGCCAGCCCGCCAAGGAGCAGGAGCCCGGAGGCAATGAAAAAGGTCACCTGGTATCCCAGGTGGTCGGCCACGAATCCGCCCAAGAATGGTCCCAGGCTGCCCCCCACGAAGACGGCCACCATGATCATGCCGATGGCAAAAGGGATGCGGTTGCGCGGCGCCACCGTGGCACACAAAGCTGCCGAAGCGGCGACGCTCCCGGTGAGCAGACCCTGCATCCAACGCAGGCCGATGACCAGATGCGCATTGGTGGCCAGACCGATCAGGCCCAGCACGAGCGCCCCGCCGAACATCGCCCGGAGCAGCATCAGCTTCCGTCCCCGGCGGTCGGCGACCATTCCCCAGACCGGCGAGACGATGAACATCACCACGCCCATGCCGCTGCCGGCCACACCCACCCAGAATGCTGCCTGCTTGGTGGTGAAGCCTCCCAGCTTCTGAATATAAAGGGGCACCAGCGGATCGACGAAGCTGAATGCCATCATCGCCAGGAGTTCGGCGACAAAGAGGATCGCGAGGTTCTTCTGCCAGGATTGCATCCTCAGCCTTCGGCGATCAGCCGCTCGCCGAACTCGAGAAGCGTCTTCATTCGCTCGGGGGTCGTCTTCCTCGTTTCCAGCCAGGCTTTGAGGGCGTCCAGGGGCGCCAGCCCCTCAGCCGTGACGTTGCCCAACCTGATGCGGACTTCGTCCTGCACCTCCCGGGCAACCGTGAAGTGGTAGGCCTCTCCGAGGGCGCTCCTGATTTCGTTGTCCCGCAGCAGTCCCTGGGCCGATGCCGGCAATACGACATGAAGGCGCACCACGGCGTCCCTGAGTTCTTCCTGGCGTCGCGCAATTTCCGCCAGGACGGTGCCCGTGGGGTCCAGATCATCGGCGGATACCGTGACTTCGACCGTCAGGAAGCGCCGGGCGTTGACAGGATGAAAGCGGAACTCCACCTTCTTTGGACCGGACCCGCCCGAAGGCCCGATATCCACCACGTAAAAGCCCTTCTCGTCCTGTTCCTCGCTGAAATCGAGACGCTCGGGACTGCCCGCGTACACGACTGGAGGGGACTCACAAACCACCTGGTGTTTGTGTATGTGGCCCAGAGCCACGTAGTCAAAGGCCGGATTGGCGATATTGCCGGGAAGCAGGGCATGGTCCTGGCCGATGGTGATCATCTTCTCCGACGCCGTCCGGCACCCCGTTACCCACACGTGGGCCGCCAGCACCGCTGGAATGGCCGGGTCCAGTTTCTCGGCGTGGGCGGCCACGATACGCGTCAGCGCTTCTTCCATCTTCCTCTTGATTTCGTCCAGGTCCAGGTCCTTCGTTTCCTCTTTGCCGAACAGAAGACCGCGTCTGGGCCACGGCAGCGAAGCCACCTGGACCGGTCCGCTCCGCGTTTCGATGCGGCACACCTCGGGCCGGCCGGAGACATAGACGTTCTTGATCGCCAGCGTGTCGAATATCTCGGTGGCCGTCGCCTTGCCAACCGCGTTCGGCAAGTCGTGATTCCCCACCAGCAGAAAGACCGCCACCCCCTTCGCCGCCATCCGGTTGATGCGCCGGGCGAACTCGCGCTGCTGCGTGGGAGTGGGCTCCCGGCCTTTATACGCATCCCCGCAGAACAGCACCAGGTCCACGTCGCTGTTCAAGGCAAAATCCACGATCTCGTCAAAGGTTCGCAGAAAATCGGCCAGCCGCGTCGAGAGGCCGGTGGCGGGGTCGGGTCGGCCGTAGCTCTCCACACCCAGATGGAGATCCGCAAAATGAAGGATTCTCACTCGCCCTTCCACACTTCCCCACCTTCCGGCACGCTCAGGAAGTCCTCGCCGCCCAGTTTGGCAGTCAAAGTCTGCCTGAGAGAGGCTATCGGGACCCGTATCTGGTTCATCTTGTCCCGTTCCCGGATGGTGACCCGTTTGTCCTCCAGCGACTGGAAATCAACCGTCACGCAGTAGGGAGTCCCGATCTCGTCCTGCCGCCGGTAGCGCCGGCCGATCGACTGAGTTTCATCATACATCGTCATGAACGCCGGCCGCACCGCCGCGTAGACCTGTCTTGCCAGCGCCGCCAGGGGCGGCTTCTTGCTGAGCGGCAGTATCGCCGCCTTAACCGCGGCTATGTCCGGGTGAAGTCCCAGCACCACCCTGGTCTCATCCTTGTCCGGTTCCTCACGATAGGCATCGCACATCAGGGCCAGGAAGCACCGGTCGACGCCGGCCGATGGCTCGATCACAAACGGGACAAAGCGTTCCTTCGTCTCTTCATCGAAGTACTCGATCTTCCTGCCGCTCGCCCGGGCGTGCTGGGAGAGATCGTAGTCCTGACGGTTGGCGATGCCCTCAAGCTCGGCCCAACCCATGGGAAACAAGAACTCGACATCGGTGCAGGCCTTGGCATAGTGGGCCAGCTTCTCTTTGGGATGCGCCGCCAGCCTGAGATGTTCCCGGGCGATTCCCATGTCGGCGTACCAAGCCAGCCGCGCCTCGACCCACCCTCGGAACCACTCTTCATCGGTACCCGGCTTCACAAAGAATTCGATCTCCATCTGCTCGAATTCCCGGCTGCGGAAGATGAAATTGCCGGTGGTTATTTCGTTACGAAACGACTTGCCGATCTGGGCGATGCCGTAGGGTAGTTTCTTACGTATCGAGGCAGAGACGGCCTCGAAATCCACGAACATGCCCTGCGCCGTCTCAGGACGCAGGTAGACAACACTGGCCGCCTCTTCAACCGGGCCGACAAACGTCTTGAACATCACGTTGAACATCTTCTGCGCCGTCAACTCGCCGCCACAGGACGGGCATCTGTCGCCGGTCAACTCGTCAGCCCGCCACCGGAGGTGGCACTGTTTGCACTCCACCAGCGGGTCAACCATTCGCTCGAGGTGGCCGCTTGCCTCCCATACCCGGGGATTCATCAGGATGCTGCTGTCCAACCCTACCACGTCATCCCGCTCGCGCACGTTACGCCGCCACCAGGCGTCTTTGATATTGCGTTTCATTTCCACGCCGAGGGGCCCGTAGTCCCAGCATCCCGACAGTCCGCCGTACATCTCGCTGCTCGGAAAGACGAAGCCGCGCCTTTGACAAAGCGAGACGATCTTCTCCATATCAACGCCAGGTACTGCATTAGTCACAGATCTCTCCTCACTGAGAAGCCGGGGCTTTCAGATTCTTCAGAATTGTCTCATCGCCGGATGCCGCCCGAGGCCAGCCACTTACGCCCTGGCCGCACGCGCCTGCTGGATCGCTCGCAAGAAGAAAAGCCCGAGGATGGCGCCGCCCCCCAGCATCACCACCATGGCAATCACGTACAGGGGCGGTAACCGGATGTCGTAGGCATTGAAGACGAACATATCAGCCATCGCGAAACCCAGCACCAGCTGCGGCAGGACCACCATGTTGCTCATCACCGTGGTGACACTCTCCACGGCCGGCCCGGAGGTACTCCCGTCCCGCACAAAGCGCCCACCCACCCGGGCTACAATATGGGCCACGGCAGCGGCGACGAACGCCAGCAGAAACTGGGGCGCCACCAGCGCCATCACCAGCGCCCCCCGGCTTACGCTCCGGTCCCCCGAGCCATCGGCCGCGAAATGATAGAACACCTGGGGCGGCAGCAG
Source organism: uncultured Chloroflexia bacterium (assembly GCA_963735055.1). Classification (GTDB taxonomy): domain Bacteria; phylum Chloroflexota; class Dehalococcoidia; order Dehalococcoidales; family UBA2162; genus JBBITI01. The sequence goes on along the minus strand of CAVTJN010000019.1, from coordinate 41,211 downwards.
TCGAAAGAAATAGGCCGCCGCGGCCACGGCCACCAGCAAAACGAGCACCGGCGCCGCCACGTACCGCCAGCGAAACGGCAGCTCGCGACCGGCCGGGACGGCCGCGGCCGGCGGCGCCTTCACTGCGGCCGTGCCGGTGACCGATTGCTTCCGTCGGAAGGCCAGCCACAGCACCGCCCCACCCCCCACCACCAGCAAAACAAAAACGAACAGTAGAACGAAGAATATCGCCATATGTACCAAAATCTAAACTATCAGCTTTCCCGGGTCATGTCAAAAGACCGTTCCTCCACCCGACGGGCCGCCGGTTCCCCGCGGGGCAGGGCCATGCGCCAAAGTGCCGTCCCGGCCTGGCCGGGACGGCACTTCCTATCAGCAACCGGAACGCCGGACTGACTACTTCACCGTAGCCTTGCCGGCGGGCTTCTCCGTCTCCTCGGATGTCGCCGGCGGAATCGGCAGATCCCGCCGCCGGCCAAACAGGGGCCGCCGCAGGAACGACGGGGTGTCCATTTCTTCCTCGCTCTTCCTCAGGTCGGTGAGGTATTTGACGATTTCGTCATCCTTCACCGAGCCAAAGGGCGTGTTGCGCTGCGGTGAGTTGAAACCGGTGGCCACCAGGGTGATCCTCACTTCCGATTCCATCTCCGAATCGTGGGCCACACCGAAGATAATGTTGGCATCGGGGTCGACGGCCTGCTTGATAATCTTGGCCGCCTCGTTGACCTCGAACAACGTCAGCGTGCTGTTGCCGATCACGTTGAAGAGGACGCCGGTCGCCCCCTTGATGGCCACATCCAGCAACGGGCTGCTCAGCGCATCCTTGGCCGCGTCGATGGCGCGGTGCGGTCCCGATCCCCTGCCCACGGACATCCAGGCCGGGCCACCACCCTTCATGATCGCCTTCACGTCGGCGAAGTCAAGATTGATGATTCCCGGGACCGTAATGACCTCGGCGATCGCCTGCACTCCCCGGGTCAGCACATCATCCGCCAACTTGAAGGCGCTGTCCACGCTGGTCTTCTGATCGACCATCGCCAGCATACGGTCGTTCGGGATGATGACCAGTGTGTCGACTACTGGTAACATCGCTTTGATGCCCTCGTCGGCCACCTCATTGCGGTGCCTGCCTTCGAATGCAAACGGCTTGGTGACCACGCCGATCGTCAAGGCGCCCGTCTGCATGGCCATCTCGGCCACCACCGGCGCGGCCCCGGTCCCAGTGCCGCCACCCATCCCGGCCGTCACGAAAACCATGTCCGCTCCCGTGACTACCGTTCTGATTTCGTCGCGGCTCTCCTCGGCCGCCTTCTGACCGATGATATGGCTGCCGCCGGCGCCCAATCCCCGCGTGACCTTTTCGCCCAGTTGCACGCGCACCGGAGCCTCGGCCAACGCCAGGGCCTGAGCATCGGTGTTCATGCCGATGAACTCCACCCCTCGCACACCTTCACGTACCATCCGGGTTATCACATTGCAGCCGCAACCGCCCAACCCAATCACCTTTATCTTGGCCGGGTTTGGAAGGTAACTCGCCTTTGCCATTGTATCCTCCTTAAATTGCCCCGTAATTGCCCCGTCAGATCAACTATCCCGTATCACGTTAGCGGAAAAGACCCGCCAATTGAGTCACCAGTTTCCTTATGCCGCCCCCGAACAGGCTCACGCGAGGCCGTCGCACCGTCGAACGCCGTAGCTTTGCCCCCCACAGCAGCAGACCCACGCCGGTCGCGTACGAAGGATCCCGCAAAGACTCCGAAATCCCCTGCATGTTGACCGGAGAGCCGATTCTTACCGGCATCTTCAGCATGTCGCGTCCAAGCACATCCATCCCGGAGAGATTGGAACTGCCGCCGGTGAGCACCAGCCCACCCGGCACCAGTGACTTGTACTCTGTCTTGGGCAGTTCGAGGACCGTCAGTCTGAGCAGTTCCTCAACCCGGGCCCGCAGTATATCGCAGATATCCTGGTACGAGGCACGGTGTCCATTACCCACCATCGCCCCCGAGTCAATCTTCCCATCGTATATCGGCATGACGCTGCCGTACTTCTTCTTCATCTCTTCGGCCACGTCAAACGGCAATCCCAGACCGATCGCGATATCACGGGTTAGTTGATAACCCGCCACCGGCAAAACCGCCGTGTGCCAGATCGAACCCTCCCTGAAAACGGCGATGTCGGTAGTGCCCCCGCCGATATCGGCCAGAATCGTGCCGATATCTTTCTCTTCCTCGGTCAATACCGCCTCAGCCGATGCCAGTGGTTCCAGTACCAGTTCGTCGATATCGATTCCCACGCCGCGGATGCACTTGGCCAGATTCTGCACTGAGCTCACTCCGGCGGTGATCACGTGCGTCTCCACATCCAGCCGGTACCCGTGCATACCTACCGGATTCTTAACGGTAGTCTGGCCGTCGACCGCGAACGTGCGCGGAATGACGTGGAGAAGTTTGCGATCGTTTGGCACTTTGATACTCTGCGAGGACTGCACCACCCGGCGCAGGTCATCGGTCCGTACCATCCGGTCTCCCCGGGTGATCGACACTACCCCATGGTTGTTGAACGCCGTCACGTGCCGGCCGGTTACGCCGACATAAGCGGATTCAACCCGGTAGCCGCAAGCTTGTTCGGCCTTACGGACCGACTCCCGGATCGAATCCTTGGCTTCGTTGATGTTTACCACCATCCCTTTGTGCATGCCGGTGGACGGGGTAATCCCCACCCCGACGACCCGCAGGGAACCCTCATCGGTGGATTCGGCAATTACTGTGCAGACCTTGGTCGTACCCACATCGATTGAAGAAATTATTGATCGCTTGGCCATCTGGCTCCTCCTTTTCTTGCCCCGTTAGTGTCCTATTAAAGATGCTCTTCACATCAGGCGTTCCTCCTTGTTGCCCCGAGCGTCATCTAACGTCAGGCGGCAAGAAGAATCCGTTGCACCCGCTTCAGCAACACCGGCTGACGCCAGGCGTTCGCCTTGACGTCCACTCTCGAGACCAATCTCTCCAGGAGACCGTGATGCTCATCATCGGTCAGGGTCCGCTCGGCGACCCTCAAACGGGCGCTGCGGCTGCGCGGGTTGGCCCGCGTTTCGGCTTCGGAAGGAACGACCACCCTCTTACTGATAAGCTTGACCGTCGGGGTGTGCCCGCAGACGCAGGCCGGGGCCTCCGGCGGGCAGATGCACCCGCTTGCCTCACGGCGCAGGAACTGCTTCACGATACGGTCTTCCAGGGAGTGGTAGCTGATGACCGCGAGTCTCCCCTCAAAGCCAAGGACCCTGATTGCCTGGCCCAAGGCCGCTTCCAGATTATCGAGTTCCCGGTTGACCGCGATCCGGAGGGCCTGAAAAGTCCGCGTCGCCGGGTGGATGGCGCCCCGCCGCCCCCCGACCGCCCGCTCGACCAGGTCCGCCAGTTGAGAAGTCGTCCTGATCGGCCGCTCGCGAACGATGGCACCGGCGATTCGCCGGCTGGACCGCTCTTCCCCGTATCTCCAGATCAGGTCCGCCAGGTCCTTTTCACTTTCGGTATTGACGATGTCCGCCGCCGACGTTTCCTGTCCGGGACTGACACGCATATCCAGCGGGGCGTCGCGCTGAAAACTGAATCCACGCTGGCCCACATCAATCTGAAATGAAGCCAGACCGAGGTCAAACAGGATACCGTGGGCCGGCAGAAAATCGTGACGGTAACAAATGGCTTCGAGATTGGAGAAGTTGTCGTTGACCAGCAGTACTGAATCGGAGTAAGGGGTCAGCCGCTCCCGGGCGATGTCCAGGGCTTTGGGGTCGGCGTCGATGCCCAGCAATTGGCCGCCGGGCTGGCTATGTTCCATGATAGCGAACGAATGTCCCCCCGCCCCCAGCGTACAATCAACATACCGGCCCCCCGCCTGCACTCTGAGTGCGCTCAGGACCTCGTTGACCATAACCGGAACGTGGGCCGGTCGTACCATTACCCCTCCCCTCAATGCCGTTCTAGACTCTCAATAGTCTGCCATTCTTGTTCCTGACTCGCCGCCTTTTCGGTCTGCCACTGCTCTGTGTTCCAGAGTTCAAAATAGGTATTCACGCCGGCGATGACGATCTCGTCCCGAATGCCGGCCCGTTCCCGGAGGAGTTGGGGCAGGGCGATTCTCCCCTGGCCATCCAGTTCCAGGGCATACGCCGAGGTGAAGACCGCCCGGTGCAGCCGCCTCAGCTTGTTCGGCGCCATCGATCCACCCGGCAGGTTGGCCGCCACTTTCTCCCACTCCGCGGTAGCGTAGCCCACGATGCAATGCTCCGGTCCTTCCGTGAGGACCAGTCCCTCTTCCAGTCTCTCCCGGTATTTGGGAGGGAGTGGCACCCGGCCTTTTGCATCTACCTTATACTTGTACTCGCCAAGGAACATCTTCTACCTTCGCAGCGGCGACAGCATCCCCTCGCTCGTCTGGTCGAGGCTCCGGCTGACCACCAGTCTCATCAGCCGGGCGCGGTATTCTTCGATTAGTGCGATCGCCCGGTCACGGTTGCATGCCCATAGCCTGACGTTGAATTCTCTTCGCCAGTCGGCTCTGCCAACCCTGACCAACGCGGTGTTTATCTCCCGGGCGACCTGGGCAAGCGACTCCAGACTCTCATCCATAGCCAACCCCCCAAATAGAACAATACGCCACCTTTCACCACATTCTCCCACTTGCTACCATTTTATGACAAAATTACCTTTTGTCAATACCCGGCCAGCCTCTTTGGGAAAACATCTTGGTCACCCAAAACGCCTGTGATAGAATGTGCAGATGCGCATTGACGTCTTCACCATTTTCCCGCAGATGTTCGATTCTCCGTTTGCTTCCGGTATTTTCAAGCGGGCCACCGACCAGGGGTTAGTGAAGATGACTGTGCACAATATCCGCGACTATACCCACGACAAGCATCACACCGTCGATGACTCCCCCTACGGCGGGGGACCGGGCATGATTTTCAGGCCAGAGCCGGTTTTCGAGGCCGTGGAGACGGTTCGCGCCGGGGTTCTCCATGGCGAGGGCGTCACCGTAGCCAACGTCGTCCTGTTGACACCACGCGGCCGCTTACTTTCTCAGGACGTGGCTCTCGAGTTATCTCACCAGACCCACCTGATGCTCATCTGCGGGCATTACGAAGGGATGGATGAAAGAATCACCGAGCACCTGGCTACCACCAGCATCAGCATCGGCGACTACGTCCTCAGCGGCGGCGAGTTGGCCGCCATGGTAGTCGCCGACGCCGTCATCCGGCTGATACCCGGGGTCCTCGGTTCGGCCGATTCTCCCGTGGAGGAATCCCATACCTCCGGGCTGCTTGAGTATCCGCAGTACACACGGCCGCCGGAGTATCGCGGTTGGACGGTCCCGGAGGTCCTTCTGTCGGGCAATCACGCTGCCATCCGCAAGTGGCGGCGCGAGCAGTCTATCGCCCGGACCTTCGCCCAGCGCCCTGATATACTGGAGAAGGCCACGCTGACATCAAAAGAACGTGACGCCGTGAAGCAGTTGCAGCACGGAGGATAAATCGCTATAATGGGTTGTTACTGAAATGGATATACAGACTATTGCTGAGATCAACCCCAACCGCAGCATGCCGGTTCTGAATCCCGGTGACATGGTCAAGGTCAGCACCAAGATCGTCGAGGGTGAAAAGGAACGCATCCAGATCTTTCAGGGCGTGGTCCTCAAAACCAAAGAAGGCGGTGCCGGCCCTATCCTCACTGTGAGGCGTGTCACCTACGGAATCGGCGTCGAGCGTACCTTTCCCCTCTATTCGCCTCGGGTGGAGAAAGTGGAGGTGGTACGGCATGGCAAGACTCGGCGGGCCAGGCTTTTCTACCTGCGCGGTCTGAGCGCCAGGGCATCCCGCATCAAAGAGAAGCGGGTTGGACTGGAAGCGGAGGCCGAGCAGAAACCCGGCGAAGAGCCGAAGGAACAGCCCGAGGCGCAGTCCGAGACGCCTTCCGCCACTTAGTCCCGCTCTGGTACGCGGGAAATGCGGTACGCTGAAGTTGCTGTAAATTCCCCGGCGGCACAACGCCGGAGTTTCAGCTATTCGGTGCCCTCCGGTATTGACGTCGCCCTTGGACAGTCGGTCCGCGTCCCTTTCGGCAGCCGCATTCTCGAGGGGGTCGTCGTGGACCTGCCTGAATTCCCGGCAGTCGAACAGACCCGGGATATCGTCGGCGTCATCGAAGAAGCCCCGACCTTGTCCCCCGCCTCCCTCGCCCTCGCCCGCTGGATGAGCGACTACTACCTGGCCCCGCTATTCCAGTGCCTCGCCCTCATGTTGCCGCCCGGCCTCGCCCGCAAGAGCCTCGCCTTCTTTTCGGCGACCGGGAAGTTCCAGGACCTCGACATCACTACCCTCAGCGAAGAACAACGATACGCCCTGACGCTGGCGCAGAGAAGTGGGCGTTTTGGCCTGCATCAGTTGGAAAAGGAACTGGGAGAGAAGAAGGCCGAGTCGGCCGTGTCTCAGTTGGTGCGGCGCGGCTTGCTCTCGCGGTCATACGCGACCGCCGGTGCCCGGGTGAAGGCGAAGACGCAGACGTATCTGAGCCTGGCCGCCCCTCCCGGTCCATTGGACAAACCGGCGGCCCCTTCCGGACGGGCGCCAAAGCAGGCTGCCGTCATCGACTTCCTGAGGTCGCAGAAAGAGCCCGTTCCCTGGCCGGTGCTGCGACGGGAGGTGGGCTGCACCCGGGCGCAACTCGATGCGCTGGTACGAAAGGGGATGGTCAACGTCACCGAACTGCCTTTGATTCGCGATCCGCTGGCCGGTCGCCACACTCAACCGACCGCCCCACTCCGGCTCACCGGGTCACAGGAGACTGCCCTGAAGGCGATCGTATCCAGCCTGGGTGGGACGCCACCCCGCCCGGCTCCGGTCTTCCTACTCCACGGCGTTACCGGAAGCGGCAAGACGGAGGTCTATCTTCAGGCGCTGGCTGAAGCCGTCAGGCTGGGCAAGACCGGCATCGTACTGGTACCCGAGATTTCGCTGACCCCGCAGATAATTGAGCGATTCGCCGCGCGGTTTGCCAACCGGGTCGCGGTGCTCCACAGCCACCTCTCCCTGGGCGAACAATTCGACGAATGGCGGCGGATACAAAACGGGGACTTCGACGTCGTCATCGGGGCACGTAGCGCCCTGTTCGCGCCGCAACCCAACCTTGGCCTTATTATGATCGACGAAGAACACGAATGGACCTACAAACAGCAGGACACGTCCCCCCGTTACCATGCCCGGGATGTCGCCATCAGGCTCGCCGCACTGACCGGCGCCAGCGTCGTCCTCGGCAGCGCCACCCCCAGTATCGAAACCAATTTTCGCGCCACGCGCGGCGACTACGGTCTGCTCTCCCTGCCCGAACGGGTGACTCCGACGGAGAACTCCCCCCTCCCCACCGTCCGCGTGGTGGACATCCGGGGCGAGTTGAAATCGGGGATGAGCGACCTCTTCAGCCAGGACCTGTCGGATACCGTGTCGAACGCTTTAGCCCGCGGCGAACAGGTGATCCTTTTCCTCAACCGGCGCGGGTCTTCACCCGTTGTGCAATGCCGCAAGTGCGGATTTGTGATGCGCTGCCGGCGCTGCGATGTCAGCCTCCACTTCCACTCGGTAAGCGATACCCTGGTCTGCCACCTGTGCAACTACCGGGTGCGCGCCCCCGCCATCTGCCCCCGCTGCCGGAATCCGGGGATCAAATTCCTTGGCGCCGGAACCCAGAAACTGGAGGAGGAGGCCACCCGCACCTTTGCCCCGGCACGCGTGCTGCGCTGGGACAGCGATTCCACCAAGACCAGGGGATCGCACGACCAGATTCTGGCCGCCTTCCAGACCCATCAAGCCGATATTCTGATCGGCACCCAGATGGTGGCCAAAGGGCTCGACATTCCGCTCGTCACCGTAGTGGGCGTGGTCAGCGCCGATACCGGACTCAACCTGCCGGATTTCCGGGCCGCCGAGCGAGCCTTCCAGGTGCTCAGCCAGGTTGCGGGGCGGGCCGGGCGGGGCGCCCGGGGTGGGGAGGTCGTATTCCAGACGTACAGCCCCGGGCACTACGCCGTCCAGGCCGCTGCCCGGCACGACTACAAGGTGTTCTACGACCGGGAGATCGTCTACCGCCGCCAGCTGAACTACCCTCCGTTCTCCCGTCTGGCTAGCCTGATGTACAGTCACCCCAATGACGTTGCCTGCCGTGAGGAAGCTGAGCGCCTGAAGCGGGTACTGACCGTCGCCAGCGAGGCCCGGGGAATCGCCGGACTCAGTTTCATCGGCCCGGCACCGGCCTTCATTCACCGGCTACGCGGCCGGTACCGGTGGCAGATCATACTGCGCGGGAATGACCTGCCTGCCTTTCTTGCTGAAGTACCCCTGCCTCGCGGCTGGACCGTGGATATCGACCCGGTGGGGCTGGTATAAGTGGGGGAAAGGCAGCGACAGACCGCCCGGCTTTCCGGGGTTAGCCGGTTTCGCCCGGCTTCCCGGATGCGATATAATTAGACAGCAGATATGGCCATTCGTCCGATTCGCACCGTTCCCGACCCGGTGCTGCGGCAGAAAGCAAAACGGGTCAAGATCGTGGACAGCTCCGTCTCCAAGCTCGTCCAGGACATGCTTGAGACAATGCGTGCTGCGTCAGGGGTTGGCCTGGCCGCGCCGCAGATCGGCATTCCACTTCGGGTGATCGTCATCGAACTGCATGAAGGGGAACCGGTCGTCCTGATCAACCCGCAGATAGTACGTAAGAGCGGGGAACGCTGCATCGAAGAAGGCTGCCTCAGCATTCCCGGTTACGTCGGCCAGGTGGCCCGGGCCGTCTCCGTGACCGCCAAAGGGCTCGACCCGGCGGGCAAGGAAATCAGGATTAAGGCGACCGAACTGCTGGCCCAGGCGCTGGAGCACGAGACCGATCACCTGAACGGCATCCTCTACACCGACCAACTCACCGACCCCGGGACCTTTCACAAGATTGAACCCAAGAAGAAAGCGGTCGAAGCTCCCGGGACGGGCCCCACGGCCGCCACTGCGCCCGCCAAGGCGCTCCCCCCACCCCCCTCCCCTCTCCTGATTTCCGGACCAAGTCCGGAATAACCCCACCTCGCCATTCCTCCGCCATCTCGTGACCCCTCCACCACCCCGTCATCCCTTCGCCCCTTCGTCGTTCCTCCGCCGCTTATGCATTCCCGCGCCCGTTCGTCATTCCCGTCAAGCTTGTCCCGTGCCCCGACACGAGAACGGGCTTGTCCTCAAGGCTTGCCCTTGAGGGAATCCAGTCCCGTCGTCTATCAGACCCCCACGACTCGGCCTACTTCTTATTCTTTAAGTAGTCGATTGCCCAGTTTACCAACTCGTCCCCCTCGAGATCGAGTTTGAAATCGGGCTCGATGCCTTTTCCCTCGATAAGTCGCCGGTCCGGCGTCAGCCACCGGCTGGTAGTCAGGTACAGGGCGGAACCGTCCGACAGCTCGTACCACCGGTCGGCGCTCCCCTTACCAAAAGTCTTGTTGCCGGCCACGACCCCACGCCCGTAGTCCTGAAGCGCCCCCGATAGCACCTCGCTGCCGCTGGCGCTGTAGTTGTCCGTGAGCAACACCACCGGCAACTTGGTGGTGACACTGGCGCGTTTCACCGGGTACGAGGTCTCGTGTCCCGCATTGTCCACCAGGTACAGGACCACCCCGCGGTCCAGGAAATGACTGGCCACATCGACCACGGTGTCTACCAGCCCGCCCGGGTTACTGCGCAGGTCAAGAATGATGCCCGTGGCCCCCGCCTGCCCCAGCCCGGAGAGGACCGGCGAAAGCTCCGCATCGGTGCGCTCCGAGAAGAAATGAATCTGGATGTAGGCCACCGAGTCCCTCATCTCGTAGACCACACTGGGCACGTCAATCTGGGCCCGAACGATCACCAGGTCCACCGACGTGGTCTGGCCCTGATGCTGCACCGTTACCGTCACCGACGTTCCCTCCGGACCGCGGATACGGAGCACCACGTCCTGTATGCTCAGGCCGGCCGTAGATTCCCCGTTGACGGCCACAATGGCATCCCCGGACTTAACGCCGGCCTTCTCCGCCGGCGTCCCGGGAATGGGGGCCACAATGATTATCTGGCTGTCCCGGACGCCTACCGTCGCCCCGATCCCACCGAATTGTCCCTGCTGATGGGTGATATTCAGACGGTACTCGTCGGGATCGAGATAGGTAGTGTACGGATCGTTAAGGGCGTCAACCATTCCCTTGACCGCCGCCCGGCCCATCTTGGTGGCGTCCAGTTTGCTCTTGTCCACGTAATCCGCGGACATGATGCCCCATGCCTCGTCTACCGGACTGAGAGTGGCGCGGGGCCCGTCGGTCCTGATCGGTAGCAGGGTACAGCCGGTACCGCCCGTTAGCAGCACCGCCAGCGCCAGCAACGAGACCAGGAGCAACTTCGCTGTCTTAGGCATCATGGATACTCCTCAACCCAACGTCATCGAATCTACCATGTAGAGCCTGGGCGCCGCATCCCAACCGGGCGCTCCAGGGACGCAATCAGAAAAGACCAGCCAGCGGCCTCACACGTCCGGATGGGCAGGAACTCGAGAGAAAACCCCCTTCGCCGCGTCCGTAGCTTCGGCAGTAAGGGGATTCACCTTTCCCGCGGCCAGCGCCAGCAGGTACACCTGCGCTGCCTTCTCCAGCAACTCGCAGGCATCCAACGCCTCGCGCAGCGTCTTCCCCACCCCCACCCCACCATGGTTCGCCAGCACCACCGCATTCCGGTCGCCCAGCGCCTCAACGGCGTTTCGCGCCAGTTGCTCACTCCCCGATGCCGCGAAACCCGCCACCCGAACCTCCCCACCCAGCACCGCCACCTCTTCTTCCAGGATCGCCGGAATGCCACATCCGGCCACCGCAATCGCACTCGCGTGGACCGAATGGGTATGGATGACCGCCCCCACCCCGGCCCTTGCCCGGTAGATGGCCAGGTGAAGCTTCGATTCGGAAGACGGAGGCAGCTTCCCCTCCACCACCCGGCCCTCAAAATCCAGTACCGGGATGTCCTCGACCTCGAGGGTGTCGTAGTACCTCGAGGTCGGCGTTATCACCACCAGGTCGGCCCCTTTGCCCTGCCGCAGGCGCAGGGACACGTTGCCCGCCTTACCCGCCACCAGACCCTTGTCCACCAGCTTCAAGCTGGTCTCGAGGACTTGAGCCCTCTCCTTCTCCCATTTGATCACTGCTGCACCCTCATGAATCACCAACCCCGACTACCCGGGACCGCGGCACCCTGCAGAAACGATCTCCAACGCCGGCCCCAGTTCCACTTCTGTGTCCACGCAACCGTCCCGGGTCAACGCGATCACGACGACCGCCGGATGATAGTCACCCCCACCGATCTCATCGAGCGTGCCAACACCTTCGTCGAGCTCTTTCTGACAGGCCACCGCTACGATGCCGTCGGGACGGACCTGGCGCACGTAATTCACGGCCAGGCTCCCGCCGGGAGCAACGCACACACCACCGTAGCCGAGGCTCAGGGCCGTATCGCGCAACCGGTTTATCGCACAGTCAGCGCTGCATCCGGCACACTCCAGTCCGGCCTTGCTGTATCTGGCCTTGCAGATGTCGCTGTGCCTGAGACAGTGCGGCAGAAGGAGGATCCGCCTGCCTGCCGGGACCGCGGCCAGACTCGCTATGTCCTGTCTACTCAAGTCCCACCTCCGCTCCGGACGGCCGGTCGGCGCCGGCGCCCCCTATTTTCTCCCCCCCCGGGATGCCCGGGCAAAAAGCTCCGGGAAGGCCAGCCTGATGCGGCCGGCAATCCCCTCGGCGTCCATCTCGTACCGCAGGCGCAACAAGTCCTGGCTGCCGTGCTCGACGAAGACATCCGGAAGGCCAATACTCTCGACCACGGCGCTCAGCTTGGCCTCAGACAGCAGTTCCAGAACACCGCTCCCGAAGCCGCCGATGGCAGCGTTCTCCTCGACGGTGACGATCCGGCCAAGGGTCTCCGCCAGTTCTTTGATCAGCGTCGCGTCCAGCGGTTTGGCAAACCTGGCGTTCACCACCGTGATGTCCACGCCCTCCGCCGCCAGCCTTTCCGCCGCTGCCAGCGACGGATGCACCGTCGCCCCGATCGCCAGCAACGCGATGTCGACACCTTGCCGCAGGACTTCCGCCGTCCCCACCGGTATCACCTTGAGTTCGGGGTCCAGGAGGGTACCCCCTCCGTTACCCCGGGGATACCGCACCGCCATCGTTCTGCCGCAGCCCACCGCGGTGTACAGGAGGTGCTGGAATTCCGCTTCATCCCGGGGCGCCGCCACAATCATGTTCGGTATCCCGCGCAGAAAGGAGATATCGAACGCTCCCTGGTGCGTCTTCCCGTCATCGCCCACGATGCCGGCGCGGTCCACCGCGAACACCACCGGCAGGTTCTGCAGGCAGACATCATGAATTATCTGGTCATAGGCGCGTTGCAGGAACGTCGAATAGATGGCCACGATCGGGATGAATCCGCCGGCGGCCAGTCCCGCCGCCAGCGTCACCGCATGCTGCTCGCAAATGCCGACGTCGAACACCCGCTTTGGAAAAGCCCTGGCCACCGGCGCCAGTCCCGTTCCATCCAGCATCGCCGCGCTGATAGCCACCACTCGTTCGTCCTGTGCCATCAACTGCTGTACTGTCCGACCGAAAACCTGGCTGTAAGAGGGCAGGCCGTCCGGGTTTTGCAGCGGCCGGGCCACCCCGTGAAACCTCGTGGCGTCGGCCTCGGCGTCGGCATAGCCCCGTCCCTTCTGGGTGATAACGTGCACCATGGTCGGTCCCGTCTCGACGCGGGCTCTGGCGAGCGCCGCTTCAATATCCTTTTCATTGTGGCCGTCCACCGGTCCCAGGTAGGTAAAGCCGAACTGCTCCCAGAAGTTGGGCAGAATCACCCCTTCAACCTGGCTCTTGAGACGTTTGCTCACGCCCCAGGCAAACCGGCCCATCGGCAGGCGCATGATCTTCTTCCGGGCCGCCCGCTTCGCCGTCTCATACCGGCGGTCGAACCTCACCTGGTTCAGCAGCCTGGATACCGCCCCAATGCTCGGCGATATGGCCATCCCATTGTCATTCAGGACCACAATCAGCCTCGTACCCAGGTGTCCGGCATGATTGATCGCCTCCAGTGCCATGCCGGCGCCGAGAGAGCCGTCTCCGATCACCGCCAGGATATGCTCGTGCCCCCCCTTTGCATCACGGGCAAGGGCCATCCCCAGCCCCGCCGACACCGACGTCCCTGCATGGCCCGCCCCGAAGGCGTCATGTTGACTCTCCGACCGGACCGGAAATCCTGAAAGACCGCCGTAGGTGCGCAACGTTGCGAAATCTTCTTTGCGCCCGGTCAGCAGCTTGTGGGCGTAACTCTGGTGTCCCACGTCCCAGATTATCTTGTCCTGAGGGCTGTTGAAGGTCCGGTGCAGGGCGATCGTGAGCTCGACTACCCCCAGGCTCGATGCCAGGTGTCCGCCGTTTTGCGAGACCGTGTCGATGAGGACCTTACGGATTTCGAGCGCCAGATCAGCCAACTGAGCACGTCCCAGCTTCTTCAGGTCTTCGGGCGAACTAATGCCGTCAAGAACGCTTCGCATGCCGCCATCCCCGTTCGGTATCCCTGCCGGTGCACCGATGAAACAGGTACTTCCGGTCCCGAACAGTCTACCTCCCGGAGTTCACGCAGTCCAGTTGAGCCAATTCAGGACTTGATCATCGCCAGCAGCATCTTGAATCTGGCCGTCGCCCGGAGAGCGTGCGGCTTGTTCGCCGGCAGAACAATCATGTCACCGGCCACCAGGTCGTGGTTTGTCCCCGAAACCGAGACTGAGGCCGCGCCGTCAAGAATGTACACAAAAGCGTCAAACGGGGCCTGATGCTCGCTCAGTCCCTGACCTGCGCCGAACGCAAAAAGGGTCAGTGTCCCCGCCGCCTTATCAAGCAGGGTTCGGCTCACTACCGAGCCCTCCTGGTAGGCAATCAGATCGACCAGTGGAAAGACCTGGGCCGCACTGAGTTCGCCTTCCCGCTTCGTATCCATTTCCAGACTCCCGCCTCCTTCTCGCGCAGCCATGCCGCGCCCGTTGCCGGAGCGCTGTTGTCTCCGTCGAGACCAACGCTTCAACTGCTATTATACAGCCAAACCGGTTCGCGTCGAATTTCGGCGCCCCGCCCCCGACCGTCAACCGGGCGGTGTGGCATACCCCCGCACTAACTTTTCCGCCGCCGCAGGCGTTATAATTGGTAACCGGGATTCAAGGAGGCCACCATGAAACGTCTATTCTGCGCGCTCCTGTCAATAGCGGTGCTCGCCGGCTTGGCCGGATGCGTTGCCCCTGCCGCCACGGCGCAGGAACTGAAGTCCGACAAGCCCCGGGAGACTTCACCCCAGGTGAACGCCGCGGCGCTTAGCGCCCTCGTGGATGGCAACACCAATTTCGCCCTGAATCTCTACCAGACGATGCGCACCCCGGCGGGAAACCTGTTCTTTTCGCCCTACAGTATTTCCGAGGCCATGGCCATGACCTACGCCGGGGCCCGCGGTCAGACCGAAACTGACATTGCCACGGCCTTGAGTTTCACCCTGCCCCAGAACAGCCTGCACCCCGCCTTTAACCGCCTCGACCTGGAACTGGCCAAACGCGGCCAGGGCGCCCGGGGCAAAGACGGCGAGGGCTTCCGTCTCCACGTGGTGAACGCCATCTGGGGACAGCGGGACTACAAGTTCCTCAACCCGTTCCTGGACACTCTGGCGGCGAACTACGGAGCTGGACTGAGACTGGCCGATTTCAAAGGACAACCGGAACCCGCCCGTGAGATGATAAACGGCTGGGTCAGCGACCAGACTGAGAACCGCATCAAAGACCTCCTCCCGCCGGGAAGCGTCAATACCCTGACCCGGCTGATTCTCACCAACGCCATTTACTTCAACGCCGCCTGGCAGTCGCCTTTCCCAAAGGCGGCCACGTCGCCCGGGGCTTTTCACCGGCTCAACGGCACTGACGTGACCGTCCCGATGATGAAGCAGACCGCGCCCTTCCGGTATGCCGCGGGACAAAACTACCAGGCCGCCGAAATGCCGTACGACGGCGGCGAGCTTTCCATGATCGTAGTCCTGCCCCAGAGCGGCAAGTTCGATGACTTTGAGAAGTCTCTGGATGGGCCGTCGCTGAAGGCCATCACGGATGGCCTCGCGGCGCGTCAGGTAGCCCTGACCATGCCCAAGTTCGAATTCGAATCAAGTATCGGCCTCAGGCAGTCACTCACCAAACTCGGTATGGGGATAGCATTCACTGAGTCGGCCGACTTCTCCGGAATGAACGGCGGACGCGATCTCCTGATCCAGGACGTGCTGCACAAGGCCTTTGTCTCCGTAGATGAAGAGGGGACCGAGGCCGCCGCGGCCACCGCCGTCATTATCGGCACGACCTCAATGCCCGCCGACCCGGCCGCCATGACGCTCGACCGCCCCTTTATCTTCGTCATCCGTGACAACGCCACCGGGGCCATCGTCTTTCTGGGAAGGGTCGCCGATCCGTCGGCCAAATGATGCCTACTGCATCTCCTTGTTCCTGAGTGCCCGCTGGGCCAGGTAAAGGCACAGGACGGTAAGGACCACCGTGACCGCCAGTGCCCACCAGTAGGAAGGCCCACCGCTGAACAGGGCGTTGCCCCAGCCGAGCAGCTTGCCCGGCATGTAGTCACCCACCCAGGGCAGGACGGACAGCACGGCCTGCCCGACGAGTACGCCCAGGGCCGTGCCCCCGGCGGCCAGCGAGCTCTTGAACAGACTGGAAAAGAGCACCGTGACCGCCAGGCAGAACACGAGAAAGAGGGCCAGCAGCAGGTTCAGACCGAGGAAGCTGACGGCATCGGCCGGTTCGATCAGCCATACCGTGTAGGCCAGGCATACCGCTGAAGATACGGCCAGCGCCACCAGGAAAGTGAGACTCGTGGCCGCGAACTTGGCGGTGACGAAGGCGGCCCGGGTCACCGGTTTGCTCAGCGTCATGACCGCCGTCCCCCGCTGCAGTTCGTTGGCCACGCTGCCCATCGCCACCAGGACCGCCACCAGCACCCCGATCTGTCCCACCGAGCCCGCGTATTCGACCAGCGCCTGGACCGCTGTCGGTGGCGGGACAGTGATCTCCATCTGCTCGCCCGCCAGCTTGATGAATTCCGGCAGATACTTGAGCATGAGCGGCGTGGTGATGCCAAACAGGAGGAACACTCCCCCCACCACCACCAGGCGGTAGGTCCGGAGCTGTTCCCTGATTTCCTTCTTCAGCAGGGCGGACAGGCCTTTCATGATTCGGCCCCCCCCGACACGATCTTCATGAATATCTCTTCGAGCCCGGGCAGCACCAGTTCATACCGGGAAAGCGTCAACCCGCTATTCGCAATGAGGTGCGGCAGTTCCTTACGGGCTCGTTCGACGTCCTGCGCTCGCACCCGCAGTATCTGCGTTCCGTTCTCCACCACCAGGGCCGCCTCGGCCAACCACGGGACACCTTTCAGCGAGCCGGCGAAGGAGGTGGCGTCTTCGATAAACTCGATTTCGAAGACCGACCGGGCATACTTCTTTTGCAGCCCTTCCACCGTCGACACCGTCAGCAGTCTGCCCTTGTCGACCACGCCCACCATGTTGCACACCCGCTCAACATCGGACAGGATGTGCGTGGACATGAAGATGGTCGCCGTCTCCCTCAACCGTTGAATCAGCGTCAGCATCTCGCGGCGCCCCACCGGGTCAAGTGCCGACGTGGGCTCATCCATGAAAAGGACCTTCGGCCGGTTGACCAGGGCCTGGGCGATACCCAGCCTTTGCCGCATGCCCCGCGAATACCCGCCAATTCGCCTGCCCGCCGCCTTGCGCAGATCAACCAGATCAAGGAGTTCGTCGGCCCGTTTCCGGCGGTCCCCTGGCGGCAGTTGATGCAGGTCCCCCACAAAGTGAAGGAACTCGCGCCCGCTCATCCAGGGGTAGAACGCGGGCACATCCGGCAGCAGGCCAGTCTTCGCCTGCAGGGCCAGATTACCGTCACCGACGATCTCCCCGGCCACCCACGCCCGCCCCGACGTCGGCCGCGAAAAGCCCGTTAGCAGCCGGACCGTCGTGGTCTTCCCGGCCCCGTTTGGCCCCAGGAAACCGAAGACCACATTGTCCGGGACTTCCAGATTGAGCCGGTCCAGGGCGGTCACCGCGCCGAACTTCTTCGTCAGACCCTCAGTCTTGATCGCCGTCAACGCGCGCCTCCTCTCTGCCGAACAGCAGATACACAAGCGGTCCGATCACCCCGGCGGCCACGATGACCACAATCCAGACCACCTTGTTGCCGCCCCGCACGCGCTCCCGTTTGACCACATCGAGCAGGGCAATGACCATCAGGCCGAGTTCAACCAGAAAAAGCGGTACCAGCCAGGGCAGCATACTGACAACAGATGCGGCTTCGTTCATCGGCGCCACCTCCCGGCAAGGACCGGGCAGACTCGCGGGGGGACACCACCCATACGGGTCCCGCCAGTCGCCCGAAAATTCGGGCCTATTATACCTTGAAGGTCTCCAGACACACAATCTCGCTGGCGGGCTTTCTGGCCTTGGGCCTTCCCGCGGCGGCCGCGGAAGCCCAGGGTGAGCAGGGAAACGACCTCACAGGATCCCGGTATGTCGAGTGCCGAGCGCACCGCATCCTGAACGAAGGCGCCGATCCAGCAGGTGCCCAGGCCCACTTCCGTAGCCGCCAGCGTCATGTGATCGATGGCGATGGCCACATCCACCGGGTACGCCGGGACGCCGCACATCATGACCCGTTTGGGCTCAGTCGCCACCGCGGCGATCACCACCGGGGCCTGGGCCACGTGCCGCTGCCCGCCGCTGGCCTCGGCCAGTTTGCGCCTTCTCTCCGGGTCCCGGACCACCACGAACTTCATCTCCTGCCGGTTGCCCCCGGAGGGCGCCATCCGTCCCGCCTCCAGCACGCGATCGAGCTTGTCCTCAGGCACCGGTATTTCCCGGTATTCGCGGATGCTCTGCCGCGTCGTTATAGCTTCAAATACGTCCATTCTCAACCTCCGTTGACGGTCACTTCTCCGGCCTGAGTCTGTCCTCGGGCACCCGTATTCCCCGATAGCCCCACGTACTCGGCCGCCAACGTCTCTTCCCCTTCCCGCGTAACCATGACCTGGTCCGTTTCTGGTTTCCACTGCCATGTATCCTAGCCAAATAGCTCGCACATTTCAACCGGCGTGGGAGCGAGACATCGAGAAGGCCTGTCGGTACCCGGGAAGGCGAGCATTCAGCCCGCTGCAAAGTCAGTTATACTATTCTGATTGGTGTGGGGAACGCGGAGTCTGAGTGAGGTAGTGGGATCGTCCCACCGGGAGGGAGTGCTGTGAAGCATGATACCAGGGAGAACTGTTCCGGGTGTTCTTGTCGCCATCGCCTCTCTTGATGCTGCTGGCCGGCTGTCAGGAACCAACGGTGGCGACCCAGGAAAAGCCGGTTGTGCCGATTGACCGGGAAAGCAAGATACCGCCGCAGCAGTTGAAGATCACGCCGCAGCTCGATCTCTATCCTCCCATACTGCATTCCGATGAATACAAAGAGCCCGTGCCCCTGCCCTATCCCATAAACACCGCCGGGGCCGAAGACTCGGGATTCATGATGCCGGATGGCGGCACATTCTATGTGTGGTTCACGCCGAACCCAAATGCGCCGCTTGCTGACCAACTGGATGACGGCGTAACCGGGATCTATGTGTCAACAACCGCCGGTGGGGTGTGGCAGAAACCGGAGAGAGTGGTCCTGCAGGATGCGAACAAGCAGTCCCTGGACGGTTGCGCCTTTGTCGGGGAGGGTACCATGTGGTTCTGCTCCGCCCGGACGGGGTATACCGGTCTGCACTGGTTTACCGCCAGCTGGCAGAACGGAAAATGGGCGAACTGGACAAACGCCGACTTCAGTCCCGAATACGAAGTGGGCGAACTCCATATCACGGCGGACGGCAACGAGCTCTACTTTCACTCGTCCCGGCCCGGCGGCAAAGGCCAGTATGATATTTGGGTTTCCAGGCGGGAGGGCAGCGGTTGGCTGCCTCCCCAGAACGTGGCGGCAGTCAACAGTGCCGAGTCCGACGGCTGGCCGTCACTGACCCAGGATGGCAACGAACTCTGGTTCACCAGGTTCTATATGGGCTCCCCGGCCATCTTCAGGTCCCGGAGAGTTGGCGGCGAGTGGCAGACGCCGGAATTGATCATCTCCCAGTTTGCCGGCGAATCATCGGTCGACAACCGTGGCAACATCTACTTCACCCATCATTTCTACAAGGATGGGGTAATGCTGGAAGCCGATATCTACGTTGCCTACCGAAAATGAACGGCTGCAAATTCACAAGGACCGGCGTTCTCACCTGGCCACCGGTATCACGGACCAGGTCCCCTTTCGGCCACGAAGATCATCTCCGGCGAATCCGCCGCGTAACTCGACCTGTCGAAATCTCCGAATAGGCCCGTCACCCTGAAGCCGCAGAGTTCGAGGAGATGCTCCATCTCGTACCTGAAGAGATAGCGCATCGGGAACGACTGCACCAGCCTTTCGCTGCGGCCATCAGGATGGGTAATGTAGTAGATGATCTCGATGTCGTTGTATTGCTGGTTCCGGTGGAATGCGGCGACCCGGTTGGCGCGCCTGAGACGCCTGCCGTCGGGAAGGGCCGTTTCCGGCATGTCCTCTATTTCCGCCTGGTACGCCGGGTCATAGAGTCGCGGCAAACTCGGATTGAAGATATCAAATACCAGCCGGCCGTTCGGCCGCAGGTGCCGCCCGATGCATTCAAGACAGGCCTTCTGTTCCGCGACCGTCACCAGATGCTGGAATGCTCGAAATGGTATCGTCACCAGGGCAAATGCCCTCCCGAGGTCGAAATCAGTCATGTCGCCGCGGACCAGTTGGACCCGGCTCCTCGTTTCTTCCGCCTGGCGGGCCAGGTTCTCTGCGCACTTCCTGAGCATGAATTCGGAAAGATCGAGGCCAGTGATCCGGCAACCGGCCGCGGCCGTGGGTAGGAGCACGCGCCCTGTTCCGCAGCCCAACTCGAGAGTCTCTCCGCTTGCCAGCCTGGAGTATTCGACAAAGAACTCGACGTCTTTCATGCGGCCGGGCCGGCTGGCGAATACTCCGGATCCTGTATACTCCCAGTCATACAGGTCGGCGATGAACTCATGCTCGTCGTAACCACCATGGCGACCGGCGCTTTCCATCGTCACTCGCACCTCAATTCAGGGATATCCGG
The DNA here is from genome assembly GCA_963735055.1 of uncultured Chloroflexia bacterium. GTDB lineage: Bacteria > Chloroflexota > Dehalococcoidia > Dehalococcoidales > UBA2162 > JBBITI01. The sequence goes on along the minus strand of CAVTJN010000019.1, from coordinate 20,884 downwards.
CGCTTCTCCAGCGTCACATGTCACGCTCAGTTTCAAGTCAAGGCTGTCCGCCGCGTGTTTCAGCGCCTCATTCGTGGAGATGTGCGACGTTCTCTTGGCATCGATGTCGCACCTTCGGTTCCTATCCTTTCAATCCCTGCACTACCTTCAAGTCCGCAAAGGGATAATGCTCCACGTTGTTGGTTACCAGGGGAGCGCTAACGGATAGCGCTGTCGCCGCTATGATAGCATCGCCTATGCCTACGGTCACTCCTTTTGACCGAAGCTCCCCAAGTATCCTGCCCGCTCGTCGGGCAATAGGCACATCAACCGCGACCGAGATAAGACCGTCAAGAAAGATGTTGGTTGCTTTCTCTTCACCACTTTTCATCCCCTGGTATATCTCAAGATGGGTAATGGTGCTTATCGCCAGAAGACCTTCCCCAGCCCAGTTCTCAAGCAGCTTTCGGGCATAGTCGCGCCGCCTCAGAAAATCAATCACAATGTCCGTATCCAGAAGACAAGAAATGCCCTCTCTCCGGCTACTCTGCAACGATGCCTCCCAAACGTTCCAGGCGTTTCGTATCGGCTCCCCTGATTTTGTGAACATATGCAGTGGAGTCCTGAGGCGTAGCCAGGTCGGGATGGCGGTTATCCTTCCATGCACCAAACCCCTTCTCCAGGGCTACCTTCTGCTTACGGTAAGCAAGATAGTGCTCAAGGGCTTCGGTGAAAAAGGCGCTCACCTGTCCCTGGGACACAATAGACCTGATCTCTCCGGCCAGTTCCCTGGGAAGTGTTACCGATACCTTTTCTGTTCTTCCTCTTGTACCCATTTGTTTCCTCCCGTCCTGAGGATAATGAACCATACCGATAATACTACTACTAATCTTACCATACCAAGACGGCAGCACTACGGTGAGGACCGGGCTGGCTATTCTGCCGGAGCCGGCCAACAGGGGATTGCCGCCCAGCCTTATGGTCCCGGGTCGCTCTTCGGCGCTCAGCCGCTCACGTCTTCGGCTTCAGCACTTCGTACAGCCGGGCAATACTCATCTTCTGGACCTGGACCATCCGCTCGTTCGTCGGGAATCGGGGGAAGAGCGAAACCGTGCTCTGCGCCTCGGCCAGGCTCAGTCCTTTCTTGATCGCCGACTGCACCGCTTCGGTGGCGCCACTGATTATGTCAATCATATCCGCGAGATAAGCCCGGTCGCACACCGGTCCATGGCCCGGCACCAGCTTGTCGGCGTCCAGCTTCTGCAGCATCTTCAACGACTTGGTCCACTCGGCCGGCAGCGCCTGATGCATGAACGGCGGCGTTCCGTTGGTCACGTTGTCCGAGGTGAACACCACCCTCTCCTGGGGAATGAATACCGCGATCTGCGATGGGCTGTGTCCGGGCATATGGATGAGCTCAAAGGTGTGGTCGCCGAGGAAAAGGGACAGCCTCTCAGAAAACGTTATCGTCGCCGGCCGGAACTTGAAGCCATCGGGTACCGTGCTCTGCGGGTCGGTCCGTTTCAGCATTTCCTTGTACTGTTCGACCGGCGACCCCATCACGGCGTTCCTGGCGCCCTCGTGGGCGACCACCGGTGCGTCGAAAAAGAAGGCGCCCGCCACGTGGTCCACGTGCGGCTCCGTATTGATTATGTAGCGGAGCGCTCCGAGGCGGGCGATCTCCTTGCCGACCGCCGCGGCGTCGGCCGGGAACATCGGCGTGTCGATCATCACCACCCCTTCCCTGGTGACGACCAGACCGTTGTTGCACCCCCGGCCGGTAATGTTCACATAAACATTACTGCTTATCTTCTCCACTGTACGTCTCCTTCGAGTCCTTCGGCGGACAGGACGAGAAGTGGTCACGGGGTAACCGCTCCGCTGGTCTAAGCAATCGCTGGCGGTGAGTGTCCCCTTGACCACTCTCAGACCACTTCCGGCGCTCCCACTCTATTTATTTCCCCTGACCCTGTCAAGTCGAAACATTCAGCCAGGCGCCCCCAATACCCCCCCTTAGCTTCAGAACGTTGACCGGCGGAGCCTCCCGGTGCTAACATACCAATCGATCCTATACGACACAGGGGGCAGACTGTACGATGGCTACTTACGATATTCCGGACACTTTCAACCTCGCCTCTTTCCTGACCGACCGGCACATCGCCGAAGGCCGCGGCGGCAAGACCGCCCTCTACTACCAGGACCAGCGGATCACCTACGCCCGCTTGCTGGCGATGGTCAACCGCACCGGCAATATGCTGACCGGACTCGGGGTGGAAATAGAAGACCGCGTGGTCGTCGTCCTCCCGGATTCTCCGGAGTTCTTCTACAGTCTTCTCGGCGCCATGAAAATCGGGGCCGTGCCGGTAGCCGTGAACACCCTGGCCTCCCCCAAGGACTACGCCTACTTCCTCAATGACAGCCGGGCCAAGGTGGTCATTATCCATGATAGCCTGGTGTCGAAGATCCAGGACATCGGGAAAGACCTCCACTACCTTCGGAAGACCGTGGTCGTCGGGAAGGCGCCGGCGGGTACCCTCAGCTACGATGACTTGACCGCCAAATCATCCGAGAAACTGGAAGCGGCCCCCACTTCGAAAGATGACGTTGCCTACTGGATGTACACCTCGGGAACGACCGGCGTTCCCAAGGGCGTGGTCCACCTTCATCACGATCTGCTCCATTTCCTGCCTCCTTTCTGCGAACAGGTCACCGGGATCACCGAAAATGACATTGTGTTTGCCACTTCCCGGATGTTTTTCGCCTACGGCCGGAATAGTTCCTTTGATGCCACCCTTCTCTACGGCGCCGGCGTCGTCCTCTACCCCGACTGGCCCGACGCCGTGAAGGTGCTCGACATACTCGAGCGCTACCGCCCCACCATATTCGCCAGCGTCCCCAGCTTCTATGCCGCCACGCTGCGCGAGATCGACCGCAGCGGCCGCCGCCCTGACCTCTCCTTCCTGCGGATCTGCACCTCATCCGGCGAGCCCCTTCCGCAGGGCATCTTCGACCGCTGGAAGGCGGCGTTTGGCCTCGATATCCTCAACATCCTGGGCAGCACCGACGCCGGGGGCCCGTACCTCGCAAACCTCCCCGCTAAAGTGAAGCCGGGCAGCTCGGGAGTACTTCTCGACGGTTACCGCGGCAAACTCGTCGGTCCCGACGGCCGCGAAGTCGCCGACAACGAAGTGGGCACTCTCTGGCTGAGCAACGACGGGACTGCCCCCTGCTACTGGAACAAACACCAGCGCAGCAAACAGGTCTTCCAGGGTGAATGGTTCAATACCGGCGACCGTTTTCGCCGGGATGCCGACGGGTTTCTGTGGTTCGAAGGCCGCGAGGACGAGATGCTTAAGGTGAGCGGACAGTGGGTATCACCCCTCGAAATCGAGGCCGCCCTCGGCCAGCATCCGGCCGTCTCCGAGACCGCCGTCGTCGGCGCCCCGGACGAGTCGGGACTGGTCCGCGTCAAGGCCTTTGTGGTCCTCAGAGAAGGCGTCGTCGCGTCACCGGCCTTGGAGAAGGAAATGGTCGGTTTCGTCCGCGACCGGATCGCCCACTTCAAGGCGCCCCGTTGGATTGAGTTTGTCTCCGAGATGCCTCGCACCGTGACCGGCAAGCTGCAGCGCCACAAGCTGCAGTAAGGAGACGCCATGACCTTCGAACGACCCGACATCATCCGCCCCCCGAGCGAGCGGCTCAGCTATTTCCTGCCGTTGACAGGCGGCTGCTCCAACGCGTCCTGCAATTTCTGCCAGTTCTACGGCACTAAACTCCGGGTGCGGCCGCCGGCGGACGTGAAGAAAGAGATTGACGCCCTGGCACTTTATGTAAAGACGGGGATGCGCGCCCCGGGCGCTCCCCCGATCATCTACGAAGTGGCCCGCCAGTGGGACCGCAAGGGAGTGTTTCTTCAGGACGGCGATGCCCTGGTCTACCCGTATCGCGACCTGGTCGAGGTGCTCACCTACCTGAACGAACGCCTCCCCGGGATTCAGCGCATCGCCACCTACGCCACCGCCGGGGATATTCTCCGCCGGACCGACGAAGAACTGACGTTTCTGCGGAAACTCAAACTGGGCATCGTCTACATGGGGCTGGAAAGCGGCGATGACCGCGTTTTGCAGCAGATCGCCAAAGGGGTCAACACCGGAGACATGGTTGCCGCGGCGCGCCGGGCAAAGGCCGCCGGCATCTTGACCTCGGTGACCGTCATTCTAGGGATTGCCGGCATCGCGGGCAGCGAGCGACATGCCCTCGCCACCGCCCGGGTCCTGACCGACATGGACCCCGACTTTGTCGGCGCCCTGACCACCACTTTCGTTCCCGGGACCCCCCTCCACGACGACCTCGCCGCCGGTAGATTCACGCCCGTTTCGCAATTCGGCTCCCTGCGGGAGTTGATATTGATCATCGAAGACTCCAATTTCACAAACTGCTTCTTCAGCTCGATGCACGCCTCGAACTATTTCTCGGTCCGGGGCACCCTCCCCGGGGACAAGGAACGCATGCTGGCGGAACTGAGGGACGTCGTGAGCCGGGGCGACCCGCATGCCCTGCGGCCGGAGTTTCTCCGGGGACTGTAACTCCAAACCCAAATGGGAGGATGGCTTGCGTAACGTAACGATCGGCAGCACCGGCATCACGGTGACGGAACTGTGCCACGGCACCCTCATTCTCGGACCGCTTCAGGCTAACCTGACGCCCGAAGAGGGCGCCCGGGCGATCCGGAAGTCGCACGACCTGGGCGTCAACTTCTACGACACCGCCCAGGGTTACCACACGTACCCGCATCTCGTCCTCGGCTTGCGGGGCATACCGGAGAATCGGGTCGTCATTGCCAGCAAGAGCCACGCCGCGTCGCGCGACCAGATGCGCCGCGATGTTGAGGAGTGTCTCCGGGCGCTCGGGCGCAGCTATGTCGACATCTTTCAATTGCACCTGGTGTCTTCGGCGAAGAACCTCGAAGACCGGCGCGGCGCCCTCGAATGCCTGATCGACCTGAAGAAGCAGGGCTTGGTGCGGGCCATCGGCGCTTCCACCCACACCGTTGCCGGGGTGCGGGCGCTCAACGGCGAGTCGGCCTTCGACGTCGTGTTCCCGGTGCTTAACCAGCGGGGATTCGGCATCATCGACGGGGACCTGGCGCAGATGCTGGCCGCTCTCGAGGAGACAAAACGGCTCAACAAGTTTGTTTACGCCATGAAGCCCCTCGGTGGCGGACACCTGTCATCCCAGGCGGAAGCATCGTTCAACTTCCTGCGCCGGCTGCCGGTGTGCGATGCTGTGGCCGCCGGCATGAAGGACGAGGCTGAGGTCGAAATGAACGTTGCCATCTTCGAAGACCGCCCCATCCCCGCCGACCTTGAGCGCCGGGTCGGTTCCGTGCCGCGCCGGCTCATCGTCTATGACCGCTGCACCTCCTGCGGCCTGTGAATCGCCGAATGCGATCAAAAAGCGCTGACCATGGGGGAGACCAAGGTCGAGGTGGACCAGTCCCGCTGCATCCTCTGTGGCTACTGCGCCGCCGTATGTCCGGAATACGTCATCCGGGTCATCTAGACCCCTCATTCCCGTCGAAGATGGTCAACGCCTTGATCCACGCACGAGGCAATCCAGTTCGTCATTCCCACGGACGCGGGCCTGTCCTCGAGGCTTGTCCTTGAGGGAATCCAGAACGCTCAATCGTGATCGCGAGAATGGTCGTCCACCTTCCGAGGGCCGAGGAATGGAAGGGGTGACCGCGGTCCAGATGTCGCCGCCGCTGAGAGTCCCTTGACCACCTGAGACCACCTCTTCGGAGACCACCACTCCGGAGACCGGGCCCCCGACGTGTCTTTGCGAGAAGCGCAGCGACGAAGCAATCCGCACCCATGATTCTGCGGGATTCGGTCACCCGGAACCCCACCCTCTGTGCTTACCCCGGAGACGCCGCCGCGTAGGCTCCGGGGCGCCTTCACAGACAGCACCGCGGCGAAAGCGACCAGGCAGAGCAGTCCGGTAATGACAAACGCCACCGTATAGCTGCCCGTGGCATCGTAAATCGCCCCCGCCATCAGCGGCCCCAATCCACCCCCGATGGTCGCCCCGAAAGTGGCCACTCCAAAGATGACTCCGTGCGAGCGCAACCCGAACAATTGGGCGGCCAGCGGCGACATACTCGACACAAACCCGCCAAACCCGATGCCGAAAAGGGCCGCCAGCGCGTAGAAGGCGGGGACCGACCGTATCGCCGCGATGCTCAACAGTGAAACGGCCAGCACCAGACACATCACCGCCATCACCCGCTTCCCCCCGATGCGGTCGGTCACCGCCCCGAAGACCACCCTGGCCGCCACCCCCACCCCCGCGAAAGTGGTCACCACCGTGGCCGCCGCCGCCGGTGCCATTCCCAGGTCGATGCCGTGCGGCACAGCATGCACCACCATCATGCCCAGGCCGAATTGGGCAAAAACGATCGCCAGGCAGTACTGCCAGAACGGCCTGGTGGCCGCGGCCTGCCTGAAAGAGAGCACCGCCTGAGACGCCGCCCCCTTACCCCCACCCGGTGCCGCGTCGGAACCGAAGGGCATCTGTCCCATCTGCGCCGGATCTCGTTTCAGGAACAAGGCCAGCACAAACACCAGCACCATGACGCCCACGCCGAAGATCACATACGCCTGCCGCCATTCGAAGACCGATATCAGCCATGTCCCCAGCGGCGGAAACAGTGCCTGCCCCACCCCACCCCCGGCCAGGACCAGGCCCGTCATCAGGCCCCGGCGCTTGTCGAACCACCGGGCAATTGTCGACATCAGCGGCACAAAGCCCCCGCTCATCCCCATCGCGATGAATACCCCGTAGTAGAGGTAGAGCTGCCAGATAGCGTGGATTTGCGACATCAGGAAGAAGCCGATGCCGAAAAACGCCGCGCTGGCGATGAGCATCGGCTTCGGCCCGAAGCGGTCGCTGATCCTTCCGGTGAGAATGAACAGCGCGCCGTGAAAGATGCTGTAAAAAGTAAAAGCCCCGGAGGTGGCCGCCCGCGTCCAGCCAAACTCGCCCGAGACCGGTTTGAAGAATACGCCGAAGGTGAAATGGATGCCGGCCAGCATGAGATCGATTAGCAGGGCCGCCGCCACCACTACGTAGCCATAAAAAAAGCGAGTGTCCCTCGCTTTGCGTTTCGGAAGGCTATTCTCAGGCACCCTCGCTCCTTCCCCCCACGACTAGAGCGATTCTATCACCTTCACGACACCAATACAAACCGCGTGTTATTGCGAGGTCCAGTGATTAGAACATGCCAGGTCGTTACTCAACGTACGTCCCACAATGCTTACCACCAACTGTGGTTGAACTGATGCTACAGCAGTGATAAGATTTCCGCGGCAGAAAAAACTCGGCTTTGGTTGATACAGGCTGGGTTGAGGCATCCGGTTACTCGCTTTCACAAACCGCAACTCCAGTATCTTCCCAGGCATGTCGGTCTTGGTGTATAGAAGGAAACACTGGGCCGATAAGGAGACAAGATGGACAATACTGTTGTCGAGACTGTGGCGGGAAAACTCCGCGGGACAGAACATAATGGTATCTACGCTTTTAAGGGTATCCCTTACGGAGCCCCGACCGGCGGAGATATGCGGTTCATGCCGCCCGGAAAGCCAGAGCCGTGGACAGGTGTACGCGATGCATCCAAGTTCGGACATCAGTCACCTCAAAATATGCGCTACACTGACGTGCTGGCACCACAGGCTGATGCTTCCGTCGAAGGTTACAGTGAAGACTGCCTTTGCCTCAACGTGTGGACTCCCGGTCCCAACACTGACTCCAAACGACCGGTGATGTTCTGGTGCCATGGTGGTGGTTTCGGACAGGAGAGCGGCACCTGGCCGTGGGTCTATGGCGAAAACCTATCACGCCGCGGTGATGTGGTGGTCGTCACCATCAATCACAGGCTTAATATATTCGGTTACTTCCATCTCGGGGATGTAGGCGGTGAGAAATACGCTTCTTCCGGGAATGCCGGGATCTTGGACCTGGTAGCAGGACTGCAATGGGTGCATGATAACATCGCCGCCTTCGGAGGTGACCCGGAAAACGTCATGATATTCGGCGAATCTGGCGGTGGTGCGAAAGTATGCACATTGCTGACGATGCCAACGGCCAAAGGTCTATTCCATCGCGCCGCTTTGCAGAGCGGCCTCTCTCTCCGTTTCACTACCCGGGAACGAGCAAACGAGTTGACGGAGAACATGTTGAACGAGCTGGAAATCAGAACAGCCGACGTTGATAAACTGCAGACGATGCCGGCTGAAAGGTTATTGTCTGCCATGGGGAAGATTCTCGGTCCTGGCCCGGGGCCGCTACAGTTCGCTCCGGTACTGGACGGTAAGATCTTACCCTCGCACCCTTTTTCTCCAGTGGCCTCGCCGGTATCAGCCAGTATCCCGATTATGGTTGGCTGCAACACGCACGAACAGTCCTTCATGGCAGTATCCTCAAATGATGACGCCGCTTTCAACCTGGATGACGCACAACTGCAACAGCGTGTTGTGGATCTGGTTGGGAAGAACAGCGCCACACGTATCATCAAAACATATAAAAAAATACACCCGGGTATTAGCCCGAGTGAGCTCTATTTCCTATTGAGTACCGACCGTGGGATGCGTATGAACGCAATCACACTAGCCGAACGTAAGTTCATCCAGGGCAGAGCTCCGGTCTACATGTATCTCTTTGCCTGGCGCTCACCGGCTATGGATGGTAGACTGGGAGCCCCTCATACCGTTGAAATCCCCTTCGTTTTCTACAATACCGATATCCCGAAGACAATGACCAAAGGCGGCCCAGAGGTCAAGGAATTGGCGGGACGGGTGAGTGACGCATGGATTCAATTCACTCGCAGCGGTAACCCCAATCACAAAGGACTGCCAAAGTGGCCTGTTTTCAACATAGATGACCGCGCCACTATGATATTCGATAGCACATGCCAGGCAGTGAACGACCCCGGCAGTGTGGAGCGGGAGCTTTGGGATGATATCAGGTTAGGTCGGTAATGTGTCATTCTTGGGGCAAGTCGAGATCCGCAAGCGCACCGTGTTCAGGGTCTAGCAGAGACCTGCTAATGTCTGTCTTCTGAACAACTGGGCTGGTTGTGCCGGGAGCAAGGATTGATTTGCTCCAGCATCCGACAAGCCCGGTTGGTTTTGGATCGAGCGCTTTCCTGAGGCACTTGAATCCTGATCATGCTTCAACAGGAGTCCGGGCGCATGCTTCAGACAAACTGCAGGAAATTGGTCAGAGAGGGGGAACACAAATGACGGACAGAAACAAACACTCGGAAAAGACGATCAATCCCATTCGAAGCGAACTCGCGAGCGTTGTCCCTGATGGTGCTCCAGGGACAGTGGCGCCGAGTAGCGTTCGGTCAAGTCCGTCAGCAGCGGGCAATTCATCGCCCAATACCCCGGTACTGGCCATGTATCCCGGCCTGGCTGAGCCAAGCGACGAATACCTTCTCTTCATCAGGCAGATCGGACTCGACACCGTTATGGTAATGGGTTTGCCGGAAGACATGAGAAGTGTCGAAGGCCTGCTGTCGATCAAGAAAAGGTATGCCGATGCAGGCATCAACGTTTACACCATCTGCGGTCCAATCTCGATGCAGCCAAAGGAGATTGTCCTCAATATGCCCGGTCGTGACAGGCTCATAGAAGAATACCTGAATTGGATTCGCACTCTGGGAAAAGCCGGCATACACTACACAAACAGCGGTTTCATGGGAGGTACCGGGGTCTGGACGACCGGGCGGGGTGGCGGGGCGAGCACCCGCGGAGCGGCGACGCGAGAATTTGATGTTGCAGCATCGACAGTTGCTGCAGTCTCGACGCCCTCTTTTGAAGTCAACAGACTCGCCTTTGGGCGTGAGTACACGCGCCAGGAGATACTGGAGAATTTCACCTATTTTGTGAGAAGAGTCGCACCCGTGGCTGAAGAGGCCGGTGTGTGTATAGGGTTCCATCCAGATGACCCTCCGGGTTATCAGGCGATGGCCGGAGTAGCCCGCGTCTTTTCGAGCTTTGAGAGCATCAAAGAGGTGCTGCAGATATCAGACAGTCCTAACATTGGCATAATCCTCTGTGGAGGCATCTGGCTGGAGGGTGGTGAAAAGATGGGGGTCGATCTCACGGAGGCTATTCGCTGGTTCGTAAGCAACAAGAAGACTTGGGAGTTCCACTTCCGCAATGTCAGCTCTCCTCTACCCCGCTTCCTCGAGACATTCCCAGATAACGGGTACTACGATATGTATAAGGCTATGGAAGCCCTGGTTGGTGTCGGCTACAGCGGCATAGTGCATTTGGACCACACACCTGCCATGGTTGGCGCGCCGTATGCATATGCGGCTTATGCAACAGGATACATGAAGGCCTGTCTGCAACGGGCACTGGCCGAGGCAAGAAGGGCGTGACATCCTGGCAAGCTGGGAGGAGATGTATACACCGTATCTAAGGCGGTCCCGTGCTGGAGGCCGGATTTGGTCAATGTGGTTGCCCCGATGGGTCGGCGGGTTTCCGCCAATTGTGATGCTTGTTCTGAGCAACAGAACGAGACGGAGGGTGAGAGAATGAACGACGAACTGAAGGGGAAGATTGCCCTCGTAACGGGGGCAGGAGGAGGTGGGCCGGGGGGGCAGGGAAAGGGAATCGCGCTCTGTCTTGCACGAGTTGGCGCCGATGTGGTCGTCAACGACATTGACGAAGAGGGCGCAGAACGGACTGCCGCCGAAGTCATGGCCATGGGTCACCGCGCCATGGCGGTCGTGGCGGACGTGACCAAAGAGGCCGAGGTCAACGCGATGGTGGCGCGGGTGGTGAAGGAATGGGGAGGCATAGACATCCTGGTAAACAACGTGGGCCTGGGGCTACCCATTCTCGTGGAGGACATGACGGCTGAGGACTGGGACGTGGTCGTGAAGCGCAACCTGTACGCCCCGTTCTTCTGCTGCAAGGCCGTCCTTCCGACTATGAAGAGCAGAGGCGGAGGCAAGATCATAAACGTTGCCTCCATGGCCGGGAAGAACATAACTGCGCTCACAGGTGCGTCCTATACTGCGGCAAAAGCGGGGTTGCTGGGTTTGACTCGCCAACTGGCTTTTGAGGTCGGACCTTATGGGATCAATGTGAATGCCATATGCCCTGCGGGCGTCGTCTCGTCCTACCGGCCTACTCCTCCGGAACAACTTGCGGCCATGGCAAAGACGATTCCCATAAGAAGGGTGACCATGTCTGAAGACATCGGTGAGGCAGCCGTCTTCCTGGCCTCAGAACGGGCGAGGACGATTACCGGGACAAGTCTGGACGTCGAAGGCGGTACCTCCAATTCGATGGGTGATTGGGAAGGCTACATCAAGCGGCATAAGGACTATGTCGCCAACCGGAAGCAAAGCGCCTAAGCGGGGCAGGTAGGACTCTGGAGCATTGAAAGGAGCTGACGATGGCCTCTATGAGAATCGGATTCGTTGGCCTGGGCGACATGGGGATGCCCATGGCCAGGAGTCTGCTGAAAAGCGGGTTAGAGCTTGCCGTTTACGACCTGAGGCACGAAGCTGTGAGGAAGATGGTGTCGCTTGGGGCACAAGCCGTGTCATCCTGCCGCGAGTTGGCTTCGTCAAGTGATGTTGTCATCAGTATGGTACGCGACAGTGCTCAGAACGATGCCGTGCTGTTCGGCGAAAACGGCGCATGGGCTGGTTTGAAGCCTGGATCAGTCATCGTCATCGGGAGTACCGTTGGTCCTGCCTACTGTCAGGAGCTATACATCAAAGCCAAACGGAAAGACGTTCAAGTTGTCGATTGTGCAGTGACCGATCCCAGCGGTCAGACACACCGACTGGGAGGGCTGACTCTCATGGTTGGCGGGGATGCCGACGTTGTGAAGCGGTGCTGGCCTGTTTTCCAGGCGATGGGCAAGAACATATTCTACCTCGGTTCGATCGGGAAGGGCCAGGCCTGCAAGCTCGTCCATCAGATCAATGCTTTCAATACCAGCATTGTGACTCGAGAAAGCCTGAATCTGGGGATCAAAGCGGGACTGGATCTGACCACGATGGTTTGCGCGCTTAGCAAAGGGCTCGGAAGCACCAAAGGACTGCAGCGCATGGCCGCAACGTTGACATCAGCGAAGCCGGCCAGAGCTCGTCCGAAAGTGCCTCAGGCTCCTGTTACGTCCGGCGCCCCGGCACAGAACCCGTTGTCAAAGGACACGCAACTAGCGATGGCAATGGCAAAGGACGTCGGTGCTGAAATGCCCATTGCGAGCTATGTGGAAACACTGGATAATGCGTCGTTGTATGAGGCCTACGCCGGCGCGATGAAACGGCACGCCTCTTAGTTGTTTGACTGACTGCTATGGACGCTGCACTCGGCATTGAGTACAGACAAAAAAAGGAGTTGTAGATGGTAGAACTGGAGTTGCTTAATCCTCGGGGTGAAATAGAACCGCCGCCAGACTATGTGCCGGCGCCTCGTGTCTCGGACTTGGCCGGCAAGAGAATCGGGCTGTATTCGAATGGCAAACAAGGCATGGACAATTTCTATGCTGTTATTGGAGAACTACTGAAGAAGCGGTATCCCACAGCTACGATCACAAAATTGACCGGAGCGTTCGAAATCAGGGACGAGGATGCCGGAGCCTGGTTGCCGGACATCGACACGTTCATATACGCTGTCGGAGACTGAGGGTCCTGCACATTCGCCGGCGTGGCCGGCGCCGTCAAGCTGGAGAAGATGGGGAAACCGGGGGTATTCATTCCCTGCGACACCTTTGCTGACGCGGCAAAATCAGCATCTGTGGACAACGCCATGCCGGCGATGCGCCATCGAACGATAAGCGCTGCCGAGTTCTACAGAGTTCGAGGGAGTGTAAAGGAAGTTGCCCCGCTGGCTGAGCGACTTATCGACGGCCTTGTCGACGCACTAACCCGTCCGCTGGAACCCGGAGAACTAGGTCGACCAGTAGAAAAGAAGAAGGGAGAACAGACTGCCGGCATCACGATTTCCGGCGAGTCATATCTCGTCCGCCCTGGAGGAATTCAACCAGGTCTTCCTGAATGATCTTTGGGGGGACGGACTGCCACTTGTCCCTCCTACTCCGGAACGTGTGAAATGGATGCTGAGTGGGACGAGTCTTCCTCCCAGCAAGGTGATAGGCAAGGTGCTTCCGAAGCAAGGGATCGCCACGGTGGAGAAAATAGCCATAAATGCCGTGATGGCCGGTGCCAAGCCGGAATACCTGCCTGTGATAATTGCTGCCATCGAGGCCTTTACAGACGACAGCTACGACCAGCGCCACGTACTCCTTTCAGCAGGTTCTTTTGGTTTGACCATCGTGGTGAGTGGCCCGATCGCCAGGGAAATCGGCATGCAATCAGGCGTCGGTTTTCTTGGTCACGGATGGCGGGCCAACAACACTATCGGGCGCGCGGTCAGACTGGCCACGATAAATATAGGCCACACCTGGCCGGGGCTAAATGACATGGGGCTCACCGGGCGAGTGAACCCGCATACCTTTTTCACGTTTGCGGAAAACGCCGAACTGAGTCCGTGGGAACCGTATCATGTGACTCAGGGCTACAAAGCTGAAAACAGTTGTGTCACAGTTGCATCAATTCACGGCGGTAAAGACCGCTTTGGCGGGTCGATCATGACCTGGACGGCCAAGGACATCCTGGACGCGATAGTGGCAAACGTACTGAGTGTTGGGCGCGGGGCCCTGAAAAACTGGGGAAACAAGGGCGTAGGAGAAATACACGGATCTGGAGGGGCCGGAACACGACATCTTATAGTCCTGTTCCCCGCCGTGGCCGCCGAACTGAAAAAGCTCGGCTATCATGACCAGGCCACTCTGCAAAATGAGATCTGCAGACGGGCCGCGGTGAGATACGAAGAGCTTAGCCCGGCGGACATAAAGTCGATCCAAACGGCGATGGGAATGGGCTACGAACATGTTATTCCACCGGAACGCAGGTCAGTGTACAAAGATTCCCTCCAACCCGGGGGAATGGTCCCGGTCCAGTCCTGGCCCGGAGACATTCCTATATTTGTCGCCGGCGGCGCTCCCGGTGATGCCTTCGGATTCAACTATATGAAGCTGTCTCCATACAAGCCCACGGCGATCATGACAAAGCTGATAACTCGAGCTACCCTTACCAAGGCTGGCGGAGTCGATGACTGAAGAAACCCCTTCGCCTGCCGCAAGGGTCATCAAGTTTGACGAGGGAATGCCCGCATGAAGGAGCGATGAATGCCAGAGTGGGACGCGTTGATAGTTGGTGGCGGCCCCGCCGGCCTGACTGCGGGACTGTACTTGAGTCGCGGCGGCTGGAAGACCCTTCTTCTTGAGAAGGAGAACGTGGGTGGATACATTGTGAATGTCGAAATGATCGAGAACTACCCGGGCTTCTCCCAGGGTGTGGCGGGTGCCCAGCTTGCCGTGGAAATGAAGAACCAGGCGGCCAAAGTATGGCCTGCGCTTCCAGCGAGGCCAGGTAACCAGGCTACAAGCCTCGCCTGGTTCCCAACGGGTGGTGTGCGATGATGGGAATATGTATTCGGCGAGGGCTCTGGTCCTGGCGGGAGGGTCGGTACCCAGGAAGCTTGGAGTACCCGGTGAGGAAGAGTTGCGCGGGAGTGGCGTTATCAGTTGTGCGTTTTGTGACGGCGGTCAATTCGTTGACAAGGTGGTGGCGGTTTGTGGTGGTGGTGATGCCGGCGTGACGGAAGCGCTGTACCTGACCAGGATAGCGTCGCGAGTGGTGTTGATTGAGGCATTGCCCGGACTCACCGCTACCGCCGTCCTGCAGGAAAGGGCAAGGGACGAACCGAAACTGGAGATCAGGTGCGGAGAGAGAGTCACAGCAATAGTCGGAGGCGGATGGGTGGAGGGCCTGGAGGTAGAGAGCGACGGCGAGGCCGAGACCATCAAGGTCGATGGCGTTCTTGTACATGTCGGTCTCGATCCCAACACCAGCTATATTGATGGAGTGGTGAAACTCGACACCAACGGTCAGATCGTCGTCAACGAGTGGATGGAGACCACCGCGCCCGGCATCTTCGCTGCTGGAGATATAAGGAGCAACTCGCCCCGCCAGGTAACCGGCGCCGTAGGCGACGGAGCGGTCGCCGGCATTTCGGCCAACAGATTCCTGCAGAAGATGAAGGCCTGACATGCCAACCTGCCCAAGGCATCCAGAAGGGGGATTGAGGTGGGAGTTCGTGACAGGGCGACCGAGAACTGCCAGGTTGCCGTCATAATATCAGTAACGTTCCTAGCCTCTCAAGCACTTGGTTAGTGATCTCGTCTGGCAAGGTGCATATCAACTCTGCACCTCGGGCACGCCAATCGAAATTCTTAACTTGATCAGACAGGATTGCGCCGGACACCGGCAATCCCTCCGGAAGAAGCACTTCGAACGGGTAGCCCTTGACCTGGCTCGTTACCGGACAGAAAATAGCTAGCCCAGTCTTACTGTTATAGGCCCTTGGTGACAAGATCACCGCCGGACGGCGTCCGGCTTGCTCGTGTCCTGCTTGTGGATTCAGGGCGATCCAGGCTACGTCTCCACGTTGGGGAACGTAAGCGCGAGGGTTTACCATGCTTCCTGCCCTGCAGCGGCGCCGGTATCAACCTCGTGGTGCAGGTTATCTTTGGTTACCTTCGCCAGGAGTTGTCGGAGAGTCGGTTTTGGACTTGACACCGGCCTGATGACAAGCTTCCCGTCATCCAGAGAAACGTCGACACACGATTCACTTTGAAGCCCTACCTCACTGGCGAAAGACTTGGGTATGCGCAAAGCCAGGCTATTGCCCCATTTCTGGACTCTCGTTTTCACCTGAAACCTCCCAACGTATCTACAATGAAGATACTATTTCCGGGACTATGTGTCAAATCTCTTGACTTGCATCCGAGAGTGAAACGAGCCCCTTTTCGGTCGGTAGGCTCGTCCGTGTTTGTGGTGGAGGCGGGGGAGAGGTCGGACTGGGCCTGAATCAGCGGTAGGCGGATACCTCATACACGAGGCACTTGACATCCCCTGGCTCCGGTCATACACTGGTAGCCGCGCGGGAGGGCATGATGCGGTGCCCGAATTGTCAGACTGAAAACACCGACCCTTCACGGTTCTGCAAAGGGTGCGGCCGGTCTCTTCAGACCGAGCTTGTGTGCAGTCATTGCCATCATTCCAATGCCCTGGACGCGAAATTCTGCAACGGTTGTGGACAGCCCCTGACCTCTGCACAGCCTTCGTCTACCCCATCGCCCGCTCCAACTCCCCCGTCCCTCCCCACCTCCTTCGCCAACGGCCGCTACCAGGTCAAGAAGTTCCTGGGCGAGGGCGGCAAGAAGAAGGTCTACCTGGCGCATGACACGGAGCTGGACCGGGACGTCGCCTTCGCCCTGATCAAGACCGAGAAGCTGGACGAGTCAGCCCGGACCCGCATCAAGCGGGAAGCGCAGGCCATGGGCAAACTCGGAGACCACCCCAACATCGTCAGTATCTTCGACATCGGCGATCACCAGGGACAGCCCTACATCGTCATCCCGTTCATGCCCGGAGGCGACGTTGAAGGACTGATCAAGAAGGCTACCGACCACAAGCTCCCGCTGGATAAGGCCACTGACATCGCCAGGTGCGTCTGCCGTGGGCTGGAGTTCGCTCATGCCAAAGGCATCATCCACCGTGACATCAAGCCCGGTAACATCTGGCTGAATGCCGACGGCATTGCCCAGATCGGGGACTTCGGTCTGGCGGTAGCCGTTGACCTATCCCGGCTGACCGGGGTGGGGATGATGGTGGGCACGGTGTCGCTACATGCCGCCGGAGCAGGCCATGGGCGGCAAGGTCACCGCCAAGGCCGACCTCTATTCCCTGGGGGCGATGCTCTACGAGATGGTGACGGGACGGCCGCCGTTTGTCGGCGACGAGTCCGTGGCGATCATCGGCCAGCACATCAACACCCCACCCGTCTCCCCCACCTGGCACCGGGCCGACCTGCCGCCGGCGCTCGAGACCCTGATCATGCAGCTGCTGGAGAAGGACCCCGAGAAGAGACCCGCATCAGCCACGGTAGTGCTTGCAGGCGCTGGAGTCCATCGGGACAGCGGGAAGGCTGCAAGGCGACCAAGGATACAATGCCAAGGCTCCCGCCGAGAACCCCCTCTACCGGCGGGTCTTTGTGGGTCGGGAAGCCGAGTTGAAGCAGCTGCAGTCAGCCTTCGACGGCGCGATGTCCGGCCAGGGCGCCCTGATGATGGTGATGGGGGAGCCGGGCATCGGCAAGACCGCCCTGAGCGAGCAGTTGGCCACCTATGTCACGCTTGCGAGGTGGTAAGACTCTGGTCGGCCACTGCTACGAAGAAGGATCGCTATCATTACCCTATCTGGCCTTTGTCGAGGCGATGCGTTCCTATGTGCTCGACCGCGACGCCGGAGGACCTGAAGAAGGAACTGGGAACCGGGGCCACCGACGTCGCCCGGATCGTCTCGGAGATCCGGGAGAAGCTCAACGTCCAACCCCGGGCCGCCGAAGGACCCCGAGGAGGACCGCTACCGTCTGCTGCAGGCGGTGACCGGCTTTCTGACAAACGCCGCCTCGGTCAAGCCGTTGCTCGTCATTCTGGAAGACCTGCACGACGCCGACCGAGGCACGTTGGAGATGCTCCAGTACGTCTCCCGGAATCTCGCGGGGCTCCCGGCTGCTCATCGTCGGTACATACCGGGATGTCGAAGTCGACCGCAATCATCCGCTGTCAGCGGCGTTGGCGGAACTGAGGCGTGCTTCCACGTTCGGGCGGGTCCTCTTGCGCGGCCTAAATGCCGACGAAGTGAGTCGCATGCTGAAGAGCATCACCCATGACGAAGTCCCGTGGGGTCTTGCCCGGGCGATTCACAATCAGACGGAGGGCAATCCGCTGTTTGTCCAGGAGGTCATTCGCTACCTCACGGAGCAGAAGCTGCTGATCCGGGCGGGCGGGAAGATGCTGGCCATAGGGGCCACTTCGTTGGAGATGAGTATCCCTGAAGGACTGCGAGATGTTATCGGCAGGCGACTGTCAAGCCTGACTGAGAGCTGTAACCGGCTGCTGTCCATGGCCGCCGTCGTTGGTCGGGAGTTCCGCCTGGACGTGCTGCAGAAGGTGGCTGGGTTGACTGAGGAGGCATTGCTCATATCGATCGAAGAGGCGAAGCGGGTGGCCATCGTCGAGGAGCGCACCGCCGTCGGGGCGAAGGTCAGCTACCGCTTTGCCCATGCCTTCTTCCGCACCATATTGTACGAGGAGAACATCGCCCCCCGACGGATCCGTCTCCACCAGCAGGTGGCCCGGGCGCTCGAGGAAGTCCACGCCGGCCGTCTCCCGGAGCACGCCGCCGAACTGGCCGAGCATTTCTCTTACTCCACTGAAGCCGTGGACCTGACCAAGGCTGTTGGCTACGGCGAGATGGCGGCCCAGCGGGCTACCGACGTCTACGACTACGGCGAAGCGGTCCGTCTGCTGCAGCAGGCGCTCAAGGTCCAGGAGGTGCTTGATCCTAACGACAAAGCGAAGCAGTGCGACCTGTTAACAGCCCTCGGCATTGCCTTGTTCCGGACGCTGCAACAGAACCGTGCCGTCAGCGTCGAGTTCGCCCAGGCGTTGGTCCTGGCTGATGAGATGGCCGACAGAAAGAGGGCCGCTATGATCTGCTACTGGGCTGCCCGCGCCGTCTACTCCAAGGGAACGGCGGCGCACGGTAGCCGGGAACTGCTCCAGTGGTCGGAAAGAGCGGACCATTACGCCGACCAAAATACAATCGAGCGTGGCTGGGTTGACTACAATCTGGGTCAGGTGAAGTGCATCCGGGGTATCCAGGCGGAAGGATTGCCGCTCATACTACGTGCTATTGCCTCGGCTAGAACCTCCGGCAACCGGGAACTACTGATGAACGCCTGTAGGGTGTGGACATACTTCGGGCAGATGCCATGGTCTGACGTCCGGGAAGGTCTCGAAATTGCCGAAGAAATGGCTACGGGAGGAACCGTAGATGCATTGCTTGGATCGATGGGCACCTTCCTGATGTACGGACGGCGCGACAAGGCTGAGGATGTAGCACACGTTGTCAGGGAACTGGCAGCAACCACTGGAGATATCCGCCATGTCACCCTTTCGCATCTGGTGGAGTACGCATTCGCCTTGTGGGATGGGCGACTGGATGAGGCGGTCGAACTCCTTGAACGCGATGTAGCCTATCGCAAGGAGATAGGTATCCAAGGGGATGCCTACGCAGCGGTTATCGGACTCTAGGACCGTGGTTCATCTACGAGGTGCCGACGACAAGTCTGAAAGTGCCCTGTGGAAGGTGATTCTGGAAGAATGGAGTGCTCCCGTGTTCCGTAGAATACCTCTGCTCCAGGCATATCTGGGCCAGGCAGATGAGGCTAACCAGAAGCTGGATCGGATGCTCAAGGCCCGTCCCAATATTACCTCAACCGATGACATGACTCAGGGCTGGCTGGATGCCGAGTACCTGGAGTCGGCAGTACTCGTTGGGCACCGTCAGGCATCTGACTTGCTGCTTCAGCGGTTCGCGAGAAACACTATGAGCACCACGAGCTTTCAGCACCCCACGTGCGTCGCCCGCCACCTTGGCGCTGCGGCTGCCCTCCTCGAACGATACGACGAAGCCCGAAAGCACTACCAGGAAAGCATCCGGGTCTGCACCGAGATGAGATTCCGGCCGGAGCTGGCACTCACCCGACTCCAATTCGCTGAGCTTCTGCTCGATCACTACCCAAGCGAGAAGAAGGAGGCACTGGAGCACCTTGACTTCGCCGTCAAAGAGTTCCGGGAGATGAAGATGCAACCAAGTCTGGAGAGGGCGCTGAGACACAAGGAGATATTGAAGGCGTAGACCATCTGCCTTCATTGGATGGAGGTCCCGCAATGCTTAGGGACAATCAAGATGCGGTCGGACACGGGATGCACGACTACCTGAATGGCATACGAGGGGCGGAGATAGTAGAAAGAGACGACGGCTATGTAGACCCCACCGGAGGACCTGGAGCATTTTTCGTGCCGTACGCGAAATGGTCTCCTGCAGAAAGAAAGGCAATGAGGTATGTCAAAGGCAGGATTCTGGATATCGGTTCTGGTGCAGGCAGACACGCGCCTACCTCCAGGAGAAAGCCCATGATGTGGTGGGGATGGATAACTCCCCGTTGGCGATCGAGGTATGCAAGAGGCGAGGATTCAAAGATGCCAGGCTGCTCTCAATATCCCAGGTTGGCCCCACCCTAGGCATTTTTGACACGATTATCATGCTTGGCAACAACTTCGGCCTGTTTGGCACTCCTCAGAGAGCAAAGCGGCTGCTCAAACGGTTTCACAGGATGACTTCCAACAAAGCCAGGATCATTGCCGGCTCCATTGATATATATGCCACCGGCAATCCAGACGACCTGCCCTGTCTTGCCACCAATAGGGCACAGGGCAAGATGCCAGGTCAACTGAGGTTCAGGATACGCTATAAACGTTATTCTTCCCCCTGGTTTGACTGGTTGACGGTTTCGAAGAAAGAAATGGAGGACATCCTCCAGGGCACCGGATGGGCGGTCACCAAGTTCATAGATGCCGGAGGCCCACGATACGTCGCGGTCATCGAAAAGACGACAACGTAATGCTGTGTCAATGGTTCTTGGACTTCGCCATCAGAGAGTTCCGCGAGATGAAGATGCAGCCGAGCCTGGAGCGGGCGCTGAGACATAAGGACATTTCAAAAGCATAACCCGCGACCTCGCACGTTTGGAGGTACCCACGCGTGAATAGCGAAATAGAACGATATCCCTCATTTCGCTGGATTGTTTTGGCGTTGGCTTGGCTGGCGATGGTGGGA
>CAVTJN010000018.1:0-49949 GCA_963735055.1 uncultured Chloroflexia bacterium | reverse complement strand
GTCCGAAGCGGGCGCCGTAGGCGTTACTGAAAACCAGATCATAGTTCTCCCAGTAGAGGTCGGAAAGAATAATTGCGTCACCTTCGTCGACAAACATGTAGCCGATGACGCTGAGGGCGTTGGTGACCCCGCAGGTAACCACGGGCACGCTCATTTCCACCCCACCCAGCGCCGGCCCCTTCGTCCGGACCAGCTCCTTCCATTTGTCGCGGAGCGGTTTCAATCCTTCGCTCGGGGCGTACGGGAAAACCTCGCGCGGGTCCATTGCAATCTGGCGGGCGATGCTCGGCAAAACCATGGGCTTGCCGTCGTCCTCATACGCGGTGCCGATGGTGGCATTGATCTCCTTACCCCGGGCGGCTGCCCCCTGGGCCAGGATCCCCTTGGCAGGGTAGAATATTGCCCTCCCCCTGCGTGACAGTAGTTGAAGCACCGGGGCCCCGTGAATACCGATCAACCGATTGAGCTCCAGAGCCTGCGGGTTGAGTTCTTCCACCAGTGCGCCCTCCAGTTGTGCTGCCGAATGTCACTAATTATACCTGACAGCGCCCCTCAGGGGAATCTCTCCCAGCTTCCACGCCGGCCAAGTCGTTTCAACCTTGACCCGCCATCGAGACCGAGATAGTATGTGGGTGGCGCAAGGCCGGCGCGGAGATTGCATCCCGCCCTCGCCCGCCAATATGCGATGAAGATTATTCTGAGGCTGCTCGTGTTTGCCCGGAGACGCTGGGCGGGCCTGTTCATCGGCTTCGTGTGCATCACCGTCAGCACCCTGGGAGGCCTGGTTATCCCCAGGGCGCTGGGAAACGGTATCGACACCGTGCTGAGATCCGGAAGCAAGAGCACCCTGGTGCTGGCCACCATCATCATGGGGACCACGATCCTGAGGAGTGCCGCCCGGTTCGGTGACACCTACGTAACCCAACTGGTCTCCCAGCAGGCGTCCTACGACATACGCAACGCCCTCTACGATCACCTGCAGCGAATGAGCTTCACCTACTACGACAAGACCCAGACCGGCCAGATCATGTCCCGGGCCACCGCGGATATCGAGGCAGCCCGCATGTTCCTCAGCGCCGGTCTGCTGAACCTGATCCAGATCGTCTTGGTGGTGGTCGGCGTTACCTACCTCCTATTGACCTTGGACTGGCGACTGGCGCTGATGACGCTGGCCTTCATGCCCCTTTCCTTGGCAGACTCTTTACGTCACCAACCGCCTTCAGCCGGTATGGCTGAAAGTCCAGCAGTTGATCGGGGCGCTGGGCACGACGCTTCAAGAGAGTCTTTTCGGCATCAAGGTAGTGAAAGCCTTTTCCCTTCAGGAAAGGGAAAACCGGAAATTCCAGGACGACGCCCAGAAACTGTACGACCAGCAAGTCATCGCCGCCCGCCTGCAAGCGATCTACACGCCCCTGATGACATTGCTGATGGGCGTTCCGACGGTTTTGGTCTTATGGTACGGCGGCACCAGGTGATCGCGGGGACCCTGACTATCGGTGGGGTGACCCAGTTCATCCTGTACCTGGGCACGATGGCCGGTTTTGTTAGCCGTCTGGGCACGCTGGCAACCATGATATCCCGCACCATCTCCGCCGGGGGGCGCATTTTCGAAATACTGGATACCGAGTCGGCCAGTCAGTGAGAAACCCGATGCCATCGAGTTGGGCACGGTGAAAGGGGCCGTATCTTTCACGATGTCAGCTTCAGCTACAACCCCGCGTGCCCGTCCTGGACAATATCAGCTTTGAAGCCCAGCCGGGGCAGTTGGTAGCTTTGCTCGGCGGCTCCGGTAGCGGCAAGACCACCCTTGTCAACCTCATCTCCCGATTCTACGATGTCAGCAGCGGCAGCATCACCATCGACGGCACCGACATCCGCGACGTTACCCTGGCTTCTCTGCGCAAGAATGTGGGCATCGCCCAACAGGACGTCTTCCTCTACTCGGCCACCATCCGTGACAACATCGCCTACGGCGTGCCCCACGCCGGCATGGAACAGATAGTGGCCGCGGCCAAAGCTGCTCAGATTCATGACTTTATCGAGAGCCTGCCCCGCGGTTACAGTACCTGGGTGGGGGAACGGGGAGTGACTCTGTCCGGTGGCGAGAAACAGCGTGTCACCATCGCCCGCTCTTTGCTGGTCGATCCCGGTATTCTAATCCTGGATGACTCTACCTCCAGTGTGGATGCCGAGACCGAACACCTATCTTGAAAGCTCTGGAAAAACTCATCGAAGGCCGGACCACTTTTGTCATCACCCACCGGCTGGCAATAATCAAAATGCCGACCTTATCCTGATGCTCAAAGACGGCCAGATTGTGGAGCGCGGCAAACACACGAACTCATAGCTAACAATGGTCTTTATAAGGAAACCTATTTGGGACAATTAACATCGTCTCAAAGTTCCAGTCTGACCCGGGGGGAAGAATAGCCATGTATAGCGGAGGAGGCCCGGAGCCGGGGTCGGCGGCAATTGGCAGTGCCATGGATGCCGGCGACCAGGACGAAGCACTGGAAGCGCCCTCGACCGGACCATGGTTTCCCGGCTGACGGAATACTTGTGCCCGGTCAAATGGCATCTCATAATCGGCGCCACAGGCGTGGTGGTTCGTACCGCGGCTAATCTGGTGACACCCTTTTTAGTGGGTGTAGCGGCAACCGGATAGTAGACGGCAACATCAATGGTCTTACCGTTACCATTTTAATCTATCTCGGTGTTTTGTTCTTGATGCTGGGAGCCCAATATTTTGAGACCTTCCATCTGTCCTATGCCGGGCAAGGCATCCTTTTCAGAATGCGTACCCAGATGTTCAGTCACCTGCACACAGTCCTACGGAGTTTCTTTGACCGCAACAAAGTGGGTAAGATCATGTCCCGGGTCCAGAATGACGTCGACCAGTTGCAGACGCTGGTCACCCAGGATTTCATCATGGTCGCTGTCAACGCGGTGACGCTGATCGGCATTGCACTGATCATGTTAGTCCTCAACTGGCGGCTGGCCCTGCTGGCGCTAAGCACACTGCCCATACTGGTCGCCGTCATGGTGGTCTGGCAGTCGTACGCCCGCCGGGCGTTTGTCCGGGTACGCAAGACCATTGCCGTGGTCAACGACAATCTCCAGGAAAGCATCTCCGGGGTCCGGGTGACGCAAAGCCTGTCGCGCGAGGCGGAGAACGTCAGACAATTTGACGCCATCAACAAGGCGAATCTCGACGCCAACAAGAAGGCCGCCAAGCTGCAGGGTTTCATCATGCCGGTGACTCAAATGCTGACCGACAGCGCTTACGTGCTGGTACTCGTCTTCGGAGGCTTTCAGGTGTTGGACGGGACGATGCCGGTCGGCTTCCTGCTGACCTTCCTGCTCTACATCCAGCGCCTGTCCGCCCCGGTACAGCAACTGGCCACCATGTACACCGAAATACAGCGGGCGATGGCCTCCGGGGTACGCATATTCGAACTGATCGACGTCGAACCGGAAATCAGAGATCTTCCCCAGGCGACCGAATTGCCGGCGGTAAGAGGGGAGATAAGATTCGAGAAGGTGAGCTTCGGCTATCAACCCGGCGTCGAGGTGCTCCATGATATCGACCTGACCATCAAACCGGGGCAGACGGCAGCCATCGCGGGCCGCACGGGAGCCGGCAAGAGCAGCATCGCCAGCCTCGTGGCCCGCTTCTATGATGTGAACAGTGGACGCATCCTGGTGGATGGCCACGATATCACCTCGGTCACTGAGCAGTCACTGCGACGGCAAATCGGCTTCGTACCCAGGACCCCTTCCTCTTCTCGGGCAGCATTGAGGACAACATCCGCGACGGCCGCCTCGGCGCCAGCCACGACGAGATCGTGGCCGCCGCCCGGACCGCCGGAATTCACGACTTCATAGTGCGTATGGAAAAAGGCTATGAGACGCCGGTCGGCGAGCGAGGCGGCAACCTGAGCGCCGGACAGCGTCAACTGGTCTGCCTGGCCCGGACCATACTGGCCAATCCCGCAATTCTCATAATGGATGAGGCCACCTCCAACGTGGACACCAACACGGAACGCCTCATCCAGGACTCATTCCGTCAAATTGCCCGGGGCCGCACCTGCATCATTGTCGCCCACCGGCTGTCAACCACCACCAGCGCCGACTTCATCACCGTGCTGGAACACGGCCGTATCGCCGAGACCGGCTCGCACCTGGAACTCATGACCCGGCAGGGTCTCTACTACCACATGTTCCAGACCATGGGCAATGCTGCGACTTAGTCCCCTGGGGCAATGGTCATTTCGACCGAAATGCATCTATGTTACAATGCCCGTTGATGGGTCGTGGAGTCACGAGTGAAAGGAGCAACTACCGGATGAGCAAAGTAGTAACCATGAAAGAAGCCATCTCGAAACACGTGAAGAGCGGCAACACGCTTTTCATCGGCGGCATGCAGCATGGCGAGCCCTTTGCGGCGGTGAATGAGATTCTGCGGCAGCGCATCGAACATCTGACGACCGTGGCCTGCCTGGTAACCTCGCTCAGCCTGCTGATCGGCGAAGGCCGGGTCGACCGGGTACTGACCGGGTATTACGGTCAGGACGTCAACCGGGCGTACTGGCTGAGCCGGGCCAAAGCCATGGGGAAGTATCCTGTCTTCGAGGAATACTCCCATTTCGGGATCGCTCAGGCGCTGTTGGCCGGCCAGATGGGCATCTCGTATCTTCCGGTCAGGAGCCAGGTCGGCTCCGACATGTTGAAATACAATCCCAACATCAAGATCATCGATGACCCTTTCAGCGGCGGCAAAATCGGGGCGGTTAAGGCCATCGTCCCCGACGTGGGCATACTGCACGCACAGCGATGCGACGCCGACGGCAACGCCCAGCGTTGGGGCAGCCTGGGTGTTGACGCTGAGGGCATCAATGCCAGCCGCACCGTCATTATCACCACGGAGAAGATCGTTGATACCGATGTCGTCCAGCGTGATCCCAACCGCACCATCATCCCG
Source organism: uncultured Chloroflexia bacterium (assembly GCA_963735055.1). GTDB lineage: Bacteria > Chloroflexota > Dehalococcoidia > Dehalococcoidales > UBA2162 > JBBITI01. The sequence goes on along the minus strand of CAVTJN010000018.1, from coordinate 44,968 downwards.
GGATACCGGGTGAGCGCGGTGGTCGAACAGCCCTGGGGGGCACACCCGATGCACCTGGCGGGTCATTACTCGGGCGACTGGCCCGGGCTACTGGCCGAGCTTGGGTCGGAGGACGGCTACGACAACTTCATGAACACCTTTGTCTATGGAGTCAAGGACTGGAACGAGTTCCTGGAACTAAGAAGAGCGGTCAAGGGTGAGGCCTACTTTGAACGGCTCAAAGTCCAGATGGTGGCGAGCGACCCGATCTACAGCGGTTACAAGGAGCCCGGAAAATGAGCCAGACCAATGCAGCGCTGCAATACGATGCCAACGACCAGATGATCGTGTCGGCGGCGAAACTGATCCGCAACGGCGAGGCCGCCTACGTCGGCGTGGGGCTGCCCATGGTGGCCGCCCTGCTGGCCAAGCGTACCCACGCCCCGGACTGCACGGTCGTCATCGAAAACGGCATCATCCGGACCGAGGAATTTGAACTGCCTGCCGGTACCGATACGCTGGGCACCCAGTTTCACGCCGACAAACTGGCGGGCCTGAACTATATCAGTTATTTGGGTCAGGCCGGCTTCATCAGCCTGGGTTTCATCGGCGCCGGCCAGATCGACCGCTATGGAAATGTCAACGATACGGTCATCGGGGACTACCACAACCCGGTCCACCGCTTCCCGGGCAGCGGCGGAGGCAACGACGTGATGAGTTTCTGCCACCGCACCTGTGTCATTCTGAACCAGAGCCGGCGGCGCATGCCGGAGAGAGTGGACTTCAACACCTGTCCCGGATACCTTGACGGTAAACCGGGCCAACGGGAAGCGGTCGGCATGAGAGCGGGCACCGGCCCGGTGGCGCTGGTCACCGACCTGGGCTGCTACGGATTTGAGAACCGGGAACTGGTGCTGGAGACGATACACGCCGGCTGCGGCGTGACCCTGGAACAAGTCAAGGCAGAGACGGGTTGGGACCTGAAGATCTCACGGAATCTGAAGGACACCCCACCGCCCACCGCCGAAGACCTGCGCATCCTGCGCGAGACCACGGCGCCGCTGCTGGCGCGGCGGCGGCGTACCGATATGGAGGCGAAATAGGGCAACTGAAAGCGTTTAGCGTTCAGCGGTCAGTAGTTCCTGAATGCTGAAAGCTGAGCACTGTTGGCTGCCGGCCTTCAGGCTTTCTTGCCGGAGGCCACGGGCTGTTCTTTCTTCTCCATCCGGGAGGTCGGTGACCCCGGGTGGGCCCAGCTCACGTGGCGGACCAGCCGTTCGTCATCACCGCAGTTGATACCACACACGCCACAGTGGAAGTCCCGGACCTGATCGACGGCCGGCTTCTTCTTGCCAAACATAACCTACCCTCCTGCCATTCCAGACTACCTCACCCCGCCTCCCCACACCCGACCTATCATGACAGTACTTGAGCATGTTCGACCGGGCAATAGCCCGTTCGTCACCGGGGCGGCTGACGTTGGTGGTAGCCTTTAGGTACCCGCCTGGTGCTTGGCTAGTGATCACGTGGACCGGCCATCCGGGACGCGCCTCGGGGCGCGCGTGGCGTCCTCAGCACCGGCACCAATACCAGGTCCCGATCGCATTCTCCTTCCACCTGCATCGGTCCCAGCGGATTGAGCGCCCGGTCCCACGCCACCATGACGCACTCCACGTGGTAGGGGACGTCCAGCGGCCCGATGTCCGTCACTTCTTCGCCACACACCGTACACTTCGGCATCGCTCTTACCTCAGTCGTCGTAGTCTAGCCGGAACCATCTTGCCGGCAGGAAACAACCTCCGCCTTGTTGACCGCAATGAAAGGCCGGGCCCCGTAGAGCAGATTGTCCCGCACCATGATGACCCGGGTCAGCGGCAGGAACAGGGCATCGGCGTTCAACACGTCTTCGACCGTTTCCCCCGAGGCGCGGTGCATGTCGCCCATGATGGTGTAGCTGCCAACATCAAGGGTGATGCGGACCGGCGACTTTTCTCGATAGCGGCGGCCGCCTTCACCGTCGGCGCCGGCCGGGCCGGCCGTAACCTGGCCGGCACCCTGGTCGGCCACCGCCACCAGGTCGATGGCCGATTTCCGGACGTATTCTCGAAGGCTACCGGTACCGCGGTCGAAGTCAGATGCGCCTCCGGCGGGGAGGAAACCGAGAAAAGCGACCCTCCCTGGGTTTTCACCGGTCACGGAGCCGTTGAGCAGGTCCGAAAGCCGGGAGCCCGTAGGGCAGGTAACCTGCCCGGATCGCACCGCGCGGCGAGTGTACAGCTCGACGCTTACGTCCACGCCACCGGCATGATGCTCCACCAGATCTCTTAGCTCCGCCCAGTCCATCAGACCGTCTCCCCCGATAGGAAGAAGCCCGCCTTCTCCCTAGTACCATCGTAAGGGGCGCGGTGAACGGAGGCAAGATCAGCGGAATGTACTTATCTTCACCTTTCCACCCGAGTTGGGGCGCCCCAGTAGTCTGTTCGTATTTTGGACTGGGGAAAATCGGGGTTCGGGGGAGTCAATATCGAAGATGTAAAGAACAACTCATGGAAGCTGGAGACTCTACACAGCGGAAGAGGTGAGCTTTGGCCAACGGCGCGAGCTCACCTCTTCAAGGCGCAGACCGACGCGTGTCACGGCGTGTAGTAGACAGTCACGTGCACGTAATCGAGTTTCAAAGGATGCCCATTATTCATCGACCCGTCAGCACTAAGCCGCAACACGAAGCTACCATTGCTGAAATTGGCCGGTGTCCACTGTCTTCCCCAAGTATCTGCAATTCCTCCAACTGTCACCGTGCTGTCCAAATTAGTGAGATTGGGACTACGAAGTAAGCCGTCCTGTCGCAGTCCCCGTATGCGCTGACTGCGATTCCATTGATCGTGGCGGTTGGAGGTATGTTGAATCCGAAGTTGCTGTACTCTTGAATTTTCGGGGCCGTGGCGGTGGCGTAGACGCCATTCTGTGTAAGAGCATTGTTAGGATTTGTGAAGCCACCTCCTGCGACCGACGACGCGGGCGCCCTGTCCAAGGCGACCACAACCGCTATTGAAAAGGGTCTAGTCGCAGTAGCACCCAACGAATCGGTCACTTGGACTGTGAGACTGTAAGATCCGCCCACGCTGGGTGTGCCCGAGATTACTCCCGTCGACGTACCAAGAGTCAACCCGGTCGGCAAGACCCCACTTATCGTCCAGGTGTAGGGGGCCAAGCCGCCGGCAGCGACGAGGGTCTGATTGTAAGGTGAAGCGACCTGGCCGTTGGGAAGTGAAATCGTGGATATGGTCAGAACGTCATATACCCTGATTGACATGGGCTGGATCGTTATGCCATTCGCGCCATCAACTAGCCTCACTGTGAAACCGAAAGATCCACTCGCGGCGGGTGTGCCGGAAATAATACCTGTCGAGATATTCAGCGTCAAACCGGTTGGTAAGGCCCCAGCGACTATTGACCAGTTGTAGCTGCCAGTTCCGCCCCAGGCGGCCATGGGTCCTGAGTAGAGTGTGCCCACCGTTCCTGTTGGCAAGGACGTAGTAGTGATAATGGGGCCTATTCTGATTGAGAGGGGTTGGGTGGCGTTGGCGCCAGCGGCGTCGGTTACTGCGACAGTGAAAGTGAAATTGCCGCTTGCAGTTGGCGTACCCGAAATCACGCCCGAGGCGTTGATCCCCAGTCCGGCCGGAAGAACCCCTGAGGTTATGGACCAGGCAAACGGAGTTGTGCCACCTATGGTGCCCACAGTATGGCTGTAAAGCACGTTTTGCTTGCCGTCCGGAAGGGAAGTCGTCGTGATACCCAGGGTGTCGTTGACCGTTATTGAAAACGGCTTACTAGCACTGGCGCCGGCGGCGTCGGTTACAGTAACGGTGAACGGATACACGCTGACGGTCGTCGGCGTCCCGCTGATCGCCCCGTTTGATGGGTTCAGAACGCAGCCGGTAGGCAGAAACCCCGACGATATCGACCACTCGTATGGCTGCGTACCACCTGCCGCGACAAGGTTGAGGCTGTAGTACGCGAAGCCTCGATCGCCACCCGGAAGCGCCAGAGTGGTAATGATGGGCGCCGGGTTAACGGTGATGGACATCGTTTGTGTTGCCGAGTGACTGGCACTGTCCGTTGCCCTAACCGTGAAAGTCGATACGCCGGCAGAGGTTGGGGTACCATATACGTTCCCAGACGCGGACATGCTAAGCCCCAAAGGCAACGAGCCTGATGCAAGGGCCCAAGTGTAAGGCGCCTTACCTCCCGCGGCTATGAGGTTCTGGCTGTAGCTTACGCTTACTTCCCCGGCTGGGAGTGACATGGTGGTAACAACCACTTGACTGGAGTCCACAAGGCCAATATTCCAGACGGCGATCTCCTGTATCAAGTTGACGCCAGACCCGCTGCTGCCTGGAAGGATAAGGCCATCGGGCGGCGTTACCCAGGTTATGTTGCCTTTGTTCTTGGCTGAGACAACAGTCTGTCCAGCTATCGAACCCACGAAATTGCCGTTATTGGGCCACAGTTCCACCGTGCTGTTCGTAGAAAGGATGAATATGAAACTTGCCGGATCGGTCAACGGGTAGTCATGGGGTTGAGCATGAATAAGCCCGGGCGCGATCAGAGATCCCGGACCGTTGACATTACTCTTCGTATCGCAATGAATGCCCCCGGTCTCAGAGAATATCGTGAACTTATTCAAGTTAACCGTGGCAGTATTATCGATATTGACTGACCCCTTGACGTAGATGACGCCGGTCAACGTCCCTGTGTTTATGATGTTGACATCACCGGGGCAATAGAGCGGCCCGGCCAGAACTGGATCCGACAGGTCGATGGTGTTTCCGACCAGTGGGTGAGACGGGTCGACAAAGGTCATGAAGAACTCGGGCAACCCAATGTAGGGTGGCCAACTGGTGGGCGGCGGGATAATCTCGCCGACCGGAGAGCAGGTAACCGGGAGGATTCAAGCCACTCGCCGGAACCGAGATGTTGCCGGAGACTTGAGGAAGGTGCCCGCCACTGAGATCCACAGCTGTCGGACTTGTGATGGCGTTGTTCAGGAAGTTGTTGTAGAAATTGGCAATGCGAACAACGGACGTTATCGAAGTACCGGAGCCGGGGCTAGTCATTGCGATCGATTCAATCTTGAAGGTTTCGTTGTCACTGCTCGCCCTGATCGTGACCGAATTCATCGTCTTGCGATTAAGCGCAGTCGCCATGCTGAAGATCTTCGGGGGACCACCAGGGGTTGGCAGGTCGCTCTTCAGCTTGATCTTCAGGATGGCGTCCTCAACTCCGGCATCCGCCGAATAGTACTCGTCCATCCGCACCTCATGGCGGCTCGTGGCGATACGTCCGCTGTACATGTACGCGATCAGCGGCGTAATCATCAAGGAGCTTACGAGCATCAGGATAAGGACGACCAGGAACACCGCCCCCTTCTGTTCTCTCATCATTCGAGTCTGTCTCTTCATGGCCACATCTCCTGACCCTGCTCCGTTTTCTATTGCGACTGTCCCGGTCTGGGAGAGACTTCATAGGATCTGGTTTCAGCACCGGTAATGCCACGTGACGTGACTATTGCCGTCACCACCAGCGTGACCTTCGACACTCTGACCGCATCCTGGGTCACGGTAAAACTGGCGGAGCTTATGTGTTGCGCGATGGGCGCCGCCGGTCCGGCGTCATAGGTGCGCCACAAAGTCTGACTTGCGGAGTCCCAATTGAAGTTGGCGGTGTGGGTAACAGAAAGGTCGCTGGAGTCGCGCCAGCGGAGGGTTAAACTTGTACCATTAGGGTCGATCCACAGCGGACTGTGGTTACGGTCGTAAGGAGCCATCGACGCGTCACGAGTGACCCAGTACCCGGCGCTTTGGACTTCCCGGACCGCCGTCATCTGGTTGGTATTGCGCGTGTTCGTATTGAAGAGCTGCAGGATACTGTAGCCGACCGCGACCATGATGATTCCGGTCACTGCCGTGACCATCAACAGTTCAATGAGAGTGAAACCACTCTCGTGCGGCGACCATTCCTTCGTCTGCCTCATTTTCGATCCTCTTTGTAGCCCTCGAGCGTAACAGTCTCTGTACGCTGGTCACCCGGTCGTGCGAAAAAGGTTCGAGTGACGATGATCGTTATTCGCTGGATACCATTCACGCCAGGCACGGCGGCGCCAAACAATGTTGGATCGCCGCTGACGTTGCCTGAGACGGTGTAAGGTGGAATATGAGGCGACGAAATCACACTGTATGATCCGGTGCCGTTGTATGGTTGCGCCTTGATGGACTCCATCTGGCTGCGAGCCAGACTCTCGGCAGTAGCTCGCGTATCCACGTAGTTGAAGACTCCGTGCGACCACTCAAAATAGCCATAAATGGCAATAGACAAGGCGAACAAGACGGCGATCGAGATAACCACTTCGATTAGCGTGAATCCTTTCTGATTCTTCATGTAACCATTCTTGCGCATTGTGCCCATTGTCGTTGGCGTGACTGCAACCTGTATTCCCAAATGCCGGGCGGCCCATCTTTACATAACCATCAATCAGAACGTTAGCGACCCGTCATTTTCTGATTATAGTTCTTTGGTTCAATTAAAGTCCGTTTTGAGCCGTTCTGTCAACCCTACTTATCTTCACTTTAACTCACCTTAGTCCCCCCGGCGCCGCCAACTGACCCCTGAAAAGTCCCAGGAATCGCGCCGCATCCCCCTGTGCCGGAAGTACCACCGTACCAGCGTAAGCGGGCGGGTATTACGTTCTGACCATAGACTGAGTGAAGTTCAGGGAAGATAATTGAGGTGCAGATCGCCGGTCCCTGGACTGTTAAGAAAGACAAGACCGGGCAGACCAACACTGGGGAGGACGACACATGGAAGCACAACGAAATGCGGACGGACGTCTGGCACTGCTCCGCCACAATCTGCAGAACGTGCAGGGTGGGGAGCAGATTTATGCTTTCGTTCAGGAACTGATCGCCGAACGCGATGACCTGGCCAGACGGCAGGAGCACCTCAACTCGCTGGCCCGGCTGGTGGAGAAGACCGTCTCCGACGCCGACGACCTGGCGTCCCAGATCAGGAGAGAAGCCGAAGAGAAGGCTCAGTCCCGAATTAAGGAACTGACCGAGGAAGCCGAACTCCAGGCCCAGATGGTCGTCGAAGAGGCAAAGACCAAGGCCGTGACCGAAGCCGAGAATGAGGTCCGTTCACTCCGGGACGGCGCCGAACGGGACCTGGGCACACTGGTCGAGGCACAAACCGCGGCGCTGCGCCAACAGGCTAAAGACATGTCGGAACGTCTCTATCAGGCCATGCTCAAAGAGGCCGAGGAGAGCAACCGGCGACTAGCCGACTTCCAGGCCGATCTCGAACAGAGACTGGCATCACTGCCCCGCCCGGCCATCCCGGCCGCCGGCGACCGGCAGGGGAGCCGTCCGTTTCCGCCAGAATCCGAAATGCCGGCAAAGAAGGCCGCGTCGGAACGCCCCGTGTCCGCTGCGCCGGCTCCCGCCCCAAAGGCGGAGGAACCGGATGGGCCGAACATCATCGATGTCGAGATTCTGCCGCCGCGCGATAAGGGCGTCATCGAGGGCATCAAGAACTATCTGGGCCTCCAGGACGAGGTCGGGGCAGCCGAGATCAGGCACCTCACCGACAAGACATTGATCGAGATCCAGTTGCTCCGGCCGATGGACGTGCTGGAACGCCTCTCCCGGCTTCCGGAAGTCGAAGAGGCACGCCAGGTCGCTGACGGCAAACATCCCCGGATTGAGGTCGTCCTTTCGGTACGCTCGCAGATTGAGCGAGAGCGGGGCGGACTGAACAACAAGGCCAACCGTATTGCCTCGCGGATCGGCGGACTGAGGTAGTCAGCCGGCATTAGGGTCCGGTCCGGATTCCGGGGAGCCGGGACCGGTCATCGCGGGCGTCCAATTTCCTCAACCTGCCGTTCAGGTGACATCTTCGGCGATCATGACGGTGGTCCCTTCGATCTTGACTTCGCGCATTCTCAAAGGGCACGCGGCGCCCTGACGATGTTCGACACGCCGAGGACCAGCCCACTCCAGGTGGTCCAACGGACGACGTGTCCGTCGGTCAGATCGAAACGAGACCCGTGAACCGGGCAGGTGACGACTGTTCCGTCAAGCTTGCCTAACCAGAGCCTGCCCCGGAGATGGGGACAGCGCCCTCGGCCGCATAGTACCGGCCGGAAGCCCTCGCCAGCAGTATCTCCTGATTCCGGATGGTTACCACCTTCATCCTGCCCATCCTGAAGTTGATCCGTCCCGCCGACGGCGACAAAAGTTGGCATGGCGACCTCCTTCAAATCGGGCCCATCGGGCACGCCCCGATTTCCATCTTACGGGCTTCGTTCAGGAAGGACAAGAGCAGTTCAAAGGGGCGGGGCCGGATTGGAGACGGCCGCTACCCGGTCCGCAGACTGCGGGCAATCGCCCTCAGGCTGGGCCTCTTGCCGTACATAAGCAGGTAAGACCGCAGCAGCTTGCCGGTCAGAAGCAATCCGCCGGCAATGGACACAATCATCACGCCCATGCGGCAGCCAACTGCCGAGCACGCCGGGGACACCGGTCATGCCCAGCCTGAGCATTGTAAGTACCGGGGCAGAGAACGGGAAAATGCTGAAAATCACCCAGACCGGGCTGTCCGGGAACAGCATGAGCAGCGAATAGAACCAAAATGGGGCCACGGCAAACAGGGTGAACACGGAGGCCAGTCCCTGGCCTTCGCGCACACTCGAACTGACGGCCGCGACCGCCGCTGAGAGCACGGCGAACAACAGGTAGCCCAGGATGAAGTATGCCACGGCCAGAACGAGAAGGTCGGGCGGTATCCGCACCGTGCTCAGGAAACCACCGATGGACGACGAGGCCAGATTCAAGAGCAGGCGGAGTGAAATCACCCATATGACGACCTGCGCCAGCCCGGCCGCGCCGATGCCAAGACCTCGCCCACCACCAACTGACGCGCCGAAACCGAGGACAGCAGAATCTCCATCAGCCGGTTTTCTTTTTCCTCGGCCAGCCCCTGCAGCACGTAGGCGGATGAAAATGACAGCGAGAGCGCCAGCAGCATGCCGAAGACCCCGGGGATAACCAGTTGTACCAGGCCACCCTGTTCTGACGCCGGCTCCCCGGTCGCGGTGAGCGTAGTAGTGATCAGACTCAGAGGGGACCCGATTCGATCGATGGTGCCCTTGGGGAACCTTCCCCGCCAGCAGATTCCCGAAGACGAAGTCCCCGATCGCCTCTGTAACCGCCGGGGGCGGAGTGACTTCCTTACGCAGGGTATACCGGTGAATGATGCCGGTGGAGATGAAGTCGGGCGGAACGACAAAATACTCTTTAATCCCCCCTTTTGCCAGAACGTCGGTCGCCGCTTGCACGGCGTCGAACCGGACAAATGTGATGGTCCCGCTCGTCGTAAGATGGTCGAACCCTCCCGCCTGATCAACGTAACCTATAGTGGTCACTTCCGCGGGTGGCCGGGTGATTCCGGAGACGAGATTCGACACTCCGATGGCCAGGAGAGCCAGCACCGGCAACGCAGCGGTCAGGATGGCAAACCCCGTTCTGGTGACCGTGTGCCGGAATTCGTGTCTGAATATCAGGACGGTCTTATTCACTGCTTCGACCCGCTACTGTAAGGAATATCTCGTTCAGGGAAGGGGTGGCCACCTCGAACCGATTGACCGTGAGGCCCGTCCCCACCAGGTTCTTCAGTAGTTGCCCCGGGGTGGTCGCTCCATCCAGTACCAGCTCAACGGCACCCTTGCGATCGCGTCTCTCGACGACGCCCGCTATCGGACCCGGTTCGCCTTCAAATTCGACCACGACGGAGTTGTTCCGGTACCTCCTCTTGATGTCGGCCAGACTTCCGTAAAGAACGGCGCGCCCGTCGTTAACCATGAGGACCCGGTCACAGAGTTCCTCCACCTGGTTCATCTGATGGGTACTTAGAACAACAGCCTTGCCTTGCTCCCTCAGGGCGACGACCATACCCTTGAGCAACTCGGTATTGACCGGGTCAAGGGAACTGAATGGCTCGTCGAGAATAACGAGTTCCGGTTCGTGAACGACGGTGACGATGAACTGAATTATCTGGCCCATGCCCTTGCTCAACTCCTCGATCCGTCTTCTTGCGTGGGGGAGCATACCGGTGGTTCGGAGGAGTTTTTCAGCTCTCGCCGCGGCCTCGCGTTTACCGACCCCCTTGAGTGAGGCCAGGTATACGATGGTGTCAAGCACACCTAGTTTTCGATAGAGCCCGCCTCTTCTGGGCAGGTAGCCGAGCCGGTTCTTGCCTGATTCCCCCAAACGTTCACCAAGGATCAGGACGTCCCCGGAGTCGGGTTTGATGATATCCAGCATCATCCGGATCGACGTCGTCTTGCCGGCGCCGTTGGGGCCGATCAGACCAAAGATCTCGCCCCGGTTGACGGAAAACGAAAGGTCGCTGACAGCGATTTTATTCGCATATGACTTAACTATGTGATCGACTTGCACGGCCAGCATCAATACGACTCTCCCTGGTCCGGAACAATGCCCTGCCCGGGCGTGATCACGACTTTGACGACGGGTCCTTTTCGTAGACCACGAGGTTTCCGACTTTGAATCCGGACGCCTCGAGGAAATGCCTAAGCCTGTCATCATCGACGGTGGCCACGCCTTTGACAACGGCGCTTATGCGCCTGCATTGACTGGCCAGAATGGCCAGCCCACGAGACCCCGCCCGATTCCGGAGTGCTGCCGGTCCGGGTGAACGCCGATCATGTCAATCCAACCCACCTGCCGGTAGCGGGGTGGGCGGGCGGCGGATTTCCGCAGGTTCAACACGGAGTAGCTATGTTCCTCCACCACCACGGTGCCCACAATGAACCCGGCCACCCGGCCATCCAATTCAGCCACGAAACTGATGTCCGGACGGTATGCCGTCCAGTCTGACCGTCAAAAGAGAACGGCCAGGTCGGTAACCGGGAATCACCGAACAGCAGCAGGTCGGTGGCGTTCACCGTAGGGAGATCGGCCTGGTTCAGCTTCCGGATCTTGACGTCAGCGCGGCGTTCAGACATAGTCACCTCCAGCGGGAATGTCTTCGCCGCCATATTACCGCGGTAAGGGGGCGCGGGCAAGGCCAGCCGATCCGGCACCATCGCTGAGTACAAAGAAGCTATTAGGGGCGCATGGCAGCGCCAATTCTTGATGCGCTGCGCTAAGAAAGACCGGCGGCGAACTCAGACCGTTTGGCTTGAGGGGCCACGGCGGGTGGAGGGCGCCTCGCAAGATGGTCAGCGTGCTCGAAACCAGCCCGGCCACTTTCACCGGGAAAGACCCGGCAGCGGTGGCCGCCACCGAAAACTCGACCCGGTCGCTGGTACCCCCGGCGAGAGTTACGTCCTTGGCGCTGCTGGTCAAACCATCTATCTGGAGCGTAACCTTGAAGGTGCCCGCATGACCGCCGCGGTTAGCCACGGTCGCGGCGACGGTGGCCTTGCCTCCCAGACGCAGTTCCCGAGGCGATATTTCCAAGTCCCGAACCGTGAACACGGCGGGACGCGGTTTAATACCGCGGGTTGCGCCGCAGCAGGAGAAGGACCAACACGCCCACCAACGCCACCACCCCGATCACGCGGCGCCGATGGCGACCAGGAACCAGTTGACCGGTGACGGCTGTGACGGCGTCGCCGCCGCCTGGGCAACGGTCATCGTACCCGACAGATCCCCCACGTTAACACCAAATGACCCGGCGGCAGCCGCCCGGACCGGGAATTCGACCCGGCCGCTCGTACCGGCCACCAGCGTCACATCCTTGGTGGCGTTAACCGCCCCATCGATCTTAAGGACGACGTTGATCGTCCCGTCACTACCTCCGGTGTTAGCCACGGTCACGGACACAGTCGCGCTCGTCTCCCGGGTGGAGATCTCCGGGCGATATTTCCAGGTCGGTCACCGTGAATGCCGCCGCCCGCCTGGGAGCGATCACGGCGCAAGGGGAAAACCGGCCCAACTGCACCGACACCAGGTGCCGGGAGGTATCGACCAGACTGCCGCCGGCCAGAGTCCAGACTCAGTCCGCTGTTCCAGGGTCGCAATTCCCAGTTCGCTCTCCGTTACCCCCGCAGGGACAAGGGCCGGATCAAAGGAGATTTGGACGGTAGTCGGCAGGTCGAAAGTGGCCGCGTCGGGCTTGATGGCATACACCTGGCCGACCAGGCTGACGTCAGACGGTGGGGGAGTTGCGGAGCGGCAGCAATGACTATTTGGTTGAAGGTCTGACCGATACCGGGCAGGACCGTGGTGCCTTTGTTTATCATTACGCTGACCATGCCGTCGCCGGAGACCGCGGTAACGTTGCTTATGAAGACACCGTCGCCGCTGATCAGTCCGGGTCATGTCGGTAATGCCCGGTCCTGCCGGCGGCGGGGTGGTGGTGGAGCCGGCACCCCCGTTCAGGGAGGTGAAACTCGACGACGATGGTGTGATCGTTCCTGATGCTGGTAAAGGTATAGCTATCGATCGGACCCTGAGGCGTTTGATCGACCACGACCCGGTCTATCTTGTACCCGGGGTTCGGCACTATGGTATAGGTCTGGTTGTCGCCATGCTGGAAAAGGACCGCGGAACTGGGCGTAACCACGCCGTCAGGGCCGGAAGTGACTGTGATGGTGTAGGTCATCGGCGAAAAGCCCGCCGATATCGTATGGTTTGAGCTCACTCCGGTGAAGGTGAAGCTGCTTATTGCCCCCTGGCTCTTGCCGTCCACCTGCACGAAGGCCACCTTGTATCCGGGACTGGCCGTGAGTACGAAGGTCTGGCTCCCACCGGCGGGAACCGAGACGGCACCGGAGGGCACGATCTCCCCGTTTTCGCCGCTGTCGATCCGGGCGGTGATGGTGAATGAGGCGCTTTGGGCCAGCGCCGGGACTGCGGTTGACCATACCAACAAAGCCCCCAGCAGCGCCACGGCGCCAACTAACCGCGATAGTCTCTCCAAGACCACTTTCCTTCCTGTCATGCCCTTCACCCCATGCGGACCGGTCACATTCTCAAACGGCCCGCTCGCGCCTGAGCGGCACGTCTCACGGCTAGTGTATTCTCCGAAGCCATCCTCTGCCATCACCCGAAAGTCACGGTCCGGGCACGCGATACTCCTACCCGCGGGCGGTTACCGCGGGCGGCCGGCTTGGTCGTCGTCGTACCCGAGCGGCCTTTGCGTTTGACACTCATCTCCACGGTGACTACAATCATACTTGGAACTACTAATGAAACCTCAGCAGCTGTCATATCTGGCTGCTTTCGGCCTTAGATCATTCCTGTTCAGGCAACGAAAGCCAATCATCGCCGGAATGCCCCTTACCGACACCTGTAACCTTCGCTGCAAGCACTGCGTAGTCGCCAACGTTGGCAGAGGCCACTACCCGTTCGCACGGATCGAGGAGACTCTCCGGCACTTCTATTCGATCGGCGTCCGCATCATGTACCTGCAGGGCGGAGAAATCATGACCTGGCGCGATGGCGACCGGGATGTCAACGATGTAATCCGGCTTGCCCACCAGATCGGCTTTTTCAAAGTAGCCTGTGTAACGAACGGCACGATGGGGGTGGCCAGCGAAGCCGACCTGATGTGGGTCAGTCTGGATGGGTCCAGGCATCTGCACGATTCGATCCGGGGCGAAGGCGTTTTCGATACGGTCATACGGAACCTGGAGGCGACGACGCACCGGCGAGTGGCCCTCAACATGACGGTCAACCGCATCAATGCCGGCGAAGTGGAGAACGTAGCCGAAATTGCGCGTCGCCTGGGCACGGTGCATGGCGTATCCTTCAACTTTCACACCCCCTATCCTGGAGTGGAGGATATTTGCCTGCCGATGGTGGAGCGGCCACCGGTTGTCGACCGCATCGTACGTCTGAAGCGCCAGGGTTTTCCGGTGTTGAACACCTACGGCGGGCTTAAAGCCCTAAGGACTAACAAATGGCGACGCCCGGTACCGTTCATCCAACTCATGGAGAAAGACCGCATCTATGAATGCTGCTTCGGCAGAGACCAGCCCGGCGTCTGCGAAAAATGCGGGTACGGCGTCATCGCCGAATTGTCACAGATCATGAGCGGCAACCCAGCCACCATTCTGGAGTCGATCTCCCTGTTTCGCTAGCCAACGGAGACGAAAGACGCATGTCGGATTCGACGTCAATTTGGCCTCTGGCGAACGCCCCCCACCCCGGGGCGCGCATCACCGTTGCCTCTCAGGGTCGACGTATCTGGTCCGCCGAATACCGACTGGAATCGTTCGGTGAGGTCATTCGACTTGCCGGAGCCGACCACCCCACCCAACAGAATCTGAAGCGCCAGCACCGAGTGGCTTTTACTATCGCCGACGGCGACGTACAAATGCAGGGCAGCGGCATGGCCAGGTTCGACGATTCAACCGGGGAGATCATCCTCGAACCGTACCGCATATCCGATAATTCGGGCACTTTCGAGCTAAAACTGAAAGGCTGGACAAAGGTGACTGAAGCGCCGGCGCCCGACATCGGGACGTACGCCTTCTGGTACCAGGCCTTCCGGTTGGTCACCATACGGCTGTCCGCCCTGCCGGTGCTGGTGGGCGCGGCGGCCGCTTTTGCCCTGGGGCAATTGACGCTGTTCTGCTGGCACTGGCTCTCATCGGGGCGGTCGCCGCCCATGCCGGGGCCAACGCCCTGGCCGACTATTTCGACTTCAAGAACGGCGTCGACCTGAGCAAGGCACTATCATCACATCTGGGGGCACTGGCGGAAGAGCGGGTTGAGCCGGAATTGATATTGATCGCGGTCGTTCGTGTGCTTCCTGATCACGGCGGTCGTCGGCCTGGTGCTGGTGCAGGTGGTGGGTTGGGGACTGCTCTGGTTCGGGCTGTCCGGACTGCTGGGGGCGTTCTTCTACACCGGTCGTCCCATCTCCTACAAGTACCGTTCCCTGGGCGAGCTGATGCTGGGAATACTCTGCGGGCCGGTCATTGTGATGGGTGCCTACTACGTCGGGACACGGAGCTGGGACCGGCGCGTTCCTGATATCGGCCGCCCTGGGTATGATCATCAGTTCGATCTCCCTGGCGAACAATCTCCGTGACATGCCCGACGACCGAGCAGCGGGGATTCGGACCCTGCCGATGTCGCTCGGCGTACGCGGAACCAAGAACCTCTACTACTTGCTGACCTGGGGATCCTACCTGGTCGCAGGCGCCTCAATGATGGTTCACCCTGATTTCTGGCCGATCCTGGTCATCATGCTGTCCATTCCGTGGGCTGCCCGGGCATTTCGGGAACTGCGTGCCGCCAGCGATGACATTTCGGATATCCGGGACCGGTCCCTCCGGAGCCCCTACCCGTTGAATTCGATCCGTTTGCACGCCCGCTTCGGGGAATTGGCGGTGGCGGGACTGGTCATCGCCGGTATCATACGTCTGGCGACCGGCGGCTAACCAGGACGACATCCTGTCAAGTCCTGCCGCCCTTACCGAAATCAGGAACGAATTCCAGTCCGCCCGTCAAGTCTAGGCTGACCGGTGCCCGAAGTCAGAACCGGAGTCTCCTTACGGGGTACGATCGCCAGAGGGCGCGGAGTCCGCCGCGCCGTCGGGGCGTTCCGCTCATCTGGCCAAATTCAGGAATCGGGCATTGACCGCCACTATGATGGTGCTCAGCGCCATGAGAGCCGCCCCCAGCGTGGGGTCCAGCAGGATGCCGGCACCGTAGGCCACCCCGGCGGCCAGGGGGATCGCCACGACGTTGTAGCCGACCGCCCAGAGCAGATTCTGCACCATCCTACGGTAGGTGGCGCGAGACAGTTTGATCACCGCCACCACGTCCAGCGGGTTACTCCGGACGAGCACCACGGACGCGGTGGCGGCTGCCACGTCGGTGCCGGCGCCGATGGCAATGCCCAGGTCCGCCTGCGCAAGGGCCGGGGCATCATTGACCCCATCGCCGGTCATGGCCACTTGAACGCCCCGGGATTGGACCTCCCGCACTTTCCGGGCTTTCTGTTCCGGCAGGACTTCGGCGAAGTATTCGTCCAAGCCAGTCTCCCGGGCCACCGCCGCCGCCACCTGAGGGTTGTCGCCGGTGATCATCATGCAGCGAATACCCATCGCCTTGAGTTGCGCAATCGCCACCGCAGACTCGGTGCGGACCGTGTCGGCAAGTGCGATCGCCCCGCCGATCTCTCCGTCGACCAGGGCGTATACCACAGTCTTCCCTTGTGCCAACAACCGCTCGATTCGTACGTCGGTCACGGTGACATTCCGCTCCTGCAAGTAGCCCGGACTTACCGCCATAACCAGCCGGCCATTGACCTTGCCTTCGGCGCCCTTGCCCGGGATTGACCTGAAGTCTTCAACGGGGAAAGTCTCCTTTGCAGCGCCAGCGATCGCCCGCCGATCGGATGCTCAGAATGGTGTTCGACGGAAGCCACATACTTCAGAATTCCGTCTTCAGTATGGGAGTCATTGAGGACGATGATATCGGTGACCCTCAGTTTGCCGTAGGTCAGCGTGCCCGTCTTGTCAAAAAGGACCGCCCTTACGTTCCGCGCCATCTCAAAGCCATCGTGGTCCTTGATCAGTAGCCCGTTCTTTGCTGCCAGCGACGTCGATACGGCCAGGACCAGCGGGATCGCTAGACCGAGCGCATGCGGGCAGGCGATGACCATCACCGTGACCATCCGCGCCAGTCCGAAAATGAAATCCTTGCCGGCCGGTCCCACCCATACGAGCAGAGTAACAATCCCACCGCCCAGGGCCACCAGCACCAACACCGTTGCCGCTCTGTCTGCCAGCGCCTGGGTTCGGGATTTGCCTGACTGAGCCTGTCGAACCAAGCGGAGTGGGGTCGAAGCGGTCGTCCCCCCTTATACCCGAAACAGCGCGATATTGTTGATCACCACCACCGTGGTGGTGATGGCGTAGGGCGCCAGGATGAACACAAACGCTGCCCGCCCGAAGCCGTGAAGCCCCGACCTGGCGTACACATACCGCACCCCCGCCGCCACCAGGTCGACCGCCAGCAGAAAGGGGAATCCTCCCCTTTCCAGCGCCCAGCCGGCCAGCGGACCGTGTCAACCACATGAGGGTTGCGGATCAATTCTAAGTTGACATAAGTGCTCGTGAAGTCCAGGATACCCAGCACGAAGACAACGGCCGGTAACCATGCTTCGCGGAGCGGCCAGACGAACCTCGAGATCTTCCCCGTGTGCCGGTCGAATCCCCGGTCCCGTCTCCCGGTTCCGCTCCGCCAGCGCCCGCATATCCTTGTTCCAGTTGCGGAACGATTCCCGCTTCTTCTCGAGCCAGGTCATATGATCATTCTATCAGGCCGCCATGAGGCCAACGATGGTACTTCAGGGTCATAGTTGACATCCATCCACCGCTAGCCCCTGGTGTAGCTTTCGGAGATCAGGCCATCCACGCCCCCACGTGTCATTGCGAGGACCGCAGGGACTAAGCAATCCGGGTCCACGATTCTGCCTGAGATTAGAACGGCCTTGCCTCGCCAAACAAGCCTCCCTTCGTCAACTCCGTCGAGGTGATAGTTGACATCCATCAGCCGCTAATGGCAAAGTTTAACCGATTGGGCTTTATTGTCAGAAGGAGGTAACTATGGCTTTTTCAGATTTGATCAAACTCAGCGCTTCCTACCGGCAGAGCAAATGGGACGGATGGGGTTCCTGGTGCGCCCGGTGCGGCACCGCACTTGCCGGCAAGAAAGCCGAAGTCACCCAGCGCACTCCCGCCGAAAAGGGCGGCAAATGGGATGTCGACAATTGCGTAGTATTGTGCGCCGACTGCTTTGGCAAGATTGGCAGCCACCAGGACGCACTGTCTGATGCTGAGATCCCGTACTACCGTCGCTACCCGGGCGGCTGGCACGGAGACACCTCTTATGTGATAACCACCGGCCAGACGTCGTCGGGGGCAAGACTGTAGGGGCGGGTTGCCAGTCCCTCCCCCCCTGTCATTGCGAGGACAACGGACGAAGCAATCCGCATCTCCGACCGCCCCCCCCCATTCCCGTCGAAGATGGTCAACGCCTTGATCCACGTACGCGGGAATCCACGTGGGGGCGGGGCGTGGATGGCCTGGTCCCAGTGATGGGGTCGACAACCCCCTTCTAGGATGAGCGGAATCAGAAGACAACGCTATTTGGGTGACCACACTCGTGACCAAGTGGGGGGCCGACTAATTGATGTACGAGATAAGAGTTCAACTCAGGGGGATCGATCCTCCCATCTGGAGGGTACTCCGGGTGCCCTCCCGTACCAGTCTCACCAGGCTGCACCGGATACTGCAGCGGGCCATGGGCTGGAAGGGCTATCACGTTTACCTGTACGAGCTCGACGATAAGCGATACGGCGCGCCCAGTCCCGATTGGGGCATCGAGGTTCTGGATGCCCGTAAGATGACCCTCGCCACGGTTTTTTCCGGGGGAAGGAAGTCCTTTGTTTACGACTACGATATGGGCGACGGCTGGAGACATGAGATATCGCTGCTCGGAACGGCTGAAGGAGAGGACCAGCCCGGGTGCCTGGCTGGGGCAAGAGCGTGTCCTCCCGAAGATTGCGGCGGTCCTCCCGGGTACTTCCGGCTGTTGGTCGCTCTTGCCGACCCTGACCGCAAAGAGCACCGTTCCCTGGTGAAATGGGTGGGGGCCAGGTACGATCCAAACGCCTTCGACGCCGCGGCCGTTGACCGGGCTCTCAAGAGACTCCGGTAGGGGCGTAGCGCATAGCTCCCTTCCCCCGCCACTCCCGTCTCTTCGCCCCTTCGCCCCCATTCCCCTCCCTTTGCCCACCATTCCCGTCGAAGATGGTCAACGCCTTGATCCACGGAGGCGGGAATCCAGTCGTAGGCGGGCTCGTCCTCAAGGCTTGTCCTTGAGGACGTCCCGTTCTTCGTGTCTTGGGTTCCTTATTTTGGATTTGTTTAGTATTTCGCATTTAGTATTTCGAGCTTCGAGATCCGTAGGGGCGCAGCATGCTGCCCCGCGTAACCTCTCCGATGCCGCTCACCATGCCTTCGTTCGCTGTTTCGTATTTGGTATTTCTTGTTTTGGATTTGTTTAGCGTTGTAGGGGCGCAGCATGCTGCGCCCGTGTAACCTCTATTCTTGCGTTCCGTTTTTCGTGTTTCGTGTTTCGTCTTCCTTGACATCTCCGGCCTCCAGTCCCTACCATGGGGCCAACGATGGCTCTTCCGGGTGACATGTGACTGCAGACGGCCTGTTCCAGCAACCGGGCGATGATGCCGGCCAGGGCAACCTCGGCATCGACGACGGCGCCGGTCTTCGCGTCGTCGGCGCCCGATTTCTGAGCGAGACCAAGTTCTCCTGGGATTTGTTTAAGGGTTATGACACCCTCCGCGTTCTCACCTACTCCGCCAGCGTGGACGCCATCGTCCGCATGCTCGACCGGTTCTCGTTCACCACGTTTGAGTGCGTGTTCGGCTATCAGGGCGTACTTCGGGACATCAAGGACGTTCTCTCTTTCCAGAAAGTCGTCGTCGGCGATACCCGGGCCGCCATCATGGGACTCAAGGACGACCGCCATGCTCACATTCTTGATCGGGTCCACCAGGGCCGGGCCCGGTTCTTCGTCCTCCGGAAGTACATCGCCCATGCCAAGGTGTTCCTGCTTTCCGACGCCGGCGGCGCCCGGCGCGTCATCGTCGGTTCGGCAAATCTGTCCGAGCGGGCCTTCTCCGGCAATCAGCCGGAAACCCTCGTCGCATTCGACAACGATGAGCAGGCGTGGCAGCACTACAATCGCATGTTCGACCGCCTGAGAGACGATGCTTCCGACGAGATCCCGATCCCCGAAGCCCGTATCGTAAAAGCCGAAATCGAGATTCCGGATACGCCGGCCATGTCCAACCCCTCCACCACCCTCATCATCGACACCCCCTCGGCAGAAGAGGTCCAGGTGTCCGCCCCGGTACAGATACTCAGAGTGGAGCGGGTCGTCGCCGCGCTCACTCCCAGCATCTCGGCCGCCATTCCCCCGATACGAAGCGGCAAACAACGGATTACCCCGGAGATCAAGCGGGAGATCACCCGGATACGGCTCGTCAAGACCGCCGCCGAGGCGGACAGCCGCTACTTTTCCCTGGACCGGGTCAACCGCACCGCCCTGTTATCCGGGCAGCGCTTCGATCTCCAGTGGGACCAGGCGTCCGTGGCCGCCGACGCCACCCTCGTTCTGCAGTACTTCCGAAACTACGAGGGGGCCTTTGAAGGTAATGTGCCGCGCCTCCAGCGCGACTACTTCACCTTCATGGCCTGGCTGTACTTCTCACCCTTCATGTGCGACATGCGCTCGCTGGCCTTGTTGCGCGACAGCGACGTGATTCGTTTCCCTTCCTTCGCCATCATCTTCGGCAAGTCGAACTGCGGTAAGACGTCCCTGATCGACACCCTCATGACTTCCATGTTCGGCTTTGTCCCGTCCATCGAAAAACAGAGCTTCACCGCCACCCAGCTTCGCGGTCTCCAGCAGGCCTACAAGCGGCTCCCCGTCGTTTTCGACGACATCGGGCGCCGGGCGTTCCTGACCCACGGGCGGGACATCATCAAGGATGAGATGCAGCCCCCGGTAACCGAATACCCCGGCTTTGTTCTGTCCATGAACGCCGAGCCCCAGTCGTTTCCCGATGAGGTCGTCAAGCGCAGCCTCATGATATACACCACCACCGCCCTTCCGCCCCACAACGAAGAGTTGCGCCAGCGTCTTCAGGGCAAGATTCAGGAGATGCGCCACGGTCTGACCGGTCATCTCTACCGCCGGTATCTCTCTGAAATCCTGGACCGGATTGAGGACGAGCGCTTGCCCGACGACTGGCTGGCGCTGTCATCCGGAGTACTGCACGGTATTCTGGCCGAAACGACCGGCAACCGCCTGCCCGACTGGTGCCAGCCCCTGACCTGGCTTGGGCTACGCCGAGAAACGGTACGATCGGGTCCGGGCGCGTCTCGACAACCTCCTCCGGCCGGGCGCCTACGCCCGCCGGGAGGGTGAAGTCCCCACCGGTTGGAAGATCGAGGGTAAGAAGATCATCGTGTGGGAGCAGCGGGACGCCTTCGGACGCCCCGGTTTTGAGTGGGAGGATGTGCCCTCCACCCTCATCGATGAGGAGTCCAGCGGCCGGGGCAGGACCGTCCTTCAGAAGAACAGCACCGAGCAATTCCTGGGACACAGCCTTCATGGTCTCCGCCGGTGGTGGCTGCCCTGGTCCTCGGCATAGCCGCCGCGTCATGTGCCGCTGAGTCATGTGCCGCCCGGGCCCATCATTCTGTTTCGTGTCGGTCAAGTTCCCGTGAGGCGTCAATGTGGCATGCGTTTCATGGCTCCCCGACCAGCTGCCGGGCTATCGCCTGATAGCAACTCCACAACTCGCTGGAAGGCTCGGCTTTCGCCTCCAGCAGCCAGCATCCGAGGCCTCTGTCCGAGTGGATTTCTAAGTAGGAATCGACTCCCTGCCGGCGCAAGTTGAGCAGGGCATTGTTCAACGCGGCGTTCCGTGCCATACGACCTGCAATACCCAGGCCGGCATCCTTACCCTTCCACCTCAGGGCAACCACCTCGATCTTGGAGTCAAGCAAGCCCAGTCTCAGTTTCCGGACGGCTAGGCATTGTAGGTCAACTCGGCCTTGGAGAGTGCGTACCTTTGGGTCCGGTATACCGTAGATGTTCCAGCGGTCCACCGGCGTACCATCGTTGTGATACCTGAGAACGTTGACCCACCGAACCGGTCCCGGCGAGATGTCGATGACCCCGATGGAGTCTCCCGACGGGATCCAAGCCCAGGCAAAGGGGATGCGGCTTACCGCCCGGCCCCTGGTCGATCGGACAGGTGCGCATCTACGCCACAATCATTGAGCGCCGCGGAGAGGTCCTCTCGCGCGTGGTCGGCAAATAGGCCACGCAGCTTTCCGACCAAGTTCTGCTTCTTCGCTGTCTCAGACATATGTCCCGGACTCTCCCTTACCCGATTGGGGGTCTATCCTCCTCGGCCGCAACCCCCTGGTACAGGGCGGCCATGGCAAACCACAACATCATCAGCATCACCGCCGCGGTCACCGTCTGGATGACCACGCCCGCTACCGAATCCATCGGCGCGCTGGTGGCGAAGGTGAGCGCCAGCTGCACCACAACGGTGACGGTGAAAGCCACCAACGCAATGCCCAGGACCGTCCAGCCGTACCCCTTGGTCATGCGCCAGCTCTCCTTCACCGCGGCGACGGCACCCATCCGGCGGTCGACCACGAGCAACGGCGTGAAGGCCAGTCTGCAGGTGACCCATATCCCGGGGACCACCAGGAAGACCGTCCCGGCCAGGATGAGGACTGCGCTCGCGAGGACCGAGAAGACGACGTTGGCGTAGTTCCGGAAACCCGCGAAGAGGTCCTTGAACCTGGGACGGTCGCCGCGGAGCGCCTTCAGACCGACGAACGACACCCCATATCCCATGGGGTAGCTGATCAGGACGATGTACCCCAGGATGAGGATCACCCCGCCCACGCCAAAGTCGGCCCACGGGTTCGGCGCGCCCGCCAATTCAAATACGTTGCCGGCGGCCCCCAGGGCCATGGTCATCATGAGAGCTTTGAGTATGGTGGCCCAGTTCCGGCGCACGGCCCGGCCCACCTGCTCGTAACTCGACCCAACCCCGGGCCGCTGCGCGGTCGACAGGGGAGCGCCGCACGCCGCGCAGCGGCTATCCCCGGTGGTGCTCCGGTGCCCGCACCTGGCGCAGGTCGACATTATCCTCTCCTCCGTGCCGACTGGCCCTGACTAATCGGCAGCACAGTCAACCGATCCGGCCCGTGCCGGCCAAAATGTGATCGCGTGCAGTTTCCGACAGGACTCTGTTGTATCTCAGGTTGGCCGCCAGCCCGCGCGATATGCCGAAGATGGCTAAGATGTGGAAGAGTATGCTGAACCAGTCGCCGACCATGATGAAGAGCAGTCCGTCGAGACCGTAGACCACCGCGCCGGTGAAGAAGGCCCACGTCTTGCCCCGGGTGGCGAAGATGCCGAAGCAGGTCAGCATGGATCCGGCCACGATATAGGTCACGATGCCCACCGCCGTCGAATAGTAGGCAAAGAGCTGCGTGATGCCCAGACCGATCACGAAGAACAGGTCCGCTCCGCTGAGGGCAAGTATCGTGTTGATGCCGGACAGGGCGACGATCCAGTAAAACCAGTTGCCCCCGCCTCTGATCCGTCGCTTCAGCTGCGCCAGTTCCGTCGCCTCAAGGTCCGCTTCAGATAATGGCCGGCTCGTTGCTGCTCTCGTCTCCGACATCTTATGCCTCCTCCGTTGTTCCAGTTCGACGGGTTAGCATTTGTCTCCGCCTCCGTGTCGGCGTGATGCCATGATAGATGACCGTCGGCGCACCTGCTTGACACTTCGCCAACGGTTGGCTAACAAGGCACTGACATTTTGGATATCGTTGTCGGAAGGACTGTTTTAGAGCTGACTACATGGTGCACCATGAACCCCGGCTTTCGGCCGGGCCGCTAGTATCTAGTTGCGTTATTGCGCGCAACGCCGGAACATATCCCTACCCGAGGTGCAGGCCGCAGGCCGCAGGTGCCGGGGTCTGGGGGTGTCCCCTTCGAAACCCAGTGGAGAATGGTTGTCCACCTTCCGAGGGTACCGAGGAATGGTCAAGGGGTAACCGCCTTCGTAGCGAAGCGCAGAAGTGGTCGTCCACCTTCCGAGCCCAGCGAGGAATGGTCAGGGGGTGACTGCCTTCGTAGCGCAGCCCAGAAGTGGTCGTCCGCCTTCCGAGCTTAGCGAGGAATGGTCAAGGGGTAACCGCTTGCGGTTAAGCTATCGCTGATGCCGAGTGTCCCCTTGACCACCGGAGACCACTTGTGGTTGTCCTCCCTATCCCGGAGACCATGCGGTCCGTATGTTCGCCTTCGTTGAGTTTCCCCTTGACCACGGGAGACCATCGCAGTCAGGAGATCACTACATACTTGCACGGCAAGCATGTATGGTATATAATTCTGTTCAGCGAAGAGTAGATGATACTATCCTTCAGAGATGATGCCACCGCCGATCTATACCACGGTAGAAACACCCATCGTGTTCGGCGGTTTCCCCCGACAACAACCAACGTGGCTATCCGAAAACTCGACATGCTTAACGCGGCCTATCGTTTGAGTGACTTGCGTGAGCCACCAGGTAATCGACTGGAGTTGCTGAAAGGGGACCTTGCCGGCTACTACAGTATTCGCGTCAATGACCGCTGGAGAATCGTCTTCCGGTGGGAAGACAATAATGCCCATGAGGTGTCTTTGGTAGACTATCATTGAGTGAGGATCGAAGATGCTGCCTGAAAATCGAATTGCGACACATCCTGGAGAAGTGCTGAAAGAGGAGTTTCTCGGGCAACTCGGCATTACCCAGGTAGCTCTTGCTCACCATATCGGCATACCGCTGCAGCGGGTGAACGAGGTGGTTCGGGGCAAGCGTGGAATAACGCCGGAGACGGCGTGGTTGCTTTCTCAGGCTTTAGGCACAACCCCTCAATTCTGGATGAATCTGCAAGATGCCTATGATTTGACCAGCAGGCGCCCCAAGCGAGTCGTTGAACGTTTGGTTCCTGTGCCTCTTCATGAAACTGGCGCTTCCGGTTCTTGGCGCACCGGATTTACCCCTTCCCCCCCATTCCCACGAAAGTGGGCTTGTCCTCGAGGCCTGTCCTCGAGGGAATCCAGATTAGGTCTCCCCCCCATTCCCGTCTTTTTCCCTGTCATTCCCGTCGAGGATGGTCAACTCCTTGATCCACGGAGCTTGTCCCGTGCCGCGCCACGGGAGCGGGCTTGTCCTTGAGGCTTGTCCTCAAGGGAATCCAGCGGCCTGCCTGCACCGTTCCCTTCCCCTCCCCCCCGTCATTCCCGTCGAAGATGGTCAACGCCTTGATCCACGGGAGCGGGAATCCACGTGGGCGCGGGGCGTTGTAGGGGCGCAGCATGCTGCCCCGCGTAACCTCTCCGATGCCGCTCAACATGCCTTCGTTCCCTGTTTCGTATTTAGTTCGCTCCGTCACCCTCTTTGGCAGGCGTCGTTTTTTGTGGTAAAATAGCCTCGAAACGCGTGGGAGTAATTCAGTGGTAGAATGCCTGCCTTCCAAGCAGGTCGTCGCGGGTTCGAGCCCCGTCTCCCGCTCCAAGCCCCTTTTGGCGACATGCCTCACCCCTAAATCGCTGACCGTCCAGCTGGCCCGCTACCGCCTCGACGCCCGCGCCCGGGGCCTGAGCGACGCCACCATCACCCACACCGACCGCTGCGTCCGCGCCTTCGCCGCCTTCTCTGGCGGCATCGGCGATGTCGCCGCCGTCGAGGGTGACGACCTGCGCCGGTTCATCATCGGCCTCCGGGACCAGCCGGCCCGTCACGGCCGTCCGCCGGGCGGCAAACTGAGCCTGGTCTCGGTAAATACCTACGTCCGGGCCGTCCGCAGCTTCTGGGGCTGGCTGGAAAGAAGCCAGGCCATTGCCACCAATCCGCTGGCGCGGGTGCCCGCCCCCCGGTACCCCAGGAAGGTGGCCCGGGTCTACTCTGAGGAACAACTGCAGACGCTGCGGCGCTACGTGGCCGCCCGACCGCGCGACAAGGCCATCATCGACCTCTTCCTGGACTCGGGCATCCGGGTGTCCGAGCTGGCCGGCCTCCGGGTCGACGACGTCGACCTGGCGCAGGGTGCGGTACGCGTGCTCGGTAAAGGCGGCAAAGAGCGCTACTCCTACTTCAGCCCGGTCACCGCCCTCAGCCTGCGCGACTACCTGGACAAGGGCCGGCCCCAGCCGCGGGCCGGCGATTACCTCTTCCTGACCGCCGCCGGTTTCCGCCTGGGCCGGCGAGGCATCCAATCAGGTCTGGGCCGGCTCGGCCGCGCCGCCGGATTGACGGTGCGTCTCGCCCCGCACACGCTGCGTCATACCTACGCCACGCTGTGTCTCCGGAACGGCAACAACCTGGAATACGTACGCATTACCCTCGGCCACACCAATATCAAGACCACCAGCGATGCCTACCTGGCGGCCTCGCAGGCCGACGTGGCCCAGGCCCACCACCGGTTCAGCCCGCTGGCCAATTTGCAGCGGAAACGGCGGGGCGCCCCCGGTTGCTTCAACCGTCCCCCTGATATACGATAGGCCGGAGAGAGTGGGGAGAGTGACGCTTGGCCTGCACCATTCGTGAAGCACTTGAAAAATATGATCTGTACGCCCGGGCCCGGGGGTTCACCGAGCCCACGATCGCCCACACCCGGCGCTGCGTCGGCCTGTTCGACGATTTCCTTGGCGGCGACAATGATGTGGGCGACATCACCGCCGACGACTTTCGCCGTTTTGTAGCCGACCTGCGCCGGCGCCCGCAACGGCGCCCCAGCCCGGGTGGCAGTCCCCACCTGCTCAGCGGCACCACCGTGAACACCTACGCCCGGGGCGTCAGGGCCTTCTTCAGCTGGCTCAAGGCCGACGGCATCATCCCGGTGAACCCGCTGGCGTCGGAGCCGGCGCCGAAGAAGCCGAAGACACTACCCAAGGTGTATTCCGAAAGCGATCTGAAAGCCGTCTTTAGGTTGGCCATGCCCGACCTCCGGAACAAGGCCATCCTTTTTCTATTCCTGGACACGGGTCTTCGGCTGACCGAACTGAGCGAGTTGACGGTCAGGACCGGCAATACTGGCGAAGGTTCGGTGCGGGTCATGGGGAAAGGCCGGATCGAAAGGGATGTTCCGGTTGAAGATTGGGCGGCAGCGGCCGTTGACGACTACGTCACTGACGCCCGCGGGGGATGCAGTCGATGCTGGCCCGTCTCGGCCGGGAGGCGGGCATCAAGGAAAGACTGTCGCCCCATAAGCTCCGGCATACCTTTGCCACCCGCAGCCTGAAATACGGCGGCAATCTGGAGTACATAAGGATCATTCTGGGACACTCGGACATCAAGACCACTTCGAATGCCTACATCAACGTCGACCAGGCGGACGTCAAGGCGGCTCACCAGAAGTTCAGCCCGCTATCGAAACTCATGGACTCGTTTGCCGGTGAGGGAACGACCCAGAGGCAGCAGGGACAACCGGAGGGCCCGCCCGGAATTCCCGAAGGGAGTCCCAAACCGGGAGTACCCAAGGCGAGTCTATCTTCTCCGATTGAGTCGCTCAGCGCCAAGCAAGAGTCCCCACGGGAACACGATGTGAGTATCGGCGGGGCCGAAAAGCCAAGACCGGGAGGTAGGCCCGACGGCGTTGAGAACCGTCTGAAGCCCACTTGCCGGGACCTCTACCACGAACACCTGCGCAAGCTTGCCGCACTGGCGGGCGAACTGGCCACGGATATCGAGAATGGCAATCTGGAACGCCGGCGCCATCCGGCGAAGGCTGTCCTCAACGCGTCATTTGGAGGCGTGGATATGGTGGGAGTCTACCACGCCCAGAATGAGACTGCCGAAAAAGTCGAATTTGATCCCGCTCGCGTTAAGCTGAGTTTACATGATAAGATACGGGCGACTAAGCGTGGGAGGTGCTCATGCTCAAGCCGAAGATCGCCTCAAGAGTCGTTCTACGGGAGTTATCTGTACGACCGCATCGTCCCCGTCGACCACGTGCTTCGCAAGATCAACCAGGTGGTCGATCTTTCTTTTGCCGATGAGATCCTGAAGGACCGATACAATCAGACTATCGGCCGTCCGGCGGAAGACCCGGAGTTCATGCTTCGGTTGTGCCTGCTCCAGTATCTCTACGGTGATTCCGACAGACAGGTGGTCGAAAACGCTCGCCTGAATCTGGCCTACAAGTACTTTCTGGGACTGGCGGTCGACGCCGAAGTGCCGGACTACACCACGGTCTCTTATTTCCGGGCGCAGAGGCTGGGCGAGGAGAAGTTCCGGGCGATCCTGGAGCAGATCGTGCGGCAGTGTATTGATAAGGGCCTGGTCAAGGGAAAGCGACAGATCATCGACTCGACTCCGGTGTTTGCGAACATATCCCTGAGCAGCCTCAGCGGCCTGGTGAGAAAGTGCCGGGAAAACGTGCTGAAGACTGTGGCAAAGCAGGATACGAAGATAGCGGAAGAGTTGGGAGCGACGGAACTGCAGAATGCCGACGCCGGTGAAGTTCAGCTCCAGCGAAGAGGCTTTGCAGATAGAGATCGAAGCGGCCGGCACGTTACTGGACAGAGTCACCGCCGAGCTAGAGGCCAAGAAGATCAAGCCAACCGAGGAACTCCAAAAGGACCTGGCGCTGCTGGAAAAGGCGGTTGCGGATCGGGCTGAGCATGCCAAGGACAAACTGATCAGCCCGGTGGATCCTGATGCCAGGACGGGGAAGAAGACGAGCACCAAGTGGGCGGGCTACAAGGCCCACATTGTCATGGAGGAAGAAAGCGGCATTATCACTGAAGTGGCAACCACCCCGGCCAACGCCACGGATGGCAGCCAGCTCCGGCCGCTGCTGAAGGAGCAGGAGAAAGTCCACTCTCTCACGCCACAAGAACTCACCGCTGATAAAGCTTACGACTGGGGAGAAAACCTGGAATCCCTCGCCAGCTAACAAGACCATCGCCAATATCGCCCTAACCAAGCAGGTAAACCCCCGGAGCGCCGGGTACTTTACCGTGGACGATTTCCTCTACGACCCGGAGAATATCAAACTCATGTGCCCGGCGGGACATATCTCAGCCAGCTGCTACTCCGAGGTCCTCTTACAACTACCGTCTGAACAAGCCGGGTTATGCCTTCCAGTTCAAGGCGAGCCTGTGCAACGCCTGTCCGCTGAAACCTAAGTGCGTGAAGAACAAAGAAGGTAGACGGGTCTACATCAGCTACTATGAGCCGTACTTTCGAATGGCGAGAGAAAGGCTGGCGACCGAAGAAGGGAAAGAAGCCTACCGTAACCGCTACAAGGTTGAGCAGAAGATGGCCGATCTCACCCGGTACTGCGGACTGAGGAACTGCCGCTACCGCGGCCTGGGCAGGGCGGGAATACACACGCTTCTGGCGACGACCGTCTGCAACATCAAGAGAATGGTGAGGCTACTCTGGGGAGAGCCGGACAACTGCCGTCTGGAACCAGTCGCAGCCAGTTGACTGGACAGGAATATGGCAAGAAGTGCAGCGCCACACGCCGAGAATGAGGCAAAAATGACCTGATAGAGTGATCGACAACTGAAAAAGGGGCCTCTTTAAGAATCGGGCACGCCGGAGTAAGACAGCTTCATCCAAACAGGCCCTTTTTCGACACTCTCAGAATAGCCGGTTGTGGCCTTTTCTGGCGCAGCATCTGGACAATGAGTTTAAGGGGCCGGCACTTTCGGAACAGATCGTTGATGTTGCCGTCGACGCTGTCGTGAATCGCTTGAGGCGTTTCATGCAACAAGCGTCCCGGGAAGCCGAACTCGTCGGGTCAGTCCGAGAAAAGCTGGTGCTGGTGAGCGAACGAGGTACATTCGAGGGGACCTGCCGCGTTTGTCGGGACTACTTCTTTGAACCCGAGAATCGATGACCTGGCCCGGCCGCAGACCGGTTTCAGGAGGCAGGCCGAAGCCAAGCTATACTCGTAATGCCTACACGCGGACAGAATCTCGGGCCGCGAATTGGACCGTCCCGGACGCCGCATTGGGGGTCCTTTCCGCGAAGCGGTCTGGATGGACGGCAGCGCAAGACCGGTCTTTAGGCGGGGCTACATAGATATTGGATCTTAGACTCTGTATGTCGCCCGTACGCAGTGAAGATGCCCAAGAAGACACTGACGATTCAGACATGCGGATAAGAAGATACTGATTTAGACGTGTCGATGATCGAAGGCCCGAGTGCTGCGCTGGAGTTCCCCGGCAACCTGCTCTTGGCCAGACCGGAGTTCGACAAGTAGGGCGCGTTCTTCAGAGGGCCAAGAACCCCAGGAGTTGGATTCTTCACTGAGGTGGCCACCCAGCGATATGCATATGCCTACTGCCTTGAAAAGGCCGGAATTCAACGTAGCCAAACCAAGATGGGTTGCCTGCGAGAACCCATCTCGGTCCAAAGCGAGGACGGCGTGGAACCTCCCATGGACGGCCTCACCGGAGGGTGCGTATCCCGCTCCACGTCGCCAATCTTCGCCAACCGGCGCAACATCGTCAGTATGGCCCTCTTGACCACCCTGGCCCGCGAACGGCCCGCCGGCGTTTGCGGCTAACGGCGAGAACCAGGCTCACCGCGGCACAGGGGTGGGATGGTACGAGCAACCCCCGGATCAGCCTGTTAGTCGCTGGGCCGCGAAGGAATCAATGTCGGCGACCTGGAATCTACGGTCTCCCCGTTTCCCGATTCTGTACGCTGGCAAAACGCCGTCTTCAGTCCAACGCTTCAGCGTGGTGGTTGAAACTCCCAGCCTCGAAGCAGCCTGACCCATTCTCAACAGGGGCGGCGGTGCCACCGCGCCGGCCTCCCTGCTGCTCTTCCTGCTCGTGGTCCTCTTGCCAACCACCAGTTGCCTTACTCGCTCACGGCTGAGGCCCATCAGCCGCCCCAGCGATTGGTAGCCGGTACCACGTATCGAACGTTGTTGCCTCGGCGTGGGGTTTTCTATCAACTCCCAGGTGCTCCGCCTTTCGCAAAGGACGTGCGAGTGGCTGTTGACGATATCCACCACTTCGGGCACGCCCAGCCGGCTCAGGTCGTAGCAGCAGACCATGGTTATTTTCTGTGCTGGAATGAGGCGCCTTGTGATTTGTTCGTAGGTCAAGAAATCGGCCCACTGTTCTAAGTCCAGCCAGGGGAGGTTCTGACCCAACCGAATGCCGTCGAACCCTCTCTGGATCGAAGAATTGCGTTTCTCAAACAGAAGCCTCAACGATTCCAAAGCATTGAAGGGCGCCCCCTTTGGGTACCAGTCGTCGGCGCCAATTACCTGTAGCTGCCGGCTGTCGACGAATTCCCCCAAGTCGCCGACCGCTTCTTTCAGGGCCGTGGTGGCCCGATCTATGGAAATTGGTTCCGACACGACCCACAGGCAGAATTCGTTCAGCGCCAGTCCCCGCTGGAAGAAACGGGCCAGCGTGTCGACGGCATCATAGGTATCGTGAAACAGTTGAGCGACGTGAAATCCTTGACCAATGCTGTCTACGGCCTCGATCCCGAGTGACATGCCGCACACCTCCCGTCACTTATCGTGTTCGCGGCACTTAGTTTCGCGTCTCAACATAATAGTGTGTCAGCCGCTCTCATTCAACCGCAGCCTCGCTCCGACATCACCGGAGCAAAGGTGTTGACACGCCCGCGCAGCTCGCAGCAGACAACGTTTCTCGGCAGAAGCCTGGATACGCTGGCGCTGGTGGGTAGCCTGACTAGTACAAGAAGCGTTTGCCGAGCTTCGGCCCGAGTCTGTCGACCCTCGCCGCTGATGACTTGTCCCTTGATCAGTGAACCAGGGGTCACGAAGAGCGCCACGGATGGTGACTCTCGACGAGGGTTTCGCCGTTTCGGGAGGTGGTGGACGATATCTGCCGTGATGCTCCCACTAACCACATTCCCAAGCCGGCCATGTTCAGCGTGGACCTTGATCTCTCCTGGGACCCTCTCTCGTCCGAGTGAGACTATCCCTCCGAGAGTCGTCACCGGCTCGGGCTGTTTCGGGCGGAGTTGGACGCTTGCGTCACGACGGGCGACCGAACTCGTGTCCTGGTTCTAAGGTTCCATGACAAGTAGCGCTCCGCATGCGCGACCACCGACGGCAATAGATCCATTACGGCCACCTGAGGTGACATCGCCTGCGTGAGGCCCCCACGCTCCTTCCCCGGGACATCGACTGCCGCTCGGAGGCGCTTGACAAGTGAGAATGGCACTCGATTCGCGGGAGAGGCGCAATTCGGGGACGCCGTGGCCAGACAAGATTGAAAACCAGGACCTGACTCCACAAACCAGTGCGATACCGCCCTGGCGACGCGGGATGCCTCGCGATATGCAGTCGTTCACGGAGGAATCCCGGGGTCGGGGGCATTGAGAGGCGATCAACGGCCTCCTGCATTGCGTTGGAGAATGGGAAGATCACTCCCTCGAAAGCACGGCTCAGAAATAAGTAGGACGACTATGCTTCGATCCGGTCAGGCAGGTTTGCGCCCGTGGGGACGAAATGGACACTTCTCCTCGCTTGCAGCCAGCCACCGGTCCAACTCCCGGCCCGCGCATGATGATGTTGCGCAAGATGACAAGGAATCCATCGTCGGGGTAGGCACCCGCCGCGCTGCCCTCAGGTCCCCCAAGTCCACCGCGCGTCGCCGCCCGGAACGCTGTGACATGACTTGAACGACGGTCCGTCTGAATGCCGCGCCAGCAGGGCGATCGTGCCATATGACAATAGCATCACGAGACAATCCGGTGAAAGCGCTGACGTTCGGACGCTACGAACCGCATCGACGGGGGTCGACAGCTTCAATACGAGGTCCTGTCATCCTTTCGAACGATGGCCCGTTCGCCGACCGTAAGTCCCGGCCCGGGGACCCGGCCATCTTTTCGACACGTATAATGAACTAGCTTAAGAGATTGCAGCCGAAGACCTCTTTGGTTCGACTGGGGACCTAGTACCCCTTGAGCCTGATTGGGGCTTCCACCCGACCTCTGATGAGTAATATGGCGGCCGTGACATGACGACGGCTCCTGATCCTGGCGTGTATGGCGGCAGGTGGACTTCTTTGTGTTGCAGTTGACGAGCAGGAAGGAGATTTAGTTGGCACGTTATCATGTCGGTCTGGACGTAGGCAAGCATCGACACCATGCGTGTGTGCGAGACACAGTAACTGATCGGTACAGTAAGGTCTTTTCGTTCACTGTAGACAGGGAAGGATTCGAACGATTTCTGGCCTTTCTGGAAGAGGAGGGAGTGAAGGAGGAAGTCCTGGTAGGCGTGGAGGCTAGCGGACCTTACGCCCTCACCATCGCGCACTTCTTGGTCGAGCACGGCTATCCAACTGTGGAGGTCAATCCTTTTCAGGCCGCTGAGTTCAGGAAATCCCAAGGCAAGAAGGCTAAGACAGACCGAGTGGATGCCCGTTCCCTGGCAGCCTTCCTCATGGTTGGCTCCTATAAGCAGATGGCACATTCCAACCCGCTTCTTGAAAACCTGCGGGAATTGACACGTTTTCGGTCTGATCTGCTTCAAGACCGAACTCGCCAGCTCAACCGATTGCAGGAAACTGTTGCCGAAGCTTTTCCCGAACTTGGGTCTCATCTGGCATCGCTTAATTCGCCAACAGCACTTGAACTCTTGGCTAGATACCCCGGACCAGAGGCCCTGGCGAATGACCCAGCCGGGGTAGCTGCATCCCTTTCCAAGGTCAGCCATGGGCACATTAGCCAGGCTCAGACGGAAGCCATTATTAGTAGCGCTCGATTGACCGTGGGACTTTTGCACCGGCAGATGGCTTTGAGCCTCAAGCTGAGACTCCTGGCCGAAGCCGTCTTGTCTCTTAACGCCCAGATCACGGAGATTGAGCATGCAATTGAAGAATTGTTCAAGCAGCTCCCTCATAAACCGTCTGATTTCCCTATTGGCAAAGTTCAATCGTTGGCAAGCATACTGGCTGAAATAGATGACATCAATCGGTTCGCCACTCTCAAGCAGTTCCTCTCGCATTTCGGCTGGTGCCCCAAGACGTTTCAAACCGGCGTCTTCAGTCTGGCCCACCCACGCATGAGCCATGCCGGCAACCCGTATGTACGCCGCGTTATCTGGATGCTCGCCATACTTGCGGTGAAGTCTGTCCCGCGTCTCAGAGACTACTTTCAACATCGTACCGCCGCCGGCAAGAAGAAGATGCACTCCACAGTCGCCGTTGCTCGCAAGCTCTTGTCCATCATCTATGCGGTTCTCAAGACTGGCAGACCCTATGACCCAAAACAGGAGGTCCCCAGCAATTTGGCCCCGGCAAGGCCTTGACTTCACTATAGTAATCAGGCTCAGGGTGAGCGGGGAGTGGAGGGTGGCGCGGATGGTGACGCCGGATCCAGGGAAAGTAACGAATCGTTAGGTGCACCACACTAGTTCCAGCAGAGTAGGCAGTGTCGGATCTCGGACTCGATGGCATGGCGGATGGATAAAGGCAAGACCCGGATGAGCGCAGTTCGGTTTACTTACCTTCGGCGTTGATCAACTGGGAGTCCCAGTAGTGCCAGTTGTTGTCTTTGAAGTGGGCCGAGTCCTTCACCCGCCCGTCTCTTGTGGCGTCGTTCCACTCAATGTAGGTTGTCTGACTCTTCCCTTTGTTGTATATGGTATAGGCGCGGTCGTAAGGCTTCGAGGTCGAGACACTGTACGAGATATAACCGCCGTTTTCCGCTCCGCCCGGGACCACGTTGGTGTACTTGATACTGCCGGTCTGCCGGGCCGGGTTCCTTTGCCAGTCGATCCGAAGCAGGTCAGCCGGCTCCGATGGCTTGTTCTTGAGGACCCAGAAGCCACTGGTTGCAGGTAGATCGGATTCTCCATGGTACCAGAGAAAGTCAGAGTATTCGCCCGGTTTGGAAACACGCATCTCCCATCTCACCCCGCGGTCGATGTACTTGCCATTCAGTTCAGCCTCATACACTGAGCCAAGAACGGGCACGCTGTAGGCCCAGACCCAGGAGTTGTCCGGCTGCTGCACCGGACTGTGTTTGAACGATTCGACAAATGAGGCGACCGGCACAGCCAAGCCTACTACGCCGACGATGTTCCAGAACCCGACGTTAAGGGCGGCGTAGCCCCAGTTGCTCCGGTCGCCAATGGCATCAGCCCGACCCGGATAGGACACAGCACCGGTGGTGAAAACGAAGCGAGCCTGATCGAGGTCTCCCCGCGGCTCGAGGCTCCTGCCGGCGCCTTGAAGGCGCTGAAGTCCATGACGAACGAAGATTCGGGAGGTATTTGAGGGGGTCTTGATGTCTGGGGGGTCGACGCACCACCATTGGTGCAGGCGGTAACGAGGAGTGCCATCAATGCCAACCCGGCCACAGCCCGTCGCGCGAGAATTGAAGTAGACCTTGCCATCAGTTGCCTCCTCGATTGGCCCTCATATCTGCCGACTCGCTCGGAATCCAGTATGATAGGGTCATAAGAAACTCTACTACGTCCGTGGGTGATGTCACAAGACGCCCCGTTGTGACTTGAGGCCGGGGCACGTTGTTTCAGATCGGGAGATGCCGACAGCAAGAGCATTGGTGTTTCTCCCCTGTCCAGGTTTTGGATAATGGAAGGCCTTGGAAAGCTGAAAGACCAGGTACCTGCGAGTAAGAGGTGATGTCTTGAGTCTGCCTTACCTTAGTAGATGGAAACATCCTGGCTTAATGGTACTTATCTTTGCTATGGTGCTCCTGCCAGTGATTTCTTGTTCGCCAACAGGCTATTCAGGGAAGATGGAAACCCTGACAATTGCGATTCCGCGCAACGAAATTAACACTCTCCTCTACATTGCGGAAGCGCAGGACTTTTTCGTTTCTAACGGCCTTCAGGTTACTCTCAAAGAAAATTACGATTCCGGGGCGTCCGCTACTGCCGGGATGCTGAACGGTGAAGCGGAAATTTCCGCAGCGACCGAGTTCTTGATGGCGTGGCAGATACTGGATAAGACGTCTCTGGCAACGTTTGCGTGTATAGATAATTACGAGACCACTTACGTCATGTGGCGTACCGATAGCGGCTTAAAGACAATCCAGAACCTAAAGGGGAAGAGGATCGGGGTTCCTTTGCAGACGATCGGGGAGTTCCATCTGGGCCGGAGTCTGGAATTAAACGGAATAAACCTAAGTCAGGTGACCCTCGTTAACGTCAGGGCCACGGATTCGGAAGAAGCTCTTGTAAACAAAGAGGTCGATGCCGTCGTCACGTGGGAACCTTTTGTAACCTCAATAAAACAGCACCTGGCCGAAGACATATTTGCGTTGCCGATTCAGAGCGGTCAACTTGCCTATTGGAATTTAGTCAGTTCTCCCGAATGGATAAAAAGTCATGCCGAAATCATAAAAAGGCTTGTCAAGTCGCTAATCGAGGCCGAAGACTATATGAGCATCCACGAAAGCGAAGCCAAGAACACATTGCAGACAAGAATGAATTGGAGCGATATACAAATACTGAGTATATGGTCGCAAAACCAGTTCGGTCTCTCGCTGGACCAATCGATGATTACGGCCATGGAAGATGAAGCCCGCTGGATGATAGCCAACAACCTTACCACCGAAGAACAAGTCCCGGATTTCGATAACTACATTTACGAAGATGCTCTCAAAGCGGTTAAGCCCGAGGCGGTGAATATTATCCGCTGAAGTGAGGGATCATGAGAATCAGAACACAGTTTATCATGACCTTGCTCCTGTTTGGGGCTATACTGGCGGCAATTTCCGCCTCAATAATAGTCACGAATCAGAGGGTGGACACGGCCCGCAGCCAGGGCAACATTGCGGCGAGAATTGCGCAAGGCGCCGGCGAGTTGAGCTATCTCGCCAACGACTACGTGATTTACCGGGAAAGCCAGCAGTTGGAGAGATGGCAGGTCAGATTCGCTTCGTTTTCCAATGACGTGGCCAGCCTGCAGAAGGTGAGTCTGGAGCAACAGGCGCTTGTCCGCAATATCCAGGCAAACACACACAGACTAGAAGAAGTGTTTGACAGTATAGTATCCGCCGGTGGGAGTTTGTCTCAGAACCAAGGCGAGGCTATCGACCCAGTTTCGCTGCAGATATCATGGAGCCGTATCGCCGTCCAGAGCCAGGCGCTAGTCGCTAACGCCTCTCGTTTATCGCAACTGCTGGGTAACGAAGTAAGCCGATCGGAGAGATTGAACACTATTGTTGTAATTGCGTTGATTGGCGTCTTGATAGTCTACTTCGCGGTCAATTACCTGATGACGCAGAGACGAGCATTGAAAGGTCTGGCGAAGCTCCAAGCCGGGACTGCTGTCATCGGTGCCGGCAACCTGGATTTCAGGCTTGAAGAAAAGGGGAATGATGAGATTGGGGACTTGTCCCGCGCTGTCAACCGGATGACCGCATATCTCAAGACGGTAACCGCCTCCAGAACAGATCTGGAGAAGGAAATCGACGAGCGCAAGAAGACGCAAGCGGCATTAAGAGAGAGTGAGGAACGGTACCGCACCCTTTTCAGCAGGATGAGCGAAGGCTTCGGGCTGCACGAGATTATCGTCGATGCTGATGGGAAACCCTGCGACTACCGTTTCCTAGAGCTAAACGACGCTTTTGAACAACTGACCGGTCTTTCCAGTGATAAAGTTGTGGGCAAGACCGTAAAGGAAGTATTGCCCCATGTTGAGTCATACTGGGTGGAGGCCTTCGGCAAAGTGGCTTTAAGCGGAGAGCCAGCCCATTTTGAGAACTACAGCGCTGCTCTGGATAAGTGGTACGGAGTATATGCCTACTCCCCGGCGAAAAACCAGTTTGCCGTCTTGTTCACCGACATCACCGAGCGCAAGAAGGCCGAAGAGGAGCGCACACGCCTGGCCAGGGAGTCTGCAGAGACGCTGACGGAGCTCGAGACCGTGCTGGACACGGCGCCGTTCGCCATCTGGATTGCTCGCGACCCCGAGTGCCGAATCATCACCGGCAACCGGTACGCCAATGAGCTTCTGAGAGCGCGCCCGGGCGATAATATTTCCAGGAGCGCCCTGCCCGGCCAAGCGGCTATAAGCTACAGGGTGTTCCGTGACAACGTGGAAGTGCCGCCAGAGAAGTTGCCGGCCCAGGAAGCGGCTGCCACCGGGAAAACGGTTACGCCGAGGGAGATGGACCTCGTGTTTGAGGATGGACGCGTGCTCCCCATGCTCGTGGGAGCCGTGCCCCTGAGTACCGCCGATGGTCGAGTACGCGGCTCGGTGGCCGTCGGGGCGGATATCAGCGAGCAGAAGCAGGCGATGGCCGTCAAAGACGACTTCATCGGCATGGTATCACACGAGCTTAAGACTCCGCTTACAGTCGTTATTGGGGCCATCAAGACGGCCATGTCCGAAGGCGTCAGTCCGCAAGATGCTCGCGAGCTCCTGCAGGACGCCTCGTGGGGAGCGGAGACGATGGCCGATATCGTGGACAACCTGCTCGAGCTCTCAAGGTGGCAAGCTAATCGGCTGAATCTTCAAACGGCCAGGGTCGACGCCACCGCCGTCGTTGGTCGTATGGTAGAACGGGCGTCGCGGAAGTCTGAGAAGCACCGACTCGTCGCCGATGTGCCGGCAGACCTGCCGGAGGTCCGCGTCGACCGAACGAGGGTCGAGCGGATACTGGACAACCTGGTCGACAATGCTATCAAGTATTCGCCCGAAGGCGGCGAGGTGAAAATCTCCGCCCGGCGAGAAGCGGACCACATCGTCGTCAGCGTGACCGACCAGGGCATCGGCATCGCTCCGACGGACACGGCTAAGCTCTTTCAGCCATTCGTGAGGTTGGACAGTCTGATACCGACGACGACGTTGAAGGGGATTGGGCTGGGGCTCGTCGTCTGCCGCCGGCTGGTCGAAGCGCACGGCGGCCGCATCTGGGTGGAATCGGGACCGGGAAAGGGCTCGACCTTCTTTTTCACTTTGCCGATGGCCTAGTGAAGCGGTTCCTCATGCCCGGTGAATCAGGAGGGTCTCGAAGGCGCGGAAGCGAGCGCCAGGACCTGCAGGTCCTGCGCTACTTGTGCCTATATTGTGCCATGATGGGAAGCGACGCAAGCACCAGGGCTACCATCAATCCGACAACGGCGTTGAGTGGGGTACCCCCATGACGATTCGTGATCCGGGCGAATGGGCGTGGGGCTACGACGGGGCTACTGCCAGCTCCGCCATCCTGGAGTGGAAGCCGCTTACCGCCTGCTTCCGACGCACGCCGCGGTCAAGGCAAACGTTGAGACACCGGCACAAGACCACTCGGGATAAAGGCTAGCGAGTTGCCCTCGATCGTCCAGGCACTTGTTGAAGTCAAACTGCAACTTACCTTTCCAGAAACGGTGCGCCTGCCGCGCGACCGGGTCGACATAGGCGCCGGTGGGAAGAGGCACTGAACTCGGCTGCGCGCCCGACGGACAATTCTCCACGCATTTGCTGCAGGCGCTGCCCTTTTTGGCCAGATAGGAGCAGAACCGGTAGCGGTCGATGTCAGGATCGGCGTCGGTGAAATCGAAAAGCAGGGCCAGGAACTCCCGCCAGGCCGGCGAAGGGTAAATCACCGAATCTGCGCCGTCGGCGACCAGGGGCTGTTGGTCGAAGACGATGATGGACCGGATCGGCCCGGCGAAGCGTTGTACCTTACCGTTATTGACTTCGTCGCGAAAAACGATCCTCGACACGCCAAACTGGCCCAATCCCATGAGTACGGCCAGGCTCTTCTGCGGGTAGTTGCCGCCCTTGGAGGGGCCGTGAGATATGGCTTGCCGGGTCTGAGGCATAACTTCGGTGGACACGGCCTTGACGTTATCGTTGTTCATGGCAATAACCGCGTCGTCGGCGTCGGCCGAAGCCAGCTGCATGGC
The DNA here is from genome assembly GCA_963735055.1 of uncultured Chloroflexia bacterium. Classification (GTDB taxonomy): domain Bacteria; phylum Chloroflexota; class Dehalococcoidia; order Dehalococcoidales; family UBA2162; genus JBBITI01. Next base: position 5,466 of record CAVTJN010000018.1, on the reverse strand, counting down.
AACCCGGGCGATTGCCTTATCCGCCATGCGGTTGGTGTCCTCGTACATTTTGGCGAAGAGGTGGGAGGACGACTTCTTATTGTCAATCACCCGGCTCACGTACTCATGGACGACCTCAGGAGAGAACGGCAGCATCATCGAAACGATAACGGCGCGCGTGTAGTTGTGCAACGCGTATTCGAAGTCGCGGGGTACCTGGAAAATACTCTGTCGGCCCGTCTCGTCAGTCTTCTGTTTGCGGCGGTTGGCGTGAAATTCCCATATTTCGGGCAAACCAACGGGGAACAGTCCAAGGACGGCGGGGTTCCGGAGGCCGGCCCAGAGGTCATAGTCGACGGGGACGTTCCCCAAGGCTACCTTGATTTGCGGAGCGCCCTTCTCATCGGTGGCATAGTGCTTCCGATTGTCGCCACGCTGGAACTCCGGCTCCTCCTGGAGCTCAGCAATCGTCTCCGAGAAAGACCGGGCCAGTGTTCCGGCGGTCAAATTCTTGCTCATGTCACCTCCACGCGACCCATACTACTTCACTCTTAGTCAATCAGGCGCCACATACATGCACATGCCGGAGAGCGCTCAAAGCATTTGCCCGTAGCGGGGCGCATTGCGGGGTGCCGGTAATGGTTGGTCTCCAAGAATGACTGCCGGCGAGTATAACAGAGGAATGAGTTTGGGTCAACACGTTCAGTGATCTTCCCGATGTTGCTGCTTGGCCATGACTAACCGTTGGACTACCCGATCAGCGCCAGAATGGTCGGCGTTCGGCACATTTCGCTCACACCAGGTCTTTCAGATACTTCTTCAGGTAATGGTGAGCTAGAGACAAGATAATGACGCTGGTCAGGATGGCGATCAGTACCTTAAATGAGAAGCCGCCAATCGCTATTCCCAGCGCAGTGCCGCTCCCGGGAGGATGCTCGAAATCCAGAGCCACCATGAGAAAGGTTGACAGCCCGACGGTGAGCGAATAAACGAGCAGGGTTGGAGCCATAGCGTGTTGCACGAATACTACGCCCAGCGTGCCGCAGAGCAGCCCCGTGAGGTGGCCCCCGATGACTCGTCTGGGATTGGCGGTGACAGATAATGGCATGGTGAATACTATGAAAGCCGTGGCGCCGATGGATGCGACGATGACGGCCTCTTCAGCGGTGAGCAGCCAGAATACTACGAAGACTACCAGAGTGGCCAGGAGGCTCTGGTAAATGTAGTTCTTCCACAGAGCCGCGGAATTCCTTGACGATCCTCCCGGATCGCCCGGACAAGCAGCTCACCATGCCATTTTTCACGAACCAGGCACTCCATCCGAATGGACAAATCACCCAACGCTCAGGCACAGAGAATCATAGCATAGCCGGGTAGCTTGAGCCCCAACGATCTTCGAAGGATGAAAATCAACAGGCCTACCCTCTTCCCAGGTTTGACCGGCCTCGCCGAGTCGTTCAAGGTTGGGATCATGATTCGAGTACCACTACGCAGCCGAATCGGGTACTGTAGGGCGATTTTTCGCGTTGACTGGCGGGCGGCTTCTTCGTAGTATCACCATCAGTCACTGACGGCGGGAACACGAGCGAGGCCGCCCGGCGGGAGGTTAGTCATGTTTGCCGCTGCTTCAGTATCATCAGCATCAGCCAAACGGTCGATTGTCTTCGGTGTCGCAGCAGCGCTTCTCCTGGTGATCGGCTATTTCACGTTCTTCTGGATGCCCTATCTGGGATGGGCAGCAGGCCTTGTGGCGTTGTTCTCTGGAGTCAAGGCACTCAGACAGCCATATAAGATGCAACAGAAGGACGTGACCATGGCCACCGCTGGTATCGCGATCGGGGCAGTTTCCGTCCTCTATCTGATTGTCTCCATGGTGTTGGCGTAGCCCACGATCTCGCCGGTGCAGAGATACTTGCCCGACGCAAGGAGACATAGGGGCTGTTTTAGCTTCAACAAGTGCCAACCCAACGCGCCGGTTCTTTCAATTCCCTTGGCCGATTATAGGATGCTTGTCCGCTGGACATCCACAGTGAAGTCAGCGCTCTTCGATTCGACTAACCGCGATCTGAACGTCCGCCACAAGGGATCGTTCTGGCCGTCGACATGTCGTCCCATCGGACTGGAATCAAAGTATCTGAGCGCGCCATGCTAACTGCGACACAAAGACGGCTTGGCCGTCCCGAACCGACTCCCTGGAAGGGGTCTCAGTTTCATGTCTGGCAGGAGCCACACGGAGTCATGCCGGCAACCCGTATGTACGCCGCGTTATCTGGATGCTCGCTATACTTGCGGTGAAGTCTGTCCCACGTCTCAGAGACTACTTTCAACATCGTACCGCCGCCGGCAAGAAGAAGATGCACTCCATAGTCGCCGTTGCTCGCAAGCTCTTGTCCATCATCTATGCGGTTCTCAAGACTGGCAGACCCTATGACCCAAAACAGGAGGTCCCCAGCAATTTGGCCCCGGCAAGGCCTTGACTTCACTATAGTAATCAAGCTCACCATGAGCGGAGGGGGCAGGCAAGCTTCCCACGCTACGCTCTGGACAGGCAGGGTGAGCGGGAAGGGGTCCCGCAAGAGCGTGGATTCGGATTGCTTCGTCGCTACGGGCCGCGCAAAGACTGATGGTGGTCAAGGGGACACTCGGCATCAGCGACAGCTTAACCGCAAGCGGTTACCCCTTGACCATTCCTCGTTGCGCTCGGAAGGGGACACTCGGCATCAGCGATAGCTTAACCGCAAGCAATTACCCCTTGACCATTCCTCGCTGGGCTCGGAAGGGGGACGACCATTCTCCGGTACGCCACGAAGTGGACGACCACCTTCGGAGGGTGAGCGGGATCGGAGGGTAACGCTTTTTGAGATCCACTACACTAGAAGGCAGGCCAACCCAACACGGGCGGGAGCATTTGTGCGCTCCGGGGATATTGCGGAACCGGGGAGCAAGTAGGACTACACTAGACGGTGGTCAGTTTCCCTGACACCAGCCGATTGAAGCTTACTTTGGCCTCCGCAGCCTGTATCGCAAGCAGTCTGTGGACGTCCGGAGTAACCCGTACGGTGAACTTGCCCGAATACCGCCTGGCTGCGATCGGCTCCGGAATCGGCTCACTGTTCGCTTTCAAGTCTGCTAATACTTCGGCCACCAGATCCCCTATGCCCTGCAATGCTCCCATCTGTGTCCCGGCAAGCCAGCTTAGACTGGGGAATTCGGCACACAGACCCAGATATTCCTGGTCTTCAAATGACCAGGTAACCCTGTAGGCGTAGTGGTCAACGTTGACACTTGTCGCCATTCTACCCCTCCTCCAGTTTCCTTATGGCTCTGACGACCTGTCTGACTTGATAGGCCTTTGTCACTTAAGAGCCAATGAGGCACCTCCTGGCGGGAGTTGCCTCACTTTCGATCGTCACGCCGCCAGTAGTCGCCTCCGCCGCCTTCACGTGCCATTGTTCCATGCGCGACCATACCGCGCCGCAGAGTGGCCGTATCGTCCGAATAACGAGACAGCACCTGGTTGACTTCCTTCTCTGAGTATCGAATGCCCGGTTGAAAAGCCTTGGAGGCGAATCGCAACAAGACATCAAACTTCTTCCGCTGGACAGGGAACTGCAGAATACGCCCTTCACTATCGCAGAAGGCGTCCAGCACCTTACGGTCATAGGCATCCATATCTACATCAGCAATGACGGCCGGCATCATCTCCTGCGCCAGCAATCGTCGCGACATCGCTTCCAGCGTGCTGGTCTCCAAACGGTACGCATTGTAGTAACCGTCGGAACGGGCACTCACGAGACCGGCCCGCGACAGCTTGCTCAGATGGTGAGAAACCGTCGATGGGCTCAGCTTCAACATCTCAGCCATCTGCTCGACGGCGTACTCACCCTGGGCGAGCAGGCCGATGATCCTCAATCGGTTGGCGTCTGCCAATGCCTTGAAGAATTCCAATAATTCAGCAACTGCCTCTTCCATACTTCATCTATGTCCCTCTAACTATTTTGATATACGTCGAACCAATTCTACAGACATTGTGATGGTCCGTCAAGGATAGTCATCAGGGTCCAGGTCGTATCAATTCGTGTATAAGTGGGCAGTCCACTGCTGAAGACGGATTTCGTCAGAAAGAACCGGCATCGGTCCGGCCCGCCGACTCAGGGGGTCTCACCAGTATCGCAGCGCTCCCGCGAACATACTCTTGAGGTCCTCGGGGGTGAAGGGTCTCGGCGATAAGCTGGTTACTCGCTGTTGGGGGAGGGTGCCCTCGACGAGCTCGTCGATATCTTGCGCCGTGAAACCAACATCGGCTAGTCCATTGGGCATCTGCGTCTTCTTCATCAACGAGATGACGGCGTCCGCAAGTGCGTTCCCGGCATCCTTTGCGCTGACGTTGGTAACATCGGCACCCATCAAACGAGCGGCTTCGAGGTGGCGTCCAGGGCCGGCCAGGCCGGTGAATCGGAACACAGACGGGGCGTTAAGTATGACTGCCATGCCATGAGGGATAGTGGCGTGATCGGTGGGGTACCCTTCGGGTCGGTAGTTCCGCACCATTCCGGACACGGGATAGGACATCCCGTGAGGCAGATGGACGCCGGCACTCCCGAAGCCAATCCCGGCAAACGTGGCGGCCAGCATCATCTGGCTGCGAGCTTCCGGATCATCGGGTTTCTCGATCACGCGCACAATGTTCTTGCTCACCATTTCGATCGCCTTGGTAGCCCAGACGTCGCTTATGGGGTTCGAGCCTTGATAGGCTGGCCTCAGCCGTGGAAACTCCGGGGCCTTACGCTGATCGTAGGGCAATGCAGTGAAAGACTCCGGCGCGTGGACTAGAACATCAAAGCCAGTGCATGCTGCGACCATCCTGGGAAGGGTACGCGTGTTGTTGGGATCCACTATGCCCATCGCCGGCCGCAAATACCGGTGGGAGATCCCGGTCTTAGCGTGCATCTCGACCAAGTCGAATATGGCCACGCCTGTCGTCTCGCTTCCCGTCCCTGCCGTGGTGGGGATGCCTATTAGCGGTTTGAGCGGTCCCGGCACGGGAGTCCCTTTGCCGATAGGGGCGTTGACGTAGGACAGGAAATCGGCCGGATAGCTCGAATACAGGTTGGCGACCTTGGCGGTGTCAATGCTTGAACCGCCACCTACCCCAACGAACCCATCAAATGATCCCTTTAAGGCAAACTCAATAGCTTCCTTCATTGAAGCATCCGTAGGTTCAACGCGAACGTTGCCGTACAGAACCGCTTCCAGTCCCTCGCGCTCCAGTGATTCCAGTGTCAACCGGACAGGTTCTCCAGGCGCCAGGTTGGGGTCGGTAACTACCATAACTCTTGTCGCCCCCAGCTCCTTCATGTCGGAGCCCACCTCCCGAGTTGCGCCGAAGCCGTACTTAATGCCGGCTGAACCTATTGCGATCACCGATTCAAGAGCCATGACTTGCCCCCTTTTGGTGGATCCAACCCGACTGTGTTGACGATGGGG
>CAVTJN010000017.1:0-265142 GCA_963735055.1 uncultured Chloroflexia bacterium | reverse complement strand
TCCCTTGTAAGTTGTTCAATGCCTGCTCTTTTGTCAGCCTTTCCAGCCCCAAATTGTCCGGACCGGCTAGGTAGCTCTTGTCTATGCTTTGGATTATGCTGAACAGTTCGCCGTTCTCGGGTTTCAGGCTGAGTCCGTAGCAATAACGCTGTTCCTTGGCATTCTTCTTCTGACGACAGAGACATGGCATTCGGACGACGCTGCCAAGGAACTTGAATATCTCCTCGACGTCCTCGATCGGCAATACCTGATGACAATACGCTCTCAGCCAAGCCTCTCGCCTGTGAGGGGTCAATGTCTGTCTGACAAGCTCTGGCAATTGCCGCTGCAGAGTGTCCAGTCTCCCCAGCGGACTGTCTGCTGGCACGATTCCTCCTGGCGCTGTGAAGAAATCGAAAATGATCTTACGCCGCCTCACGTCGGCTAACAGGTCATCGGAGTAGTTCTTCGCCTGGAGATACCATTTCTTCCCTTCACCATGTTTGGTGCAGAACTCACACATTTCCATATCCTCGCGTCATTTCAGGACAAATTTTTTGGTTGCGACAGTTCGGGGTCCACATAACTCACTTACGTCTCTGTATCCTGCAGAGCAGCGCTTTCATCTCAGTGTATCCGGTGATCGGATCCCGGATATCTGTTGAGGTGAGTTTGTTGGCGTTAGCTTCACACCAGCCGTGAGGAATACTGACAACGCCGGGAGATAGCTCTTCCACCGTTTGCGCCTTCATGCATATCTTGCCTTTGGGCGTTTCGATGGACATCATGTCACCGTTGGCAATGCCGTACTTCCTGGCGGTTGCCGGATTCACCTCGGCCACCGGTTCCGGTGCCTCCCCCCTTAGGGTTGGTATGTTCCTGAGCTGCGTATGGGTGTACTGTGGGATGCGGGCGCCAGTGGTCAGTATCAAGGGGAAGTGTTTGGCCAATTTCGGAGCGCTGACCGGGCTCTGGCTGGGTTCCACATACACAGGGAGGGGGTCGTACCCGTTCTCGAACAGCGTCTCGGAATAGATTTCAATCTTCCCAGATGGAGTCCGATAGGTACCACCCAGATACTTCTTGCTCTCTTCAACATAGAATGCACCTTCGGGGTGGTCTACCTCGAGCTGCCGCCGGGTCAGCCCACTTGGTTTCAGGAAGAAATCAACAACTTCTTCATCGCTGTTCCACGGGAAGTACTCTTGATGGCCCATTCTCCTGCCCAATTCGGACCAGATCTTCCAGTCGGGCCAGCTTTCACCGCGCGGTCCACCACCTTCTTGCGCAACAGGGCATAGGGTATTCCCCAGGTGGCCCCATAGACGTAACCCAGGCCACTCTTTTCGAGGAACGAACAGGCGGGAAGGAAGATATCGGCCAGTTGGGCGGTTTCGGTCATGAAGAGGTCCATTACTACCAGCAGATCGAGCTTCTTCATAGCTTCAGCGACCCGGTCGGAATCAGGCAGGGTGAGGGCAGGGTTGCCTCCGTTCACCATCATGGCTTTGATGGCGTAAGGCTTCTTCCTCCAGCACCGCCTCGGCAAATAGGTTCTGCTGGCCGTATGGGGAGGTCCGGCCCCAAAATCTGCGAAAGAGGGGATGCACGTCAGCCCCGATCGGTTCGCTGATCTCGGTCAGCCGCAGGTCGCCCAGCCTAATAATGGGTATGCTGATCCAGCTTCCAGGGATTTCCACGTTTCCCGCAATAATCTGCAGAATGGCCAGGGCGCGGTTCCCCTGAAAACCGTTGATGTGCTGGTCGATCGGCGGCGGTACCGGCGACGTTCGCGGCCGGTTTGTCAGCGGCGAAGATGCGGGCGATCTTCCGGATGTCGTCCGCCGGGACCCAGGTGATTTTCTCTATCTTCTCCGGCGGGTACTGCTTGACGTGCTCCTCAAGTCTATCAAAACCGAGAGTGTGCCGGTCGACGAATGCCCGGTCATGCAGGCCTTCCGAAACGATGACGTTCATCATGCCGAGCATAAGGGCAACATCGGTTCCGGGCCGAATTCTTATGTAGGTGCCTCTGTCTGCCATTGGAATACGTTTGGGGTCGATGACAATCAGATGCTGCAGCGTGCCGGCGTCCATGGCCTTGTAAATCTTTGCCGCCTTGGGCCCGGCCGAATTGTCCATATTCTGTCCCCATATGACCGCGCAGCGCGACTTCCAAGGCTCTTCGGTGTACAGGTTGCCGAAGGTCATCTGCCTGGCCATGATCCGGGAGCGGAAACAGTTGCCCTCGACGGACAACAGGTTCGGTGTCCCGTAGGCGCCGCGAAACCTCTGGGCAAAGGCGGCTAACTCGATATTCTCCGTGCCGATCGAGCCGCTGTACACCGCCAGTGACCGGGCGCCGTACTCTTCCTTCATCTTGTGGAGTTCGCTGGCTATAGTATTCAGGGCTTTGTCCCAGGTGATCCGCTGCCATTTCCCGTTGGTTTTCTTCATCGGATGAAGAACCCGGTCCGGCGAGTAAACGTACTCGACAAGCGCCTTCCCCCGTGGACAGATGTAGCCCTCGCTGGCCGGATGTTCGACCATCCCCTCCACCCCGACCAGCTTGCCATCCTCAACGTACAGCATTGATGCCGCAGCTGTTGATGCACAGGATACAGTCCGTTTTGATGACTCTCTTCGCCATGTGCAGCCTCCTTGCTGTAACAGTGAGCGAAACGCCCGCCTCAGCTAGCCGATGACCATATTGCCAAATAGGATGGCTCCCAGTGGGCTGATTTGTTCTGATTCTGCTCTTGGTGTCTGGAGCAGGATCCCCGCTCGCAACGATCCGCCTTCTCAGCGCTCGTCCCTTGCTGTTTGAATCATGATGCCCTCCCGGAACGCTCTTTGGAGGAACAGGTCAACCGCACCGAGTACGTCTTGAGGGGAGCCGGACTGTTGGCGCAGGTGCTCCAGAATCCACATTCGCACCAGAGTCGTGGGGCCAATACCCATCTCTCTGGCCTCTCCCTCCAACTTCATCCAGTCAGCCGCACTAAGACGAACGGCCATTACCTTGTCCAGAGCTGGTTTCCCCCCGCGACGGCAATCTCTTCCGCAGCACCCAAAGCCGCAGCGTATTCAATGTCTTTCAAATCATCATTGGAACGTACCATCTAATCCACCTCGTGTCACTTCCAACAGACTCATTGCCTCTGCCTCAAAAACAATCCGGACAGGCCGACTCCTGTCCGGAGCCTAGTATTGCATATTGTATAACAATGTAATACGTTTGTCAAGGGCCATCGCAATCGGGGTCAATAGAAGATCGCACATTGCATCCGGCTAAGTATTGACTGGAGGCTTCGGGAGTGGCAGTCACCGCCATAGGTTCATGGCCTGAGCGGCTCGCTCTGGTCGCTGGGAGCCAGATGTAACACTACTTGCCACCGCCCAAGATCCGCACGGCGACGCGGACATAGCCGCAAGAAGATGATCTTCTCGGATTGAGTTGAAAGTCTCGAATTGACTTGTTGTTGAATGACCAAGGAAGAGGGCCGCCCGGGTCCACGCATAATATTTCATGTTTGCCGGTCCATCCTGACGAAGGAGCGTTTTTCGGAGTTTCATTTCTCCGTGTTGCAGCTGTGCACTGTATAGAAGGTAGAGCCGATTTCAGGGCCTTCAGGCTCGCTTGGCAGCCATCGGTACAATGAGAGTTTTCTCGCGGTCACAATCTGGAACTCAGAGTCGCTTGCATCTACTGGCTGTGCCGTGGCACTATGGGGCGGCGTTCAGGGCCCGGTAGAATACGACGGGAGGCGGAGTTGTGCAGGCAGCACTGATCTCAAGCGAGTCCGCAGCTTTCAGACTCTATTTCCTTCGGCATGGCGAAAGTGAGGCCAACGTACTTCACGAGTTTTCAAACAGACCCGGCAAGCATCCCTTAACCGAGAAAGGCCGTCAACAGGCGAAAAGGCGCTCGCCGATCAGCTTCGCGGCGCCTCGATTAGAGGAATCTATTGCAGCCCCGTGCTACGGGCGTTGCAAACCGCCGAGATCCTCTCCGATGAACTGGGAGTCACTTTTGCCATTGAAGACGCTCTGCGCGACATTGATGTCGGGGTCTTGGAGGGAAAGTCAGATCAGGCCAGTTGGGACCTGTTCTGGCAGCCAACGGACGCATGGCTGAAACGGGGAGAATGGGAACGCCGCATTAAGGGAGGCGAGAGCTTCGTCGATATTAGAGATCGGTTCGTGCCGTTTGTGGAGAGTCTCCAGTCCGCAGAGAAAGCCTGCTATCGGGGGGGCTTGCCTTGGTGGGGCACGGCGGCACATACCGGTGCATGCTTCCGCTTATCTTCAGCAACATCGATTTCGAATTCCCCGTCAGGCATGGTCCGGACAATGCAGGCGTCATCGTAGGCATACCGTCGTCTCAAGGGTTGGTCTGCCTGTCATGGGGAGACACGCCACTTCAACCTCCAGGATAGGGAACGGCGGGAGACCGGAGGCCGGGCAGACGTTGCATGCTACTGGTCGACGAACAGAGGATACCAAAACCCGTTCGTTCAGAGCTATTGACCTCGGACAACGACCATGTGACAGCAGTCTGTATGAGTTAGCAGTAGTGGCCGTGTTCGTCCGATGGCGAGTAACCCACGAAGCCATCTCATAGCATCAATCCGCGATCCTTGACATCCCCTTGGCACAGTCATAAGCTGTAGCCGTTTCCCTTCCATCAGAGCTAACCAGTCTGCGGAAGATGGGTCGATTTGCCTCGGAGGCCAAGATGGCGGATCCGATTATCGTAACCAGCCAGACGCTGGAAGCGACATTCAATGAGGCTGCATCCCTGTATGATGGTGGCGGGGTATTCAGGGAGTCCGGGCAACGACTGGTCGACCTCCTTGACCTCAGGCCAGGCTTGCAGGTATTGGATGTTGCCACTGGCGCCGGCGCGGTTTTGTTGCCAGCAGCCAGGCGAGTCGGGCCTGCAGGGCAAGTCACCGGGATCGACATATCAGCCAATATGCTCGAGAAAACCAGGCGGGCCGCGGCGGTTGAGGGCCTCGCGAACGTCGAGTTGCTCAAGATGGACGGGGGATATCTGCAATTCCCTGACGCTTCCTTCGACATAGCTACCTGCGGATTCGGGATCTTCTTCCTGCCTGAAACCGCTCTCAAGGAGATGTACCGTGTCTGCAGGCCGGGCGGAACTGTCGGCCTGACTGTCTTGGACAAGACCGTAGTTCAAGAACGCATGCTCGGGCGAGATCTTCGGTCAATTGACGAAAGACTACGGCATCGAGCTGAAGTTCTCGATGCCGTTGCCGGCGAGCTACGCACCCGAGGAAATCGAATCCCTGATTGCCGGCCACGGGTTCGAGCAGATTGAGACAGTTCAATAGGCGAGAGAGACGGTCTACACAGACTTCGAGGAGTATTGGAAGACCATTCTGGGTTCGGGCAATCGCACGGTGATCATGAGTATGGAGGAGAAGATGAGAGGCCGCTTCAAGAATGATTTACTCGCCAGGATGAAGTCAATCATGAAGCCCGATGGGCTTCATTCACTTTTTGCGGCGATATACCTGACCGGGCGGACTGGAAACAGGTGATGGTAAAACACCCTTCGTTGTGGGAGGAAGTTATGGAAGCTGGTGAAGTCCTAGTGCAGACGATTGATAATCTTGTACGTGAGACCTACAAACCGGGCGAACCGGGGGCTGCGGTGATTGTGGTCAAAGATGGCAGAATTATCTACCGCCAGGGACGTGATATGGCCAACCTCGAACTTGGGGTGCCGATCGAGCCTCACATGGTTTTTCGCATCGGCTCGATCACCAAACAGTTCACCGCCGTGGCTACGCTCATACTCACAGAACAAGGCAAACTGGCTATTGACGACCCCGTCACCAGGTTTTTGCCGGACTATCCCATGCAAGGCCATCTCATCACGATTGAGCACCTTTTGTCCCACACTTCAGGGATCAAGAGCTACACAGACATACCAGAGTTGTGGGCTTCGTCCAGAAACGATTTCACCGTCCAGCAAATAATAGACTCTTTCAAGAACCGACCCATGGACTTTGCCCCCGGAGAAGGCTGGGCTTACAACAACTCTGGCTACGTCCTTCTCGGAGCTATCATTGAAAAGTCGTCCGGGTTGACGTACGAACAATTCATCCAGCAGAACATATTTGACCGTTTGGGAATGAGGCATTCCTACTACGACGATCCGGTTAGAGTGATCCCTCATCGTGTTTCAGGCTACAGCAAAGGCCCCAATGGTTATGCCAACGCCACCTATCTCAGCATGACATTGCCTTATGCGGGGGGTGCACTGGCCTCTACTGTGGACGATCTGGCCATCTGGGACGCAGCTCTTCATACTGAACAATTGGTCAAAACAGGAGACCCTACACCGGGCTTTCACTCCCTATCGGCTCAACGACGGATCAGTGACTGAATGCGGGTACGGATGGAGCGTTTCGGAATACGAAGGTCATCGCTTAATCCAGCACGGGGGTGGCGTCAGCGGTTTTGCAGCTTACGCTATTCGAGTGCCCGATGAGCATGTCTTTGTAGCCGTTCTTTCCAATCTGTCCGGTTCTACGGAACAGATGGCATTTGAGATCGCCGGATTGGCAATCGGCAAGCCGTACAAAGAACCTACTCCCGTGGAAGTAAGTCCTGAGATCTTGCGTCGGTACGAACGCGTAAATACCGGCAAAACGAAGCCGCAGATTGGCAATTCGCTGTTGGAGAGAACGGCCGGTCTACAACCGAAGTCGCCGTTATGAACTTATGCCCCTCTCAACCAACGAGTTCTTCCCCAAAGGCCGGTCAATGTCCCGCATCATCTTCTTAACCGACTCAGCAGGAGCAGTGATCTCGGTCGAAATCCGGCGACGTGACGGCGGTATCCTAAGAGGCAAGAAGGTCGACAAATGAGAACTGGAGGTAACGGGCTTTCTTGAATCAAGTCTCGGAGAGAAATAGGAATCAGAGCGAAGTGTCTACAAAGGTAGGGCAAAAGTAGCACATAATGTTAACCGGTGCTGGGGGGATTCGAACTCTCTGGTTCAGTATCGCTAGGGTACTGAAAGGTACGCATGTAACGGCAAGCACCGGGGCCTTTGTCCGGCCGTGAGCCAGCGAAATAATCTCGACCGTTGTTACTGGAGAGGCTGCCTCTCCCCCGACGTTTACGTCCAGTGAACCTTGATATCCGGACACTAAGTCAGCCTAATGTGAATTCAGCTCTGAAAGTTCTCGGTACATAGTTACTTGGCCGCTCATTCAGGAAGGATTCCGTACTCGTATTTGATAATGGCCAGCCATTCAGGATTCGAACCACAGAGGGACGCTGAAATCTTCGCGACGATGGAATCAGGCACGCTGTCTTTGAATGGCTCACTGGCACAGCCTAACCAACGCCTAGTTGTTTCAGGGAGATTCCGACTCTCTCGGATGTCACCGTGTGCAGTATGAATCTTTTTCAGGGCATGCCATGATGCGATCAAGCGGGCAAGACACCTGGTGCCGCCTGACAAGTCACGACGACGAAAGGAAAACCGTCTCATGAGCAGCGGGCAGCTGATCGGCAAGTCTCGGGCCGATATTATCTACTGCCGCCAACCCAGGGTCGGCAGCCATCGCAGGTGCTGCCTTCCGGGAAAGCAATTGCCAGCCGGATCTCATCAGCCTGCCTTTTTAGATCGGCGGTGATCTGCTGAGCGGCCAGATATGCACGCCGCGACCTTCACGGCTTCCTTAGGTTCGTCTGTTTGAACATCAAATACATACCTGATCGCCTTTTTGCGCACTATCTCATCCGGGGTGCGGATGACCGCACGGACACTCAATTGCCAAATAGACAGCGGACGTCGGGCGCCAGAACCTCGTACGGCTCCGATTTCACCGGATAGCGGAAGATATCGTTCGTACCTCCACCCAGAAGCTGTGAGTAGATTGAGAAGGCATAGCACTGGTCAATACCAGAACCAGAGTACGACCGGAGATCTTTCACTACGGGGCAGCCCGAATTCGGAGGAGACCCCATGGATGACCCTATTCAGCAGAGCCAATCTTGACCGAAGATCGCTGGCCATCGCTCTCTTCCACTTGAGTACCGCCGATTGAAATGAAGTGTCCGCTAAGTGCTGCAGTAGATAATGCCATTCGACTTTGTCTTCAACAAACAAGCGCACTGTGAGTCCGCCGACCGCTGATCCTTCGATTTCGCCTCTGGCGATCGGCCAACTATTATCATACGGTCTTGAGTACCACGATAGCATCAGCTTGAAGTGTTCTTGGGTAGGCTCGGCAGTATAGGCCGCGATACCCTTGATTCCAGGGATAACCGCTTGGACTACCTCGCTCCTATGCCTCTCGATTGCCTGTCTAGAGACTCTGAGATCCTCTGGCGACCCGTCACTGGTGTCACGACCCGAATGAACAGCCTGGACCGACCTTCTTGGCTGATGGTTGCTTCGCGAATCTACTCTGCCACCACTCCTGAATCTTCTCGACAAAGTCAGTACTCCATCCGGTCTTTCTGGCCATTTCAACCAAAGGTAGCCCCTGTCTGAAGTACGCGTGGACCTGAGCATATCGCCTCAGGGTATGCGGGCCAGGGTACCCGGGCTTGTTGGCGAAAGAGGAGATGACACTCTCCTCACTGGTGCTTTCGTCAAGTCTCTCCCAGAACTTGATCGCCTGTGCTTTCTTTATGTTCTTCATCCTGTCAATACCCCAAAGGGGCAATCCAAGGAACAGAGGCTACCGTGGGTTGTATCTGCGAAACACTGAGCCCCTCGTGAGTAAATGCTGCACGCACGGCTGAAAAAGTGGGGTTTAAGATTGGCCTATACACGCCAGTATAACACAGGCCAATTTGCGGATCCGGAGAGAGCGGAGCATGTCGACGATCCTTGCAGAAGAGCACCGAGAGTCGCTCGAGACCCAGAGCAGCATCGCCGCTGAAGTCATCGCCGCCCGTGGCTACAGGACCGTAACCGAGAAAGCCGAACTTCGTGCGCTCGGTTTCTCCGCGAGCCAGTCCCAAGTCCCCGCTCTGCTCATCCCCGTCTGGGGAGTACGAGGCGAGCGTGTCCTCTATCAACTCCGCCCGGACGATCCAAGAGTGCTCAGGGGCAGGATAGTCAAGTACGAAACACCTTCCGGCTCCCGCATGGTCCTGGATGTCAACCCGCTGGCCAGAGCAATCCTCGCTAATCCCGCAATCCCCCTGTGGGTCACCGAAGGAATCAAAAAGGGCGACTCTCTGGTATCCAGGGGTTGCTGCGCGATCGCCCTCCTGGGAGTCTGGAACTGGCGCGGCACAAACGAGCACAGCGGAAAAAGACGGCCCTGGCAGACTGGGAATACATCCGCGCTACACGGCCGCCAGGTCTACATCTCCTTTGACAGCGACGTCATGCTTAAAGAGAACGTCCACGCTGCTCTGGCACGCATTTCTGAATTCCTTAAGTCCAGAGGCGCGACCGTCGCCTTCGTCTATCTGCCGCCGGCATCCGATGGCGCCAAGCAGGGAGTGGATGACTTCTTCGCCTCGGGGAAAGCCCTACCTGATCTGACGGCCTTAGCCACGACCGAATTGAGGTCGTTCAAGAACCCGGATTCGAATGGCTTTGTAGAGGACGCCTCATCCGCCGACAGAGCCGTGGCCTATGTTATGGCGAGCGGCGTGGAACTCTTTCACGACCAGTATCGCGGGCCCGTTATCGCTTTCGATAATGGCAAGAAACGCAGAGAGATATGGCCACTGAAAAGCAAGGCGGCGGCCTCTTATGTGCGATGGTGCTTTCTTAGGCAAGAAGGAAAGGGACTCACGGGTGAGGCTCTGTCTCTACGGCGAGAGGGACTTTGGCATCAAGAGCCGAATTCGAAGGTCCCGAGACAACCCTGTGGCTACGAGTGGCAAGGAAATCCGAAGGCACCTGGTACGATCTCGGCGACTGGAGAGCGGTGTTGATAACCCAGGAAGGTTGGCACGTTGTCGAACGCCCTCCGGTCATGTTTCGGCATTATGTCCACCAGGCTCCACAATGCGAGCCCCAACACGGCGGCACCATGGACAACCTGTTGGACTTGGTCAATCTGCCGGGCAAACAAGCGAGTCTGCTCTTCCAAGTGTGCCTGGTCGCTGCCCTCCTGCCTGACATCTCGTCACCGATTACGGCCGTCTCAGGAGAACAGGGCAGCGCCGAAAACAACGCTCCACAGAATGATGCGATCGATGATCGATACACGTCGAGCCTGGCCAGTCTTTCGCTGCCCGACAACCTCAGGGAATTCGTGCAGCTGGCCTGCCCGCCACCGCGCCGTATTCTTCGACAATCTCAGTCACCTTCCCGAGTGGCTCTCGGATGCCATGTGCCGGCTTTGCACCGGGGATGGATTCTCCAGCGAGAGCTCTACAGCGACGATGAAGATGTCATTTACGCTATCCGAGGCCTGGGAGGAATCAACGGAATCAACCTCGTGGCTACCAAACCCGACCTTCTGGACAGGTGCATCATCTTCAGACTGGAAGCCATACCACCTGAGAAACGCCTGCCAGAACAGGCTCTGTGGCATCGGTTTCAAGAGATCAAGCCTCTGGTCCTCGGCTCTATGTTTGATGCCCTATGCGCCGCGATCCGCCGGCATTCGATACCAAGGACCGTTGGAGATCTGCCCAGGATGGCCGACTTCGCTTTGTGGGGAATGGACATCGCTGAGGCTCTGGGACATACCTCCGACGAGTTCATGCGAGCCTACAAAGCGAACGTCCAACTGCAAAACGAATCTGCCCTGGAGGAGAGCCCGGTGGCACAAGCAGTTCTGGCCTTCGTCAAAGAAGGGCAGGAATGGGAAGGCACCGCCAGCGACCTGATGTCCGAGT
Source organism: uncultured Chloroflexia bacterium (assembly GCA_963735055.1). Taxonomy (GTDB): domain Bacteria; phylum Chloroflexota; class Dehalococcoidia; order Dehalococcoidales; family UBA2162; genus JBBITI01. The sequence goes on along the minus strand of CAVTJN010000017.1, from coordinate 254,302 downwards.
TCGAAAGGCGAGCAGAGGAACTCAAAATCAATCCCAAGGCCAGAGAGTGGCCCAAAGGACCGAACGTGTTGTCCCGACGATTGCGAGAGGTAATGCCTGTTCTCAGACGAGTTGGCGTCACCCTGGTTGAGCAGCGAACAGCAGATTCAAAGATATGGCATCTGGCCCGAAAGGCGCCGGAAAGTACCGTACAAATCGACCATACCGTCACTGCGGAAGCTGATTCGTCACCTGACGACAACCGTCAGGCATCGTCACCGGCAGACAGAATATCGTCACAACAAGATTCAGTATCGTCATCCGGAGCAGCTTCAAACGATCGTCGGAATGACGGTAGTGACGATAGTGACGGTGTTTTCCCCATATCCACGGCACGGAGTGTCAAGCGCAAAATAGCAGCAGATGCTGGAGAGGTGTAGGAAGTGAAAGCAGAAACAATTGTGCAACGTGCCAACGAACTTGGCATCGCACTAACCCTTAACGGCGACCGCATACGTTATGCGCCGAAGTCACTGGCTCCAGATGACCTTGTAGAAGCGCTGCGTGAGAACAAGACTGAGATCCTCTGCTACCTGCGACAGCAAGCGAACGTACAAAGCGAATCTGATCTCCTTAATTGGGCGTCCGATGTGGCTGAACGGAACCTAACGTCTACCTGACCCTGTGAAATATGTTGAGGCGGAAAGGCGCACCGTCACTACGAATCGCGTGTCGTGGTACGCGAGTCACTACCTTGGCACTATCAGCTTTGCCCGGTCACAGCAACAAGACGGAGGATTGGGCCGGTGGACCCCGGATTGGTGGCGACTTCGGGAAAGCGAAGCTTTTGTCGCACTCCAGAACTTGAAACAGGCAATCGAGAATATGGGGAAATCAGTATCATGAGCGCCGCGGGTGTGATGGCTAGCACGGCTTCCTCCCAGGAAGCAGGACGCGGTCCGATTCCGACGGCGGCGCTCCATTCAATCCTGGTGAAGCCGATACCATTCGTGGCAGCTAAGAGACTGATTGAGCGCAATCACTATCTGCACAGTCTGCCCGGTGGCACAATGCTAACCTTCGGTGCGTTCGTTGGCCATAGACTATTTGGCGCCATCTGCTTTCGGCGCAGGTCCTCAGAATGGTTACAGCCTGGTCTACCTAGCTAAGCCAGACGATTGTCTGGCACTGACGCGTCTCTGGCTCTCAGATGATCTGCCCGGCAACTCAGAGTCAAGAGTCATAGCGGTCTGCTTGCGCGCCCTCAGACAGCATACTTCGATCAAGTTCGTGATCTCATATGCAGATCCGTTACATGGTCATCTCGGCATCATCTACCAGGCCACCGGCTGGCTCTACATCGGCCTCAGCCGAAGCCATGCCCTTGTATGACCTGGGTGATGGCAAGGCCAGACAGTCCCGCAGCCTCGCTCACGGTTTCGGGCACCCATTCGGTAAAGCACTTTACTAGCTTCAGGAGTCGATATCAAGCTCATACCGCAAGCCAGGAAGCATCGCTATGTCACTTTCCTCGATTCCTCATGGACGACCAGACTCAAGCCACAGGTATTACCTTATCCAAAGCCGGAGAGTACAGGACATGATGCCCGGAGTATTGGGTGGGGTAGGGGGTAGGGGATGAACCAACATGATGGTAGGTTTCCCCCTGTACCCCCTTTCCTCTTAAGTGTAGGGAGGCCAACTTATGAAGACGGTTGATGTGCCGATGGACAAGCTCCGGGAAGCCCCCTGGAATGCGAATGTAATGGATCGCAGAACCGGCGACCGACTCAGAGAGAGCGTATCGCGTTACGGGCTGGTACAGCCATTGGTGATAAGACCAGTCGCAGAGTCGGCATATGAGACTCTGTCCGGCAACCAACGTCTCAGGAGTCATTCGAGAAATGGGGTTCGAATCGGCGCCATGCGTCATCGTGAATCTCGATGATAACGAGGCCATGCTGCTCGCCCAGGCAATGAACAGCATTCGAGGCGAAGATGATCTGTCCATGAAGGGAGCCCTCTTGAAGAAGATACTGTCGGCTATACCCCAGGACAAAGTGCTTTCGCTCTTGCCCGAGACAACGGAGAGCTTAAGGTCACTATCGACCATCGGTCAGGATGACCTAGCCCAGCACCTTCAAGGCATGGGAGCAGGCCCAGGCGGCGCGGCTCAGGCACATGCAACTGCAGTTCTCGAATGAACAGCTAGCAGACGGTAGAGAAGGCCACTGGATATGGTCATGGCGAAAGCCAAGGACTCGGCGGACCGGTAACCCGAATGTTCGCGGTACGGCGATGTATTTGCTTGCCAGATTCTATCTGAGAGGAACAGGAAACGATGAAGAACATAGGTTGTCCGGTATGCTCTATTCCCCTGTCTGTAAGGGCCGCAAGAGGTCGCCAATCCAATAAGCCGTTCATCATGTTGGTCTGTCTAAGGACGGCCGGCACTTCCGGGGTTTCATCACCGACCAGGAATATGTTCGAAGTGTTCTGGAAAGGAAAAGCAAGGAAAACAGCCTCAAAACGTCGTTAGAGGGTACGGGTAGGGGTAGGGCCAATAATAGAGGTTGACCCCACCTTTATATATAGCTACTACCGACGGAAGAATGAGCGACCGATATGAATAACGAACGCGCAAAAGGTAAACGAGTCACCGGCAGCAAGGGCCTTCCGGGCTAACAGCGGTCTCCGAACCTTAAAAGAAGGGCTCGGCCTCCTCGAGGCAGCCCACGTCATGGCGCTGGAAGGTCAGACCAGGGCGGCGGCGGGTGAAATAGCCGAGCGAGCGGCAAAAGGACTTCGGAGTCTCGGTCACCGCTTCAGTTGCCGGGCAAACCTTCTCTCAGATGCGCCTGGCCACTGCATAAGTCACACGGCAAGACCAGACTGGTGCTTGATCCCGACCAACTAAAGGGACTCAAGAGACGAAGTAGTTCGACAGTTAGAAACACTGGCCGCCGAACTCAAAGAGGCTCTCGGTCAGTTCAAGGACCTGTCAACCCGAATATGAGGGGCTCGAAGGCCAGTGGAAGGAAGTCGTCCGCCTGCGGACCAGGGAACGAGAACTGGCCAAGCAAATCGACGAGCAGAAGGCTCCCTCGAAACTGCCCTACCTGGAACACGAAGCCGCCAGACTCCAGAAGGAAGCGGACCATGTAACAGACCTGCAGCAGAAATGCCAGAGACTCACTGAGAAGATCAAGACCCTACCGTCCCTCCAGAGAACGTTGGGACTCCTGGAGAAGACTCCAAGCAATACCAGGATGAGGAGCAGCAGATCGCAGCCGGGGAAGCGAGACTGGGGAAGGCGTTAGAGCAGATCGAAACAGCGTAGTGCCTGGGTGACGTACCTTGATCTGCAGTACAACATCAACAACGAAAAGGCAGAGCTTGACCAACTGTCACAGCAACTGGGAGAGAAGAAGTCGCTGCTGCAACGGCTGATGGGAGGCAGGCGCTAGTGAGAGTCGGCATCTATGCCCGGGTGTCGACATCCGACAAGGAACAGGACCCGAACACGCAACTGATGCCGCTGCGGGAGTTCGTCAAAGACCAGGGCTGGCAGGTCCATGGCGAATTCATCGATAAGGTGCCGGCCACTGATCTTGCCCACCGCACGGCGTGGCGGGACCTGCTTCAGGACGCCAGCAGGAAGAAATTCGATCTGCTGCTGGTCTGGAGGATGGACCGGGCCTTCCGATCGGTCCTGGACGCGGCGACGACACTGGAAAGACTGCGGACCTGGAAAGTCGGCCTGCGCTCCTATAGCGAGCCCTGGCTGGATACGACCTCTCCCTTCGGCGAAGCCCTCTACTACATCACCGTCGCCTATGCCCAACTGGAACGAGGCATCCTGCGGGAGCGGGTGAAGGCCGGCATGGACCGGGCGAGGAAAGAGGGCCGTCAGATAGGCCGACCCAGGGTAACCGACAGGAAAGGCTTCAAATCCCGTTTTGGAGCAATTTTGGAGCGCCTGGCACAGGGCCAGGTGTCGAGACGCAAGGCGGCCCAGGAACTGGGCATTGGCTATGCCACCCTGAAACGGTTACTTGATGCTCAGAGGAAACAGGATGGCTCAGCCAGCTGATCATCCCGAGTCAAAGACCGTCATGGCCAGAGGCGTTGACAAGTATACGCCATGCGTATACACTGGCCGCCACAAATGAGCACGCCGAGGGTGAGGTTGAAGATCTGATGATCAGGCATTTCATTGAAACCCTGGCCGAAGTAGCCTTGTCCATCGCCTCAAGGAAAGCGGCTCAACAGGAGAACATTCGGTGAAAGCCGTCGCCTATATCCGGGTCTCTGACATCTCTCAGGTGGAAGGACATTCCCTCGATGCTCAGGAACGGCTCTTCAAAGAGCTCTGCAAGAACCGGGGCTGGGAGGCCGTCCGGGTCTACCGGGAAGAGGGCAGATCGGCCCACGTCGATGCCATCGCCCGCCGGCCGGTCTTCCGCCAGCTTCTCGAAGATGCGGCAAAAGGTCAATTCGACGTGGTCGTCGTTCACACCCTAGACCGGTGGTCGCGAAATCAAAGGGTGCTGCTGGAGTCACTGGCCATCCTCGGCAAGCATAGCGTCGGCCTGGTCTCCATTACCGAGAACATCGACTACTCCAACCCGCAGGGCAAGCTCTTCACTCAGATGCTCGGCTCTTTTGCCGAGTATTTCAGCTCGTCCCTCGCCACTCATGTCAGAAAGGGCCTGGATCAGCGGGCCAACTCAGGGCAAGCATACCGGCGGCATCCCCTTCGGCTATGAGTCCTGCTGGGTCGAGCGGGAGAAAGGCGAGAGAAACGCCGCTGCGACCCGGAGCATCCCGGGGGAGTTCATGTCCAGCCCGAAGGAGGGCCTAGCCGTAACCGAGCTCTTCAACCGGTATGCCGCTGGAACGACCACCCTAGCCCAACTGGCCGCCTGGCTGAACGAGCAGGGCTTCCGGACCCGGACTATGCACAAGCTGCCCGATGCCAACGGCAATCTGACTGCGGGTCCCAGGCTCTTTACCACCGCTTCAGTGAGAGGCATCCTGCATAATCCCTTCTACTGCGGGCAAGATTACCCATCAAGGGAAAGTCATGCCCGGCGCTCATGAGGCTCTGATCAGCCAAGAGCTCTTCGACACGGTCCAGATCACGCTGAAGAAGAACAGCGGTCGCTCTGAGACCCTTCATCCGAGACCCGGAGAGAGAAGTACCTCCTCAAGGGCATTATCCGCTGCGCCTATTGCGGCATGCCGATGTGGGCCCAGACCTACAAGAGCGGCCGTCGCTACTACCGGGAGCATCAGGAGTCGAGAAGCCTTGCCCCTTGTCCCGGCCCATGGCGGCTCTATCCCCTGCCAGGTCGCCGACGATCAGGTGGGCAAGCTGGTCGAAGCCATCGAACTGGGTCCCAAGTGGCTTGAAGAGGTCCTGGCCATCATCAGCCTGAAGGACGAAGTGGACAGAGTCAAGAAGGCCCGGCAGGCAGCCCAGGAGAAGCTGCGGCGAATGGCAAAGGCCTACATCGACGGCGTCTTCCCTGATGAAGAATACCACCGGCAGAAGAGACTGCTGGAAATGGAGCTTGAATCGCTGGTCGTGCCCAGCGGCCAATGCCGCCGAAGAAGCCGGAAAGCTGATCCTGAATCTCAAGGAATTGTGGGCCGAGGCGAATACCGAAGGAACGAGGAAGCTGCTCTTGTCCATGCTGGATGCCGTCTACTTCGACGCGCAAGAAGACCAAGTCAATCGTCGCCATAAGACCGAAGCCGCCCTTCAAACCTATCTTCCAGGTGGCGGCGTCCAAGGAAGGGTCGGGAATCCGTATCATAAACGAGCCTTATCTAGGCTCGTCCGTGTTTCTGGTGGAGGCGGGGGAGAGTCGAACTCCCCGTCCAAGAGAAGCGGCCCGGAATTTACTACAAGCTTAGTCAGCTCTTTGATCTTACCCGGCTGACCTCTGCTGACCGAGTTCGGCCAGGCCAGTCGATTTTTCTTTCGCCGCCCTTATCGACGTCCGGGCGGCGGCACCCCAACTTTTCGTCACCCAATCCCAGCCCGTCGAGGTGGGGCCAGGTTGGATGTGCTACCTATTAATTAGGCAGCAACTAAAACTGCATCTTCGGCAGTTGTTTTTTGCCACCTGTTTTGCGAGGGTGATGGCACCTCAGCTTGCAATTCTGTAGCTACTTCCCCTGTCGAATCCACGCGCCCCCTAGTCAGGATTCAGCGTTCAGCTATCAGCCGTCAGCTGTCAGCGATCAGAATCAGCGGCGATCCCGCCGATTCTTAACGGCCCGTTCCATTTCGCGGTCGGCCTCCCGCCGGGTGATGGTCTCGCGCTTGTCGTATAGTTTCTTACCCCGCCCCAGAGACACCTCAAGCTTGGCATGACCACCTTTAAGGTAGAGCCGCGTGGGCACGAGAGTCAGCCCCTTCTCGGCAACCTTGCTGGTGAGAATACCGATCTCCTTACGATGCAGCAGCAGCTTGCGGTTGCGCACCGGATCGTGGCCCATGTAGCTGCCGGGGTCGTAGCGGGAGATATGGGCATTAAGCAGCCAGAGCTCGTTGCGCTCCGGCCGCACATAGGCCTCGGCCAGACTGATCCGGCCTTCACGGATGGACTTGATTTCGGTCCCGGTCAAGGCGATGCCGGCCTCGATGCTTTCGAGCATGGTGTAGTCATGGTAAGCCTTGCGGTTGTGGGCAATCACCTTGATATCCATACCCTTCTATTTTACCACACGACGCAGGCTAGTACCCGATCACGACTAAGCGTTCTGGATTCCCGTTCCCGTATCAAGTACGGGACGGGCTTCACGGTAATGGCCGGGGGGGGGCGCCTTGAGGACAGGCCCGCTCCCGTGTCGGGGCACGGGACAAGGTCCGTGAATCAAGGCGTTGACCATCTTCGACGGGAATCGGTCATGAACATTGCGATGTTCACCGCGAAGGATGAAAATGGCTAGCATCGGCTTATGTCAGGAGTTCGTTTGTCATTGGGGCTGCGAGCCCGTATTGAACAACTCGGCCAAAAGGTCACCCTGGGGCCTGTATCACCAGTATTTTCATAGTAATGACGTAACTGGGATGAGGGAATGACGGGGAATGACGAGGGGGTCAGCGGGAATGAGGCGAAGGCGCAATGACGCAGGCATCGGGCGCTTGACTTTTTCGGGGGTTAGCTGTTAGCTGAAATCAGGAATATGTCTGACACGAGACCGATAATTGCCATCACCATCGGGGACGCCGCCGGTATCGGACCGGAGGTGGTGGCCAAAGCACTCACGTCAACGGAGGTCTACCGGCTATGCCGGCCGGTGGTAATCGGGGCATTGCCGGCGATGAGGCGCGCAGTTGCACTGGCAGGCGGGGCGACAGTCCTGCACCCGGTCACGGCGCCAAGCCAGGCCACGGGCCAAGCCGGGACGATCGACCTGATCGATCTGGGGAACCTGGCCGAATCGGAAATCAACTACGGCCGGATTTCAGCCGCCTGCGGACGGGCGGCGATGGAGTCCATCGCTTACGCCGCCCGGCTGGCTACGGAAGGCCAGGTCAGGGCGATGGTGACGGCGCCGATCAACAAAGAAGCGGCCGCCCTGGCCGGCTATACGGACGTGGGGCACCTGGAGTTCCTGGCCCGCATCACGGGCGCCACCCGATACGCGACGATGCTGGTTTCGGGGCGCCTGCGGGCGGTGCATCTCACCACGCACCATTCGCTGGTCGAAGCCTGCGGGCTGGTAACGCGCGAGCGGGTGCTCAGCCGGCTGCAACTCACGCACGATTCCTTCACGGGTTGGGGCTTCACTTCGCCGCGGATCGGGGTAGCGGCGTTGAACCCGCACGGGGGGGAGGGGGGGATGATGGGAAGGGAGGAAATCGACAGCATTATCCCGGCAGTTGGAGTTGCGAAGGCGATGGGTATCGACGCGCGCGGTCCCTTCCCGGCCGATTCGATCTTCAACCGGGCCATAGCCGGTGAGTTCGACGTGGTCCTGGCGATGTATCACGACCAGGGGCACATCCCGATCAAAGTCCACGGCTTTGAGCAGAGCGTGAGCGTGGCTCTCGGCCTGCCTTTCATCCGCACCTCGGTCGACCACGGGACGGCGTTCGACATTGCGGGCAAAGGGATTGCCGACGCCCACAGCATGGAAGAGGCGATCAAAGTGGCAGTGGCGCTGAGCGAAAAAGGGACGCTGGGCTTGACAACATGAGCCGACGCATTGCGGCCAGGCAGCACGTGAAGTACCTGGTGGTCCTACTGGTGCTGCTGGTGATAGCCGATGGCCTGATCAGTCAGTACCTTACGCGGCACGGTCTGGGACTGGAGATCAATCCGGTACTGCGCACGTTGATCGGCGGAGGCGACTTTCTTCCCATCAAGGCGGCCGGTGCGCTGCTGGCAGGCCTTCTGCTGTGGGACATCCAAAAGAGCCGGCCCCGGGTGGCACTGATCAGCAGCAGCGTATTCGTCACATTGTACACGGGCATTCTCTACTGGAATCTGTTCGTCTTCTTTGTCGGCGGCCGTTAGCCCTGGGCTGTCGACGGCGGCCGTGGTACGTTTTCCCAACACTATCTACGATCCGCGGTTTGTCCAGAGCCCGTCCCGGTAGTATACTGTCGGCGTCGATCCGGTGTTGGCCGTCAGAATAACTCGTGGAGGAAAGAAGAATGAAAGCAGCCGTGTTTTTGGAGGCGGAAAGCGTCACGGTCCAGGATATCCCCTACCCGAACCTCGAGTCCGATGGCGTGATTCTGAAGGTAAAGGCGGCGGGCATTTGCGGTTCCGATGTGCACCGCTATCAACGGGGCGGAACGCAGCCAATGACGATGGGCCACGAATTCGCCGGCGACGTGGTGGAAGTCGGCCCCGACGTGGCCGGGGTTAAGATCGGCGACCGGATGGTGGCCATGAGCGGCCGGGGCTGCGGGGAGTGCTACTGGTGCAAGCGGGGAGAGTTCATCAAGTGCTCAAAACTGCAGCTTCTGGGCTACGGATTCCCGGGCGGTTTCGCGGAATACGTGGGCGTCCCAAAGGTCAAGCTCGGGCAATACGCAGCCATCCTGCCGGCCAGCCTGAGCTACGAAGAGGGCGCCACCGCCGAGCCGCTGTCGGTGGCCCTTTACGGGGTGCAGCAGGCGAAGCCACAGCCGGATGAATCGGTGGTCGTCCTCGGGTTGGGGATCATCGGCCTGGGGGTGGTGCAGATTCTCAAGTCGCTGGGGGTCAAGCAGATCATCGCTGCCGGGCACCGCGAGAGCCGCCTCAAGCTGGCCAGACAGGGTGGGGCAACGATCGTGGTGGATGCCGCGAAAGATGACGTGGTCCCGGTGGTGGCGGCGGCGACCAACGGCAAGGGTGCCGACGTGGTTTTCGAAGTGGCCGGTTTTGAGTCGACGTTCCAGCAGGCGTTGAAGATGGTGCACCGGGGCAGCCGGATCGATTTGATCGGGCTGTACGGGAAGCCTTTTACCTGGAGCCCTTCGGCGATCGTGGGCAACGACATCAGCCTCCTGGGCTGCGGCCTGAAGTGGGACCTGCCCGGGGCGGTCAAACTGATGCAGGAAGGCAAGGTCAACATGAAACCCACGGTCACGCACCAGTTCCCGCTGGACAAGATCAAAGAGGCATTCGACACGCAGATCAAGGCCCCGGAGGCCATCAAGGTGGTGGTGAAGCCGTAGGGGGCAGGTAAGATCACGGATAAGGGTTATGGATTCCCGCCTCCCCGGGAATGACGAAAAGGGGCTGTGGTGGTGAAGCCGTAGGGGGGGTCAGGATGAGCGGGGGGTCCTAGAACCGGCGGCTGGCGCCGCCACCCCCCGACCGCCCGCCCCCGAAACCACCAGAGCTGTGGGAACGGCTGCCGCCGCTGAAACCACCCCGACTGGGAATCCAGCCGGTTGGCAGTCCGCTTGAAGACCGGCCCCGGTAGTTGGCCGAGAGCAGCAGGTCCAGAAAGGTGCCGACGATGCCCAGGCCGATGGGCAGGAAGACCATGGCCAGAACCCGGCCCCACCCCAGCCCCAGGACCGCCCCGAGTATCACCCCCCAGATACCACCCAGCCAGATACTCCGGGTCCGGGCCATGAAACCGACCATATAGACGGTGATCATACCCAGGGTGATCAGCACCGACATGGGCACGCGAAATCCTTCGAGGACATTCTGGACCGGGTTGTCCTCCAGCGGCGGCGCGGGGACGCCGTTCCGGATGTAATCCTCGATCGCCCCGACGCCGGCGGTCATACCGCCGTCGTAGTCATCATCCCGCAGATAGGGGACGACGTCCCGGTCGAGGATGCGGCCGGCGCGACCATCGGTGATAATGGATTCCAGACCATAGCCGACCTCGATCCGGACCTCATTTTCGACATAGGCCACCAGGAACAGGACGCCGTTGTCATTGCCCTTCTTGCCGATACCCCACTCTTCAAACAGGCCGACCGCGTATTGCTCGATGGGATAGTCGTCCAGGGTCAGGGCGATGACCACGGCCACCTCGGCGGTGGTGTCCCGTTCCAGGGCGGCGAGACGGGTCTCGAGCTGAGCGACGGTCCCGGGCGAGAGCGCCTGCGCTTCGTCGGTCACGTAGCCATGGGGCGCCGGAAAATCCTGGCCGGCGGCCAGGGCCGCGGTGGAGGCAAAAACCAGGAAGGCAAGGACAATACCGCACCAGACGCGGCGCATCAGAACTGGACTTCAGGGACCTGGTCGGCCCCGCTGACGGACTTGAAGTACTCTCTGGGATCAAACCCGAAAGTTGAGGCCAGTAGGTTGGTGGGGAACTTCCGAATGGTGGTGTTGTAGTCCAGGACAAGGCTGTTGTAGCGGCCACGTTCGACGCTGATCCGGTTTTCGGTACCGGCCAGTTCATCCATGAGCTGGGTCACGGCCTCGATGGAACGCAGTTGGGGGTAGTTTTCCATGATCACGAGTAAACGCCCCAGAGCCGTCTCCACTTCGCTTCCGGCCGCCGCTTTTTCGTCGGTGGTGCGGGCGCCGGCGTACCGGGTGCGCGCGTCCGCAATTTGACCGAAGACGGCCTGTTCCTGAGTCATGATCCCCTTGACGGAATTGACCAGGTTCGGAATCAGATCGAACCGGCGCTGGTATTGGGTTTCCACCTGGGCCCACTGGCCGTCGATGGCCTGCGACTTCGTGACCAGCGAATTATAGGTACCCCATAGTACCGCGCCAACGATGATCGCCAACAGGATCACGGCGCCAATCGCCACAATGCAGCCCAACCGGCTCTTCACATCCGACCTCCAGCGACACCGGAGTTATCCCCGGTACGATTTGCTTTCAGACCGGTTCAATTATACACTACGCTCTAATAACGATGCTGGACTTAAGTCAGATCCTCGCCCTGGCCATTTTTGTTCTCCTGTTCGCCGCCATCATCATCGGCAAGATGCACCGCTACATCCCCGCTCTCATAGCGGCGGGGCTGACGCTGGGGGTAGTCTTTCTGGTCGTCATGCGGGAACCCGGGGCGGTGGCTAATGTCCTCAATCTGGGCCAGGTCACGCGACTCAGCTTCTGGGTACCCGGGCAGGAGCACATCGAGACCCACGGCGTGAACTGGCAGACGATCGTCTTCATCGGCGGCATGATGGCCATGGTGGAGAGCATGGGCGAGGTCGGTTTCTTCGACTGGCTGTGCCTGTCGGTGGCCAAACTGGTCAGGTACCGTCCGATACCGATTTTCATCAGCTTCATGCTGGTCTCCGGCCTGCTCGCCATGTTCATCGACAGCATCACGGTAATGTTATTCATGACGGCGATCGGTATTGAACTGGCCCGCCTGCTCAAGATCGACCCGGTCCCGATGATCATCGGCATGGTCTTTGCCGCAAATACCGGCGGCGCCGCCACCATGTCGGGCGACCCCCCGAACATCATTATCGGTAGCTCGCTGGGCTTCACGTTCCACGATTTCCTGGTCAACACCGGCCCCGTCGCGGGCATCGGGCTGCTGGTGGCCGTCGTTTACTTCTACCTGGCCTTCCGGAAGTCGCTGGGCCCCCGCGCCGGAGTCCCGGCGGCCACCGGACCTTATCCCCAGCCCGGCGCAGCCATCACCAACCCAACCCTGTTCAGGATCAATGTAGCCATCTTCATGATCGCGGTCATCCTGCTGATCAGCCACGCCGCCACCGGCCTCTCGATTGCGTTGATCGGCGTGATCGCCGCCGTGCTAACCCTCGCCGCGGCCCGGCAACGGGCGTTTCACATCATAAGGCGGGTGGACTGGCGCACCCTCTTGTTCTTCATCGGACTGTTCATCACGGTGGGGGGCCTCGAGGAGACCGGGACGCTCCAGCGTCTCGCCGAATACATCGGCCGCGTATCCGGGGGCAATATCGGAACGGTAATGCCGATAATACTCTGGTTGTCCGCCGCCGCTTCGGCGATCGTGGACAACATCCCGTTCGCGGCCACCATGGTACCGGTGATAACGGGGATATCACGAAGCACCGGCATACCGCTGCCGCCGCTGGCCTGGTCCCTGGCCCTGGGGACCGATATCGGCGGCAATGCCACGCCGATCGGCGCCTCAGCCAACGTGGTCAGCACCGCCATCGCCGGGCGTGAGGGCTATCACATAGGCTGGGGCCGATACCTCAAATATGCGGCGCCGGCCACCGTCCTGGTGGTCGGTTTGTGCTGGATATACCTGGCGCTGAGATACGGTTAGACGGGAGGTGCAGCGTGTTCGAGACGATCGTGGTACCGCTTGACGGTTCCCAGTACGGAGAAACCGCCCTCCCCTGGGCCGCCGATATTGCGGCGGGGTTCGGGTCGCAGGTCCACCTGGTCAGCGTAACCGAAACCACAACCACGGAAGACACGGGCTTGCGCCAGGGCTACCTCGATCATCAGGCCGACTGGCTGAAGAACGAGATCAAGCAGCGGAAACCCCTGGTCACCGCCAACGTCCTGACGGTGGTACTGGCAGGCGACCCGGCGCAAGAGCTGTTGCAGTACACCGAAGAAAACGACATCCGGCTCATCATCCTGGTCTCACACGGCCGTTCCGGCATAATGTCCTGGCCGATGGGCAGCACCGCCGCCCGCATACTCTCCACCGAGAGCCGTCCCGTCCTCTTTGTCCGCGCCCGGACAACGGCGCCAAGCAACACGCCCCTGGCCGCCAGCATGCTGGTGGCCCTCGACGGTTCGACCACCGCCGAGGCCGTCCTGCCCTATGCCAAGGAGATGGCGGTCCGCCTGCATTCGCGGGTCACGCTGCTGAGCGCCGTTCCCGCAGTCCTACGACGTGGTCACCCTCGGCGGCATGAATTCCATCGGACTACCCCTCATGCAAATCGAACGACTGCGCCGTGAGGCCGGCGAGTATCTGGACACGGTCAAAGCGGGGTTCGCGCCCGCCCAAGCGGTGGCGGAAGTGCGAACCGGGCCGGCGGCGACCGAGATCATCAAGTACGCCACCGAGAACGATGTCAGCCTGATCATTATCAGCAGTCGCGGTCAATCCCAGACCGGTAGCTGGAGTTTCGGCGAAGTGTCCCACAAGATCGTTAACGGCACCACCGCCCCGGTCCTGATCATCCGTGTCACGAACCAGGACCGATAGTGGCGGCTGAAGTGCCTTATTCGACTCGATGTCACCCTCATCCCTTCGTGAAGCTCAGGGCAAGAACGCCCTCTGGATTCCCTCAAGGACGAGCCTCGAGGACAGGCCCGCGTCCGTGGGAATGACGGCGTAGGGGGTGGGGTTCCGCATTGACAGTCCGAGAATACAGGTTGTATCATCTGGGAGCGTCGGGTGACGCCTCCGAGCGACGAGTCCCGGCGGGCATTGATTTGGCATGAATGACAGCAAGTACTGGAACCCGATCCTTGAGACGCTACCCCCGGAGAAACTCAGAGACCTGCAATTCCGGTAAGTTCCAGCGCATTCTGCGCTGGGCCTATGACAATTCCCCCTTCTACCACCGCCTGTACCGTCAGGCCGGCCTGGAACCCGGCGACATAAAGTCGTTCGACGACATCCGCAAGGTCCCCAAGACGGACAAAGCGATGCTCCGCGAGATTCAGGCGAAGCCGCCCTTTCCTTATGGCGATATCCTGGCGGTACCGCTCACCGAAGTCACCGAGTTCCGGCAGACCAGCGGCACCACCGGACAGCCGGTGTACCACCCGGAAACCTGGCAGGACTGGGAATGGTCGGCGGAGTCATGGGCGTATGCGCTCTACGCGCAAGGATACCGCAACACGGACCGGGTATTCCTGCCTTTCGGCTACAGCATCTTTATCGCCTTCTGGGCCGCCCATTACGCCGCCGAAAAGATCGGCTGCGAAGTGGTGCCCGGCGGCGTCTTGGACACCGAAGCCCGGCTACTGAAGATGCAGGAGATCAAGGCTTCGGCTTTCATGGCGACCCCAACCTACATTCTAGGCATGGCCGATACTGCCCGGAAGAAGCTGGGTCTCGACCCGGCCCGGGACTTCAGCATCCGCCGGATCACGTCCGCCGGGGAGCCGGGCGCCCTGGTGCCGGCGACCAAGAAGCGCATGGAGGAAGCATGGGGCGCCAAGGTCTACGACCAGGTAGGGGCGACCGAAATCGGGCACTGGGGGTTCGAGTGTGAGGAACAGTGCGGCGAGCATGTCCTGGAGGCCTTCCACCTGCTCGAGATTGAGGATGTCGAGACCGGGGCGCCGGTCACCGCTCCCGGCGAAAGCGGCAGCATGGTGATCACCACTTTCGACCGTCTTGCCCACCCCTGCATCCGGTTTGATTCCAAGGACGTAGTGCAGTACAGCCGCATCGAGCGCTGTGAATGCGGCCGGACGTTCCGGCTGCTTGACGGCGGGGTGATCGGACGGGCCGATGACATCACGAAGGTGAAGGGCGTGTTACTGGCCCCGACGGCCATCGAAGAGGTGGTGCGGGGCATTCCGGAATTGTGCGATGAATACCAGGTGATCGTGACCAAGCGCGGCGATATCGATGACATCGCGCTGAAGGTGGAGATCCTGCCCGATTTCAAGCACAACGTCAAGTCGATTGAGGACAGGCTGACCAACCAATTACGGTTGAAGGTGGGCCTGCGCTTTGTCCTTGAATTTCACGACTACGGTACGCTGCCGCGCTATGCCCTCAAGTCCCGCCGGTTCGTAGATAAGAGGAAGCACTTGCAGCAATAAGCTGCCGGCGGTCTACTCGCTAATCGGAGGTTTTCCAATGTCGCAACAAGCTTTATCGGGCCTTAAGGTGCTCGAATTCGGCGAGTTCGTGGCCGGACCCTACTGCGGGCGGCTCCTCGCCGGACTGGGCGCCGAGGTCATCAAGGTCGAGCAACCGGGCACCGGGGACAAAGCCCGAAGCTGGGGACCCTTCCCCCAGGACCAGCCCCACCCCGAAAAGAGCGGGCTTTACCTCTTTCTTAACATGAACAAGAAGAGCGTGACGCTGAACGTGGAGAGTGCCGCCGGTAAGAGGATCTTCCGGGAGTTGGTGAAGTGGGCCAACGTCCTCATCGAAAACAACGAACGCAAGGACATGACAAGGCTCGGTTTCGACTACGCGAGTCTGACCCAGGTCAACCCTTCGCTGGTCATGACCTCGATCACGGGCTTCGGGCAGACCGGGCCATTCCGCGACTACCGGGCGTGCGACCTGATCAACACCCACGTCAGCGGGATGGCCTTCGGCAACCCGGCGGAAGGCGTCGACGACCCGATAAACCAACCGCCGCTGCGGCAGCCGGCACACACCGGCGATTTCATGATCGGCCTCAGCGCCGGGGTCTGCACGATGTCGGCGGTGCTGGGTCAGAAACGGGGCGGTCCCGGCCAGCACATCGACGTGTCCCAACAGGAAGCCCTGGCTTCGGTGGGACGCCAGGAACTCGCCTTCTTCGTCGGCGGCAAGATGACGCCGACACGGCAGAAGGGGCGCAAGCAGCGGGGCGGCATTTTGTACCCTTCGCAGGATGGCTATGTCTGCATCTGGGCGGGCCCGTTCATGAACAAGCTGGTCCAGATGATCGGAAATCCCGACTGGGCCAATACCGAACTGTTCCAGGACCCGAACCAACGGATGCGGCATATGGAAGAATTCAATGCCCTGGTAAGCGCCTGGACATCCGGGCACACTTCGGCACAAATCGAGCAAGCGGCGATAGAGTTTGGCGTCCCCTGTTCGCCGGTGCGTACCCCGAGAGACGTGGTCAACGATGAACAATTGGAATTCCGGCAGTTCTTCGTGGAACTCGATCATCCCGAAGCCGGCAGACTGAAGTATCCGGGCGCGCCCTACAAGCTCTCGGGAACACCGTGGAGCGCCCGCACGGCCGCCCCCCTCCTGGGACAGCACAACCGGGAGGTTTACGGTGACCGGCTCGGCTATTCCGTAGCGGACCTGCTCAAGCTGGAACAGGCCGGGGTCATCTAGGGCAGGCGAAATGAAGGAGACCAAAATGGGAACACTACCCCTGGACGGGATCAGAGTATTGGACTTCGGCCAGATGTGGGCCGGGCCTCACGTTACCCAGTGGCTGTCGGTTGCCGGAGCGGAAGTCATCAAGATTGAAACCAGCCTCAAGATCGATTTCATGCGCAACGTGGGCATCCCCGCCACCATCCCGGTCAAGGAGCGGACGGCGAACCACGGCAGCGCCTTTGCCTCGCTGAACTACGGAAAGAAGAGCTTGACCCTGAACATGAACCAACCCCGCTCCAAAGAACTGTTCAAGCAACTGGTCAAGATCAGTGATGTCGTGGCGGAGAATTTCGGCGGAGCCGTCATGGACCGCTGGGGTCTCGGGTACGCCGACTTGAAGAAGGTCAAGCCCGACATCATCCTCTACGCAGGTTCAGGGTATGGAAGGACCGGTCCGCACAGCGAACGGCCATCCTACGCCGAGATCGTCGAGGCTTTCGACGGCTCCAGCTTCATGAACGGCTATCCCGGCGGCGAGCCGAATACGGTTGGCGTTGCGCCGTGGATGGATGCCGGCCAGGCCCAGCACGGCGCCTTCGCCATACTGTGCGCCCTGTACCATCGCGAACAAACCGGCGAAGGCCAACAGATCGACGCGGCGATGATCGAAGGCAGTGCCAACTTCCTGGGTGAACTCCTGATGGATACGATCATGAACGACCGGGTCGGGGAACGCCTGGGCAACCGCGACACCGTCATGGCGCCGCACGGTTGTTACCGCTGCCGGGGCGAGGACTCCTGGGTGGCCGTCGCCGTCGGCAGCGACGCCGAGTGGGAGGCCATGTGCGCGGCGATGGGTAAGCCGGCGTGGACCGGGCAGGCCGAATTCAGTACCCAGCTCATCCGCCTGCAGAACCAGGATACTTTGGACCGGCACATTGAGGACTGGACCCGGGACCAGGACGCCTATCACATCACCGACCTCCTGCAGAAGGCAGGGGTGATGGCGGCGCCGTCGCTCGGGCCAAAGGAACTGGTGGACGACCCGCAGTTGAAGGAGCGGGGATTCTTCGTGGCAAATGACCATCCGGTGATCGGCCCATTGATCTACGCCGGGCTCCCGTTCCGCCTCAGCAACACGCCCAAGGGCAATTATGGCCCGGCCCCGCTACTTGGAGAACACAACAACTACGTCCTGGGCCGGCTTCTCGGACTGCCCCAAGAGGAAATCGACGGCCTGGTCAGAGACAAGGTCCTCTTATAGGCAAGGTTGTAGCCAACGACAACGAGGTGATGACATGAAGATACTTGGCCTGTCATGCAGTCCCCGGCAAGACGGGAACACGGTAACCCTGCTATCCCAGGCGCTGGAAGGCGCCCGGGGCGAAGGCGCCCAGGTGGAGTTGTTCAGCGTCGCCGGCAAAGACCTGCGACCATGCGACGCCTGCCGGGCCTGCAACAAGACCGGCGTGTGCATTGTGAAAGATGATATGGAACCACTTTATGTCAAGCTGCTGGAGGCTGACGGCATCATTTTCGGCACACCTGTCTACTTCTACGGCATGACCGCTCAGGCGAAGGCCATTATCGACCGCACGATCTCGATGAACCGGCCGGAAAAAAGCCTGGCGAACAAGGTGGGCGGTGTAATCGTCACCGCCGGCAGCATGGGCATCGTCGATGCTCTCAAAGACCTCTACTTCTATATGGTCACCCGGCAGATGATCCCGGCCAACTATGTCGCGGCCTACCCCCGCGGCGAATTGAAACAGATGGAGAAATGCATGAAGGCGGCCGGTGATCTCGGCCGGCAAATGGTCCATATCGCCAACCAGAACTTCCGTTACCCGGGCCAGTTTCCGCGGGCCGGCTTCGCCTACGGGACGCACACATTGTAGAGCCGAGGACTCAGGGTGTTGATTACAGGCACTACCAAATGCGGCAATACCGAGTTTCGCTGGGGCGAACGCACCTACGTTATGGGCATTGTCAACACGTCGCCCGACTCTTTCTCGGGCGACGGTGTCGCCGACCTGTCGGCAGCGGTTGACCAGGCCAAACGGATGGTGGAGGAAGGCGCGGACATTCTCGACGTGGGCGGCGAGTCGACCCGCCCCGGGTTCGCTCCGGTCGCGGCGGCCGAAGAGCTGCGACGGGTCATCCCGCTGATCGAGAAGCTGGTCGTGGCCGTGCCCGTGCCCATCAGCGTCGACACCTCCAAGTATGAGGTCGCCAGACTCGCCCTTCAGGCCGGCGCCGCCCTGCTGAATGACCAGTGGGGCCTCAAGCAAGACCGGCGGCTGGCAGAACTCGCCGTCCGGTGGCAGGCGCCCATCGTCCTGATGAGTAACCAGCGCGACAAGGGCGGTTACGACGCCGGCATCGCACGCGACAACAGCAAATATGACGATGTCATGGCCGAAGTCACTTCCTCCCAGCGAAACAGCGTCGAGACGGCGCTGGAAATCGGCGTGCCCCGGCAGAACATCATCCTCGATCCGGGTATCGGCTTCGGCAAGACCTGGCAGCAGGACATTGAAATCGTCCGCCGCCTTGAGGAACTGAAGGCGTTGGGCTTTCCGGTGCTGCTTGGCCCATCGCGCAAGTCGCTGGTCAAGATGGTCCTCAACCTGCCCGCCCGGGACCGCGTCGAGGGCACTGCGGCGGTGGTGGCCATTGGGATCGCCAACGGGGCCGACATAGTGCGCGTGCACGATGTAAAACAGATTGCCCGGGTGTGCCGGATGACTGACGCGATTGTGCGCGGCATCTATCCGCCGCCGGCGCCGCCGGCCGCGGCTGGGAGTTGACCGCTAGCCCGCTTGTGTCTCGGTCCGCACCAGTTCCCGATAGGCCTGCATGATCTGACTGGTGACAGGACCCGGGACTCCTGCGGCCACCGGCCGGCCGGCCACCGGCAGTGAGCGGCATGACCTCAATCAACGAATTGGTGAGGAAAGCCTCATCTGCCCCCTGCAGCCGCCCCAGAACGATGCTCGCCTCGACCACCCCCAGTCCCAACCGCCTTGCCACCTCGACGACGGCGACACGGGTCACTCCGGGCAGAATGCCGTTTCCCAGCCGCGGGGTCGTCACCACACCATGCTCCACCAGGAAGACGTTACTGCCCGACGCTTCGGTCAGGTAACCCCGTTCGTTCAGGAAGAGCGCCTCATCAGCTCCGGCAGTACGCGCCCCCTGCCGAGCCAACATGTTCTCCATCCCGTTGGCCGATTTCATGAAAGTCACCGGCGACCGGCTGTTACGCCGGATAGTGGAGACCACCGTCCGGAAACCAATCAGGTACTTCTCCGCCGGGAACGGGTGATACTCGCCAGCCAGCACCAGGACGGTCGGCGTCGTGCAAGAACCCAGATCCGGCGTCATGGTCCCTTCGCCAATGGAGACGGTGATCCGCACACGCGTTTCGGGAAAGCCGTTCGCCTCAACCGTGTCCAGCACCCCCTGCCGCAGCGACTCCAGATCGAGCCGGATGCCGAGTTCGCCCGCCGTGTGGCCCAGCCGATCCAGGTGACTATCCAAGCGAAACAGACGCCCGTGGTAGGCCCGGATCGTCTCGTACAAACCATAGCCGAACAGGAAGCCGTAGTCGAGCACGGAGACGCTCGCCTGGCTGCGGGACATCAGCCGACCGTTGACGTACACGATTTCATCCATGTTATTGCGCCTCCGGCCAAATTGGCGTCTCATACCGCAGGAAATTCCGCAAGAGATCGTGGCCCGCCGGTGTCATGATCGACTCCGGGTGGAATTGCACTCCTTCGACCACATACTTCCGGTGGCGGATACCCATCACCACCCCGTCCCCGGTCCAGGCGCTTATCTCCAAGACCGCCGGCAGACCTTCCCGGTTGACCACCAGCGAGTGATACCTACCCCCGGGGAAAGCTACGGGCAGGTCCCGGAATATCGTTCGTCCGTCGTGAAACGCCAACGAACTCTTGCCGTGCGTTGGTACCGAAGCGTGACCGACGGCGCCGCCGTAGGCATGGCCAATGCATTGATGACCCAGGCAGACCCCCAGGATCGGTATCCGTCCGCCGAACCGCCGGACCACCTCCTCCGATATCCCTGCCTCGCTGGGGGTTCGGGGTCCCGGGCGAGATCACAATGTGGGTGGGCCGCCGCCGCTCGATATCGGTAATGCCGACCTGGTCGTTGCGAACCACCAACGGTTCCTGGCCGAGCTCGCCGAGATACTGGGCCAGGTTGTAGACAAACGAGTCGTAGTTATCGATCAGGATGATCATAATCCGCTTCCATCCCCATTGCCGGGCCCCCGGCCTGCCGCGGGGTCGAGGGATCATCTGCCACACCCAGCGCCCCGAACAATGCCCTGGCTTTGTCCAGAGTCTCGTCGTATTCACCGGCCGGCACCGAATCATAGACCACCGCCCCCCCCACCTGGAAATATGCTCGGTTCCCCTTAACCAGGAAAGTGCGAATCACGATATTCAGATCGATGTCGCCGTCGAATCCAAGATAGCCGATGCTGCCCGTGTACACGCTGCGCCGGGTGGGCTCCAGCTCCTCAATGATCTCCATGGCGCGGATCTTGGGTGCCCCGGTGATCGAGCCCCCGGGGAAAGTTGCCCGCAACAAGTCGACAACGTCGCAATCCGGCCTGAGACGCCCTTCCACGGTTGAGGTCGAGATGAAACACCGTCGGGTAAGTCTCAAGGATCGCCAGTTCGCTCACCCTGATCGAACCATACCGGCACACCCTTCCCAAATCGTTTCGTTCCAGATCCACAATCATCATGTTCTCGGCCCGGTCCTTGGCGCTGGCAGTCAACTCCGCGCCGAGTCGTGCGTCCTCTTCGGGAGTCCTGCCCCGCGGCCGGGTGCCCTTGATCGGGCGCGTCTCGACCATGTCCCCCCGCTTGCGCAGAAACCGCTCCGGGGAAGCGCCGGCTACCCGGACGTCGTCGAATCCCAGGAAACTGGCGAAGGGGGCGGGATTCAAGCGGCGCAGCCTCCGGTAAAGGTCGTAGGCGCCGACTTCCAACTCAACCTCGAAACGCTGCGACAGATTGACCTCAAAGATGTCCCCTTCGATAATGTACCGGCGCGCCCTCTCCACAGCGGCCAGGTAGCCGTCGCGGCTGAAGTTACCGCGTACGACCGGCCGGTGCCGGCCAGGTCCGGTCGCAAGGGTTGAGCTGTCGTACTCCCCAAAGTGGAAGGCCGACAACCGCTCCTTCAGCTCTTCCAGCCGCTCCCGGGCCCGAGCCAACCGGATATCCTCCTGCTGCTCCGGGAAGCCGGAAGACACCACGTACGCCTTACCGGTCCCATGATCTAAGGCCAGTCCGCGATCGTAGAATCCCAGGCAACACTCCGGCAGATGAAGATCATCCGTCGCCCGGGCGGGCAAGTTCTCGATTCGCCGGCCCAGATCGTAGCTCAGATAGCCAACCGCACCGCCGGCGAAGGGCAGCGAAAAGGGGCCGCGGTCCAGCACGTAGGTGCGCAAAATCTCCCGCAGCGCTTCAAAAGGACCGCCGGGCGACACCGTGGTTCCCAAGGCGCCCTCAATGGTGACGCCGTCGGCGCGCGATTTCAGAACGAGAAAGGGACTACTGCCCATGAAGGAAAACCGGCCCAGCTTCCCCGGGTCCATACCGCTGTCAAGAAAATAGCTGAATGGTTCGTCGGCGAACAATTCGAAAACCGCCGGAGCGCCGGCGGGGAGGCGGATTTCTTCGATGAGGGGGTAGCGGGGGCGGGCGGGCATAGGCTTCATTGTACGCAAGCTACCATTGAGGCGGCAACCGGACCAAGGTTACCCGCGACCGTGGTAGAATAACGCGCATGGCATCCGATTTGGTGCGAATCGCCCTGCATGTTCAGCCCAATGCCGGACGCAACAGGGTGGTGGGTTTCAGGGACAACGTCCTTTACCTTAAGATCGCCGCGCCTGCCGTCGACGGGAAGGCCAATCACGAGACGATCAAGTATCTGAGCGGCGTCGCCGGCGTCCCCAGGACAAACGTGCGGATCGAACGGGGGGCGAGCGGGCGGAACAAGATGGTAGCCATCACCGGCATCGACCGGGACCGCCTGCTGCTCCTGCTCGGAGAAACGGCCGGCGGGCCTGATTAAGACCGGGCATCCTACTTCGCGGCGCTCTCCACGATGGAGATGCCGGTGATCCGCACATCAGTCAGCGGCGTCTGGCCGCTGGCGCCGCCGACCGCCACGTCGTTGATCTTCAGCGCGACATCAGAGCCACCGGTGACGATGCCGAAAATGGTGTAGTTCGGCATGCTGTTCAGATTCTTGACCTGCGATCCGGTGCCGATGAAGAACTGGCTGCCGTTAGTATTGGGGCCGGCGTTGGCCATCGCCACAATACCAAAGTCATAGGAGCGCTTCGGCGGCAACTCATCGGCGAACTGGTAGCCCGGGCCGCCGGAGCCGGTACCGGTCGGATCTCCGGCCTGGATGACGAAGTTACGCACCACCCGGTGAAATTTGATCCCATCATAGTATCCCTGGCGGGCAAGGAAGACGAAGTTGTTTACCGTGATCGGCGCTTCTTTTGGCAGCAACTGGATCACGATATCTCCCAGGGTGGTCTTCATGGTGGCCGTGTACTGCTTGTTCTGATCAATCGCCATCGCCGGCGGTTTACTCCATTTCATAGGGCCTCCTGAGCGCGTTGTGGTACTTGCCGCCGGACCTGAACCGCACCCGGCCGTCAACAAAGACGCGGCCGCAACTAATATCACCAGACAAATGTACCAGGCTCTTTTCATTCCGACTCCTCGCTACCGTTTCCAGTGTATCACGCCTGAATCCGTGAGTTCAATCTCGCTCGTGAGGCGCACCCCGGGACTGAATTGAACGTGGGTCCAGCCCGCTTGCGGCTGTTTACGATTCTCCGTCTATGGTAGAATGTGGGCGAATACCGACAAGGAGGGCTGGAGGTGGCTATGGCTGGAGGCTACATGGGCAAGGTCCTGTTCGTGGACCTTTCCACGGGCACTATCAAACCGGAAGAACTCGACCCCAGGGTCTACCGTGACTTCATCGGCGGCTACGGACTGGGCGCCCGGATCCTCTATGACCGTCAGAAGCCCGGTGCTGACCCGCTCGGTCCGGACAACACGCTTGGACTTCTGGCCGGCCCGCTTACCGGTACCCCCGTGCCCACCGCGGCCCGCTATACCGTCGTCGCCCGGTCGCCCCTCACCGGAGGCTGGGGGGACGCTAACTCCGGCGGTGATTTCGGTCCATTTCTGAAGTTTTCCGGGTACGATGCCGTGTTCTTCACCGGTATCTCACCCAAGCCGGTGTACCTTCTCATCGACGAGGGCAAGGCGCAACTCAAGGACGCAGCCGCCCTCTGGGGCAAAGACTCTTACGAGACCGAAGACACCCTGGTGGCCGAGTACGGCCGTCAGTGCCGCGTCGCCTGCATCGGCCAGTCGGGCGAAAGACTGTCGCTTATCTCGTGCGTCATGACCGACCGCGGCTCGGCGGCGGGGCGGTCGGGGTTGGGCGCCGTAATGGGTTCGAAACGATTGAAGGCGGTGGCCGTCCGCGGGACAACGCCCGTCGCACTGGCGGACAAAGACGCCGTCGACCGTGCCCGGGCCGACCTCATCAAGTCATTGCAGACGCCGCGTCCGCCGATGAACGCTTCCACGATGGAACGAATGCACAAGTGGGGCACAAGCTCGATCACCTACAACGCCGCGCACAGCGGCGACTCGCCGGTCAAGAACTGGGGTGGGGTGGGCGTAATCGACGTCCCCGACCGCTCGCCGTTGCATGAAGAAGTGGTAGCCAGGACCGTCGCCCGCCTCAGTGGCTGCTGGCATTGCCCGATCGCCTGCAAGGCCGTCCTCAAGGAGGGGTCCGCGGAGTACAAGTACGCCGCCGGAAGCCGGCGGCCGGAGTACGAGACCGCGGCCAGCTTTGGCGTCATGTGCGCAAACAACAATCCCGAGGCCATCGCCATGGCCAACGACATCTGCAACCGCGCCGGTCTGGACACGATTTCGGCCGGCACCGCCATCGCCTTTGCCACCGAGTGTTATGAGAACGGCATTCTCACCGCAAAAGACACCGACGGCATTGACCTCAAGTGGGGTAACCATCAGGCAATGGTGGCCATGACCGGGAAGCTGGCGCGACGGGAAGGTATCGGCGACATTCTGGCCGACGGCGTCAAGGTGGCCGCCGAGAGAATCGGCAAAGGCGCCGAGAAGTTCGCCGTTCATGCCGGAGGCCAGGAGGTGGGCATGCATGATCCCAAACTGGTCTCACCGCGCGGCGGCTTCAACATGGCTTCGTACCAGATGGATGCCACCCCGGGGCGCCATACCGCCGGATTCGGTCCCTCGAGTTTCGGCAAGCACATCACCAACTCCTGCGGCGTGTGTTTCACGGGCTTTGGCTTCGGCGGCGCCCCGGATACGCCGGCGAGACTGGCCGACTTCATGAACGCCGTCACCGGCTCCAGCGTCACACCCGCCGAGATGCTGAAGACCGGCGAACGCATCGCCAACATGAGACACGTTTTCAATCTGCGCGAGGGCATCAACCAGCTGAAGTGGTACGTTCATCCGCGCATCGCCGGCAAGACGCCGTTGACCGCCGGGCCGCTGGCCGGCGTGACCGCCGAAGTCGACTCGTTTGTCTACTGGAACCTGGGAGCCCTGGATTGGGACCGCGTGACCACCAAACCGAGTAAGGCCAAGCTACTATCGCTCGGCCTCGATGACGTCGCCCGCGACCTCTGGCCCGATCCGCCCCCGGGTCCACCCCGATAACGTGGCCAATGCCATGAAGCTGACTGTCGAAATGTTCGGTCTGTCCCCGTTCGTCGATACCAATGCCGTGGAGGTTGAGGTCGCGAACGATGCCTCCCTCGCCCAGCTCATCGAGGCCCTGGGGCGCAAGCTGCCGGCCCTCCGCGGCCGGGTCATCGATACGGAACAGAACCGCCTGGTCGAGAACTACGGGCTGTACATCAACACCCAGTTCGTCTCCGGCGACGAACCGGTCCGCCTGAAACAAGGCGACCGGGTGGTGCTCATCCTGCTCGCCACCGGCGGATAACTCCCGAGCGCTGGTCACGCCGTCTGCAGTAAAACTCGCGTTCAAGGAGAGTGTTATGTCGGACAGACTACCCGGTTACGCCGGCAAGATCCTACGCGTGGATTTGACTAACAGGTCGGTGACCACCCAGAGCCTTGACGAGGCCATACTGCGCGCCCATATCGGGGGCACCGGTCTCGGAGCCAGGTTCCTGTACGATGAGGTGCCCACCGGGACCGACTGGACTGACCCACAGAATCGTCTTTCTCTGGCCACCGGGCCGCTTGCCGGGACACAGGTGCCCGGTTCAGGGACCTTTTCGGTGGTCACCCGGGGTGCCATGACCAACGGGGCCACGGCGACCCAGGCAAACGGGTTTTTCGGCGCGTACATGCGTTCCGCGGGCTTTGATGGGATCCTGATCCACGGCAAGGCAACCGGTCTGGTTTACCTGCACGTCCACGATGGTACGGCGGAGATCAAGGACGGATCCCGGCTGGCCGGCAAAGACACCACCGATACCGAGGCCACGCTTAAGGGAGAACTGGAAACCCCGGGCCAGCGGGCCAGCGTGTTCAGCATCGGGCCCGCCGGCGAGCACCTGGTACGCTACGCCTGTCTGGTCGGCGACCGCGGACACGTCGCCGCCCACAACGGGGCAGGGGCGGTGATGGGTTCGAAGAATCTTAAGGCGGTGGCCATCAGCCGCGGCAAGCACGAGATCACACCCAAAGACCGGACCAAGTTCAACGAACTGGCCAAACTGATGCGCGACCGGCTTCTCAACGACCCCCGGTACGGCGGTGACGTTGCCAAGTGGGGCACTCTGAACCTTTTCTCGCGGGCCGCCAACTCAGGCACGGTTCTCACCCGGAACTACACCACCAACGTGTATGACCCCGGCATTTTCGCCAAATACACGGGGGAATACATCCGGGGCAACTACTCGCCCAAGCTGCATCCCTGTTGGGCGTGCCCGCTACACCACTGCCACGAACTCCGGATTCCCGACGGCCCCCACGCGGGCACCGTGGTAGATGAACCCGAATACGAAGGGCTGACCGCCTGGGGTTCTCAGATCGGCCTGTCCGACCTTAACCAGACTTTGCTCCTTGACGACCTCAACGACCGGCTGGGCATGGACCACAATGAGGCCAGTTGGGTTATCGGACTCATCATCGAGTGCTAC
This sequence comes from uncultured Chloroflexia bacterium, assembly GCA_963735055.1. Classification (GTDB taxonomy): domain Bacteria; phylum Chloroflexota; class Dehalococcoidia; order Dehalococcoidales; family UBA2162; genus JBBITI01. The sequence goes on along the minus strand of CAVTJN010000017.1, from coordinate 227,637 downwards.
GAAAAAGGGATCATCACCCGGGATGATACCGGTGGCCTCGAGATGACTTGGGGCAACTATGACTCGGTGCGCACCATGCTGCAGCGGATGGCCCTGCCCCAATTCCACGTCACCGACTACGGAGCATCTCCGATCAGCGATCCACTATCGCCGATGGAGGTCTCCACATTCGTCGCCAGGGCGAAGCCGGGCCTTCCCTTCGAGGATTCGCTGGGCACATGCACCTTCTGCACCAAGACGGTGATAAGCACACTTGCCGAAACCGTGGCCGCGGCCACCGGTTGGGACTTCACCACCGCCGAAGCACTGAACGCGGGGCGCCGAACGATCAACCTGTTGCGCGTGTTCAATCTCAAGAACGGCATATCGGGAGAGCTCGACCGGCCTTCGGTCCGTTACGGTTCGACGCCCGTAGACGGGAAATTGCAGGGTAAGGGCTCCGGACCCTATTGGAACGACATGTTGAAGAACTACTATCAGATCATGGGATGGGACACCGCCACGGGCAAGCCGCTACCCGAGACGCTCACCGCGCTGGGATTAGGCCATACCGTCAAGGACATCTGGTAGCCGGGCGCGCCGGGCGAAACGCAAAAGGGCGTCCCGATAGACTCGGGACGCCCGCCGCTTATGCGCCTGAGACTTGCTTAGTCGGCCTGAACGCACTGCCCGTTGAAACAAATGAATCCGGGCGGGCACTCACGATCGGCCCGGCAGGACATGGAGCGCGTTTCAAGCGCCCGCTTCCTATGCTGCCGCAGGGCAACCCCCCCCGCCACCAGAATACTAACAGGCATCAGCATCCCGATTACCAGGAACAACAGAACATACCCGTATCGCCTGAACCTTTTCATGACCACTCCCCCCCGGAGTAAAAATTGTCCCTCGCCCAAGCTAACGCTTACTCCGTGAGAATAATTATCGCCCTCGGAACAGACACGAACAACGGCCCAACTACCCACTTTTGACCACGCGGCGCCCCGTTTTCGATATCATATTGGCCCTGTCTTTTCCGGCGTCCGCACCCGTCTGACAAAGAAAGGGGGCAGACGTGAGTCTGCCCCTTCGCTTTGTCCATCAGCGCCGCCGGCGCTACTGGTCGACCGTGGTCAACCCCTTGCGCATGGCGTACTTTATGAGCTCCGTACGGTTGTGCAGGTCCAACTTCCCCATGATCTTGGTCCGATGCCCGAGGACTGTCTTCAGACTTACAAAAATCTTGTCCGCGATCTCACGGCTGGTGGAACCGTCGGCAATCATCTTGAGAATCTCCCGTTCCCTGGGGGTAAGACTGTCATAGGGGTCCTTACCTTCGGTCTGCCAGCGGTAGTCATCAATAAGCGCCCGGGCCGCCGACGGATACAGGAACGAGTTTCCCTTGTGGACCGCCCTGATCGCCGTGACCAGATCGGACCCGAGGGCCCGCTTCGGCACGTACCCGGCCGCCCCCGCCTTGATGGCCGACAGGATGTATTCCTTATTGTCGTGCTGGGTGAGGACCAGGACACGCGTCTTGGGATTCTTCTTGCGGATCCGCCGCGTGGCTTCGATACCGTCCATGTCCGGCATGGCAACGTCCATGATCACGACATCGGGGTCCAGTTCCTGTACCTTCTCCAGCGCCTGTTTGCCTTCGGCCGCTTCCCCTATGACCTCGATGTCGTCGAGCACGCTCAGCATCGCCCTGATTCCATCCCGCATGATGGCATGGTCGTCAACCAGCAGTACCCTGATCTTATCCATCACGATCCTCCTCAATGGGTATTCTCACTTCCACAACCGTTCCCCCGCCTCCAGGGGCCGATTTGATATTCACCGTGCCATTCACCAATTCGACCCTCTCCCGCATCCCCAACAGCCCCAGACCACGCGGCCGGTCTTTGGTGTTTATCGCCTCTTCAACATCGAAACCCCGCCCATCATCGGTAATTTGCACCATTATGCTCATCTTCCTGAAGTATAGGGCAATTTTCGCCTTCTTTGCAGCCGCGTGCCTGGTAATATTATTCATCGCCTCCTGAATAACGCGGAACAGGGTCACCTCGAGTTCGGAGGGAAGCCGTCGTGGCCCTTCCCACGGTCTTGAACTCCACGGCAACCCCAGCGGTCTCCAGGTTGTTCTCCGCCAACCAGCGGGCCGCCGACACCAGGCCCATATCGTCGAGCAGACTAGGCCGGAGTTCGTAGATCAACCGCTGGATCTCGTCCAGGATGGTCACCGAAAGACCCTGGGTCTTGCGAACGAGCTTGGCAGCCTTCTCGCCACCCTCCGGCAGCAGCCCCACGATCGCCTCAAGATTCGCCGTTAGACTGGCGATCACCTGGCTAGTCTCGTCATGAAGCTCGCGCGCAATCCGCCGCCGGTCTTCCTCCTGCATGGCGAGCACTTCCCTCAACAGCTCGCGCCGCATCTCGTCCCGCCTTTGTATCTCCTGATTCAGCCGCACATTCTCCAGCGCGGTGGCAATCTGGCCGGCAATGCCATCCAGCATCCTCAAATCGTGCGACGAGAACTCATGAACGGTGTGGGCAGCTACGTTCAAGACGCCCAGCACGCGCTGCTTGGAACGAACCGGAACGCTGGCGAACCCCTTCAGCCCCTCGAGCACCACCAGGTCCAGGTGGGCAGCACGGGGATCAGCCGAGATATCGGCGACACTCACCGCCACGCCCGTCCGGGCAACTTCTCCCACGATCCCTTCCCCGGGACGGCACGACATAGCATCCACGTACGGTGACGACAAGCCGCGGTGCGCCCGGTAGCGAAAAGCGCCCTGTTCTTCGTCCCATAGCAGCACCCCAACGGCATCCGCCCTGGTAGTGGCAAGGGCGCGTTCCAGGGCCCTATCAAGCGCTGTTTGCAGGTCCACCGAACTGGGCACCAGAGACAGTATCTCGGAGACCTCGAGAAGCGCCGATAGTTCATTGGTCCGCTGCTCCAATTCCTCGTAGGAACTCCGCAGTTTCGTCCTCATCTCGTCCAGGGTGTGGGCGAGCACTCCGAGTTCGTCATGACCGATGGGTGCGATAACGGTCACAAGATCACCCCCCGCAATCCTCTTTGACGCCGAGGTCAGCGACTGGATGCGGCCCACCACGTCACGGGTGGTCAAGATCATGAATGCGCCCACGATGACGAGCATGCCAAGACCCGCGAGCAGAAGATTCTGACGCAACTCGCCAATGGGAGTGAAAGCCTCTTTTTCCGATTGCCTTACGCCCACTCCCCACTTCGCCGCGGTCAAAGGGGCGAAGGCCAGCACGTCGCGCCGCTGGACGACGAACCCGGGTTCGTGGCATGAGTGACACACCCCGCGCGTCGGCGCTCCGGCGGCGATGAGGGCGGCGAACCGGCCGCTGTGATCGCTCACTTCGAACGGGGCCGGTTCCGGCCCGGGATGAGTGCGGGCCACCACGATCCCATTCTGGTCAAGTATCTCCACGTAGCCGGTCGCCCCCAGCCTCAGCGGCTGCACCAACCCGGAGATACTCGACTGGGCGACGTCGACGGCGACCACCAGGGCCACCGGCTGCCCGGCATCGTCCGCCGGTCCGGCCGCGGTCGAGAAGCACCACGGGGGTGCCACTGCCGGGCAACGGGACCAGGCCGGACACAGTAGCCACCCCACCGACCAGTGTCTCCCGCACGGAAGGATAGATCGAAAACTCAAAACGGCTGCCGCCACTTAGCGGGGAATTACTCCAGGCAACGGACCCATCGCTGCGGACCTCGCAGATGTTGACGACCTTGATGGACAACCTCGTGGCTATCGCTTCCAGTTGGTCTACCGCTGGTCCGAGGTCGGACGGGGATACGTTAATGTGAACGGCCGCGGCAGACACCTCGGCCACCACGTTCCCCAGGGTATCATCGATGTAGTCGGCAGTGAGGCGGGCCAGTGTGAGGCGGTCGTCAAGCATGGTATCCACGGACTGCCTGACCGCCCGTATCGCGACGAAACTGAAGATGCCAATACCGACAAGCAATGAGGCGCTCGCCAGCAACGCTATTTTCTTACCGAGAGTCAGGCCGGTCAGGAGTTTCATGTGCTGCCGTGCCTTCCAGACGTATCACGAACCCACCGACGAAGGACGCCGGCCCGATTCGCCCGCAGGCTAGCCTGGTCGCCGCGGACTCTCCTTGTCCTTGACTAGTTGGCTGAGGCGATCGATCTCGCGCTTCAACTTGGCCTGCCGGTTGACCAGCACCAGAACAAACGCAAACAGCACCGCCCAGATTATCGTGTAAGCCGCGAACAAGTAGCCTGCATTTTCCATACTACACATCCACCTTTGGACTCAATTGTATCCCTAGTCCATCGCTTCCTTCAATTGCACAATCTTATCCTCGCCCCGCTTCAAGGCTACCTGTTGCAGCAACAGTACCCAGTACAGACTGGTAAAGGCCGCGACCGATAGAAGTAGCGTCGCCAGCATTGAAGGAGCCAGCCCGCCGCTCTGGAAGACTAGGGGGCCGGGGTGCTGCGTCCGCCACCAGCTTATCGACAGAAAGACGATGGGCACATCGAAAAAACCGACGATACCGATGACCGCGGCAAACCGGGCCCCCTGCTCCCGGTCGGAGGCATAACCTCGCACCAGCAGGTAGGCTACGTAAATCACCCACAAGACAAGGGCGGTCGTCAGGCGAGGTTCCCACGTCCACCACACTCCCCACACCGGCCTGGCCCATATCGGTCCGCTCAACAGGACGAGCGTCGTGAACAATACACCCAGTTGGGCAGAACAGTGGGCGACGACGTCCCATTTGCTGTCACGCTTCGCCAGATACAGGATGCTGGTCACGAATACGACCGCGAAGGCGAGGAACCCGGCCCAGGCCGAAGGGACATGGAAGTAGAATATCCGCTGCACGATGCCCATCGATGACTCGGTCGGCACCCATACAAATACCATGTATAAGGCGACCACGATCAGGGAGAAGCTCAATGCCCACAACCCGACTTGCAGCGCGACGCCCCTTTTCATGCGTGCCTCCTCTACTGTTCGATCACAAAGCCAAAAACAAGATAAGAAACAACCAGGAAAATCACGTCGAAGGCGGCAATTATCTGGAGCCAGCCCAGCATTTCGCTCCAGGGCGCCCCGTCCAGAGCCAGGGCGGAGGCCTTCACCGCCGATATGACCACCGGCACCACCACCGGCAGGAACAGAATGGGTAACACCATATCCCGCGCCCTGGTGTTCACGGCGAGGGCGGAAAACAGGGTGCCAACGGCCACAAAGCCGATGGTTGCCAGCAGGGTAATTACCACCAGGGGGACCGACAGGACCTTCAAATTGAAGAGGAGGGCGAAAACAGGCAACGCCACAGCCTCCACAACCACCATTGACATCAGGCTACCGAGCATCTTGCCTACGTAGATCGCCTCACGGCTGATAGGCGCTGCCAGCAGGCCTTCAATGCACCCCGATTCCCTCTCCGGGACGAAAGCGCGGTTCAAGCTCAACACACCGGAAAAAGCAAACGTAACCCACAGAATCCCCGGTCCGGCCACGGTAATTGCCTCGCGGCTGGTACCGAAGGCAAAATTGAAGATCACAATCACCAGAATGGCAAACACCAGAACGGTGAAGACGACTTCCCGGGTCCGTAATTCAGTGAGGACGTCCTTCCAGGTGACCGCTCCAACCTTACGCCAGAAAGTCATTCCTTACCCCCGGCGTGAACGTCGTAAAGCTCGCGCAGGCGGTTCAAGTCCATCCCCCGGGCCGGCCCCTGCCACGCCACCCGACCCTTGACCAGCAGCACAACCCGATCACTCATTTCGAGCCCCCGTTCAAGGCTGTGGGTTATCAGCACTACCGTCCGCCGCGTATCCCCGGCGCCCAGCAACGCCCCCCAGGCAATGGACGACGACCGCTGGTCCAAGCCGGTTTCCGGTTCGTCAAGGAGCATGACTGATGGCCGGTGCAACAATGCCCGGGCGATCGACACCCGCTGTTGCATACCGCGTGACAGGTCGCCAACCCGGTCATGCAGGCGAGCCGACATCTCAACCCGGTCCACCACTTCCATGATGCGATCGCGGCGCCGGTCAATGTCATAGATCCGGCTGTAGAAGTCGAGATTCTCATAGATCGTCAGGTGATTGTAAAGAAAGGTACTGTGGCCGACCAGACCGATACGGCGTCGCGCCTCCTCGGCCCTGTCCTTGACGTCCATCCCCTCCACCCACACGCGCCCCGACGTCGGCCGCACCACCGTGGCCAGCATCTTGATCAGGGTCGTCTTGCCCGCCCCATTGGGTCCGAAGAGGGCAACCCGCTCCCCGGCGGTCACTTTCAGGTCCACGCCGCGCAGAGCGAGATGGCTGCCATAGGACTTCGCCAGCCCTGAAGCCTCGATTGCCCACTGAGGCGCTGCAACGGCGGACATCAACCCCCGGCGGTGGCCCCCTTCGATCTTCCGATGAGTTCGGCCAGATCCCTCTTCAGCTGGGCGCGCTTCGCCCGGTACGGGTCCGCGGCTATCCGTCCTTTCTCGAAATCTTCGTCCAGGTCGGCGATTGCTGCCAGCAACTCATCCTCACCCGGCACATCACCATCAACGACAACGGCAGCCGGTCGCTTCCGCTTCATGAAATAGACCATCATCAGACCGACAATCGCGACCACGCCGCCGATCATCACCCAGAGCAGGACCGGCGACCTCTGGCCGGCAGACGACAGGCCGGAAAGCCGGACTGACAGACTTGTCCCCGGGGCCAGATCACTTCCGGTGACTCCCGTAAAGAGCGTGCCCCCCATGTCGGTAGTCCCGGAACCAGTCAGCCCGGCACCCTGGATCGACACCTTATCCCCTTGAACCAGCATACTGTACTTCAAGGTCGGATAGTCGACGCCCCGCTGGTAAGTGTAACTGCCCGATTTCAGGCTCACGACGTAACTGTAGAACGCCTGCGTCGAACCCGGCTGCACCGGCCGCGTGTCCACAAATCCGCTGTCGCTGGCAGTGATGCCGGCCGCCGCCAGTTCACCACCCAGGTTCAACTCGGCGAAGCCATCCGGAAGCGAGAACCGCAACGTCTGCCGGTGACTTCCGTCAGTCCCGTTCGTGGACCCGACGTACGTCCGGTCTGACATGTTGGCAAACACGTACACTTCCTGCATCCTCAGGGCACCATCTTCCAGGAAGACGATGGTGTGGGCGTTAACAATCCGGATTGCAGAATCGTCTTCCGTAGCATCGTACACAGTCAGGTCAATGCTCTTGCTCGTCTCATTGTCGCTGAACTTCACCAGGTCGGTAAAATAGTCCACGCCCTGAAACGTCGCCCCCACCGCGTAGGCGTTGCCTGGGTCGGTACTCACGTCCCCGAAGACAAACCGTCCCGAGGAGTCAGCCTTCACGGTCCAATGTCCGGTCGTGTTGTCGCTATTCAGGCTGAACAGCCCCACGTCGAGACCGCCCAGGGCCGAACCGCCAGTGGTGCCGTTAACTAACTGGCCCTCGATGCTGCCGACGGCCGGCGTCGCGGCCACCGCTACACCCGGCAACATGAAAACGAGCAGGACCGCAGCCAGGACAACCCGAAATATCACCGCTTACCCCCGGACAAATTCGCTCCACACGAGGTACAAAAACGCGCCCCCTCTTTGGCCGGCCGGCCGCACCTGGGACACCGGGACGCACCTTTCGCCGCTCCGGGCTGGGTCTTCCCCTCTCCAATCCCACCCGCTCCCTTCTTCCCGGCAGGCGGGCGGTTGTCCGCCCGTTTCTGCTGCCGCAGCGCCCGCACCCGCCGTTCGATCTCGTCATCGCCCTCACCAGGCAGGCCACCCGAGGACGGCATATCACGTTTTCCGGACCCTGCAGTCCCTTGCAGTGCGTCGTACTCGTCCTTGCTCAAGATGCCGGTGCGTAAGTCAGATTCCAATTCGCCGGTGATACCACCTGAACCGGCTGTTGCCTTTCCGACAGTTGCCTTACCCCGCCGCCGCTCCGGCCAGAAGGCGACGAGCCCGCCCAGCATCAACACGGCACCACCAATCCATATCCACATCACCAGGGGGTTCACCAGCACCTTGAAAGCCGCACTCTGGTCGGTATCCCACCCGATCAGAATCACATACAGATCCTCAACCGGCGTACTTCTGATGGCCACCTCGGTGACCCATTGCCGCTCGGCTTCGTCCTGCACCTGCACCCGGGGATCGTAGAATTTCAGCGAAGTAAGCTGACCCACGCCGGCGTCCCCACGGGCCACGCTGAGAAACGCGGTCACGCCCTGGCGTCGCGCCGTCTGATAGGCCGACAGGCGGTCAAAAGTAACACGGTAGCCGCCCAGTTCAATCGACTCGCCCGGCTTCACGGTCGCTTCCGTACTCACTGCATAAAGCGACGACCAGGCCACGCCCAGGGCGATCAGGACGACGCCAATGTGCACGATGTACCCGCCATACCGCGGTCGATTGGCGCCGATCAAGTTGAAAAAGGCATTCACCGGGTTCTCGGCGCCGCCGCGCGCACGCCCCCGAACGCCCCGGCCCCACTCAAACAGAATGGTGCCGACCACGAAAGTCCCCACAAAGACGGCGAAGGCGGCCCCGATCTGACGCGCCCCAACCACGGCTGCCACAACCGTAACCAGAATCGCGGCCACGGCGGGCCACAGCAGATTGCGCAACAGATTACGGCCGGAAGCCCGTTTCCACCCGATAGTAGTGCAGATCCCGGCCAAGAGGATAATCACCAGGAATACCGGCGCGTTCACCGTGTTGAAGAACGACTTCCCCACCTCCACCTCCCGGCCGCCGAACGTTCGCGACAGGAGAGGGAACATGGTGCCCAGGAGAATAACCACCGTGGACCCCACCAGGAGAAGGTTGTTCAACAGGAAAGTACCTTCCCGCGAGACCAACGACTCCTCGGCGCCGTCACTTATCAATTCGTGCCGCCGCAGATACGCCAGCCAGATAGGAACTACGGCACACAGCAACATGAACACCGTAAAATAAGGTCCGATCCCAGTATCAGGGAAGGCATGCACCGATGATAGAATCCCGCTCCGGGTGATAAAGGTGCCGAAAATCGTCAACTCAAAGGTCACAATTACCAGGGAGATGCTCCACATCTTGAAAGCCCCACGGCGCCGTTGCATCGACAGCGAGTGCAGAAGGGCGGTCGCCACCAGCCACGGCATCAAGCTGGCATTCTCAACGGGGTCCCAAGCCCAATAACCGCCCCACCCCAGCTCGACATAGGCCCACCAGGCGCCGATGAGATTACCAACCCCCAGCAATAGCCAGGCCGCCAGCGTCCACCGGCGGGCCAGCGCCACCCACTCGTTATCAAGACGCCGCGTGATCAAAGCGGCGACAGCAATCGCAAAGGGAACGGTCAGGCCAACGTACCCTGCCAACAGCGTAATAGGGTGAATCAGCATGCCCGGGTTTTCCAGCAAGGGATTCAGTCCGGTCCCCTCCGCGGCGGTGAATCCCAGCTTCGCGAACGGGTTCGCCTGACCAAGCACCAGAAGAACGAAAAAGGCGGTGGTCCCCATGATGACTGCCGAGGCGTAAGGCGCAATCTCCGGCGATTTCCGCCACCGGGTCAACAGGAAGGCCGCTCCGAAAACAACGAGCAGCCACGCCCACGTCAACAAAGAGCCGCCATTGCCCGCCCACAGGCTGCTCATTATGTAAAGCGGAGACATATCGCGGCTGCTGTAGTTGGCCACATACTCGATGCTGAAATCATGGGCCAGCAGCAAATACAGGAGAGCAACTACCGACAGTGTGACCAGGGTGCATGTAGCCAGAAACGTCACCCGGCCGATTTCCAGCACCCGCGCGTTGCCACTCCTTCCGCCAACCGCAAGCGCGATGGCGGAGAAGATCGCCAACAACAGCGCGAGCAACAACGCGACAAAACCAAGATCTGCCATAAGAACCTGTCCGTCCGGCTAGCCGGATACCGGGGTGTACCTGGAAGGGCACTTGGGCATGAGTACAGTCGCCCGAAACACGCTATCCGCCCCCCAGGAGCCCTCGCAGACAACCTCGCGTCCTTCCTGGAAGGTATCGGGGACCACCCCCTGAAAGACCACGGGAACGGAACTGACTCCGGTAGCGTCGGCCAGAGTGAAACTCAGCCGGGCGCCCTCGGTCTGCCGTACCACCGAACCCTCCGCCACCACGCCCCGCACCTTTACCGTATCGCCCCGGACCGCATCGCCCTTACCCACCAGTTCGGCCACCTCATAGTAGTAGGTCGCCGACCCGGCGAATGCCCGGACGCTCAGAAAGCCTATTGCGGCCAGAACGATGATCGCACCGATAATGAACTTCTTCTTCTTAAGCAACCCCAACTCCTGCCGTGGCCGGAACAAGACCAAAGACCATCCCGACACCACAACCCCATCTGAAGTATCCCAGTGTTGAAATCCGGAAAAGCCTACTTGTGACAACCGGTGCACATCGCATCAGTATACGAAGCGTGGTTAGCCGGGAATTTCGGGGCGCCGCCGACGCCCGTCTGATGGCACACCAGGCACACGGTACGCGGTGGATTCTTGTGATCGGCGGGAAGGCCCTCCGCTCCCCCCGAAGTAGTGGTGGCCACCGGCGTAGTAGTTTTCGGAGTCGTCACCGCGGGTGTAGTCGTCGCGGTGGTGGCCACCGGCGTCGTAGTCCTGGGAGTCGTCGCCGCCGGCGTGGTTGTTCCCGTCGTGCCGGTCGTCACCGTGCTGCTGTTACAGGCAACCATCAATGACAACACGACCGTCAGGCCGACCAATAACGACCACGAGGCGATCCTCTTTGACAGCATTCCAGTCTCTCCTTATCAATACTAACATAGACCCCTGCGGCGCTCCTAACAAACGCGAGGGAGGGAAGCCTTTCAGCTTCCCTCCCTATTGTACATTAAGCCTATCGATTTGGTAAGAGTCGGTCTCCGAACACTCTCAGGTTCATGGCGGGTCCAACCAACTCCACATACGATCCTACTTCAACGCAGCGATCGAGGCCTCCAGCACTTCCACGGTGAACTGGGGATTGTGGATGCCCAGACTACCGTCCTCGACCAGACCAAGATTCCAGCCGGCTTTCACCAGGTTGTCGGTCGTCGCAACGATCGCTTTGGTGCCATCGCTGGTGAAGTCGCCCAAACGCACTTCCAAAGCACTAAGCGTCATGGTATGCGTCGGCTCACCGGCCGGGGCGTAAGTTAAGGTCACCGGGGTCTTGAGTTTCAAGGTATAGCCCTGTTGACCATGGATATCCGCGGCCTCGGCGGAAACGATGTTGTCCTTAGCCAGCACCAGGGCGTTGCTGAGCACGTCATAGGACTTGCCGGCATTATCGTGGACGGTGTAGTCCTTAACGGTCATGGAGGCCGGGAGTTTGGCGAGCAAGCCCTTGCCAAGGGCGGCCGCCAGCTCATGTATTTTTTCTTCCACGCCGGCCTGGAGCGCCTCGGCGTTAAGGGTCTTGGAGTGACACTCGGCACACATTGTCAGGCTTGCCTTGAAGCTATGGTTGGTTCCCGCTCCCGCATTGCTGTACTCGGGCGGCGGAGGCGACGCTTCCATGTGGCAGGTGACGCAGGTGTCCTTAAGGTAAGAGTGCGGCGACCGCGCCCCCACGCTAACGAAATAGGCGTTTTCGCCCATAAGGATGTCGGCCTGAGATGAATAGTGGGGCCCGGAATAACTGGTGGGCGGGGCATCAACGTTGTGCAACTGGTTTCTCGTGTTGTGGCAAGTCATACACAACGCACCCTTGCCCACTTCGGTCGCCTGGAACCCGGCGGGTAACAGCTTCGTCTCGTCGACGACGCGCACGGTAGCCGTGGTCGGTTCGCCGGAGACGGTACCCTGCTGATGGGGATCATGACATACGACGCAAGTCTGGGGTTCGGCCGTATCCCGGCTTATGCCCATGGCCACCAACTCGGCCGCCGTGGCGTTGCCGTTGGCGCCTTGGATCGACTTGGTAAGATCGCCCTGCTTAAGCCAGAGCATGAAGCCCTGTCCAACGTGGCAGCGGACGCACGATGAACTGCCGGACTCGTCAATAGCCAGCTCGTAATTGGCATGACCGCTCTCTTCCCACTGCTGGAAGCGCCCGTGGCGCAGCGGTTCACCGTGACAAGAACCGCACACATCGGAAGATATGCTGATGCGAGCGCCATCCATGATCTTGTTGGGATGAAGCCCGGTGCCGTCGTTCGGCCCGTGGCAGTTCTCACACTGAATATTAGACAATGCCGTAGCCTTCGGATTCGTGGTCAGCATCTTGGTGTACAGACCGACGTCACCGTGAGCTGGTACTTTCCAACCTTCGGCGGCCACCGCCTCATCAAAACCACCATTCGTCACCACCGGGTCATAACCGACCGTATGGCAGGGGGCGCAGGTGATAGCCCAGTGCCCGGCCGGATCGTTGATATTCTGGGTGAAGATTTCGGCGTGCCCGGAGGCCTTCCAGGCGGTGAACTTGTCGGGAGCTATCTTGCCGTCATGGCAAGCGGAGCAGCCGGCCGTCACCGGGCGTCCTTTGGCATCTTGCCCGGTAATACCGCCGGCCCAAGTTCCGGCATATACCTCGACGTTGGCCCCGCTTGTCTTCTCCGCCAGCGTGTACTTACCGACCACGTCAGGCGTAAAGTAAGGATTCCGGGTCTTAGCATCGTTGACCGTCGCTTTCGTACCCGCCGGCCCGGTCAGGGTCCACTGATAGGAAGCGACGTTCTTCGCATTCATGAGCACGGGCAGGCCGATGGGGACGTCGCGGATCCCCAGGCTCACAACATAAGGAATGGCGGCCAGGACATTCACGGAGTCCTTATAGGTCCCGCTCGAGGTTACCACCGTGACGGCAAATGTCGTCATTTCCCCCTCTTCAATTGCGAAGGGCGAAATGCCGAGCACGCCGGCCCGGTCCAGAATCTCCAGTCCTTCCAGGAACTGCGCCTTGTACTCTTCAGCGGTGCCCAGCTTCACGTTCATCGTAGCCGTCGCATCGCCATCAACCGTCGCCTTGACGCCGCCGGTCTGGACCCACTTGTATGAGCTGACCGTCGAGCCATCAAGGGGGGTGACGGTCGCTTTGAGGCTAACCGAAGCTCCCGGAGCGCTGGTCACATCGGCGCCGGCATTCACCGCCACCGGTTTCGCCGGCTTCAGCGCCAGGTCGGCGGTCGAGGTCTGCCCGGCCACCACCCCCACCGTCTGCGTCGCCGTCGTGAAGTCGGCCCTGGTGTAGGTCACCGTATAGCTGCCAATCGGCAACTGCGCTGTGTAGTTACCACCTTCCCCGGTGGTGATGGTTACATCCTTGATCGCCGGGTTAAGGGCAACCGCCACCCCCGACAATCCGGCGCCAGTGAGGCTGTTGGTCACCTTACCCGACAGCGTACCCCTGCTGGTACCCGGCTCCCCCGCCGGCCCCAATTTGCCCTCGCACCCCACCACTACCCCCAGTAGCAGCAGCATCGAGGCAATCGCGGCGCCGATACCCAGAATTCGGCTTGCTCTCTTCAGCATTCAGTCCTCCATTTCCCTATTGTCCCAACCACCATTCTGCACACACACCTTTCCCAAACCATTATGAACAATCTGTCACAAATCAAACTCTACCACGCAGCTGTACCCAGCCAATATGGGTACTGCTACCCATATTTCACAATAATACTACCCGGTTTCAGGCCGCGCGGTAAGGCGGCACCAATACGTTGGGTTCAAAAACAGACCCGCCCCGCTACGCCACCCCGGTTCCGGCGATTCACCTAATTGGGGACCGGTAATTGGAAGAAGTGGCATGACTCGCAACCGGCATCGACCGGCTTCCCGGCCGTCGGACCGGAGGTTGCCACCAGCTTACCATGACACCGGAAGCATCCGGGAGACTCAGCACTGTGAGCGGAATGGTTTACGTAACTCTTCCAGTCCACTTTCATGTGGGGAAACGTCGTCAGCCGGGCGACCTCCTGGAGAACGGTGACCGCCCTGTCCACAGCAGCGCGGCTGGCGGCATAAACATTCGGATACGACACCCGGTAGAAGTCCCTGATCGATTCGACCCTGGCAAATGCGGCGTCAAGACTGTCATTCACGGGGTCCAGGGCGCTCATCGCCTCGCGCTTCAAGTAGGGCAGCGACGCGTCCAGTTTTCCCTGGACGAACGCTGTGTCGATCAGCTTCTCCGGCGAGTTAAAGACATGCGTGGCCCGGTTGTGACAATCCATGCAGTCCATCAGCCGCTTTTCCTTGGCAATCAAGTCCGGGCTAATTTCGGCGGCCTTGGAGGCATCGGCGTACTCCACCATCGTCCCGTCTTCCTGTACCACACCCACCCAACCAATCTCGGTACGATTCTCATTGAGCGGCAAGTAGTATACCTGGGCGCCGATATGCCAGTGGATATCCTTGGCGGCTTCCGCCTCGCCGCCTCCGACCCGCAGCACGCGCGTGTCGGTCTTCGACGTATTCGCCTCGTCCGGCAGGTACGTCGTGTGTACCCGAACCAGATCGCCGGTAAAACGCTCCGGCCGGTGGCACTGTTCGCAAGTATCGCGGGCGGGCCGCAGATTCTTCACCGGAACCGGGATCGGCTTTTCATAGTTCCCGGTCAAAGTCGCCAGAATCATGGGAATACCACTGACCTTAGACCTGACCAGGTAGTCCGCCCCCGATCCCACATGACATTCGGCACAGGTAACACGCGAATGGGGAGACTCCTGGAACACCGTATACTCAGGATCCATCACGGTATGGCAAAGTTGACCGCAGAAAGCGGTGGAATCGGTGAACTCCACCAGTTGATAGCCGCCGACGACGAGCAGAACAATTCCGATGGCCCCCGCCGTCATCAAGAACAGCAGCTTATCCCTGTGCCTGCGAACGTTACCTTCACCCATGGTGCCCAGGCTCCTTTTAGCTTCTCAGAATAGCGAGAACGAAGATGATCCCGCCGGCGATGAAGAGCACCGGGACCATAATAAAACTGAACGCCCCGAACAACGGATAGCGCTCGGGCAGTTCGGAGTAGATATTAAACACGACCACGGCCACGATAAGGAGAAAGCAGATGCCGGCGGCCCGGGTAATCCCGTCGTCAAAAATCACTCTTAAGCGCCTCATGGCCACCTCCTTCACGTCAACTCACATCCGCCCGCGAACTATCGCTGGATCCGGTCATCCGGGCATACTCCACCGGATGCTCTTTCTCGTACTTCTCTCTGGATACCTTACCTGTAAAGATGCTGGTATTCGCCGGAAACGACCCGGGAGCGAAATGACTGAAGAACATGTGTACCACAAATATCCAGGTCAGTGCAAGCATCGCCTCGTCGCTGTGGGCCACCAGCGCCGCCGGCACAATCCATCCGGGCAAGAAGTTCGATACGGCCACCGGAAACATCAGTATAAAACCGGAACCGGCCATCACCGGCACGCCCCAGAAGATCGCCCAGTAGTCGAACTTCTGCCTCCAGTCATAACGGTCATACTGGGCCTTCTCTTTTCGCAGGCCAAAGGAATAGGCCAGGTCCTGACCGAAGTCCTTCACGTCCTTCAGTGATGGAATCATCTTGACCGGAAAAGCCTTGTGCAGCACGAGCACGTTGACCAACAGGTACAGGACGTGATACACGCTCACCATGACCATGACCCAGGCGCCCACCCGGTGGGCGGTCCGGGTGACCTCGACGCCACCCCAGAAAGCCACCCACCACTGGCTGATCCCCGCATTAGGGAATTTCAAGGGAAGACCCGTCAAGACCAGCAGCAGAAAACTGACGGCCAGTCCGATGTGCTGCAACCGCTGGTGAATGTCAAACCGGTTAATCGTCTCCGTCTGCTTCCCTTCAAGTGCGATTGTCCCCACTTCGGTAGTCAACTTAGTCCCTCCACCGGTTAATTGCGTACCTGATGGCGGATGAAACAACCAGGAGTCCGCCTATGCTCAGAACCGTTATCAACAGGATCGTGAAGAATTTCTCCGCATAGTACACCGCCGGGATGTTCTCCGGAGATGCCTCTCTGTGCCCCAGGAATCCCTTGGCGAACTCAATGCCGGCGCCACTGTGACACTTCTCACAGGTGGCCGCCAGACTGTCCAACCCGGCCACCGGCGACCCTTCCTCCTCGGTACTCCTGATGTCATGGACCCCGTGGCAGTTGGTGCAGGTGGCTTTGTCAATCTGCGACGCATCATAGGTTCCAAGTTGGATCGCTTTACCGTGGAAACTGCGCATGTATGACTCGTACACCCGCTCCACGATACCGTAGTTCGCCATCAGCGCCGGGTCATCATGGCACTTCGCGCAAGTCTCACCGATATTCTTCTTGAAAGCCGGGGCGTTATACTCCAGCACCCGGATGATACTGTGCGGAGTACCGGTGAGACTATGGCAGTCCACGCACGTCGCCACGTCAACGTTCCCCTGCTTCAACTGCTGACCGTGTATGCTACTCAAGTGAAGCCTGTATTCGTATTGATGGCATTGCCCACACTTCTCAGCCAACGACAGCTTTGTCAATGGCGATCCGCCGTTGTGCGGCGAGGCGCCATGGCAGGTGGTGCAGTCGATGAAGCGGTGCGCGGCAATGTTGACCAGCTCGCGGCTCACGTACAACGAAATTACACGGCCTTCAGGATCGGTCTTGCTGAAACCCGGGTTCCCATGGCAGGTCAGGCACCCGTTCTCATCCTCGGCAAATGCGGCGCCCGAATCCAGCAACAACAACCCCCCTGCAGTAATCAGCCCCAGCGCCGCCAACAGCAACCAGTTCTTCATTTCTCGTCTCCATTCTGAGCCAAGTCGCCCAGACTCACACGCGGGGAAGTAACAACTGAGGGATGGCAGGAACGATAATGTAGACTAAACTGCTCGTAATAGCCCACTAATCTGCAGACGTTCATACTAGCTTACAATGACCAAACGGCCTAATTGTAGCCCTATCGCACAGGCGACTGAATCGCCCTTTCAACTTGTCTGCAGTAGTATTGCACCCTGTTTATGATTCAATAACGCACTATGGATGCAACACAACGGGTGTGCGCACCTCAAAGCGAGCTGTAGGATGAGATTGGTGTTGGCGTCGGCGGGTAGCGGTGATCACAACGACAGCGACCGCCCAGTCATGGGAGACGACGAACCATCTGCGGTCGAGGTATCAGAAGACGTCGTGATGCACGATCTCGGACACTTCTTTGCGCGGACGAAGGGCAGGTGTCTCATTGGGAAAGCCCAACGGAGTCAGCGCCACCACGGCCACCCCCGCGGGCAAGCCGAGCACTTCGGCGGCTTTCCGGGCATCAAAAGCACCCACGATAACGGTACCCAGACCCAGGGAGTGGGCCCGCAGCGCCAGATTCTGCATCGCCAGTGCGGCATCAAACATGTACCAGTATTCGCCCTTGTCAGTCACAGGCTGCCGGGGCTCCCGGTAGGAAACGCCTGAATTTCCGATCTCGGCGCACACCGCAATAACCACCGGCGCCTGCTTCATCGATTCTGAGGTCCGGTTCGGCCGGTCGGTGATACCAAAGAGGGTAGCTGCCAGCCGCTCCTTGCGTTCCGGGTCCCGCACCACCACAAAATGCCAGCACTGCAGATTGCCCCAGGAAGGCGCCCACCGCGCCGCCTCAAATACGGCGTCCAGCAAATCGTCAGGAACGGGGTCACTCTTGTACTGGCGGATGCTTCTACGGTTCTTGATCGCCTGCTCGATATCCATCAAGTCCTCCACGGAGGCCTACTTTCTACATGGCCGAATCCGGCCGTTCCCGGTCGATACTATCCCGACCAGGGATCCCCCATCCATCGCTTCAGAGTTGGTTAGTCCCATCCGGAAATACCGCCACCTTCGCCTTGGTCCCATGCCATTCCATCAGCCTGCCGATCACTTCAGCCCACTGGCTGGGGAAGAACACCCGGTCCAGGTCCTTATCGGCAAACCGGTCCCAGTTCCGGGCCTCCGGATACTCGCTGTAGAACAGGCAGTGCCGCACCCACTCCGGCGGACTCATCTTGTTCCACACTTTGCCCCCGAAGCTTCTCCCCCAACTCCCGAACAGGTAATGCCCAATCTGCCCAAAAGGCGAGTTGGCGATCACCACCGCCGTACCGCCGGCCCGCGTCACCGAGCGGAAGGCGACCGGCAGGGCGATGTTGGCTTCGTTTGCCTTGCAGAAGGCGTTCGCGATGGCAATGTCGTTATCGTTCGTATCCGGAACGTAGAAGTGCTTCTTCGCCTCCTCGATGGCGGCTTTCTGTGACGCCTCAACATCACCGGCAAAGATACCAACCACCTCGGTCTTGTGGTTCAGCATGCAGTGCACGGAGAAATCCAGCTTGGCCATCCGGGCAAATTCGATGGCATCGCGCAGCGATTCGTTGTTGGCGCTGCGGAAATTGGGATCGACCTGCCCGGGCGGACCATGCCGGTGAATGACCCCGTGATGCTCGGCGATGCTGTCGTACGAGGCTACTCCAGGCATCACCATCTTGCCCCCTCCGCTGAAGCCATAGCTCACGTGCGGGGCCAGGTCCCCGATGGCGATCTTGAGGTCGCAGGACATCACCTCACTGTTGATTTCTACCCGGGTGCCGAAGCTCGTCTTCCCCAGAGGAGTGCAATTGAAGAAAGCCACGTGATTATACACGGGATAGCTGTTCATAATGCGCTCGCCCACTTTCCGCACCAGCGCCGAGCGGTCCCATGATTGGTGCGCCCCGGTGGCACAGATGAACTCGATGGCGTTGTCCGCGATTCCCGCCTCCTGCAACTCCTTGAGCACGAAAGGTGCCACCTTCCAGGTCGGCGTGCCCCGGGCCATATCGTCGAAAAGAATGCACACCTTCTTCTTGCCGCGCGCCAGTTCCCGGATTGTCGCCGACCCGACCGGCGAGCCGATGGCGGCCGCCATTTGCTGATCGTCCAGAGCGGGGCGGTGAGCGCCGGCGATGTCATATACCTTCACCTCCCAGCAGTCAGGCAGGAAGTACTCCACTTCCCTTGGATTATCGCTCCACTCGTACTGCATCAGCTTCACCGAACCCATCTGCCTGACCTCCGTTCCTTCGCTACGCGATTCGACTGACCACCATCCGGCCGCCCGCTTCTGCGGTAGTCTAACGCAGCTCGAAATGAGTGTCAAGAACACGCATTGACTGTTTCAGCTCTCATTCGACACGTCTTCCCAAATCATTCCCTCTGTGCAATAATACCTCCCGATGGAAGAGAAACTCATAGCGCCCTGCGGAATGAATTGCGGCATCTGCGTCAGCTACCTGGCAATGAAACATGACCTGAAGAGCCAGGGATTCAGCAAGACGTACTGCCCCGGCTGTTTGCCCCGAGGCAAGAACTGCGCCTTCATGAAACAGCAATGCGATCTCCTGGGGAAAGGACTTGTCCGGTTCTGCCATGAGTGCAGTGATTTTCCCTGCCGGCGGCTGAAGACTCTCGACAAGAGGTACCGCACCAAGTATCACATGAGCATGATAGAAAACCTCGGTTTCATCAAGGAGCACGGCATGGAACAGTTCCTGGCAGAAGAAGAAGCGAGATGGCGCTGCCATGAATGCGGGGCGGTGATATGCTGTCACAATGGACTATGCCTGAATTGCGGTGTTGACACACTGCGCCGGAACCCGAAATACCGGTGGGGCGAACCGTGACAGAACCTGGTGGAACCGGAATAGTAAGATACCAGCCGTTGCTGACCCTGTGAGATCTGCCCGAATAGAGAGATCGCCGTGCAGAGACGTGCACTGATTCGTCGTGCCCGAAGACCATGCGAGTGGTAAGTGATGAGCCAGATAGACATTGTTGCTGACATCATCCATGCATCGAGAAGCATTGTGGTTTTCACCGGCGCAGGCATCAGCACGGAATCGGGAATTCCCGATTTCCGGAGTCCCGGCGGCATCTGGGATAGGTATGACCCTAGCGAGCTTACCTATCAGAAGTTCCTGTCAAGCCAGACGAGCCGCGAGAAGTATTGGGAGCGTCAGAAGACGCTCTGGCCGATTATCGCCGCGGCCGTTCCGAACGCTGGCCACATGGCCATCGCCGAACTGCACCGAATGGGAAAGCTCGACTGTGTCATTACCCAAGACGGTGATGGACTCCATCAGAAGTCCGGGGTCCCGGCCGAGAAGGTGATCGAACTCCACGGCACCTGGACCAGGGCCCTGTGCCTCGGCTGCGGGCGCAGATATCCCAGTGAAGACGTTCAGGTCAGGCTCGAGGCCGGCGAGAAAGTGCCCAAGTGCGAGGCATGTGGCGGCACCTTGAAGCCCGACGTTATTCAGTTCGGCCAAGCTATGCCTGAGCAACAGACCAATGAGGCGCGACGAAGGGCCGCCGGGTGCGACTTGCTCCTCGTCTGCGGTTCATCACTGGTGGTATACCCGGCCGCCGAGATACCTCTGATCGCCAGGGATGCAGGTGCGCGGCTCGTCATCATCAACATTATGGACACTCCGCATGACATTTACGCGGACGTCGTCATTAATGAGAGGATCGGCGATGTCTTGCCGCGGATAGTTGAACTGGCCAGGGAAATGACCGGCGGATAATGCCGGGCGGTCCTTCATTCAATTGATTTCTTAGCGCGTCAGGTGGAGAGAAGATGAAGATCTTAGCCATATCAGGTAGTCCCAGGAAAAATGGAAACACGGTGACCGTGCTTGAGGAGGTCCTCCGTGGGGCACGGGATGAAAAGGCAGACGTGGAACTCTACAGCGTATCAGGAAAGGTCATTCAGCCGTGTGACGGCTGCCGATCATGCGCCACCACAGCAGCATGCCACTTGGCGGATGACATGCAGGAACTGTACAACAAGATAGTCGAAGCCGATGGTATCGTCTTCGGCACGCCCATATACTTCTGGGGGATGACCGGTCAAGCGAAGACCATCATGGACCGGACCATCGCATTAAATCAGCCAGGCAGGAACCTGACCAACAAGGTGGCCGGGGTTGTAGTAGTCTGCGGCAGTCTGGGGCTCGTGGACGCTCTGAAAGACTACAGTTTCTTCATCGTGCAGCGTCGCATGCTTCCGGCGAACACCATCGCTGCGTATGTTTCCAACCCGGGTGAACTCAAGAATATGGTTCAATGCATGAGCGCCGCTCACCGATTGGGCCGACAAATGGTGTCCCTGATCAAGATGAACTTCAAGTACCCGGAGGAATTCATCGAACGCCACGGCGCATACGGGACAAACCGGAAGTAGCTCATGCCGTCGGATCGGATCAGGCGCTTCCGCCCGCGATAGGTCTGATGGTAGTAGCATTTCCCGCGTGTCGCCGGCCGGACGGCCTTCTGTCATGACTTCCCCAGTGCTCCCCGGCTATGGGCGCCATGCGCGGGCCATCACCCTGCGAGCGAGACTGGGTCGAGCTCCTGCTGCCAGCCTGACGGCGCGATATCTTCATCAACGTCCCACATACCACCCGCCCCAACCAGCCCAATCTGACTGAGGGTTCTGTTACCGCCCGGCTTTACCAGCAGAACCGGGATGGCCGTCATCCCGGCCACCGCGTCGGCCACACTGCCAAATACAAGGCGCTTCAACCCCCGGCGGCGGCGGCTCGCCATCGCAATGAGGTCGATGGAGTTCTCTTCGGCGAAGTCTTTGATGACTTCCGCCACCGTGCCCGTCCCCTCAACAATCATCGGCTCGGCGTCAATTCCGTCGCGCTCCAATTTGTTCGCGATCCGTCGCAAATACAGCCGCGGTACGGTTCCATCGCTCCAGGAATTCTCTGAATATGAGATCGGTCGGAATGTAACTGAATTGGCCGGAAGCGGGCAGGTCGAAGCTGCGGAAATCCCTCTTGCAGACGTGGAGGAGGACGATCTTGCTGCCGAACCGGTGAGCCTCGGCGGAGACGTAGGGCAGGACTTGGTCATCCAGCTTGGAGTGGTCCAGACACACAAGGATTCTGTGGAACACCTCAATACCTCCTATAGTTGCTGATCCGAACTTAGCAGGTAGCAGGCCCCGTCAGCCCCATTGTAGGCGTCAGAGATGAACACCGGATTAAATAAAGATGAAATCTCTATGTGTCTTGAGGGCGGCAGGTCGTACGGAGTGTGTATAATCAATCCTGGAGATGCTCCGCTATGACATTGAGGTTGCTCAGCCCCCGCCGCTCCCGCACCATTGCCCTGGTTGTCGGCGCATTCGTGGTCGTGGCCGCGGTTCTGGTTGCCGTCAAATGGAGGGAGGTCAGCCAGGTACTGGCACAAGCGACCTGGCAATACACCGCGTTGGCGGTGGCCTCGTGTCTGGCATCCGACGTCTGCCTGAGCTACGGGTACGTTCTGGTAAACCGCGCCTTTTCCATAAAGATGGGTTCTCTGGAGTTGCTTGAGATCGGATTCGTCTCAAGCACCTTGAACAATGTCATGGCATTAGCCGGGGCGCCGGCGCACTCGATGCGTGTCATGTTGACCAAGCAGCGGGGCCTTGATTCGGGTGAAATCGTCGCCGCATCGCTATTCCATTCGTTCGTCAGCAACGTGGTGATACTCGCCCTTTTCATCGTCGGTCTCATTTCCATGCTCTTTGGGCGCGTAGTCCTCGGAAGCAGCCCGGCGACCGTGATCTTTGCCGCAGTCATGGTTGTGGCCTTGTTTGTCCTGGTCACGGCCATCATGGTAGTCCGTTCCTTGAGGCAATGGGTGCTGCGCCTGGTCAAGACCGTCTGGAAGTGGGTAAGTCATAAAGACATAAGTGCATTCATGAACGACTTGGACGGCGCCCTCTCCAGGGGTTTGGGGGGATTCAAGCGGCACCGCCTGCTGTTGGTCGGGCTGGTGCTGGTCGAGGGGGCGGATTGGGTGCTTTCCGCCGGCGGCCTGTGGTTCTGCTTTGCCGCACTGGGGAAAGGTCCCTCCGTCAACGTGCTGCTGGCTGGTTTCAGTATCGGTATCTCGGCCGGAAACCTGTCCATGGTTCCCGGCGGGCTGGGGGTGCAGGAAGCGTCAATGGCGGGAGTGTTTGCCCTTCTGGGGGTGCCCTTCGCCCAGGCAGCGTTGGCGGCAATACTATTCCGCGTCGCCAACAACTTCGTGCCGTTCTTTGTTAGCTTGCCATTCTACGCCCACCTGGTACGGAGCCGCGGGTTGAAGATAAGTCCCACGGGGTCTAACCCCAGCCCCCGGTAGGAATAATTCGAAATACCGTCACCCTCGGTTCTTCCTGCAGGGACCGCCCCGCTTCCTTGAGTATGGCCTGCCTGTATCGAGGACGTTTCCCAGGACTTCCAATCTTCCATCTTGTCCCAGTTCTGTACCATGGCCACTATCGACTTATCCTGTTCGCTTCGCAGGTTCTCGGAACCTATGTAGCCGGGATACGTCATCGCGTGCGATCTCAGTTGTTGGAAAACCGACTGCACATCTGCGCCCTGGTTGCACTTTGTACCCGATAATTACCTTAATCATTTCGTTAGTCCTGCGCCATCCGGCCGTATTTCCGAACCAGTTGCGGCATCGGGTTCGAGGCGATCTGGAGAAGCCGATCTAGAATGGCAGCGGTTCACAGGTCATCCGCTGGCTCGGGCCAATTCACGCAAACGGTCTACCAGATCATTCGGAGTCATGTCGCCTCGCACCGCGATGCCATGTTCGCCGGCGATCCGCTCCAGATTCCGTGTTATCATCAATGGTATTCCACCATCGTCCACCTTGGCAAGCAGTCCTCGAGCCTCCGCCGACAGCGGCGGCTTTACTGAAGTGAGTCCCTCGGCTTCAGTCGTTCGTTCTTGGCCGGGTTCGACGGGCTCGATTACCGGTCGTGCCCGCCCGCGGGCCCGAACTCGTTTTCGGGCAGCGCTTCCGCCTGTCTTCCCGGCGTAGCCTTACGTGCCCTTGCCGGGGCCCGCTTCCTGCGTCCCGGCATTGAACGCCGGCCGGCAATTCAGCCCAACCCCGGGATGGTGAAGCACCCGCGGACATACAACACGACAAGAAGAACGATTACCGCTATTACCACCAGGGAGCCGAGCCTGAATAGGCAGCGCATTCTTGACCTCCGCTCTTGTCTTCATCGTCAGTTCCACGGCGTCAGGTGACGGCGCCGTGTCCATCCCCACCAACGGCTGGATGAGACTAGCCAATACTGCCGTCGATCGTGCTATCCCGCAGGTACTTGAAGACCTTCATCACGACATGGTGAGGGGCAGGACGATAATGAACCCCAGTATTCCGGCAAAGTACGCTCCCAGAACGCTCAGCACCAGCAGAAACGCCGGATGAATCTCCATCTGCGCCCCCTGAATTCTGGGCCCCAGCACCTGGTTCTCCAGCAGCTGAATCACCACATACCCCGCACCCACCCAGATGACTTTGTCAGGGTCCGTTGCCAGCGTGACCAGGACCGCCAGGGCGCCGCCCAGCCAGGGTCCAACCGAGGGAACGAGGTCCAGCACACCGGCAAAGATGGCTAGCGGTAGAGCGAAACTAATCCGTAGAACAGTAAGCAGAATGTAGGACAGAACCGCAACCGCCAGCCCGAGCAGCATCTGGCCGCGAATATAGCGCACCACCGCATTCTGGAGAATGGAGAAGATGTTCTTGGTATGTATCCGGGTCCATTTCGGTAGCGCCGCGTAAAAACGGTCACGCAGTCGGTCCCAGTCCTTAAGAAGGAAGAAGGTGAAAACCGGCATGATGATAAACCCCAGAATCATCCCTGCCGAAGTCTGGATAACCTTCACCCCAGCGCGTCAGAAAATCAGTCAGTGTACCCGGCAGCGTCAGCGGCGACGTTCGCCGCGTAGGCGTCGATATTGGCCTGAATTGATGGACTCGACAGCATATCCAAAGACTTGAGCCATGCCGTTATTGTTTCCAGGCCATTCGGAAGGATCTGCGAGGCATCCTGCGTCAGCGTCCCAAAGGCTTTGGCTATGGTTGTGACGACATAGAAGAGGGCAAGTCCGACGACGCCCAGGGACAGAATATACACCACCGCGATGGCGGAAATCCGTCTCAGCTGTCTTAGCTTCGGCTTCTTGCCCACGAACGGGACGCGTCTCTCAACGTCGCTCAACCCACCTGATGATCGGCAGGAGCAAATAGGCGATAATGAAACCGACCACAAAAGGCAGAAGGACGTTTCGAAGCATCCAGAGCAACCAGAAGACGAAAACCATGCCCAGTATGAAGACGATGAGTTGCCAGTGCTTTCTGAGAAGCGCACCGACTGAGTTCAAATCAAACCCCCACTGCCGTCAACAGCCAGTAACTTGACGAGTTCCTCAACGACTTGCTGGACGACTCCTGAGAACGACGGCACGCGTGATCCCTCGCCGGAAAGACCGCGCCGGAACTGGCTCACCAGATCCTGCACGGCCTGTGGCTCACCGTCTGGCCATCTGGCCGACGGTCCCTGCAAACGGTGTCAGCTCTTTAGTGCCTGGACTGCCGCGTGTCCCTTACGGCTTGCCTCAGCCGCCGCATCCTTGACCGCGTCAACCACTTCGACGGTCTTGTACTTGACCGCTTCCCCCAAGTCAACGGCCTTGTCTTTGATTAGTTGCCTGGTCTCTTTGCCCGGCTTAGGCGCATATAACAGCCCGATAACCCCGCCAATGACCGCGCCGGTCAATAGTCCGATGCCAAAACCGATCGCATGATCCCTATTCACCTTTGTTGCCCCCTTCGTTACTTTCCTTCTTGAACATCTTCAGGATGGCCTCGAATCCGCCTCGAATGCCTTGCACCAGCGCCAGTATGGGAAGCAGCGACTTGACACCCTCCTGCACCAGGATCGCGGTATCATATGCCACTTTCGACGCTGCCTTAACCACCATCAGCGTGGACTGGGTTGACCGGTACAGACGGTAGGCGAGTACTGCGATGAAGATGAGGACGGCCGAGGTCACAAATCCCAGGATGGTCACACTCAGGTCACGAAACCATTCGATACCCGTCTTCTGTCACCTCCTCACCAAAATCGAGCCCCTTGCCCCTTTTTAACGTCTTACCCGCCGCCACAGCCACACAATCACCAGGATGATCCCGATGATGAGCAGGATATTGATTATCCCACCGGCGTGGAACGCAAACAGACCCAACAGCCACAGGACCAAAAGGATAATACCGATGATCACCAGTAGATTGAGCATACCCCCTCCTTATTCGTTCTGCCCGGATCTTCTATGCTCCGGGTATTCCCGGTCAAACCCGGAACGGTGCGGTCCGGCCGAGCCCCTACCTGTTGAGATACCCTATTATGGCCATAATGCCGATGATGATGAGATACAGGCCAATCAGGTAGTTGAGTATCTTGGGGAAGATCATCACGATGATGCCAAAAATAAGGCTCGCTATCCCCATCCACAGACCAAGAGCCGGTAGTGTTATAACGGGCATGTGAACTCTACCTCCATTCCAAAATGGTCAATACATGTTCTAGATTATAGTCGGAACAAACGAGGATGGACTGTTGTATTCGTCAACGGCTATGAGGTACTCATACCATTTTGGCCGGCGGCCGAAGAAGCTGGACCCGGACCCTTTTGTTTTCATGGCCACGCTGGATAAAGTCGTCCTCGCGAGCTATGATAGGCACACGGTGCCCGCCGGCCCGTTGTTTCACCCGGAAGTGATACTGGCTTGTGGAGTCTCCTCGAGATGAGAACACCCAATCCGAGGTTTGTCAACGCCATATTCCGAACCACAATAGTCAGGCCGTGGCGCGTGCTGCTGCCGATAATCCCAAAGCCGCGGACGCCGGTGTCTTCCTCGCTGATGATGATATTCGGTTTCGCCGCTGTGATAGTAGTCGGCGCCGTGCTCCTGGTGTTGCCCGTTGCCAGCAAGTCGGGCGCAGCCACTCCCCCTTTGGACGCTCTTTTTACCGCAACCTCAGCCGTTTGTGTTACCGGCC
The DNA here is from genome assembly GCA_963735055.1 of uncultured Chloroflexia bacterium. Classification (GTDB taxonomy): domain Bacteria; phylum Chloroflexota; class Dehalococcoidia; order Dehalococcoidales; family UBA2162; genus JBBITI01. The sequence goes on along the minus strand of CAVTJN010000017.1, from coordinate 200,748 downwards.
TCGTAGTCGTGGACACGGCAAGTCACTGGAGCTTCTTCGGGCAGATTGTCATCATAGTCCTGGTCCAACTCGGCGGTTTCGGGTTCATGACCAGCGCCACCCTGTTCCTGCTGGCGTTCGGGCGCCGGATTGGCCTGAAGGAGAAAATACTCATTAGCGAGTCAATTGGGGTGACCCGTCTTGGCGGCGTGGTCAAGGTCGTGTGGTTGATGGCGCTTTTCACCACCGTGATGGAAGCCGCCGGTGTTGCCCTCTTTTACCTCTACTATTCAAAAGGAAACCCGACCGATGTGTCCATCTGGCTTTCCGCTTTTCAGTCCATCTCATCCTTCAACAACGCCGGATTTGACCTGTCCGGTAATTTCCAGAGTCTGACTATCTACCAGAAGCAGCCTCTGGTGCTGCTGGGAACCGCCGCCCTGATCATCATCGGGGGAATCAGTTTCCTGGTAATAACGGACTTCCTCCGCGTGAGGTGGAACGTACGCCGGCTGTCGTTGGACAGCAAGCTGGTGGTGTTGACCTCTGTCCTGTTGCTCGCCCTGGGGACAGCGGCTTTTCTATTGACCGAGTTCCGCAACAATGCGACGCTCGGCAGTCTCTCACTACCTGATATGATCTCAAACGCGTTCTTCCAGTCGGTCACGGCGAGGACGGCCGGCTTCAACTCCGTCAGCGTGCAGCACCTGGCTAATTACTCGCTTTTCCTTGTGGCCATTCTGATGTTCATTGGCGGGGCATCAGGTTCCACGGCCGGCGGCATAAAGGTGAACAATTTCGGCATGCTCGCCGCGACCATGTGGAGTACTGTCAAAGGGAAGGAACATGCCGGGGCCTTCGGCCGGGAATTTTCCGTCCAGCAGACGAACCGCGCCCTGACCATCGTCCTCCTGGCCGTTGCTTTCATATCGGCGGTGGTATTCCTGCTGACCTTGACCGAGGGGGAGACCAGATTCATCTATTTGCTTTTTGAGACCGTCTCGGCGTTCAGCAACGTCGGGTTGTCGGCTGGCATCACCCCGGGTTTGTCGGTGGCGGGGCGCATGATCATCGGTCTCACCATGTTTATCGGCAGATTAGGACCCCTGACCATGGCTTTCGCCCTTGTCCAGCGGCAGCGGATCGCAGCATACCGGTATCCCCAGGAGACAGTCAGGACCGGATAGGAGGCAGGATTGAGAAGACAAGTGGTTGTTCTGGGCTTGGGTAGATTCGGAACGAGCGTGGCCACGGCGCTCCACAACATGGGCAACGACGTTCTGGCCATCGACAATGACGAGAGGCGAGTCCTCAACGTGGCACCTCAATTGACCCGCGCCATACAGGCGGACGCGACCAACGAGGCGGTGCTCAAAGACCTGGGCGTCCGGGATTACGACGTTGCCATCGTGTCAATGGGTTCATCAATTGAGGCGAGTGTGCTAACTACCATTCTGCTGAAGACGCTAGGAGTCCGGTACGTCATCGCCAGAGCCAACAGCGAGCTCCACGGTACGATTCTGGAGAAGATCGGGGCCGATATCGTGGTGCATCCGGAGCGCGAGATGGGCATCAGAACCGCCCACAATATGATCATAGGCGATGCCGTGGACTACATACCGGTAGGCCACTACTATGGTGTAGCCAAGCTGATGGCGCTGCCTTACCTTGTCGGGAAGAAATTAGCCGACGTGGGTTTCGGTCCCAAGGGGAGGTGGGAGGTGGCAGTACTGTTGCGGCAGCACAAGAATGAAGTCATCGTGGCGCCCGACCTCAGCGAGACCATCAGGGAAGACGATGTTCTAATCGTGTCCGGTGACGATGACAGGATCGAACGGCTGCTGGACGAAGCCAGACGCAACATGTAGGTCCGCCATGGAGGTTCGGCAGGACGTCACGATTTCTTGATGGGATGGCTGGTATTCTTGGCCGGGACGGCAAGGATAGGGAGGGTACTGCACGCTTAAGGACAGCACGAAAACCGACGTTGCCAAGGCGGCTTGGGTTATGGATGAAGGAGACCTCGCGACGTTGTGGTTCTCTGCCCTGGATGAAATCCAAAGTACGAGAGCCACAAGCCAGTACATTGGAGCGGTTCAGCAGCGGCTGAAATCTAGAGTCACGGACTGCCAGGATAGTCTGAGTCCCCTAACGTAACTGGGGTATCCATGGAGGCCGCCGGAGCAACGCATAGGACATTTGCGGCACCGGCGACAGGACCAGCGGCAAACCACTCCCCGTCCGGCAAGCTGCCGACGACCGGACTGCCCGATCCCACGCCGCCATGACGCACTCCACGTGATAGGGAACGTCCATCGGTCCGATATCCTTGACCTCTTTGGCACATATCGTACACTCAGGCATGTTCATCAATCCCCTTTCTGCAGCGGTTGATGTCGCGGCCACTTCCACGCGGAACCGCTAAGTGATTGTAAAGCCAGACACATGGAGAAATCACAAAATCCCGCGAGATAATATGAAGAATTTGTGTCATTTTTGGGACTAGCTATCCGCATTTTCAGCATACCCGGATTAGCCCGTGGGAGTTGCCCGAGCGGGTCCGGTCACCCGTTGGAACCGTCCGGCCGGGGCATGATAGAATCCCTAGCATCGATATCCGGGGCGCGGCGGAGCCGCCCGTGAAGGACCCATCATCGCGTGTCAAAAATGGGGTCAGATATGGAATCATGTTTAGAATGAGTCATGTCCTGCCGCGGACAGTAGGATTGGGCAGATGAGACCGGATAGTGCCCACCGGGTCCCGCCGACGCGCAAAGCTCGAGTAGCCTTGCGCATGTTGTTGAATCTCACCGCGACGGTCATCTTGTTGTTGGCGGCAGTCAGGGTATTTCCCCAGCTGGGCGGCATTAGAGAGTCCTTCGACACACTGTGGGTAGTCATCCTGGTGGCCGCCCTCAACGTATTGTCAGGACCGCTGCTTATGAACGGCTTCGTACGCCTGTTTCCGAAGGTGTCTCCCGCTTTTGCCCTGATCGCCTTTCCGTTTGTTTCCCTGATCCTGACGGCCGTCCTCCTCGATGTGGCAGGTTGGTTATCTCCAGGACTGGTAATCAACGGCTTCAGGTCGGCTTTTTTCCTCGCTTTGCTCATGGTTGCCGTTTCATTGACGTTTGCCGGCCTGTTTTCTGCCGACGACGAGTCTCTCATCTACCGGTGGATGCTGAAGAGGACGAGCACCAGACTACAGGTCAAAGCAAGTTCAGGCAAGCCTGGGATCGTCTTTCTGGAAATAGACGGGTTGGGGGCCAAGGCGCTGAAGGATGCGATGACCATGGGGAAGACTCCCAACATGAAGCGCTGGGCGGATCGAGGAAGCCATAAACTGATTGTCTGGGATTCCGACCTCTCGTCGCAGACCAGTGCGGCTCAGGCGGGGATCCTTCATGGACACAACACCGGCATACCGGCATTCAGGTGGTATGACAAGGCAAAACGAAACATCGTGGTCTCGAGTTCGACCAGGGATCTTTCGCAAATAGAGAAGGACCTTTCCGACGGCCAGGGTCTGTTGAGCAGCGGGGGAACCGCCAGGGCGAGCCTCTTGTCCGGTGATGCGAGCCGGGTATTAATGACGGCCAGCAGGGCGTTTGAGGTCGCCGCCGATGATATGGCAGCCTACTATGCCTATTTTTTCAACCCGTCCAACCTGTTGCGGAGTCTTTCACTCATGGTGTGGGAGTGGGTCCTGGAAAAGCAGGCGGCATGGAGCCAGCGGCTAAGAAATGAAAGGCCGCGTGTCGCACGAGGGGGTATCTACTTCATATTGAGATCGCTGATGACTGTCTTGCTCAGGGATTTTAGCCTGTTCGCCTTGAAGGGAGATATGTACTCGGGGGTCCCTTTTGTCTACGTTACACTGGCGGGGTATGACGAGGTCTCTCACCACTCCGGGATAAGACGGCCGGACACCCTGGAAGTGCTGCGCAAGTTGGACCGGGAATTCGGTAAATTGGAGAAGGTCGCCAGGCACACTGCGAGGAAGTACAAGTTCGTGGTGCTGTCTGACCACGGGCATACCCAGGGCACAACATTCAAAGACCGCTATGGGGAGAGTCTGGTCGATGTCGTCCGCCGTGCCGTCAAAGGCGAGGGTAAGGATTATCACGTAGCCGGATATGGCACAAAACACGAGAGTGCCTACTACCTTGAAGCCGCGTTCCGGGATTATCAGTTCTCTAACTCACGGCTGGGCAAACGAATCAATGACAGGTTCGGCAACAACCAACAGTATGTTGTGGGACAAGACGAGGAAAACAGCATCGTCGTGCTGGCTTCAGGCAATCTGGGACTCATATCATTCACGACCGCGGAACACAGGCTGTCACTTGAGGAAATAACCGAGGAGTTCCCGGGACTGCTCCCCGGCCTGGTGGAGCATCCGGGGGTGGGCTTTGTCATGGTTCACTCGAGGGAAACGGGAGCCGTGGCGCTGGGAAAGAAGGGCATGATGCACCTCGCAACGGGCGTGACCGAGGGAGTAGACCCCCTCGCCGACTACGGTCCCCTCGCGCGGCAGAACCTGGTGAGGACCGATGGTTTCGCCAACGCTCCGGACATCCTGGTAATGAGTACCTACTGGAAGGACTCTGACGAAGTAGCTGCTTTCGAGGAGCAAGTCGCCAGTCATGGAGGAGCCGGGGGAGAGCAGTCAAGACCGTTTATACTCTATCCAGGCGAATTCCAGCTGGGAACAGACAAAATCGTCGGCGCCGAGTCCGTTTACAGGATCTTCAAGCGCTGGACCAGCGAGGTGCAGAAAGCTTGACATCGACGGAATTCAACATCACCTTCCTGGGCACTTCGGCAGCGTCCGTCAATCCTTATTCGCCCACCGCCACGTGTCTCGTGGAGGCAGCGGATACCAAGATAATGATAGACGTGGGGATTGGCGCTCTGAGACAGCTCCGCCGGGTACATATTGACCCGGCGAAAATAGATGCCCTGTTGGTCACTCACTGGCATTTTGACCACTTTGGAGGGCTGCCCGGTCTGCTCAAATCCAGGAAGCGAACCTCTCCGCTATCTGTCTATGGGCCAAGACCACCTGCCCTCGCCCGGGCATATCTTACCGGTTTGCTCCGGTCGGCAAACGTCCATTTTGAAGTATTGTCGGACAACTCTTCCAGAGATTGCGGGAACATGCGCATCTTGAGAGTCCCGACCGATCACGACATAGTCTCATGCGGCTGGGTACTTACCGAGCGACTCCCCCGAGAGACCGGCCCGCGAAGACGGATTGTGATCAGTGGCGATACTCGGCCAACGGCGGCAATTTCCAGCGCCGCCCGGGGGGCGGACCTGCTGGTCCACGAAGCCACCTATCTCGATAAACACGCCGCCAGGGCACTTACCCATCAACATAGTACCGTCGCACAGGCAGCTCACCTGGCATTGGAGGCCTGCGTGGGAGCCCTGGCCCTCATCCATGTGGGGCGCCGGTACTCCAGACTGAGCGCACTTAACGAAGGTGAGAAGATATTCCCCGGGGTTATGGTCCCCTCCCCCCTGGACACGTTATGCATCGAGCCCGCTCCTTACGGCGCCGGGAGGGATGAGCCCGGATGGGGTAAGGTGAGGATGCAAGAAAGAATTCTGTGAGCCCCAGTACGGCTCGTCCTGTCACTCACGATCGTAACAGCCGGCGTCCTCAACCGCAGTTTCTGTCTCTGCTCAATTCGCCCTTCGGTCTTTTCCTCTTACCTCTCGAGCGGCTTTTTCCAGGTCATCGATTCTTTTCTCTTCGGTTTGACCTTTGGTGATCTCCAGCCCCCTGGCTTCCTTCCTTTCCTTTGCAGCCAAATCATCTATCTTGCCTTGTTTCTCGGCCTCCTTCCTTTCGGCTGCTCCCATCCCCCTGGCTTCTCTTCCTCGCGCTTCGCGCCTTCTCCTGTTCTGCGATATCCGCTTTCCTTCCTTCCCATTCAGCGGTGCGCCGCTCCAGGGCTCGGGCGTCCCGTCGAGCGTTCTCGCCCAGTTCCAACAGCTTCTCGCTGTAGAACTTGGAGGCTATCTTAATTATGTCCTCGGCTCTCTCGCCCATGAACCTGTGATTCTCGATCCTTTTTCCAAGGGAAGCAACCCGGCTGGTAAGTCCTTCCTTCGCCACCCTATCCCTTTCCTGTTCGGTCGCGCGTATGCTCTTCGATGCAAGGTTCTTGATGATTTCTACGTAACGCTCCTTTTCGGCCGGTTTCTGAGCGCTCTCGAAGATGGCCTTATCCACTGCCGGTCTGAAATTACCGCTTTTGTCCCCCTCAGCGGTGAGCGTATCCAGGTCCTTACCAGATATGGCCTCCAGCGGATTCTCAAACAAAGAGCCGCTCAGAAAATCACATAATCTTGAATCGCTACCGCACAGGTCCTTCAACAGGTTCCCCTGTTTCTCCTCGTTGCTCTTCGACATGATTCTGTCCTCCCGATCTCGTCCTTAGGCAAGCCTGATTGAACGCCGAAAAAACAAAAACCGACCCCGTTCAGGTCGGTTTCACTGTTAGCTCCCCGCCGTCCAAGTGCCCAATTACAGGCGGCGGTTCATCGCCCCCCCTGGAGTGACGTCTTCCGCAATCTCAGGCCATATCCGTCTCCTCCTTCATCCAGAATGTGACCACCCGTTGTCAGGGCGGGAACGCCGGTCCACGGGCGATAAGATATCTCTAAAAATGATTATAGTCTTCAGACAGGCTGTTGGCCAGAAACGCTTGTTCCTGACTGAATCAAAGGAGCACTGCCCGACTCTCGGTCCGGGGAGCCGATATCTTCGGCTCCCCGGACTTCTTTGCAGGGGGCGGACTGGGTGCGATCATCGAAGACGGCGCCCAGGCCGAGAGTCACTCACAAACCCAGATCACCGGTCCATCCCGATATTCCTTATTGCCGATTAGAGGTACCGGGCGCCGTAATTCTTCACCGTCTCAATCATAGCGTCAATACATTCGGGTTTGCCTTCATTGATGGTGTTGTTGGCCACAATCAACCCGCCGCCCTTGCCGCAATATGCCATCAGGTCTTTGACGTAGTCCTCGATCTGCTGCGGCGTTCCGGTGGTGAGGAGCGAAGACGGGACATCGCCCATGATGCAGAGGTGGCCACCGAGGACGTCCTTGGCTCTCTTCATGTTTGAGTAGGCGAAGTGCGCCAGCACCTTGCCTTTCGGAAGTTCAAGCAGGTATTCAAGACGCTGGTCCCAGGTACCTTCCAGGAACGGGCAGGGAGTTATTCCCTTGTCGATCATCTTCAGCATGATCGTCTTGAGGGGCGGCCAGTAGAATTCCTCGAACTGCTTGAGCGACATGAAGCCGTCCGAGCCCCGGTGCAGCGGCATCAGCGCGCGGGCCGGTTTGGTGAACGTGGGTACGGAATCCAGCATCGCCAGAGTGGCCTGCAGTCGTTCATCCACTACACGGTGAAGCTTGTCAGGATAGCGGTACATATCGGTCATGGCGCCCTGCATACCGCGCAGCCAGTCCGATACGGCATCAAACGGCGCTCCGCCGCCGGGTGCTCTCGGGCAGGGGAAGCCCAGCGCCTCAGCTTCCGCGTAGAAGTTCTTCATCATCGGCCGGAGTTCTTTGAGAATGCGGCCGGCCTTCTGGAATTTCTCAATCGCCGCGGCTACTTCCGGATCGACCAGGGCTTCGGCGAGCGACATCGCTCCGAAGGTTGAAGTCATTGACGAAAGCGGGGGAAGCTTCCGGAACGGTTCCGCCGCGCCGACCATACGTCCGAACATGGTCCGGAAGGTAAAATCGCCTTTGTCGGCGAAGTAGAGGTCATACTCGTTACCCTGCATGGCGGCGACTTCAATCGCCTGGTGGTCTCGGTCATCGGAGAGGCCCCAGCCCGGCCATTTCTGCGTGGTGGGCTCGAGTATTTCCAGGACGGCCCCGGGATTGAATCCCTGGATCGACCAGATTCCGTCCGGGGCATAGTCGACTATTGTCTTCTTCGTGGCTTCCAGCCATTTGTCATGATCGTACCAGGCGGCCTTGAATGGTACCCCGGCGTATTTCCCCGGGAAATACGTGAACGCCACCATGATCGGAATCCGGTCCGGCGACTCCAGATGGATCGAATTCATGATCCGTTGTTCGCGTTCCTGGTATAGCTCTTGCGCCGTCTTGGCCATTATCTTGACTCCGTTTCTTTCTTACTTCCGGTCATATTATTATGAAATGCATACTGCAGTAAATGGCGCCGCAAAATGCCGGTCTGCCCACGGATGAGATATCATCGCGCTGGTTCCCGCTGTTGTCTTAGTCCGGGCACCAGGAGATATACCCCGGCGATCAGGACGACCCCGATAACGGAGCCGCCGACAACCACTCGAGGTGCCCCGATCCGGTCGGTAATAATGCCGAAGACCATCATGCCCAGAGGCATCAGTCCCACCACCAGCGAGAGAAGTCCCATTATTCGCCCCCTCATCTGCGGGTCTCCCAGGCGCAGCGGAATCGAAGTCTGGAGGGCGCCGTAGATTGATGTCGCGAACCCGACGGCGACCAGAAGGAACACCGATAACGCGTAATTGGTGGAAACAGCGAAGATAACCGTGAGCAGCGCCATCGCTATCGCACCCAGTGCCAGTGCCATTACCGAAGGACGCGAACGGCGCAGCGAAGCCATCATCAGCCCCCCCAACACCGCCCCCAGCCCCGGCGCGCCCGAAAGCAGCCCCAGTCCCGCCGGCCCGGTCTTGAGGACGTCGCGGGCGAATACCGGGAGGAGTTGGCGGAATGGGAAGAGGGTGCAATGGGCCACGATCATGATGAGCAGCACGCCGAGGATGATCCGGTTATTGATACTGTACTTGACCCCATCCCTGATATTGCTCCCGATATTACCAACGCCACCGGAGAGCGTTTGTCGTGTTGGGCCGATAGCAAACAGCGCAACCCCTGCTGACAGGTAGGCGCCGGCGATGATGTAGAAAGCGTTGCCCATCCCCAGCGTTGAAATGACGATCCCGGCCACAATTGAGCCGATGATGGCCATCAGGTTGAACGCCCCCTGGTCGAGGGCGACCCCGTTCAGAATATTCTTCTCCCCGGCCAGGTCGGCTATTATTATCTGCCGGCAGGGCCAGTCAAGCGCCCACGCCAGACCAATTATGAGGCTGACCGCCATGATCTCCCACGTTTGTATCAGGTTGGTGATAACTAGAGTGGCCAGCAGGATCGAAGCCGTCCCTGAGGCGATTTGAGTACCGATCAGCAACTTCCGCCGGTTCAGCCGGTCGGAAATCACTCCGGTGAACAAGCCGAATCCGAGCATGGGCAGGAAGTTGAGAGCGCCGGCCACGGTAACCAGAAACGCAGAATTGGTCCGCTCCAGCACCAGCCACCCCAGTACTACACCCTGCATAGACCGGGCGGCGGCGACGAGCAGCGCAGAGAACCAGTAATAGCGGTATCCGCGGACGCGGAGCGAGTCGAGTATGTGTAATTGCGGCATGGTCCAGTTCAGAAGTGTCGCGAGGCGGTACCCAGCCATTATAGCGGTTCGTAAGATCCGGTACCATCACAAATGGTTGGTGCGTTGTTCGAGGGCGGCTGGCGGCGCCCGGGTTCAGGTGGTAGTGTGGTCAGCCGGCACAAGCGTCTTCAGGCCGGGCAAGAGGGAGTGCGCCGACGACACAGCCTTGCCAAAACTATCCCTTGATACCTTGGTGCTCATGTCGCTTCGCGATGCCAGTTGGTTCAAGAAATCCAGCACCGCGTCGCCGGTGCCGATAGTGATTATCTCGATTCCGTCTTGTTTGGCGGACTCTCCTTCTCTGAGGCTGTCGTCAACGCTGTCCGGCCGGCCATCCGTCGCTACGACGATAACTCTGGTCCCTTTGAAGGCCTTTAGTTGGTCGTGCGCCATTCTGACCGCTCCGGCCATATTTGTAGAGCCCGAAGCTTCGATTGATTTCATCGCCGCCTCCAAACGCCGCGCGTCTTTCGTCGGCTCGCATACATGCTCCGGATGGGTCTCCAGTCTGATGAGTCCAACCAGGTACTGTTTCTTGATCGCCTCTTTGCCAAAATCGAGAACGCCCAGCTTGATCTGGTCTAGCTTGCCGCCGGCCATGCTGCCCGAGCAGTCCAGCACCACGTAGACACCTCCCCAGCCTTGGTCAAAGCCGGTTTCGGCGGTCTTGCGCAAATCACTGCTTCCCGCGGCGCCGGCCGCGGCCACATCCTTCATCTGCCCCGGCATCGCCTCCGGACCATCTCTCCCCAGGCCACCAAAGGACTCTGTGGCAATCTTCAGCTTCCTGCCTGTGCTCTGTGCGCGGCACTCAACCCTGAGGCCGCCCTTCGCATCGATGTGGACCGTGAACACCAATGGATAGGGACTCGCCGCGGCGACCTGAAGACGATCGATGATCAGTCGCTGCAACACCCGGTTGTCATCTGCCCTCGTGCTTTCGCCCCTCAGAAGACGCATTTCCAGGCCGGACTGTGAACGAGCCGTGGGTACTGTGAACGTGTGTCGCACCGGAAAGGGAGTCCCCTTGGGAATCAAGACCAGAAAGCTGCCGTCGAGTTCCAGTCCCACGGACGCGGGGGTCACATTAGAACCGACCACCTGGACCTCCCGGGTGACAAAGGCTCGAAGTGGCAATTCACGTGCTCCGAAGAGGGGCGGACGCTCGTACGATCTCATGATGATCAACCAGTCACATGTCGATCGGTTTCAAAATTGGCGCTTTCCCGGGGAGAAACTGAGTGGTCTCCAATGCATAAAGCCGCCTGGTTTACGACACAAGGCCTTCTTCCCTATTGTTCTCATTCGCGATCGACTTATGAGAGGACAGACCGAACGACTCGCGGAACGCGTTCAACTCGTCCAGCTGTGCCGGCGCGATGTCGTCAGCGAGCGGCCCATCAGACAACAGACCGAGCGGGTCCTCGAGACCCGAGTTCAGGGCGTCCTGCGGTGTGGGCCGCAGAGTAACCTCTATGTGCCTGCCCCTCATCGAAACCCGTTCGACAAGCTCACTTGCGCTGAGCCAGGGAAGCAACGGAAAGGGGCGCTCTGTCGATACCGTGATGCTGGCCCCGGTGGCAGAGGACCCGCTCACCGAGCCGACTCGAAATCCTTCAACCTGTTCGAGGCGCTCCCGGAGTCTCCGCATGCTGACATGGTCAACAGGGCTCGTTACCACCAGTCTAATGAGCCCGCTGCAGGTGCCCGCGGCCGACTTCTCGGCAGCCGGTTGTCCGCCCGTTCCCTCGTCATCGCTGCTCATCGTTTGTCCGGATTCCCCCGCCTGCTGAGGTTCGTATCCGGTCCGCTCCACGACCGCCTCTCCAATGCCCGCATTTGCGTGGTGAAGTTTGAGGGCTTTCAGCTTACTGATCGCCCAATCCATGGCCTTCTTTGCGTCCGCCTCAACTTCCAACGCCGTCTGCGCCTCAGCCACTGCTTTCTTGGCGTCGTGTTCAGCCTCCGCAACTCCTTTCTTGGCGGCAGCTTCGGCTTCCTTAGCCGTGAAGGTCCGTGTGGACGCTTCCACCGCCCTTCCTTGAGCCTCGTTGACTTCTTTGTTGGCCACCGCCGCCGCCTCCCTGGCTTTTTCGACCCCGCGCAGGGCCGCCATGGCTGTCATTCCCGCTTCGTCGGCCCCTTGCCGGGCCTCATCCCTCGCGGCCAGGTTGGGTTGCCTGCCGCTTCTCCCGGCTTCGGCCACCCTCGCTTCCTCCACCCTCAGCTTGTCATCCTTTCGCTCTCTGGCCTTGTTCGCCCTGTCCTCGAGTTGAGTTGCCTTCTCGGCTTCGACGAAGGCTCGCTTTGCCCTGTCCTGGGCTTGCTTCATTTCCAGCCTGGCCGCAGTCTCAACCGCGGTGGCGCCTTTTGCCTCCGCAGTTGCCTCCTCGGCTCTAAGGTGAGCTTCCTCGAGTGTCTTCAACGCCACCGCCTCGGCTTCCAGGGCGCTGGTGGCCTGTCCCATCGCGGCCAACGCCTGTTCTCTCACTTCTTCGGCTCGGCTCTTCGGTATCACTGCAGTTGGGCGTCTCTCCTCGTTGGTCACCGCTCAAACCCCCTTCCTGTTGTCTTGACTAACCTACCGTCGGCCCGGCTCGTTTCCAGGTGCTATTCGACCTTTCGTGTTGCTCCAAAAGCTGGAGAGGCCGGGAAAGGAGGAGCACCGCCTCTGCCTAAAACCTGCAAATTGACATGCTTCTGCCGGACACGCCAATACGGGACGGCAGGTTCGCCCTCAAGAAGACTCGCGCGAACACTGCGAGCCCGTGATTTCGGACGGCACGTCCGGGTGCTCATCCACCTAGCAGTATGCGTCCTCGCCTCGCATGCTGTATATAGCATTATCGTACGGCCTCAAGAGGCACACACCGGGTCGAGTCCGCGTCCGGCGACAACCGGCCTGAGTTCTGGGTTGCCTGGTCTTCACGTGAATGCGTAGAATGTGCAGACCGGAGGTAAATCGAAATTGGTGACGAAAGTGAAGACCAGCAAGATGGCCGGGCAGCAGATAGCAGAAAAGGAAAAACGTATTATGGACGCCATCCGGATGAGAATCCCGGACCGGGTCCCTGTCGTCTGCAGCCTGGGCTACTTCGTTGCGAAGTACACAGGCATCCCGCATTCGGCGGCGTACTATGACTTCCCCGCCTGGCTGGCGGCATACAAGAAGACGATACCGGACTTTCCCGCCGACTTGGTGTTCGTTCAGGGCTTCACCCCCGGCACAGCACTCGAGATTCTCAAGCCCCATCAGCTCCGCTGGCCCGGGTTCAACCTCGACGAGCACTCAAGCCAGCAGTCCATCGAAGTCGAGAACATGAAGGCCGACGAATATGACGCCTTCCTCCAGGATCCGTCTGACTACAAGCTTAGAGTCAACTTCTCGCGGGCCGCCGATGATCTCGCCGGGCTGGCTGAGCTTCCGAGGCTGTCTGAACTGGGGTGGGGGTCTGGCGGGGCACAACAGCTTGCCCTGGCGCTGTCGTCGCCCCACGTCGCCCGGGCCGTCAGTATCCTGCAGAAGACAGGACGCGAACTGAGGAGGTACCAAAAGCGTCAGGCGCAGTTTGCCCGGATGTTGCTCGATATGGGCGTGCCGCAGTATACCCAGTACGCCGCCATGCCACCCTACGATCTCATGTCCTTCGGGATAAGGGGAATGAGCGGCCTGATGGCGGACATGTTCCGCCAGCCGGACAAGGTGCTGGCGGCCTGCGACAAGATCCTTCAGATGACGCTGGACCGGCCGGCGCCCCGGCCGAATCAGTTCGGCAACATAAGGGTGTTCATGACCGTCACCCGCGGCTCGGACGACTTCCTGTCCAAAAAGCAGTTTGACAGGTACTACTGGCCGACCTTCAGCAAGCTGGTGCACAGTCTCGTCGGTAATGGCATGACGCCCTGCATCTTCTTCGAAGGCAACTGCGACTCCCGAATGGAATATCTCCTCGACTTCCCGAAGGGCTCTATCCTGGTGCACGTCGACCGGACCGACATCTACCGGGCCAAAGACATTCTGCGCGACCATCTCTGTATACAGGGAAACGTCCCTTCGACGCTCCTCCAGACGGGTACCGTCCAGGAAGTGAAGGACTACTGCAAGAAGCTCATTGACTATGTTGGCAAAGGCGGGGGCTTCATCTTGTCACCCAGGAGTTCGACAGAATCGGTCAAACCGGACAATCTGAAAGCGATGATCGAGTTCACCAGAGAATACGGAGTCTATCGATAGCTGCCATGGGGTGAAACGTCACAGCGGTTCTCGATCTCCCCTGGGCAGCGACAACTTCGATAGCCATTCCCGGCCCAGGCCCTGGCCGAGACAGAGTTGGATTCCCATCACTTCCATCCACAGAAGGCCATTTCCAAGCATCAAGCGCTCAAACGCTCCCAACCAGGACGCGTCGGTGAATATCGCCACCGCTCCAACTGGAATGAGCACGCTGCCCAGTCCGGCAGTGAGTATCGTGTAGGTACTCATTGCCCTGCGGGGCGAGCCGCTTCTGATGCCCTTCGAGACCAATACACAGGCGATGGGGAAGAGTAGTGACATCACCCGCACCGTGAGATCGTGAATCGCTGATTCAACCCCGGGCGCTTGCAGCGGGGCAGATGTGGGGAAGATGGCGATGACCATGAACCCCAGGCCGACGAGACCCACCAGTGCGCTCCCGGCCTTGGATGCCCTGCCACCGTCGAGCCTGCTCAGGCGCCGGGCGAATGCCATCATCGTGAGTCCGAACAGGAAGAAGACCGCGGCCTGCGCCCAACCCCCCTGGACCCACACCAGAGAGCTTATGGTTTCGCGCACCCGGTCGTAGCCGGGCTGGAGCGACTCAAGCACAACCGTCGTACCGAGAAACAAGAGGGGGCCGGCAACCATGGCCGCATCCAGAATCATGCGGGTCGCCGCCGATGCGACGCCAGTCCGCGATCTCGACGCCTCGGCGGTATGCTCCGCCGCGCTATTGGCGGCTGGAGATCGCGTGCGATCTGGCCGTTGGTTCCAGGGGATCTCCCATCTCGCTGCTGAAACACTCATCGTCTTACTCCACAACATAGTAGAGCAGCGACTGTTATGGTGCGCCCTCCCGCGGTTGGGATGTCGCACTGGCCGGATGGGTAGTTTTCGTAAGCGGCCCGGCGGCGCTTGACATCATCTGGCCGCGGTCATAGACTTCTGCCGGTGTCAGCGGCACGAGGTTTGAATATACAGAAGAACCTAATCGAGGGCGCCCGGAAGAGGATATGAATTGGCATGGAGGCAACGATGCGTCTGGAAGGGAAAACCGCCATAATTATCGGTGCCGGTCAGAGTCCCGGCGAAACACTCGGCAACGGGCGTGCGACGGCATTGAGGTTTTCGCAAGAAGGCGCCCGGGTCATGGCCGTCGACCGTAACCTCGCCTCGGCCGAGGAGACGGCATCGATGGTTAGAGAGCAAAGGGGGCGATTGCTTCGCCTTCGAGTCGGACGTGACCAGGGGCGCGACGCTGGCTGCGGCGGTTGCCGCGGCTCATAAACGATGGGGTAAGATTGATATTCTCCACTACAACGTCGGCGTCAGCCTGGGCGGCGGTGACACCACGCTGCTCGATTTCACCGAAGAGATATTCGACCGGTGCGCCGCCATTAACCTCAGGGGAGCCATCATGGCCTGCAAGTATGTCATCCCCATCATGCGGCAACAGCGTTCCGGCGTTATTATCATGATCTCCTCCTTTGCCGTCATCGAGAACAATCCTTTGATCGCCTATAAGGTCACCAAAGCCGGCATGAACGCCTTCACCAGGCAGTTGGCCATGGACTACGAAAGCCGGAATGAATGCATTCACCAGGCAGTTGGCGATGGATAACGCAGAATGGGGTGTGCGGGCCAATGTCATTATGCCTGGACTGATGGACACGCCGATGGCGGTCGACACGCGGGTTCGCGTAACCGGCAAGACCCGCGCTCAGGTCGCGGCCGAGCGGGATGCCCGCGTACCGCTGCGCCACAAGATGGGTTCGGCCTGGGACGTCGCCAACGCAGCATTATTCCTTGCCTCGGACGAGGCGAACCACATCACCGGCGTGGAACTGCTGGTTGACGGCGGCCGCTCGCTCATCGTTGGCCAATAGAGACAATGTAAGTGCCGCAGGACACCGTATTTGGGGCAACCGACAATAAAACCATCGCATCGCAGACCGGCGGGCGACCACCTGACTCTGCGGAACGCAGACCAACCAACACGCACAGATGGTTGTGGTGAGCCGCCGGGGAATCGAACCTCGAACCTACTGATTAAGAGTCAGTTGCTCTGCCAATTGAGCTAGCGGCCCAGTATTGGCAGTGTATCAAAAATGCGCATCTGGGTGCAACTGGGGGGTGCCGAGCATTGAGCGGGCTGGAGGAGAGTCTGCTGGCATTCGGGGCGGCGCGAAAGTATACTAGGGCGAGCCAGACGTGCCCTGACGGAGGTGGTAAATGACGGTACTCTTTGAAGACTCCGCGATGCGCATCAGCCGGCTGCGGCTGGGACCTTGGGAAACCAACGCCTACGTAGTGGTGTGCGCGGTAACGAAGGAGAGCCTGGTGGTTGATGCGCCCGCCGAGGCCGCGGCTATCGTTGCCGAACTGAAGGGGACCACGCCGAAGTACGTGCTACTCACGCACAACCACCTGGACCACATCGGCGCCCTGGCCGAGCTACGGAACAGACTGAAGGTCCCGTTCGGATGTCATCCGCTGGACGCAACGGGTCTGGAGTCACCGCCCGAGTTGGGTTTGCGGGGTGGGGAGGAGTTGCTGCTGGGAAGACTGAAACTGGCAGTCATTCATACGCCGGGCCATACGCGCGGCAGTCTGTGTTTTCGGCTGGCTAATCACCTGATCTCGGGGGACACGATCTTTCCGGGCGGTCCCGGGAATACGCGGTCGTCGGGTGATTTCAAGGAGATCGTGCGGTCGCTTAAGGACCGGGTATTTGCCTTGCCCGACGACACGGTGGTCTACCCTGGTCATGGGGAGCCCACCGTCCTCAAGAAGGAAAAGGAACAATTCGCCTTGTTTTCCGCGAGACAGCACAGCCCGGACCTGCACGGGGATGTTCTCTGGCTGTCTTCCTAAAGGGAAGCGAAGGGGACGGGAGGTTAGGCCACGGGGGCCAACCGCTCCGCCAACACACGTTGGAACTCCTCGTCGATCTGCCCGGCGACGCTGCCCCAAGACAGACCGGCGACGGAGGCCCGAATCAGTCGGGCCCGGCGCAGATTCCGCTCCGGCCAAGCCAGGACATCGGCCATCTTGGCGGTCAGGCTGGCGACCGAATGATCGGGCAGAACATAGCCGGTCTCTCCCTGGCGGATGATATGGCGGAGGTCGCCGACGTCGGTGGCGACCACGGGAGTGCCGCTGGCCAGGGCTTCCAAGGCCACCAGCCCGAAGCTCTCGTAGTGGGACGGGACCACACAGACGTCAGCCGCGTTGTAGAAATAGGGCATCACCTCGTGTTTGACCGTACCCGGGAAGACGACGGAGTCACCGATACCCAGTTCGCGGGACAAGCCTTTGAGTCGCTCGATCTCGGCTGCGCTCGAGGCGTCGCCGCCGATAAGGACGAGTCGAGTGGACTCTCTTCCGGGGAGGGCGGCAAATGCCCTGACGAGGAGGTCAATTCCTTTCAGCGGCTCGATGCGCCCGGCGAAGAGGACGATCTTGCCGTCGCCAAGTCCGACCCTGGTCCGGGCGGCGGTCCGCTCGATGGGGTGGAAAGTGCGCAGATTGACGCCACAGGGGACCACGGCCACGCGGTCGGGAGCGGCTCCGCACACGTTTACCAGAATGGACTTTTCCCGGGCGGTGGCGGCGATAATCCGGTCGCAGTCCCGGGCCAACTCCTGTTCTTTTTCGACCCGCAGTTCGGGCTCCTCTTCGCCCACACCCAGCGAGTTCTTGATAACGCCCAGTGTATGGAACATCTGGACATGGGGGACGCCCCACCAGGAGCGAACCTCCTGCCCTACCTGACCGGACAGCCAGTAGTGGCTGAAGATGAGGTCGTAGTTGAGATCATTCGCTTTGCGGAAGCTTTCCAGGCTGCAGGCAAAATCGGGCAGATAGGAATAAAGCACCAGTTTGTGCATCGCCTCGTCGCCGCCGGCGCGCAGATGGATCAGGCGGGCATTTCGCCCCAGGGATTCCACCAACGGATCGCGCGGGTCATGGACGCGCGTGAAAACATCGACTTTGTGTCCCTGTTTGCCCAACTCCCGGGCGAGTTCGCGGATATAGACGCTCATTCCGCCCGTGTCCCGTGTCCCGAGGTGGCCCACCGGGCAGCTGTGGGCGCTCAACATGGCTATGCGCAAATTATTCTCCCGTTCCCGGGGCTAGGCCGCGGTAATCTGGCAGCGGCACAAAGGGATTTCCCTGCCGCCCAGGCGCTGCTTGTATACCTCGTCACCCTTAAGGAATTCAAATCTTTTCTTCCCTTGCTGGATACTATCCCGGATGCAGAAAACCTTCGAAAGCAGCCCCACGCTCAAGGAATCGTACTGTGGATCGAAGCCGCTGTTATAAAGGTACATAGAATCATTATAGTCAAAACAGAGAATCATCGCCACTGGGCGGCCGTTGAAGTCGAGTTGCCCCAGCCGGAGCAGCCCGGCCTTCGCCATGGCGTGAGCCAGCGCCCGGAAGAAGGCCTCCATTTCGGAGGTCATGAAACCCGCCTTGTCCTCGCGCCGGGCCAGCGAGAACAAGTGCAGAAACTTGTCCAGTGAACCGTCCAGGTCGTGGTCGCCATTCAGGAGACGGTATTCGGTCTGGCCGGCTTCTTCGAGCCGCCGCAACTTCCGCCTGACCTCATGACGCTGCTTGGTGTTCAAAGTCCCCAGGTAATCGTCGAAAGTAGCCGGCAGGTCCATCTCGGAGGAGACATCCTCCCGGGTGATCGCGACCGCGGCCCCTCGTTTGCGGGCGACCTCGGCCAGTCCGGTGAGTGCGACGGCATCCGGCCGCAGCAGCCCCAGGTTGAGCCGCTTCACATTCTGCCGCAGCAGATCGTCGAGTAGCACATTGAAGAAGTCGGTCTCGTATCCGGGCGTGATGGCGAAATCAAGATAGTCACACACGTTGTCACTGCCCACCAGCGAAGCGGTCTCGCCGTCAATCTTGAGGGGGGCGACGCCGATCACGCGGTTGCCGTCGCGGACCGTCGCCAGATACGGGGCGGAGCTGCCGCCGAAGTGCTGCCACCACACTTTCATCCACGCGGGTAGACTGAATGGTGTATTCCAGCGGAGTTCCTGGCTTGAGTCCCTGAGAGCGGCAAGAGTGTCGAATGTCTCGCGGGTCAGGTTATACATTGATCGATTTCAGTGTAGCACCGCCGAAATGGAGGAGTCAAACGCCTCGCCGGCGGACGCCGTTCGTCGGGCGTTTGACAACAGATACGGCGGCGTCTAGACTTTAACTCCATGTCGGACAGGCCGGAATCTCCCCCCACCCTCTCCCCTCCAGTCGACGCCTCCGGCGCCGCCCGGAAGGCCGGGCTACTGGTGGCCACGCTGGCCTCTTTCTTTACCCCTTTCATGAGTTCGTCGATCAACATCGCCCTGCCATCGATCGCCCGTGAGTTTTCGCTGGACGCGGTGACGTTGAGCTGGGTGGCGACTGCATTTCTGCTGGCCGCGGCGGTCTTCATAGTCCCTTTCGGACGGCTGGCCGATATCCACGGTCGAAAGAGAGTTTTCATCCTAGGAGTATTTGTTTTCACGGCGGCCTGCCTGATGGCCTTTGTATCGCGGTCCGGCATCTGGCTGATTGGGGCGCGGATCTTCCAAGGGATTGGCAGCGCTATTCTCTCGGCGACGTCGATGGCGATCCTGACGTCACTGTATCCGGCCCGGGAGCGGGGAAAGGTGCTGGGCTTCCAGGTGGCGGCAGTATATACCGGGCTGTCTCTGGGTCCTTCCATCGGCGGCCTGCTGACTCAGCATTTTGGCTGGCGGAGCATCTTTGCTTTCGCGCTGCCGCTCGGCGTCATTACGATCGTGGCCACCTTCTGGAAACTCAAGGGCGAATGGGCGGAGGCGAAGGGCGAGCGGTTTGACGTCGCGGGCTCCGTCATTTACGGGGCCTCACTGGTGGCGTTGATGTTCGGTTTCTCCCGACTGCCGCTGCTGATGGGGGCGTGGTTTCTGCTGGCGGGGGTTGCCGGACTGGTCGCCTTTGTACTGTGGGAGCGGCGGACATCGGCTCCCGTGCTCAACGTCAGGCTGTTCAGCCTCAACGCCGTTTTCGCCTTCTCAAACCTGGCCGCCTTGATCAACTACAGCGCCACCAGCGCGGTCTCGTTTCTCCTCAGCCTCTACCTGCAGTACATCAAGGGTCTGAGCCCGCAGAGCGCCGGGCTGGTACTGATTACGCAACCGGTGGTGATGGCGGTGCTGTCACCGCTGGCCGGCCGGCTGTCGGACAAGTTCGCGCCACGATGGCTGGCTTCGATCGGGATGTCAATCACCACGGTGGGCCTTATTCTGCTCACGCAGGTGGACCGGGGAACCAGCATGGTGTTCATGATCTTCACGCTGCTGATCCTGGGTCTGGGGTTCGCCCTGTTCTCCTCACCCAACTCCAACGCGGTGATGAGTTCGGTTGAAAGGCGCTATTACGGGGTGGCCTCGGGGACGCTGGGCACCATGCGGTTGACGGGACAGATGCTCAGCCTGGGCATCACGATGCTCCTTTTTGCCGTCTATATGGGCCAGGTGAAGATTACGCCCGACCTGTACCCACTCTTCCTCCGGAGCGCGGAGACGGGTTTCATCATCTTCGCGGTGCTCTGCTTCGGGGGCGTCTTTGCGTCGTTGGCGCGACCCAAGGCGAACCGAGAACCGGCAACGAACGCGATGCGGTGACCGGGTAGCGGCCGGTGGCCAGTCACCAGCTTCCCAACTCCAGACTGGCGGCAATCCTTGGACTGCAGAACCTGATACCCGAATCACCGTTCGGGTAATTGCATTGGACGCCCCTTCGGTAGATAATCTGGGTAGGACGCGACGTCGCGGGGAGGTGCACCGATGGCATTTTCTGACGAAGTCCTCAGGCAAGCGTGGGACAAGGCTGGCGGACAGTGCGAGTGCACGCGGCGCACCCACCGGCATTTCTACATCCCTTGCGGCCGCTCACTCCGCTGGGAAAAACGGGACGACGTTACTGCTGGTGGCTGGCAGGCCCGGTACAGAGATGCCTTTTCCGGAGACACGCCGGCCAATTGTGAGATTCTATGCGTGGAGTGCCATGACGCACCTGGCTAGCGGCGGCGCGGCGCCACAGCGCCCGGCTGACGAACGGGAGAAGGGGCTGCGGGGGGCTTTGATCTTTCTCGTCCCTGAGCCACGAGGACATCCGCGAACTGGCGGCCATCTCCGACTACCGCCGCTTCGGCGGCGGTGAATGGGTATTCCTGGAGGGCGATGCCCCCCGCCACCTGTTCGTGGTGGCCGAAGGGCAGGTCCGTGCCATCAGACACTCCGCCGCCGGAAAAGACTTCATCGTTGCCTTCTTCGGTCCTGGGGAGATGTTTGGCGAAGTGGCCGTTTTTGAAGGCCGCCCTTATCCTGCCTCGGCGCAGGCGACCGGGTCGGCGGCCGTGGTGGCGGTACCGAGGGCTGACTTCCTGGCCTTCCTGTCAATGCGGCCGCAGGTGGCACTGAGCATCATCAGTGTCCTGGTAAGCCGCCTGCCGCGACGCCCATGACCGACTCAAGGACCTGGCCATCGAACGGGTGGAGCAACGCCTGGCCAATGCCCTGTTCATGCTTTCGGCGAAGCTGGGGCCCACTTTGCCGTTTACCCGGCAGGACATCGCGGACATGACCGGTACCACCACGGAAACGGCCATCCGGACTCTGAGCCGCTTCAAGGAAAGGGGCATCATCAGCGCGACCCGCGGTAAGGTGACCATAGTCAGCGCGGAGAAATTGCGTCTGCTGAGCGAAGGCCGGCCGCGGTTCGGTCAGTGACCGGGTCTGGGAGACGAGAATGAGCACCAACACGGACCAACCGGAGATGGATGGTGGATTCACGCTGGACCACGTGGGGATCAGCGTGGCTGATTTGAGCCGCAGCATCGCTTTCTACGAGCGGAAGCTCGGCTTTGTCTGTGAACGGACCTTTCAGATGCCGAACCAGGGGGAAGGTCGCCCTTCTCAGGCTGTCGGGCTTCACCATCGAGATGTTCGAATTCGCTCAGGCACGGCCGTTGCCCGAGGACCGCCGGACTCCCACCACCGATCTGCAGACCATCGGCGTCAAGCATTTCGCCCTGAGCGTAACTGACATAGCGGGAGCGGCTGAGTACTTGGAGCGAAACGGCGTGGAGTTCATCAGTGAGGTGGCGGTGGGGGTGCGGGGATTGCGCCGGTTCTTTGTTAAGGATCCCGACGGGATCGGGATCGAGATTACCGAAAGGGGGCCCGTGACGGCGGACCAATAGCATACTGAATCCGCATGGGGATCGCGCCTATTTTGGGGATCAAGGAGGAGATTCGATGGGTGCCGAACAAAGACTAAAGGAATTGAACCTGACGTTGCCGCAGCGCCCCGGTCCGCTGGCCAATTACGTCCCAACAGTGAGAACCGGGAACCTTCTCTTTGTCTCGGGTCACGGTCCGTACGTTGACGGGAAGACCCATTCGGGCAGGGTGGGGCGCGACCTCACAACGGAACAGGGCTACCAGATGGCTCGCAGCGCTGCCCTGAACTGCCTGGCGTCGGTGAAGGCGACCCTCGGCGACCTGGACAAGGTGAAACGCGTGGTGAAGGTGCTGGGCATGGTGAACTGCACCGATGATTTTCAGGACCAGCCGAAGGTCATCAACGGCTGTTCCGACTTGCTGGTCGAAATATTCGGAGAGGCCGGCAAGCACGCCCGGTCGGCGGTGGGAATGCAGTCGCTGCCTTTTCAGATGCCGGTCGAAGTTGAGATGATCCTCGAGGTCGTCTGAAGCGGCCGACACCCGCCGGCGGCCAGTAGTCCATAGTCAATCGCCGACGCCACTATTTCCGGCTTCTTCTATGATTTACGTCATATACCGGCTGGAGCGCAGACCTTATCATCAAGCTGGGAAGAATAAGACGAATGATACGCTGGAGGCTAAGGTCATGCCGATGAAATGTCCGGGACAAGACCTCAGGAATCTACGGGTGTCGGTGCACCGCTGTCCGAGCTGCGGCGCAGATGTGGAGATGTTTTCCGACGAACTGAGGGTAAAGTGCCAGAAGTGCGGAATTAAGGTATACCGCGAGCAGGCGCCGTCATGCATCGACTGGTGTTCTCACGCCCGCGAGTGCCTCGGTGAAGAACGTTGGAATGATCTGCGGTCGGCCCTGGAGACGGCACCGGTCCGGGAGCACAACAGCGGAGGGGACAAATAGTGGGAGCCGCCGCTGCAAGGAAGATAGTCCACATTGATGAACAGAAATGCAACGGCTGCGGGGAATGCGTCCCGTCATGCGCCGAGGGCGCCCTGCAGATCGTGAACGGGAAGGCGAGACTGACGGCTGAGAAGTATTGTGACGGTCTGGGGGCGTGCCTCGGCGAGTGCCCGCAGGGCGCAATCAACATCGAGACCCGTGAGGCGGACGGATTTGACGAACGCGCGGTGGCCGAGCATCTGGCCGGAAGAGGCAACCATGAGGCACCAGCCGCCTGCCCATCGGTGGCAATCGCCCGGTTCGAGGACGCAGGGCTGTTACGAGACTCGGTGGCGGAGCCATCGCGTCTCGGGCATTGGCCGGTCCAGCTTACCCTGGTGCCACCAGGGGCGCCCTTCCTGAAAGGCGCCGACGTGGTTCTGGCGGCGCAATGCGTACCGTTCGCCCACTCCAGTTTTCACCGGGACTTTCTGGACGGGCACAGTCTGCTTATTGCGTGTCCCAAGCTGGATGATTTCCAGGCCCACCTCGCCAAGCTGACTGACGTGCTGGGAAAATCGGAGATCAGAAGCCTCACCGTGGTCCACATGGAAGTGCCCTGCTGCTCCGGTCTCAGCTACATGGCAAAAGAAGCTTTGAAACTGAGCGGTAAGGTGGTCCCGTACCACGACGTCACCATAGGGGTGAAGGGCGGCATTCTGGCTGAGGTATAAGGTTCCGCCCGAAGCTGCGCCCCTGGCAGGCAGGCTCACGGTGAGAGCAGTTAGCTTCGGGGCCTGCGTCAGTAGCGGGGAGCTGAAATCCCCGCCAGTGTCTCCCCTTTGACGCTATAATCACTGGTAGACCCAATCGATACCGGGCGAATACTGAAAATGGATCAGGAGGTAGGAATGACTTACGCGGCGAAGGACTTTGGTCAACTGATCGGCATGAAGGGGTTCAGCGAGACGCTGCTGAAGAACCACTTCACCCTTTACCAGGGGTACGTCAACAGTACTAACAAACTGATAGACACCCTGGCGGCATTGTTGAAAGAGGGGAAGACGGCCGCCCCCGAGTATGCTGAGCTGAAGCGGAGATTCGGCTTCGAGTTCGACGGCATGCGCCTGCACGAGTACTATTTTGGCAACCTCGGTGGAAACGGAGTTCCGGTGGCCGACGGCGCTTTGGGCAAGCGGTTGACGGAACAATTCAGCAGCTACGAAGCCTGGGAGAAGGACTTCAAGGGCACCGGGACGATGCGGGGCGTTGGCTGGGTGGTTCTGTACCAGGACGTTGCGTCGGGTAACCTGCTGAACGCGTGGATCAACGAGCACGAGACGGGGCATCTGGCCGGGTGTGCGCCGGTGCTGATAATGGATGTCTTCGAACACGCTTTCATGATCGACTATGGTCTGAAGAGGGCGGACTACATCGAGGCATTCTTTCGCAATATCAACTGGGACGCGGTCCAGAAGCGCCTCATGTAACATGGCTGGCTTGACCCTCTCTGCCCAACACGGTGAGCCTGACGCCTTCGAGCGCAGCGGAGATGGGTCGAAACCACGTCCCCCCTGTTTGTGGGCCGCCCGGCGACAGAACTCCCGACCACGCCCACCCGCGCCGGGCCCGCTTTTTCGGGTTGGCCGGCTTTCTGTGTTACAATTTATTCATAGATAGATCAGGCACACTTCTGCTCTGAATCAGTGTCTCGGGGGGAAAGATGGACAGCGACCTTATTGCGGCGCGGCAGGTGGCCCAGCGGATTATCGAGAGCGTTGAGAAGGTCATCGTCGGCAAACACGCCACGATTGAGCTTGCGGTAATTGGCCTGATGAGCAAGGGTCATTTGCTCATCGAGGATGCCCCGGGAGTGGGCAAGACGATGCTCGCGCGCAGCATCGCAAAATCGATAGACTGCCCGTTCCGCCGAATCCAGTTTACTCCCGATATGCTGCCCGGCGACATCACCGGCGTTTCGGTGTACAACCAGAAGACGTCTGACTTCGAGTTTCGTCCAGGTCCGATTTCCGCGAGCATCGTCCTTGCCGACGAAATCAACAGGGCCACCCCCAAAGTCCAATCCGCCCTGTTGGAATGTATGGAGGAAGGGCAGGTCACCATCGACGGGGTGGCCCACAAGATGCCGTCTCCGTTCCACGTGCTGGCAACCCAGAACCCGATCGAGTACGAGGGCACATTTCCTTTGCCCGAAACCCAACTCGACCGTTTCCTGCTCCGAATAAGCCTCGGATATCCGTCTCTGGCCGACGAAATCGCCATCATGGAGAGGCAGCACCTGGTACATCCCATCGATACCTTGGAACCGGTGGCTGATGCAGCCGAGATGCTGATGCTGGAGTCGGTCGTTCGTAAGGTCTTCGTCGATGAGCTGGTGCGGCAGTACATTGCGGGGCTGGTTGCCGCCACCCGGCAGCATTTGGGAGTCCGGTTGGGAGCGTCGCCGCGGGGTTCGCTGGCATTGTTCCGTACCGTTCAGGCACGGGCCCTGTTACAGGGGCGTGACTATGCCCTGCCTGACGACGTCAAGGCGATGGCACAACCGGTGCTGGCGCATCGCCTTATCCTCCGTTCCAAGGAGCAATCCGAAGACCGCACCGGGCGGAGTCTTATCGATGAGCTCACCGAGACGGTGCCGGTCCCGGGGACAGTGGTGCGGCGCTAGCCCCTTGCCGGGGGGCAGTCCTGCGCAGGTTGGCTGGGGTGCGCGATTGAAGATACGTCCGGTCGTTTACATCGTTCCGCTCGTGATCCTGGCGGTCGCCGTGGCCGCGGGCTCGAGCCTTCTGCTGCGTGTTTTCGTTCTCTTAGCCATTGTCGGCCTGGTCGCCCTGTTGTGGACATGGCTCGGACTGCGCGGCCTGCGGGCTGAAGCGGGCACTACGCCTGAATACTGTCATGCCGGCGATTCCTTCAAGGAGGAGTTGACGGTGGTTAACGACAGCCGGTTGGCCAAGGTACTGCTGCAGATCGACGAGGATACCGACCTGCCCGGTTACCGTAATGCCCTGATGATGAAATTGTCCGGCGGCGAAAGGCATTCCTGGCAGACGGCTGTCAAATGCCGGCGGCGCGGCCGTTACCACCTCGGGGCGGTGTCGGCCACGGCCGGTGACCCATTCGGGTTGTTCACCCGGAGCCGCCGTCTGGGCAAACCGGCCAGCATCATGATCTACCCGCAGATCGTGGAGTTGCCCTTCTTCCGGACATCGTTTTCGTCTTTGATCGACTTCGGCCACGGCGCCAGCGGGCGCCGTATCAGCCAGATCAGTCCGAGCGCATCGAGTGTGCGGGAGATGGTCAACGGTGACAGCCAGGAACACATTCACTGGCGGAGCACGGCCCACACCGGGAAGCTGATGGTCAAGACCTTTGACGCTGAGCATTCGTCGGACAACAGCAAGAACATCTGGATAGTGCTGGATATGCAGGAAGGCGCTCATTACCAGGCTGGCGACGAACACACCGAAGACTACTGTGTCACCGCGGCGACCTCACTGGCCAGGAAGTACCTGGATGAGGGACTGAGAGTCGGGCTGGTCGCGGCGGGCGACCGGGACTACCTGTTTCCGCCGAACGCGGGAGCTCCCCATTTCATGAAGATGCTCGAGAGTATGGCACTCATGCGGGCGGGCGGCAGCGTGCCTGTAGAAGAGGTGACCCGGGACGCCGACCGTTTCTCATACAATGCCACGGTGGTGGTGATCACCCCGCAGTCGACCGAGGCGGTGGTCAGTGGCCTGCGGCATTTGAAGAATTACGGCCACTCGGTGGTGGCGGTTTTCGTTGATGCGGCCAGCTTCGGTGGTCCGGCGAGCCCGGAGCACGTGGCCCAGTCTCTAGGGGCGATCGGGGCGCAGGTGTACGTAGTTAAGAAGGGCGATGATTTCGCCCGGGCGCTGGACAGCCGGGTAGCGCTCTGGTATTCGAGGTATGTCTAGACGATGAAGAATATCGCCGCGGATAGGGCGGCAATGGGGCATTCATGAGCGTACTCTCGGGTGCGCCCGCTGATGCCTCATTGCCGGCGCCGATATACGGGTACGGTTCCTACCATCGCCGAAACCGGGAGGGGGCATCTTCAAGCCGGCCGGCGAACCGGGGGTTGGGCTTTCTTCGAGCCAGTGAATGGCTCCGCATCGTCCTGACGTTCGCCACTCTCGGGATCGCGGTCTATTCGCTGCAACGGGCCAAATGGATTGCCGCCCAGCCCCCGCTGGTGTTGTTGCTGGCTGCGGCGATCGTGTCGACCGCGGTGCTGTTGCGGCTCAAACTGGGCCGGAGGCTCAAGGCCGGCAGCCTGGTGGTGCTGGGCGTGCTGGTCACGGTATGGCAATCATCCCGCCTTACCGGCGGGCAGTCGCTGCCGTCAGCGTTGGGGGCCAGTCCTAACGAGGCGACCATACACTTTGCGGTGTTCATGATTGTGATGATCTGGATTGTCGGCGCCGTATCCATCTGGTACGTCCTCCGGCGGAACAACCCGTGGATCCCTGCCGGGCTGGGCGCGGCTATTGTTCTCATCAACCTGAGCAATCTGCCGCCCGAACATGGTTTCCTGTTACCGATCTATTTGCTGGCCGCTCTGGCGTTGATCGGTCTGAACCGCCTCACGGGCCAACGCTCCCGTTTCCTTGATGGTGGCGGCCGGTTCTCTGCCCGAGCCACCGCGTGGTTTGTCACCGCGGTAATTGCGATCAGCGGTGTGGCCGTTGTCGGATCATCGCTGGTACCGGTAGCAAGGATCGACCACGTTGGCTTTGACCTGAGCGGCGAATTCCTTCAGAGTGTGCAGAAGAACTGGTTCAATGTCTTTGCCAGTGTGCCGGGCAAGTGGAGTGTGACGCGGGGTGAGGATCTCCGGACGCTGTCCTTCGGTGCGCCCATCGACACCCGTGATACTGTCCTGTTCGTCGTGAAGTCGACACAGCCGGCCTACTGGCGCATCAACAGGTATGATAGTTACAGTTCAGCCGGTTGGACGAGCGCCCCAGCGGTTGGCGGGGACATTCTGAAGCCGGGCCTCGAACCGGCGACGGGGCCGGCGGGGACCCGGACGTTCTCCTATACGGTTGAAACGCGCTCCAAGACGGACGTCATGCTGCTCACCGGAGAGTTCCTTTCCACCAGCATTCCGGTGATTCTGGCTTCTCAAAATGGGGCCGCCTCTCCAATCGCGGCCGATCGTGACGTGACTTCGGTCCTGACTCCACAGTTGATGCAGCCCTACCAGCGCTATACCACGGTGGTCGGCATCAGTGCGGCGACGCCGGCGCAACTGGCAACAGCCTCATCCCAGTATCCCGCGTGGGTCACCGGGCGGTACCTGCAGCTTCCAGCGAGCCTGACGCCGCGAATCCGACAACTTGCCCGGACCATCACCCAGGGCATAACGGACCCCTACGGGCAGGGAGTGGCAGTCCAGAACTACCTGCGCGGTCTCACCTATAACCTTGATGCCAAGTCGCCTTCGAAGCGGGGTGAGGAAACCGAGACGTTTCTCTTTGTGCAGAAGGAAGGCGTCTGTACCGATTTCGCGTCCGCCATGGTGGTCATGCTGCGGACTTTGGGAGTACCCGCCCGACTGGCCACCGGCTACCTGTCCGGCCCCCAGGATACGGTTGACACCTACCTGGTGCGGGGCAAGTACTACCATGCCTGGCCGGAGGTCTTTATCCCGGGCTACGGTTGGATCGAGTTCGAACCCACGCCGCGTCCGGAAGTCAACCTGGACTTTACGCCGGGCGCTTTCACCGGGTCTTCCCCAGAGGAGTTTCCGCCGGAAGAGGTACCTTTTCCCGGCACCGGTCTGCTGCCCGAGGGTTCGGGGGTAACGGCGCCCCGGCCGGTACGAAACCCGCTGTTTCAGGTCATTGTGATCGTCCTGCTGGTCGCGTCGCTGGTTGGTGTGGCGTGGACCTTGGGGCGCCGCCTGTATCAGAACCTGCGGATGTCGGCGTCGGCGGCCGGCGTGTACTCTAAGATGTGCCGTCTGGCGTCTTTGGTCGGCGCCGGGCCCGGGCTGGCGGAAACGCCCTGGGAGTATTCGCAACGGTTGGCGGCGTCTTTTCCCGAAGGGTCTGAGTCGATCGGCAACATCGTCGAGCTTTACAGTGAAGCCAGCTTCAGTCCGCGTAAAGAACTCGGGGAGCAGCAGATGGCCCGCCTGAAGACTTCCTGGGTGCAGCTGTATCCGGTGCTGTTCAAAAGGCGCCTGCCGTGGAACCGGTAGAGCGTTCCCGGTCTAGCTTCCCCTAAGGAAGGGGTTACCCCGTCTTTCATTTCCGATGGTGCTGGACGGGCCGTGACCAGGGTAGACGATCGTCTTGTCCGGCAGGATCATCAGTTTGGTGTGGATGCTGGTGAGCAACTGATGCTGGTTGCCGCCCGGAAAATCAGACCGGCCGATGCTGGCGTTGAACAGCGTATCCCCGGTGAACACCACCCCGTCCCCGAGCAGGCAGATTCCCCCCGGGCTATGGCCGGGGGTATGCACCACCAGGAAGCTGAGGCCGCCGATTCTGAGGCTGTCGCCGCCTTTGAGCAAACGGTCGGCGGCCGCGGCCGGCCAGGGAACGCCCTGGTCCGTTCCCACCGGGGCGGCCGATTGGAGGGCGCGGGCTTCGTCGCTGTGAACGCACACCTCGGCCCTGGTCGCTTCCTTGACGGCCTTGATAGCCCCGATGTGGTCGGGATGGGTATGCGTAATGACAATCAGCTTGGCAGTCAGTTCCAGTTCCTTGACCTTCTTCATGACCTGACCGGCCTGGGCGCCGGGGTCGATGATCATACCCTCGCGGCTGATCTCGTCGCCGACGATATAGCAGTTCGCCGCGTATGGCCCTAGCTCGAGTCTCTCAAGAATCATGTTCGCTCCTATCGCTTTTGTGAGCGCCCGCAGGCGGGCGTCTGACCCGCTTCAAATGATAGCAAAACTCAATTCTGCTCACAAGGCAGGCTCCTTGACACACGAAAACACGGTTGTTAAACTGGCCTTAAAGGCTTGGGAAATGCTTATCGGGATGGACGAATGGCCAGGAGATTGGCGGTGAACCGCCCCGCTGACGGAACGGCGCCGCCGTCACGTCATGGGCTGGTCCAGATATTCACCGGTGACGGTAAGGGCAAGACCACGGCTGCGCTGGGTACCGCTCTGCGGGCTTTGGGGCATGGATTGAAGGTGTTTGTGGCCGTGTTCATGAAGGGTGACTATCCTTACGGTGAGTGGGAGGCACTGGCCACCTTTCCCAACGCGACCATCATGCGGTTCGGCTTTCGGGACTTTACCGACCCGAACCACGTCAAGCCGGAAGAACGGGAACAGGCGAAACTGGCCCTGGCGGCGGCCCGCCAGGCGATGGTCAGCGGTAACTACGATCTGGTCATCCTCGATGAGGTGAACGTCGCCTCGGCATGGCAACTGATAGGTACGGACGACGTCATCAGCCTGATCAACGACCGGCCGGCTGACGTGGAACTCATTCTCACCGGGCGGCGGGCGGACCCGCGGTTGATCGACCTAGCCGACCTGGTCACAGAGTGCGTCAAAGTGAAGCACCCATATGACAAGGGGACACTGGCCAGGCCCGGCATCGAGTTCTAACCTTGTCCCGTAAGCTACTGCTGGCCACCAACAATCCCGGTAAGGCCGCCGAGTACCGGGCGCTGTTGGCGGGGCTCGATCTGGAACTGATCACCCTCCGCGAAGCAGGTATTACCATGGCCGTTGCCGAAACCGGGCAGACCATGGAAGAAAACGCCCGGCTGAAGGCGACCGCGTACGCGTCGGAGAGCGGCGTGCTTGCCCTGGCCGACGATTCGGGGCTCGAAGTTGATGCGCTGGGTGGCGAACCGGGTCACCTGTCGGCCCGGTACGGCGGGGAGAATGCCTCCGACGCTGACCGGGTTGATCATCTGCTCGCCCGGATGGCCGGCGTACCCCGGGAACGGCGATCCGCCCGCTTCCGTTGTATCATTGCCTTGTCCACGCCGATCGGAGTCACCGCGGTGTCGGAGGGCGAGTGCCGGGGTATCGATCGCTTTCCAGCCCCGGGGAAACTATGGCTTTGGGTACGATCCAGTATTCTACTTGCCGGAGCTTGGCAAAACCATGGCTGAGCTGACTCCCCGGGAAAAAGATGCCATAAGTCACCGGGCAATGGCGGCCCGAGGCGTACCGGGGTTACTGCTGGCGGTGGGCGGGCAACGGCCCGACTAATGCCGCCGGCCGCCTGAAAGGGCGCAACCGCGGCTGGTGCGAAAGCCGGGGGAGTTGGTACAATTGGCCGCGACGGCCGGCATGGCCGAATCTAGTCGAAAGGCTGCCAAAGAGGAATCTGTGAACGAAAACATCCTACACCTGATTGGGAACACGCCACTGGTGAAGATCAACCGGTTGAACCCGAACCCCAGGACGACGATATATGCAAAGATCGAGGGCAATAACCCGACGGGCAGTATCAAAGACCGGATTGCCCTGAGCATGATCGAGCAGGCTGAAACGGAAGGGAAGCTGGGCAAAGGGAAGACCATCATCGAGCCGACGTCCGGAAACACGGGCGTGGCCCTGGCGATGATCGGCGTGGTCAAAGGATACGATGTTGAAATCGTGATGAGCGAAGCGGTGTCGGTCGAGCGGATGCAGATGATCAGGGCCTTCGGCGGCAAGATCACCCTGACCGACGGCAAGCTGGGAACGGACGGCGCCATCCGGAAGGCGCGCGAGCTGGCAAGGGATTTCCCTGACAAGTACTTCATGCCGGACCAGTTTTCGAACGTGCATAACAAGATTGCCCACTACCGGACGACCGGCGAGGAGATCTGGAGGGACACCGGAGGGAAGATCGACTACTTCGTTTCGGCGCTGGGGACTTCGGGCACGATCATGGGCGTCGGCCAGGTCCTGAAGGAGCACAATCCGGAGATTCGCATCGTCAGCGCGCATCCGGTGAAGGGACATTACATCCAAGGCTTGAAGAACATGGAGGAGGCCATCGTGCCATCCATATACGACCCTTCCAAGATAGACATTACCATCATGGTCGAAACCGAAGTCGCCTACGAAATGGCCAGACAGATCGTGCAGCAGGAAGGGATCTTCGTGGGTATGAGCAGCGGCGCGGCCATGTACGCGGCGAGTGAGACCGCCCGGCGCATCGAGTCCGGGACGATCGTGGCCGTCTTTCCCGACCGGGGGGAGAAGTACCTGAGCACCAAGCTCTTCGATTTTGCGAAATAGCCGGGGCTGAAACCTGAGTTCGAGAGGGCAATCATCCGGCACCGGCCTCTTCAGCGGCTGGCTGCGAGCAGCTTCCGGCGGACATCGAACAAGTCGGGTATCGTCGGCCGGAGACCCTGGTACCGAAGCGCCCGGTATGCGGTGGCCAGCCCGGTGACCGCGAAGTGCCCGGCATCGACCCCGTCCACGATCTTGCGGGCGGCCGTAAAGCTGCCGAAGCGCTTCCTGATTGCCGTCTCGTATCCCGCCAAGCTGCCGGCGGCGATGTGTCCCGCCAGAATGACGGCGCTCTCTAAGGCGGTGTGAATTCCGGCGGCTCCGAAAGGCACGACCAGACCGGCGCTTTCACCGACGGTGACCACGTTTCCGGAAACCAGGGGAAACAGGGGGCCGGAAACCCGAAGGGTCTCCGAACAGGAGCACACCAGTTTGCCAGTTTGCCGCTCACGCAGATAGTTCCGTACGAGCTTCTCAACGGCGGTGGGAGGAAGGAGGGTCGAGGCCCCGCCGATGTGGGCTTCCCGGTCCGTCAGCGGGATGGTCCACAGGTAGCCCCCTCTTATCGGGTCAAAGGCGGGCAAAGGGCGGGTATCGACCTGGGCCCGGAACTGGTATGCGGCGGCCGTCTTCTCGGCAACTCCGGAAACCCGGGGGGCAATGGCGCGCCGGCTGCCGGTGGCATCAACAAGCAGATCATAGTCCGCGAGCGCCGGTGCATCGCAACGCACGTCGGTGGAGAGTGCCTTAAGCAGTGCTGGCTTGTCGATCGAGTACAATTCTCCGGCGATCCGCCGGCCGCCTATGGTGATGCAGTGATCGCGGCCGAGCACGTACTGTTCGGGAAGGATGCCCAGCCGGCGCACAAAGTCGACGCAGGCGGCACTGGTGCCAAAACCACAGGGCCGGACCCCGCAGCGGGTGCGCTTGTGCTCCCCGAAGAGGTCGGTCGGCACAAACTGTGACTTTAGCAGACGGTACAGGGTGCGCCCGGCAATACCATCTCCGATGATGCCTACCTTCACTCGCCTTACCGTCCTGCAGAGGTACCCGCTTGTTCTTCAATTCTGGCACGGGGTCCGGTTGCCGTCAATGGGCGAGAGATGCCGGCGAGGCGCCGCCGCCAGGGGCGACCGGCACCCGAACACCGGTGGCAATGCGGTTCTTGCCGGTGATCTCTACGGCGGGTATAATCGGGCCATGATTTGTCCCAACGAGAAGACGGAAATGCGTCCGGTGCAGATCGAATCGCACTACGGGCAGACGATCATGCTGGAGCAATGCGGGGGGTGCGGGGGGATCTGGTTCGACGAGTCGGAACTGTTCCGGGCACGACAGGGCGAGGCGCGGCGGATCGAGCAGTTGGATGTGGCCATGCTGCGCGCCCCATCCGAGATCAGGGACGCTGAACTCCGCTGCCCCCGGGATGGCGCCGCCCTGTTCCGGTTCACCGACAGGCATTTTCCGGAAGGTATCATACTGGAACGGTGCCCGTCTTGTCACGGCATCTGGCTCAACAGGGGCGATTTCACGCGGTACCAGGATGCCCGCCAGCAGCGGATGGTGCCGCCGAGAGAGATAATCGTCGGCGATGACGCGGTTCAGGCAGGCGTGGCCGGAGTGCTCGCAGCTCCGGCCGGGGGGAGTCCGGAGAACGTGCTGGGCAAGCTGGGGAAGTTCCTGTCCACGCCACTGGATGAGCGCACTCTGCGTCCGCTGGACTCGGACAAGAGTCAGGCGGCCGGCGCTGAAAACGCGATCGGCGCCACGCTGAATGTCATTATGTTCCTCCTCAGGTTGTTTGTGATCAGGTAGTCGACCAACCAGGGAAGTTGAGGACGGAACGACGCGGGTCTCCGCAACTAAGGAATGGTGCGGCACAAAAGGAGAGCCGGGAGCGGACCTGCTAACTCCTGGGCAGGTTGAGCTTACGCAGTTCCGTCAGGATCTCCCGCAGCAGCAGCAGTTGGAGCCGCCGGTAGTTGACGTCACTCGCCAGCCGGGCCCACTTTAGTGAATCGTCGGAGGCGTAATCTTCGGTTAGTTCGATAATGTCCTTGGCCATGATTTACCTCGACAACGGAATTGTGCGGCAGAATCGGGCGTTTCCTAAGAAGGACGGCTGTTCCGGACTTACTTGACACCAGGGATGATACCACGTTTGGCCCGGCACACTCCACCGGGGGGGCCAGTCCGTCCGTAACAACGGTCAGGGACAGTCTAGTCAAGAAGGTCACGGAGGGCCGCCGCCGCCCCGGGAAACTGGAACCTGAAGGAAAGGCGGAGCAGATTCCGCGGTATTGCCTTTTGCCCATCCAGGAGGATCGTCGCCATCTCGCCGTAAAGAAGGCGCACTGCAAACCGGGGAGTGGGCATGAGGGCCGGCCGCCGCAGTTGGCGGCGCAGCAGGCGGCTGAAGTCCGCATTGGTGAGCGGATCGGGTGCGGTCAAGTTGAACGGGCCGGATGCGCTCTGGTGGTCGATGAGGAAGCGGATGGCAGCGATTTCATCATCGATGTGTATCCAGGGGAACCACTGGTCGCCCCGCCCCATGCGGCCGCCGAGGAGAAGGCGGAAGGGCAGCAACATCCTTGCCAGGGCTCCTCCCCGGGCGCTGAGAACCACTCCGGTGCGAAGGACGGCCCGCCGGACGCCGACCGCTTCCACCGGCGCCGTCGAGGATTCCCAGTCGAGGGCGGTCCGTGCCAGAAAATCGTGGCCCGTCGGTGACTCTTCGGTTATCTCCTCGTCACCCCGGGGTCCGTAGAACCCTACTCCCGAAGCCTGGACAACGACGCCCGGCTTGTGAGCGGCAGCGCCCACCGCCTGGACCACCGCCCGCCCGGCGTTCACGCGGCTTTCCAGGATCGAGTACTTACGGGCCCGGGTCCAGCGGCCGGCGCTGATGCTCTCGCCGGCAAAATTGACGATGGCCGTCGCTCCCTCGGCCAATGATCCCCAACCTTCGGCGCTACGGCCATCCCAGCGATGCGCTCGGACCGTTGCGGGCAGGTCGGCGAGAGATTCGGGCGTTCGGCTGAGAACGATAACTTCGGCGCCGTCGCGGGCGAGACTGGCGGCCAAGAGCGCGGCCGAGGAAGCCGCTGCCCCCGGCGATCAGGACTCGCATGAAGACCGGCGCCCCCACATGAGTTCCACGAAAAAGAGGACCAGCCCCAGGCCAAGGAGAACATCGCCCACGCTGAAGACACCACCGACCAGAGGTACCGGCAGGATATCGGTAAAAGCCCAGAGGCGGGTATGATCGACGGTGAGGAGAACTCCAGTGCCCTCGGGCAGGACGTGGCCCAGCCACGAGGCGCCAAGGTCGGTCATCCCGGCCAGGGCGCGCGCCTCGGGTGATACCGGCATCAGGCCACCGTTGAAAACAATGGCCGCGAGGTTGAGGAGTTCCCCGGATAAGACCAGCCGCACGCTTCGAAATCTCAGGTTACGGCACAAAGCCCAAGCGAGCAACAGATGCGACGAGACCAGCACCGCCTTCTTCATTTCGACCAGGGAGTCGGGGGGGAGCAAAATAAAGGGCAGTCTCTGCAAAGCGGCCGCGACGAACACCGCCCAGAGCGACCTGAGATCTGCCAGTGGATTCACGGGCGCGACCCGGTTCGCCGCCCGCGTCCTGCCCACGGCACGTGCGCTAGTTTCCATTACGAGTCTGTGGTTCGTTTCGTTCCGGTGACCGTACCCCAACCGGCGTGACTACGGATCGAAGGAATTGGGAGCTCCACCGGCCAGGGCGATGGCGATAATGACCGCCAGAGCGATGAGGACCTTGATCAGGGCGGTGTGCTGTCCGAGAGCCAAAAGGTGCCGTTTCATGGTATACCCCCCATTTCCAATTGACTAATGAATACGTGATTATAGGAAACAGGCTCTTACCAAACTCTTACCAGAAGACCGCGGGCTACCGGCGGGCGTGCGGATCCGGCCGGCGATCGGGCGCGGACAGGCGTTTGACCGGTCCGTCGCTATCCTCGCCAGCCCGCAGGCGGTCCAACGAGCGGCGGAAGCTCTCGAGTAGCCAGGGACGTTGTCCCGGTGGCAGGCTCCACCCTTCGAATTCGAGGAACAAACCGTCATGGTAGGGATCGATCGCAGCCACCCTTTCCAGCAGGCGCAACGCTCCTTCAACGTCGCCCAGCGCCATTCGAGACTGAGCCAAGGCGCTGAGTGCCCTCAGATATCGGCTCTCGAGTTCGCGGCGTTTTGTCTCTGCCCAGTCGCTGTAGACATCAGGCAGAAAGGGTCCCGAATAGAGGTCGACCGCCTGCTGGAGAAGGGCGGCCCGCTCCGGCACGCTGGTTCGTGAAAAGTCAGCCCGGTCAAGGGCATCGCGAAACTCGCTAACATCGGACCACACGTTGAGGTCGGGCGGAATCCGGTAACGCCCCTCGCGTATGGACACGACACCGGGGAACAAGCGTGTGCCTGGCGCGGAACAGGCTGATATGAAAGTTGCTGGTGCTCCTGGCCGGCGGCAGATCGGGCCAGAGAGCGGCGGCGATCTGCTCCTTGGTCTGAGCGACATCGCAATAAACGAGATAGAAGAACATCTCACGGGCCCGGCCGCTCCGCCAGTCGGAATCGCTTACCCGCTGGCCATTCACAAGGACGCGCCCGTCACCAAAACCAAAC
This sequence comes from uncultured Chloroflexia bacterium, assembly GCA_963735055.1. GTDB lineage: Bacteria > Chloroflexota > Dehalococcoidia > Dehalococcoidales > UBA2162 > JBBITI01. The sequence goes on along the minus strand of CAVTJN010000017.1, from coordinate 163,960 downwards.
ACCTCGAACTCGCGTTGGGGACGCACCACATTGTCTACTCTCGCGTGGGCCGCGCCGCCCAGGCGAGGCGCCGCCCGGCTGCGCACGTCTTTCAGAAGGCGGACGTATTGCCCGGCGCCGATGCCCCGCGACCCAGCGAACTCGAGGAGGAGGATGGCATTTCTGGCCTCAACGGCGAGGAAGGTGTCGTAACCGAGCTCGGCAGTCAGTTGCGCGGCCTCTGCCAGCGCCCGCTCGGCCTCGGCGTATTCCCTGGCAAGGAACCTCGCCTGCGCGATATGAAAACTGGTCCTGGCCAAGGCCTCTTTGTCGCCGTGCTGCCTTAGAAACGACCCTGCCCGGTGCAGGATTGTCAGCGCTTTCCGGTATTCGCCCCGTTCGTATTCAATAATGCCCAGTCTGACCGAAAACAGCGCGGACTCGTACGCCCGGCCATGTACTTCCGCTTGAGACAGCGCTTGCCTGAGGAGGGTTTCGGCCGTTTGGGGGGCACCCAGCAGACGGTGGGTCTCACCCATTCCCGCGGTCGCCCAGATAATGTAGTAAACCTCCATCACTTCTTCGGCTAACGTCAGTCCTTCTTGATAAGCCGTTAGCGCATCGTCGAACATCCCGGTATCGCGCAGCACGTCGGCGATCGAGATCATGACGCACGCCTCGGTGCGGCGATATCCAGAAACACGAGCGTTTTCGAGAGCCGCCCGCAGAGTAGTGAGGGCGCGTTCGTAGTCCCCCTGGCATTGGTAGACCAGTCCCAGGTTGTTGAGAAGCGAAGCGAGTGCCCCCAGATTACCGACCTTCTGCCAGTTCTGCCTGGCGAAGTCGAAGTGAGCGGTTGCCTTCGCCAAGTCGCCGAGTTCCCGGTAGGCGGTGCCGAGGGCGTTGTACACCGCCGCCGTCTCGGCGAGGTCGAAGACGGAGGCACAGTGTTTCAACGCCCGTCTGAAATACGGTAGTGACGCGGCCAGCCGGCCCTGCTCCAGATAAATGACCCCCAACCGGCGGTATGCGTCGCCGAGATTGCCGGAAGGCCCTCCGTTGCGCTCCAGCAGGGCGATGGCGCTCTTGATATCGCGGCGGGCTTCAACCAGGTTCCCGGCGAGGCGGTGGGCGGCGCTGCGCCAGCTAAGCGACCGAGCGCGACGAAGCCACCCTTCCGCATCGGGCGCCATGTCGATCACCGTGGTTAGCATCCCGGCAGCCTCGGCCAGACGACCGGCATGGACGGCCGTCTGAGCCTGCAACAGCAGCAGTTCGCCGTCACCGGCACGAAAACGCGCCGGAAGGGCATCGATCCAGGCGGAGACGGTGAGCCATTTCCCGGTCTTCAGAAAGTCCTGGCCGACTTCCCGGATGACGTCCCGGGCGCGGGCGTAGCGCCGGGCGGCCAGGAAATGGTCGATTGCCTCCGGCCAGCGACGGTCTTCGCGAAACATCACTGCTGCCCTGCCGTGGAGACGGGACTGTTCCACGGGGTCCGTTTCGGCGAATTCCGCTTCCAGAAACTCGCGGAACAAGGGATGATAACGGTAGGCGGTGGGCTTACCGGCGACACTGGATAGAAACAGGTTGCGTCGCTGAGCTGATCTAAGGAGCTTGATTGAATCCCTGGTTCCGAGAAGACGATCGCAGAAGTCGGGGTCGATCTGTTGAAGGACGCTGGATTTCAGCAGGAAGGCCCGCATTGGAGCGGGGAGGTGCTGGTAGGCTTCTGCCGCGAGGAACCGAAACAGGTCCTCACGGGTGAGCGCCGGAAACCCATCCAATCGCTGACTGCCACCCCCGCCGCTGAAGTGAAGCATGAGTCCGACGATCCAGCCGTCTGTATCGCGGGCCAGTTGGTCGATCGCGGCATCGGACAACTCGGGCCCCTTGTGACGGGCAGCGAGTTCCTTTATCTCGGCGGTCGAGAAGGCGAGATCGGCGCCGGTCAGGGTGGAGGCCTGGGCGCGGATCAGTCGGGTTGTCACCGCCGGCAGGTCGATGGCAGTGCGACTTGAGATGATGAGATGGCAGTTCTCGGGCATGCGGGCGACGACGGCATCCACCAACAGTCTGAAGTCGGCACTCCCATCGGCAAAGTGGTAGTCCTCGAGCACGAGCAGAAAGTAATCGGGAATTCCGTCGCTCATGTCCCGCGTCAGGGCGTCGGCGAGTTGCCCGGTCGTGGGGGCACCTTTTTCGGATGCAGTCGCCCGTGCCTCACTGGAGCGGCCAAACTCCGGGAAATGGAGACGGACGGACGCGATAAGGCCGGCGATAAAGTAGCCGGGGTCAAAATCGCGGCGGTCGATGGCGTACCAGCAGACCGGGATGTCAAGGTCGCTGCAGAAGTCCGTGAGAAGGGTTGTCTTGCCGTAGCCTGCCGGCGCCGCGATCAGTTGCAGACCGAGATGCAGATCGCGGTGAAGGAGATCGATCAGGCGCTGGCGGCGGATGGTGTGCCCGGCCGCAGGGGGGAGGTGTATCTTGGCATCGAACTCGGCCGGGACAGTGTCCATCATAAGATGGTGCATTCTAACTCGAGGTCAACCCGCTGTGCAAATGGCCGGGTGTGGCTGAAGACAATTCAAGGGTCGGTCAGTCCGGCCGGCAGGGTTGATTGGGCGGGAGCTTCGAAGGAGGGCGCCCACCGGGGGGGAATTGGCAGGCCGTCACCGTGCCGCAGCCAGAAGTACTCATCAAGGAATTTGACCAGGGATTTCTGATACCCGGCGCCCGCATAGCCCAGCTTGATGGAAAGGAATGACTCGGGCGAACCGGCAAATCCCTGTTCTCGAAAATCGGCGGCCACCCCCCTGGCCGTCCGCTGCACGAACTTAAGCCACTCGAGCAACCGGGTCTCGTTCTCAACGAGGCCGAGAGAAGCCGCGATGTCCGGGCTCAGCATGGCGAATAGCCGGTCATTCAGAACGTGCATGATCTTAGACACTCCGGTCAGCCACAGGCCGCGCACGGAACTGAGCCCGGCATAGACGTCGTTGATCCTTGATGCGGTAGCATCGTCGTCGAGGTCACAACCGAGTATGTCGGCCCTAAGCAGCGGCGACATTGTTGTCTTCAAGTCGACGATGCGGTCCAGCACCTGCCCGGCAAGACCCCGGTGCACGAGCAGGTCGTAGTTGTCGATACGTACGTGGTCCAGTATTATCTTCTCCTCGAACTCCTTGAGGTCGACGATATCCGGCGTGTCGCGGAGTCTGTTGAGGAATGAGGTATCGGCCATTATCTTGCCGTATTTCTCGTCTCCGGCTGACCGGTAATAGAAGCACACTGCTGCCCAGGCGATCATGTTGAAGTTCATGTCCGGTATCGTCACCTCCACGTGATGATACCAGCGTACCAGTCCACTCTTACCAAGCTCTTACCATGGCCGGCAGTGACGGTGGCATCAGGAAACGGCGAGGTGGCGGGGTTGAGCCGGCCCTCCCTAGCAGATGAGGACGAGGCCGACGGTGATGGCGCAGGGTATCACGCTGAGGTCATCAAGCAGTGGATAGGCGGCCCAGCCGGCCTCGTCGATCAGTTTCACGACGTCGATACCCATGGCCTCGATTGACGGTCGCGAGCGCAACGGGAAGCGGCATCGTCCGCTGTCCAAGAACTGGCAAATCATGCCCTGGCACAGGTAGTCTTTGCAGGAGCCGCCACCCAGCCCCATGGCCAAGGGGTACCCGTCTTTGTAGGCCTGGCGCTCGAGACCGTACACTACGTCGCTGCCTTTCTTATGAAACAGGAGAACCTGGCGCTGTTCGGCTTTGGTGACGCCGCGCCCGGGGGCGTAGTCGGCGATCGGTGAGACCTCGCACTTGAATAGAATGGCCGAGGAATAGCGGGCGATCGCCTCACGAACCACATCGAGGTCGGGGGCGTGGGGGGGGCAGTTGGGCGTCTCGCCAGCCCGCGCACAACGCGGGACGGTGCATTTCAGCCTGACCCTGGCATCGACGACGATACTGCCGGCGGGGATAACGACCGCCTCGGAGGCGCCCAGCTGTAGAGCCAGCAGACGAAAGCGCTCCAGGTCCGGAGCCGCCTGGGCCGGTGATGTCGAACTGCCCAAGCGGCGTACCGGCGATCTCTTGTCCAATGTGCCTCCCCACCCGGATTTCATAACACTGTAGACGAGGCGTCGTACCTTGTCAAATGCGGCGACCCCTGCTAATATCGTCGCATAGCGGAATGAATACGGGCTTCTGAGATGTGACATAAGAGGCGTGGTTGTGCTTCTTGTACGTTCGCGTTCAGCCATCTTGACCCTCTACGGCGACTACCTCCTTAATCGAGGAGGCGAGATCAGCATAGCCAGTCTGATCCAGCTGCTGGGGAATTTCGGCCTCTCGGGCCAGGCAGTCCGGTCGGCCGTTTCCCGCATGTGCCGGGCCGGGATATTGAAAGTGAAACGGCGCCGCGGCGGCAGCTACTACTCCCTGGCCGAAAGCGGCTACCAGTTGTTGAACAAAGGGGCGGCGCGTATCTTTCAGCGTAAGAATGAACGCTGGGACGGAACCTGGAACATCATAACCTACTCTGTGCCGGAACGATTGCGCGACGCACGGGACCGCTTGCGTCTTGAACTGGGCTGGTTCGGCTACGGGCCCCTGAGCGAGGCGACCTGGATCTCGCCGTACGACTTGACTGCCGAAGTCGAAGACCTTGCCGGCCGCATCGGCGTCAAAGCCTACATTCTTTCGTTTCGCGTGCGGCATCACGGATCGACGCAGCCCACCGATATCGTGGCCCGGTGCTGGGACCTGGAGCGGATACACCGGCAATACGCCGGATTCATTGCTCAATACCGCCCCATGCTGGAGAGCCACGTGCAGCGGTTGAGCCGGGGCGAGACAATTGCCTCCAGTGAGTGTTTTGTGGCGCGCTTCAGCCTCATCCACGAATACCGCAGGCTTCCCTACCTCGATCCGGATCTGCCCGAAGAGCTATTGCCTGACGGCTGGCTGCGGCCCCAGGCGGCCGCCCTGTTTCGTGACTATCACGATCTACTGGCGGACAAAGCGAACAGCTATTTCGACTCGGTGTTCGGCTCCTCTACTTGATCCGCTCTCTGGTGACCGGATGTATGATCGCCCGCCGCTTGCCGGGGTCGGGGGGGGCGAAGAAATGGGCACCGGAGACCGGGGAAATCAGGCAGCCAGCCGGATGGTGATAGTTGTTCCCTGTCCCGGGCAGGACTTGGCCGACAGAATGGCGCCGACCAGGCGGGCTCGTTCGTCCATTCCCGCCAGCCCCAGTTTACCTTCCTTTGCCAGGTCTCCGGGGCTCGCCGGCAATTCGAAACCGGTGCCGTTGTCAGCGATCGTAATTTCGATCTTGTAGTTGGTGAATTCGATGGTGACGTCGGCGGCGGTGGCCTTGGAGTGTCGCCACACGTTACGGAGGGCCTCCTGCACGATGCGGAACAGCACCAGCTCAACCTCTTCACCAAGACGGCGCTCGGTCCCCACGAGTTTGACCGCGGTCGGTATTCCTGAGAATCGGGCGGCATCCGCAGCCAGCATCTGAATAGCCGGCAACAGCCCCAGCCGGTCGAGGGCCGCGGGGCGCAGGTCCTGGCTAAGCCGCCTGACTCCTTGCATGATGGTGTTCGATTGCTGCCACAGGTCCTCCAGGCGCTGCCGGAACTCCGATGGCAGATCGACCCGCGTGGTGGCGAGGGCGTCCAACTGGCGCGAAAGGACAACCAACGATTGGATGGTATCGTCATGCAGTTCCCTGGAGATTCGTTTTCGCTCCAGCTCCTGGGCGCGGGTGACCTGTCCGACATAATGACGCTGGTTCTCCTGGAGCTTCTTCTCGGCCGTGATGTCCCGGGCGATGTGCTGGAACCCGATCGGTTCGCCACCGCTTTTGATAACGCTGGAGCTCAGGCGGATGAAGGCCTCGGTGCCGTCCTTTCGCCGGATACGCTGGTCGTACGTTTCACCCGCGGTCCGGCCATCAAGCAGCTTCAGACGGACCTGCTTAGCCGTCTCCAGCGCTTCCGCCGAGAGGAACTCCCTGACATTCTTGCCGATGAGTTCGGACATGTCGTAACCGGTAAGCTTAGAATTAGCATTGTTGCAGGCAATGATCGTACCCTCCATATCCTGCAGCCAGATGGCATCGTGAGCGTCTTCGAACAGACTGCGATAGCGCTGTTCCGAAGCTTGGAGCTCCTTCTGGGCGGCCTCCAATTCGATTCTGTGCTCGCGGGCATGGCGAAGAGAGTCGAAAGTGACGGCGAGCACATTGCCGATAATGAATACGGCGCCGGCCTCGAACAGAGAGTCGACGCGGTAGGCAGAAACCAGCAATGCCCGGGGGAGCATGATAGCCAAGGCGATCAGCGAGGCGATGAAGGCCCCCCGGAAGCTGAAAATGAAACCGGCCCAGACGATGGGGGCCAGAAAGAGAATCCGTTCGAAGGCATGCCGCGCGAGTCCGAGTTCGTCCATTAAGGTGTTGAGAAAGGTGGGATGGCCGAGGGTCTCCGCGTAATGCGGCAGCGCAATCAGGAGGAACAGTATGCCAACCAGCCAGAATCCGGGATTCCGCAAGAGGTCCCGCGAGGTACGGCCAAAACGGCTCATTGTTGCTGACACCGCCTACAGAGTCATGGCACGTCGTTCAGGGTCACCCAGCCTTCTTTCAATGCTCTGACGACCGCCTCGGTACGCGAGCTGACCTGGAGTTTGTTGAAGATGTGGCTGAAGTGCGCTTGTACTGTGCGCAGGCTGAGGACCAGTTTGTCGGCAATGTCCTGGTTGCTGAGGCCCTGGGTGGCCAGACGCAGGACGTCCAACTCGCGTTCGCTCAGAACCTCCACGGGACGCTGTCGCGGCGCTTTGCCGCCCGCGGGTACGAAGTGGTTGAGCACCTTCCGGGCGACCGCCGGATGAAGGACCGATTCGCCGGCATGAACGGCGCGAATTGCGGAAACAAGCTCCTGGCCGCGGACGCTCTTAAGAAGGTAGCCGGCGGCCCCTGCTTCGAGAAGGCTAAAAACGAACTGGTCATCATCGTAGGCACTGAGAACGAGGACCGCAATCTTGGGATAGAGGGTCTTGATCTGCTTGGTCGCGGAGATACCGTCAACCCGCGGCATTGACACGTCCATGATGACCACGTCCGGGTGCGCAGCGCCGGCCAAACGCACGGCCTCTTCGCCGTCCGCGGCTTCGGCCAGGACCTCAATGTCTGGTTCTTGCTCGAGTATTTGCCGGGTACCCTCGCGTACCACGGCATGGTCGTCGGCAATCAGCACTGTGATCTTGTCCATCTCCACCCTGCCTCTTGTTCCAGGCTGACTCATGATAGCTCATTTTGGGATGACACTCAACGTGGTGATGAACGAAGGGGCACCCCGGTAAGCATATCTACCTAGGCCGCGGTGTCCCGAAAATACGCATCACCACGGAAGCCCGGCGCCCCGAGGATTGGTAAGCTATTGAAAGAGGTAAGAGAGAACGACGCTGACGCGAGTCAGATTAAAGTGCGGTCTCTCCGGCTTAGCTTTATGAGGGGTTCTCTCTTACCTCCCGGTATCTCAGGGCAGCGTACGAAGGAGGCCGGAACGTGTTTCGTGAGTTCCTGGTTGCGCTGGTCGTGGCGATTCCGGTCATTCTGGTCCCAGCGTTGCTGTGGCGTCATGGCAAAATGGTCTCCGGACGGCTCCGCAGAGGCACGCGACAGGTAGCTCCCAAACCACCACGGTAGCGTTCTCAACGTTGGCGGTCTATTCGCGGCCTACCACGTGGCCAGGGAAAAGCGCACAGCGGGGAACAGACCGCCCAAGGCGAGATAACGCGACCCGCTCGCCGGATCGCCGGCCGATCTGCTCTGTCACGCGGCGATCTTCATCGAACCAGATGAGCCATTAAGCCGATGGCTACTTGTTCTTCCAGACCGGCGTCCGCTTCTGGAGGAATGAGGTCAGGCCCTCGGCGGCATCTTCAGTCTCCCAGGTCTTTATTCCGAGGTCGACCGCTTTCTGCATGGCATGTTCCCAACGCGGGGAATCGGCCGCCTGGTAAAGCGCCTCACGGCATAACTTGACGCCGATGCCGCTCTTTTCAAGGAACTTGCCGGCCAGGCCGGCCGCGGCCTTGTCCAATTCGGCGTCCGGGACTACCTTGTTGACCAGTCCACAACGCTCAGCGTCGGCCGCGGTGATGTTGTCTCCGAGCATGACCAGTTCAAAGGCCTTACGTTCGCCCATGATCCGCGGGAACAGGGCGGCGGCGACGGGGGCCAATCCGCCGAGTTTGATCTCCGGTTGGCCGAATTTGGCCAGGTCGCTGGAGATGGCCATGTCGCAGCCGGCCACGAGTTCGCAGCCGCCGCCGAGGGCCACGCCATTGACCACGGCGATACTGGGCTTACCCAGATTGCGCAGACCGGTGAAGACCTTGCCGAATTCCCTGATCGTGAGGGGCATTCTCTCGCCGAGGTGGTCTTTGACCTCCACCCCAGCGCTGAAGGCGCGGTTGCCGGACCCGCGGACCAGGACTACCCGGACACTGTCGTCCCCTGCCAGGTCGTCCAACGCGGCGTTCATTTCCACCAGGGTCTCATAATTCATCACGTTAGCGGCCGCCGGCCGGTTGATAGTGAGATGCCCGATGCCTGCCTGCTTGTCGAGGGTGATATTTTGATATGACACGTCGCCTCCTTTACTTATCGATCTATTGGCGGATGGGACACGGATTTCAGCATCCCGGAATTTCCATATTCACATCCCGTGACTAAACGAGGGAAGCCCAAGCCAGCGAACTTGGGCTTCCCCGGAATGCTTCGGCCTGACGCCTACTTCGGTGGCAGTGGTTTTCCCAGAACAGCCTCGAAGAGCTCGTCATCAACGACGTGACCCTGGGCTATCATCTGGCGGTACTTGATGAAGTCGATGGTGTCTTTTCCGGTGATCCTCTTGGTGTTGAAGGCGGTGAAGCCGAGGAAGGCTTCACTGGACATGTTGACGCCCAGCCAGAAGAGATGGTCATTCTTGTTGAGATCCCAGAAGTACTTCTTCTTCTGTCTGATGCCGGCAACAGATTTCATCAAGCAGTGGGGGAAGAGGTTGGTGAACGTCCAGACAATCTTGTTAACTTCGGCATCGAGCAGCGAGCTATCATAGGTGCAGGATTTCACAATGTCTCTGGCCTTTTGAGCGGCCTCACCGGTGACGTTCTCGCCGTACACGATCTCTCCGTCATCGAGCCACTTGTCGGTGACGACCTGCGGATTTCGGATGAACTTATCGCCCTGTTTCAGGACGGGGACGACCTTGCTGAGGTAGTTCTTTCTCAGCATCTTGTAGGCGCTCCACATTTCGCAGGAAACGCAGTTCCACATGGCATCTTCGATGGTAAGAGCCCAGGGCAGAAAATCAGAAGAGCCGCCGACGGGGGCAGACCCGTGGCGGGGGCCGGCCTGGCCGAAGATGGCGGTGTCCGACCGAGACGGCCACATCGCAGGCGCCGCCGATTTCCTGGCCGCCGGCCACGCTCATACCGTTGACACGGCGGATGACCGGTTTCTGGCACATGAGAATCGAGTCCACCATGGCATTGAACAAGGTCCATATACTCGGCGTACTCGGTTGGTTTCTGTGGAGTAATACTCGGAGTATTCCTTGGTGTTGCCGCCGGTGCAGAATGCGTTGTTGCCCGCCCCGGTGAACACGACGGCAACGACGTCACGCTGTTCCTGGGCGCGATGGAAAGCGGCGATCACGCCCTTCACCATCTCCGTGGTGTAGGAATTGTACTGGGCCGGGTTGTTCAGGGTGATCCAGGCTGCCGAAACACCGGCCACGGGTTTCCCGGTAGGGTCAAGAATCGGCTTCTCTTCGTACATGGTGCACGGCGGCGTCGTTCCGAAATGCTCCATGCCCCACAGGTTATGGTCTTTGACCCCGCCTTCTCTTGGTATCCAGTCTAGCGCCATCGAAAATCTCCTTTGACTCTTAATGCTGCCTCGGTGGTCACATTCACGCCGAGAGCGAATCTCAACCTATGCTAGAAATCGGGGACGAGCACGATGCGCTTATCGAGGCCGCCCTTGTGGCCGTCCTCGAACGCCTTCTGTATCTGGCTCATCGGACGGACTTCCACGAACGGTCCGATCTTGACCTTCCCGTCGAGGACCATCTTGAGTACGGCCGGGTAGTATTTGGGAAGACAGCCCCATGAACCCAGGATATCGCCGTCGAAGGCCATGAGACGGGAGAGCTGGTATTCGTTCTTCTGCATGCCGTAGCCGCAAATGACCAAGGTGAACACGAAAGAGAACAGTTCCAAGGCGATCTGCTGGCCGGCCAGCGTGCCGCTCCACTCGAATATCTTCCATCCGTAGTTGGAGGGGAGGCCTTTCTCTTTGCAGTAATTGCGGAAAGCGTCGCGCACGGCGCTGGGCGTCTTTGTCGGCGGAACTGATGGTCGTGGTGGCGCCGAACTCGAGGGCCCGCTTCAGCTTTTCGGGGCTGCGGGCGATGGCAACCACTTCTTTGGCGCCCATGGCGCGCAGCACCTGCGTGGCGTACACGCCCAGACCGCCGGTGGCGCCGGTGACGATCACATTGTCACCCGGTTTTACCGCCGCCCGCATGGCGGCCTGGTAGGGAGAGGTAACCGCGTCGGCTACCACTGACAGCTGCTCCAGCGGCACGCTGCCCCGGTTCTCGACCACGCAAAGGTCGTCGGCGGGGACAACGATGTGACTTGAAAAACCACCGTAGATGCCCATGCTGTTGCCCGGCATCTTCTGAGCGAGGCAGCGGTTGCCACGGCCTGAAGCGCAGATGGCGCATTTGTTGCACGGCATCACCGCGGGGACGACAACTTCCTTGCCGGTCCACTTGCTGTCACCGGCGACTACCTTGCCGCTGATTTCGTGACCGAGGGTCATCGGGGGTTTGCTGACCGTGGGGACCCCATCATAGAAATAGCCGAGGTCGGTATGACACACACCGCACCCGGCCACTTCGACCAGGACCTCGCCCGGTTTCAGTTCGGGCACATCGATGGTAGTCCGGGCCAGCTTCCCGGGTTCGGTCATCTGCCAGGTCTGTATCTTCGAAGGTACGTTTGGCATCTTTCCTCCTCAAGCAGATAGGCGCCCGGTTCGAGCCTGACGAAGCCTGCCGGCGCCGCGAACGATGATATCATCTGAGGTGGATAGTGTCAACCTCGGGGCGACGATAAAGCCCAGGCCTCGTCAGAGATAAATCTGTTGACAGGTCAACCTCAAAAACCTTAAGTGAGCACACCTCATCAGCCAGGTCGGTCCCGGGCAATTGGTGGCAGCGATGGGATCTTTCATATCCTGAAACGTCACGAGCGTCTCGCCCCTTCCCAAGCGAGCGTCCGGACCCTGAAAACCGAAGAAGCCCGGTTTATGAAACCGGGCTTCTTCTTGGGGGGACGAGAATGAGAAAGAAAGATTGTGTGTACTAACAGTCTACGGCTGTACGCCCTGGTCTGTAAATCACCCGGAAGTACCATGGTGATAGGGTGCGCGCAGACCGACGGCGGTCCCTTGTCCCGGGCGAATGCCATCATAGGACGAAAATGAAAAAGCCCGGTGTCCCCGCCGGGCTTTTTCATTTCGAAAAACGGAATGGAAAGAATGCTCTTATATTATTGCATGCCGTCCGCCAACTGTGAAGCCGAAAAGGTACCCAGTTTCTATGGGTACCCGGTACCCAAATACGTCCGGAAGCCGTGCCGGCCTACCTACCTGAAGGTGATCACGGCAGCAAAGGCGACCAGCAGGACGCCCATCGAAGCATATAGAATGGAGTTGGACGCATCGTTTGGCATCAGTGACGGAGGCGCGCCAAAAACCACCATCCCCACCAGGAATAGTCCACACAGGGCCACCGGCAAACCGATAATCAGTCTGGCAGCACGCATTTCCCTCCCCCGGCCACTAATGTCGGGCATAGAGCCCCATTAGTTGATTCTAGCAAGGAAGACTGCGGCACGCCATAGGTAATTCGGGCTTGTTATGGCCAACGCCAACCAAGCATTAGTCCCGGACCAACGCCCGGACGAACTCGCCAAAGTTATCGGCCGCCTCAAGCTGGTCGGTTATCCGCCTGAAGTCCCGGCCGGCTCTATCATCGCCGGCCTCCTGGTAGACTCGGGCGATCCGCCGGGCCAACTCCTTAATCTTGAACTGGAGCAGGTCTTCGATGGCCGCCAAGGCCGCCTCCAGCTCCGCCTTGCGGGCTTCGAGGTCAGCGACGTCACGCCGCAGTCCGGCGACGCCGTCTTCCGGCAACGGCTCACCCGCCCTGTCCCGATGTGCCCTCAGTTTCGCGTCGAGGTCGTTCTTCTCGGCCTCCAGCCTATCCAAGGCGGCCTGTTGTTTCGCAACAAGTTCCTCGAAACGTCTGAGTTGCGCCTCAAAGCGAGCCCGCTCTGGCGGCAGGTCCGGAGCCACCCCTGTTTGTCCCCCGGCCGGGAGGGCCGGCTTGGGCGCCGCCGACAGCAGCCCCCGGATATCATTGAGAACCCCCATCCCGGACACGGTCTTAGCCGTCTTCTTGGCCGTCATGGGACAGCAGTTCCTTCGCAAGCGCCGCATACTCGGCCGCGCCGGCGGACTTGGTGGCGTAGACGCTTACGGGCAACTCGTGCACCGGCCCTTCGGCCAGTTTGACGTGGCGGTAGATGATGGTGGCGAAGAGGAGGTTCCCGAAAGTCTGTTCCATGTTCTCGGAAATCTCCTGACTCAGTCTCGTGCGCCGGTCATACATCGTCCGCAGCACGCCTTCAATCTTCAGACCGGGATTCACTTCTTCCCGGATGAGATTTACTACTTGCAGCAGGTGGTTGACGCCGTAAAGCGTGAGCGGCTCGCACTGCACCGGTATCAGGACGCTGTCGGCCGCGGCCAGCGCGTTGACAACCAGCAGTCCCAGCGTTGGCGGGCAGTCTATGAAGATGTAGTCATAGGATCCCCGGGCCACCGCCAGCTTCTTGTGCAGCGCCTTCTCACGACCGATCTTACCCACCAGTTCCGATTCGGCCATCGCCAGGTCGACATTGGACGGCACGATCTGAAAGTTGATCCTTTGCCGGGTCACGACGGTGTCCTGGACAGAAACCGCGGAATCAATGAGCAGGTGATGGCTAGTCTTCTGCACCTCAAGGGGATTGATGCCCACGCTGACCGTGCACGAGGCCTGGGGATCCAGATCGACGATCAGCACGGTCTTCCCAATGTCGCACAGGCTGGCGGCCAAGTTGATGCAGGTAGTAGTCTTGCCGGTGCCGCCTTTATGCTGCGCCACGGCGATTATCTTGCCCATCGTTATCTCCAACTCCGGCGACGGTCGCCATCGGTGCTCCGCCCGCGATTAGAGTCTATATCAGATAGCGCCGGCAGTTCAATCTGCCGCAAACGCCGACGGTCCTTACCCGGGCCTAGCTACATCAAATCGTTGAGGCCAGCGATGTCGGTAGGATAACACATCCGGCGGGAATATTCTCCGGCGAGGGAGTATCGTCTGCCCGGTCTCTCCGCGACCCGGGGCAGGCGCACAAACAACGAGAGGCAGGCTGGTGCCTGCCTCCAATGGATGTCGTCCTTGACTGTTCCGCCAAGGCCGTCAAATACCTTCGGGTGTCAGCCGCTCCGGCTGGGTCGCTCGTTTCCGACCGGCCACCCCGTCCCGCCGTTTGTGAGGTAACTCTATTCCGATCGCTTCAAGCACCCATCTACGGTCGGGACTGCCGTCCACCAGGCGCCGCATGCTGGCCTGGAATTCACTAATCACCATCTCGGCCCGTTTAGTGTCGTACATTCTGCAACCTCCAAGCACATCTCGCAACGAACCGACGCCGGGAAATGTCAGGATGGCGACACCGGGCTCCGGCGACCTCACGCCTGAGGGTAGTACTTTCGGCCAGGGACAATACCATCCTCCAGAACGGCCGCAAATCCATCCGGCCGCCGGGTGCGGGCCGAATCCGTGATCGCCACCACGGGAAAAGCGCCGACGGCGATAATGCCGTGTGTCGCCCGGAGCGAGCCGGCGAGCGACCGGTCGGTCAATAAGCCCGCGGCTTGTTCTCCGACCGGTTGATGGACACTAACGGGAGCTTCGGGTCAGGGAAGCCGGCTCCGATGTATCCGAATAGAAGCGGTGTGACCTCGTCCCGGACCCGGTCATAGTCGGCCTTCCGTAACGTCTCCGGTTTGGGGAACACCCAGGAATCGATCTGCCGGTTCACCTGCGTCATGTGCAGACCCGATCCATGTAACTCCCTTGCCCTCGTTATACAGTAGGTCAAAGCGGCCCCGCAGTCCTCAGGCGGAATCGGACCATCGTAGCCGGGCATGGCCCGCGGCACCATGGATATGTTCGCCGGCGCCGGCCCCGTCCGTGGCCGTCCGATGGTGGTGGGGAGAAACTGGAAGATGGCCACTCCAGTATCTTTCACCGGCCCCAGTTCAGCTGCCAGGGAAGCCATGATTGAGCTGGCAGCCGCCTTCGCGGCGCAGTAGTTGGCCGGACCCATGGGGAACGCGAACGCCGTGGAGAGGTAAGTCACGACGCCGTGGCGCCTTTCGAGCATGCCGGGGACAAACGTCTGGATACCGATCAGCGTGCCCCGCGCCGCCACTTCGTACTGCCTGTCCAACTGGTGAACCGTCGACTTCATGATCGAAGCGGCGTGTGACATGTCCATCGCATTGTTGACCAGAATATCTACTTTCCCGAAGGTGTCGATCGCTCTTTGCGCCATGCCCTGCATCGACATTTCGTCTGAAACGTCGGTTGAAACGAACAGGGCGGTCCCGGGCTTGTTCTCCGAGTCGATTAGTTGCTGCGCGGCCTGGCCCCGGTCGGCGTTCCGGGCGGCGATGATTACCTTGGCCCCGGCCCAGGCCAGAGACCTGGCGGTGCCCAGCCCGATATTGCTGGTGCCGCCGGTGACCACGGCCACTTCGCCCGCCAGGGCATCCTTCTTCAATCCCGCCTTATGCATGGCAAGGGGAGCGATATCCAGCTTGACGTCCATCTTCCGTTCCTCCGCACGCCTGAAATCGGGCGCTCAAATCTGATTCTGTTGCGGCAGATTCTAACAGGTTCGACGCCTTTCTGTCACGCCGGCAGCGTCCTGACTCCTCAAGCATTGACAACCATCGCCCGGATGTCTAAAGTAACGGAGAAATGACCACAGGAGAGGTATCGTCGACAAACCCTGTGCACTATAATGTATCCGGGCGGCGTCTTCATCCGGTTCAGAACTGCCCGGGGACTGTAACCAACAGTGGGCGAGCCCATGTGGAAACCAAGGCCGGGATGAGCTTGTGTATCCAGGAATGAGCTTAACAGGGAAGACACGGAAGTGATCCGGCACCGGATTCGTCTGGTCACGGTCGGAGTTGTCTTGCTCCTTGGCGTTTGCGCCCCCGCGAGCGGACCGGCGTCGGGCGCATCTGTCGATGTCTCTTCGTGGGAGGCACGACAGCCGGCCGTCATTGGCCCAGGGTCCGGCGCGGGTGCGGACATCCCGCCGGCCGCCACCTTACTGAAGGTCAATACCGACAGCCCCAGCAGCATTACGAGCACCTCCGCCCGGCTCAACGGCCACGTGGTCCAACTGGGCACGATTGGATCGGCCAACGTATCTTTCCAGTGGGGCACCAGCACCAACGCCAGCAGCGCCTCCGAGACTGAAGTGCAGCCGAGGAATACCACGGGCACCTACTACTCGATTGTATCCGGTCTGTCGACCGGCACCACCTACTGGTACCGCGCCAGAGCAGTTGGCGAAGGGGAGGAGGACTTAGGCAGTTGGGAGCCATTCACCACGCTGTCCGTTCCGCCACCGCCGACTGATACAACCCCCCCGGCGGCGGTGACCAACCTGGCCACCACCAGTCCCACCCAGACGGCGATCACCCTTACCTGGACGGCCCCCGGCGATGACGGCCCTGCGGCACCGCCGCTACTTACGATATTCGTTACTCCAACTCCACCATCAACGAAGGTAACTGGGCCACCGCGACTCAAGCGAGCGGCGAGCCAAGTCCCAGGATAGCCGGCACCGGCGAGTCCTTTGCCGTCCCCGGGCTGAGCCCCAACACTACCTACTACTTTGCCATTAAGACGGCCGATGAGGTACCTAACTGGTCCACCATGTCCAACAGTCCGGCAACGAGCACTCTCGCGGTGGTGTCCCCACCACCTCCTCCAGCCGGCGGCGGTGGAGGGGGTGGAAGCGGGGGCGCTGCACCATCAGGCCGGGTGTAACCAGCTTGAGCCCCTACATCAGAGATACGGGTGTGTTCAACCTGGCGGCCGTGGCGGCCTCTGATGATACCAGGGTACAATTGACCATCGCCCGAGGCGTTCAAGCCCGGGCCAAAGACGGGGGACCACTGAAGTCAGCGAGCATCACCCGCCTCGATACCCCACCACCGCCACCGCCGGACGCCCGGATGGTCGGCATTGCCTATGAACTAGGTCCCGACGGCGCCACGTTCGCGCCGCCGATAACGTTGACCTTCGCCTTCGATCCGGCTCAGTTGCCCCCAGGATTCCCGGCCACGGATGTTATCATCGCCACCTGGGACGCCGCCGGCAAGGCATGGTTGCCCCTCGATGGCGTCAGCGTTGACACGGCCGGCAGCACCGTCTCGGCGAGACTAAGTCACTTCAGCCAGTATGCCATCCTCGCCCGTTTCCAGTTGGCCTCTTTCAGCGTGAGTAACCTCACCCTTTCGCAACCTGAGATCAAGGCGGGCGAGGCCATCACCGTGACCGCCCAGGTGACAAACAGCGGCGACCTCGCAGGCAGCCATTCAGTCACGCTCATGATCAACGGGACGGTCCAATCCACTCAAATCGTGAACCTGCAGGGCAAGTCCAAGGACAACGTCACCTTCACCATCGTCGGAGACGCCCCGGGAATGTACGTCGTGGACCTGGATGGTCTTTCAGGTCAATTCTTAATTTCAAGTCCGACGAGGCTCGCGGCCTTCAGCGTAGCTTCCCTAACCGTATCTCCTCGAGAGGTCGACACCGGAGGAGAAGCCACCGTCAGTGTGGTCGTCAGCAATACCGGCGACGCCACCGGTACCTACACTGCCACGCTGATGGTCGACGGTAGTGCCAAGGAGAGCGTGCAGGTGATACTCGGGCCACACACCAGCCAGAGCGTGTCGCTGACGGCATCTGACCTCGCGCCCGGCTCCCACACCGTGACCATCGGCAGCGAATCGGGCGTTGTGACGGTGAAGACCGCTGCGGCGACGGTGGCGGCAGTCCGCCTGGTCAATTGGTACATCGTGGCTCTCCTCATCTTCGCCCTCACCACTGTCGCCAGCGCGTTTGGTTTCCGGATGAACGCGAGCAGAAGCTACGCACCTCCGAGACCTGGTCAGGGTCGATAGTGAAGCTAGTCATCTTTGACTTGGACCAGACCCTGGTGGACCTGGGACAACTGCACAGCGACGTAACGCACCGGATCCTGAAGAAGTTCTTCGGCATTGAGGCGTGGCTTTCCGAGGTAGAGCACGCCGGCCGCAGCCAGCGGGATGGCCTCCGGAACCTCGCTGAACTCAAGGGAGTGCCCGGGCCGGTGTTCGACAGCGCGATTGAACGACTGCTCGACGAATTCGGCGCCGAATTCACGGCTAACATGCCCGCCGACATTTCAAAGCACATTCTGCCCGGTGCCGCGGAACTGCTGAGTACTCTCTCAAGAAAGGGCCACATTGTTGTCCTATATACCGGAGACGCGCCGGGCGTAGTCGATTCCGTTCTCCGGGCGACCGGCCTGGACCGTTATTTCGCCCATCGATTCTCGGGCACGCAGGTCAGGAAACGCGAGGACATGGTCACACTGGCAATCGAAAGGGCTGAAGCCGCCACCGGACGCGAATTCAAAGGTAGGAACGTGGTGATCATTGGCGACGCCATCCGCGATGCTGAATGTGGCCGGGCGTTCAATGCGCTGACTATTGGCGTGACCACCGGGGACTTCTCAGCGGCGGAGTTGACCCGGGCCGGAGCCGACCTGGTTGTCAACAGCCTGGAGGATAGCCCGACCATCCTGGAAGCGATTGAGGGATACTAGACTGCCGGCTGCGCAGGCGGCAGGCCCCGGTAGCGAGCGGTACGTAACTCAGTCTCCCACAGGTCCGCTTCGGGCATCCGAAACTGGCGCGCCCGGCTGATCGCTCTATCGATGTCATAAGGCACTCGGATTATGTCAACTCCGAATGGGGCCGCAATCCTGCCGTCGTAGTCACCCTCCAGCACCGCGTAGGAGGCAAGCGGCCTATCGAGCGGATTACCAACACTGCCGACATTGAACAGTAGCCGGTCACCGCATGTTGCCTGGAAGGCGAAATGGATATCGGCATCAAGCGCCGGTATGTTACCGTGGACATCAGCAATTAGGGCGATGCGTTCCAACTGTCTTCCCTGAAGGCGGGTACCCTCGTTTCTCCCGCGCTGTCAGAATAGCCCGCTCCCGACCATCAACTCGGAAGAACCGACGAGAACCCCCTGGTCAAGGTCAAAGAGGCAATCGGCCTGTTCCCGCCTCACTCGCGGCAGGCCCGTCCGCTTGAAGTAAAGCTCCATGACGCTCGGCAACTTATTTGCCCCATCCTCGATCGTTGCCTGGAGGTCGTCAATCTCGTGGTACATCCTGAACACCTGATCGTAGGGGACCCCGTCCTTCTGTTGTTGCTCGTGGGTGAAGAAAAATTCGAGGTCGTGAAAATCCAGCCCGAGTCTCTCCTTAGTCGCCTTGCGAGCCAGCTGAATTCCAAAGGCAACATCGATCAAGGCATGCAGCTTGGACTTGATCACCGTTGAAACGATATCACCGACGTATCGACGGAGCTTAGGTTCCTCGTCAGGAAGATAATGAGCTCCCAGATTGTAGGCGTAGAAAGGTACCGCGGTATGCAGAGAAGGCGAGCAGTTAATTGGCCTCAGAAGGGCGCGAGCGGCATGCAATGCCCGCCCGCCGCGCCTGCCGCACCGCGGCATTATCGTGGGTACTTTCCTGAATGCGGCGCTTCCTTCTCTGGCGATATCCACATACGCATGCCTGATTTCATCGAACAGTTCCCGGGATGTTGCCCCGCCGAGTCTCACAAAAGTCGGAACAAACTTCAGGTTGACCAGCCAGTAGTCGAGCGTTGAATCAGGCTGAAAAGGAATACTGTGATCCAGGCTGGTGTAGACGACGTAGAATTCCTGGTCCTCCGGAAAGCGGCGGGAGCCGAAATAATGCCGCCAGTACCGCAGGGCGCTCACTCCAAGCAGCCCCGTTCTCAGGTATGACGGAGCCTTCGTGACGAATGACACGGTGTCTTCAAGGTTCATCTCACAGTACATTGTAACGGCCAGCCTCCTTCCCTGCAAACAAGCGACACCGATCGCTCCCCACGGCAGTACTCGATAGCTCATCCAAGCTTAGTGGCGGGAAGCAGTCCACCCTGCGCAGCGGGCAACTGGCCAGGGAAAGGCTAATCTGGTAGTATTTGTTTTCGGATTGGCCCTCCGGCCAGCGGGCCTGGACAGGGCGCCGGCCAGAGCGCCGACCGCGGGAAGATGTGAAATGATTCGTGACCCCAGCATCGAGCAGATGGTACCCAGGGAACTGGAGCAACTGCAGCTTCAACGGCTGCAGTCCCAGGTACGCAGGGTCTATGATAAGGTCCCCTTCTACCGCCGGGCATTTGATGACCGGGATACTACGCCGGGCGCAATCAGATCGATCGGTGACCTTGCCCGCCTCCCCTTCACCACCAAGCAGGATTTCAGAGACCACTACCCCTATGGGTTGATGGCGGTCCCGCTTCAGCAGGCTGTTCGTGTGCACGCCTCGAGCGGTACGACCGGGAAGCCGACCGTCGCCGCCTACACCAAGCGGGACATCGACGCCTGGGCGGAGATCATCGCCCGGGGCCTGGCAACCTCCGGCATGGTTGCAGGCGACGTATACCAGAATGCCCAGGGATATGGGCTATTCACCGGCGGGCTGGGGTTTCACTACGGGGCAGAGCGGCTGGAGGCCACCGTGATTCCCAGCGCCACGGGCAATACCAAGCGTCAGATCACGTTGCTGCGGGATCTGGGGACTACCGTGCTCGCGTGCACACCTTCATACGCACTCATCATCATCGAGACGGCCCGGGAACTGGGATTCAGTTTCCGAGACACCAGGCTCCGTCTGGCGCTATGCGGCGCCGAGCCATGGTCGGAGCAGATGCGCCGGGACATCCAGGAGGGACTTGGCGTTCCGGCGCGCGACAACTATGGTTTGACCGAGGTCATTGGTCCCGGAGTCTCCTTCGAATGCGAGTACCAGGATGGACTGCATATTGCCGAAGACCAGTTCCTGGTTGAGGTCATTAACCCGGCCACCGGAGAACAACTACCCGACGGGGAGTCCGGGGAGCTTGTCGTCACTACGCTCACCAAAGAGGCGTATCCGGTGATCCGGTTCCGGACCCGGGATATCACCGCCATCAACCGGGTCCCGTGCCGGTGTGGCCGGACACACGCCAGGATGTCGCGCGTGGCCGGCCGCAGCGATGACATGCTGGTGGTGCGGGGCGTAAACGTCTTCCCGTCGCAGATCGAGAGCGTGCTTCTGGAGGCGGAGGGAGTACTACCCCACTATCAGATTGTAGTCGAACGCCAACACTCTTTTTCGTATCGTGATCTGGAAGTGTGGGTTGAGGTGAGCGAGCAGGTCTTCTCCGACGAGATGCAGAAGATGGACGACCTGGCGAACCGCATCCGCAACAGCCTGGATTCAGTGCTCGGGATATCGACCCGGGTGAAACTCGTCGAACCGAAGACAATTGAGCGACGCGAAGGCAAGGCCAAGAGAGTCGTAGACCGCAGCGAACTGTGAGCGCGGGCCGGATACAGGAGGAATATCTCCGTGAGAGCCAAACAGGTCTCAGTATTCGTAGAGAACAAACCGGGCAGGCTGGTAAGTATTCTGGAGGCGCTGGAGCGCAAAGAGATCAGCATACGGGGAATGTCCGTAAGCGATGCGGCTGAAATCGGCATCGTCCGGTTGATCTTGACTAACGCTGAAGAAGGCCTCAACGAACTGCGGCGGGCGGGTTTCACGACCAGGATGGACATGGTGCTGTGCGCCGAAACGCCGGACGTGGCCGGCGGGCTGCTGCGCAGCGTGGCCCGGCCAATCGCCGATGCCGGTATCAACCTGCACTACTTCTACGCCTATACCGACCCGTCCACGAACCGCGTCATGGCCGTCATCAAACCGGATGATCTGGAGAAGGCAGAGAAGGCACTGCAAACGGCATGAACAGTAGTGGAGAGATAGTGAAGAGCAATTGCCGCGGTTGCCATGGCGGCTGCGGCGTGCTCGTCCACCTGAGAGACGGACGCATCACCAAGATCGAAGGAGATCCCGAATCGCCGGCCGCTCACGGTTCGTTGTGCAGCAAGGGGCTGGCCTTCACCCAACTCGTTTACCACCCTGACCGGATCCAGCATCCCCTCAAGCGGGCCGGAGAACGGGGTGAAGGAAAATGGCAGCGTGTCTCCTGGGATGAGGCGCTCGATACCATCGCCGGCCGCTTGAGTACGCTCAAGAACGAAGACGGCGCCGAGTCCATTGCCCTCGGCTACGGTACCGGGCGGAACTACGAAAGCTTCCTCTACCGTTTCGCGAATCTGCTCGGGACGCCAAACGTGATTACGGCCGGACACATGTGTTACGGCCCGCGGATAGCAGCGACTTCGATCACCTGCGGCCGCCTTCCGGTATGCGACTATGAAAACGATCCCGGTTGCGTCGTCGTCTGGGGCAACAACGTGGTCTGGACCAATGCGGACGAGTACAAAGGGGAAAACCTGATGCGGTCTCTGGCCCGGGGGGCAAAACTGATCGTCATCGACCCGAGACTGACCTTTCTGGCCAGCCGGGCCGATATCTGGCTACAGCTCCGGCCGGGCACCGATGCCGCCCTGGCCCTGGGCATGGCCAACGTTATTGTCAGTGAAAAACTCTATGACCCCGAGTTTGTCGCCCGCTACACCCATGGCTGGGACGAGTTCGTGGCGCGGGTCCGGGAATATCCGCTGGAGAAAGTCGAACAGATTACGCTGGTACCCGCGAGCCGGATCAGGGACGCCGCCCGCCTTTACGCCCTGACCAAACCGGCCTGTATCCAGTGGGGCGTGGCAATCGAGCAGACGATCAACAGCACCGACTGCAACCGTCTCCTCACCGACCTGATGGCAATCACCGGTAACCTTGACATCCCCGGAGGAAACGTCTTCTACGTCGCACCATCAATACGGCCGGTTACCGAATTCGCCATGCATCGCGCTCTGCCCGAAGCGCAGAAGGCAAAGAGACTGGGGGGTGCCACCTTCAAGTTGGCGGACAGGATTGCGATCGTCACCCCAAAGATGGCCTGGGACGCCATCCTCACCGGGAAGCCATACCCGCTGAAGGCGCTGTTGCTGCACGGAACGAACCCGGTGATCACCCGGGCCAACGCCCGCGAGGTCTATTCGGCCCTGAAGCAAGTGGAGTTCCTGACCGTGTCCGACTTCTTTATGACGCCGACGGCGGAACTGGCCGATTTCGTACTGCCGGCCGCGACGTGGCTGGAGTTCGACGACATCGGCGGTTACATATTCCGCCACGGGTTTGCCTACGCCAGGCCGGCGATAGCCCAGGTCGGTGAATGCCGGCCCGACCACCAGATGTTCATTGAGCTCGGCAAACGTCTGGGACAGGAGGAGTATTGGCGAGACGTCCAGGGGGACCTGGACTACATCCTCGAGCCGTCGGGTATGACGTGGCAGCAACTCAAAGAAAAGGGCTATCTGCGCGGGAAGATGGAGTACCGGAAACACGAAAAGAAAGGCTTCTCCACACCTACCGGAAAGGTTGAACTCTCCTCCACCATCCTGAAGGATTGGGGATATGATCCGCTGCCCCGCTACCGGGAGATTCCGGAGAGTCCGGTCAGCGCTCCGGAAACGGCGGCCGAATTTCCGTACATCCTGATCACCGGTGCCCGTTCCCCGGTATTCTTTCACTCTGAGTACCGCATGTCTTCCTGGTTGCGGGCTGCCCACCCGGACCCTCTGGTGGAAATACATCCGGACACCGCCGCCAGGCACGGCATCAGCGACGGGGAACTGGTCTTCATCGAGAGCCCGCGGGGCCGGATCACACAGCGGGCGAAACTGACCTCGGGGATCGCTCCCGGGGTCATCGCCGCCGAGCACGGCTGGTGGTTCCCCGAGGTGACCAGCCCGGACCATGGCTGGGACCGCTCCAACATCAATATCCTGACGGACAATAGTCCCGCAGGCTACGACAGGGCGATGGGCGCCACCAATCTGAGGGTCTTGCTCTGCAAGGTTTATCCTTGCCGGGGGTCGACTGGCGAGACTCACTAGCTGCCCCGTTCAATCCACTCAGACAAGCATTCCTGACCCGGGTATTCAGACCCGTTCTGCCTAACACCGATCGGTTGGCATCAACGTGCGCGTGTCAGCAGGGTGACGATCAGGAGATATGGCGGAACGCAGCA
Organism: uncultured Chloroflexia bacterium; assembly: GCA_963735055.1. Classification (GTDB taxonomy): domain Bacteria; phylum Chloroflexota; class Dehalococcoidia; order Dehalococcoidales; family UBA2162; genus JBBITI01. The sequence goes on along the minus strand of CAVTJN010000017.1, from coordinate 140,383 downwards.
GACGGACGAAGGTGGCAGGCCGGGAAGCAATGTCAGGGGGTAGAGGTTCCGAGTCCTCCACCCCCTGCGTTCATTTGCGGCCGGTCCCGAATATGCCCGGTCTAGTAGCCCATTGATCTCTTGAGGTCCTGGTCTACCCAAACATACTGCGCCCAGTTGGGAACGTTGTAGTAGCCCACGCTGGTCTCGCCGGTGTAGTTCTTCAGCCAGGGCCACCAGAACGTGTACTTGTAGTTGTAGGGAACCGGTATCGCGTACGCCTGGCCGACGGCATACTTCGCCAATTCTCTCGCTTGAGTTATGCCGGCCTTCATACCTTTTGCCAGGATCGTCGTCCGGATATCTTTGAGCGCCTGGTCAATCTTGGGGTCGTTCAGATGGACGGTATTAGCGGCTGATGATGGGGTCCCGGTCAAAGTGGGTGTCGTGTGAAACGCCGAGTCAGATGCCACTCCCGCATCGGTAAGGCCCTGAAAAGTCGCTGCGTTCAGAACGTTCATCCAGACAGCCCGCTCCCGGACGTCGAGCGAGAGTTCCACGCCCACCTTGGACCACTGTCCTTTGATGATCGACCAGAAATCGATGTAGTCGGTGATGAGGAGCGCCTGCGTCTTGAAGCCGTTGGGGTAGCCGGCGTCCTTGAGGAGTTGTTTCGCCTTCTCCGGATTGTACGTGTAGAGCTCTTTAATCGCTGCCGGCGTGTCGGCGTCATTAATGCCTACCCGGAGCTGTTCGTACCCCTTCACCCCCTGCCATGGCCAGGACTCGAGGACCCCGAGACCGGCATACAGGGTCTTGTTTATGGTCTGCAGGTCAGTCGCCATGAACAAAGCCTGTCGCACCCGGATATCGGTGAAGGGTGACTGATCATTCGGAAAGTCAATGGATTCGGGAGACGAAGCAGGTTTCGTCGGCTCGCCGGATGTTGCCTCCGGCATTCCCGGGATCTGCTTCCTCAACGTGTTGGCGTCCTCCAGTTCATAGGTAATTGCGTCAATCTTACCCGTCCGCATGGCGGCCTGCCGGGTTGACGCGTCGAGAATGACCAGGTGCTTGACCTTCTCGATGTACGGCAACTGGTCGCCTTTACCCGGGCCCACCGGGTTCTTCCGCCAGTAGTTGGGATTCCTGATTTGAGTGACCGCGCTGCCCTGCACATAGTCGATCGTCATGTATGGACCGGTTCCGAAACTGACATCTCTCCAATCCGTCAGAGGAGAATCCTTCAGCTCCACCGGAGCGACCTTGACCGCATCGCCGAAGCGGAATATGGCGGTGATCAGGGTATCAAGGGGAACCGTGGCGCTAACCTCCCAAGGACCGGTCTTGGTGACCACAGCCTTCCTCAGGTCAACGTTGGTCTTGTACAGGTAAGCCCTGGTGTCGGTCGTCGCCCGCGTCAGGTAGGCGGCAAAATCATCAGCCGTCAATTGTCGCCCGTTGACCTTGACACTGGCCGGGCTAACCGAATTAAGCGCCCACTTTATGCCCTGACGAATCGTGTAAACGATGGTTCCCTGGTTCTTGGCAGCATCCACCGTCCACTTGGTGTCCTCGGCGATGGTACCCGCCTTATCCTCCCAGATGTCGTACTGGCCGCGCCAGTCAGTAACGTCCGTACCGTAGCCGCCGGCATGTCCTTTGGTCCAGTCGCCTTCCCACGTGTCCTGAAAACTCAGGTTTATTGGATCGTTCCCTCAGCAGAAGGTCAGGCCCTGGTCCCAACTGGTGATGTCCGAGATCATCACCCGATTCAGCGTGCCGCCATATTGGGGCTTTTCCGCGGCGGGCTTGGTGGTCACCGGGGCCGTTGTCGTGGCGGTGACCGGGGCAGTTGTGGCCGCCGTGGTCCCCGGCGCGGTGGTGGTGGCAGCCGGGGCACAGGCTGCCAGAATCAGCGCCACTGCCGCCAAGGAACATGTTCGAACACACACAAGATTCGTTCGCATCGATCCCTCCTTCCCTATACTGGTCTGCCAGCTCGCATTGACTGCCGGCGCTCTTGTCTATTCGGCATCGTCCGCTAGTCGCCACCTCCTGAACCAACGATTTCCAACAAGAAAACAAAAAAACACCAGCTGCCACTCATGACCGGCAATTCTGGTGCTGATCTCGCTCGCCTTGCCTCCGCGCAAGCAAGTGACTATTCGAGTCTTGCCCTATTGCTACAATGAATATTTGAGGCCAGTGTAGCCCCCAACACGATCGTTGTCAAGCTCGAGTTGCCCACCATGTCACCGGACACGTCCTGAGGCGCTATCGTCTGCCGCCGCGGTTTGCCCGTATTGTGACCCAGAACTTCGGTGTATAATGGGGCCGGACAAAGACGGGAGGAAAGAACGATGGCGACGGTCTTGATTATCTATCACTCACAAAGCGGCAACACCGAGGCAATGGCGAAGGCAGTATCGGAGGGCGCCGTTGCCGCCGGCGGCTCGGTTGTCCTCAAGAAAGCGTCCGAGGCCGGAGTTGAAGACATCCTGGGCTGCGATGTGGTGGCCATCGGGTCGCCCAACTACTTCGGTTATATGGCCGGTATGGTGAAGGACTTCTTCGACCGTGTTTGGGCTACTGTCCGCGACAAGATGGGGGACAAGCCCTACGTGACCTTTGGGAGCAAGGGGGGCGGGGGGGCGAAGGGTATCGAAAGTGTGGACAGTATCTGCAACGGTCTCAAGATGAACAAGGCGTTCGAGAGCGTTCTTGCCACCCGGCAGCCCACCCAGGAAGTGCTGACGCAATGCAGGGAACTCGGCGGAAAGCTGGCCCGGATGGAGAAGACACCACCAGCGCAGAGGGTGGAAGAACCGCGGCTTTGAGGAGTCCAGCATGCCGTATGGCCGGGGTTGACTCCTCTCGATCCTCTCGAGCGGTCACGCGCGATCTCGGAGCATCCAGGAGAACGAGGGCGAAGCGACAATGTTGACGGATGAAGAAAGGGAGCGTTATGACCGTCAGATTCTGGTCCGGGGAATCGGCGAGGAAGGTCAGGAGAAGCTCAAGAAAGCGCGCGTCGTCATTGCCGGCATCGGGGGTCTCGGCACCCCGGCGGCACTGTACCTGGCCGCGGTCGGGATCGGCACCATCCGGCTGATCGACCGCGACGTGGTTCAGCTAAGCAATCTCAACCGGCAGATACTGCACTGGAAGAAGGACATCGGCCGGCACAAGGTCGACTCCGCCGGCGAAAAGTTGCGTCAATTCAACGACCGGATCGAAGTGGAAACAGTGGCCGAGACGATCGACGCGGGGAATGCGCCCCATCTCATTGCAGGGTACGACATTATCCTTGACGGCCTCGACAACCTCGACGCCCGGCTGTTACTGAACAGCGCCGCATTGAAGAGCGGCATTCCGTTCGTCCATGGCGCGGTCTACGGTTTCGAAGGAAGGGTGACCACTATTGTACCGGGCAAGACTCCGTGCCTCGGCTGCATATATCGGGGCAGTTTTCCAGAGGAGAAGTTCCCGGTTATCGCCGTGACCACAGGCATTGTGGGCGTCCTCGAAGCCACCGAGGTTGTCAAGTACGTCCTCGGCGTGGGCCAGTTGCTGACCAACCAGTTACTGGTCTACAGCGGTCTGCGGGCGGGGTTCACCTCATTGACCATCAAGCGCAACCCGGCGTGCATTTACTGCGGCGCCCCGGATCAGGCCAGCGCGGAGCCGCCCCGCACCTTGCATCCCTGAAAGCCGTCGCGTACAATACCATCCGACCATCAAAGATCTACCAGCGAGAAGGACTATCGCAGTGAAGATTATCAGGGCCGCCATGTTAGCGGTGGCAGGGTGACGATCTCGACCAGGGATAAGGTACAATCGGGATTCTCGATTCTTGGCCGTTCCTACGGCACGGTGCTCATTGAGACCGAGCGAAACTGAACCCGGTCGCGCGACCTTTGGAGGGAGCACCCTGAACCGGCTGGCGTGGCTCAAACCCGACCGCACCCAGATCCTGACGGCATCGGTCCTCGCCCTGATAGTGGCCAACCTGGTGCCGTTGTACGGCGTGTTTCTCCTGCATTGGCCGGTGTTCCCCATTCTGCTGCTCTTCTGGATGGAGAACGTCGTGGTCGGCGTATTCAACGTCTTCAAGATGCTGGTGGCGTCACCTGCCGAACCGGCCGCCTGGGCGGCGAAGATAGTCATGATCCCCTTCTTCTGCGTTCACTACGGCATGTTTACTCTGGTCCACGGCGTATTCGTATTCATGCTGTTCGGCGGCTATGCCACCGCCGATTCCGGCTTTCCGGACACAACCTCGGTGGCCGACGCCATTGCCGGCTACCGGATCGGTTGGGCTTTCCTTGCCTTGTTGCTAAGCCACGTCATATCGTTCGTGGTTAACTACATCGGGAAAGGCGAGTACAAGCGGGCCGCTCTCAGGGACCTCATGGGTCAGCCCTACAGCCGCGTCGTCCTGCTGCACGTGACTATTCTTTTCGGCGGCTTCGTCGTGATGGCCCTGGGCTCGCCGGCGGCCGCCCTGCTGATCCTGATTCTGCTCAAGACGTTCGTCGACGTTCAGTCGCACTTGCGTGAGCACGGGCGGTACCGGGATCAAGAAAAGCGCAGCGGCCCGGTGGTGACCACCGTCGCCTAAGACGGCGCCGGACGATTCCCCGCCTTGAAACGCACCCTCTACGATCAAGACAACAACTATGGGAAAAAAGTACTAGCCTGCGCAAACGGGGGGAAAGGTGAATATTGAGTACTTTAGGGTATCTTGTCACGATACGGAACAACCCGTACTATTTAACTACTCGATCCCGAGCTTGGCCCGCCGGGCAACCGGAAGACAGGTAACAATGGTTCGCTGGCGGGTTACCGTCCGGCCTCCGGGGACGGGGTCTGAGCGGCGGATTGGTCAAGGGGGAACCAAGGTGGTTCAGGCGCAACCGGTGAGGAGGCAGGCGACCGGACGATGAGTATGTTATCTGGGATGGACTCAGACAAGGAGGCAGGCATGAAGAGGCTGAGATCGGGACAAGCGGGCTTCACGCTGATCGAGATACTGGTGGTGATCGGCATCCTGGGTCTGCTGGCGGGCATGGTCGTCCCTAATGTGTCGGGCTTCGTGGGTACCGGCTCCCTGGCTGCCGCCCGCACCGAGCTGGCCAATGTGAAGACGGCGGCACTGGCCTATCGTGGCCAGAACGACGCTTGGCCCACTACTTCAGGCGACCTGGTCTCGCTCATCGACGGGACACCCAAAGCTACCTACACCTTCGACCTTGAGACCGGCTTCGTTATTGACGCAACTCTTTCTTGGCCCGGCATCAAATGGTCTGCGCCCACGGTGCAGCCCTATACGCAAGACGGACACTGGTTCAAGTTAGACCCCAGTTGAGCTCCGGGGCCAATCGCCCGGTTGGGCTGGACTATTGTGTCATCCCCAGCTTGATGATCGATCGCTTCAGTTCGTCAACGCGGGCGCGAATAGTCCTCTTTTCCTCTTCTACCACCGCGTTTATGACCAGGCGGTGCTCCTGGAGGGTCTCTCTGATGGCGGTCCGCTGAGCCTCGATGATTTCCTTCGAGGCGATCCGAAGTTCCTCGTCAAGGATGTCGCCCACTTCCTTCTGGATCATCCGCTTCATCGAAGCACGGTAGTCCTCCGTGCTGATGCTGGTAGGTTCTTTTTCCTGGTCACGTTTGCCGATCATTGATGCCTCCTTCTCCCGCCAGGCGCTTTGGACAGGCTTGAGGCCGTCCGTCCCGCTGAATGCACAAGACTACAATCTCCGGCCCTCACCTGTCAAGGTGGCGGCACAGTCAGCCCCACATTCGACCGGTCGAGTTGAGGCGGAAGGAGCCGGCGAGGCCAACCCTACTCACTTCACGGTCAGCACCGGGAAGAAGACCTGCCACGCCAGCAACGCTTTGGCGGTGAGGCTGAGAATGATGTACACCTTCTCGCCGTACAGGTAGTCACGCCAGGGCCCAACCTTCTTATACTGCAGGACCATGTTGACGGCGAAGCAGTTGAAGAATATGAAAAGCGAAATAATGATGCCATAGACGAAACCGGGCGGCGACACGGTGAGGCCGGGCGCCAGGACGTAGATCACGATGGCGATCCAGGGGATTATGCCGGCAAAGCTGCCAAACCAGAAAGGCAGCCAGTTCGGCCTGCCGGGCGCCTCGTACTTCTCCTGCAGAGCCCCGAAGAGAATCATGCAGGCGTTGATGCCGAAGATGGACAAAAGCGCGGCGATGTCGCTGACGCCGGTGATCTGCGAAATCAACACGATCATGATCGACGAGCTGAAGAAATACTCGATCCAGCGCCCGTAGTTGCGGTGCTGGAGTAGATTCCGGGTGTACCAGGGGAAGACCGCAGGTGAGGCGATAATGAGCAGGGCAGCGGCCGAAATGGCGAGAAAGGCGAACACTCCCCAACCCGTTGGGATATCGAAGAGGTGGTGGAGTTGGGGTGGGGTGCCCGGGGGTCCAGCCATGAAGGTGGCCGTCACAGGCAGAGCGAAGCTGTTGGTGAGTACGGCCATGAAGATAGCCTGAACTGCCAGAATCAGGCCGACAACGATGTTCCAAGTGCGCAGCCGCTTGAGCTGCAGTACGGTGGACCGGTCAGCAGACATGGTGTCCCTCCTTATTGCGTTTCCGGACTGATCTGGCAATATGCTACGAGCGGCCGGTTGAGAAGTCAAGTCGCAAATGGTTGAACGGCGGCTTTTTGGACTATTATTGCTGTTAGGCCCGATGCCTCTGACGGTGAGGACCGGCCATACTGGAACAGGAGTTGGGGCACCATGAACGACGAACAGATCCTCCAGCAATGCGAACTGGATATGCGGGAGTGCCTTGCCGAGATGGGGAACCAGCAGGAGCTTCTTGGCCGGCTCAGCAAGACGGGACATTACGATTCGTTTGCCCTCGCCGAGGCCCTGGACAAGGTAGCCAAGCTGCGCGACCGGGTGGACGGGATTCACAGTCAGCTCAGTGAACTGTCAAAGAGGGCCAAGAAGAAGTAGCGGGCCGGCTACAAACCGTCGCGGATGACGCGGCGGGCAGCATAGTAACCGCACATGCCGTGCACCCCGGCCCCGGGAGGCATCGACGCCGAGCATAGGTACAATCCCCGGACGGGGGTGCTGTAGGGCTGCCACCGGCCAAGCGGTCTGAAGAGAATGCGGAATGGTTGCTGCCGGCCGCCGGCGATGTCCCCACCAACGTAGTTCGAATTGTAAATTTCCATGTCCCTCGTGTTCATGGTATGGCGGCCAAGGACCATACTCCGAAATCCGGGCGCGAAACGTTCCACCTGGGCCTCGATACGGTCAGTCATGTCGAGAGTAGACCCGTTGGGGACGTGGCAGTAGGCCCAGGCACTCTGCTTTCCGGGCGGGGCCAGGGTAGGGTCAAACAGACTCTGCTGACCAAGGATCACGAAGGGTTTCTCCGCATGCTCACCGCGCCAGATGCCGTCTTCGGCGGCGGCGACTTCCTCGCATGTACCGCCCAGATGCACGGTGGCCGCCCGGGCGCAACCCGCCGCCTTCCAGGGAATTGGGCCGTCCAGGGCCCAATCCACTTTGTAGACGCCGGGCCCGTAAGGGTAATTCGACAGCGATCGCTGGTACCGGGCCGGGAGACGGCTTCCGGCGATCTCGGCAAACTGACGGGGCGTGACATCGAGCAGCACGGAGTGAGACCGGGGCAGTTCATCCAGAGACCGGACCGCGGTGGCCGTCTGCACCTCTCCCCCCGCTTCAACAAGACACCTTTCCAGGGCCCGGGCGATGCTGAGCGATCCCCCCTTGGCCACCGGCCACCCTACCGCGTGCCCGGCGGCGCCCAGGAGCAGAGCGTAGGCGGCGCCGCCCGGACTGCGCGTGGGCATGATCGAATGCGCCGAAATCCCGGCGAGAAACGCCCGCGCCCGCGGCGTCCGGTAACTGGCGTCGATGAAGTGGCGGATCGAACGTATTGCCTGGAGGCCGAACCGGGCAAAGAGAAACGGATGCTGCGGAAACCGGAAAGGGCCGAGGACATCATTCACCAGGTCATCCCAGCCGGTGACCAGGGGGCGGAAATGCCTGAGATAGCTGCCTCGGTCCGAGGCCAGATTGGCCGCGGTTGCGTCCAGCGAACGCTCCAGCAGCACCGCCGTTCCGTCGTCCAGCGGGTGGGCAACCGCTGCCGGAGCATGGATCCATTCGACCCCCAACGCCGGGAGATTCAGCGATCTGAAGAATGGCGAGGCGAAACCCAGTGGGTGAATCGACGAACAGACGTCGTGAAGAAACCCGGGCAACGTGAGGGCAGCCGAACGCATGCCACCACCGGTATCGGACTTCGCTTCGAGGACAAGCACGGAACGTCCTGCCCTGGCCAGCGTGATAGCCGCGGCCAGGCCGTTCGGACCTGAACCGACCACCACGACATCGTAGACCGCTTTGCGCGGCATGATGATTACGCCCTTTCCTGCTGACGGTGACCGATGCGCTTGCCGATCCACCAAGCAGGCGCCGACAGCATCGTCCTGATCTGGGCATTGTACCAGAGATTCGCTGACTGCGACCATCTCACCCCGGGATCGACGCGGATCGCCTCCACGCTCACTTCGCGGGGCACACCAACACTGTTGGCGAGAGACTCGAGAACGTGGGTCCATATCTTTATCTGCATCTTCGATCCGATCGCGCGGAAGGCCAATTCATACACCAGATCGTTCGCGCGCGCCAGTCCCACGATCTGAGCGGTCAGAGTCCCGCCGCTGAGAAAAGCGCTGAAGGTGACCCACCCCGACTCGGGATGTCCCTGCGGCGTGATGAAAGTGAACGAAACATCGTCAGCATACAGCACCATGACCCCGGTGGAGACCGGCCCGCCCGGAGTTGACGAGTCGATGGCGACAACCTCTCCGGGAACGATACCATTGGCCGTAGGGTAGAACCGGTTGTAGGCGGGCTGGAAACTGGGGAAGTCGTCCTTCAAGGTGCGGATGACCCCTTCCGGCGACAGTCCGGACTTAGCGATGGAAAGGCGGTAGGTCTTTTGCCACAGCGGGCCGAAGCCGTCGACCGGACCGACCGCCCGGCGTCCGGCCATATTCATGTTTATCGCCCGTGGCGGCATCGGCGGCACCGTGAGCCGGACGACTGGCTTCGCCCAGTTGGCGATGTCACCCGCGGCGGCAGGAGCCGCGGCCGACGCCCCCCGGGGCCGGGCAACCCGGCGACTTCAAAGGCCTCCATCATATCCCGGCAAACACGCATGGCACGCCCCAGGCCGGTAAGTTCAAAAACTGCCCGGTGGTGATCGCTCAACCCAAACGCGACCAGCTTCTGTCGTCGCTTCGCGGCCAGGACACTCAGCTTGACCAGCATGCTGGCGCCGAGGCCGTTGATACGCTGCACCTTCGAGAAATCCAATGCCACAAAACCGTCGGAGGAGGGGACGGGCGGGGGGCAGGCATCGAGATAAGGCTTCTCATCGTGGTCAATGAGTTCGGCTGGCATGTCAACCAGGTACGCGCCGGGTGCGGGCTGGATGCTCTTCATTCTTGCCTCCCTATCTTCCGGACTCACGTCGCCGCCGGCCGTCTCCCGTTTCAAACGAGACTCTGGGCGAGTCTTTACACCGGCAGGGCCGCCCCCTGGCTCAACAACCGCTTCTGGAGCAGCTTCGGGTCCACCTGTCTCACTGTGATCCCATCCCCCACCGCCAGGGCCGCCGCCGTCCCGGCGGCCTGCCCCATGGGGATGCACTGCTGGATCCAGTTGTAGTCGTTGCTGGCCCTGGCGTCGGCGGAGAAGCAGCGGCCGGCCACCAGCAGATTCTGGATCCGCCGCGGCACCAGCGAGCGGTAGGGGATCGATGCCAGCGGATACTCCCTGGACACCGTTTGGCCGAGATGGGAGCTGATGACGACCGCATCATCATGAATGACGCCGGCCATCACCTCCTCCCAGGTCAGGACGTGCTCCCCCACCAGCCGGCGGCTACCGCGGGTCCCAATCTGGGAGGCCGTGTCCACCAGGTAGCAGTTCTCGAAGCCGGGTATGTGTTTCCGCAAATAGTCCAACGATATCAGCATCGACTTCCGGCCCTGAATCTCGGCCGCGGTAAGATCTTCGACGTCAAGACAGTCCAGATTGCGCAACCGGTTGTTGCACCAGAAGATATCCTCGCGGGTGGTCCGCCAGTAGGTTTCAAAACCACCCATAGCCATGAGCTCTTTCATCAAGGCGTCGTGTTGCGGCGCCTGGCCGTCCCGGAAGTCGACATACCGCTCGGCGTTGACGTTCCCCAGACGGAATCCCATGGCCAGGTTGGCGGTCCGCAGAGTACGGTCGATGGCGGCGTCGAATTCAGCGCCCACCGAGGCAAACATATCGCCGTCGCCGGTACAGTCCACGGTGACCCCGGACAGAATCGCCTGCCGGCCCGACTTGCTTTCAAAGACCATGCCCCGCACCCGGTCATCTTCGGCCAGGGCGCAGGTAGCCCAGGAATGGAGGTACAGCTTGACACCGGCATCCTCAACCATGTCGTTGAGCACGCATTTCAGGATCTCGGGGTCCACGGTGACGCTGTAACGGACCCGATTGCCCGAGACGTAGGACCCGGTGCCGCGCCGCCGCCAGTAACGTAGCGTCGCCTCATCGCCGGCCCCCCACTCCGCCCGCCCCGGATACAGCGCCGCTCCCCGGGCGTCCAGCCGGTCGACCATCTCCTGAAGCAACCCGGCCAGCACTTGCCGGGCGGTACCGTCGGTGAGGAATGGGATCAGAATGACCAACCCCCCGGTGGCCATGCCCCCGAGATGCCCGTATCGTTCCACGAGCGTGGTGCGGGCCCCATTGCGGGCGGCCGCCACGGCCGCCGCCACCCCCGCGGGACCGCCTCCGACCACCACGACATCGGTCTCATGGCACACGCGGGTCTCTCGCGCGGCTTCAGTAATCGTCCGGGTCAACATGCCTGTCTTCATCGCTCTTCCGTTCCGTCGTTCCGGATGCAGCGCCGGCGCGCTCCGATTCAACAGCAGAATACGCGATCTGAGGCGGGAGTGTCAAAAAAAGGGATAATGGCAGCCAGTGGTTCATTACGGTGCCGGCGAAATTGGACGGATAGAACAAGGCGGCCACCGCCGAGGCGTCGCCGCCGTCATCACTCGGTATCGTTGCAGTGCCGGCACGCGGGGCACCTGATGATGACGTTATGGATTGGGAGGTAGGGCTGGGCATGTGCGATCAACACCGTACCGCAGGACCCGCAAATGATGTCCAACTGCCCCCGTCCGGTGACCGCCGGCGCACTCGGTGGATACAGGATGCTTCTGCCAGAGGCATTCGGCTCTGATATCACGCGGGCTCGCTTGATAGGCATGGTGTCCCTCCTCTGCCTGGCCAAGTAGAGGCTAACAGCAGCGGCCGCGACCGTCAAGGTCAATTAAGTTCACTCGTCATGCCCTATCCTCCCGAGTTGGAAACGATGCCTCGCCGCGCTTGGTTTCCAGGAACCGGGCGGCCGCCACCAGGGCAGCCTCTTTGTCATACCGGCCCAGCGTGCCATCGATGATCAAGCTGACCAGGTGTGCCTTGATGTCCCCGACCTGGGCCGAAGGTTGCAGGCCGAAGCGGCTCATGATCTCCTCCCCGCTGAGCGGGGAGGCTATTTCACCCGGCTTGTCCTTGAGCACCTCGGCCACCATGTCGTCAAGCCGATTCAGAAACTCCGTACGCGGATGCCTGGTTGAGCTTGAATCCGCCCTGGCCAGAACGATCAGCATCCGGGCATCGCGTTCGCCCACCCGGCGCACCAGCCGGAGTACCGTCCCCCGGTCAATGTCGTCGGTGACAGGGTATTCCACCGGCGCCATGTGCATTGGCCACCAGGTTGACCACCCGGCGCACTGTATCTCCGTCACAATGGAGGCGGGTCAGGATCTTCTCGGCCATCCCCGCCCCTTCCCCAGCATGGCCATAGAAATGGACATCGCCCTTCGTCCACCGTCCGGTTCTGTGGCTTCCCAATATCGTGCAACAGGGCGGCAAACATGAGCACTATCTTGTCCGCCCCCTCGTACTTGCCCGCCCTTTCGACCACCTCCAGGGTATGCCGGTAAGCGTCGGTGTAGTGGTGTATACCCTGTTCCACATCGTACAGGCTCACCATCTCCGGAATCACGAACGGCATCAACCCGAAGGTCCGAAGCAGGCCAATACCACGCTGCGGCGCCGGCGAGAGCAGTATCTTCTGCAGTTCGGCGCAAATGCGCTCGTTTGAAATGATGGCCAGCCGCCCCGGGTCAGGCATCTGCACATCCAACGCGAACTCGAGCTGGACGGCGATACGGACCGCCCGCATCATGCGCAGCGGGTCTTCGGCGAACCGCTCCACCCCACCGACCAGCCGGACCGTCCCGGTCTTCAGGTCCGCCATACCCCCGAACGGGTCTACCAGCGTACCATCAAGCGGATTGCGGGCGATCGCCCCGATGGTGAAGTCCCGCCGGGACAGGTCGTCACGAAGCGAATTGCCAAAGACTACGGTCGGTTTCCGGCTATCTGCCGGATAGACTTCGCCCCGGAAGGTCGTGATCTCCACGCTGAAACCCTGGCCGGCGACACCGACCGTACCGTATTCCTTCCCGATCGTGTATACCGATCCGATGTCCAGGCCCCGCAAAATCGATTCCGTCATGTCCGGCCGGGCGCTGGTGGTCAGGTCGAAGTCAACAGGCACGCGGTTCAACAGGCTGTCCCGCACGCTGCCGCCGACTTCGTAGATCTCGAAGCCGGCGGCGACGAAGGCCGTCGCGATCTTCCTGATTGTCTCAATAGGGTCCATGGATCTGCTCCCGCCCAATTATACCATCGCCTTTTCTCCCGGCCGCAGACGCGGGCGGCTTCTGCCCCTTCGGCCGGTCTGTCTCATAGTGCCCGCTCCTGGCCGCCGCCGCAAGACCGTCTTGGCACCCCCTCCGCTTCAATGCTACATTGGAAGTAGCGACATTCGATACAGGAGAGACAGAGCGTGCCCAAGTCCCGAGTTGCCCTGATCAGATGTGACGACTACGATGAGAGGCGGGTCTACGAGGCGATCGGCCAGGGAATTGCCATGCTGGGTGGAGTGTCCCGTTTCGTCAACTTCGGTGAGAAGATCGTCCTCAAGCCCAACATCCTAATCGGCGCCAACCCGGACAAGTGCATCACCACTCACCCGGCCGTGGTCCGTGCCACAGGATTGCTGTTCCAGGAAGCGGGCGCGACCGTCTCTTACGGCGATTCTCCGGCCGTCGGCGGGCTGGAGTTCAATGCCCGCCTCGCCGGTATCAAGCACATGGCCGACCACCTCGGATTTGCCCATGCCGATTTCTCTCACGGGCGGGAGGTAACCCATAAGTCGGCGCTCCTCGCCCGGAAGTTCATCCTCGCCAACGGCGTACTCGACGCCGACGCACTGGTGAGTCTGCCGAAACTCAAGACCCATGGCCTTGTCCGCCTCACCGGCGCCGTGAAGAACCAGTTCGGCTGCGTTCCCGGACTGCTCAAAGGCCAGTTCCACGCGAAGATGGCCGACCCGTACCAGTTCGCAACCATGCTGGTGGACATCAACACGTTCATCCGGCCGCGGCTCTACATCATGGACGCCATCACCGCCATGGAAGGGAACGGTCCGCGAAACGGCACGCCACGGCAAATGAACGTTCTCCTCGCGTCCACTGACCCCATCGCTCTGGACGCGGTCGCCTGCACCCTGATCGCCCTTGACCCCGAGCACGTCCCCACGTCGAAACCCGGCGAGCAATCCGGCCTCGGGACCTACCACCAGGAGAATATCGAAGTGGTTGGCGGGGAGGTGCGGGATTTTGTCATTCCCGATTTCCAGGTGACCCGCGAACCGCCCCCCCCCACCTCCGAAGGCCGCCTCCGGACGTTGGTCCGCAACCGGACCACCCCCCGCCCGGTCATCAGCCAGGCCATCTGCAACGGCTGCGGCACCTGTGTCCGGATGTGTCCGGTCGGCCCGTCGGCACTGGACTGGATGCGCGGCGAAGCCGGCAAGATGCCCAAACATGACTACCAGCACTGCATCCGCTGTTACTGCTGCCAGGAAGTGTGCCCGGAGGGCGCCATAACGATCAGGACCCCCCTCCTCAGCCGCCTCCTCTTCAAGGGGTAGGCAGGCGCATGCCCTACTATCGTACTATCCCCCTCATTACCTATGCGTCATTTACGGCCGGATACAGTGGGCTACAATTAGGAAAGTTGTAGATAAGTGGCCACTGGCAGCCTGAAACCAACATGAAACAAGAGCAATCGGCACCGACGGAGAGAGTCAACGGCACGGGTGCTATGCCCCTGCGCATACTCGTGTACGACCCCGACAAGACAGAACGCTGGCTAATCGGGACGTTCCTGCAGCAATGGCTGGACCGTAAGATCACCGCCGAGGAAACCGACCAGATCGCCGATGTGAAGCTCGCCGTTGAACGGGGGCGGGTCGACCTCGTTGTCGTCGATCTCGACGGGGCGGACGAGTCCCGTTACTGGCTCGAGAAGATGGTGGAAAATCAGTTGGCCGCGGTGGTGGTCCTCACCGCCCGCCCGCCGGAAGGTGAAGTGGCGCAACTGGTTAAGGACGGCCGGGTCGGCCTGCTATCCAAGAGTAACCTGTCCCGCGAAGAACTGATTCAGACCATCGATGCCGCGGTGAAGCAGTGGCAGGCGGTAAGACGTAATCTGGCGCACAAAGACGAGATCGAGCGCCTGGCGAATTGCGATCCGCTAACCGGACTACTGAACCGCCGCATCGTGTTACGCCGCCTCGAAGAGTACATCGCCCGGGCAAGACGCTACGACGAATCCTTAAGCGTCCTCATCCTGGACATCGATCACTTCAAAGAAGTCAACCACACCCTGGGCCGGACCGGAGGGGACGCGGCGTTGTTGAGGGTCGCCACTCTGCTGCAGAAAAGGACCCGGGACACCGACCTCAAAGGCCGCTACGGCGGCGACGAGTTTATGCTCGTCTTTCCCCGCACCAACAGCGAATCTGCCCAGATCGGCGCCGAACGCATCAGCAAGATGATCAGCGGTCTCGAGTTCAAGGACGCAAAAGGGAACGTCACCTCGATCACGGTGAGCGGCGGGATAGCCGGGTACGAAGCCGGTGATGACGTGGCCACCATGACCTACCGGGCGGAGACCTGCCTCTGCCAGGCCAAGGAGCACGGCCGCAAACACATCGAACGGTAATATCGGCGAACCCGTTTCCTGTCTAAAGAATCCCGTTGCCGCCGACGTCTCTCGTCTCTGCCGAAACAACAGTCGCGCCGCTTCCGGCTATCCATGTCACATCCCTGAACTCAGGCAACGATCCGTGATTCGGCCCCGGACTCCAGGTCGTTGGCATTGATACGACCATGGCGCCGGCGCCGCGCGTGGAGTATAATATGACCAGGCTGCTGTACCGGATAGCGGCCGCAGTCGAACAACCGGAGGAGACGCAAACATGGTCAAGAAAGAAACCAAACCCACCGCCACCAAAGAGACCAAGCCGGCCAAAGGCACCAAGAAAGAAATCCAGGATGCCGCCCGCAAGAAACTGATGGACCTCAAGGAATGCTAGCTTCCCCGCCCTGCCTCCCGTGACGCCACCGCGCCGGGGGAGACCGGGCCGCCTCGCGATCGTAGACGCCTTCCGGTCACGCTGCCGCGTGCCGTGAAAGACGGCTTCAGCGTCTGTATGTCGAAATCAGGACCACGCGTGACGGCCGCAGCACCCTGGTAGCCGCAGAACCCTGAACTTGTTCGCGATCTGACCGCTCCCTCTTCACAGCCCCATCTTTGCCCCATCCTGCCATTTCTGCCATTTTCCGATACGCTTCTGCCGGCAGCCGCGCCCGGCGAAAGGCCTTCGCTCCCGTCACGACGTCAGAAATCACAAATACCAGACCGCGACATTACTTTCGTCTCATTTACACCTACTACTGACGATGCTAGCCTATTGTATGGGCTGAGCGAGGCTCTGGCGATGGAATCAGAGTGGTTCAGCAGAGAATCGTCAACACAATGGACGCACTCGAGGGCAGCATCAAGGATATCAGGCTCAAGCTGGGCCTGTCCCAGGAGGAATTGGCTTACCGGATCGGGGTCAGCCTGTCCACAGTACAGCGCTGGGAACAGAACAGCCGGCGGCCCAGCCGTCTTGCCCTGAAGGCGCTGGCGGACGAGTGTCCTCCAGCCCGGGAGTTCAGGCTCAGCGCACGCGGCAGCGGCCACGGCCCCGGCGTCCCGGCTGGACCTGGACCGGGAGGACGGCGAAAGGCAAGACGTCCAAGCCGGCATCAACGAGATCCGGCAAAAGCTGGGCTGGTCCCGCCAGCGTCTGGCCCATGAGATCGGTGTCAGCCAGTCAACGCTGCACCGCTGGGAATACCGTCATACCCGGCCGAGTTCCCTCGCCGTGCGTCAACTGCAGTCCCTCCTGGAACACGCAGACTTGACGGGGCAGGGCCGGAAGACCCGGACCACGGGACAAACTAAAGACTTCCCGTCAAGGGGGCATGGTACTTAAGCGCATGGCAGACGCGAGGCAGCGTCTGACCGTTAGAACCGGCAAAGCCGGCCTTGGTGCAGAAAGCAACGTGGAGGTGGCATCATCGAACAAGTCCGCCGAGTCAACGACTCGCAGAAACGTGAAGATCAAAAGGAGGTAACAAGACATGAAGAGTAGAATGCTGGCGATCGCCAGTGTATTGGCGATATTAGGGGTGATGGTGGGGCCAGGGGTGGCCTTGGCCGCAGGCACTGACACCGTTGCCGGCTCATTCACGACAAATGCCAACATACCCGCGGTGACCGTCAACCTCTACGATGCGGTGGGTTCCGGGGAAGTGGCCTCAATGACCCCCGGAACGGCCTACACCGTCAAGGTGAACGTAAACGACCCCGACGGCAAGGCGAATCTCAATACAATTACACTCAAGGCATGGTATGACTCAGACGGCGGGTCTCCAAGTTCAGGTGAATTCGAATCGGCTGCCGCCGACGTCCAAGCCGGCCTCATAGTCACCTGGACAGACGGAGGCACCTTCGTGCTTACCGGACCCGGAAGCAGTACGTGGGCCTTGGGGAGCTGTGTGGCGCCGGGCACTCTACCGGGAGACTTCGAGTTCAAATTCACGGTGGGCAAAGTGGCCACGGAGACAACGGGCTCAGCCAACTGGCAGATCGCTGCCAAGGTACTTGACGAGGACACGACCCCCAACAACATATTCGCCTTTGACAGCCACACTACCGACAACGATATGAACTGGTACGGCGAGGTTGCGGTATCGGGCGCATCGGTCAACTGGGGATCACTGGCCGCGGGGCAAGATTTCGCTGAGGGAGACCCCGACGAGGAGAACGTCGGGAGCATCACTTATGTCTCCAACGGGGCGTTCAACAAGGTGGTGAGCACGACAGCCACGTGGAGCACAACGGCCACCCTGGATGAGGACGGCGTCACGCTGGCGGCAAACAACTTCTCCCTGAGGGCCGATGATGACGACACTCTCGCTGACGCTGCCTACGTTACGACGACCGGGGGCACGATTGGCAGCGGAACCCAGACGCTCGAATCCCCTGCCGCTGATGCAAACAACGGTCTGTGGATCAAGCTCTGGCGTCGACATTCGCCGGTGGCACTTTTAGCGGAACCATAACCTACACCATTTCGCACTAAACTGAAGGGAACTGAACTTGAGCGAGTCTTCTTACCCAAGAAAGAGGGGGGCGTGGATCGCCCCCCTCACAGTGCTTGTCGTAGCGTTGATAGGGCTTGCACCGACTCCAGTGAAGGCGGAAGGGGGGCTTGGCCTCTCTGGCAGCTTCTACCGGCAGGAATTCCGGGTCGCCCAAGGCTCTTCCGTGAGCAGCCCCGAAATATACGTGGTTGCCTTCAACAACAGCGCTGCCGACTTAGCCGTCAAGATGACCTCGCAAGCTCCAGACGGCGTCACGGTGGTCTTTTCTCATGGTGACTTCAACCTCGCACCCGGTGGACAGCAGAAAGTTCTGGTGGGAATCCAAGTCAGCCAAACCTCTGCGCCCGGGGATGGCAGAATAACCGTGACGGCGCGACCATATAGGACAGGTACCACTGGCATTCAGGTCTCTGGCGCCGTTGCGCAGAGCGCAAAACTGTTGGTGCTGGGCGAGGCTGCCTCGGTGAAGATCCGGGCGGAGAGCCCAGAGGGTCAGCCGTTGGTGGCGGAACTGTCAGACTCTACAGGGTTGCCGGCGGACAGAACCAGGAAGTCAACTACAGCGACAGCGGGCTACTTGAGGCAAGGGTGGCCCCCGGAGATTTCCTCGCCCTCTTGTATGTCGGCGGGGAAAAACGGGCGGAACAGGCATTCTCCCTGGCTGCCAATGAGGCAATAGATGTCAGACTGTCAGCGGCCACAGTGTACTTTGAGGGATTCGGGCTCGTACCTGCCTACGACAACAAATCAGGCGACATCGCCTTCCTGAAGGTTGTCTATACTGTCAGGAACCTGTACAGACCGGTAAACAGAGCCGAGATCGTCCTGAGCGTGACCAAGGACGGCGTAACGCTTGAGGAGCTTCCGCTCGCAACTATCGGCCCACTCGATATCGGCCGCGCACTGGCCTCAACTACAACTACATCCCCGCCGCTGGATGGACACATGGCGATTACAGTTTCACGCTGCAACTGAATCTGGACAGCAGGCCTTATTCAAAGAGCCAGGCGGAAAAGTTCAGCTTGGCAGTCGGCGCGCCATCTAAGAAAGGGATCAACCCTGCAGTCGTTGCCGCAATAGCGGGCGGGACAGCAGTTGTGGCCGCCATCGCATTCCTGTCGCTTCGGAACAAGAAGAAGAGCATACTTGATTAGATCAGGTCTCGTCTTAGCCAGATGCGTCTTCGCTTTGGCCTTGTCTGTATGCCTGTTGACCCCTGTGGCGGCTTTCGCTCAGGGACAAGTCACGGGCGGCTTCACGGTGGGCGTGTCCGTTTCCAGTGTGGCTGTTTCCAGCATCACCACGACCACCGCCACCATTTCCTGGACGACCAATGGCAATGCGACATCCCAGGTATTCTACGACACCGCCTCCCATGCTGACGTCAGCGGGTACGCTTTTTCGACGGCCGAGGACTCCTCGCCAGTCATCTCGCACAGCGTTTCGCTGTCCGGCCTGACCCCCGCCACGACTTACCACTACCGCGTGAAATCGACGACGGCTGGCAACCTGTCCGCCATTTCCGGGGACGCCACGTTCGTCACCTCGACGGCGGGTGGGGGCGGTGGAGGGGGAGGAGGGGGCGGTTTCGGCGGCGGCGGGGGAGGCGGGGGAGGGGCCGGACCGCCGGTCCGGGCGTCACCAATCTTGTTCCTTACACCAACAGCGACGGCCTGTTCAGCCTGGCCACCAGCGCCGCCTCGGAAGATGGCAAGGTGAAGCTCACCATCGCCCGGGGTGTCTTGGCGAAGGCCAAAGAGGGCGGCGCCTTGAAGTCAGTCAGCATCCTGCCGCTGGTAGATCCGCCAGAAGCGCCAGCCGGCAGCCAGATGATCGGTCTGGCCTACGAAATCGGTCCAGCCGGGGCGTCCTTCAGCCCGGCGATAACCCTGGTTATTGCTTTCGACCCGGAGAAGCTCCCGGCCGGGTTCGACGAGAAACGACTAATGCTGGTAACCTGGGACGTCGCGGCTGCCAGATGGATTGATCTCGAGGCGATTGTGGATGCAGCCTCGAATACATTGTCGGTCACCATCAGCCGCCTGGGCATCTTCACCCTGGTCGCTCACATGCGTCCGGCATCATTCAGCGTCGGCGATCTCATCATATCGCCGGCCGAAATCCAGACCGGGGGCCGGGTAAGCATCGGAGCGTCGGTCCGGAACACCGGCGATCTCGGCGGCACCCATGGAGTTGAACTCACCGTGAACGGCAAGATCGAGTCAAGCCAGAGTGTGACTATCGCCGGCAACTCGGCGCAGGTTGTTTCGTTCTCCGTAGTCAGGGACACGCCGGGCCGGTACGAGGTAAGCCTGGGTGGCCTGTCCGGCGCCTTCACCGTGCGCCTTCCGCCTGCGCCGGCGGCCTTCAGCTTGAGCCCGCTGGCGATCTCCCGGTCCGAGATACACTTCGGGGAGGAGACTAATATCAGCGTCGTGGTGGAGAACACCGGAGACCTAGCCGGTACCTACTCGGTCAGTTTCCGGATCGACGGCGCCGTGGTTAGCGTACGTGAGGTCACCGTCGCCGGCCACGCCACGCAGCAGGTGAGTCTTGATGTCCCGGGCAAGTCGGCCGGGACCTTCTCCGTGGACGTGAACGGCCGGCGGGTTCCTTCACCGTCAAACCCTGGGCGGGTCCACCGCCCAAGGCCCAGGAGATGAACTGGTGGCTCGTGGGCGGGATCATCGCCGCCTTGATTTCCGGAGCCTCCTGGTCCTGGCTGGCGCAGCGGCAACGGGTGGCGTGGGCCGGTACGGCGCAACCGCCGGCACCTTGAGCACGGAGTCGATCCGTCCTGGCAGAACAGCAAGAGGTACGTCGGCGACGCCTCAGCACACCTCAGTTCCCCACGTTTCACAATTCACGAGCGACGATGCTAGACTGGTTGTGAAGAATGTTGGCATTTGGTCACGCGGGTCTCACTCTCGGAATGGCAGTGATCCTGACTGGAGTGGCCATCCGGACTAACCCGGCGGCCGCTCCGTCCGGAACGCTGGGATGGCGCCGGGCGGCGGCACGGGCCACCGGATGGCTCGACCGCCTGGCCGGCCGGGTGGATCTCAGAGTCCTGCTGATCGGGTCGTTGCTTCCGGACATCATCGACAAGCCGGTGGGACACCTCTTCTTCCGTTCGGCTTTCAACAGCGGCCGCATAATGGCCCACACCATGGTCTTTCTGTTGTTGCTCTGCCTGACCGGCCTGTTTTTCTACCGCCGCCGCGGCCGCACCTGGCTGTTGGCGTTGGCCTTCGGTACCGCCACCCATCTGGTGTTTGACCAGATCTGGCGGCAGCCACACACGCTTTGGTGGCCGGCCTACGGGCTGGCCTTCGACGCGGCCGACCTGACGGACTGGATTCCCATGATGCTGCATGCCCTGTTTACCGAGGTCACCGAATTCATACCGGAAGCTACCGGCGCCACCGTGCTGGTACTCTTCGTGTTGCTGCTGCTACGCCGGAAGAGCGTACGCGTTTTCTTGAGACACGGAAGAGTGAGTGCGCCCCGCCGGCAATTGGATATGTCCCGCAACTGACCCGTTCCGTACGCCAGGCCATTGTTCAGCTCACCACGCCAGACCAGTTGCTGGGACGCGCCGCTTCGATCCGCACCTTCGCCGCCATGACGGCAAACAACGTCGGGCAGGTCGAGGTAGGCATGCTGTCCTCCATCATCGGCGCCGGACCGACGATGCTCATCGGCGGCATCCTCTCGGTGGTGTTTGTCATAATCGTCTGGCGTTTTGTGCCCGGCATCAGGAGATACCGGTACGGCGCCGATTCGATGGACGAAAGCTCCATACCGGGTGCGGCGCCGCTTTGAATCCTGAAGTCACGCGTGATAACGTATCTGTGGTGCTCCCGACCGTGTCCAGGGGAGCCAGACTCATACAGGGAGCACGCAGGTGACACTTCCCG
Source organism: uncultured Chloroflexia bacterium (assembly GCA_963735055.1). GTDB lineage: Bacteria > Chloroflexota > Dehalococcoidia > Dehalococcoidales > UBA2162 > JBBITI01. The sequence continues at coordinate 118,735 of CAVTJN010000017.1, read as the reverse complement.
GAAGAAGCGCCCCAACCCAACGCTTCGGCAACTTACGCACCTTCGATTCTTTCAAGATTCCGGCTTACCGGATGTTTTTTCTGGGCATGATCGGGCAATGGAGCTCGTTCAGTATGGAGGCGGTGGCCCGCTCCTACCTGATCTACGAGATCACCGGTTCCGCCGCCATGCTCGGCTGGGTCTCCCTGGCCAGCGCCGTGCCCATGATTGCATTATCCCTTTTCGGTGGGGCCATTGCCGACCGGCTACCCAAGAAACGCCTGATCCAGATGAGCCAGGTGGCCATGTCAGCGGTATCGCTGGGCAGCGCTTTCGCCATCGCCTCGGGCTACCTGGGCCCGGCACACCCGGAATCGTGGTGGGTACTCATGGTCGGCGCCGTGATCATGGGCACAATCATGGCCCTGGCCATGCCCTCCCGCCAGGCGATTATCCCGGAACTGGTGGGGCGCGACCAGATCATGAACGCCATCTCCCTGAATACCCTGGGAATGAGCTTCTTCCAACTGGTCGGCCCGGCCATCGCCGGCTTCGTCATCGACCGGTTTGGCTACGCCGCGGTCTTCTTCGCCATGGCGGCGCTCAATGCCGCCGCCATCATCTTCACTTCGTTCTTGCCCCGCGCCACCGCGTCCCAGACCCGCCGCCAGAGCGTCTTGACCGATGTCGGCGAAGGGTTCAAGTACATTATCAAGAACCAGACCCTTCTCCTGATCCTCGTCTTCTTCGTGGCCTCGATCCTGCTGGCGATGCCCTACCAGATGATGATGCCCATCTTCGCCAAGGACATACTGAAAGTCGGTGTTTCGGGACAGGGCACGCTTATGAGCATATCCGGCTTGGGAGCCCTGGCCGCCTCGCTGACGCTGGCCTCGTTACCGTCCAGAAGGCGCGGCGTCACCCTGCTGATGTCCAACGTCCTGATGGGCCTGGCACTGGTCGTTTTCGCGTTCTCGACGTCATGGCCGATCTCCCTGGGCATGATGGTCCTGGTGGGCATGGGGCGGATCGGCAACAACACCGCCGGCACCGCCCTCCTGCAGTCGCACACCGACCCGGAGTACCTGGGCCGGGTGATGAGCATAATGATGATGAACTTCGGTCTCAGTGGCCTGGGCACCTTCTTTGCCGGCGTGTTGGCGGAAAGGATCAGCGCGCAGTGGGCCATCGGTGGTCTGGCCATAACGCTGGTGGCGCTTTCCTTAGGGGGGTATCTGCTGTCGCCCAAGCTGAGAAAACTGGAATAAGCAAGGAGCGTCAACATTATGTCAAGCCCGACGGTATCACCCGAAGAGCAGCGACTGATCGCCGAAATCGCAACGGAAACACGGCAAGACCGTGGGGCAACTCCGTGACGAGCGGGAAAAACGGGTCAAAGCCGCCATGGAATTGAACGTCCCGGACCAAGTGCCGGTCAACGTCAGTACCGGTGTCTTTGCCGCGAAATACGCTGGGCTCACCGCTTCGGTCATGTACTACGACCACGCGGCCTACCGCCGCGCCAGCAAGCAGATGCTCCTCGATTTCGAGCCCGACAACGGTCCCATTGGCATCGGCAGTTCCGGGCTGGTCCTGGACCTTCTTGATTCGAAACAGTACCGATGGCCGGGGGGAAATCTCCCCGCCGACGGCACCTATCAGTTCGTCGAAGGCGAATACATGAAGGCGGACGAATACGAGCGATTCCTGTCCAATCCATGCGACTTCGTCATCCGTTCCTACCTGCCGCGGACCTATGGCGCCCTGGCGCCGCTGGCCGAGCTGCCTCCCCTCACCGCCCCCGCCGATGCCAACGAGGTGGCGGCAATCCTGGGTATGCTCTTCCGGCCGGACTTCAACGCCCTCATCACCATTCTGGAACAGCTGAACCGGCCGGAGTTGAAGGAAACCATGGTTCTGCTGCGCCGCGTGCAACAGGAGCAGCAGCGCCTGGGCCAGGAATCGGCTCAATTCGGGGCCGAGATGGGACGTCTCGGATTCCCTTCGGGGGGTGGGGGCGTGGGGGGCAGCGGCGCCACCTTTGCCCCGTTCGACACCATCTCAGACCGTCTCCGGGGCATGCGGGGAGCCATGCTCGACATGTTCCGTTGCCCGGCGGAACTCCTGTCCGCCTGTACCCGCCTCCTGGAGTGGGAAATGAGCGTGGCCGTCCCTGCCCGACCCGATCCCCGGGGCAATCCCGCCCGCTCGGGCATGCCACTGCACCGCGGTTCGGATGGCTTCATGTCACGGGCGGACTTCGAGAAGTTCTACTGGCCCACCCTCAAGAGGGCTATCGAGATGAAGGTTGCCCTCGGGTACACGGTGACCCCGTTCTTTGAAGGCATCTGGGACGACCGCCTGGAGTACCTGCTTGACCTTCCCAAAGGCAAGGTCGTCTTCCACTGCGAAAAGACCGATGTCTTCAAGGCCAAACAGGTCATCGGCCGCCACCTGTGCATCCAGGGCGGAGTGCCGCCAACCATCCTTCAGACCGGCTCGCCCCAGGATGTGGAGGCGCACTGCAAGCGACTCATCGAGACGGTGGGCAAGGGCGGCGGTTTCATCCTGAGTGCGGGGAGTGTCATCGACTACGCCACGCCCGCCAACATCAGGGCCATGGTGGACGCGGTCAAGAAGTACGGCCGCTACTAGTGTAGTGCATCTCAGATATCGTTATTCTCTGATTCTGCGCACCCAGAGCTTGTCGAAGGGCGCCGATGGTTCGACACCATGAGCGGCGCTGTTGGTGACGCCGGATCCAACGAAAGTAACGCATCGCTAGATGCACTACACTAGGGAATTGCATGAGAGCGCTTCGCAGTCCCACCGCAGCGGTCTAGTTGTCCGCCACCCTTCGGAGTCCCGGCTGTCCGCGGCCCCACCCACCCCCTGGATTCCCGCCTGCGCGGGAACGACGTACGGTGGTTCTGGCTTGTCCAGAGCGCCGGCTGCCCTGACTTTGTTCTTTCGGCCGCAATTGATATAATCTCTTTTCATGCACCTTGAACCCACCGGGGCACGGCACGAACCGTTCTGGGATGCCCTCTTCTCACCGGAGTCCATCGCCGTCATCGGCGCCAACGATACGCTGGGTTCGTGGGGTTCCGACGCTATCAGGGCGGCTATCGCCTTTTCCGGCACCTCACCCGAGCGGCGGGCTTACGCGGTCAATCCCAACCAGCCCCAGATTCTGGGAACCACCACATACCCCACGGTCCTCGATATTCCCGGCCCCGTTGACCTCGCCATCATTGTGGTGCGCGCCAGCCTGGTCCCGGCCGTCATGACGCAGTGCGTCCAGAAGGGCATCAGGGCCGCTGTCGTCATCTCGGCCGGATTCGCCGAGACCGATGCGGCGGGCGTGACGCTCGAAGCCGAAGTCGTGGGTATCGCCCGCCAGGGCGGACTCCGTTTCGTCGGTCCCAACTGCATCGGGCACGCCGATTCATCTACCAAGGTGAGCGCCCTGGGCGTGGCCGGCCGGACGCCCCCGGGACCCCTGGCCCTGTTGAGCCAGAGCGGCACCGTGAGCGCCGGCATTATGGGGACCGCCGCCAGCCTCGGAATCGGGCTCAGCAAGTTCGTCAGCACCGGCAACGAGGCCGACCTGCACTTTGAGGACTACCTCGAATTTCTGGCCGGTGACCCACAAACGCGGCTGATCGCCGCCTACGTGGAGGGGCTGCGGGAAGGAAGGCGCTTCTTCAATCTGGCCCGGCAGACCACCCTCACCAAACCCATCATCCTCATCAAGGCGGGTGGTACCGAAGGAGCCGGCCAGGCCGCCCGTTCCCATACGGGAGCTTTAGCCGGGTCCGATATCATCCACTCGGCCGCTTTCCGGCAGACCGGCGTGATCAGGGTGAGCGACGAGGAGGAATTAGCCGATATCGCTCTCGCGCTGCTCACGCAGCCTTTACCGCGCGGCAATCGGGTCGGCATCCTTACTATCGGCGGCGGCTTTGGGGTCCTCACCGCGGAGGCCTGCGAACGGGAAGGGCTGCAGATCGCCCCCCTGCAGCCGGTCACGCTCACCCGTCTTGACGACGTCCTACCGCCACGCTGGTCGCACGGGAATCCGATTGACATGGTCGGCGTCAAGTCGCTGGATGAATTCCCGACAATCCTGGCTTGCCTGCGCTCAATGGTGGACGACGATAATCTCGAGTCCGTGGTGGCCCTGGTCGCCAACCGGAACTACGCCGGCGACCAGTTCAAGGCGGCCATGGCCGAGAGTGAGCTGGCGTTACAGAGCCTCGCGGCGTCAGCCAGACAGAAGGGAAAACCGCTGATCCTGGTGAGGCGGTCCATGCTCCAGTCAAATGGGGAAAACGAAGCTCCGTCCCTGGACTACCAGAAGAGACTGGCCGAGTACCCTAACCCGCGGCGGGCGGCCCGTGCGTTGGGCCATCTGGTACGCCACAGCCGCTACGTCTCGGCCGCCGGAAGTCAGTGATGTCTTTGCCCATCTCAGAACGTTGGGAATTATTCCCGTAGACCCCTGAGCCATAATACTCTGCACACTGCCCCGGCGTGACACCAGAACCAGAGGCGTAGTGGATCTAACGCTTCGTTGCTGTCTTTGTGCTCGGCGTCACCATCGGCTCCGCCCGAAGGTGGTGAGCCTGCCTGCCCAGAGCGCAGCGTGGGGTCGAACGATCGGCGCCCTTCGACATGCTCTGGTCTCCGAAAGAGGGTGGACGACCACCTTCGGAGGGTGAGCGGAATCGAGGAGTGAAGCTCTCAGCGTACGATACACTGGCCCAAGTACTCTTCAGAATGGCCGAACGGCCGGATGAAGCGTCTCCACACATGTACCAGCGGTCATCCCGCGCGTCAATTGGTACCGTGTCCGAAAGGGCGGCCAACGGCCCGGATTCGAGTATCTGGTACACCCCGCTAATGAGTATCGCAGCCGACGCCCTGATCGTCTGCCGATGGTAAGCTCAAAGTAAGTGCTGCACCCAAATGCTGGGGCAGCCGGCATCAAACAGGAAGTAGACATGATCACACTGACGATCAACAGCCAACCACTGAAGGTGAGCGACGGCCAGACCATAATGGAGGCGGCCGGCGCAGCGAGCGTTTTGATCCCGCACCTCTGCCACATGGAGGGAATCGAGGCATACGGGGGCTGCGGCCTGTGCGTAGTCGAGGTGGAAGGGGAAAGGAACCCGGCCCGGGCTTGCGTGCGCAAGGTGACCGAAGGGATGAAGGTGGTGACCAACAGCGCCAAGCTGAAGGAGATTAGAAAGACCATCGTCGAGCTCCTGCTGTCCAACCACCCGGCCGATTGCCTGACCTGCGTGCGAAATCATCACTGCGAACTCCTGGACGCGGCGTCCGAGTTGGGCATCAGAAAGACGAGGTTCGACAATGTGCTGGCGCCCCGGGAGGTAGATACCAGCAGCGTGGCGATCGCCCGGGATCCGAACAAATGCATCCTGTGCAGTCGCTGTATCCGCGTCTGCAATGAAGTCCAGACGGTCGGAGCGATTGACTTCGCCAACCGTGGTTTTGACCTTGAGGTAGGGACCTTCGGGGGTGGGGGCCTCGGAAGCAGCGAATGTGTGAACTGCGGCCAGTGCATCCACTCCTGCCCGGTTGGAGCCATCTACGAAAAGAGCCACATCGACCCGGTTTGGAGAGCCATCCAGGACCCGGCAAGCCACGTCGTCGTCCAGGCCGCGCCGGCGGTCAGGGCGGCCCTGGGGGAGGAATTCGGACTCCCGGCAGGGACTCTAGTCACCGGCAAACTGCACGCCGCCCTCAGGAAACTCGGATTCGACACCGTCTTCGATACTAACTTCACTGCCGACCTCACGATTCTCGAAGAAGCCAACGAACTGGTCAGGCGGGTCACGACGGGTGGTGTCCTGCCCATGTTCACCTCGTGCTGCCCGGGTTGGGTCAGCTTCGTTGAGGAGTTCTACCCGGACCTGATACCTCACCTGTCAAGCTGCAAGTCGCCGCAACAGATGTTCGGCGCACTGGCCAAGACTTACTTCGCCGACGTTGCCCACATTGCCCCCGATAAGGTGGTTTCAGTCTCGGTCATGCCGTGTACGGCCAAGAAGTACGAAGCGCAGCGCCCCGAGATGGAAAGCAGCGGCTTCAGGGATGTCGACCACGTGCTGACGACCCGCGAACTCGCGGCCATGATCCGCGAAGCCGGGATTGACTTGAGGACCCTGCCCGACGCCCCCGCCGAGGAATTGATGGGCGTGTATTCGGGCGCCGCGACCATTTTTGGCGTCACCGGCGGCGTGATGGAGGCGGCCCTGCGAACGGCCTACAAAATCATCACCGGCACCGAACTGGAGAACCTGGACATCGTGCCCGTCCGCGGCATGGACCGCACCAGGAATGCCACGGTCAAGGTGGGTGATCTGAACGTGCGGGTTGCCGTTGCCCACGGCCTGGGCAATGCCCGCAAACTCGCCGATGAAATCAGGAAGAATGGCTCTCCTTACCACTTCATCGAAGTGATGGCCTGCCCCGGCGGCTGTGTAGGCGGGGGCGGGCAGCCCCTGGGTTTTGACATCCGACTCCGCAACACGCGTGGGACGGCGCTGTACCGCGAAGACAAGTCGCTGCCCATCAGGCGCTCCCACGATAATCCATCGGTCAAGAAATTGTACCGCGACTTTCTGGCCGAGCCCCTTGGAGAAAAGTCGCACCATCTGCTGCATACGACCTATGGCGGCCGGCCTGCCCCGGTACGCGAATCGGCCGCTGAATACAAATAGTGCCACTGGAGGAATATCCGGCGATGATCAATGCCCTTACGCTCAAGAGAGAGTCGGTCCTGCCCCTGGGTCTACTGGTCTGCCTCGCAGTCCTTGCGCCGGTCTTGTTCCGGCAGCAACTGGTCGTCGGCACCATTGTGAATGCGAGCATTATCATTGCCTCCCTCGGGTTCGGTCTCGCGGGGGGATTGCTGGTGGGCGTGCTCCCGAGCACGATATCACTCCTCGGCGGTCTACTGCCGGCGCCATTGATGCCCATGATCCCCTTCATAATCACCGGTAACGCCATGATGGCCCTCGCCGTGTCCTCTCTTGGAAGGAGGAACTACTGGGCAGGGATGGTGGTCGGCGCAACTGTTAAGTTCGCGCTGCTGTACGCGGCGAGCGCGTTCATCCTGACTGCTGTTTTGCACCGGGCCATCCCAACCTCCATAACCGCCATGATGGCCTGGCCCCAACTGCTTACCGCTGTCCTGGGCGGGGCGGTGGCATTCGCGGTGGAACGGCAGATTCACCCCAGGGGACTGTAGCGCCTTTGGTTTTAGAGAATGAATGCCCCCGGGTGAAACCGGGGCCACATACAAGGGAGACGATGTATGGTGACTGAACTTGCCGGCCAGACGGTCCGAGAGAAAATGGTTTCCGTCCTCGAACTCCACACCCGCGGAAAGAAAGACGAGCTGATCCCGATCCTGCAGGAGACGCAGACGGCGATCGGTTACCTGCCGGCGGAGGCCATGCGGGACATTGCCAGGTTCGTCACCACCACGCCCAATGAAGTCTTTGGCGTCGCCAGTTTCTACGCCCAGTTCCGCTTCAAGCCCACCGGGCGGAAGCGGATACTGGTGTGTCGCGGAACAGCTTGCCATGTAAGGCGCGGGCCACGCCTGCTGGACGAGGTCCGCCAAGTCCTCGACATCGGCGACGGCGAAATGACACCGGACGGTGAGTACAGCCTGGAGACCGCGGCCTGTTTCGGCTCGTGCGCCCTGGCGCCGGTGATGGTAATTAACGATCGCGTGTACGGCCGCATGACTCCAGCAAAGGTGCGTGAAGTGCTGGGCAAGAAGCGAGTCGAGGCTGACTAAGAATGCAGAAGACGTATGAAGCCCTGAAACAACAAGCGGTAACCGCGTGGAACCAGTCGCAAACTGGCGACCAGATTCGAGTCAGCGTCGGCTCCGGGACGTGCGGCGGGGCGGCGGGGGCGGCGGCCGTCGAAGACTCGATCAACGCCCGACTGCTGGAAAGGAACATCGACGCCACGGTCACCCGGGTGGGGTGTATCGGGCTTTGTTATCTGGAACCGATTGTCACGATTGGGAAGCATGGTTCGCCGGACGTATTCTATGGACCCCTTACCCCGGAGACCGCCGCCGAGTTGATCGAGGACTATGCCATCCGGGGTAATTTCCGGCCTGACCTCGCCATCGGTAAGATCGGCGCAGGCGAGGCCGCGGGAATTCCGGACCTCTGGGAGCACCCCATGCTCAAGGGGCAGATAAGGATAGTCCTCCGCAACAGCGGCTTGATCGATCCCGAAAACATCGACCACTACATTGCTCACGGCGGCTACAGCGGGGCAGTCCGGGCTTTGAAGATGACGCCGGCGGCCATCATCGACGAGGTGAAGCGGTCGGGATTGAGGGGCCGGGGGGGCGCCGGATTTCCCACCGGCACAAAGTGGCAGCTCTGCCGGGAGGCTCCGGGCAGCCCCAAGTACATAATCTGCAACGCCGACGAAGGCGACCCGGGAGCTTTCATGAACCGGGCGCTGCTCGAAAGCGACCCCCACCAGGTACTTGAGGGGATGATCATCGGCGCCTATGCCATCGGCGCGGCCAAGGGCTTCATATATTGCCGGGCCGAAAAGCCGCTCGCGATCAAGCGCCTGGAAGAGGCCCTCAAGCAGGCAGTCGAGTACGGGATTGTCGGGCCGGACATCTTCGGTTCGGGGTTCGATTTCGACATCGAGATTCGAAAAGGGGCGGGGGCATTTGTCTGCGGTGAAGAGACTGCCCTCATGGCCTCGATCGAAGGCGGACGGGGCATGCCGCGCAGCCGGCCTCCTTTCCCGGCGCAGGCCGGTCTTTGGGGCAAGCCCACCAACATCAACAACGTGGAGTCCTGGGCCAACATCTCCGCCATCTTCCTGCACAGCGGAGATTGGTACGCCGGATTCGGGGCTGAGAAGAGCAAGGGAACGAAGACGTTTTCGCTGGCGGGCAAGATCACCCGCACCGGACTGATCGAGGTCCCGCTGGGCATGCCGATTAGAGATATCATCAACGGCATCGGCGGAGGTATTCTGGACAACAAGAAATTCAAGGCGGTCCAGGCCGGCGGTCCTTCCGGCGGGTGCGTCCCGGCAGCGTATATGGACCTGCCCGTTGATTACGAGAACCTGACCCGGGCGGGAGCGATCCTTGGATCAGGCGGTATGATCGTCGTCGACGAAGAGACCTGCATGGTTGACCTGGCCCGCTTCTTCCTCACCTTTGTTCAGTCGGAGGCATGCGGGAAATGCGTGCCTTGCCGGCTGGGGACCAAACAGATGCTCGAGACGTTGACCCGCATTTGCGCGGGGAAGGGGCGGATGGAAGACATCCCGATGCTCGAGGACCTGTGCGCCCAGGTCAAGGTTGGTTCATTGTGTGGCCTCGGACAGACGGCGCCCAACCCGGTCTTGACCACACTGCGATACTTCAGGGATGAGTACGAAGCACACATACTCGAAAAGAGATGCCCGGCCGGCGCCTGCAAGGCACTGACTTCGTTCTACGTGGTGCCCGACAAGTGCCAGGGATGCGGCATTTGCGCCCGCGACTGCCCGGTCGACGCCATCAAGGGCGGCAAGCGGATAGTGCACGAGATCGACCAGGCAAAGTGCATCAAGTGCGGGACCTGTGCCGACGTGTGCCCCAAGCGCTTCGGCGCCGTGATCCGGGTCTCGGGCGAGATGGCCGCAGTACACTAGTACCTGCTTGCAGTGTTCTGCTTAATATCGCGTCAGTCGGCCCTAACTCGGACTCAAAACCATCCCCCTGTGTCCCCCTTCCTGCCAGGAAGGGGGAATCTCGTGTTGAGGTGGTCAAGGGGACACTCGCCTCCAGCGATGGCCTAACCGCAAGCGGTTACCCCCTGACCATTTCTGCACTTACGTTTCGAATGGACACCCCCAGACCCCCGGCACCTGCGGCCTACGGCCTGCACCTCGGGTAGGGGCATCTTCCGGGGCTACGCGCAATAACGCAATCAGATACTAGAATCGGTGGCCGGCGTCAGCGGCCGAAATCTAGTCTTCTTCGTCGTGGTACTTGAAGGAGAGCCGGACCTTGGCCCGGTAGGCGATGATCTTGCCGTCATCGATCTGCATGTCGAGCTCTTGCACCTCAGCGATACGCAGATCGCGCAACGTCTTTGCCGCCCGGTCCACCGCCGCCGCGGCCGCCTTCTCCCATGATTCGGGGCTCGTACCCACCAGCGTAATGATCTTGTAGACGCTCTCGGCTTTCTTCACGGCCTTCTTAACAGGCATGGTCATCCTCCTTCTTCGTTCTCCCCCGATTATACGACATGTAACAATGAGGAGCCACCCCCCGTTATATAAGTCACAAACGGGTTCAGGAGGAACGAAGACAGCGATGGTAAAACGCATCTTTATTGGGGTGATGCTGGCGGCCACCCTGCTGGTGGGCGCCGCCGCGTGCACCCCGGCCGAACTACAGGCGCTTCAGGGTATGGTGAAGAGCATTGATTCCGTGTCCGGTAACGTCACCGTTCAGTTGAAGGACGGCACCACCACTACTTTCAATTTCAAGGATGTGAAGGTAGCCGCCATCCGGCAGGCACTGGGCGGACTGATCCTCGAGCATGGTGACAACGTCACCATCAAGCGGGACGGCCGGGGCCGCGTATGGGAACTCAAGTCCCGCAAGGGCGAGGTTGAAGGCGTCATCAAGAGCAAGGGGGCCGACAACGTCACCATTGCCGTCAAGAACAAGCGCGACATTACACTCGTGGTGACCTCAAATACCACTATCAAAATCGAAGGCAAGACCGCGCCCACTTTGGCCGATCTCAATGCCGGCCAGGAGGTAGAGGCCACCTACGACCTGGGCACCCTGAAAGCGATCCGGATCGAGGTCGAGTCCTCCAAGGAGGTCGACACCCGGGCCGGCGTCATCGAGGGTGCCATCAAGAGCATTTCTTCCGACAACAAGTCGTTCGTGGTAACCGGCGTGCGCAAGGGCGACTTGACGCTGGGGATTTCGTCAAACACCACCATCATGATCGCCGGCAAGGGCACGGTCCCGGTTGCCCGCCTGAAAGTGGGCCAGATGGTCAAGGTAACCTACGACGTTACTAGTCTGAAGGCGATCAGAATCTTCATCGTGGCCGGCGGGCGGGGCAGCGCCGACTGGAACCAGCAAGGTGGTCAGGACAACAATGGTCGCAGAAACGGCTGGGACGGCCGAAAGAGCGACGGCAACAACAAGGACAAAGACGACTAGTACTTGCTTGCAGTGTTCTGCGTAACATCGCGTCAGTCAGCCCCAACTCGGACTCGGAACCATCCCCCTGTGTCCCCCTTCCTGCCAGGAAGGGGGAGCAGTTCTGGGGGACTCCCCCAGACCCCGGCACCTGCGGCCTGAGGCCTGCACCTCGGGTAGGGCAGCTTCCGGCGTTACGCGCAATAACGCAACTGGATACAAGCCCGATCCTAGTCGGTTGCGTTCAGCAGAGGGGGCCACCCATGCGGGTGGCCCCCTCCTTATTTGCAGCATGCCTCACGAACGAAGCCCCTGACAACCGCGGCTGGTCATCTACCCCTCACGGTGTTAGAATGGCGCACATGCCCGGCCGGAGACTATTCGCGGCCGGGCGGCGCAAATGGGCTTACCAGGCGCAAGCCCACGAGGAACGGTGGATGAAGCGACGAGCAATCATGTGGGTCTTGGGAATCGCCGCCTTTCCGGCCGTATTGTCCTCGTCCTGTTCTCCTTCAGGCTACTCAGGGCCCACCGAAAGCGTCACCCTTGGCATACGGGCCAGCGAAGTAGCCAGCCTCGTCTATGTCGCCGAGAACCAGGGTTATCTCTCCGCCAACGGAATCAATCTGGTATTAAAGGAGTACGATTCCGGGGTCGGATCTGCCGATGCGCTCATCAACGGGGAGGTAGCACCTGGCCGCCTGCGCCGAGTTTGTCGCCGTAGGACGGGTCCTGCAGGGACAACCCATCCGGGGCATCGCTGTTATTGACAAGTTCGAGAACACGTACGTCATCGCCAGACGCGACAAAGGTATCAGCGGTATCGCCGACCTCAGGGGGAAGCGGATTGGGGTGGTGCGGGGAGCCTCTGATGAATTTTACCTGGGCCGGTTCCTGGAGATAAACGGCATGTCCATCGGGCAGGTCACCTTGGTGAATGTCACCCGGGCGCAGTCGTTTGACCTGTTAGCCAGGGGAGATGTGGATGCGTTATGCGCCATCCAGCCGCAGATCTATCTGCTTGAACGGGAACTGGTCAACAACGCGGTCACGTGGCCTGCCCAGAGCGGCCAACTCGACTATTTCAATATCGTCGCCAAAGACACGTGGGTGGCAACTCACCCCAAGACGATCGAGAGGCTCCTCACATCACTGGTCCAGGCGGAAGACTTCATGATGCGTCACCCGGACCGGGCAGAATCAATCATCCAGGAACGCCTCCAATATGATGAAGCCTACTTCCGCGCCGTTTGGCCAGAGCACGATTTCACGGTTTCACTTGACCAGTCCCTCATATTAGCCATGGAGGACGAGACGCGCTGGCTGATATCCAACAGCTTGACCGTCGAAACGAACGTCCCCAACTTTCTGCAATACGTCTACACCGACGGACTGAAGGCGGTCAGGCGTGGGGCCGTCGGGATTTCCGGAAAGTAGGACCGCAAATGAAGATCAGTACGAGAATGGGGCTCGCCGTCTTTGTTCCCGCCATCATGGCGACCGCGGTCACCGTCGCCGTGGTCGTTTCACTTCAGAACACAGAGAGGATACAGTCGAATGGCGATGCGGTCCGGCAGGTCAGGAGCGGCATCAGCGACCTTAACCACCTGGTGTTTTCCTATATCCTCTACCATGAGGAACGTCCGAAACAGCAGTTCCAGGCCGTTCACGAGGAACTCGCCCAACTCATCGCCGGCTTGCTGCCCCCGAATCCGCAGCAGAAGAGCCTTGTCGAGCGCATCCGGGAAGATAACGAGGCCATGGCCGACCTGTTTCTTCAGTTGGTCGCCACCCACCAGGAATCAAACACCGCGGCGCCGGGTGACCTGCAAAGGACCCAGGACCGACTGGTCGCACTGCTGCTCCTGAAGTCCGATGAGGCTGATTCCGATGCGTCCCTCCTCCGAAGCCTGATCGATGACGGCATCAGAGAGAACGAGATGAGAACTGCCGGCCTGATCCTCCTGGTTATTATCCTCGCCACCGTGGCCCTCACCGTCGTCCTGGCCCGGACCAGACGGGGCATTACCACGTCACTATCCAATCTCAATGGTGGGGTCGCAGCCATCGGTGGCGGCAACCTGGACTACGTCATCGATGACCCGCGAAATGATGAGATCGGCGAGGTATCCCGCGCCTTCAACCGGATGACCGCCAGCTTGAAAGCCGTTACTGCCTCCAAGGCCGACCTGGAGAGAGAAATTGGCGAGCGAAAGCACGCGGAACAGGCCCTGCTGGCCAGTGAGCAAAGATGGGCCACCACGCTCGCCAGCATCGGCGATGCCGTAATCGCCACTGACTTGACCGGCAGGATCACGTTTATGAACGGGGTGGCTGAGTCACTCACCGGCTGGAAGGCGGTCGAGGCTCGCCTGAGACCGGTGACCGACGTGTTTAATATCGTCAACGAGGGCACACGGCAGGTGGTCGAGAGCCCGGTCACCAGGGTCCTCGAAGCCGGGGTCGTTGTCGGTCTGGCCAATCACACTACCCTCATCCGAAAGGATCTGACGGAACTGCCCGTCGACGACAGTGGGGCACCGATACGAGATGAAACCGGCACTGTCGCCGGCGTCGTCCTCGTCTTCCGCGACGTCACCGAGCGCCGGAAAGCGGAGCAATTAAAGGACGACTTCATCGGCATGGTTTCCCATGAACTCAAGACACCGCTCACAGTGATCACCGGCGCTCTCAGCGTGGCTATGTCTGACGCCATACCGTCAGACGATAGGCATATGTTGCTAAAGGACGCCACCTTCGGCGCCGAGACAATGGCCGACATCATAGACAACTTGCTCGAGTTATCGAGGTGGCAGGCGAACCGTCTAGGCCTTAGAGTGGAGCCGCTCTCAGTTACACAGTTGGTTTCCCTGATGATCGCGCGAGCATCGAGAAGATCAGACAAGCACCGGTTGGAGGCGGACGTGTCTCCCGACCTGCCCTCGGTCATTGCCGACCGGATCAGAATGGAACGGATACTGGATAACCTCATCGAAAATGCCATCAAGTATTCCCCGGATGGGGGCGTGGTTAGAATCTCGGCGCGACGGCAGGCAGCCGATGCAGTGTTCACCGTCAGCGACCAGGGGATAGGCATCACTCCGGCTGACCAGTCAAGACTGTTTCAGGCGTTCCAGCGGCTGGAGACCGACGAGGCGACGGCCATCAAGGGAGTAGGCCTGGGACTGGTAGTCTGCCGCCGCCTGGTTGAAGCCCACGGCGGGCGGATTTGGGTTGAGTCCGAACCCGGTAAGGGGTCAACATTCTCCTTTACCCTGCCCCTGGGAGGCGCCGGCCAGGGCCTGTAAAGGTGTCGGCGAAAGCCCTCAAGGGGGTCCGAATGAAAATAATCTCGAAAGTTGATAGTCTAGATGGCCTTAGATAGCCAGGCTGGCAGCAAGCTTCCTGGCGCGATATCTATCCAACAAGAGCTGCACGCAGACCAATTCCACCCATACTTGCCCGGTCCCCAGCATGATCCTTTCGAAGAGACCCAGGAAGGAAAGGTGGAGGACCAGGACGGCCCCACCGATGAAGAAGAATGACAATGAGCAGATCCCGACCACGATAGTGTACCATCGCAAGAAGGTGTGCCCGCGTGATCTCAGAATTGGACCCAACAGCAGGCAGGCAATCGGGAAAGCGGCGGCGACGAAGATGGATGCTCCAACGTGAATCGTCGTCGATAGCGAGGCCGCGGTCCCGGGCGCAGCCGCCCGGTTAATACCTATGACCGTGAACGCAGCGCCCAGCAGTCCCAGGACCAGAAAACCCCACTTGAATCGCGGCTTCACGTGCAGGTAGAGGATAACGGTGAGGGCGATCAAGGATGCTCCGGTCAAATAGAACATAACCGTCTGAATCCAGCCGAAAGGACCGAAAACCAGCGAACTCACCGCTTCGCGGACAGGATCATAGCCTGAAGTGAATCGCTGGAGAATAGCCGAAGTCGACTGGAAGAGGACCGGACAGGCGCCAACCACTATCAACGTCGCGCCGTGGGCTCTGGAGTGCCCGAGCCTGACAGCGCGGCAGGCAGCAACTATCTTCCGGATATGTGACCATAGACCAACAAAAAGATGGCGTATCGGCCTTTCCTTCGCCCAATTGGAGTCAGCCCGCCGTCCGAACCGAGCACCTGCTCTCATTCTAGTCGGAGAACTACCTGCGGCGCAAGCCGCAGCCTCACGCGGGGTCACTTTGGGCGGGCCGGGGTAACCTATGCTTTGCCGATGAGACCCCGAGGGTTGGAGGTGAGGAAAGCCATGGCGGCCCCGGCCAGGATCACGGCTGCCATTCCTGTAAGGGCCCACTGGTAGGTTCCCTGATGGTCGGCCACATAGCCGACAAGGACAGGGCCCGTAATGGCGAAGGGGAGGCCCACCATCTGCATCCAGCCGCGGATAGTCCCCTGCGACCTTCGCCCAAAGTATTCTCCCTGCATGGCGTTGATCACCGGCGTGGAGATGCCCCAGCCGATTCCGTAAGGTATAGCGAAGAGGAGAGCCGCGCCGAGCGACGAGGCGACCGACAGGGCGAGGATTGATCCTCCCATCAGGGCTATCGAGATGCCGAGAGCAATCCTTCTGGGAACCCGGTCTCCCAGGAATCCCCCGGCAAGCCGGGATGGGATATTACACAGACTGGCTATGGACCAAACCAGGGCGACGGCCGTCCTTTGCAGCCCGACGTCCTGCTCCAGTTGCAGGAATATGTGGACCTGGATCACTCCGGTTGCCAGCATGCACATTGCCCATTCGAATCCCAAGAGCCAAAAGGACCGGGTGCGAACTGCCTGAGCGACAGTCAAGTCGTACTCAACTCCCCGGACGTCAGCACCGGACCCTGCGGCCTTGCCTGGCTCGGCGCCATCAGGCAGTAACCCGAAGGGCTCCGGCCTGGTGCGCAGGAGAAGGGCGCACGGGAGCCCAACCGCGATGACGGCGATTCCCGACCAGACCGCCGTATCGCGCCAACCCAGTGATGTCTGCATGAGGACGAGCAGGGGTACCATGACCACGCCGGCAAGCGAGTAACCCAGCAGCATCAACGATTGCGCCAGAGTCGCCCGGCGACGAAACCAACTGTTCACCGCAACCGACATCACCATCATGCCGCCGAGGCTCAGCCCAAGGGCCATGACGATATTGGACACATAGTACGTCCACAATGACCGGGTGCTGCCGAGCAGGATCAGCCCGAGGCCGGTGATCGTCACCCCTACCGCAACCACTGGACGAGGACCGACCCTGTCCATCAGATATCCGGCCACCGGCCCCAGCATCGAGTTCTCGACCGAAGTCACCGACCGTGGACCGGCAAGGGCAGCCCGGCTCCAACCGTACTCGCCGTGAAGCAAGTCGGCAAAAGAAGAAAACCCCTGGACGACCAAGCCCTGGATAACCTGGGAGATGAACCCAACGAATACAATCACCCATCCGTAGAAGGGCTTTCTCCCCGAGTACGGTAGTGTTTTAGCCCGAAACAGCTGCATGGCGTTCCCTGATGGGAGGACGAGTTTGCGCGGACCGCTGCCGCGGCTTTCCACGATGAACCAATATACGCCGCGGCTTCGCCCAATATCAAATGGGAGTTGACAACGCTCCGTTTCCATGGTATCCTCCGGCCAAACCGTCGGATGCCGCGGTGATGGGCACTGTCATTCCGGGATGCGGTAGTTGGGGGAACACCAACTAACGTGGGACGCCAGGATCGCCGGTATTCGGACGGGGGCCGCGAAACAGGACAGGGAGGTGGGCTATCAGAAGCTGACCAACTCAGGGACGACGCAGGCACAAACCGACAAAAGATAGGAACGATCCTGGTCAACTTATTCGCAAGGAGGGATAATGCGAAAGGAAAAGCTGTGTGCAATCTTTTTTTCGGCGGCGGTGGTGCTGACCTTGGTGGCTTCTTGTGCGCCCACCGCGACCACCACCACACCGGGTGTCACAACCACCGTAGCCCCGCCAACGACCACCGCCAAAACCACCGCCCCACCCACCACCACGGCCCCTTCGGGCCGGCCCCAGTACGGGGGCACCCTCACTATGATGGCGCAGGCCAACTACAGCATTTTCGGTCCGGCCGTCAGCAACCGACCGGGTGGTGTTCCCGGCATATGGGAGCAGCTTACCTATTCCGACCGCACGCGGCAAATTGCCGGAGGCGGCACAGCCTCCTACGCTGACGGCCCGACCTCCATGCAGGACGTCATCGGGTGTCTGGCGTCAAAATGGTCTACGACAGACCAGTACACCTGGGTCCTCGACATTCGTCAAGGCGTCCGCTTCCAGAAGAACCCCGGCAATCCGGGGTCCGATCTCGTCAACGGACGGGAGATGACGACTGACGATGTCGTGGCCAGCATTGAGTTTATACGCGACACGCCGTCCTCGTGGGCTAGTGTGGCCGAGCCCGTCCTTCACAAGGCCATGACGGTCGAGAAAACTGGACCGTGGCAGATAACAGTACACACGCCCAAAGTTCCGGTTACCACGTACACCTGGATCATGGGCGGGGGCGGGAGCCAGTTTGTGTGGCCCAAGGAGTGGCTCGCAAAGTACGGTACCAGCAATGACTGGAAGGTCCAGATCGGCACTGGCCCGTTCATGCCAACCGACTGGGTAGACAATAGCGTCCTGACGATGAAGCGGAACGATGCCTACTGGGAAAAGAACCCGGTCGGACCCGGCAAGGGCGACCAGTTACCCTATACCGACGGCATGAAGGTCCTCATAATTCCTGATATCTCCACGCAGCTTGCAGCGCTCCGAACGGGCAAGACCGATGTCTACGTCCCTTCCTTTGGGGCGGTGGCTTTGGAAGACTGGAACAGCTTGAAGAAGACCAACCCGCAGATGAAAGATTACCGGATGCTGAGCTACCCGTTGCAGATCGGCTTCAGGCGGGACAAGCAGGAACTGCCCTTCAAGGACATCAGGGTGCGCAAGGCACTCATGATGGCCACGGATATGATCAGCATGAAGAATGGACTGTATGGCGGCGAGGCCGAGCTCCTCGATAGCCCGGCACGCATCCTGTATCCCTCCATATACACACCCCTCGACAAGCTGCCGGCAGAAACCCAGGAGCTCTATGCCTACAACCCCGATAAGGCCAAGGCGCTGCTCAAAGAGGCTGGTTATCCCAACGGGTTCAAGACCACGTTGACAATTGACTCCACCGCAACCGCTTCGGACATGGCCCAGACGATCAAGGCAATGTGGATCAAGGTCGGCGTGGATGTGGACATCCAGATCAAAGAAAACGCCGTGTTCCAACAGCTCTGGGCTACCCGTACCTATCCGGAAATGGAGTTGACCATGAACGCCGGCGGCAACGGTGCCCTCTTCGTCCGCTACAGCTTCGGCTACTTCCGCGGCACCAACAGCTATAATCCCAGCTACGCCAACGATCCTCCGGGTTCGGACCCAGTCATCGAGAAGGCGTACGAGGACCTGGCCAAAGCCATTAACGTGGACTTCGCCGCCTGTGACAAGATCATCAAAGACATCAATCCATACATTCTCAGCCAGGCCTTCATCATCCCCACCCCGGCCCCGTATGTCCACAGGGTATGGCAGCCCTGGCTCAAGGACTTCTACGGTGAAGGCCCAGCCAAGCTCTGGCTGCAGTACGTCTGGCTTGACCGCAGCATGAAGGAGCAGATGACCGGCAGCAGATAATCAGAAGGAGCAGCATCGCTGCCGGCCGGCAAGGAAATGTCAAACGCAGCTACCGGACCATTCTCCTAGGTGGTCCGGTAGCCTTGCCCTCCTGACGGGAAGGGGTCTGGGACGGAAGGTGGTGGGTCGGTTCCGGCCCCTTCCCTGCGTTGCGCCTGATGGGCGCACAATGGTCGTGCTGCCTTGGAGGAGCCTGAAGAAATGCCAAAGCTGGTCCGTGCAGTCAACGGCGTTGCCGCGGGGACCGGAACGTGTGGGTATCGGCAGACGGCGGGCGGATCGCGCTGAGACGAAACTCCAGAGGTATTGATTCCCTGTCATCACCGAAAAATGTACCACCGGCGTGCCCACCCGCGTGATGGTCAGCGGGCAATGCTTCAACCCTTTGGGTATGAATACGAGGCAAGTCTCGGTGAGAACATGCTTCTCGTCGTCTAACCACAGCTCGACTTCGCCGCCAAGGGAGTGCGGATTCTGTACATTGGTGCCCACGAAACCCAGTATCTCGTCGAACTCATGGATGTGAGGTTTCACCCATTCGCCGGTACTCTTCGACCCCGGTTCCAGCAATACCAGTTCCATGTAGAAGGCACCTTTCACGATCTTCTCGTCCAGCCATAAGAGACCGTTTGCGAAGGGCACTCCAGGTTCTCTCTTGTCCGGAGTACGCCCGCGGCTCCGCTTCTCTTCGTCGGTCAGGTACTTCTTTACAATGTACTTGCCATACTTCGATTCAACCATCTTCTTTCCTCCTGACTACATATTCACCCCGAATCCGGGCTTGTCGTGCAATCCTTTCGCGAATACTAACCAGGGAACTGGCCTCCTGGATCCGGCCCGTACCTTGGCAATCAGCCCACTCCGGATGTCACGCACCAGGACGCCTCACGTCAGGTGCGAACGCGGCCGCGATGGCCGGGCGGGAGTTACCCTCAGCCGTTAAGCATTCTCGTGCGGCTTCCCGTCGACAAAATCCATGGGCCAGTCATTCGGACCGAATCTGGCATCGATGAAGATGAGCGGCTTGCCCACGCGCTTGATACGCAGCGGCTCGTGGGTCATCCCTTTCGGAATATAGGCGTAAAACGGATAGTTGATCTTGCGCCATTCGCCATCAAGGAAGAACTCCACATCGGCATCGAATTCCACGAAGTTCTTGGCGCCGAACAGGAATATCCATTGGTCACGGTCGGGGTGGATGTGCGTCGCTATGCCGATCTCGTCTTCGGGCTGGTCGATATAGGCGAACCCCAATATCAGTTGCGAGCCGGGAATGTCCTTTTCTCCCAGTGCCGTGATCATCGGCAGGGTGATGCTCTTGTGCACGGATTTCCAGGGTTTCAGTTCGACGAGATTCGATTCGTGCCGGAGGTTCTTCAGTCGTTCCAGTTCTGCCATACAGGAGGCCTCCTTTTACTATTCTTGTCGGTTAGATATCACCGTCCTCAACACAACATGGTTCAAGCTCCGGCCACTAACACTTCACCAGTACCCTCACATACTTGTTTGTGCGGTGGGCTTCGAAGGCGTCCCAGAATCCGTCCAGGGAAAAGGTCGGCCCCCGGTAAGGTCGGAGATTCAATCTGGGCAACAAATTGACCGCCTTGGGGAACATGTGGGACTGTCCGAAGACGCCGTGCACGCCGGCTTCCTTAAACCAGAGTTTGTCGTATGGAATGACGATATCGGGATGGTCAGGATATATTGCGAAGAGCATGATCCGGCCGCATCGCGCCAGCATGTCTATGCACAGAGGCACCATCCTGGAATCACCCGACGCTTCGATCACCCGGTCAAAACCCCGGTCGCCCGTAATCTTCATTGCTTCAGCGACTACGTTCTGGCCGTTTGGATCGATGACGTGATCAGCCCCGAGTTCCAAGGCGAGTTTCCTTTTGAATTCAAGCGGCTCTACCAGCGTCAGATTCATCGCTCCGCTCAGCCGCGCCAGTTGCATGATCGTCAGGCCACAGCTGCCGCCACCGATCACCATAACGCTATCGCCATGATCAAATGGCGCCAGTTCGATGGCCGGGAGCGATGCCCCGATGACTTCGGTGAGGGTCGCCTCCTCCAGCGCAATGGAGTCCGGTATCTTGAAGACCTGCCGCTGGTGAACCATACCATATTCCGCCATCAGCGAGTCCACATAGCCGTAGCCCGGAGTACGGCAGAAAGTCTCGCGACCATGCCGGCAGTTGTAACATGACCCGCAATAGCGATGCTGGTCAAGGGTGACTCTGTCGCCCACCTTGATTCCCATTGCCGTGGCATTCTTGCCAAGCTCTTCGACGATGCCGGATGCCTGGTAGCCAACGTAGTAGGGCAGGCGGAAAGGCATTTCTCCGGTAACCGCGTAAGGGTCTGCGCCGCCGACGGCACAGAAGGCTATCTTCACCTTGACGTCCTCGGGGCCCATCTCCCTCAGGGGAATGTCTTTGAGTATGGCTTTCCCGAGTTGCTCAACCACTACAGCTTTCATCCTTCCCTCCCTTCAATCTCAATCATGTATTCCGAAAGCTCCTGCGGAAGAAACCCTGAGAGTCGCTGCAAACGCGCCGGGATTCTTCAGCATGTCCGAGATTATACGCCTTTGGGCCAGCATTTCACATTCCGGTCGGCACGTTCCCCCGTTCACTGTCAAGACCGGTGAAAGCAACAAAATCATCAGTTATCGTGACACCATTCGAGAGGTGAGGTTGACAGCCTGAGAAACAGCGTTGTACCATTGGAATTGGGACTTAGTTTGCGTGCAAGGGAATCTCACTTAGGGAGGGTAAAGGGTGAGGAAGTTCAGTGTACTTGTTTTCATTTTTCTAGTCTCAGCGTCAATGATCCTGGCTTCTTGCGGCACCAGTCCGGCTACGACAACAACGCCCCAGACAACGACTACGCCGCCGCCTTCGGCCACCACGACTGCTCCTCCTCAGACGACGAAGCCTTCGGACAAGCCGCAGTACGGCGGCACTCTCAAGCTAGTCCAGAACCAGGACATAACCACTTTCGATGACGTCCTCACGTGGATCTTCGTTCCGGGCCCGACAGTAAGGCTGACCAACGAGTCGATGTGGCAGGGCGATTGGGCCAGGGGAGACGCTGGTGGCTACGGCACCAAAGAGACCCCTTGGCTTGACTGGTACGACATTTTCGATCACAAGGCAGGCATGACGGCCGCGAGTTGGAAGTGGACGCTGGATGCCCAGAAGAACCAGGGCACTCTTGTGTATCAGATCCGTCCGGGAGTCAAATTCGCGCTTAATCCTGAAAGTCCTGCCAGCCGCCTGGTCGCCGGGCGGGAAAGGACGGCCGATGATGTTGTATTCACTCTACGGACGCTGACTACCGACCAGAGGGCGTACCTGTACAAGGCCTATCCGGAACTCAGGAATGCCGATATCCAGAAGACCGGGCCCTGGGAGGTCACCATCAAGGTGCCCTTTGCGGCCATGATATCAGCGGTAGCCAAGTTCGGTGCCTATGCCCATATTGTGCCGCATGAGGTGGTTGAGAAATACGGCGACATGTCGGACTGGCACAATTCCGTGGGCACCGGGCCGTTCATTCTCAAAGATTTTGTGGCGGGCAGTGCGGCGACGCTGGTGAAAAACCCGAAGTACTGGGATACCGACCCCGTCGGTCCGGGCAAAGGCAACCAGTTGCCCTACGTCGATGGTGTGAAGTATCTCATCATTCCCGACGCGTCCACCAGATTGGCCGCGCTTCGCACCGCCAAACTTGATCAGATGCCCAGCCTTACCTATGAGGACGCTGCCACGATAAGAAGCTCAGCCCCGGGGATCAAGGAGAGAGAGGGCATTCTGGGCGGTGATCCGTGGTATATATACATGAATTCACAAAAGGCGCCCTTCAACGATGTTCGGGTCCGCCGGGCGTTGTCGATGGCCACTGACCTTCAGACGATAAAGAGCTCGATAAACCACGGTCTAGGCCAGATCCTGACATGGCCGGTGGAATATGTCCCCGCCTACAAGGACATCTACCTCGGCCTCGACGACCCGGCCATGCCGGCGTCGGTCAAAGAGCTCTACACCTACAGTCCCGACAAGGCCAAGAAGCTTCTGGCCGATGCCGGATTCCCCAACGGCTTCAAGACCACGGCGCTTATCTCCACGACCGAGGTCGACTACTTCTCGATAATCAAGGAAATGTGGGCCAAGGTAGGCGTTCAACTGGACCTCAATGTCGTGGAACTCGCTGCTAGAAGAGCCATCTACGCCGCCGGCAACTACGAAGTAACTGGGGCGGCCGGCGGCCGGGGACCCCTGAGCGTCTTCTACAAGATGGTGACACTGGTCGGTCATAGCCCCGCGGGAGGCAGCGGCAGCAACATAAATGATCCTGTCATCGACAAGGCATCCGAACAGATGATGGCGCTCTACCTCACCGACCCCAAAGCAGCCATGGCGACGTTCAAGGAATCGATGAAATACGTCCTTGACCAGGCGTACGTGGTCTCACGTCCGATATATCCGCTGACCAACTTCTGGTGGCCGTGGGTGAAGAACTACACCGGGGAATACAGCGTGGGCTACATCAGTTTCGATACTTGGGCGCAATGGGTATGGATTGACGAAGCGCTGAAGTCTTCTCTCGGGCATTAGATCTGCCTGGGCTGCAGAAAGCAGTTGGCTTGAACCAGAGAAGGAGGCGGGGTACCCGCCTCCTTCTCTACTTAAACCCGACGCCGGCACTCCGCGGCTCCTCGTCTCAAGCGTCAATATTGCTGGTCCGGAGATTATCTTCGCCCGGACCCCGGCGGCGTTTCTTCCGTTCGTCCACGGAGCGTTTCAGGACCAACTCGATCTGGCCGTTGACACTGCGGAACTCCTGGCCGGCCCATTCGCTCAGTTCATTCCACAGGTCCTCGTCGATGCGAAGCAAATAGCTCTTGCGTTTGCCTTTCATCTCGCGGCGCTGACACTTGGCTTCATTGATACAGCGTTCCGGTGTTTATCACCGGGGAGGCGGCTGATTCGCTGCACAAGACGACCAGCAGGTTACTGACCATCGCGGCGCGGCGTTCTTCGTCAAGTTCGACCAGTTTCTTATCAGAGAGCTGTTTCAATGCCATCTCCACCATGCTCACCGCCCCCTGGACGATCCTCGTCCGGGCGGCGACCACGGCCGTGGCCTGCTGGCGGCGCAGCATCGCTTCAGCGATCTCCGGAGCATACGCCAGATGACTCAAGCGGGCTTCGATGACTCTTACACCGGCGCGGGCAAACCGGTTTTGCAGCTCGCCTTCAAGGAGTTTGTTTACCTGTTCCACACTCGCCCGTAAGGTAAGACCCTCTTCCCGGTCCTCGTCCTCGAAAGAATCGTAAGGATATGACTGGGCAAGATGCCGTACCGCCGCCTCGCTCTGCACGACCACATAGTGTTCGTAATCGTCTACCTCGAAAGCAGCCTTGAAGGTATCTTCGACCTGCCAGACGATCACGGTACCGATCTCGATGGGATTACCAATCTTATCGTTGACCTTGATCTTGTCCCCGCTCAGGTTGCGTGCCCTCAAGGTGAATCTCCTCTTTATGAAGAAGGGGTTGGCCCAGAAGAAGCCGTTCCTTCTCACCGTTCCGCCATAGTTGCCAAAGAGGACGGTCACCTTGGCGTCGTTAGGGTTCACGACGAATAAACCTGAGAACAACAAGACAGCGACCATTACCAGGAGAATGGTGAGCCAGACAAACAGGGCGTTATTGAGGCCGCTCGTAAGAAACGCGATCACCATTCCGCCGGCCAACAAGGCGATGCCCACGGCCAGCATCAGGTACCCGGACAAGACATTGGCTGGTTTCTCTGACATCATATTCCTCCTCTCAACTGACATAGATAATATCAGTGTGATATCACAATGATATACCGCGAAACGGAAGGAGTCAAGGGGATGGGCGGGCACCGTGGCGGCAAGCGGGTTCGGGACGCCATGAGGCACCCTTTATCGGCCCCCAAGAACTCGAGGGGATTAGTGAGGATAGAGGAGGTACAGTGATCTTGCCATGGTTCGACCGTACCCCGTACTATTGGTTCAGTCGAGATCTGGTGAGACTACTGCGAAAAGGTGAGCCGATTAAGAAACCGACCTGGAGAGGGTCGGTTTCCTGTATTGAGAAACGATGCGCATGGTGGTCTCGCATTGACTGCGATCTCGGTGATTCGCTACAGACAAAGATCGGAGTGAAGAGGATTGCATATTGAACGGCCCAGTAGATTGGTGCGTAGATGTTTGGTAATCATTATCACCTTGGTACTCTGCCTGACCTTTTTCACACCCGTACAAACTCAAGGCGGTCAATGGGGGAATGCAGGCTGGTCGCAGGGAATGAAGCTGGCACATGCCGGGAGTCTCATTGATTCCGATTACTATCAAGGATTCGTCAACGCAAACGGAACCTTGAGATTCATAAACAGGAATACCGGAACCACAATTCTTGACAATTCTCCCGTTCCTTACTTTGACTATGGCAGTGTCCTGCCTCCCGGTAACGATCTGGCATCCACTGTTACCGTTTCCGGTGACAACGTCACTGTCACATCCACAGATGACTCCAGTGCTGATGTGACCATTAACAACAAGTACGAACTCAACATCCATTCGCCAAGCATCAAATACACTGCAACCCTCACCTACAAGAGGGATGTCACTGTTACACAAGAGAGATTCGACTTTATTGTGCCTACGAAGTCAGCTTCAGTAATGAATAGAGATTTGCAGCTTACGGCATTTGAAGTAACCACCGAATACTACAGTGATCTATACACTCCAAAAGTGGTCAAGTTTGACAATGGACTCTCTTTCATGGGCAATGATTCGATGCAGTCTATGGCTTTAAGAAGTCACGACGCGACCAGCAGCGAAGTCCGTTTCTATGCAGACTACAGCCTGAACCACCCGCACCAGTATTTCGTCAAGGATGCCGGGGAGGAACAGGTAGACGTAAGCGCCCAGCATAGACTGGCGGGGCAGAGCTACAGCGCCTATGTCACTTTGAGCATTGACCCGGGTGTTTTGTTGAGGTCTTTGGTCAAGGCGCGCCAGCCTGACGGCTACGATGCGGTGGTAGTCCTCTCCAATCACCCTGATGACGAAACGCTTCCCGCCTTGAATGCCGTAGCCTACGGTACTGAAGATACCTCCAGTCCGGTCTACGGCACCAAGGGGATTATGGGACGAGGTTTCGGCTGGACCAAAGGTGTGTTTGTTTCGGGACAGACTGGAGCAGATCTGGATGACCCGACTTACAAAGCCCTGACTGACAGGATGTCTGATGCGGGGGCAGAGATTGTCGGGCATTCGATTACTCCCGTCACGGATAACCGGACAACAGTCAGTAGTGGGCTGCAGACACTATCGCAATACGGGGCGAGAAACTGGATAGACCATGGCGGCGCCTATCTGAATTACGAAGACCTGGCTTCGCAGGGAGCACTTAAGGGAGACGAAAACTACATCCTGGACATTATGGATGCCAATGATTACGACCTGGCATGGGCATATGTCGACCTGCCTCTGGTCCGAAACAGACCCAACATGCTGGCTCCCAGGTTCAAGAGCTGGATTACCCCATTTTTCTTCTACAACAGCAACGTGGATGATAATACCGCCGACAACAAGAGGACTTATCTCTGGTCCACGGTATGTACTTTCAAAGTGACCGATCTTGTGTACACTACCGCGCGTGTCGACAATCTGATCTCGGAAAGAGGCGTATGTATCGCGCACGACTACGTAGCCGAATGGAGGAACGAAAACCACACGTGGTATGTCAATCCCAATACCAACAAGAGGGAGATTTATCCTGATTTTGACAATGGACTCGCCTATATGCAGGCCAAGAGAGAAGCCGGACTACTGTGGACACCGACGATGGCCACTTTTGGGGACTATCTACTGCTCTTACCCAGTGTCTCGATAGTGACTAATGCCGACGGGACATACACGATAGCCAACAACAATGCGGTGCCTGTAGACGGCCTTACACTTTTGAGCGAATCCGATATCGCCTCAGTCCGCATGGATGGTGCAGAACTGACCACGTTTGGCGGACGCTTTGGCAGTCGGGAGATCGTCATCCCCTCCATTGATGCAGGGCATTCATTTAAGCTGGCTGTTTCGTACGCCGCCACCTCCAATGATCCGCCAGTAGTTTCGGATATTCCCGGCGAGACGATTGCAGAGGGTGGGAGTTTCGACATCATCATCCTCGACGAGCACGTCGCTGACCCTGATAACGCCGATGCCGAGATGTCGTGGAACTACAGCGGCAACAGTGCGCTATCCGTCTCGATCTCGGGCCGGGTAGCTACGATCACCGCCCCGAACGCCGACTGGAACGGGACCGAGACCATTGTCTTCGCCGTCACCGATCCGGGTCTGTTGAGTGATAATGACGGCGCGACCTTCACGGTAACCGCGGTCAATGATCCACCCCTGGTTTCTGACATACCTGACCAGACCATTGCTGAGGGTGGGCGTTTTGCGACGATCATCCTGGATCAGTACGTCACCGACCCGGACAACACTGATTCCCAGATGACCTGGACCTACGGCGGTAACACCGGACTCTCCGTCGCTATCGCGGGGCGGGTAGCCACGATCACCAGGCCGAACGCCGGCTGGAGCGGGGCCGAGACCATTACTTTCACCGCCACCGATCCGGGTCTGCTGTCCGGCAGCAACAACGCAACCTTCAAGGTGACAGCGGCCGATCGTCCACCGGTGGTTTCTGACATACCTGACCAAGCCATTGCCGAAGGTGGGCATTTTGCCACGATCATCCTGGATCAGTACGTCACCGACCCGGACAACACTGGTTCCCAGATGACCTGGACCTACGGCGGCAACATCGAACTCTCCGTCTCTATCGTGGGCCGGGTGGCCACGATCACCACCCCAAACGGCGGCTGGAGCGGGGCCGAGACTATTACCTTCACCGCCACCGATCCGGGTCTGCTGTCCGACGGTGATCAAGCCACTCTTTCAGTGACTCCATCGCCCCAGAAACTGGCAGTCTTTCGTCCTGGCGGGACCTGGTTCTTCGATGCCAGCAGAAACGGGGCCTATAGCGCGACCGCTGACCTTCACGCGGGTTTGTTTGGCAAATCGCCTGGCGACATACCGGTGGCTGTTGACTGGGAAGGCGACGGCCGGCAGGAACTGGCTGTCTTCCGTCCCGGCGGTACCTGGTTTGTCGATACCAACCACAGCGGCGTCTTCGATGGCCCGGCCGTGGATGTCCAGACGGGTCTGTTTGGCAAGTCGCTCGGCGACATACCGGTGGCTATTGACTGGGAAGGCGACGGCCGGCAGGAACTGGCCGTCTTCCGTCCCGGCGGGACCTGGTTCATCGATACCAACCATAGCGGCGTCTTCGATGGCCCGGCCGTTGACGTCCAGATGGGTCTGTTTGGTAAGTCGCCCGGCGACATACCGGTGGCTATTGACTGGGAAGGCGACGGCCGACAGGAACTGGCGATCTTCCGGCCCGGTGGGACCTGGTTTATCGACACCAACCGCAACGGCGTCTACGATGGCCCGACCGTTGATTACACAAATTCTCCAGGCACCTTTGGCGGACAGACCGATGACATACCCCTCGCCATCGACTGGGATGGCGACGGCAGGCAGGAACTGGCGATCTTCCGCCCCGGCGGCACCTGGTTCGTTGACTTGAACCACAACGGGGTCTTTGACCCTGGCAACGACCTTTCGGTAGGTCCTTTCGGCCAGCAGGCCGGAGATACGCCTCTGGCCATAGACTGGAATGGTGGTTGATCACCAATGGCCATAATTTGATGCGGCGGCCCACCCGTATCCCGTAACCGCCTTATCCTATCCGGCCGCTGGATCCAGGGTGCAGACCGTCCAACCGTGACGAGACCGGCGGGGACTGCTTGAAATCGCGGGGAACTTTCAGGCGCCCGAACGAGACTGTGCCGCAGGACGTCACTTCCTACGGGACCATGATTGAAGAGCCGGGACTCGAAGTCCTCCAGTCCGCCTGTCGAAAACCGGAGCTGCAGTGTGTTATGATGCCGTCAACCAGACGGCAGTTCAGTATAAGGAGTGGCTTCATGGCGATTAAGCTCGAACAAGGAAAGACGGCACGACAACTAGTCGTGGAAAAGGAAAAGCGAATCACGGATGCGATCCACCTCAGGCCCACCGACAGAGTACCGATCATTTGCGGAATGGGCTACTTCCCGGCCAAGTATGCGGGGATCCCATCTTCAGCAGCCTACTACGATTACGATGCCTGGTTGGCGGCATACCGGAAAACACTAGTCGATTATCGTGCCGACATGATCTTTCCCCAGGGGTTCACGCCGGGGAAAGCCCTGGAAATCCTGGACCCGAAGTCACTTCGTTGGCCGGGTCATGGCGTAGATCCATACAAAGGCCATCAGTCTATCGAGATTGAGAACATGCAGGCTGAGGACTACGATGCCTACCTGGCTGATCCTTCCGACTACATGTTCCGTATCATGTTATCCCGTTCCAGCGACGAACTGGCCGGCTGGGCGAGACTGCCGAAGTTGTCAAGCATTGGCGGAGGTCTGGGGGCGCAAGGGCTGGCGGTAGCCTTGACGGACCCCGGTGTAGACAAAGCCATCAAGGTGCTGCAACGGGCGGGGCGGGAGCTGAGGAGATGGCAGAAACGGGTGGCGAAATTCAACCGCATGATGCTCGATTGCGGATTCCCCCAGTATTTCCAGGGCAGTGCGGGACCTCCGTTCGATAGAATCTCAATTGCCATGCGCGGGATGCGGGGCACGATGGTGGACCTGTACCGCCAGCCGGACAAAGTCCTGGCCGCCTGCGATAAACTCCTGCAACTGACCCTGGAGAGTCCAATGCCGCCAGCGAACGAGTTCGGCAACATCCGGCTCTTCATGACGGTGACGCGCGGTTCGGACAATTTCATGTCGAAGGCGCAGTTCGACAAGTTCTACTGGCCGACCTTCAAGAAACTGGTGACCACGCTTATTGAGAGAGGTGGAACGCCATGTGTGTTCTTTGAAGGTGAATTCGGTTCCAAGTTGGAGCACCTGCTGGACCTGCCCAAGGGCAAGATGCTGGCACGTCTCGATACGACCGACATCAAGCGTGCCAAGGAAGTCCTCAGGGGCCACATGTGTATCCAGGGGAATGTACCGTCTACCTTGCTGCAGGCCGGCTCCGTACAGGACGTCAAGGACTATTGCCGGAACCTCATTGATACCGTCGGCCAGGATGGCGGCTTCATCCTGTCACCGCGGAGCTCCACCGATGAGGTCAGACCAGAGAACTTGAGAGCGATGATCGACTTCACCCGCGAATACGGAGTCTATCGGTAATTCGGCGAGGCCCCACAGCCCTTGATTGGCCGTATGGCCCGATCGGGTATCACGGCGGTGGAGCGATTGGCTGTGCATCGAGCTCGGGACATGATCGCAGAATGCGGTCGAACACCGGCAAAAAGGAGTCTGCAATGGGAACAGAAATCTTCGCCCTCAACGGCAAAGTGGCGGTCATCACCGGTAGCGGCCGGAGCATCGGCAAAGGAATCGCCCTGTGTATGGCCGAAGCAGGCGCCGATGTGGTGGTGACGGCCCGCACGCAAACGCAGATAGACGAGACCGTGGCCGAGATCAAAGCCAGGTCGCGGCGGTCGATAGGCATCCAGTTTGACGCCAGAGAGGCGGCTCAGGTCAAAGCGGTGGCTGAACAGGCGGTCGCCGAGTTCGGCCGGATCGACATCTGGGTCAACAACGTCGGGACGCCGACCCAATGGGACAGCATCGATATGGCGGACAATGGGTGGGATGCCATGCTCAGAGAGAATTTGAAGACGACATTTTTGGGATGTCAGGCCGCGAGCAAAGTGATGCGGGAGAAGCGGACCCGGGGAAGTATCATCAACATATCCAGCACGTCGAGCACGCCCGCGCCCGGAAGTGAGGCCGCTCCCGCCTACAGCGCGGCGAAGTCGGGGGTAAACAGTCTGACGGTGACCTTCGCCATGGCGCTTGCTCCCTACGGTATCCGCGTCAACTGCGTGGTGCCGGGCCAGACTCTGCACCCTGTCAGCATGGTCTATTCCAACTTCAGAGACCCCGAAATCAGGGCTGCAGCCGAAAAGCGAGTGCCGTTGGGCAGACTGGGGACGCCCGAAGACATTGGATGGGCATGCGTCTACCTCTCATCCGAAGCCGCATCATATGTGACCGGACATCTCTTGTCAGTCGCCGGCGGACGGTAGGTTGCCTGGAGCTATTCAACGTATCGGGAGCGGATGTTGGCCGCCGATCTCTATTTACTACGGTGTGGGAGGGATCCAGGATGACCGACCGTGTTTCAAGTGAAACGCAGTTCACCGCGAAGACAATCGCTGAGATCGAAAGGAAACACGGGAAGTCTGTTGAACAGCTTTACTCGGAAAGGGAAAAGAGAGTCACCGATGCCGTCAACCTGAAGGAGCCGGACCGGGTACCGATCAACCTCGCGATCGGAGAATTCGTTAACCGGTATTCGGGCATATCTCCCTCCGCGGCGTTTTATGAGCCGGGGATATTCAAAGAGGCTTTTATCAGGGCGGCGGTAGATTTTGAGCCGGATATGTGTGGGAGTCCGGCAGGTGCCCTCATGTCCGGTCTTGGTCTGGAGACCATCGACGTAAGACAAATGCGCTGGCCCGGAGGGAACCTCCCGCCGGACAGCAGTCTTCAGTTCCTCGACGCCGAGAACATGAAAGCCGAAGAGTACGACATCTTCATCACCGACCCTACCGATTTCATGTTGCGTTACTACCTTCCCCGGACTCTGGGAGCGCTGGCGCCCCTGTCCGGGATCCTCCCTCCGCTGGGACAGAATCTGGCGGGCAACGTGCCCGGATTCTTCTCGATGACTCCCATACTGGCCAACAGGGAACTCAGGGAAATGGCTCAGAAAGTGGCGCAGACCGGGCAGCAGCAGGAGCATTTTCAGTCCAGCGCCGCCGAAGACATGACCCATTTCGGTTTTCCGCCCGTGAGCTACTCGGGAGGCGTCTGCAGCGGATTTGCCTCCGGCACCGCCCAGCCCTTCGACTGGATTGCCGACCAGTTGAGGGGGATGAAAGGCATAGTGGACGACATGTTCAAGCGGCCTGAAAAGCTACTGGTTGCCTGCCAAAGAGTACTGGAATGGCGGCTGGCGAGGGCAACACCGGCTGACCCGGCTGCCAAAGGATACCCGAGAAGAGTCAGCGGCGGTATCACCCACTGGAGTTCGGACGGTTTTCTATCAAAAAAGCAATTTGAAACCTTCTGCTGGCCGACCTGGAAAAAAGCCCTGCAGGCAACCATCGATCTGGGGTTCATTCCATCGGTCTATCTCGAGGGCCCCTGCGATGCCCGCCTGGAATACTTCCTCGAGTTGCCGAGGGGGAAGGTCATATTACGCTTTGAGCAATCGGACATATTTCGCGCCAAAGATATCGTAGGCACCCACTGCTGCATTTCGGGCAACGTCCCATCCTCCATGATGCAGGTGGGCTCGCCACAGGACGTGGAAGAGTACTGCCGCAAACTGATAAAGGTGTGCGGAAAGGGCGGAGGATTCATCATAAGCCCGGGAGCAGCACTGACACGCCACACCAGGCCGGAAAACGTGAGGGCGCTGAGAGACTCCGTAGAGAAATACGGCAGGTATTAGTGTCGCGCATCCCAAGAAGCGCTATCGTCCGATTCCGCTCACCCTCCGAAGGTGGTCGTCTTTCTCACGTCGGAGGCCGCCGACTCAGACACCAGAGTTTGCTTGTCCAATCCGCTCGTCCTGAGCCCGTCGAAGGAAGCGGATTGGGGTCGAAGGGCGCTGATTGTGACGCCAGGTGCAGAGACATTTGACGAAGCGTTAGATGCAGTGAACTGGGGGCTCCGCCCTTGAGATCCGGCATAGAGCTGTTCGCAGCGGGTAGGATCCGATCTCGGGGTTGCATTGGTCCGGATCATCGCTCATGCACACGTTGATATTGGACTCGAACGCGCCGTGCAGCGAAGGCTTGGGGCCGGGCATCTCGGGAAACCACCAGCCGTGCTCGGCATCGATGATATCCGGGGCCATCTTGTCGAACAGCTCGACCTTCTGCCTTATGCGGCCGCGTTTGGTTTCGATCCATATCCAGTCGCCGTCTTTGACGCCCTCTCTGCCCGCGGTCTCGGGATGCACTCTCACGATCGGGTCCGGATGATGTCGGCGAACCGATGGCACCTGGCGCCACTCGGAGTGATAGTAGTACAGTATCCTGCGGCCATCGATCAGGGTGTAGGGATACGCCCTGGCCAGTTCCGGATCGCCGTCCCGGCTCTCAGGCGGGACAAGGTATTTCGGCAAGGGATCAAAGCCGAGCTTCTCGAGGACGGTCGAGTAGAATTCGACTTTGCCGGTGGTAGTAGCAAAGCCCTGCTTTTCGTATTTCTTCTCGACGATCTCGCGCATTATGACTCTGGGAAAGGTCTTCAGCGAATAACCCAGGGGCTTAAGCCGGTAATCGAGCGCGTCCTCTAGGGTCAGCCAGGGCCAGTCCTGGGCCTGACCCAGCCGGACCCCGAGGTCACGCCAGACGTCGAAGTCCCGGTAATGCTCATAACATCCCGGGACAATATGAGGGACAGCTGCTTCATGAGCCCAGATATAGGTACCGTAGTCGCTGAACGACCATAAGTCCGGGCGCTCCAGCCAGGTCGCCATCGGAAGTACGTAGTCCGCCAGTTCGGCACTCGGCGTCATGAAGAAATCGTTGACCACATACAGTTGCAGGTTGGAACTGGTGAGGGCTTCGTATACTGACTTGGTGGTGATCTCAGTCACCATGGGATTGCTGTGAGTGGTGATCAGTGCCGTGATGGGATAGGGATCGCCGCTGACGATGGTACGGTAGCCACTCGGTGTATGAGACTGACACTGATGGAACATCTCATTGACCGGTTTGCCCCAGACTCTGACGATGTTGGTGTTGATTATCTTCTGGGCGTCGTAGCTGGAAAGACGGAATCGCTGTGCGCCGATCATCTTCTGCCATTGCGATTCCGGCAGTCGTTCCCACAATTCCATGTCGCGCGTCGGCACGTAGCCCGGCGGACCCATCTGCGTTTCGCCGCCCCTGACATCGATATTGCCGCACAACGCGGACAGTATCCAGCGGGCGTGGAGTGCCTGCGTTGACGAGAAGGAATGCTCCAGTCCCATCCCTTCAATGCAGCAGGCCGGTCCGTTTGAAGCATACATGACGGCGGCGCGGTGTATCAGATCTGATGGAAGCCCGGTGATGCCGGACACCCTGTCGACAGGATAGTCATTGAGACGCTCTCTCAGCTCATCGAATCCATGGCACCATTTCTCAACGAAGTTCCTGTCGTACAGGTTCTCGTCGATAACTATCCGAATCATCCCGAGAAGTAACGCCGAGTCGGTCCCCGGTCGCAGCGGTAGCCAGATGTCCGCCATTCTGGCGGACTGACTCTGGCAGGGATCGACCACGATCATCTTGGCGCCCCGTTTCTTTGCTTCAAGGATAGCTTTTGCCGCCATGGGTCGCGCCTTGAAGGGCTCGGACCCGAGCAGAAGGACACAGTTGGTGTCCTTACTCACGGCGTAGTTCGGGAACATGCCGGTAACGGCGTCGGCGACTATGGAACGCGGCCCGAAGCAGATGCGTTCCTGGCCGAGCAGGTTAGGAGAGCCGAACAGATTGAAAAATCGGGCCCGGTACTCGTCGTGGGTGCGGGCGGTGCCGCCGGAGGCGGCCAGAGTCTCCGCACCATACCTGTCGCGAAGGGTGTCCAGTCTGGCCGCGATCTCGTCGAGGGCATCCTGCCAGGAGATCTTCTGCCATCTGCCTTCGCCGCGTTCCCCCACCCGCTTCAGCGGATAGTTGACGCGGCCGGGATGGTAGAAGTACTCGACGGCCGCCTTACGCCGCGCGCACCCCCTGGTTGGTGGATGACACTTGATCGGCCAGTCCGGATCCTCTTCAAGCTTCAAGAGCCGGCCGTTTCTCACATGCGCCAGAAGCCCGCATTCTGCCTTGCACCAGAAACATACCGTCGGTTTCAGTTCAAGGTCATCCCCGGACATCGATCCCTCCTTGTTGTGCACCCACCGAACCGCCAGTGCACGACGATTATAGCACACATGAAGAAGGGCCCTGGAGGTCAGGGTTGCCGACAGCGCCACCGACCACAAGTACCATGACCGATGGCCGGCACTTCCCCTACTATCGAGCCATTCCGGGACGGCCCGGCTCGTACGTAGCATTGTATTCAATGAGGGCACTCTTGCTCGTAACCGCGTTGATCGCCGGTAACCTGCTCGCGCCGTCTGCTGCTTCAGGTATTGGCTACGAATCCAATCAAGCTGGAGGCGCTGGGGAAGTGGTGGTGGCCGTCCTTGACACCGGGATAGACCGGAACCACAAGGACCTCGCCGGCAGGGTCACTTCAGAAGTCAACTTCACTGACGGTCCGAACGCTGACGATCGGAACGGCCACGGTACTCATGTGGCAGGGATAATAGCCGGCTCCAACAACACCGAGACCGGCACCGCCGGCGCCGGTCCCCAAATCAAGCTCATGAACGTGAAGGTGGCAAGCGACGACGGCGCCTGCCGTGCCATGGCGGTTGCCCGCGGTATTGAGTGGGCCACTGACCACGGAGCGATGGTGATCAACATAAGCCTGGAACTGGAAGCCTCTTCTCCAGAGTTGGAACAGGCCGTCGAGTATGCCTGGAGACACGGAGCCTTGATCATCGCGGCCGCCGGCAACCGCGCCACGACGGCCCCTTGCTATCCGGCCTACTACCGAAACTGCATTGCCGTAAGCGCGACCGGACAGGACGATACCTTACTGCCGCTGTCCAACTCCGGCGATTGGATTGATGTTGCGGCCCCAGGTTTTCGAATATATTCGACGCTTCCCGGGAACACATACGGCTACGAAAGCGGTACATCGTCGGCGGCTGCGTACGTCAGCGGCCTGGCGGCATCGGTATTCGGCTTGGTCATTGATGAAAACGGGAACGGCCGGGTCAACGACGAAGTTCGCGATGTCATCGAAGGCGGCTGCCGGAAGATCGATTCGCCCGGCAGCGGCCATGGGCGAGTCGACGAGTCGGTAATTTCCGGTGCTCGGACAGACGCCGTTCGGCGGGCGTACGGTCTCTTATGGTAATGCCCACGGCAAACCGCCGAAATACGACACTCAAAGGCAAGCCGCCCGATTACGTCCGCAGTCCGGTTACCCGGAAGACCGGAACAGGCCTGGTCTTTCCTTTGAATGACTGTGGTTCCAAGGCATCCGCTTCCACTCGAAGGTTTACCTGCTCATAGGTATCGGGACCGATCCATGTTTCCCCACCCGGGGCTGAACCACAGATCCGTGAGGCCAGGTTGACGGCGTCCCCAATCACAGTGTATTCGGACCTTCCGGCGGTGCCGACATTTCCCGCCAAGGCCTTGCCGGTGTTGACGCCGATCCCGAACCGCACGGTAACCGACCCTGGATCAGCGGCACCGATCCGGTCCATCTCAATCTGGGCCTCCAGAGCGGCTTTCACTGCTAGCCACGCGTGGTCGGGTTGAGATTGCGGAGCATTCCACACGGCCATTATTGAATCGCCGGCAAACTTATTGACCATTCCGCCATTGTTGGCTACCGCATCGATAATGAACGGGAGGCAGAAGTTGATCATCTTGACGACCGCGTCCGGAGTCATTCGTTCACTTATCTGGGTGAAGTTCCGTATGTCGGCGAACAGGATAGTCACTTCCCGTTCTTCGCCGCCGAGGGCCAGCCTGCCCTCGGCCGCCAAGTTCACCAGCGTCCGTGATACCGGGGACGACACGTAGCGGCCGAATAGCGCTTTGACGAATTTCTTGTCGGACTGCTCTCTGACAACGACGTAGAGCAGATTGCTCACGTACAATCCGACAAGAGTCAATGACGGATAGAGCACGTTCAAGAGGTGACCGCTGCCGGCAGCGACCGAACCGGCGACCGCGTTGGCAACAAGAAGACCAGTGACAAGGCCCGTCCCCTTCAGCAGGTCCGTCCAGTACCATGTCCCGAACCGGGGCAGAGCAAAGACGCAGATTATGCACAGTAGAAGCATCATCGAGACGGTAGTCCGATTGTCAGCTTCGACCAGGAACCGCTGTCTCAATATGGTATCCATCGCCGCGGCATGAATAAACACTCCCGGTAGCTTTCCTTCCGAGACAGGAGTCTGCCACGCATCGATCTCGCCGGTGGCAGTCATCCCCACCAGCACAATCTTGTTACGGACCATTGAGGCGTCAAACTGATCCGCTACCACATCGGCGTACGAGATGTACGGCAGGTTGCTGCCGTCGACGGCGAAGTTGATCCGCAGGTTGCTGGAGGGATCAACGGGAATCGCCCGAGCGAGCAAATCCAGTTGGCCGTCATGAGGCACGTAACTCGAAGGGAGAGACATGTTGAAGAGAGAGAGAAGCATGGCAACGCTGAGGGCCGGATAAGTCCGCCCGTCGGCGAGACTGATGACGAGGGGTAGCCGTCGCACTTTGCCGTCAGTATCAGACACAACGTTGACGTGGCCAATTCCACGGCCGGCTTCCAACAGCACAATAGATGGTGCCAGAAAGTCACCGTAGGCGACCCCGGTTCCTTCTGAGGGAAGCGGGTCAACGCCGGCTCCTGCCAGCACTACATTGCCAGTCTCCTTGATGGCAGCCGCAAGGCCGTCGTCATCCGGCGATGAGTCAGCAAAGACAATGTCAAAACCGATGGTTGAGGCACCGGCTTTGCCGAGATTATTGACCGCCTGGGCATGAACGGTCCGTGGCCAGGTTGACCATCGTCCGTACGTTTCCAGACTTTTGTCATCAATGCCTACAATGACGATGTTGGGACTGGGGGTATCTGCCTCAAGAAGCTGGTCGGATGCCCACCGGCTGATGGTGTGGAATGGCTGTACAAGAGCGAACAAGAGGCAGAGGAAGCCTCCCGTTCCGAGCAATACCAGGCCATGTTGAAAACGTCTACGCTGTTTCGGTCTCCACCTCCCGGGCAGCGTGAACATCCATCGACTGTGCATGCTCAGTACGATACCACATTGCCCAAGGCCATGCTATCTCCCTTGATCCCGGGGACGCCGGTAGGGGCGGACTTCCCCACTGTCAACGGCAAAGGGCTTCTGAAGAGACGGCCAACCGGCGCCCTGACGGTCAACGGTCGGTCCACTGACGATTGACACGGAACATGGCTGATGCTATATTGTGCCCGACTTCCCAACTACCCCTGAATCGGAGCGAGGCCAGGCATTGATTAGAAGTTCTTTCATTCGCAAAGTCCTGGTCATGGCAGTATCACTTGTTGCCCTGGGCACTACCGCGGGGGGATGCGGTGGGGCTTCGACCCCAGATGGAGTCGCGGCGGCTGCCGGCGATCCCGAGGGCACGATAGCCGCCAGCCCACGGTCGATCCTATCGATCGCCGGCGGGAACGTATTCGTGAGGAAATCGGGTAGCGGTGAGTGGACGGCAGGGAAGGTCGGCATGACTCTTGACCCCGGGGATTCGGTAAGGACAGACGCGACCGGCACGGCTACGGTCACGTTCTTTGAAGGGAGCACGGTCGAGCTTTCCGGCACAACTGAAGTCAGTCTCAGCGAACTCAACGTGGCAGAAGGGACGGCCACGTCGATCAGACTTAAGCAGGAGGTCGGCCGGACGATGAGCCGGGTCAAGAAGCTGGTCGATCCGGCTTCCAGGTATGAGATAGAGACCAAGGCGGCCATCGCTGCAGTCAGAGGCAGCACAATGTTGGTGGAGGTAGCTCTCGACGGCACGACCACCGTGGGTAATGTGGAAGGTGCGATCAGCGTAATCGCTCAGGGGGTTGAGGTCAAGATCCCGCCGGGCCAGCAGTCTGTCACCCGGCCGGGGAGCCCGCCGGGCCAGCCCGAAGCAATGACAATAGCGCCAACGCCAGTTGCCACGGCAACGACCGCGGCGACAACGTCTCCGCCAGTGGTCACAACTCCGCCGGCCGGAGTCCCCGGTATTGCCGTGGAGAAGCGGGCCGACCGGCTGACGGCATTCCAGGGGGACACAGTCAACTACACCTACAACGTCAGCAATGCCGGCGGCCTGCCGCTATCAGGCGTTTCGGTCCTGGATGACAAGGCGGGGCCCGCTGCCCACCAGGGGGGAGACACCAACGGAAATGGCGCACTGGACCCCGGAGAATTGTGGGAATTCAAGACTCAGTATGTCCTGGGGGCCGTCCAGACCGGCCCGCTGACGAATACGGCGACGGCATCGGGCAGCGCACAAAATCAGACGGTGACAGCCTTCGACAGTGTGACCATCCAGGTAGTCGCGCTGACTGTGAAGATATCCAGCCTGCGAGACGGCGATATCGTGGGGCGTACACTTACCGTAAGAGGAACGGTGAATGATCCTTCGGTGACGCAGGTCACGTTACTGCTGAACGGCACCCCGCGCGCGGTGGCGGTTGCCAACGGGAGCTTCACGGCCGCCGTCTCGTTGGCCGACGGCACCAACACCATCGTCGTGACCGTCACCAAAGCAGGCACGACCATCTCGACCGATACTCTGGTGCTGGAACCCACCTCGCCTCCGTGAGCCCACACCCTCGCACTACTACGGGGCCAATATCATCAGGTTGGCGAATGTGTAGGCGATCAATGAGAGCTGCGCAACGAGTGTGATCACGACCAGGACCACGGCCCGTCTCACATACCGATATTTCGCGTCATTGATCTTAGCCACCGCATATATCTGCTCGATATAGGAGTCGGTAGTTGATGTCTCTTCGTTCAACATGTCCTCGAGGCGACTTCGGTAGGCGGAGGCGTTGGGGAAGGAACAGATTCCGGCATAGAAGGTAGGCTGAAAAGCCGTATTCTCATCCGCAGATTGATTCTGTCCGTTCTGCGGCGTAGTCCTGATCCTCGGACTGATAGCCATAATAATATGGATTATTGACGACAGGACTGCCACGAAATAGATGCAGACCAGCACGATCGATAGCGGCGTGATAGGGATTGAGCGGAACTGAGCGATGAAAAACACGGTGAAGATTCCCAGGGTAGAGAGTAGCGATATGGCTTTGGTGTCCGCCCGCTCCACGAGGTGGTTCTGATCATCCAGTATCCTGAGGATAGCCGCTCGTTTGTCTACAGCCATGTCAGTCTCCCTCCATCTTCGAGATTGCAGCATCAGCGCCAAGCAGTCTCTCCAGTTCCATCCTCCCCTCGGGAGTGGTCATGAGGACGAGCGTGTTTGCCGGCTCGATAAGGTGGTCGTCGGGTGGATTGTAGACCCAGTCGCCCTGCTTCTTGACTGCAAGCAACAGGCTGTGCCGGTACGATCTCAACTTGAGATCTGATATCGTCCTGCCGGCGAATTTCGGAGGTATTCGGATTTCCTCGACTCGCAAGTTCTTGTCGGTGTCGCGAAGCATGATATCGAGAAACGACACCACGGTCGGTCTCACCATTTCCGAGGCCATTCTCAGTCCGCCAATGAGACTGGAGGAAACGACGGAGTCGGCTCCCGCCTTCTTCATTTTTTCTCCGTTTGCCACCTCGTTACACTCGGCTACGACTCTTAGATGCGGATTGAGCTGCTTGGCAGTCAAACTGATCACAAGATTCTGATTGTCATCGCCGGTCACCGCGAAGAGCCCTTCGGCCTGCCTGATACCGGCTTTCAACAAGGTGTCGTCATTGGTGGCATCCCCTTCGATGACGATCTCGTCCTTGAACGATTGCCGGACCTTCTCCAGTCCGGCTTTGTCCGCGCCCACCACCACGCGTCCCCGCTTCGTGGAGCGGAGCTCATTCAGGATGTAGAGCCCAATGGCCCCCACGCCACACACCACAAAATGCCCGCTTGACTTTCTGGCTGTGTTTTCCATGCGCCTCCTTCTAAAGGACTCCGTCAGCTCACCCTCCACCAGAAGCGCCGCCAGATTGGTGGCGGCATAGCCCAGCACACCGATTCCGGCGACGGAAATAAACATGGTGAAGACCCGGCCCCCGGGGTTTCCCGTCAGGTCGACTATTTCGCCGTACCCTATTGTCGCGATGGTGATGAAGGTCATGTACAGCGTATCGATCAGCGAATACTGCCGGCCCCCGATGAACCAGTAGACGAATGTGCCGATAGCCAGAATCAACACGAGAATCAGTCCGCACCAGACGAATCTTCTGTAGTAATGGGTGTTCATCTAATCCTCGCCTGTTCGTTTCCACCCGGACTGAAACGCCATGGATCTGGTGGGGGCCCCGGGGTCTTCCACCGTGGCGTGCCGACTCTGTCGCACCTACTGATTCTCGAGCGGCATATGACCAGGGTGATATGCTTGTCGACCACTCGGGTTATCAATTCGGAGATCCAACAGTGCCGCGCTCATTGTAGCTCCCCAATCGCTTCCGCTGTCAAGACGGAGACTGCGGGAAGAGCCAACAGAGACGGAACCGGCACGAAGCACATGGTCATTGCCAGCTATCCCCGGTTGGGCTATCATCTACTGCGATATCACCGGGTCAGGAAGAACTGGAAATGGTCGTAAGGCGCTTGAGATGCCTGGCGAACGTTCTTGCCCTCGTGGCAATGCTCCTTGTCGTCCCCGGCTGCTCCGGTAGAAACCAGTCTCTGACAATGCTATCGGTTGCATCGGGAAGCGTCCTGCTAACAAGCAGTGAGTCCATCTCTCCAGTCCCCGGCAGTGTTGGCACCCGACTCAAACCTGGAGACGTTGTACGTACCGGGGAGAATTCTACCGCGGTGGTCACTTTCTTTGACGGCAGCACCATTGAACTGAAAGCAGGCACGCAGATAGAGATTGTTACTCTTGATACGGCAAGAACCGGTTCCACCATGATCCTGCTGAAGCAGTTGCTGGGTGAGACCATTAGTCGCGTCACCAAACTGGTTGACCCGCAGTCGCGCTACGAAATTGAGACCCCGGCCGCCGTTGCCTCAGTAAGGGGTAGTGTAATGCTTGTTGCCGTGACTTCAGACGGGACAACGCGGGTCGGCAACCAGGAAGGGAAGATCAGCGTCGTCGCTCAGGGG
Organism: uncultured Chloroflexia bacterium; assembly: GCA_963735055.1. Taxonomy (GTDB): domain Bacteria; phylum Chloroflexota; class Dehalococcoidia; order Dehalococcoidales; family UBA2162; genus JBBITI01. Next base: position 76,694 of record CAVTJN010000017.1, on the reverse strand, counting down.
GTGGAATTGGCTGTTCCCGTCGGAGGCAGTAGTATCGTGAACCCGGGAGAGTCTCCCAGGTTAGAGTTGTCTTATGATGATGGAACTCCAAACGGGGGGTATTCTACCGGAGTGCCGGGACGCGAGTATGGATACATGGTGCGGTTCACTCCGCCCGCCGTACCGTTTGAGATATCCAAAGTCAAAATGCTCAGCTGGATGCCAGGCACTCCGGGCGAAAACGCTCGTTTCGCCGTACGGATTACCGACAAAGACCTTGGTCTCATCTGGGAAGCGTCACTCCCATCGACATTGTTCACTGCTGATACCATAACAGCCGCCGAACGATCCTGGCTTGAGGTCGTTGTGCCGCGTGTCACCGTGAACGGCGATTTCTGCGTTCAACTCTATGCCCCTACGCTTGGCCAGGGACTTGGTCCGTACATAGGGACTGATACGAGCAGCATCAATAAGCATTCGGAAATGATTCTGGGCTGGCAAGCCACGGAGTGGTTCGGCCAAATGCCTGAGGGAACAACCAACTGGATGATCAGAGTAGAAGGGACAGTTCAATGAATCCGCGTGGACTGCTGGGAGCAAGCGTCCCCACTACAGAACGATTCCGGTAGAAGGCAGGAGGAGCAAGAGATGACCACCAAGACTCTCGCCGTCAGAACAGGACTTTCGGCTGCATTCCTACTCATCGTGTTGACGTCCGGCTGTGGCTGCTCGAAATCGAAGGATACCGTCGGACTGCCGAATGCGGGTCCGACGACATCGCTATCGCCGGGCGGCACCAAAGCAACGCCTTCCATCACCTCCAAAGCAGTCTCCCCCACCAGCGTCTCGGCCGGTAACGTTCTTCGCCTCAAGACGGTCAGTTATGTTGACCAGCAGGGAATAGGCACGGAAGCCTTCAAGCTGCTCATCCCTTCGGACTGGCAGTCTGAAGGCGGTGTCCAGTGGCTGCTGGACAACCCCGGCATGCCGGCCGTATCGCACCTGCGTGTCTGGAATCCGAAGGGCACCGAGCAGTTCGAGGTGTTCCCGAGTCAAGCCTTTTTCTGGACGGACAACCAGCTGACGTCGGCTCTCTTCCCCGTCGGGTCCAAGTACTTCGGGAATGAGGTGAAGGCACCGTTAAAGCCGGTGCAGGCACTTCGCGAGATTGTTATCCCCAGGTTCCGAAACGGGCAGGGGCTGAAAGTCGTCAGCGAACAGGACATTTCGAACATCGTCAGCCCGCCAGCGCCGGGCGGAGGGTCATCTCTACAGACCACCACCGAAGCCGGGAAAATCCGCATCGAATACACCGAAAACGGCAAGACCATGGAGGACGAAATCTACTGCGTGGTGGAAGCCACTTATTTCCCCACCCAGTCTATGTCGGGCACGACCACCAACATCATGTGGGGCGTGAACTACATCGCTTCGTTCCGGGCCGAGAAAGGCACACTGGACGCCGGGACCAAGCTGTTTCAGACCATATCGAAATCGGTGACGCTCAACCTGGAGTGGTTCAACAAGTATGTTCAGGTGATCGAATACCTTATCAAGATGAACATCCAGAAGATCATCAGCATCGGCCAGCTGGGGTCCATTATTGCCCAGACCGGCAGCGAGATACGGCAGGAGAACCTCGACCTCTACAACCAGCGCGAGGCCATGAACGACCGGGTCTCGAACCAGTTCAGCCAGTACATGAGAGACGTGGAACCGTACTATGACCCGGTCGCGCAGAGGAACATCGAATTGCCGACCGGCTATGACAATGCCTGGGTTGACAACTCGGGTCAGTACGTTCTCTCGGACAACCCCAACTTCAATCCCAATATCGGGGGGAATCAGAACTTCCAGCGGCTGGAGACGCCGAAGAAGTGAAGATCGATAGGAATCAAGAGTGACTCCTCCGTAACTGAGGGCCAGACGGGCTGCTCCGGGGAGCAGCCCGTCTGGCCCTCGATGCCAATGACTTAAGGTTAGCGCCAGGCGTCGATACTGAAAGCCTGGCCTTTGCCGCCACCGTAGCGGGCGGGAGCGGTCTCCTCCATATTGATGACCACGATATTGAAGCTTCGCATCGGGTCGTTGCCGGCGACCGGCACCATGTAGTCGTCCGGTAGGTCCCGCCACGGCTTGCCGGAGGTCTTCTCGATCGCCAGCCAGCCGTTGGTGGTGAAGTCACCCATCCCGCGCATCCGGTACCTGCCGACCGGCTCAAAGCTCTGTTTCCAGAACCACTCGTAGATGGACTCTTTGCTCTTGAAACCGTAGTCGTAGAGGTCCTGCGCGATCTGCTGCGGCAATACCAGCGTGAAGCCGCCTTCGTGCGTCGCCCAGATATCCTTGACCAGGTACTCAAGATAGTTGTGCGGGCCCGGGATTCCTTTGACGTTAAGAAAACGGGCAATCGCCCCGTGGCCGGTCCTTTGCAGCGACCGATAGACACCGGGCATATGCTGCTGGCCGAGTCCCCAACTGCCCACGCCGGTCGCCATCAGGACGCTATCGTTCTTGTCGAAACCAAGCTCCTCATTGAGACCCTTCCACCCGTTCGGCAGCCCCTCGGCATACTCGGCGTACATGAAACCGCCGTTGGTGATGGGGCTCCCCATCGTGGTGATCGTGCTGATTGTCTCTTCGTACCCGCCAAGGTTCCGCCACATGAGACTGCCGACGCGTCCGAGGGTCTTGTTGACCTTGTTCCCTGGTCCAAAAATGAAGTTGGTGACGTTCATGCCGATCTCTTTGTAGATCGGGCCACTGACAATGAAGGCGCCACCACCGCCGCGCCCGTCGCCAGTGCCGCCACCCGATTCCGCTATCGCCAGCACGACTGGGAAGTATTCCGGCTTGCAGCCGGCCATTACCGCGTTGACCGCCACCTGCTCCACCGTTGCGGTGCGGTACATCGGCATGAAGGTGACCAGGTCGCCCTTCTTCTTCACGGTCTCTCCTTCGCCAACGGCGGCGAAGGCGCCCCCGGCGCTCATCTTGGTATCGCGCTGTATCGCGATCAACTCGTCGGGACGATGGCTTGTCCCCTTGAGCATCTTTGCGACGCGCTCTTCGGTGGGTACGACGATCGGCAGGCCGTCCGTGTACTTGGAAAACGGAGCCCCAAGCAGCCGGGGAATCTGGATCTCCTGGTCGTAGAACTCTTCGGCGTCTTCCAGAGTGCCTTCAAAGAGAATCCGCGGCTGTTCCGGCGCCCACTTGCCGGTCGCCTTTTCCTCGTCGCTCAGCGGGCGAGTCAGTGCTTCAAGTACTGGCTCCAGGATCTTGTCGGCTTCGGAGACGCCGCCCAGCGAATTGCGCGAGGCCACCACGAACCGTTGTTTGGGGACGCCGAATATGACGGCGTCGTGCTTCAGCTTTTCCGTCTCTTCGTTGAAGACGATCATCACCGTCGGGATACCGGACTGCTCAAGGTCGGCCAGATAAGGCAACTGCCTATTAACTGCGCCGTGTCACCAGCAGACGCCGAGTATCACCGCGTCGGTAGTCTTTCGCTCCTCTTCGGTCAGCTTGATCGGGACGATGTGATATCGCTTCTTCACCGTCCAGTTGACGTTCGGGTAGTCCGACTTAAGCTTCTTCTCGAGCGGTGTCCAGATGTCCGCCTCGCCGCAGATGCTCAGGTGGACGGTCTTCCCATCCAGCTTGTTCAGGCGCGGCGCCAGACCGGTGAGGTCAACTGGGTCCTGATTGCCGATCGGATTGAGACACTTGTAGATCTTCCCTGCCATTGCAGTCCTCCTTTCCAGTAGCCAGATTCTCCTATCTTGAAACCGTTGTCCGGGGTCCTCCAGTTGTGGTGGTCTTGCACACCTGACTTTTCAACACAGCTGATCGCCGATCATTCACCAGCCCTATTCTGACACCATATTTCGCCTTCTGCAACAATGATTCTCCCCGTCAGAAAATCACCCAGATCCGAGAGGGTGTTTCGAACCTGATGCAGAAATATCCCGACCCGGTTGCCGACATGGTCGGATCAATAACGAGTCCTCACACCGGTCTCTACCTTCTCCCGGTCATCTCCTGCTTGAGGTCTCGGTCAATCCAGTAGTACGCAGCGAAACGACCCGGCGCTTCCCCGTAGCAATTCTTCAGCCATGGCCACCACAGACTGTATTGGTAAGGAGATGGACGCGGAATATAGTAGGCCTGCTCGACGATGTACGGCAGCAACTCGCGATAAAGGCGATCTGCTTCGGGCATGTTGATGATGACATTTTTCTGTATCTCTTTGCTGGTAGCTTCAATCGTCGGGTCGTTAACATATAGGAACGAAGCCGGACCACGGAGGTACGGAAAGTTCAGGCAGCCCGGATACTGGGTACCGCCGGTGAGAAAACCAAGCATCATGTCCTCATAGGACCGGCCGAACGCGATTGAACTGTAGACCGCCGCCTCCCTTGGCTGAAACTCCACGTCGACTCCCACTTTGGCCCACGAGGCCCGGTAGACCGAGGCAATATCCTCAACACCCAGACCACTCAGAATGACCATTTTCGATTTGAAGCCGTCGGGATACCCCGCTTCTGCCAAAAGGAGTTTCGCCTTTTCCGGATTGTAGTTAAAGAGCGCCTGCGTTGACTGCGGCATCTCTTCCAGAGGCATATAAGCTCGCCCGGCCTCCTTCGTCACTGGAAAAGCGAGTATCTCGGCATCGCCCGCAAAGAAGTCGTTCTTGAAAGCGGTGAAGTCGGTCGCCATCATCAGCGCCTGGCGCACTCTCTTATCCTTGTAGGGCAGCTCGGCCTTGTCCATCCTCAGGGCCACGACGGCTGGCATCAGCGGTAAATACGATCGGTATTTGAGATCACGATGGGAGCGTGTGAAGCTCTTGGCGTCCTCCGGCCCGACTCCGGATGCCAGATCGACCTTGGCGGTCCGCAACGCCGCTTGTGCCGTCGAAATATCGGGTATGACCAGCATCTTGACGCCGTCCAGGTAGGGTAGCCGGTTACCCTTGCCCGGGCCTACCGGGTCTTTCTCCCAGAAGTTGGGGTTCCTTGACAGAGTTGCCGAACTACCGGCAACGTAGTCGGTCAGCATGAAAGGCCCGGTGCCGACTACATTCCGCCATTCGCGCATATCGCCGTATTTCTGGATTACTTCCGGCGGCAGCAAGAAGTACATGGCAGCCCCCCACCCCAGCCAGTTCCAGCCGAGCAAAGGGTCTGCCGGGGTCTTCAGCGTCACTTGCCACGGGCCAGTCTTCTCCATGGTGGCGGTGCTGGCCAATTGCGGCACACTCCTGATCATGGAGCGCGGGTGGTTTAGCAGGTAGTTGAAGTTGGCGATCCAATCGTCGGCGGTGACCTCGCGGCCGTTCATCAGCCGGCTCGCCTCGCTGTTCGGGTTAAGCCCCCAGTGGACTCCTTGCCGCACTTCAAAGACTATCGTTCCGATCGTTGACATCTCCCAGCTTTCGGCGAGCACGCCCATACAAGTGTCCGGAGTAGGCCCGGTGTTCGGCACCCAGTCGATCTCACCACTACCGGCGGCCCCCCTGGTCCAGTCTTCGCCCACATACTGCTCGTTGACGAGCCATCCGATCGGTCCCATGAACTGGCCCGTGGCCACTGGATCAAACTGGCCGAGACCAATCAAAGAGAAGAGATTCAGAGTTCCGCCGTATTGCGGTTTGGCTGCCGGTAACGTTGAGGCCCCGGGCGTGACAGCAACTGGAGACGTGGTTGCAGGAACATGAGAGACCGTCGTTCCAGATGGAGAGCAAGAGATGAGTGAAAACACCGCAACGCAGACACCGAGAGCCCAAAGACCTTTCCCTTTCATCGCTGTCCCCCTTCGGTTAATGCGAGGCATCATTGAAAGAGGCTGGCTGTCCCGTGCTATAATAACTCCGCACACGAATCTTCGCAAGGTGGGCAATGAGGGTTGGTGCTGAGGTGGAAACTGCTCTCCTGACGACCAAACTCTTCGTCCCTCCGATAGCGCCTGGTTTGGTGGTGCGGCCGCGTTTAATGCAGCGCCTCGGGAGGGCGCTGAGCAGCAGGCTAACGCTAGTCTCCGCCCCCGCTGGTTTCGGTAAGACCACACTCGTGAGCCAGTGGGTCCACCAGACCAAGCCACCCGTCCCGACCGGCTGGCTGTCACTTGAAGCAGCTGAAAACGACCCGGCCAGGTTCTGGGAATACGCCATCGCCGCGCTCAACACCATAGAGCCAGCCGTCGGGAAGACATCGCTGTCTTTGTTGCATTCATCCCGACCGATACCAATCGAATCCACACTGACCGCCCTGATCAATGATCTCTCTGCCGTCCCTGAGGACTTCGCCCTGGTGCTGGACGATTATCACTTCATCAGCAATGAAGCCGTCCACAAGGCCATTTCCTTCCTGCTTGACCATTTGCCGCCGAAGATGCACGTGGTCATCGGCACGCGGGCCGACCCGCCCTTGCCACTGGCCCGGTTCCGGGGGAAAGGGGTTATGCTCGAAATAGGGGCGGATGAACTGCGGTTCACCCTGGAGGAGGCCGCCGGCCTGCTCAGAACGATTCTGGGGCCAGAATTGACTGCGGAGGACGCACAGGCGATCAATACCCGCGCCGAAGGATGGGCAGTCGGAGTGAAAATGGCTGCCCTGTCCCTGGGCAAGCAGAAAGACATTAAGAGATCTGTCATCTCCTTCACCGGCGGCCAGCGCTACATTATGGACTATCTGATGGAAGAGGTGCTCCGGCAGCAGTCCGCCGACACGAAGGACTTTCTCTTGAAGACCTCGGTACTGGACAGGCTGACGCCTCCTCTGTGTGATGCCGTTGCCGGCGGCGGTAACGGAAAAGACATGCTCATGAGCCTTGAGAAGGCCAACCTGTTTATTGTGCCTCTCGATGAGCCGCGGGAGTGGTACCGCTATGAGCATTTGTTCGGCGACCTGTTGCGGCTGCGGTTGGAAACGGAGTTAGGCAAGGAGGCTGCGGCAGACCTGCACCGGATGGCCAGCAAATGGTATGAGGCCAACGGATTACCGGAAGACGCGGTGAATCATGCCCTCTCGGCCCGCGATTGGCCCAGGGCAATGGACCTTATCTCGGTCCCCGAGGTGAACGTACCCAGGTGGGCGTCATTGACCATGTTCAACTGGCTGCGGCGAATCCCGGAGGAGTTGATCCGTACCCACGTGCCGCTTTACCTGAACTATTTCTGGGCGTTGACATCGGCTAGAGAGCTCGTGGCTGCCGGTGATTGCCTGAAGTACCTCGACAGCGTGGCAGAGCATGACAGCAATCTGCAGGGTAGAATCGCCACCGCCCGTGCCTGGATGGCCATGTTCGTGGGCGATTCCACCCGGGGAGAAGAATATGCCAAGAGAGCACTGTCACTGTTGCCTCTGGCTGATGCCGCTGAGCGAGTTCCCAACGATGTCGGCGATCGCGGTGTAGCATCCATGATACTGGCTGAGAACTACCTGGGCCAGAATCTATTTCTGGAAGCCGAGCCTTTGCTGAAAGACGCTCTGGACGCTTTCCAGCGGGTAGGAGCTACCAGAAACACCATCCGACCGCTTACATTGCTGGGCATCATCCGTTCGGCGCAAGGTAACCTGAACCAGGCCGTCGAGCTCTATCAAGAGGCCATCGAGACCGCGAAGGGCGACCCGGTCGCCGCTGTACCTCACCTGTGGCTTGGTGATGTCTATGGCGAATGGAATGAACTGAAGACGGCAGCCTTCCACCAGGAGCGGGCCGTTGAGTTCTTCCGGCTCTTGAGAGGCCCGGAACTGGAGACTGCCTATCTGCATCTGGCGCGAACCAGGATGGCCGCGGGAGATGACAAGGCGGCGATGGAGGCTCTGGAGGATGCTGATCGTTTCTTGTCTGAAGGCAAGACCCTTCCCTACTATCGCTACTACCGGGCGCGCAACGCGGCTTTCCATGCTCACGTCGCTCTGTTGCAGGGGGATGGTGAATCTGCGTCAGTGTGGATCGATCGACTTGCAGAGTCTGAGGCCTCGCTGCCGCCCGACATTACCACATCTGCCCTTCGTCTGCTTTTTGCGCGTAAGGGCACAGCTGTCGCGCAGGAGCGATGGCGTATGGCCTACGACAGTCTCGCTCAACAAGGCCGCCGGGGTCAATTGATCGGAGTGCGGATATTGCAGGCCTTGGATTCGTCCGCGGCTGAAGAGGCTCTCGAATTTCTGGGTGAGGCTCTCGCCATGGGCAAACCAGAAGGACACATACGCGTGTTCGTAGATTGCGGTACGGAGCTGTCCCCGCTCCTTCGCGTGGCAATTTCCCGTGGGACCGAGCCGAAGTATGCGCGCAAGCTCCTGAGCATTATCGAAGCCGAGAACTTGGATCGTCTCAGGGCAAGCGGAAGGGAGGCCACGCCTTCTGTTCCGCTCCCCGAACCACTCAGTAAGCGTGAACTGGAGGTCTTGGAGCTCCTGGTTGCAGGTGCCTCAAATAAGCAGGTTGCCGACAGACTGACCATCAGCCTGGGTACCGTTAAGACCCACGTCCACCACATCCTGGACAAGTTAGGTACTGAAAACCGTACGCTGGCCATCGTGAAGGCCAGGGAACTGAAACTGATTTAAGCTCTCGGCTGTCGGCAATCCGCCGGCAGTCGCAACCATTCAGCTATCACCGTAGATCCGCTTTCTATCGCAGTCCCCCTCTTCAAGCTCTCCACCCTCTGCTCCTCAAAGATCAACCCTCAGAATCGATCCTCCAGTCTATCCAAGATAGATTACTTCCATTTCGGCTGCCAGTAACATGGTCTCGGAAGACCAATGAGACCAGTTTGGAAGGCATCAATGCAGCACGTAGAGATCCGAGTCAAAGGGCATGTCAACAGTAATTGGGCAGACTCGTTGGGCAAAATGTCCGTGTCTCACACCACACGTGGTGACACGGTAATGGCCGGCGACGTCCGGGACCAGGCGACTCTGCGGGGTCTGATCAACCGGATAGCCGATCTTGGTATCGAGCTAATCTCAGTAGCCACCGCGCCCCGGGTCGAGAGGCCCATCAAGTTCAGGGATGAGGAGATAGCCATGGCAACAATTGACGCTACTAGGAGGAAAACTTGAAAAGGTCGGTTCAGCAATTCTGATCCAATAGAAACCGGTTTCCGGACCAAAGAAATACCAATAAGGAGAAGGGAATGAACAAAGTAGCAATGGCAATGGTAATCATAGTGACCTTGATCCTGATTGCCGGCTGCGGTCAACCGGCACCAGTCCTGGCCCCGACTTCTGACGCCCCGATAACCGTTGACCCAAGTGCACTCGTCCCAACCGAAGGTCCTTACGCAGGATCTTCAGATCCGGGTCAGATCTACATGCTCCGTCTGATGCAAGCCGCGGAAGACGCCAGACAGTACAAAGAAAAGACGACTCAGGAGCAGGGGGGAAACGCCTCTTCAGCGGACGAGATGTACCGGCAATGGATGGAGGCCGCCCGGGCCGGTGGATGGTATTGATACCGGTCGCACGCCCATTCAAAGGCAAGGGAGCCTTCTCGAGGCTCCCTTACCTAGTCAATTACGTTGGAGTCCCGGCCTGGCCATGTGACCTTCTTGACGTTTCACATTCGAATCCGATCCTTAAGCCGAGGCTGTCCGGACGACGCCCGTGTCGCCGGACTCGCGCGCTCCTTAGCCTCTCCAACAGGCCATTCGCTTCGAGTCCACCCTGGCGATCATGGAGACCTCGTGTCATGTGCTATAATAGCGTCGTCTACGAACTTCTACAGGCGGTTCGACGGACATACCGTGAGAGGCAGCAAAGGTTGGTGGCTGAAGTGGAATCGACACTGCTGGCAACCAAGCTCTTCGTTCCTCCGGTCAGACCTGGTCTGGTATTTCGCCCGCGCCTGCTGGATAAGCTGAATGCGGTGCTTGGAAGCGCCTTGACTCTGGTTTCCGCTCCGGCCGGATTCGGCAAGACGACCCTCATCAGCGAATGGGTCAACAGCAGGCATCCACCGCTCCCAACTGCCTGGCTTTCGCTTGAGGAATCGGAAAATGACCCGGCCCGGTTCTGGGAGTACTTCGTCGCTGCTCTGAGAACGGTCCGGCCGAATGTGGGTGAGGCGACTCTGCGTCAGCTCCATTCGCTCCAGCCGGTCCCCATTGAATCTGCGTTGGCGCCCCTCGTCAATGACCTCGCTGTCATCGTGGAAGACCTAGTGATGGTGCTCGACGACTATCATTTCATCGAGTCTGCGCCAGTCAATCGCGGCGTCAGCTTCTTCCTGGACCATATGCCGCCACGCATGCACCTCATCATCGCGACCCGGGTGGACCCCCCTTTGCCGCTGGCCCGCTTGCGAGGCAAAGGAGTCTTGTGCGAGATTGGCGCCGATGATCTCCGTTTCACCTTTGAGGAGGCGGCCGTCCTGCTCAGAACGCCCCTTGGACCCGAGCTGTCTCCCGGGGACCTGCGGGCCATCAATGCCCGGGCCGAAGGGTGGGCCGTGGGGCTGAAGATGGCCGGCTTGTCACTGGGCAAACGGAGAGATGTGAAGGAGTCCGTCGCCGCCTTCGCCGGCAGCCAGCGGTACGTCATGGACTACCTGATGGATGAGGTGCTTCGCCAGCAGTCCGCCGAGATACGGAGTTTCCTGTTGATGACTTCGATATTGGGGAGACTTTGCGCTCCTCTATGCGCGGCCGTCACCGGACGAGACGACAGCCAGGAGTTGCTGGAGGAATTGGAGCGCTCCCATCTCTTCGTCGTTCCCCTGGATGAGTCACGGAAGTGGTACCGTTACGAACACCTCTTCGCTGAACTCCTCAAACATCGATTGGCGATCGAGTTGGGCAAAGATACCGCGGTAGATCTACAGCAGAAAGCGAGCCGGTGGTTTGAGGAGAACGGCTTAGACGAAAGTGCCATCGACTGCGCCCTGGCGGCACGCGATTGGAAGCGGGCAATGGACATGGTCGTTGCGTCAACGGCGCCGTTCAAGTACGGCGAGGCCACGACGTACCGGTGGCTCGGACAGATACCTCAAGAGGTCCTGGTGACGAATCCCCAGGCCAGCCTCATGTATGCCAGTACCGCCCGCCAGGCGGGCGGGATGAACGTGGGAATGACGCTTCTCGATGAGTACGAGCGGGCCGGGAGTCTTTCCGGCCTGGATGACCGGGCACATCGCCGCCGTCAGGACATCGCTGGTCGTGTGGCAGGGAGGGCTCCGCATCGAGGAGTACGCTAGTAGAGCTCTCTCGCTGCTGCCGGCGGACCATCTCGCCATGCGAGGCATCGTGTCTCATCATCTGGGAGTCCATTACCTGATGGCCGGCCGGGCCGAAGAAGCCGAGCCGCTCCTGACAGAGGCCTACGACTTGTGGTGCCATACCGGCGACGACGGGCTAGCCAGCGCCGCGCTGGCCTTTCTGGCTGTCATCGCCATGGGCCGGGACGGCCTGTATCGGGCCGAAGAGATGTTCAAACACGCGCTGGACATCGGCCAGGGACATCCGAACACCGTAACGGCGCACCTCTATCTCGGGGCGACCTACTATCTACGAAACGAACTGGTATCGGCCATCGCCGAGCATGAGAAAGCGATTGCGTTGAAACCGGAGTACCGGAATCTCGCGGTCGCTCACCTGTTTATGGCAGGCGCCCGGCTGGCGCACGGGAGCATTGAGGCGGCGGAGGAGGAGGTGAGGAACGCAGAGAGTGCGGCGAACAGCGGATACCCGGCCCCGAGGCTTCTGACGCGCATCGCCGCCCATCGGGTGGCGCTCGCCTAGGCGCGGGGCGACACTGAATCCGTCGGGCGGTGGCTCGACAGAGTCGTCGATTTCGCCGATTTGTTCGGTGAACTGCCGATCGTGACCGTACGTCTCATCATCCAACACCGGGGCCACGCGATGCAGGGCCTGCTCAAGTCGAAGTACGACAAGCAGCGAAAGACGGGCGAAAAGGGCGCCCCTGTCCTCACGTGCGTCTGCCTCGCATTCTCATCCTCCCGACCTGATGAAGCGCTGTCCTTGCTGGGTGAGGCTCTCGCCGCGGGGAAAGCACAAGGGCACATTCGCACGTTCGTCGATTGGGGTATGGAACTCGCCCCGCTGCTGCGCCGGGCGATTGCCCAGGGCATCGAACCGGCTTACGCCCGCAAACTGCTGGACATCATCGAAGCCGAGGACAGCCAGCGCAGGGTCAGAAATGGAGAGAACCCCGTTTCACCTCCAACGACCGGCACTCTGAGTAAACGTGAACTCGAGGTCTTGCGGCTGGTGGCCGAGGGGCTCTCTAACCAGGAGATAGCCGACAGACTCATGGTCAGCCTCAATACCGCCAAGACTCACGTGTACCGTGCCTTCGGCAAGCTCGAGGCCGGAGACCGCGTGCAGGCCCTGCAGCGCGCCAGAGAGTTGAAGCTGATATAGAGCCTTCAGCCATCAGCGATCAGCCTTCAGCGATCAGCCTTCAGCAATCAGCCTTCAGTAATCAGCCTTCTCACAGGGGCACAGCATCCCGCGCCTCTGCCATTGTCTGACAGCCGGTTGCGCTGACCGACCATACCCGAAATCATACTCCGATTTCACACTTTAGTGTGACTACGCACCGGTTGCCCCGCGGTAGCATGCGATTGTAGTCGAAAGAGGAGGCATTCCGGTGGAAGAGATCGAAGTGCGAGTCAGGGGACATGTCGACACCGATTGGTCGGATATGCTCGGCGGAATCACGATTACCCACACCGGAACGGGAGACTCGATCCTTAAAGGTCGCGTCCGCGACCAGTCAGCCCTGGTCGCGCTGGTCAACAGGATATCCGGTCTGGGGCTCCGGCTGGTGGCCGTGGCTTCTATTGAAAGCCCCGCCTGGACTCAAGGAGGTCAGCGCGATGTGAAACCGGAACGCTGAGGAACACTACCGACAAGGGAAGCAAAGGTTGTCGTTGACAATACAAGGAGGAATAGAATGAAGAAGTCAACCATGGTCATGATCCTGGTCTCAGCGCTCGCGACCATGGCCACCGGATGCAGAGAGCCTGCTCCAGCCGGAGACAGGGCCACGGCGCCGCCCCCGGCGGCTCAGAGTGATGACCAACTGTTGGATGGCGTCCGTTGGAACTGGCTGGCAGTCGGTGAAGCCCAGTACAGCGCGGGTAACACAAACCTCCTCTTCGTGATGTCGGAGCTTGACCGGGTAGAAGAGGCTCGAACCGCACTGCGATATCTCGAACAGGAAAGGTGCAGGTACCTCACCGCCTGCGAGGTCCTGTACGAGTCCGGTCAAACCGACCTTTCGGCAATGAACGCCGAACTGCAACGCATCGAGGAAGAGCGTCAGGTGGTGCTGGCGGGGATCGGAGTGAAGGGCCGATAGGAGACGATGGCGACCGGGCAGCCCCACCCGTGGAAGGAAAGCCACAGACCGATCATCCTCAAAGGCGGGTGGCGGAGCACACGGCAAGCCCTTCAGGAGAAGGACTTGCCGTCGCATTGTAGGATTTCCCCAAGTGTTATAATGGCTCCAACTCGCTTCGCTCACCGCCGTCACCTGGCCGTGGGCCAGAAACGGGGGAATGACTATGGACGCCGCACTGCTGAAAACGAAGCTCTTCATTCCTCAAGCCCGGCCTCGTGCCTCGCCCCCGCCTCATGGAGCGCCTTCATGCAGCGCTCTGCCACCTCCTCCGCGGCACGGAACGGATTTCGGCTTACCTGCTATAATTCGAGACGAAGTTGAATACTCCGCAAGATCACGGAGTTCTCTAACTGGAACTCGAGGCTATGCTCAGCCTATCTAAGTGACTGGCACGGTAATAGGAGCAGTGTCAATTGCAATTATCGCGCAGTTCGCATATGCTACAGGGCAAGAAACTAAGCACTGAAAGGGAGGGCAGAATGTCGGCAATGAAATACGGTAAGCACCTGATCCAGAATCCCTTTTACGAGGCGACCAAGGAATTCGGCGGGGCGATCATGTTCAAGCAAACCAATGACGACAATTCAGGGGTAGTCTTTGAACACCACTATGTCACCGACCCCAAATGGTCCATCGATGTCAGCCGGACTCCAGACACGCACGAACTGTTTTGTTTCGTCGGCGGAAATCCCGAGAACATCATGGATTTGGGAGCGGAAGTTCGACTCACTCTGGGTCCTGACGATGAAGAGCAGATCGTCAGGGACCCCACGGTAGTCATCATCCCACCTGGTTTGAAGCACGGCCCGATCACCATAGGTAAGTTCACCAAGCCCTTCAACCTGCTCAGGATAGTGAACTCCAGGGAGTATCAGGCCAAGTTGGACGCGGAAGCCGGAAAAGAGGCTGCCTTCAGGATGGGAAGGCTGCGAGACGGCAATGAGGTCCGCAAGCACGGCAAGAAGTACTGGATGAATATGATGCGGGGGCCTCTCTACATTGACTACGAGCCGGGGTGGACGGGAATGTCGATCTGGGCACATCATGACGAGTTCAGCGCCGGCATAAGCCTCGGCTACCACTGTATCGTAACGCCGTACGACGTGCGGTTTTCCCACTCGCACAATAACCATGAAAACCTCTGCTTCCTCTCAGGTGATCCAAATAACCCAAGAGCACTGGGAGCCGATGTCACCGTAAGCCTTGGTGACGAAAAGGAAGAGCTGACTTTTAGTAATCCGACGATTATATCGATGCCCCCGGGTCTGAAACACTGCCCGTTACTGGTCCACAATATCACCAAGCCCGTCATCTTTCTGGAGGTCTCGGTGACGAAGGCGTTTCAGGGCAAACCCGAGGGATTCTAACCCCGGGTACACGCATAAGCGAATCATGCGCAGATAGCGGCTCTTGACGGCCACGTAAGGGCCGCTATCGAGCGTGTAAGCGGGCGTGTGCTCAGAGAGGGTTTTAGAGGATTGATATTCGACCCTGGCAGGGAACTCGCCGGAATACAGGCGTCAAACTGAGGTTCGCATTTGGGACATGAATATAGGCGGGGACTGACCTTCCATGACACCGACTATCAGAACCAGATCATCCAAGAGAACCTCACCTACGACATTCGATACCCGGGCGGTCGGCAAGAGCGTCTGGTTTACCCCAGCGACGTGCGCTCCTACTTCGGTCACGAGGTCGAGCATCTTTTCGTAAGGGCGGACTTCACTGTGGAAGCCGTCTACGCCGATTTCGAGAATACGCCTTTCGGGGAGCAAGCCGCCTGATGAGATAATCATCGTGGCAAGAAAAGGGCAACATCGAGGCAAACAGAATGGACTTCTTTGATCTGATGAGCATCTCGCACCGGTACATGGAAATCCTCAACCCCTCCACTCCGGACAAGATCATCAGAATGGGAAAGATGCTGGGCATGAAGGAGGGCAGCCGCATAATCGACTTTGGTTCCGGTTGCGCTGAACCGCTGGTGCTCTGGGCCGAAGAGTTCGGCATCAGCGGCGTTGGCATCGACATTTCCAAAGGTTTCTGTGATCGGGCCTTTGGGAAGCTGGCGGCCAGAAGACTATCGGACCGGATCCAAATCGCCTGCTGCCGGGGTACCGACTATGTATTTGAGCAAGGGACCTTTGATGTTGCCACCTGCATCGGGGCGACGTTCGTTTTTGGGGGCTATCGGCAGACAATCCAAGCGATGAGGGGCGCCATTGGTCCCCGTGGAAGACTCGGATAGGCGAGGTCCACTGGCTAAGCGACACCGTCCCGCCGGAATACGCCCAGAAAGTGGCGAGTTGTCACACCGAGTGGGAGCTTCTGCAAGTGACTCGCGAGGAAGGGTTCGAACTCGAGTATGTGATCAGGGCGAGCCATGACGACTGGGACCGCTATCTGTCGGACAACTGGTACAGCCTCATGCGTTGGCTGGAAGAGAATCCGGACCATCCAGACCGAGGACAGGTGTACCAGCGCTTGCGCACTACTCAGGACGACTACGCCCAGTTTCAACGGCAGTACTTGGGATGGGCGATGTACGTCCTGGCTCCCGGTGAGCCGACGACGCCAGACCGAGGAAATGTCGCATGACTGAAATGACAACTCGTTCGTGGAAGGAATTGGCCAACCGCCTGCAGCACCTCCCCGGCGGAATTGCGGTCCGTTCTGCCGACGCCGGAGAGCCATTTCTATATCTGTGAGCTATTTCCCGTGGAATTTCACGTTGTCCCCATACCGGCTGTAGTAGGCTGGCGTCAGGGGTACCGGCTGGAAAAGGACCGGTTTGTCCACTCGCTTGAACGTGAGCGGGGTATGTACCAGCCCCGCCGGGACATAGACTACTGTGGGCTGCTCGATCAGGCACAACTCCTGTTCCTCACCCATGTAGAGCTCTACCGTTGCATCGAAGTCGAACATGTTCGCCAGATCGCCGCCCAGGAAGCAAAGGAACTCGTCGAAGTCATGCGAATGCGGTATCCGGTCAAACAACGTGGGTGCGGTGATGTACCTCCACGCCATGGAAAGGTTGGCCTTCGAGCCGAAATGGGATTCACTGTCCACATAGGCGCTCGGGTTGGCCATTTTGATCTTTGGCGTGTTTCTTAACGCCGGTTCAGTCAGGAAGTATTTCGTGTATTTGTTTTCTTTCACTTCTTCTGTCCCCCTTGAAAGTCTTACTATCCATCATCGATGAGAGCGGGGCGTTTCTTGAGGTCTGGTGGCCGGAATCGTGCATCGGCCCTTCATTCCACGGGAACCGTCGGCATATCTATGTAGGAAGCATATCCGGTCTGATGGTAGACTGTCTGCAACGCCGGGATGCCCCTCACATCTTCGCCGATGGGATTGCCTGTGTTCATGTTCCGATCAAACGTAGGAAAATTGCTGCTGGAAACGTCAATGCGAATACGGTGCCCGCTGCGAAACAACTGGCTGACGTGTCCCAGGCGGACTACGAACTCGACAATCTCGCCGGGTCTCAATGGCTCAGGCACGGTGAACGAGTTGCGATACTGAGCCCGGACTATTCCATCCGCCACGTTGTAGGCTCGGCCATCAGGATACACATCCACGAGTTTAGCCGTGAAATCAGTGTCCCGGCACGAGGATGACGCGAATAGATGTAGCTCCAGAGGCCCACTGACTTCAGTATCCTCGCCAAATTCGGAGGATGTGTAACACAAGACGTCGCCCCGCCGTTCGACATAGGCTTGGTCAACAGGACCGTAGAGAAAGCCGTTTTCGGCTATCCCACCTCGACCTCCAGCCGTTGGCACGGGCTCGTGAGGATTGTACACGTAGGTGTCCACTGGTTCTCTCTGGGGTTCATCGCGGCTCAGGCATCCATTTCCGGACAAGGAATTGGCGGCACCGCGGCTGTGCAGAAAGTACCTTCGCCAGGCAGTCTGGGGCAATGGCCAACGGGAAGCATCATGCCAAATGTTCTTGCCCATCGTGAAGTAGCGCACGGCCGGCAGTCTGTTGTCGCTGCCTCTAAGGTACTTGTCAAAGAATGAAAGCAGGTATCCGGACGCGCCTGAACCGACCTCGTCAGCATAGGGTCCGAAATCCAGACCGCCGACCGCTCTCTGGGGCCGGCTGTGACACCAGGGCCCGGCAAAAAGATGCTGGTGTTGGCGGGCGTACTTGCTTCCGGCATCCGTCGCCATCTTAGAGAAGCTGCGAATTGAGTTTCGAGCGAACGGATCGTACCAGCCGGTGACGCTGAGACTCGGTATCTTCACTGCTCGAAAGGGATAGGGCTGTGGCGAAGCAGTCGGGCCGGAAACCGACATGCGCAAACAGGTATCCCAGATCTCAAGTATGCCCGGCGAGTTGAACTGCCGGACATCTTTCAACGGCAAGTAGTTGTAAGCAAGCGAAGGGGCATCACGCACCTGGGCGAGCAATCGGCGCGTCTCTGCAGTATCTGCTCCCCCCGCGTCCAACCGGTCAAGCACATCACCTGCCAGAATCAGGAGCAGGCTAACCGCGATGTTCAGGTTGACTGGCGCATCAGCAGTCTCCGGCCCCGCCTCTCCGGGGGCTCCGGCGAGCCCTGGCGCAATCGCCTTCAAGTGAGGGGGATTCTCGCGCGCCGTTCTCCACTGGACCGTGCCCAGGGCGGACTCGCCAGCCATGCCGATATTGCCGTCGCACCACGGTTGGCATGCCACCCACTCTACCGTATCGTAGCAGTCTGCCCCTTCCAGAGATTGAGGGGTCTTCAGGTCATACTTCCCCTGAGATCCGTATCTGCCTCTCACGTGAGCGATGACCAGGGCGTAACCCGCTTGCACTGTCGGGATCACCTTGATATAGCTCGATCCGAACCCGGCTATGGCATCGCTGGAGTAAGGAGTACGCATGATAATCGCCGGATACTTCCCTCTCGCGCCTGGCCGGTAGACCTCGCCAGCCAGCTGCACTCCGTCTCTCATTTCCATGGACAGATTCTGGTCATAACGGATGGTATGAAACATCAGGCGTACGCTCCTTATATTACCTTACGACATGAATAAGTCCCTGGTGCTCTTTAAGACCGAGAGTCTTGCTCTCCCCTCCTCCGTTTAATTCACATCGGCTACGATCGGAACAGAGTTCTTCCTCCTCCATATGGTCATAGACAAGTGAAAGGCTCAATGGAGGCTAATACCGGCAGATATTGTCGGAAGTATGAGCATATGAAAGTAATAGCTGCGCAATCGCGGCGGCGATCGACTTCACCTGCCTAAAGGCGCGTCTTCAGCCAGGCAGCCATGTCGGACATGACCTGCTGATGCTCCGGTTCGTTGAATATCTCGTGCAGCAGGCCCTCATACAGCTTCAGGGTCTTGTCTTTGGACCCGGTGAACTCGTACATGACTCTACTTCGGGCACCGTCGGGCCCGCCGTCTCCGGCCATGATCAGTACTGGCAGTCTCAACAGCGGTACGGCGTCCGGAACCAGACTTCTCATGCCGGATATAGCCGACGTCTGCGGTATCGGCCCGCGATATACCAGAGCGTCGTCGACGTAGGCCTTGATGACCTCCGGGTCACGGCTGAGAAAGGCCGTGTCGAGAGGCTGGCCGGCCGGCCTCGGGGGAGGGGACGGTTCGCCCGGTCGGGCCATCCCGCCTCCGGAGGTTATCAGCCCCGCCAGTTCATCCTGATACCTGGCCGCAAACAACACGGCAATCGCTGACCCCATGCTATGGCCGACGAGGAATATCTTCCGTCGACCGTTCTCCTGGCGCACCATGTCGAAGAAGGTCTTGAGATCGTCAACATAGTCAAAGAAGCTTTCGACCTGGACACGGTCGCCATCCGATCTGCCATGTCCCCGGTGGTCCAGAGCGTATACCGAATAACCTTGCGGAACGAAGTAATTGACGAGGTTGCCGTAGCGTCCGCTGTGCTCAGCAAACCCGTGCGCCACAAGCAGCACCGCCCGCGGCATGCCATCCGGCAGCCAGCGCTGATAGTACAGTCTGAAGTCTTTCAGGCCTTTGAAATACCCTTCTTTGTGGTCCATGGTAGTCTTCCTCCCCGATCTCCTCAATGGTCTCTCGGTTCGCAATGACGCAGAAATGCCAGTTCTGTAATTTCCATCATAATACGCCTTGGAGATTTCGAATGCCAGTATTGTGCGCCAACCAGTCGGCCTTGAAAAACATCGCCTCCCAGCCCAGCACAACAACTGGCCCGCTTCGTGGGGGTCAGATCCCTTGCGCGGAATCCATCGCTGGTGTATTATTCGGGGAACCCGAAAAGACTCCATGGTTGACGACGGAAAAAGGTAAAATCGCTGGACTTCCTCGCAAATGTATACGGAAACCACTTCCCCTGCATGGCTTAACCGAGCTGTCTTCTACCAGATCTACCCTCAGAGTTACCACGATTCCAACGGCGACGGCATTGGTGACATCCCCGGGATAGTTCAGAGACTGGACTACCTGCAATGGCTGGGAATCGCTGCGGTTTGGATCAATCCCTGTTTCGAGTCTTCATTCAGAGACGCCGGCTACGATGTGGTTGACTATTACCGGATCGCGCCACGCTACGGGACCAACCAGGACCTCTACCGGCTCTGCCGCGAAGCCCACCGTCGCGGGATCAGAGTCTGCCTTGACCTGGTGGCAGGCCATACTTCAATCGATCACCCCTGGTTCAAGGCTTCCTGCAGGCCTGATCGAAACAAGTACTCTGACCGCTATGTCTGGGCATCCACCGCACCATCTGCTGAAGCCGGTGTCCCGCTTTCCTTCATAAAGGGCTATTCGGCGAGGGACGCCAGCTACGTCGCCAATTTCTTCTATTTTCAGCCTGCCCTGAACTACGGATTCGCCAAACCCGATCAATCGTGGCAGCATCCGGTTGATGCGCCGGGACCGACTGAAACTCGCAAGGAACTGGTCAAGATCATGACTTATTGGCTTGGCCATGGGGTAGATGGGTTTCGTGTCGACATGGCCTCTTCGTTAGTGAAAATGGATTGCGGCCACAAAGAGACTGTTCGATTGTGGGTGGACATTGGCCGAGAAGTACGCGGCCTCTATCCCGACATGGCGCTAATCGCTGAGTGGGGCAACCCAGAGGAATCGATTGCCGCCGGCTTCGACATCGATTTCATGTTTCACTTCGGAGTGCCCGGTTACGAAGACCTGATGCTCAACGAGCAATGCTTCTTTCGCCGGCACGGCGGCGGCAGTATTCGGGGTTTTCTCAAAGGCTACCTGGAGCAAGCTGCTACTGTGAAAGGCAAAGGCTTTATTTCCATTCCCAGCTCCAATCATGATGTCAAAAGGCCTCGTGCGGACGGAAGGGATTTCAGCGATTTGAAAGTCATCTTTACGTTTCTACTGACTTGGCCGGGAGTACCTTTCATCTATTACGGGGACGAGATCGGCATGCGCTACATCCCCGGACTGGCATCGAAAGAAGGGGGATACGGTCGAACCGGATCGCGAACTCCCATGCAATGGGGGGACCGGCCGAACGCCGGCTTTTCCACCGCTGACAAGGACCATCTCTATCTCCCGCTAGATCCACGTCGGAACCGTCCTACGGTTGAGAGACAGGACGGCGATCCGGGGTCATTGCTCAACCACGTACGCAACCTCGTTTCCTTGAGGAAGGGTTCTTCGGCGCTTCAAGCCGATGGTACCCTGATTCCTTTGCCTGTCGAAAACAACGACCGCCACTTCGCCTATCTGCGCCAGGCTGCCGGCGAACGATTCCTGATCGTGCTGAATCCCTCCGCCGAACCGTCTTCGGTTCGAATACACGGATTGAAACCCAATAACATGTCGCCCGAGATCTGCCACGGAGTGCGGGTACGCGTCGAAGGAGACGACATCCAGATAGAACTGGCCAGAGTCTCTTATGGCGTTTTCAGGTTCTAGATATGTGCGCCGGTCGACTGTGGGCAAAAGCAGGTGAGAAATCGGCCTCAAGTCCTCTTCGCTAACTCCAGCGCGCCGACTACTCCCGCCAGGTCGCCCAGCGCCGGAGGGACAATATAGTGATCAATATCCCTGCTAATTGCTTCCGAACGGATGTATCCGCCTAGACTCCGGTCCACTTCGCGACGGACCGCCGCCATAAGGCCGGGATGTTTCATCACCCCACCGCCAATGATGACACGTTGAGGAGATATCGTACATATGAAGTTGTTGAGCGCCAGCGCCAGGTAGCCTGCCTCAAGCTCCCAGGCAGAATGGTCAGAACGGAGCTTCTCAGGCGGTTGTCCCCAGCGAAGCTCCATTGCCCTACCGGATGCCAATCCTTCCAGGCAATCGCCGTGGAAAGGACAACACCCCCTGTACTGGTCTCTTTGCCAATCATGAGGAATGCGTATGTGTCCCATTTCCGGGTGCACCAGCCCGTGCATGAGCCCGCCGTTCGCCATGCCCCCACCACCAAACCCGGTCCCTATCGTAAGATAGATGAAAGTATGAAGTCCCCTCGCTGCTCCCCAGACCTGTTCACCCAGGGAGGCGCCGTTTACATCGGTATCAATGGCCACCGCTACATCGAGTTTACTGCGTATCTTCCCTAAGATGTCGGTGTTTGACCATGAGTCTTTTGGCGTGGTGGTAATATAGCCATAGGTTGGGGAGTCTTTGTGCAGGTCAAGAGGGCCGAAAGAAGCTATGCCAATCGCTGCCAGTTGCTTGAGTCGGGTATGGCCTTTGAAGAAATCAATCGCCTTCTCGATGCTTTCTTCAGGACTGGTGGTGGTAAATTGAGTCTTTATGAGGTTGTCGGGCGCCGTACCGACGGCACAAACGAACTTCGTCCCTCCCATTTCAATGCCGCCGTAAACCTTTTCTTTCATGACATTAGTTCGCTGAAATCATCGGGAGACCGGCAATTGCATGCCAGACGAAGTCATCTGTGATTATAGACGATCTTACTGAAACAACAAGCGGCGTCGATGAGTCATCAAACTCGGAGGTTAGGAACGTGAAGGTACGAGAAGTGGTTGAGGTTATCTTGGCGGTGAATGGCGAAAGGAGATTCGAAAAGACGTGCGACCGTCTAATCGAAGGCAACTTGGAGCATACAGTCACCGGGGTCGTTACAACGTTCATGGCAACCGTAGACGTAATTAGCCGAACCGTCGCAATGGGCTGCAATCTGATTATCACCCATGAACCAACCTACTTCAACGGCTCAGACCGCATTGACTGGGTGAAAGCTGATCCGATCTATCAAAGGAAAAAGGCTTTGATAGACGATAACCGGATATCAATCTGGCGGTACCATGATCATATGCATGTTGGCAACGCCGATCTCATCTATGCCGGGCTACTGAAGGACCTGGGATGGACTGATTATCTGAACACGAGTCTTCCGTCGCCCCACTGCTATTCGATTCCTTCTATATCCGTGGCCGGCCTGGTTAGCTTCTTGAAAGAGACACTCGGCATGAAGGTCATTCGGGCCGTCGGCGATCCAAGAATGAAATGCAGCCGGGTAGGGATACTCGTGGGCGGTGGAAGCCTTGGTCTCGGTCAAGAAGAGATGCCGGCCAGGTTGATGAATGAACAGCAATTGGACACAATGATCTGTGGCGAGATCACCGAATGGACGCTGAGCGCCTACGTACGTGACGCTGCTGCTTTGGGCTTCAACAAAGCCATGATCATTGTCGGCCACGAACGGAGCGAGGAATCCGGAATGAAGGAATTGGCCAACCGCCTGCAGCACCTCCTCGGCGGAATTCCGGTCCGTTTTGCCGACGCCGGAGAGCCATTTCTATATCTGTGAGCTATTTCCCGTGGAATGTTGCGTTGTCCCCATACCGGCTGTGGTAGGCTGGCGTCAGGGGTACCGGCTGGAAGAGGACCGGTTCGTCCACCCGATTGAAGGTAAGCGGGGTATGTACCAGCCCCGCCGGGACATACACTACCGTGGGTTGCTCAATGAGGCAAACCTCACCCTCTTCAGCCATCGATAATTCGATGGCTGCACCGAAGTCGAACATATTTTCAGGGTTGCCACTAGTCCGCAGGGTTCGGGCCTAGCTCCGAAGAAAACGCTCTGGACAAGAGCAAGACGTACCTCGTCTATTGCGGCATTGGTAACAGCGGCGCGAAAGCTGCCGTCGAGTTGAGAGCTGGACATTAGGCTCTGTTGTGATCAACGAAGAACGCAGTCGAACGGGCAGGTCCACCGTTGTCCACCTAGGCAAAGTACTTCGCCCGCATGAGCTGAGAGACCTCCCGGGTTAGTTCATAGACCCGTTCACCACGTTCCCCGGAAAGCGAAACGATGTCACAGCTCGGCGTAACCCAGGAGGACTGCATCAATACGCCCCGGTCCACCCCTTGGTCAACAACCAAGTCTAACGTGTGCTCGAGCTTATCAACTAGACTGACGGCGTTCTCTGCATCGAGAGCGTCAGGGTCATGTGTCGGTACAATACCCCAAGCCACCATGCCACCGCGAGCAAGGAACTCTGTCAGGGCCGATCCGTACAACGCCATCGTCTCGCCATAGCGGAAGGCATCGAAGTTGATAGTGCGGGCACTGCTGCCCATGAGCAGCGACCAATCGAAGTTAGCGCAGCAATGCACGCCCGCGACGCCGTCGACGGCGCTCATCACCTCATCGAGAGCATTCCTAATGTCGTCCCAGGTACCGGCGCCGATCGAAGAGGTGTACACATTCAAAGCGGGCTCCACCATGAGTGTCAGCGCCTCAGTACCCGGGAACAGCTTCTGCACTTCTCTCAATCGCCACTTCGCCCTCATCGCCAGGTATTTCACGATAATGTCCCGTATTTGCTCGTTGTAGAACGCAGGCGCACCATTCTCATCCTTGAGCGACAGTCCCGCGGTATATGGTCCGATGGTAAGGCAGTGGACGAGCTTGAGGTCCGGCCACGGCTTCTCCTGGTAGATTTCGGCCAGTCTGTAGAGCCCCGGATCCTCTTCGGGGCTGAGGGCAAAATAGTCCACGTCGTCGGCCAAGTAGCGCTCATAGAACTCCAGCAGCTCGGGCTGGCGCTCTGCGGAAAGGTCGAAGATAGTGACCTTTCTTTCTTCGTCAATCCTGGTGCAAGGCATCTTTACCGCGCCTCCCCGCGTGGATCGGCGCATAATGGGTGGCGGCAGGGCCTCCGGGAAGCAGCGTGCCACGACCTGGCAGGCCCTTTCCGTATCTCTATGGCAGATCGTGGGGAGCGCGGTGGCCATGAACATGGGCTTCATCTTATGGTCTCCTTTTTGCCGGAGAGAAGAGTATGCGAACTGAATCCAGGGTACGTTCATCAACCTGACGCGCAAACCGACTAGACCCGGGCGCACCGAAACGGCAGTTTGGTCGCACGAAATCATAGCACTGCGGCAGATTCGTCTGCAACGTCTCTGCGAAGGTCACCTCTGTGGAGCGCTGCACAACTCAGGATGCCGAGCTTGCGCCCTTCCCGGTCTGGTGATGCTATTGCCGAGGGTTCATTACTCGAGAGGAATGCCTTGACGGGTTGCGGGTTGACCAGCCCCGCGTGACTTCGATATGGCCTCGGCCAGGTTGATGGCGGGGCAGCCGAATGTGGTATCATCGAAGGCGAATGGCCGACCGGGAAGGTCGAGGCGATCACCATGATTCGGGACTGGCTGGTGTTGGCTGCCGGATGGTTGTACTTGATTGGCCGCGACCGTCTTCGACCTTTGGGCCGGCGTTCTGAGTAATCGTCCAGGCCCTTTCGGAATCCGCCACCGGTTCGGGCATCACGATGGGGCCGAAGGAGTCTAGTGGTGACAGGACTGCTGGAAGGCAAGTGCGCGGTGATCGCCGGCGGCGGGCGCGGCATCGGCCGTGAGGTGGCATTGGCGATGGCCCGTCATGGAGCCAAGGTGGTGGTGAACGATACCGGAACCGAGTTGAACGGGACTGGCAGGGATTCGGCGCCGGCCGAAGAGGTTGTGGTCGAGATCAGGAAGTCTGGAGGCAAAGCCATCGCGAGTTTCGCCTCGGTCGCTGATTTCGCCGCTGCGGGCAGCATGGTCGATGCCTCGATCCGGGAGTTCGGCAGAATCGACGTGCTAGTGAATTGCGCCACTATCGCGTGCGGCGGGCAGTTGTGGGAGACCAGTGAAGAGGACTCGAACCTCGTCCTGGCAGTGACCCTGAAGGGCACTCTCAACACCTGCCATCACGCTCTGCTGGCAATGATGAAGCAGGGGAGCGGGCGGATAGTCAACTTCGCATCACCATCCTGGCTCGGCGTAACCGGAGCCGACGCCTACACCGCAGCCAAGGGAGGTGTCGTCAGCCTGACCAGGGGAATCGCCAGCCGGATGAAGCTGGAAGGATACAAGATCACCTGCAACGCTATCGCCCCCATCGCAAGCACCAGGCTGACCAGGATGGGCGATCGCACCATGTGGGACAGGTCATACCAGGCAGGGTTAATCGACCGGCAGATCTACGAGGACTCAGTCAACCCGCCGGCTCCGGAAGAGATACCTCCCATCGTCTGTTACCTGGCGACAGACCAGGCGGAAGACGTCAGCGGGCGGGTGTTCGGAGCCTCGAGAGGCCGCGTGGCCCTCTATTCGGAGCCAAGAGAGGAAGCGGGAATCTACAAACAAGGCGTCTGGACACTCGAGGAGCTCATGGAGCTATTCCCGAGGACGCTGGGCCGAGGGCTGTAGCAAGCAGAGACTGAATTGAGGGGGTCAAGAGATGTTGCTCTCGAAGAAGGTAGCCATTGTCACCGGAGGCGCACGGGGAATCGGCCGGGCGATAGCCGTCAGGTTTGCGCAGGAGGGCTGCGCCACTGTCATCGCGGATGTCCGCCCCGATGAAGCTGGAGAGACAGTTGCCCAGATCTCGAGCGCGGGCAGTGAGGGGCTCTTTGTCCAATGCGACGTCTCCGCCAGGCAGCAAGTGCGGAGCCTGGTCGATCGGGTAATCGGGAAGTTCGGCAGAATCGACATCCTGGTCAATGATGCCGCGGTATCGCCGCCGGAGAGGTCTTTCATTGATATCACCGAGGAACAGTGGGACAAAGTACTGGCGGTCAACCTCAAGGGCGTCTTCCTGTGCTGCCAGGCGGTCGTGCCCCACATGAAGAAACAGAAATACGGTAAGATCGTCAACGTGGGATCGGTAGGGGCAGTTGCCCCGTCGAAAACCATCGCCGACTACTGCATCGCCAAGAGCGGGGTCCTGATGCTAACTCAATGCCTGGCTCTCGAATTCGCCGAGGACAACATCTGCGTCAATGCCCTGCTGCCAGGCATCACACGTACCGATTTCCACGATGCCATCAGACCCAAGGGCGTCCCCAAAGACGAATACTTCGCTGGTTTGGGGAAGACCGTGCCGATGGGGAGAGTAGCCAGTCCCGAGGACATCGCGGACGTTGCCCTTTTCCTGGCATCGGACCTCTCGAGATATGTTACCGGTGACCGAATCCTGGCCAGTGGCGGGCTGACTCACTGATATCGCCGAGCAAGAGACAAGGAGGCTGATAATGGACAAGAATCGAGTTAGTGTCGGACGCGGAACGTCACGTTCTCCGCGAACCCCCGCCGGCCGTGACGTTTCCGGCCTCAACATGGACCAGTTGGCTCGCCTGTCCGCCGCCATGCGCAAGGACGTTGAGGACAACGTGTACGATGGCGGCGCCATCGTCGTCGCGCGCCACGGCGTGATCGGCCTGGAGGAGGCGGTGGGGTTTGCCCATCGGGGGACCGGCCGGCCCTGCCGCGTTGATGATGTCTTCAACATTCTTTCCGTCACCAAGGCATTCACCGATGTGATCATCCTCTCCCTGATCGAGCGCGGCGACCTGGCCTTGACGACGAAAGTCGCGGACATCATCCCGGAGTTTAGCGGCAAGCACAAAGAGGCTGTCACCGTCTTCCATCTGATGACTCACACGGCCGGTTCGCCGCCGGTCCTCTTCCCCGTCGAGGCCCGGCTAATGGGCGACCTCGACGCGGTTATCAAGGCCATCTGCCGGCTTGACCTGGTCTCCGTGCCCGGCACCCGCGTCAGCTACAGCCCATTGTGGGGACACGCACTGCTCGGGGAAATCATTCGACGGCTTGATTCCCGACAGAGGGCGCTTCGTGACATCTTTCAGGACGAACTCTTTGGCCCCTTAGCGATGAAAGACACCGCACTTGGACGGCGTCAAGATCTGAGTGCGCGCGTCGTGCCCATCGTTGCCCACGACAAGGACTTTGGCGACATGTCCGGCGCCGAAGTTGAGGATCACAACTCGTTCATCACCGAGCGCGCCGAGATACCGTGGATGGGGTGCATCGCCACGGCTCACGACTTATTCCGCTTTGCCGAGATGCTCAGACGGGGCGGCGAGCTTGATGGAGTCCGTGTTCTGTCGCCCGCCACGGTGAAGCTGGCCACCTCGGTCCAGACCGGCACAATGATCAACGAGTATCACGCCCCGGTACTGGAGGAGCACGGCGTACAACCCCCGCCGGCCAACATCGGTCTGGACCTGCTCATTCGCGGCGAAGGCGTCAGCCTCAACAGCATGGGTACGCTGACGTCGCCCCGAACGTTCGGCAAATTCGGGCTGGGTGGCACCGGCTTCTGGGTTGATCCCGAGCGAGATGTAACATTCGTGTTCCTGCGTTCGGGACTGCAGGAGCACTTCAACGATACGACCAGCTACCAGCGGTTGTCCGACATGGCGATCGCAGCAGCGATCTAGCAGCGGCGATGACCTACGGTGCGACGGCCGACTGTTGCAGGGGCTCACTGCCAATCGGCTGCCAGCGGTATCCGTGCCCTCCTTTCTGGATACGACCGAGGCCAGGGAAGGGGAAATGGGGGCTGGCAACGAGAGCATCATTGGAGATGGCCCACTCACAGAGCCTGCGCCGGGAAGCCGCCGCCTGCTCCCTGTTAAGGTCACTTGTGTACAGCCAGTCAGGCCGTTCCAACTGGACGGTATGGACGGCCGTGTCGGCGATATGCAGCAGTCTCGCTTTGCCGGACGTGACCACAACACCGGTCATGAATGAATGGCCGTGGGCATTGATGTAGCGGATACCCGGCACAATATCCTCCTGCTCACTATCAATAAGAGCAAGATGGTCTTTGATGGGCGCCAGACATTGTCGCGCGTATTGGAGCTGGACAGCCTCGGCGACCGGCCCGCGGGCCAGTTTGTTGAGGCTGGACAATGCGTCGGGGTTCTCCATATAGAATTGCCACTCTTCCTTCCACATGATGACCCGGGCGTTCGGAAAGGCCGGCTTATCTGAGCCGGGGTTCACCAGTCCGCCAATGTGATCGGGATGGGCATGGGTGATAATCACCGTGTCGATCTCATCTGCCTTGATGTCCATGTACCGCAGGTTTTCAAGGACATGCCCGCAATCGACCGGGTGCCCGGAGATGAACACCCGCCTCGATCCCTGGGCCTGGTCGGCCATGTCGACATATGTCTTGCTCATGCCGGTGTCAACGAGGACTTTGTTCTTTCCGGTATCAACGAACAGCATTGTCCACGGTATTCGGATGGTGCTGTCCAGCCCGAGACCGTGGGAGCCAAGCAGTCCGGCCAGTTCGTGCGGCGGCGGACCGTTCAGTATCGTGGCACAATCCGCCGTCAAAACCCCATCCAGAACGGCGATCAGCTCGAAACCACCAAGGTGGAAAGCGTAGGTGTCAAAGTACTTCGGTGCCTTCCTGGAAGCAGTCCCTACCATAGTCTTCTCCTATTGCGCGCCCGGCTCTTGCGTAAAGCCGGCGCGAGTCTCGGACTTGTCATCGCAACTCGCCTGGATCAGAGGGAGGAAATGGGTCCGAACCGCGCACGCCGAGCTCGAGCAGGGCCTTCTCACGCAACTTGGCCAGCAGTGCCCAAAGCTGATGCTGCTCGTCTTTGGTCAGGACCGACATGATCTCTCGCGGTGATCTCCGCCGCGACGACTCACGGTACACCTCAACCCCTTTTGCAGTCACCTCAGCCCGTATCAGGTTACGCCTCCCCAGATCCCGCACCTTCCTGACAAGGCCTTTTGCCTCCATTCGCGAGAGCTGCTCGGAGACGGAATGAAGCTCCCAAAAGAGCTGTCGCGATATGGCGGCAGGGGTAGCGTTTCCCTTCAGGCGCAGAACGGTGAACAGCACAGCCGCTTCCTCGACAGTCATACCGTGTTGGCGCAACTCTTTCTGGCGAACCTTGGAGATGACGTGATGGGTGCGGGTGAACGCCTGCCAGAGGGCGTGCGTGAAAGTGAGATAGGCCCGCGCTTTCTTGCCGCCATCGTCCGTTCCTTTTGTTGACCCCATCTCGATGAGCGATTCTACCATTAATCGCAGACGAAATCCAAACCATTTCCGGAATGCTTTATCGCATACGATTTGCGGGATGACATTTTCGCTGCATTGACAAGCGCCAAACGCATTGCTAGAATTCTTTATCGCATACGATTCCAGTACTTGTCCCGACATGTGGGAGCGGCGCTGGGGTGTTGCGAGATGGTGCTTTTTCCCCCATCGTCAGCTCTAACGCAGGTCTGAAACAGGACCGGTGCGCTGATTGTTGGTCAGTCCGGCCAGGAGCGAAGCTAGATGCTCGAGGAGTTGGTCACCGGAATGGATGAGGCAAAGTGGCAGGACCACCCGCGGGTCACGATGGCGGTAGACTCGGCGCCTCCGGAGGCGGGCCGGGTGACTCCCGACCTCATCGAGCGGCGCAAGTCCCGCATGAACAAGCCCTTCATCCCTTCCAGCGTCTACTTCAACAACGAGGCCACGGCGGACACAATACGGCACTTCGTGGACGGAATCGGTGACACCAATCCTATCTTTCGGGATGCCGGCTACGCCAGCAAGACCCGGCACGGGGGCATCATCGCACCGGGCTCGTTCCTGCTCACCCACCAGTGGGCATCAAGCAGCGGTGGCTTCACGGGCATTCACGGCTGGTACTCCGGGGGTGACTGGGAATGGTACCGGCCAGTCCGAGCGGGTACTAAGCTCGCTTCAGTGACCATAGTTCGCGATCTGGAGATCAAGCGGGGCCGGATGGCGGGCAGCGGCAACATCTACATCGATTACGGCGATATTGTCTACCTGAACGCTGACACGCGCGAGCTACTCGGCAAGGAGTTGTATCACATCGTGATGGCGGAGCGGGGCGCCGCCGGGAGCGCCAAGAAGGAACGCGGCCGGCCAAAGCCGACCTACACCCGGCAGGAGTGGCGGCAGATACTCGAGGCGTATGCGCGGGATACCGTCCGCGGCCGGGAACCCCGTTACTGGGAGGACGTGAGCGTCGGCGACAAGGTCGGCCCCCTCATCAAAGGACCGCTGAGCGTACGCGACGAGCTGGTCTGGTTGATGGGAGCGGGCTCGCCCTTCCTCAAGGCACACAAGAACGAGTTCGACTATGAGGCGAGGCACCCGCGGTTCCTCGAATACGTCGAGGAGACCGGCGAAGCGGACGCACCGGAACTCGTTCACTTCCTGGACCAGTTCGCCCGGGCGATTGGCGTGGAAAGGGCGTACGACTACGGCAGCCAACGGATGGCCTGGCTATGCAACCTGTTCACAAACTGGATGGCCGACGATGGCTTTCTTTGGAAGATGAGCGGCGATGAGCGCGGCATTCAATATGATGGGGGACGTCACCACGCTTGAGGGGAGGGTAGACAAGAAGTATATTGAGCATGGGAGATGTTGCGTTGATATCGAAGCCTGGGCGAAGAACCAGCGGGACGAGAAGACGATGCCGCCCAGAATCTCAACGGTGATTCTCCCGTCTCGTGAGCATGGTCCCGTGGCCTACCCGGAACCCTCGGCGCAGCTTGTTGAAGAGGTAAAGGGCGCGAGGCCACTGGAAGAGTTGAAAGCCGAAGGGTTGATTTAGAGAATGTCGGTTTTCTGTTCTGTTGCAGGGCAATATGCGCGGAGGGGTCTATGGCGATTGAACTTGGCAACAAGTCTGTCAAAGAAGTTGGGTCGTGGCAGGAGGTCTTCAAACCCATCCGTTCAGAGCGGGTGAAGAAAGCCAGGAGCAGAGTACGCAAAGAAGCCGAGATCTGTCTGGAACGTGTCCGAGCTGAACTCAAGGCCTACAGACAGTACAAAGACCAACCTTCCATTATTCAGCGGGCCCGCTTTCTTGAGACCTTTCTGAAAGACAAGACCACGCTGATCCAGGAGGATGAGCTGATTGTGGGCACGGTGGGGAGCAAACCGCGGTCGGCTTTTGTCACCACGGCGAACATCGCCTCTATTGCCGCCGAGATGGATGACCCGGTAAAGGACTTTTCAGTAAGGCCCTACGACAAGATTCTGATTCATCCGGAGGAGCGGAGAGAGCTAAGGGAGGAAATCATTCCGGCCGTCAAGGGCGAGTCTCTCTCTCTGTTCGAGTACAACATGAAGAATGTTGATCCCGATATCCTGGAGCATGCCGCTCCGGGAGTCTCGGCCTGTCCGCACATCCCTGTTATCGGTGACGTGTCGATGACCAGAGAGGCCGGCCACATGTTCCTCAACTTCGACAAAGTCCTCTGCAAGGGGCTCAGGGGGATCAAGGCAGAGGTCAGGGCGAAGATGGCCGAGCTCGACCAGCCATATCGCCAATTTGACCGGAAGCAGAGAAAGGAGTTCTACGACTCCGTACTCATAACGCTTGATGCCGCTACGGCATACTTCCAGAAATACGCCAAGCTGGCGCGTGAGATGGCTGCTAAGGAGGCCGACCCCAGGCGAAAGAAGGAGCTGGAGCATATTGCTGAGGTATGTGACCGGGTGCCGGAGAACCCCGCCCGAGACTGGTGGGAAGCATTACAGTCAGTCTGGTTCGTGTTTTCGCTGAGCTGGATGGAACACGCCACATTCGCCATACATTTTTTGGGCCGCATCGACCAGATCCTGTATCCGTTCTACAAGAAGACGGTGGAAGACGAAAAGAGCATCACCCGCGAGGAAGCTCTCGAGCTTCTTGAGTGCTTCCTGGTGAAATTCAACGAACCAGCCTGGGCACTCAACTACGAGTGGTCCCAGTGGGCCACCGGACAGGGGCTTGCCCAGACGATGGTCATTGGCGGGCAGACCAGAGAAGGCAAAGATGCCTGCAATGAGGTTACCCTGCTCGTTCTTGAAGCGATGGAGCAATTGCGTTTGAACCAGCCGGAATTCGCTATGAGGGTATGGGAAGGAACGCCCGACAAATACCTCAAGAAGGCGGCCGAGCTGATCCGCCTCGGACTTGGCTACCCGAAGTTCATGGGTGACCGGAAGGGCATTCAGATGGCGGCCAGGGCGTATCCAGACCTGACGGTTGAAGACTGGCGGCAATACGCCGTTGCCGGTTGTTCGGAGATAGGTCTGCCCTACATCACAATGGACAATGGCTATGAGTCAATTGCATTGGCCTCCAAGTGGATAGAACTGGTCCTGAGCAATGGTAAATGCGCGATATGCGGCAAGCAGATCGGACTGGGAACCGGTGATCCAAGGACTTTTGAGTCAATGGACCAGGTGAAAGACGCCTACCGTAGACAGGTGTTCCACTGGGGCGAGTATATGGCACGAGCCGAGAAGATCTTCAAGGAGAACCAGAGCCAGTGGTATCCGGCTCCTTTCTGCTCTGCCTTCGCCGAAGGACCGCTTGATAGAGGGCGGGACATTACACGCGGCGGCGCCTGGTACACCGTATACGGCTTTCTGCTGGCCAGCATCGCCGACGCAGCAGACTCTCTAGGAGTGATCGACAAGCTTGTCTACCGCGATCACAAGATCACCTGGGACCAACTGATCGAAGCGGTGAACGCCAACTGGGAAGGCCATGAGAACCTGAGACAACTGTGCGTCAATGGTGTCCCCAAGTACGGGAATGATGACGACTACGCCGACGACTGGTCGATCTGGATAGCTAATGTCTGGGCCGATCTCATAGACTGGCTTAATACCCGAAAGGACCTGACGCCGAGCTGGGGAGGCCGGTATCTGGCGGGAGGACTGGTAGCCGTGGCCAGCACCCAATTTGGGGAATTGGTTGGCGCTACCCCTAACGGGCGTGCCCATCCGCTGCCGGTGGCTGATACCTGTTCTCCGGTCCAGGGTGCTGACCGGAATGGCCCCAGCGCCGTGATCAAGTCCTTTGGCAAGTTGCCAACTCACCGCTGGGCACTTGGTGGCCTGATAAACATCCGGCTAAGCCCTAGTCTTTTCACAACCGATGCTGACCTGGAGAGGTTTGCGGCTTTCATCAGGGCATGCGAAGAGCTCGGTCTGTACCATGTCCAGTTCAACATAATATCTGCGGAACTGCTGCGCAATGCCATGAAAGAACCGGAGAAACACCGGGACTTGCTGGTTCGCGTGGCCAGTTACGTGGCGTATTTCACCGAGCTTAGTCCCAACCAGCAGATGGACATTATCAACAGAACAGAGCAACAGGGATGGTGATCAGGGGCGCACCCCTTGATCTTCTTGAAGACACGTCTACGAAAAGGCGGCTCGTTCTGAGTATCTCGCGGATGACCGTTCACAACGGGCCTGGAATCCGTACGCTGATACTCTTCAAAGGCTGTCCCCTGCACTGTCTGTGGTGCTCGACGCCGGAGTCTCAGAGCGCTCGACCGGAGATCGCCTGTCTTCGCTGACAAATGCATTCGCTGCAATGAGTGTCTGACTGCCTGCCCGGCGCAGGCCATCCGGCTGAACGAACGTTCCGTTAACATCGACCGCGCCGGCTGCGACGGCTGCGGCAAGTGCGTCTCCGTGTGCAATGCAGGGGCATTACGACTGCTCGGACGGGCGATGACTGTGGCGGAGTTGGTCGCGGAGGCCCGCAAAGACGCTGTCGCCTTCAAGCACTCCCGCGGCGGGGTGACCCTGTCCGGAGGGGAGCCGCTGCTTCAGCCGGAGTTCACCGTTGCCCTGGTACGGGCGCTCGCCGAAACGGGCATAAGCGTCGGCGTGGACACCTGCGGGTATGTGCCCCGAACGACGATAGAGCAGGTCCTGCCGTACGTCGATTTCTTCCTGTGGGACATCAAGCTGATGAACGAGCGCCGGCACCGGGACCTCACCGGCGTTTCCAACCGGCGCATCCTGGGCAACCTAGGGTTCGTTTCGCAGCGGGGCGTTCCGGTCTACATTCGCATCCCGCTCATACCGGGCTACACCGACCGTGAAGGAGACCTCGAGGTGGCCTGCGGGCTGGTCCGGGGACTGGCGTCGGTTGTCGAGGTGGACCTGCTGCCCCTACACCACCTGGGCGAAACGAGGTATCTCGGCCTGGGCCGTGAGTATCCGATCGAAGGCGTTCCTTTTGTGCCGGAGGCGGTCCTTCGGGAGAAAAAGTGCCTGGTGGAATCGCACGGGCTGACATGCAACATCATCGGCTAGAAGGAGACGGAGATGGCTGACCCGAACCTTGACGAGCTACTGCGCGGCGCGATTGACATGCATCTTCACACGGGCCCCGACGTGATGCCGGGCCGGGTCGATGCCCTCGAGGCGGCCAAACAGGCCCGGCAGGCGGGCATGCGGGCCATCGTCATTAAGAACCACAGCTATCCAACGACGCCGCTGGCGATGATGGTGGGGCAAATCGTCCCTGAGGTGGCTGTCTTCGGGAGCATCTGTCTGGACTATGACATCGGCGGCCTCAACGCCGACGCTCTCGAGAAGCACGCGGACATGGGGGCGCGGGTGGTCTGGATGCCAACATTTTCGTCGGCCAACTCGCGGCCGGCGATGCGCAAGCTCGGCCTCAAGCTCGAGGGGGAAGGTTTTTCCATCATCGACGCGCGGGGGAGGCTGGTCTCCGAGGTCGACAAGATCCTGGAGATTGTCGAGGCGCACGGGATGGTGCTCGCCAGCGGGCACGTATCGCCCCGCGAGTCGCTTGCCCTGGTCAAGCGCGCACGCACCGTGGGTATCGAAAGAATCGTGATCACCCATCCGTCCGACGCGGAGTTCGTCGTCCAGGCGCATACTCTCGAGGAGTTGCAGCGCCTCGCCGGGATGGGCGCTTTCATCGAGCAGACTTTCGTGACCATGCTGCCCACCGAGTGGTCCCATCCTCCGGGACCGCGCGTCAAGGCGATCAAGGCCATCGGTGTTGAGCACTGTATCATGAGCACGGACCTGGGTCAGTTCTGGAACCCTATGCCGGCCGAGGGCATGAGGCTTTTTATGGCCACGCTGTTGCGGAATGGCGTCTCGTCAAGAGAGATCGAGATAATGGCTAAAGAGAACCCGGCCCGGCTGCTCGGCCTATGAGCGCCGACGAGGAGGTGGGAACCATGCCGTCGCTGTATGACAACATCGTGCGTTTCATGACGGAGTACTTCCCGGCCTACAGCCAGTACGGCCAGGTCGCCGAGACGCACCGTGTCATGGACCGCTACTACGCGCCCGACCTATCGTTTCCGGACGACGGCGTTACCAGCCGTGAGCAGTGGTACGAGCGATGCCTGAACCATCCGGCAATTCAGGACAGAATAACGCTGGAGCACCTGTGCGTTGACGAAAGGCAGCAGGAAGTGGGCACGCTGGCCACGACACAAGCGATCGACCGGGCGACTGGAAAAGTGCTGCTGGAGCTCAGGATGAACGTCTTCTACAAGCTCCGGATTGACCCGGCGGGTGACATCAAGATAACGAAGGTGAAGGTATTCCTTGAGACTGACCCGGCCAAAGTGACCAGGCTGACTCAACTGTATCACATTGGTCCGTAATGCGCTCTGAAATCATGAACGAACGAAAGGGTCCGCTGGCCCCGTACCGTGTGCTGGATCTGTCCGACGAGAACGGCCAGCTGGCCGGGCGGATGCTGGCCGACTTGGGCGCCGACACGATCGTTGTCGAGCCGATCGGCGGCAGTCCGGCCCGGCGCCTTGGCCCCTTTTATCACAACACTCACCAGCCCGAGAAGAGCCTGTTCTGGTTCGCCCTGAACACGAACAAACGCAGCATCACGCTGAACACCGAAACTAACGAGGGCAAGAACATTCTCAAGCAGCTCGTGAAGAAGGCCGATTTTCTCATCGAGTCGTACCCTCCAGGCCATATGGCGGAGATCGGGCTTGGCTATGAGGTCCTGAGCGAGATCAACCCCGGGCTCATCATGACTTCAATCACGCCTTTCGGCCAGAACGGCCCGTGGCGCGACTTCAAGGGGTCCGACCTGGTACAGATGGCGCTGGGCGGCCTGGTCTACCTCTCCGGCGCGCCCGGACGCCCGCCGCTGCGTATTCCAGTCCCCCAGGCGTGCCTGCACAGCGGCTCGTGGGCGGCGGCCGCCGCCGTGATCGCCCTCTACGGCCGCCAGGCGACCGGACAGGGCGATCATGTGGACGTCTCGATGCTCGAAGCGGCGACATGGGCCAGCTACAATGCGGCCGAGTGGTGGTCATACTGCGGGATCAACCTGAAACGGGAGGGTACCTGGCGGCAACAGGGGCTGTCGCGCATGCGGCTGCTTTTTGAGTGCCGCGACGGCTATGTGCTGCTGTTCCTGCTCGGCGGCACAATGGCGACGGCCGGTGAGTGGAAGCTCGTCGACTGGATGACAGCGGAGAACAAATGCCCGGACTGGCTGAAGGGGTTCGACTGGTCGAAGCTGGACGTGGGGGCGGTTGAGCAGAGCTTCTTCGACGGCCTGTCCGATGCAGTCGCGCCGTTCCTGCGGGACAAGACTAAGGCCGAGCTCTTCGATTGGGCACAACGTAACGAGCTCTTCCTGGCGCCGGTCTGCGACACCCGGGACGTGCTGGCCAGCCCGCAGCTGCAGAGCCGGGACTTCTGGGTGCGGCTGCCGCATCCAGAGCTGGAAGACACGATTACCTACCCGGGCCCCTTCGCCAAATTGAGCGAGACGCCGGTGACGCTCCGGCGGCGGGCGCCACTCATCGGCGAGCACAACCACGAAGTCTTCAAAGGCGAACTGGGACTTTCCGAGAAGGAGTATTCCTCGCTGCGACAGGCGGGAGTGGTCTAGGATGACGAGACAGCTACCGCTGCAGGGTGTGAAGGTGCTCGAGTTGACCCGGGTCATCGTCGGCTCGGGGGTGGGCCGGTTCCTCGGTACCGCCGGCGCGGTCGTGGTGCACGTCGAAAGCGAGAAGAGGCTGGACTTCCTGCGGACGTCGTTTCCGTACAAGGACAACGTCCCCGGGATCAACCGGGCCGGCTATTTTCACCGCTACAACCCGGACAAGTACGGGATCAGCCTCGATCTCTCCAAACCAGAAGGGCTTGCCCTCATGAAGAAGCTCGTCGCTTGGGCGGACGTGTTCATCGAGAGCAACGTGCCGGGAATGATTGACAAGTTCGGCCTTGATTACGATAACGTCCGCAAGCTGAATCCCGGCATCGTCATGCTGAGCACGAGCCAGATGGGAAGGGAAGGGTCCGCTGTCCCGTTACAAGGGATTCGGAGTGCAGACGGCGGCTATGGCAGGCTTCCACCAGATAGCCGGCTATGGCGACGGCCCTATGGGACCTTTCGGAGCGTACACAGACATGGTCTCGATCCAGTGGCTGGTAGCCGCAGTGGTGGCTGCCCTGGACTACCGGAGAAGGACCGGCAAGGGACAGTACATCGACCACTCGCAACTCGAGGCGGGAGTCCATTTCCTCGCAACAGCCGTCTTGAGCTTCACTGCGAACAAGGAGCTGCCGGGCCAGGTCGAGAACCGTGACCCTTTGGCTGCGCCGCACGGGTGCTATCGGTGTCTTGGCGGCGACCGGTGGTGCGCCATCGCTGTGTTTTCCGATGATGAGTGGCGGTCCTTCTGTGAAGTACTGGGCAACCCGGATTGGACGAGGGAAGAGCGGTTTTCCAGTCTCCCAAGTAGAAAAGAAAACGAGGACGAGTTGAATGCGCGGGTTGAAGAGTGGACTCAGAACCACACTGC
Organism: uncultured Chloroflexia bacterium; assembly: GCA_963735055.1. Taxonomy (GTDB): domain Bacteria; phylum Chloroflexota; class Dehalococcoidia; order Dehalococcoidales; family UBA2162; genus JBBITI01. The sequence goes on along the minus strand of CAVTJN010000017.1, from coordinate 38,464 downwards.
GGAATATGTAATGCATCGGCTTCAGTCCGCGCGGGTCGCCGCAGGCGTGGTAGCCACCGGCGAAGACCTTAACAAGAACCCGCAACTGGACGCCAGAGGCTATTTCAAGGTGCTCAGACACACCGAGATCGGCCCAACGCCATTCTGCAATCCGCCGTTCCGGTTCGCCAACACGCCGAGCGAAATCCGTAGCTCCGCCCCGTGTTTCGGCGAACACACGGAGTACGTTTGTCGGGAGATTCTTGGGATGTCTGACGAGGAATTTGTCTATCTGCTCCAGCAGCGGGTTTTCGAGTAGCGCCAAGGAGGCGAACATGGCTCTGCCGTACACCAAGAGAGAAGCGAAGCAGTGGGCGAAGCAGCACCTGAGGGGACTCGAGGCGGTCATCTTTCCATCATTCACTCCGGATCTGCAGGAACTGGATGAAGAGGGCATCAGGTATGACGTAAATCACCTGATTGCGAACGGATTCACGTCGGCCCTGGTGGCGCCTGAGGCCTGCGGAATGACGTTTGAAGAGCGGAAGAGGCTGGTGGAGATCGTGTGTGACGAAGCCAGGGGCAGAATCCACACTTCGGTAGCCGTGATGCAGGACGCGGTCGAGCAGGACATCGAGATGCTCCGGCACATCGAGCGGGTTGGCGGTACCTTTGCCACGCTCGGACACCCCATCCAATACCACCCCTGGTCGGTTGAAGACATTTTCCAGATGTACAAACACATGTGCGATTCGGTCAACCTGGCCATCGTGTTCTACCCGGGCAGGCTGCACGCCAGGAGATTCCACCCCAGCTACTTCCCGCCCGAGCTACTGCCTCGAATAGCCGATATTCCGAACGTGGTTGCGATGAAGATCGGCGGCGGCAGTTCACTCGCGATTACCGTGATGTCCTTCCGGCTATGCGGGGACAAGATCCTGGTCAATGACCCGATGCCCGACAGGTGGTTTGTCACGGTCCCGGAATACGGCCAGCAGTGGGCCGGCGCCGGTCCATTCTACGGCATGCAGACTCCCGAGAAGCCGCGCATGGTCAACATGTTCAACCTGCTTCGGGAGGGCCAGGTTGACAAAGCTCTGGACATATGGTGGGAGGGAGGTGGCGGTGGTGGATCGTTGGACGACTCCTATTTCCACACCGGCATCGTGACTGCCCTTAGCGACAAATACTCCCACTGGTGCAATGGCGGCAACGGCGGTAGCGTTAGACAGCCTACCGGCAGGTTGCCGGATTATCAGAAAGAGCGCATCAGGGCTGGCATGCGAGCGCTCGGGCTGACTCCCCGGGAGAACGAAGAGGAGTTCTACGTAGGAAGAGTGGCCTACGCCAAGGGAGCCAGGCTGCGGAGATACGCGTGAAAGCGCGACCATGAAGAAAGGGGGTATGCCAATGGAGTTCACCAAGTCAGAAGCGAAGCAATGGGCGAAGGAGCACTATAAGGGGCTCGACGGCGTGCTCAGCCCGTCCTTCACTCCCGATCTCAAGGATCTCGACGAGGACGGCATCCGGTTTGATGTCAGGCACAATATCGCCAAAGGCATGTTCAGTATGCTTTGCCAGACGGAAGTGTGTGCGATGACACTGGAGGAGCGCAAGCGTTTCGTTGAGATCGCCTGCGACGAAGCCAAAGGAAAGGCCCTCGTCTCGATGTTCACCGGTATTGACACGATCGAACAGGACATTGAGCTGCTAAGACACTTCGAGAAGGTGGGCGGCACTCACACGCTCTTCGGCTGGCCGGGGATGTTCTACGCCCAGTCGGAAGAGGACATCTACCGGGCTACTAAGAAGGTGTGCGACGCCACCAACGTCGCCGTCGACCTATGGCCGAAGCCCAAGTTCGACTTTGGCCGGTTCCATCCGAGCCTGTTCAACCCGGCGCTCGTCGAGCGGATCACTGACATCCCAAACGTGGTGGCGATCAAAGCCTACCTGACCGACGGCATCGGAAAATGGGCCGAGATCCAGCACCGCCTTGGTGACAAGGTGCTGCTCCAATCGGCCGAGGTGGAAGAGTGGCCGATCACCGTTGGCACATTCAAGCAGCAATGGGCGGGACCGGCCGACTACGCCATCTTCGACCAGACTGCGGATAGCCCGCGCATCGTCAGGATGTTCAACCTTTTCCGCGAGGGGGGCTTCCTCGAGGCGATGGACCTGTACTGGAAGCTGGCCCCGATCACGATTGGTGCCCGCAACGTCATGTTTCAGACCGGCATGCTGGGCGTGAAGTATATGCAGTGGCTGGCCGGCGGCAACGGCGGCATGTACCGGCAGCCAACCGGCATGCTGTTTCAGAGGCAGAAGAACGCCATGAGGGCGGGCCTGAGGGCGGCCGGGATAACTCCACGCGAGCCCGAAGAGGAGTTTTTTGTCGGCCGGCTCAACTACGCGAAAGGCGCGCGACTGTACCACTAGAACGAAGCCGCGGGAGGGAACGATGCGGGTAGTCAAGACGACCAACGGTTACGTATCCGGCGCCGTGATTGGCGAACCAGGTAAGGAGGTCAGTGTCTTTCGCGGGATTCCCTATGCAGCGCCTCCGGTTGGCGACTTACGGTGGAGACCGCCCCAGCCGGTGCAACCCTGGAAGGACATCCGGGAATGCACACGGTTTACTTCCATGTCGCCACAGGTTATCATGCCCAAAATGGCGCCTGACCTGCCGGTGAGTGAGGACTGTCTCTATTTGAACGTTGTGACCCCGGCCAGGCGTGGCGATGAGAGGCTTCCCGTCATGGTGTGGATGCACGGGGGTGGCTACTCGACGGGCTGCGGCAGTGACAAGATATGGAACAACTATCGTTTGCCGCAGTACGGAGTGGTTGTGGTCACACTGACACACCGCCTCGGGCCGATCGGTCTGCTAGCCCATCCATGGCTATCGGCGGAGTCTCCTCTCAGATCCTCCGGAAACTACTTGTTCCTGGATCTGATCGCCTCTCTTCAGTGGGTCCGGGATAATATCGCCGCCTTCGGGGGTGACCCCGGCAACGTGACCATTTTTGGTGAATCCGGTGGCGGTGCCAAGGTCAACATCATGATGGCCTCACCACTCGCCAAGGGCCTGTTCCACAAGGCGATCTGCGAGAGCGGCACGGCGTTGCTACTGCTCACCGGAAAGACCGCCGCCGACAGCCACCAGGCGAGCGAAGGTCTGTTCAAGAGGCTGGGCGTCGGCTCTCTGAAAGAAGCCCGATCGGTGCCGGCCGGGAAGCTGATCGAGGCGAGCCAGGCCATCGAAGGCCCCCGCGGCCAGGGCCGGCCTCCAACGGCTGCCTTCGACGCCACGGTTGACGGCTGGGTGCTGCCGGACATCCCGCGCCAGGTGCTCATCTCGGACTCGTACAATGCAGTCCCGCTCATGGTCAGCGCGAACCTGGGCGAGCTCACCGGACCGGGGCCGCTGGTGATACCGTCCCTGATCAACGCCTATGTCGAGATGCTTGAGTCCGCTAACCGGAAAGGTCTCACAAACTACGCCTGCATATTCGACCAGGTCCCGGCTGGATGGAAGAAAGAAGGCTGTGTCTCCGTCCATTCGATGGAGTTGCCGTACGTGTTCGGCGACTGGGACGATTCAACGGGATGGTGGGACTCTGTTTACATGCTTGCCCGCCAGTCCGGCGCCGTCTCGGCCAAGCCCGGACTGGACTCGGCCGATCGGGCGGTCTCCGAGGCGATGATGGAGCTGTGGACCAGTTTCGCCCGGACCGGCACACCCGAAGCAAAGGGAATCCCTGATTGGCCGGCGTACTCCCGGTCAACCGACCGGTATCTCTACATCTGCGGCGAATCCGAGATCCGGACTGGCTTTTCGAAGATGCCTGCTTCGAGGCAGCCGAAATCTTAAAAGGAGGGAACATGACGAGTCCTCGTTCTTCACCAGCCCAGGAGAGGGAGATCAGAGCCTTAAGAGAAGAAATCCAGCAGAAGACGGGCAAGACCCCGGAGCAACTGTACGAAGAGAGGGAGAAGAGAGTCAGGGATTCCATACACCTGAAACAACCGGATAGGATACCGCTTTTTGTCTTCGCTGACCCCTCTGCGCACTACGGTCTTCCCCATTCGGCTGCCTGGTACGACCCTGCCGCCTGGCGACAAGCCTTCATAAGGGAGACCCTTGATTTCGAGCCTGATATGACGAGCGGCACGTTCACCAGTTCTGGAGAGGCTCTCGCCATTCTTGACGTCAAGAACAGGCTGTGGCCCGGCGGGCCGCTGCCCCCGGACTACGAAATGCAGTTCGTTGAAAGTGAGTTCATGAAAGCGGATGAATACGACCTTTTCCTCTCTGACCCGACTGACTTCTGGATTCGCCGTTACCTGCCTCGCATGTACGGTTCACTCGCGCCCCTCGCCAAACTGCCACCCCTTAGCCTGATGACGAACATCGAAGCTATTACCGAGCTGTTCAGCAGCCCTGATTTCAGGAAGCTTGCCCGGGCTCTGGACAAAGCCGGCAGGGAGATGAGGAGATACCGGCAAGCGATGGGCAACCTTCAGGAAGATCTGGCTCTGCTGGGTTTCCCGGCCTTTTCTCATTCTGGAGGAGTCGGAGTCGCTCCTTTTGACGTCCTGTCCAGTTTCTTCCGGGGCATGAAAGGCTCAATGCTGGACATGTACCGGCAGCCTGACAATGTGATCAAGGCGTGTGAAGCAATTCTGGAACGAAGGATAGCTATGGCAACACCCGCCGACCCGAAGGCGAGGGGCAATCCGAAGCGGGTTTTCATGCCGCTCTGGCGCGGCGACAAGTCGTTCATGTCCAAGGCGCACTTTGACAAGTTCTACTGGCCCACTCTCAAGAAGACGATGCTGGCGGCAATCAAGCTTGGCTATGTCCCGATGCCGGTCTTCGAAGCCCACTTTGGAGACAGGCTAAGATGCATGCTTGAGCTTCCAAAAGGCAAGGCGGTCGCGGTGGTTGAACACATGGACGTAGTCCAGGCAAAGGAAATCCTGGGCGGGCACACCTGCATTATCGGCAATGTGCCCAAGTCCCTGAGGTACAAGTCGTCCGGCGAAGTCTTGAGCTATTACAGGGACTTGATCGGGAAATGCGGAAAGGGCGGCGGTCTCATGCTGAACATCTCCCTTCCCTACAACTGTCCCATGGAAGAATTGAAGAAGGTGGTCGGCACGATAAGGGAATACGCCGCTTATTGACTGACCTGGGACAGAGGGGTTTGCGTCGCCGTCGCTCCCTCTGTCGGTGGGCGACGATGCTTAGCAACCAAGAAGTGAGGCTCTCATGGCCGAATGCGCTTTCTCAAAGCTGACCGTCTTGGACTGCACCCAGGGAATTGCCGGGCCGTATTGCACCAAGATGCTGGCCGACTTCGGCGCCGAAGTGATCAAGATCGAGCCGCTGGAGGGGGACTTCACGCGCAGGATGGGGCCGTTTCTTGGCAACGAGGCACACCCAGAACGCAGCGGCACGTTCTTCTATCTTAATACCAACAAGAAAAGCGTGACCCTGGATCTAGACGCAGTCGAGGGGGTGGCCATTCTCAAGGAAATCTTGAAGTCGGCTGACGTTTTGGTCGAGGATTTTACCCCGGGGACAATGGCGCAGTTCGGCCTGGATGCTGACACGCTCCGAGCGATAACGCCCAAACTCGTGATGACCTCGATTTCAGCCTTCGGGCAGACCGGGCCGTACCGTGACTACAAAGCGACCAATCTGACGCTGTCCGGTCTCGGCGGCACTATGTACACGATGCGGCCGGGCACCAGACCTAATGACAGGCCGGTCAAGGCGGGTGGCTACCAGGCAGAGTACACCACCGGCGTTCTCGCCTTCATCGCCACCGTGGCTGGTCTGATGAGTGCTGAGAAGACCGGCTCCGGCATGTCGGTTGACGTCAGCGCGATGGAGTGTGTGGCCAGCACGCTGATGGGGAACCTCGGCGAGTATTCGTACCTTGGTATAAGCCGGAAGACCAATCCTTACCCGATCCACGGCTACCCGCAGGGAGACGCCGTCCGCTGTAAAGATGGCTGGATCAGTCAAACCCCGGGTATCGGCGGCGCCCCCAACATCGCATTCCTCATCGGGCAACCTGAACTCGAAGACACGCCTATGCTGGCCGATCCACGCACCAGGATGGCAGATCCGGAGGGGTTCGATGCGCTGATCAGTATGTGGCTCGCCGGACGCAACAAATGGGACATTTCCAAGCAGGCGCAAGAACTCAGGCTGGCGTTCACGCCTGTACTGAGTCCGCACGAAATCGCCGAGGATGAGCAAATCAAGGCTAGGGGATATTTCGCGGAAGCTGAACACCCGGCCATGGGACTTGTCAGCTACCCGGGCGCTCCAGCCAAGCTCAGCGCAACCCCATGGAAATCCGGCCGCGCACCGTTACTGGGGGAACACAATGAGGAGATATACGGCAAGCTCGGCTACTCCAGGGCGAAGCTGGAAGGCCTGCACAAATCTGGCGTCGTCTAGAATAGACTGAAATGGCACACAGACTTCTGGACGGCATCCGCATCGTTGATTTGACGATGGTGTTTGCGGGTCCGGTGAGCACCAAGATCATGGCCGAACTGGGGGCTGAGGTCATAAAGATAGAGTCGGTGCAACGGGCCGATCTCTTCACCCGAGCCAACGTCTATCCCGAGAATCAGCCGGGTGATGATGCATGGGATCGAGGCTCCAACTTCCATGCACTTAACTCCGGCAAGAAGGGAATATCTCTCAACCTTGCCGACGAACGCGGGCGAGATGTTTTCAAGAGGCTCGTCCGGATAAGCGATGCCGTGGTCGAGAATTATTCTCCACGCGTCATGGACAACTGGCGCCTGGGCTACGACCAACTGGAAAAGGTCAAGCCGGACATCATCATGGTCTCCATGAGTGGGCTGGGACACTATGGTCCGTTGCGGGACTTCTACATGTATGTTCCGGGCATGGAAGGGCATGGGCGGATTGACACATGCAACCGGGCAGCCGGATGCCCCTCCGCTGCTGACGGGCCATGCCTATGGAGACTGGGTGGCCGGGGTGAACGCCGCGGCCGCACTGATGACGGCGCTGTTCTACCGCCAGACGACCGGAAAAGGACAGTATGTCGATCTCTCTGGAAGAGAGGCGGTCGCTTGTCACTTGGGTGACGTGATCATGGAATTCACCCTGAACGGACGTGATCCTGAGCGGGCAGGAAACAGCGACAGTTTAGCGGCACCCCACGGGTGCTACTGCTGTCTGGGCGATGACCGGTGGGTCAATATCGCCGTCGAAAACGAGGCCGAGTGGCATGCCTTGTGCGGGGCCGCCGGCCACTCCGAATGGGCAGCAGACCCCCGCTTCGCCGGCGCGGCAGAGCGGCGTCGCAACTCGACCGAGCTCGACGAGAAGATCGAAGATTGGACTATTCACCTCGACCATTTGGAGGTGATGCGGCGGTTGCAGGCCGCGGGCGTGCCCGCAGGGGCTGTCTTCGATATGCGCGAGGTCAATCTAGACCCGCATCTTCACAGCCGGGGTTTCTTCTATGCCATTGACCATGGTCCCGGCATAGGCAAACGACCGATTGCCAGCCAGATACCGGCGAAGTTCAGCGGCGTTGAGAGCTTCATTCCCAAACGGGCACCGCGGTTTGCTGAGGACGATCGCTACGTGTTTGGCTCGCTGCTTGGCATGTCCGAGGCAGAGATGGAGTCGCTGGCCAGAGACAAGTATCATCGGGGGACCGCCGCAGTTTGCCCGTGGCAGGCCGACCCGAATCGATCTCATCCAGCAGCAACAATCTGCCTCCGTTGATCCTGACTATCAACAGGAACTGCGCAAGAGGCGTGAGAGTCAGTGATGGACCTCATTCAGACGGCGTAATCCGGGATGGCAAGAAAGGGGGGAAAAATTCTGTGTCGCCGGCAAGGGACCGCTGAAAGAAAGATGTCCAAAAGCGAAGATCCTTCGGCTGGTCTAAGGAAATGCCGAGGCGGCGGCGAAAGCAAATAGAGAGATAGACACGTTCACCTACGGACCCCCATCGCGGTCTGTATCCACTGTGATGACTACGAAGCGCGGGTCAATACGCTTGTCTGAGCTTGGCGGGGACCACTACCCGGCTATTTCGCTGCTCTTCAGCTACTGCGCCTCTCACTTCGTTTACCAGCGCTCGGCGTAGCCTCGAGCCGTTCGTCAAGCCACTGGATGAGCATCCTCGTTTTTGCCTCACTGTCGGCTCCGATGACGGTGATGCGTCGCCTTTCTATCAAGACCGCCATGTCCGCGAAATGGAAGCCCATGGAATGGCCCTGAGGGTGATAACCGCTGCCTTCTATCGACTTACTCAGGGTTGGCATCCAGTGACTGAAATCTCGGGTTAGTTCGACGACAGCACGTGTCGGTCCGGTTCCGCCCCCTCACTCTCACTTGCCGTCACCGATAATCACGCTAATCTCGCAGTCCTCGAATGGTGACTTGCCTGTGCGTTTCTTGACCATCTCGTCATCCCCATTTCCGGTAATGGGTTTACTTCTTATCCCTTCTTGACTGGGGCAGCGGTGACGGAGTGTCGGCGCCTCTGCTTACTTGCCGGTTAACGATTGGACCGTTTTCGTCGCGCCGGGAAAATAGCCTTGATTACGGGCCTGGATATCGAGATCAAGGGTGAGCAGCCGTTCCACCACGGGCGACGCCGGGCCGCCCGCGGAGCGGAGATCGATGGCCTTGAGGTAGCCCCGACACTGGTCACAGACGTACAACCGGTATTTTCCCGATGAATCGACAAAATAGCCCAGCTTGTCGGCCTCGCTGTTATCACAGAAGGGGCACTGCAGGCGCTGAAACAACCATTCTGCGTCACAGCGCGAACACACCAGCCTGCGGGCACCGCCGTCACTTTCAAGAACGCTGAAGTCGGGGGCGCTGCCGCATACCGGGCAATAGCCGCGCCGCCACATATCCATGTCGACGGTCTTGACCGCGGCGACCGCCCGGGCGTGTAGAAATGGCCTGAGGGTAGCGTCGATGATCCCGTCCCACCACAGGCCGTCGAGGCCGCCCTCGACTGCAGGCGAAGCGAGTGGCTTGTGGTCAAACCAGGCCTCGATGGTGGAGTTGTCCAGTTGCGGCACCCGATCGTTCACCGGAATAGGAACATCGCCAAGCAGGTCAGCGTGTTCCGTAAAGACACTGAGGATTCGGGTGAACATCCGGCTGACGGCGGCACGATCAAGATGCAGATCATCGCAGCACAGTACGGGATGGCCTTTGCGAAGGCGATCCTCAGCGAGACCGCGATCGACAACGACGGGGTAATCATCGTTCGCGGCGGACCCGGCCTGGACCTCGAGCACTGAGAGGGTGAAATGAACCAGTCGCGGCGCGATTGTCCCCCGTCGCCCCTCCGCCTCCAGCTTCATCATACATCACAGTCGTCTACCGTGGCAGCGCCACCTCATCAGCATGTTTCGCGGCGACTTCCTCGTGGTACCACCTGGCGTGGTGAGATCTGGCGTATTCGGCAGACACTTTGCCGCGGGTCATCGAACTCATAGCCCCTTGCCGCCACGGCCGCATCAGCGGATGGACCACCGACAGATGCAGATGCACCAGGAACATGCTTCCAGACGCGATGAAGGCGACGTCGTGGGCGAAGACCATCCATTGCAGCAATCCGGCCGGAGCCACCGTCTTCAGCAGCCACATCACCAACCCGCTCACCACCAGGACGGCCCCGAGAACGATCACCATGAGCCACCACAGTTTCTGCCCGGTGTTCATATGGCCCTGGGGAGGCATCGACTCCTCATCGGAAAGGAAATAGTACCGGGGCGCCGCCTTCAGCCAGCCGATGTCGTCTGTTCCCCACCGGAAGGCTTCCTTGGTGCCGGCGATGGCCTTCTTCCAGTTCGTAATCAGGTACAGCGCTGGAGCGATGATGTACACCACGGCGAAAAGACGGTGGAAGACGCGGGTCCAGCTGTCCCGGGCCAGTGCCGCAATCGGGGCCGGCAGCAGGAGTATCAGACCGGTCAGCAGGAGCACCGTGAATGACGCGGCGATGGTCCAATGCAGGACACGGGTCGTTTTTCCGTAGCGTTCGACTTCTCTTTCCATCATGCCTCCTTGGCGACACGGTGCCGCCGCTCCCGCCCTAGTTTGGCTTCACGGGCCACCATGAAATTCAAGCCCAGTCCTACGACGGTCAGGCCACCCAGTATCATACCCATCGGTTGTATTACGTCTTGCCATGCGTAGGTGACCCCCGAGATCTTCGGATTGACGGGCAACCCATACACTTGCGGCGAATCGTTCAGAACGTAGAGCACGTGGAGCCCGCCAAGCTCGTTTTCGCCATACAGGGACGCCTTGGAGAACCCTTTTTGTTGAAGCGCCGTAACTCTCGCCTTGGCGGTCACGACGAGGGCGTCGCGGTCTCCAAACTCGAGGGCGGTCGGGGGGCAGGTCTTAACACACGCGGGAGTGTAACCGTTGCCGATCCGGTCCAGCCCCGGGCTGGTGCACATGGTGCACTTGTCCATCTTGGCCACACCGGTGATCAGATTGCGGTTGCTGCGGGGCACGTTGAACGGGCAGGCATCGACGCAGTAGCCGCACCCGGTACAAAGGCTCTTATCATAGACGACCATGCCCGACTCGTGGTGGGTGAGGGCCTTGGGCGGACACACCTTGACGCAAGCAGCATCGGTACAATGCATGCACGCCTGCCGGGAAAAGACCCAGTCAACCCGTCCGCTGTTTTCAACTTCGGTGAATTTGATCTTGAGCCAGGTCTGGGAGGAGAGGTCGGGGGGGTTCTCATAGGAACCGCGACAGGTGGTGGTGACGCCGCTGAGGTCGTTCCACTGCTTGCACGCGACCTGGCAGGCGCGACAGGCAATGCACTTGGTCGTATCGAAGAGTATCGCTTTTTCGGTCATTGCCTATACCCTCCTTATGTTAACCAGGAAAGCCTTGTACTCGGGGATGGTGGTATTGGCGTCGCCGATATAGGGCGTCAGGACGTTGGCGCTATCGCCCTTGATTAACCCCTGGTACCCGAAATGCCATGGGAGTCCTACGGTATGGACGACCTTCCCGTTAACCGTCATGGGCTTAAGCCGTTTGGTCACGACGGCCACGGCGCTGATCTGACCACGTGCGCCCACGACGATCGTCTTGTCGCCGTTGCGAATGCCCTTTTCGGAGGCCAACTCTTCGTCTATTTCGACAAACATTTCGGGCATCAGTTCGGCCAGCCATGGCAGGTTACGCGTCATGGAACCCGCCTGCCAGTGCTCGCTGACCCGATAAGTGGTGCCCACATAAGGATATTTGTCCACCGTGCCCAGTTCCTGGGGTCTCCAGACCTTCGCTGCCGGGTTCAAGTCGGTACCCGACAACGACGTTCTTGACGGGACTCTCCCATGGTTCGTAATGCTCGGGGAAGGGCCCATCGGCCATGCCCCCGACCCCGAAGAGATGCCCCACGCCATCGGCGAGCATAATGAAGGGGTAAAGGGTCGGCCCGGTGGTGCCAAACCCATCGATCACATCGCCGGTCCACTTCTTGTTGGCGGCATCCCATATCACCACCGGACGCTTGGCGTCGAACGGCTTGCCGGTTAGGTCAACCGAGGCCCGGTTGTAGATGATGCGGCGGTTAACCGGCCAACTCCACGCCCAGTTCGAATACAGCCCGATGGTCGAGTTGTCCTTGAAATCGCGCCTGGCCATCATGTTGCCGGCTTCGGTAAAGCTGCCGGAGAACAGCCAGTTACCACACGAGGTTGTCCCATCATCCTTGAGGGCAATGAAATTGGCCATCAGTTTGCCCGTTGCCAGGTCGTAGCCGTTTATCTCTTTAGCAACCTGTTTCGGATCGGGGTGCTCTCCATAGTTCCAGGTGAGTTTAGTGACGGCATCGGCGTTGGGGCCGCCATCTTTGGCATAGGCGGCGCGGATCTTGTCCATGAGATGGCTGACGATCCAGAGGTCGTCCTCGGCGTCCCCCGGCGGCTCAACGGCCTTGTACCGCCACTGTATCCATCGTCCGCTGTTGGAAACACTGCCTTCTTTTTCATAGGAGGCGCAGGCAGGCAGCAGAAATACCTCGGTGTGTATCGTCGTGGGGTCGACCCCGGGTCGCTTCCAGAAGGCTGCCGTCTCGGTTTCCCAGAGATCGGCGGCAACCATCCATTCCAGCTTCTCCAGGGCCTTGCGTTCCGCATTTGAGTTGGGGCCGCCTACCGCCGGGTTCTGGCCCCAGGCGATCAACCCTTTCACGGTGCCTTTTTCCATCGCTTCAAACAGTGCGATGAAGGAGTAGTTCACTCCGGCCTGAATCTTGGGAAGATACTGGTAGGCAAACTCATTGTCTTTGGTGGCGGCATCGCCGTACCAGGCCTTGAGCATGCTCGTCATGTACTTGGGCTGGTGTTGTTTCCAGTTACCGCTCCGGGGGTCGCTGGTCTTCGGCGTGATGGCTTCCATGTACTTCGCCAGCGTCGGGTGGGCCGTGCTCTGCACCGGCAGGTATCCCGGGATGTACTGGAACAGCAAGGCATGGTCGGTGGCGCCCTGTACGTTCGATTCACCCCGCAGGGCATTAATGCCGCCGCCGGCAATGCCCACATTGGCCAGCAGCAACTGGATGACCGAATAGGCACGAACGTTCTGGCTGCCCACCGTGTGTTGCGTCGTGCCCATGGCGTAGAGGATCGTACCCGCCCTGGTCGAGGCGCCGCTCGAAGCGAATGCCTTGTACACCTGGAGCAGTGAATCCTCGGGGGTCCCGGTCACCTTGGACACGGTATCAGTGTCATAGCGGGAATAATGCTTCTTGAGCAACTGGAAGACGCACGCCGGATCGGCGAAGGTCAGATCGCGTTTGGGAATCCCTTTGTCGTCAACCTGGTAAAGCCACCCCGACTTGTCCTTATAGGTCCGTGTCCCGGCGTCATACCCCGAGAATATGCCATCGCTGAAACTGTACTTGGTGCTTATCAGCCAGCCGGCGTTGGTGTATTCCCGCAGGTATTGCATGTTGTAGTTCTGCGGGCTCTTCTCAATGTCCTCGACAATGTACTTGATCATGCCGCCCAGAAAAGCGATGTCCGTCCCTGACCGGATGGGCGCGTAGATGTTCGCCCTGGCCGAGGTGCGTGTGAAGCGCGGGTCAACATGAATGAGGGTGCCCCCCTTCTCCATGGCCTTGGTGACCCAGTGAAAAGAAATCGGGTGGTTTTCGGCAGCGTTTGATCCCATGATCAGGATAACATCAGCGTTGCCGATATCGGTCCAGTGATTGGTCATTGCGCCCCGACCGAAGCTCTCCGCCAGACCGGCGACCGTGGCGGAATGTCATATGCGAGCCTGCGTTTCCGTATACACCAGTCCCAGACCGCGGTTCATCTTGGAAATAAGGTAGGCTTCCTCGTTGTCGCATGCCGAGCCGCCAAGCTGGGCGATCGCCTCAGTCCGGTTCACGGCAACGCCGTCTTTGTCCTTCTCAATAAATGAGGCGTCGCGGGTCTTCTTCACCCTGGCGGCAATGGCGGACAGGGCCCAATCCCATGTCTTTTCTTCCCAGACGCTGCTGTTCGGGGCCCGGTAGAGCACGCTGGTGAGACGTCTCGGATTCAGCTTTCCGTCGACCGTTCTCATCTGGAACAGGCTCTGCGCCTTGGAACACAGCGCCCCCCGGTTGATGGGATGGTCCGGGTCGCCTTCGATACTAACCAGCTTGTCCCCTTCGCTGGCGACCAGGATGCCGCATCCCCCCGCGGAGTAGGCGCAGATGCTCGTCTTCTCTCCGATTCGCTTCTTCAGGGGAAGGGGCGCAGATGCGGCTTGTGCCTGCCCACTCGTGGCCCGAAGGAGAAGAAGCGCCCCCAACCCCGCCCCACCCGCCTGGAAAAACTGTCTCCGGCTTAGCTCACTCAATGCATTCACCCCTTTTCATGGATGGAGGTATCGTGCACCTCTGCCCGCCCTTGTGCGATAGGTCGTACGCAGGGCACGTCTGCCTATACCTACAGTGCATTTACTTACATCAATACGGGGAGTAAGTATTATCGACCACAGTGTATACCATATAATTACCTACCACATATTGTACTAAAGTACGATATACCGACAGCTATCGGCCCTGGTGACAGGGTTGACAGTCTCGGAATTGAGGCCCTTGCTGCGTCGTAGACATCATATTCGCCCCGGTAATTGTTGACAGGATACCCTATAATAATAGTAATGAATGCCCTGGCATGGTGCGGTTAACGTACCCGTGATTTTCCCGGCACGGGCATTACCGTATCATTTGCGGGTGAATGCCGAAGCCAGGACACACGGCCGCTGTTGGGATGAGGGCGTCGTGCAGCGGAGGTCCGAGTGGTCTAAGGAGGTAGGGAGATGAAGAAGCATACCGGAGGGGAGCAAGTCAGGGGCGGCGCCTACGTGGATCTTAAGACCGGGCAGTTGGTGTCTTTTGGACGGACGGATGACGCCGTCTTGCCCGGGACTGCGTCGACTGAATACGCCCGGGTCCCGGTTGGTGTCGTTCTTGTGCTCGGACCGTTAGCCGGCCTGGCCTACATCATATTCCTGCCACTGGCCGGCCTCGGCAGTTTAGTGATCGTGGCAGGCTACAAGATCCGGGCCTGGTCAGCTACTCTGGCAGCGAAACCAGTCCGAGTGAAATAGCAGCGGTGGTCGGTGCCCCTGCTTCCCCATTGAGGAGGGTACCCGGCGGCTTCACCGTTCGTTTCTTTCGGTGAAAATCGCCGGATGACACAACAAGTAGACTAGCGACCCTAGAAAGGTAATCAACAAAATAACCGCGGCCCAGGGAGCCTTGTGCCCTCCCAAGACGTGTTTTCTTTCCGCGAGGTCCTGCACCAGCATCAGTGCCAGGACCCAGTGAAGAACGCCGAACAGGACCAGACCGAAAACCCTTTCGAAATCCACTGACCCGTCCCGCCATCTAAAGGTCCCACGAACGGGAGACATTATAGTCGACGCAGGTACCCGGTCGCCAGTGACAGAGCGGTCCAGAGGTCCGGTCCCGCGAGTTCAGTCAGATACCCAGACCTGCCGAAAGGTCCCTGTAAGTCGCCAGTTGGCACACAACACCGTCCCGGTCAAGGAATGGCGACGCCACCACCTCGTACGAGCGGCCATCCGGGAAGACGTATTGCCAGCTTTCCACGGAGCCCCCAATCACCAGTGGCAGGCGGCATATGTCCGGACATGGGCCGTCGAATTCGTACATACTGCGGTAGCACCGGGAGCCGACGGAAACGCCAAATTCGCGCCTCATGACCGGGTTCGCGAAGCGGACTCGATAGTCCGGGCCCACGATCAGCACGCCGTTCGGCATCCGGTCCAATATGCCCGAAAGCGTATCCCGTTCGTTCTGCAGCAGCTCCTCAACATAGCGGCGCTGCCTGGTTTCACGACGGTTTCTAGCCGTCAGGTAGCCCATGGCACCGACAATGGCCATGGACAACACCATGCGCACCAGGGGGTCGGGGTAGGGGGAGAAGAACAGAGCGCGTGGCATCACAACGCCGGCCGAGACGATAGCGGTGATGATGGTTGCCCGCACTCCGAACACATGGGCCACGTAGAGGACCGGCGCCAGAAAGAGCAGGCGGTGGACGTCGTGCACGACGTAGAACATCCCCCACCGCATCCCATCCCAGCCAAAGAAATCAACGATCTCTCCACCGTAATAAAAAAGGCCGCAGGACACCAGCATCAGTCCCACGACCGCAAGATGGAAGAATTCGCTACTCTTGATCCCGGCGCTGCCCGCGTCTCGGTTCACGTTAGCCATCCGCTTACCTCAGGCTGGCGTCTGCCCCGCTCTGGCGGCAGGCCGTCATTTAACCGCGGGCTCTCTTTTCGCCACTGTCCGCTTCTCTCTGGCTACCCGGTAGGCCGCAAAAAGGCCGCCAACATTCAAAAACCAGATGAAAGCTGCCGGAAACAGAATCAACGGGACCGCTATGACGAGAGCTAATACGAACGTCCAATCCATCTTTCTGCCCTCCGCGGAGCATCGCGTCCCATTTGTCCCTTCAGCGTATCACCCGCCGCCCCGCCCGCCTTCCGCTTGGGCACTTAACCACCACCCCCGAAAAACGCGTAATTCCGATGAGAGTCGTTACCAGCAGCGTGACTTGGTGCCGTAAGTAGTAATGCTTATGAGAGCCCCCCTACCACGTTGAGTGTCATCCCAAAATGAGCTATCATGAGTCAGCCTGGAACAAGAGGCAGGGTGGAGATGGACAAGATCACAGTGCTGATTGCCGACGACCATGCCGTGGTACACGAGGGTACCCGGCAAATACTCGAGCAAGAACCAGACATTGAGGTCCTGGCCGAAGCCGCGGACGGCGAAGAGGCCGTGCGTTTGGCCGGCGCTGCGCACCCGGACGTGGTTATCATGGACGTGTCAATGCCGCGGGTTGACGGTATCTCCGCGACCAAGCAGATCAAGACCCTCTATCCCAAGATTGCGGTCCTCGTTCTCAGTGCCTACGATGATGACCAGTTCGTTTTTAGCCTTCTCGAAGCAGGGGCCGCCGGCTACCTTCTTAAGAGCGTCCGCGGCCAGGAGCTTGTTTCCGCAATTCGCGCCGTTCATGCCGGCGAATCGGTCCTTCATCCGGCGGTCGCCCGGAAGGTGCTCAACCACTTCGTACCCGCGGGCGGCAAAGCGCCGCGACAGCGTCCCGTGGAGGTTCTGAGCGAACGCGAGTTGGACGTCCTGCGTCTGGCCACCCAGGGCCTCAGCAACCAGGACATTGCCGACAAACTGGTCCTCAGCCTGCGCACAGTACAAGCGCACTTCAGCCACATCTTCAACAAACTCCAGGTCAGCTCGCGTACCGAGGCGGTCGTCAGAGCATTGAAAGAAGGCTGGGTGACCCTGAACGACGTGCCATGACTCTGTAGGCGGTGTCAGCAACAATGAGCCGTTTTGGCCGTACCTCGCGGGACCTCTTGCGGAATCCCGGATTCTGGCGGCGAAAACGTCACGCAGTGGATGTGCGTGAATTCTCACCCCCACCTTAACGGCGGCGAAATGAATTAGGCCGGAAACGGTCTCGGCGGAAATCCCGAACACTCGCGCAGAATATCGCCGGTTCTGGGCTCGGCAGGGATCGAACCTGCGACCAATCGGTTATTTGTGTTGGGGTTCTCACCTTGCGTCATAAGCCAGCCTCCTCGACGCGGTTCAATCGTCTTCGATTTTGCAGCCTATTCTGCCACCGTGTCTGCGTATTTTCAAGGACCTGAGGATGGAAGGTCTCGCTGCAAGGGCAGTTGTCGTGCGCCGCGTTCGTCGGCTCGTGGTGGACTATGGGAGAGTCAGCCTCGGCCTGAAGCACAGATGAACTGGATTGCTGCGCGCAGCATGCTCCAAAGAGAACTGTCGTTTCTTCTTGCATAGTCTCCGGTCTCGGCGGGTGCCCACCCAAGTTCATCTTCAATCCGTCTTCTTCAGTGTGGCCTATCTCTTCGCTATAATGCTTGCACCCTTTTTGCCGCGAAGCAGCTGTTACATCGCTTACACCAATTGATTTCTTCAAACCGATTGTTTCTGAGTTTCTCGGGCGTCAATGGGTCCGCAATGGCCTGTCGACCGAAGCTTACGAAATCCGGGGCTAATCTTGTTTGAAGAGCGAGTCTCATTTTCTCAACAGGGTTTCCGTGGTTGGCTAAATAGGATGTGAAGCCACCTTGAATGACGGCTGCTTGAGGCTCCATCATCTTCACCGCCTGTGTAAGAACGGAAATGGCGTCGGCGTTGAACATATCTGGGAAGTTAGAAACATTTATGAAGTCCAGACGTAGATCTCTATCCAGGACATTAACGATATCCCTCAGGTTGGCTAAGTTGGGCTCGGAAACCCGAGCACCGATGATGAATCTTTCTCTTCTCTGATGGGCAAGTTCCTTCCTGATCCCTTGAACTGCTTCTATGGCAAACCGGGCTCTCTGTCTGAGGGTATCTCCGCCCCATTCATCCTGCCTCTTATTCGCCTCACACAAGAGTTGAAACGTAAGATGTCCGTGGCAGAGCTTAAGATCCATCCCATCGAAACCGGCTTCAGCTGCCAGAACGGCACCTCTTACCATGTTTGCCAGCAACCGGCTAATCGCCGAGGCAGGCAGACTCATGAAGTTCTTATTTCCTTCCTGATCATTGCCCGGCGCACCAGTGCTGAGTTGTATCATCAGAACCGTTTCTGGACTTATCTCCTTTATCTCCTGAACCAGCCGCCTGAATTCGGGAAGATTACTCTCAGTCATCAGAAATCCATTAGGTGAGTGACCCCGCTCGTTTGGATCATCTGAACAGGTGGTGTTTTCTACAAACAAGACACCCCAATGACCTGCGGCCAGTTTTCGATACCAGCCATAAGCCGATTCACTGGGCTTGCCTTCAGCCGTCCCGTCTGAGCGTTCAAGGGGTTGGAGAACAAGAAGGTTCGGCGCCGTTTTGGAACCGATAGCACGTCTCCGAAAAAGCCAGTCATAATTATCAGCCATATCAAACTCTCCTTTCTGATCCGCCTTTGCCCTGACAACGACATAAAATAAATCTCGGGTGTTCGTCAACAAGAGGTAACCGTTTTGGAGCAAACGGTTCGTGGTGACTGTGGCCTAGCTTTCTCGCTTACCCCTTGTGGGGTAACCGAGAAAGCGGTTTCACAAACGACATCAGCGGAGCCGTCGCTCTTTCAGTCGTTCCATCGAGTCGGAATGCTAGTGTTTGATTGACCGTCCGCCGTCCTGGGGGATGATCTGCCCGGTGATGTAGCTGGACGCATCCGAAGCCAGAAGGACTGCCACCCCGGCCAGTTCTTCAGGTTCGCCCCCACGGCCCATCGGGATATCTTCAAGCATTTTCCTGAACCCTCCCTGCCAGACGGCGATCTGCTCCGGGGTGGGGGGTGTTTTCGGTATGGGAAAATCACGACCCATCTCGGAGCGGTGGATGCCGGGCGCGATGCAATTAACCCGGATATTGTACTTAGCGTACTCGAGGGCGGCGATCTGAGTCATGATGTTGATCCCCGCCTTCGCTGCGCAGTAAGCCACCGGGGCGACTTCCGGGAGTTCCGCCCGGATACCGGCAGTGGACGAGGTGTTGATGATTGAACCTTTGTTCTGCTTGATCATGACGGGCAGAACATGTTTCAAGACGAGGAAGGGCGCTCGGAGATTGGTGTTGATGACGACATCGAAATCGGCAACGGTTTCCTCATGTATCGGGCGATGCATCCCACCAATGCCGGCATTGTTGAACAGAACATCGATCCGGCCAAATTTCTTGACCGTCTCATCGACCATTCGCCTGACGTCCGCTTCCTTTGTCATGTCGGCGGATATCCCCAATGTGCTGACCCCATATTGGGCCAGTATCGCCAGAGTTTCGTCGATCTTGTGCTGGGCACGCGCTGCGATGACCACATTGGCCCCGAACGCGGCAACCGCTTCGGCGTACCCCCGGCCGAGACCGCGGCTTCCCCCGGTAACCAGGACAGTTCTTCCGGTAAGGTCAAAAATTCCCTTGTCTATCACGCAATTCTCCCTCTTCAAGTGGTGTGTTTCGGGGGACACCTCGTTGAGGTGTCCCCCGGTTATGCCTCGATTGGACCACGCTGCCTACCCGGTGCCGGGAAAGGAAATCGAACGGTCTACCGGGTGTATGCTTCTTTGAGCATCTTAAGGACATCTTCTTTGGTGACCTTCTTCGGCGAGAACATGGAAAGCCCGGGGCCGGCAACGATCTCAGCGATCTTTTCCAGATCGGATTCCGGAATGTTCATCTGGCTCAATTTCCGCTGGTTAATCGAATCGGCGAACTTCTGAATGGCCACTTTGATGGCTTTTCCCAGTTCGGCGGGCGTTCCCGTAGCCGGCATTCCCATGGCAGCGGCGATCAGTCTGGTCCCGTCCGGTACCGCATCAGCGTCGAATTCGGTCATTTCACCGAGACATACCCCGCAGGCATTCCCGTGCGGAATATGGTACAGCGAACCCAGGGTATGCCCGATGGCGTGTTCCAGTTGCGTCATCGAATCCTGGAAGGCGTAGCCGGCGGCCATGGAAGCGAAAGCCATCTGGGTCCGGGCCTCAATGTTCCGGCCATCTTTGACCGCCACCGGCAGGTATTTCCAGAGGATCTTTATGGCGCTCTCCCCCAGGATATCGGACATCTGGTTGCGCCGGTTGGCGGTGATCGAGGAGACGGCATGGGCAAATACATCCATGCCGGTATCGGCAGTGACTGATGGCGGCATACCGACGGTCAAGGCGGGGTCAACAATGGCGAGGGTAGCGCGGGTCACCGGGCCGCCAATCCCTTTCTTGTCGTGGGCCGTAGTGTCAGTAAGAACGGCCACGGCAGTTACTTCACTGCCGGTACCTGACGTGGTGGGAAGTAAGACCAGTATCTTTCCCGGCTTAGGCATGGATGGGGGGCCACCGGGCCGGAACTTCATCAGGTCACTCACGGAACCGGTATTAGTCAGCATGACGTTGACGGCTTTCGCGGTGTCCATCGAGCTGCCGCCGCCGATCCCCACGACGCCATCTACCAGTTCTTTCCGGCCGATGGCGGCACCTTCGTCGATGGTGAAGTCCGGCGGATCCGCCTGAACGCCTTCATACACGACGACGGCGATGCCCGCCGCTTTAATGATGCTGATTATCTGGTCCGCGATACCGGCTTTCTTGATCCCCTGATCATACACGCATAGCACTTTTTGGCAACCGAATGCCTTCAACCTGTCGCCGGTCTGCTTCGATGTGTCGACACCAAAAAGAACGGGGGTCATGTGCTGGATCTGGTATTCAGCCATCTGGATCATCTCCTCGTAAACTACTTCTTCAAGCCGGCCCCGTAATATGCCGGCTTTGGATCCTAATTCACTTCCTCCCAGGGGCGGATGCAAGCCTACGCCTGCGTCAGTGATTGGCCGACTCCGCGAGGCCCTTTTTGACCTTTTCCGGCGTAGCCGGCAGATGATTGATTCGTACTCCGCAGGCATTGTAGATGGCGTTGGTGATCGAAGGAGCGGTGGAGATCATGGTCATCTCACCGATGCCGGTTGACGCCCAGCGTGCCGTTGGGTCTGGGAGTCTCCTGGAAGATGAGTTCCATCTCCGGCATCATCGTCGATGGTGGGGAATTTGAAGGTCATCCAGTCTTTGGTCTTGCCGTGGATATATTCCTCTCTCAGGGCAAAACCGATGCCCTGGTCCATGCCGCCTTCCAGTTGGCCTTCTACGGCCTGGGGATTGATGATGGGGCCGGCAGTCAACCGCAGTGGTCATCTTGAGCACCTTAACCTCGCCGGTCTCGGTATTGACTTCCACTTCGGCCATCTGGATATTATGCACGATGGATTTCGTTGGAATCGCCCTGGCCGGTCTTGGGATCCAGCTTGCCGTGCCTTGCAGTTTCTTGATGCCTTCATAACGCGGTGGCTTTCCGGCCTCTTCAGTCCGGCATAGGTCTTGCTGCCGGCTTCGTCCATGGCTTTTTTGAGCTGTCTCCACGGCCAGTTAGCAGAGAACCGCCGCCGATATAGGTCATGCGGCTGCCGGCGGCCGGACCCATGCCGACGGTATTCTCGGTGTCGCGGGTCTCCAAGCGGATTTTGTTCCATGGGGATTCCCAGAACATGGGCAGCGATCTGGGTCAACATGGCATCATTGCCCTCACCCGGGTCGGCGATGGCGCCGATAGATGGTAACGCTGTCGTCCGGGTTGATTTCGACCGCCACCTGGCCTTGATCGCCGGCGCCGCCGATGCCGAAGGCATGCACGCCCAGGCCGACGCCCCGTCTTAATCTTGCCGCTCTTTTTGTTGAAAGCGGCAGCGTCTTTTTTGGCTCTCTCCCAATGGGGTTCGATCATATCGCAAATCTGAGGGAATTCCCACTGGCCCACGATCGCCCCGGTAGAGCGGGTCTCGCCCGGTTTCAAGGAATTGATTCTGCGGAACTTCAGCGGGTCCATGCCGATCTTTCTCCGCCAGCATATCGATGGCGGATTCCATGGCGAAGTTGGACTGGGGCGGTCCGGCGCCCCGGGCAGCCGCGCCCGGGGCGTTGTTGGTATAGACCAGCTTGCACTGGCCCAGGACATTGGGGATATTGTAGGCGCTGGAGAGCATGTGCAGCGTGCGGCCGATGGTCAGGCCGCCCAGCAGGAAATAAGCGCCTTTGTTGATCTAAATGTCATGCTGTAGAGCCGGTAAATCGCCCGTCTTTGTCCGCGCCCATCTTGACATTCATATAGTAGGGATGGCGTTTGGGGCTCATGAAGAGGGATCTCCGCCAGGCTGGGAACGTAGCGGATAGGCCGTCTGAAATGCACGCAGGCCGCAGCCGCCAGGGCTTCGGTGATGATGGACTGATTTCTGGCCGAACTGGCCGCCGGAAAAGGCTTCGATATAGCGGGTCTTCTTCCAGCCGACCGCTTCGGCGACACGGCGGCATTGGGATGAATATTGATGCTGCGGCCGATGATGACCAGTTCGGCATCGTCACCTTCGCCTTCCAGATAGCAACGGTGACTTCCGGTTCCAGCGGGGCCTGATGGTTGACCTGGGTGGAGAATTCGGCTTCCACCACGTAGGCTGATTCAGCCAGGGCTTTCTCGGCATCGCCCTTGATCTGGGGCGTCACCGATATCAGGTTGGGCGACCAATCATGCAGCTTCATGCGCTCCCGGAGCCAGGGCTTCCTGGGGCGTCATGTACACCGGCAGGGGTTCGAATTCCATCTTGACCGCCGCCGCGGCCGCCCTGGCCTGTTCGCGGGTCTCGGCCGCTACGATGGCGATCGGGTCGCCGTAGGACCTACCATATCTTCCATCAACATCGGCTTATCCGGCGCAGCTTCGCGGACCCGGTTGGTGCCCTTGATATCTTTTTCGGTGATGATGCCCACCACGCCCGGCATTTTGAGCGGCTGCGAGATAGTCGACCGATTTGATTTTGGCGTGATGGTCGAGGCAGTGAACGCAGGCGATCTCCAGAGCATTGTCGAAATAATAGTCCGCGGAGAATTTGGCCACACCGCAGGCTTTCAGCATCGCCGTGGGGCGGGGATGGGAGACTCCCATCATCTTCTTGGGCAGAGCGGCTCGGACCTTGGCCGGGGTAGTTCTCGCCGCGCAGGAATTTGCCGGCCAGCCGGACGGCATCGATGATCTTCTGTAGCCGGTACAGCGGCAGAGATTGCGGGCCAGGGCCTTCTTGATATCGGCCAACGGTAGGGTTGGGGTTCTGGTCCAGCAGGGCCTTGGTGGCCATGATCATGCCGGGCGTGCAGAAACCGCACTGGATAGCGCCGGAGAGGACGAAGGCTTCCTGAATCAAGTGCGGGTTTTCGGGTGTGCCCAGCCCTTCCACCTGATAACCTCCGCGCCTTCCAGGTCGACCACCTTCTTGAGACAGGAACGCACGGCCTTGCCGTCCACGATCACGGTGCAGGCGCCGCATTGTCCTTTGCGGTCGCAGGACTGCTTGGTGCCGGTGAGGTGAAGGTCTTCGCGCAGCAGATCGATCAGCACCATGTCGGGACTGGCTGAAACGGTACGACTGGTCCCATTGATCGTCAGGGTCACCTTCGGTGCATCGCTCATTTTCGACTCCTTGTCCGATTCTGTCATCTGATTGAGGTGTTCACAACAAAAAAGCGCGTCCCCACGTGGAGACGCGCTTTTTACAAAGCTTATGCCGTCTCCTTTCCAAACATGGGAGGCACTGTCGTTTCCGGCAATACCCTTAGGCCTTGCGGCCAGCGTCTGCTTGCCATGCCCCTTCCGGTTTAGGCGAAGCAGGTCGGAGAGTGTTCAGTCCCGAGGTTGAAGGCAGCCCCCGGCGAACACGGGTCAATATACATCTGACTGTCGAGGTTTGTCAATCGCCCCTCTTCGGTAACATTCTTCTGTGAGTGAATACGTGAAGTGACTGTATGAAGCGCCGCCGACTATAATAGACAGTGGAAGGTCGTCATTGCATCGGGAGGTATCGCCATGAAACTGAGCGCTCGTAATAACTTGAAAGGCAAAGTCGTAAAGGTCACTCCAGGAGCGGTCAACTCCGAGATTGTAGTCGAGCTCGCCGGGGGGCAGCAGGTGGTATCGATCATCACCAAGACATCGGCCGATAGTCTCGGTCTTGCGGTAGGGAAAGAAGCCTACGCCGTCATCAAGGCCTCGGACGTGATGATCGCCGTCGACTGACGGCCAAGCAGAGTTGTTAGTGTGATTCACCAGCCGGGGCCGTGCTGACCGAGACCGGCAACAGCTGAACCAGCGGCCAAGGGGCTATCCCACGACCGCCAGTTGGCGCCCCGTGTCGGAAGTGTCATAACCCCCAAGGGATACGACTATCTCCTTGAACTCCTTGCCGCGAATAATGGCAAGAAGGGGCTCAAGCAGCTCGCTCTCGTAATGCTGCAGGGGAATCGCCAGGTCATAGCGCTCTTGCAGCAGCGGCAGAAAATCGAGGTCCAGTGCCCGGGCGGCGGCCAGAATGCCCAGGCCGACATCGGCCGCCCCACTTGCGACGATTGCGGCTACCCCGGTATGGGAAAACTCTTCTCTTTCGTAGCCATTGATCGTCGCCGGCATTCAGACCGGACTCCTTGAGCTTGTAGTCCAGGAGGCACGCGCGTTCCCGAGCCACGCTGGCGATTAACGAAACTGACTTCCTGCCGAAGGATATCTTCAAGCCCGACAATGTGCTTCGGGTTACCCCTGGCCACCATCAGCCCTTGCTGGCGGTAGATAAGGTTGACCAGGACGGTCTTCTCGCCATTAAGGACCCGCCTGATATCGCTGACGTTGTACTCGCCCGTCTTCTCATCGAGCAGATGGCACCCGGCCAGGTGAGCTTCTTTGCGGCTCAGCGCTATCAAGCCGCCGAGACTGCCAACGTGCGCCGAGGACAGCCGCCTGCCGGGATAGTGCTTGTGGAGGAGGCTATCGATTATGTCGAGTGACAGGTCATGACTGCCTATGGCGATGATTGTGTTCTCTATTTCCTCCGGAGGCCTTCGCAGCTCAACTTCGACGGTAGCCCCGCTATCCAATCCTTGAGAAAATCGCGGTATGCGCATGATGCCGTCGGCCCGAACCAAAGACATTATAACGCCCGCGCCACCGGACAGCGGAGTGGCTACGATCCGTTCACCAATCCGGCCAAGGGTTACCCGCACGAAATCGTCCTGGCCCATGGAGGAGGAGATCTTCCGGCTCACGCTTGCCTGGATCCTGGGGGGAGCGGGGGGCACTATCCCCTGAAGGTGGAAGACGATGGGCTTGACGACAAGCTCGGTGGTGAGCAACGCTGAAACCGGGTATCCCGGTATGCCGATGAGCGGCTTACCACGCGTGATGCCAAGGATGGTGGGGTGACCGGGACGGATGGCGATGCCATGGACCACAAGCTCCCCTAATTGTTCAACAATACTGGAAGTGTAGTCCCGGCTTCCCGCCGAGGAACCGGCGTTGACAATAACCAGATCACAATCATCAATGGCGCCAGAGACGGCCGCAGCGAGTAACCCTCTTTCATCGGGTACGATCGGTAACCGACGCGCTTCGGCCCCCCATTCCTTGAGCAGTTCAGCAATCATCAGAGAGTTGAACTCGATGATCTTTCCGGGAGCGGGATCCGTGCCGGGCAGCACGAGCTCTGAGCCGGTCGGGATCACGCCGACCCGCGGCCTGCGTCGAACCGGCACTTCGGTGAGCCCGGCTGCGGACATCGCCCCCAGGTCATGAGGACGGATCAGGTGGTTTTCGGGCAGGACCAACTCGGTAGCCACGATATCTTCGCCGAGCGGGCGAACGTGCTGCCAGGGCGCGACCGGCTGCCTGGATCTCGGCTTCATCCTGTCCAATAATCTGCACATCTTCGACCATGATCACAGCATTGGTGCCTGCGGGCATGGCATTCCCAGTGTCCACCCAATAAGCCTGGCTGCCCATTTTCAGTCTCTTGGGCTCGGTTTTGGATGCGCCGTGGGTGTCTCCGGCGCTCACGGCGATGCCATCCATGGCAGCGGCATGATAGTGAGGCGAAGAGATTTTGGCCCATACCGGCTCAGCGGTGACTCTGGCCCCCGACTGATCAACGGAAACAAGCTCGGCAGGAAGAGGCTTGAGTCCGGCTTGCTGCAGAGCCGTGATGAATCGGGTCAGAGCTTCCTCCAGAGGAATATCTTCAAGATACGTCTTTCTAGCCACGGTTTCTTCCCCCTAGAACAACCTTACGGTGACTGTTTCGCCGGCGGTCAGGCCATTCTTGTCCAAAGGTATTTTGGCCATTCCGTCGGCCTTAATCAAGGTGGTAATGAGATTCGATTCCCCGAATATCGGGCTGGCGATATGCTCTCCGCCCTGCAGGTAGATCTTCACCGCAACGTAATCCTCCCGACCAGTGGCGGACGGGACATTGTGAGTCAGTTTCGCGGTGATGGTGGGGAGGGGGGGAGGCTGACTGCAGCCGCCCACTCGGTATATCGCAGGTCTGACGAATAGATCAAAGACGATCATTGCCGACACCGGATTTCCCGGTAGTCCAAAAACCGGCTTGCCGTCTACAACGGCCAGTATCGTCGGTTTGCCGGGGCGAAGCGAGACACCGTGAACCAAGACTCCCGGATCGCCGAGGGACGATATCACTCTGGCAGTAATATCCCTGGTGCTGATAGAACTCCCGGATGAAATCACAACGACCTCTGCCTCGGAGATTCCGGCGCGCGCCGCCCTATTCAGCGCCGCCAGGTCGTCCCTCACGAGGCCATAGGACACGGCAATAGCGCCGGCTTGTCGTGAGAGAGCAGAGAGAGTGTATGTATTGATGTCCCGCACTTGACCGGCCGCGGGCGCCACGTCGGGAGAGACCACCTCGTCCCCGGCGGAGATGACGCATACTCGCGGACGGGCGAAGACTGTCGTCCTGGTAATGCCTAAAGCCATCAGCCCGCCGATATCCTGAGGTCTGAGTAAGTGCCCGGATGGAAACAGGACTCCGCCAACCTTGATATCGTCTCCCACTTTAAGGATATTCTCGCCGGGAGCCAAGGGCCGCGACACTTCCACGCTTCCGCCGGCAACAAGCTGGGTGTTCTCGACCATCACGACAGCGTCGGCGCCATCAGCCACCATTCCGCCAGTGTGCACCTTGATGGCCTCCCCCTGGTTGACAGCCTGGGCCGAAGAGCGTCCCATGGGCATTTCGCCGACCACCTTGAGGTAGGCGGGAAGCCCGGGGCTGGCGCCATATGTGTCGCGGGCTCTCACGGCGTATCCGTCCATGGTGGAGCGGGGAAAGGATGGCAGGTTCTCAGGAGCGCGGACATCAACGGCAATCACGCGATCCAGTGCCCCTGCAACACCTATGGATTCAACTTCAACCAGCGTCTTGAGATGCGCCTCCAATTTACGCAGAGCCTCATCCGGCGTGACCAACTTGAGAAATTCAGACACCATGGTCCCCTCTCATTTGTCCTCGATTAAGAATTTGTTTTCGACTATTCCAACCAAGGACTGCAATAGATTCCGCAAGCCACCGATGCCATCGGCCGAGGGCTTCTTGAACAGGAAAAGAATACCTGAACGAGCCAAGTATCACAAGCCGCACCGAATGCCGCCAGTATCACACAGCGGATTGTCCAGAGGCTCACACTCGGACCGTTGCTTGTCATCATCAACGTAATTCTACCCGGCATGTACGGGTTTGTACCGGAAGTGTTTGACGTCACATACGCCTTGCTGATAACATACCGGTAATCTGTAATCTAGCGTAACGCACTCTTCGAGCGGAGAAGCCTAAAGCCTTAGGGCAATGGCTCGGCCGCCGGCGAGCTTCTGGGAAGCTCCGAGGGCACAGATAGAAATGTCTGTACCTCCCGTTGGAAAGGAGAGTTAGCTCATAGAGGCCGAAGCCTTGCGGGCACCTCCTTTGGGGGTGCCCGTTTTTTGTGTACATATGGAGTATCGGGCTACCGGCAGTGACATGGATGCCATGTTTGCCGTAAGGCGCTCCACCAGGGGGAAGTATGGTTATGGTTGCCGAAAAGTTGAGAATCATGGTGGCTGACGCGCACACGCTTTATCGCGAAGGAATCGCCTCCCTCCTGGGAGGCAATAAAGACATCGAAGTGACAAGCCTTGCGTCCAGCGAAAACGAAGTCATTGAAGCTGCGGCAGAACAGTCCCCGGACGTGATCTTGTTGGATGCTTTCCTGCCCCCTACGAACGGGATCGAAATCACACGTCACCTGCGCGTGGAGCACATTACCTCAAGAGTCATACTCCTCACCCAAGCCGAAAGCCGATTGGATCTAGGAGCCGGATTTCGAGCTGGTGTTAGCGGCTTCTTCTCGAAGAAGGGCAGCTACGCCGATTTGGCTTCGGCGATAGCGCGGGTATCTCAAGGGGACTATATTGTCCATCTCTACATGGACGGACCCGGGACAGGTGATCATTCCGATAGTCTGGAACAGCCAGACGGTTCAGACAATTTCAATACCCTCACCACTCGGGAACGGCAGGTACTGAAGCTTGTGGCGGAGGGTTCCCGCACCAGCGAGATAGCCGCCCGACTGAGCATGTCGGCCCCGACCGTTTCGCGCCACCGGGCAAGAACAATGAAGAAGTTGGGGGTCCACAGCGCGGCGGAGCTTGTCAGATATGCAATCGTGAGGGGTGGGACCAGTTTGGGTAACTGGGAAACGGCGGTAGAACAACGGACGGACGAGGACCGTACACCTGGGGCTCGGACACTCCTGGTGCCGGCAAGAGATGGTCAGTCTTGAACCGGTGATATCATGGAACACAACGAAGGGCGATCCACGGCACTCGTGGTATCGTGGTACTGCTAAGTCCTGCATGGGATGAGACGATGACAGCACCCGAACCAGATTACCTCGTGATGTGGCGGGACCTGACCCTACGGGAGGCCCGCGTCAGGTTCCGGATTTGACCGGAGAGAAAGGGCCGAATCATTTGACGCCGCCTCCCGGCGCAAGAACCGAGGAAGGCGTGATGGGCTCCTGGATGTCATCAGAGCCAGCCTTCGACCGGAGGACACCGTTGTTGACATCGGCGCGGGCACCGGCCGCTGGACGATACCGCTCGCGGGGGCTGCCGCCAGGGTTACGGCGGTCGAGCCGGCGCGGGCCATGTCGGATATCCTGATACGCAACGCCGCCGAGGCCGGGGTCAGCGGTAAGATCGACATCGTCAACGCTACGTGGGAGGACGCCGCTGTCGGCATGCATGACATGGCGGTGTGTTTCCACGCAGTTTACATGAGCGCTGATCTGGCCGCCTTCATTCGCAAGATGGAGGCCCACGCCCGGCGAAGGTGCTATCTGGGGCTCCGGCATATTGCCATTGACGGGATTATTCAGGAGCTGGCGCTTGAGATTCATGGGAACCGGCACGATTCCCCTAACTTCATTGTCGCCTACAACGCGCTCTACCAAATGGGCATATACGCTAATGTAGCCATGGAGAGACTCGAGCACACCTGGTCCGATGAAACGCTGGAGGCGGCTCTTGAGCGCGCCAAACGCCACCTTCATCTGACGGGCGACAGCGTGCATGACGGTCTGATCCGCACCGTGCTAACAAGGCGTCTCATCCTGAAGGACGGTGTCTACCGGTGGCCCGACCGCATGACGACGGCGCTGGTGTGGTGGGACGTTGCGGCCACGACCGGGGTCGCCGGGGTCGAATGAGAGCCTGCGGCAGGGGGCGCGAAATGCCGGTTGCCCACCGCGTCGGGAACCGTATCACGAGATCGACGCTACCTGTTGCTTTGCCTTGCGGTGGCCGCCGCGATAGGCTTCATCAGCTGCGCCGGCACTCCCGAGTCCAGGGTATCTGATATTATTCCCGGGGTACCGTCTGACACCGCCTACTATTCTGTCGTGGTCCTGCCTGACACGCAATACTACTCGCAGACCTATCCGCACATTCTGTTGACGCAGACACGATGGATCAGGGAAAACGCGGCCAGGCTCAATATCGTATTTGTCACCCACAGCGGTGATATGGTCAATGATGCCGATGACGAAGAGCAATGGCAATTCGCCAATATAGCCATGAGGGAACTCGATGGAATCGTCCCCTACGGGGTCCTCCCGGGAAACCACGACCAACCGTCGGTCCTCTATAACGAAACGTTCGGCAGTCCCAGGTTCTCCGGAATGGACTGGTACGCCGGGCACTTTGGCGAGACGAACGACAACAACTATCAGTTGATTTCAGTGGAAGAGGAAGGACCTCCTGTTCTTGCATCTGCAGCATGCGCCGCCTCCGGAGGTGATCAGTTGGGCCGACGACATCATGGGCCAGTATCCCGACCGGAAAGTCATCCTGAACACCCACAGTGCTTTGAACACGAACGCGACGCTGACAGACGAGGGCGAGACGTTGCTCCCTCTTGTCAGGGACAACGACAACCTGCGGCTACTACTCTGCGGCCACGAGCACGGCGAGGCGCTGAAGACGCTAGCCTATGGCAAGCAGGAGACGTTCGTGCTGCTGGCTGACTACCAGAAGCTTGAGAAAGGCGGGAACGGCTACCTGCGCATACTGACCTTTGTCCCGGCGGAGGATAAACTGGTGGTCAACACGTTCTCGCCGTTCCTGGAGGCGTACCAAACCGATGCTGACAGCCAATTCGCCATAGATTTCAGGTGATCTCAGCGGAGCGTTGCCCGGGGCCCTGGATAAACCGCCACGGCGCGGGGCTTCTGACGGGCAGTTTGACACTCTTGCCCGGTATTGATAGACTGTTTCGAACAGCCGATTACGGCTGATCTCATTTTTGGGGCAACTTAACAGCAGAATACTCTCCATAGCTGTCTGGCCTACGCCTCAGGGTATGGCCGACAGACGGTGACTGTAAGGTCCGAAGGCGTTACTGGAAACGGTATCGCTGCCCGTGTTTGGAAAGGAGACGAAACCTACGATTGGTCGAAAAACCGCGTCTCCGAGGACGCGGTTTTTTGTGCCGCAGTTGCGGTAGAGGGCTGAAAAATGAAGCTCAAGATATTCCACTTAATTAGCAGAAAACAGAAAGCGAAAACAGGGGGGCCGCAATGATTTTGCCAAGATTCGAACTCGCAGAACCGGCTTCTGTGGGCGAGGCCTGCGCACTGCTCCAGAGCAACGGAAAAGCCCGAGTAATAGCGGGCGGAACCGATCTGCTGGTCAGCCTGAAGAAGAAGGCGGTCAGTGCCGAACTGCTGGTGTCTCTGGCCAAGATTCGGGGACTCAGCGGGATGGCGGTGAGCGAAAAGGACCACCTCTCTATCGGC
Source organism: uncultured Chloroflexia bacterium (assembly GCA_963735055.1). Taxonomy (GTDB): domain Bacteria; phylum Chloroflexota; class Dehalococcoidia; order Dehalococcoidales; family UBA2162; genus JBBITI01. The sequence goes on along the minus strand of CAVTJN010000017.1, from coordinate 7,128 downwards.
CCCATGGTGTCGATAGCCGAGATTGCCGGATCGCCGCAAGTAGAGGCTAGTTTCCCTGCCTTGTCCAAGGCGGCCGGGAAGCTTGGCTCCCTTCAAATCCGCAACCGGGCCACCATCGGGGGCAACATATGCACCGCCAGGCCGGCCGGCGACACGATCGGACCGCTGATTGCCTACGGAGCGACCGTTGAAATCACGAGTCCCAAAGGGTCCCGCAGCGCGCCGGTGGAGACGATCTTCAAGGGTCCAGGGCAGACCACGGTCGGTAAGGACGAGATCATTACGTCGATCGTGTTGAAGCAACCGACCGGGCGCAACGGGGCCAGCTACCTCAAGTACACGATACGCAACGCGATGGAAATAGCCCTTGTCAGCGTTACGACCGTCATCTCGATTGACAATGGGGTGTGCCGCTCTGCAAGAGTCGTGCTGGGAGCGGTGGCGCCGACCTTCATTCGTTGTCCCGCTGCCGAGGCCTACCTCACCGGTAAGAAGATCTCAGACGATGTCGCCAGTCATGCCGGCAGCATCGCGGTCGATACATGCCGCCCGATTACGGACGTACGTGGGTCGGCCGATTACCGCCGAAGGCTGGTCCAGGTACTTGTGAAGCGCAGCCTCCTGGAGGCGGCGTCAAACGTAACAGGCTAATCTCGGGGAAGGATTGATAACTGACATGAACAAGCAGATTAAGCTCACCATTAACGGAAACCGGTACGACCTGCTGGTGACGCACAATGAGACGCTGGCCCAGGTGATCCGCGGTCCTCAGGTGAATCTCACCGGGACGAAACAGGGATGTGAACTCGGGGACTGTGGCGCCTGCACGGTGCTCCTCGATGACAAACCCGTCAGTTCCTGCATGGTACTGGCGGCCCAGGTGGACGGCGCTCGAGTCACGACCATCGAGGGTCTCGCCCAAAACGGGAAGCTGCACCCGGTACAGCAGGCCTTTGTTGAGGAAGGGGCCATCCAGTGCGGTTTCTGTTCGCCAGGAATGATATTGAAAGCCAAGGCCTTGCTCGACAGCAATCCTTCGCCCAGCAGGCAACAGATTCGTGAAGCGCTGGTGGGGAATCTCTGCCGATGCACGGGCTATTTCAAGATTGTAAATGCCGTCAAGAAGGCATCGACGATGATGAAAAGTGGTGAGGCACGATCGTGAACGAGAAAGATGTTCTTGGTGACCTGGCGATAATTCATACCGACCAGATAAGGAAGGGTGTCCCGGAGAAGGCGACCGGTCAGGCGAAGTACACAGCCGATCTGTCGCTGCCGAACATGCTGATTGGAGCTCTCCTCCAGAGCCCACACGCTCATGCCCGCATACTCAATATTGATGTCTCAAAGGCGAAGAAATTGAGCGGGGTGAAGGCTGTCTTGACGGCGAAAGACGTCACGCAGGTCAAGTTCGGGCACAGCCCGGCGCGCTTTGACGAAACGGCCCTCAGACTCGATACGGTCAATTACGTGGGAGACCAGGTGGCGGCGGTGGCAGCGGTCGATGAGCAGACGGCAAAGGAGGCCGTCGATCTGATCAAAGTCGAATATGAAGTGCTGCCGGCGGTGCTTGACCCTTTCCAGGCGATGCAGGAAGGGGCGCCCGTAATCCATCCGGAGTATCCCCGTAACATTTGCCAGGAAGTGCATAACGGCGCGGGCGACACCGCCCGAGGCTTTGCAGAATCGTATCTGGTGCGCACCGACCGTTTCATGAACCGGAAGACAGACGGTGTTTGCATGGAACCCCACGCATGCCTGGCCACCTTTGATCTGTCCGGGAAGCTTACGGTTTGGACATCCACCCAGGTGTCGCATTATGTCCAGCGGGCGTTGTCCATGGTCCTGGAGATTCCGATCGAGAAAGTGCGGGTCATCGCTCCAAATGTGGGTGGCGGATTTCGGAGTCAAGGCGAGCGCCAGCTACGTCGACATCGTGACCAGTCTGCTGTCGATGCATACCGGGCAACCAGTCAAACTAGTTCTGGACCGCGAGCAGGTGTTCTTCGTCAGCCGGGCGCGTCACCAGTACTATCATGAGATGAAGATAGGCGTGAGCCGCGATGGGAAGATACTGGCGCATGAGCACCTTGGAGTGCTTGACGGTGGCGCCTACAGCAGCCTGGGTATCATTACGGTCTACTACAACGGCTCTATGATCCATGCTCCGTATCACATACCCGCCATGAAATACGACGGGTACCGGGTCTATACCAACAAGCCGGCGAGCGGGGCTCTGCGCGGGCACGGCGCCGTGAGCAACCGGGCCTGCTTTGAAGCGCAGCTTGATCTGGTGGCGAAAGAACTGGGTATCGACCCGGTTGAGTTTCGACTGAAGAACACGCTTCAGAGAGGGAGCACGACACTCAGCGGCTACCATCTTAGTACGTTCAGCTCCAAGGAATGCCTTGAAGCCGCCAGCGCCGATGCCGGCTGGAAAGACAAGAAAGGGAAGTTGCCCGAGGGAAAGGGAATCGGGGCGGCCTGCAGCTACTTTGTCACCGGGGCGGGCGCAGCCATCTACCGAACGGACATACCGCACTCCACCGTCCTCATCAGAATTGCGGAGGACGGCAAGGGAGTAACCGTCCACAGCGGCGCCAACGAAATTGGCCAGGGTTCGGACACGATATGGGCGATGATCACGGCCGAGGTACTGGGGCTGTCACCCGGCGATATTACCGTGATTTCAGGCGACACCGGCCTGTGCCCCATAGATCTGGGCGCCTATTCCAGCCGCCAGACGCTAATGACCGGCAACGCCACCAAGCAGGCAGCAGAGATTGTCAGGCAGCAGCTGCTGGACAGGTTGTCGAAAGAGTTCAACATGCCGGCGTCCGAATTCACCTTCCGTGGCGGCCTGGTCCACGGAACGGAGAAGAACGCCATCAAGACAAAAGAACTCAGGGACAGATACTTGTCCGAGCACCGCGGATTCACCAAGATGGTCAAGGACGGACCGCTGACATTCCAGGAGGTTGCCCGCTGGGCATTCTCCAAACAGGGCACAATCGTGGGCATCGGGACCTATTCGCCGCCGGACATGCAATACTCCAAAGACTGGAAGGGATCCGTGGTGGGAGCATCGCCGGCGTACTCCACACAGGCGTGCGTCGCCCAGGTGACGGTTGACATGGAAACGGGGAGGCTGAGGGTTGACAAGTTGACTCTTGCCCATGACTGCGGCACGGCCATCAACCGCCAGGCCGTTGAAGGGCAGCTTGAAGGGTCAATGGTCCATGGATTGTCAGAAGCCCTGTTTGAAGAGCTCATTTTTGATGCCAATGGCCGGAACTTGAACACGAACCTCGGTGACTATAAGATACCGACCTCCCTGGACGTCCCGGACTTAAGCTCAATTCCGGTCGAGACATACGAACCAAATGGCCCCTATGGCGCCAAGGAGGCGGGCGAAGGAACGATCCTGCCCATCATCCCGGCCATCATCAACGCGGTCTATGATGCCTGTGGGATTGCCATAATGGACCTGCCGATCACTTCGGAGAAGATACTGACGGCACTTCAGGCAAAGAAGGACGCCGGGCGTGAGTTCCTATGTGTACAAACCGTCCGCGTACGGAGATCAGGTAATTGACCAGGCGATCAGGATCAATGCGAGCACCTAATTCGTTTCTTCCATCTGACGGTTGGAAGCGGTGAAGAAGGTCGGCTGATGAGTGTGAGAGTCCGGCTGCACCAGTATTACCAGGACCTCGCCGGCGGTCAGGAAGTAGTCGAGGCAAACGGCGGCACGGTTAGAGAGGTGATTGACGATCTGGAGCGGCAATATCCCGGGATCAAAGAGCATCTGGTGGATGCGAAGGGACGGATACAGGGATTCGCGGAGATCTTCGTCAACAGCGAGATCGTATATCCGATGCAGGCGTCGATTCCGATTCGTGACGGGGATGAGGTCGAAATACTGATGATCGTATCAGGGGGGTAGCGGGGTTGGGTTCAGAAAACGCAGGTGGAGGAGCACATGCTGGTTGACGGTCGTCCATGCCGTCCTCGCGTACGTTTGACCATGGTTGATGATGTGGCCGACAGCGACCGGAAAGAACCGCAGCCGAGGGCATTGGGGCAACCGGCGAACGGTGGAATGTACGCCGATGTGGGCCCGAAGCGCAAGCGAGGAATACCGACGCTGGATTCAACAACGGGGACGGTTTACCGGTCTCGGAATATGGCCTACGTGTCACTTGCGGCAAGCGGGGGACTGGACCCGTACGACCGATACGGGTGGGACAAGTTGTGCCGCAAGTTTCCCGGGCGTTTTGTGGACGTGAACCCGGAGAGTCCTGCAGACCCTGATGGCCTGTCCTGTGATTTCCTGGATGGGGGATGTGACTAGAGGTGCCCTGAGATGCCAAAGACATCCAGAAAGCGCTCGAAGGCCAATAGACTAAAATGGCAAGCTCGCAGGGAACCTGAGCAGGGGTCAAGAGGAAACGAAGATACCGGAGAATCAGAGCGCCACTCTCGATCCGGGATGGGAAGCTAAGGTGCCTGCCAGGCGGACAGAGCCAGGTTCCCTCTCACAAAAGGAGGCGGGTGTTCTGGACTAAGGACAGGAATGCCGGCGTCTTGCCCTACGCAGTAACAATGCTCTCCATAGGGCAGCCTGTTTGATTTTCGATCTCCCGTTGCACCGCTAAGGCACGAAGCCGCTCGCCCGCTATCTTGCTCGCAACCCCGGGATTCGAACCGAACCGCCGACTGGCAGCGGCGTACCTTTCCTCAATCGTGACCAGATCCGTACCGTTGACCATCTTGTCGGCCAGATAGACCACCTTTGCTTCCAGCGATGCCCGTCCGGGGTCGCCCGCCAGATCGGTGTGTGCCGCTGTCACCTCACCCATCAACGCGAAGCCCATGTCACGGAGCATCTCGCCCCCGGCGGCGTCGTGATGCGGTTTTCCCTTGGCGATATCGTGCAGCATCGCCGCGGCGCGGATTGCAGCGACGTCCGCAGCCTGGCCGGACTCACTCAGGGCGCGGCCGATTTTGACAGCGACCTCGGCCACTTTCGCACAATGCAGTCGGATGTTGCCTGCCACTCCGCAAATATCGTTCACAATGACGGCGCATTCGGCGTCCGTCGGTATGTGGCTTCGCCGAAAACGCTCCAACAGGTTGGCGTAGTCTTCGGGAGTATCGACGTCGAACAAGATATTGCCGTCGGGAACCGTCACTTCGACCGCCCGGTGCTGGTGCCCGGAGAGGGCTCCTTTGAGACCCCCCTCTCCCCGCCACCCCAGTAGGGAAGGGATCAAGCTTGACGGGATCAGCGGAGGATGTCCCCGGCGGCCGCTGAACACGGGATAGATGATGCTGTTCGGGTGGTGTTCGGCTGCGGCGAGAAGCCTGCCAATCGTCGCTGGTCTTACCAGCGGGATATCAACCGGCATGACAAAGAAGCGCTCGCAGGCAGTGCCCACGTTGCGGACGCCGGCTTGAACCGAAGTGAACATACCAACTCGTAGTCGGGGTTGTCGATGATAGTCACGTCCCGGTCCTCGATGGCCGCCCGGACCTCGATCTGGCGGTAGCCGACCACCAGATACACATCGACGCGGTTCTGAAGAAATGTGGAGATGACATGATCCACGATAGACTCTTGTCCGAGCGGCAGCAGCGGCTTAAAATTAACCGCCCGCCGGGAAAAGCCGGCCGCCAGCACCACCGAGGCCACGTGTCCGGCCTTCATCCCCGGGTCTTCGCCCTCTCGGCAATCAACTCGGCCACGATACTGACCGCGACTCCTTCCGGCGTCTCGGCGCCGATGGCCAGCCCGATGGGGCAATGGACGCGATCAAGCTGCTTCTGCGCCAACCCCTGGGACAACAGCGTCGTGTAAATCGTGTCCCGCTTCCGGCGGCTGCCGATCATCCCGATATAGGCGGCCTCTGTCCGGAGCGATTGCTCCAGGACTATCCGGTCGTGCTGATGCCCCCGGGTAACGATCACAATGAAGGAGTCGCCGTCAATGGGGAGCCCCTCGAGGGCGTGGGCCGAAGTCACTGATCACCAGAATGCCGCCGGCATCAGGAAAGCGCGCGGCGTTGGCATACTCAGAACGGTCATCGACTACGGTGACGCGGAACCCTGCGAAAGCCGCCACGCGAGCTGTCGCCATGGCGACGTGCCCGGCCCCGAAACAATAGAGAGTCTTCGTACGGCGGATGGGATCGACGACCACGCTCAGGTCTCGCACCGGCAGAACGGTGGTCGACGACACATTATGGAGTTCCGACTTGACCAGGTCAATATCCTGTTCTGACCAAACGAAGGACCGTGATTTCTCCGGCGGGCGACAACAGGGAACGTCCGATGACCTCAACGGCGCCCGCATGATCCTGCATCACCGTCAACAGGAAGCAGTCCCTGCTTGCTACCGCCGTGTCGTGAACCTTGCCGAAGAACTCCACGTCCGGCAATCGGTGCGATGCAGTCCAGCAGCACGGTGGCCTGGCCGCCGCAGATCGGGTCCAGGGACAGGGCGGTCTCCCCGGCCATATCGAATCTCAAGGTCGTGGCCCGACCGTGGGCCAGAACGGCCGAGGATTCCTTGATGGCGGTCGCCTCGAGTATGCCCCCTCCGATCGTTCCGTAAGCAGTACCGCCGGCGGCGATCACCATCTTGGTCCCGCCGTGTCTCGGAGAGGAACCGCTTGAGTCTATGATCGATGCCAGCACCACCGGCGCTCCGGAATTCAGCTGCTCACATATCACCCTGGCCAGGAATTCGTTGTCGTCCATACCGATGATGCCCTCGAAGAATACTACCGAGTACTTTGCCCGGCTCCAGCCCTGAATCGCTCGATCCCCAAGTCAACCAGCCCCATTAGCGCTTTGGCTTTCTTGACCAGGTCTTCGCTGGGGCTGCCAAGAACTTCAGCAAATGCCTGCGGTGTCATTACGGCGACCTCATCAATGGATTTACCTTCGGCCAGAACGCACAGGATCTCCACAGCCACGTTGGTGGTGGGATCACACATGCACAGATACTTTATGTCGTCAACTGCTGCCCTCTTTAAACCTTTATGAAGACCTGGAGTGAATCCTGCCCGACACGATCGCATATGCGGAGCGCTCTCGCCGACCGTGTCCAGAAATATCGTCGGG